>JAIYAC010000007.1 GCA_027489245.1 Neisseriaceae bacterium | reverse complement strand
TGGCTGTTCCAGATCACCGATCTTGGCGAAGTTGGTTGGCTGTTCCAGATCGCCGATCTTGGCGAAGTTGGTTGGCTGTTCCAGATCGCCGATCTTGGCGAAGTTGGTTGGCGCTTGCAGGTCACCGATTTTGGCAACATCTTGTGCTTGGGCAACGCCGGCAAACAGGGCAATGGCAGTAGCGATCAGGGTCAGTTTTTTCATGGTAATCATTCCTTTAAAAGTGTAATGGGTGGCTGTACCACCTGAACAAGACAAGGACTCAAACCATTGATACTGCGGCAGACCTTGTGTCTTGTTTGTGCGTCCTTGCGATGTAGTCACTATAGTGATTATCTTCACTAGTAGATAGAAGAAGCTTTCGAACAAAGTATTTTAATTTTTTGAACGACTAATTTCACATTAATTTCATTGACTTACATTACAAAGAAAAAGTTCAGCTACTTAACAATTGTTAACAACCCAACGGAAAAGCAGTAATTCTGATTGATAAATCTAGCGTAAAAAGCATAAGAATGCCAAAAAATACCAAAAGCAACGCCAATTGCAATTCCAATATCATTGAAATGGCAGCGTATTCATTGGTATAAAGCAAAAAAACCGGCCAGGACTGTCATCCTGGCCGGTTTTTTTGCTTTACAAGCTTTGCCGCTAAGCGGGCTGGTCAAACACCCAGGCATCCATGGTCACCGCGGCATACTCAATGCCCCGATGCAGGCTGCGGCCACGCTGGCCACCGGCGGCGCCCAAGGCAAAAAACAGCGGTAGCAGGTGCTCGTCAGTGGGGTGGTTTTCCCGGGCAAAGGGCGCCTGCGCCTGCCAATCCAGCAGCGCTTCACTGTCGCCCTGCTCTAGCCTGGCGGCTACCCAGTCGGCAAAGGCCTGCGCCCAGGGCTGGGCCGGGGCGTCGGGTGCGCCCAGGGCATACAGATTGTGCGTTACGCTGCCCGAACCAATGATCAGCACGCCTTCTGCCGCCAGGCCAGCCAGCGCCTGCCCTAGCAAATAGTGCGCACGGGCCCCCTGGCGCGGCAGCGTGGCCAGGGTAATGACCGGGATATCGCCCTGCGGGTACATCATCAGCAAGGGTACCCAGGCGCCGTGGTCCAGGCCATTTGCCTGCTGCAGGTGTGCGGCTACACCCGCTGCGGCCAGCCTGGCCTGTACCTGCCCGGCCAGCTCCTCGTCCGATACGGCGGGGTAGTTCAGCGCATACAGCTCACGCGGGAAGCCGCCAAAATCGTGTATGGCCTGCCAGCGGGGCGACCAGCCCACCACCGGCTCCCGTGCCAGATGGTGGGCCGACATGATCAATATGGCGCGCGGGCGCGGCTGGGTGGCGGCGTACTGCTGCCAGATGTGGCGCGCCGGCGAGGCATTGATCAGCACATCCGGGCCACCGTGCGAGATGAAAAGCGGTGCAAGGGGGGTCATGGCGGGCTCCTTTATTCGGTGATGACTGCATTACAATTCATCGCAATAGATTGATAAAGATACAATCCGGAAGTTGATTCATTACCAAAAAGAAATAATCAATGGACAGACTCACTGCCCTGCAGGTGTTCCAGGCGATTGTGGAGGCAGGCAGCTTTGTCGGCGCCGCGCAGCGGCTGGACATGTCCAGCGCCATGGTCAGCAAGCAGCTGGCGGCGCTGGAAAAACACCTGGGCTGCCGCTTGATACAGCGCACTACGCGCCGCATGACGCTGACTGAAGCGGGCCAGGACTATAGCCGGCGCATCGGCCCCATCCTGGCACAGCTGGAAGAAGCCGATGCGCTGGCCCAGCAACAGAGCGTGAGCGTTCACGGCAAGCTGCGCATGTCGGCGCCTTTATCGTTTGGCATGCGCTTTCTGGGCAGCTGGATGGCGCAATTGCACACCAGCCACCCGCAGCTGGAAATAGAGCTGGTGCTGTCAGACGAACAGGTAGACCTGGTGGAAGCCGGCTTCGACCTGGCGCTACGCATCAGCACGCAGCCCCTGCCCGGGCAATTGGTCGCGCGGCCGCTGGGCGAGATCGCCATGGTGCTCTGCGCCGCCCCTGCTTACCTCGCCCGCTACGGCACGCCACGCACGCTCGCCGAGCTGGCCGGCCACGCCTGCCTGCGCTACAGCCTGCAGCAGACGCAACAGTTCTGGCAGTTTGGCAGCGGCCAGACCCTGTACCAGCAGGCCGTACACGGACCGCTGCTGGCCAATAACGGTGATGTGCTGGTGAATGCGGCCATCGCCGGCATGGGCATTGCCTATCAGCCGGACTTTCTACTGGCCGATGCGCTGGCGGATGGCCGCTTGCAGCGCATTACACTGGATGTAAGCCCGCTGGCCGCACAGGTGTACGCGGTCTACCCTGCGCGGCGCTATCTGCCCCAAAAAGTGCAGCTTACCCTGGCATTACTGCAAAGGATGTTGCCATCTGCCGCCATGACCTAAGCTGCGGCCAACTCAACTAACCTAAAGACCAGTACCTATAGATATTTCATCAAACCGCACCGTAGTTTACTCTGCAGCCATCGATAAAAGGCTGGTATGGACTGCCCGGCAAGCGGCAGCACCAGGACAAAAGGAGAAACAATGATGAAGAAACGCATGCTCGTGGCGGCGATCACCTCACTCTTCGCCATGGGCGCCCAGGCGGCAGACATAAACAAGGTGCTGCGTGTGGCCTTCAACGTACCGGAAACCGGCTTCGACCCGGCCAAGGTATCGGACACATACTCCAGCGCCATCATCGAAAACGTGTTCGACCCGCTGGTAAGCTATGACTACCTGGCCCGCCCGGCCAAGGTGATTCCCAATACCACCGTTGCGCTGCCGGCCGTATCGGCAGATGGCCGGGTGTACACCTTCAAGCTGAAGCCCGGTATTTACTTTGCCCAAGATGCTGCCTTCAAGGGCCAGAAGCGCGAGCTGACCGCCGCCGACTACGCCTATGCCATCAAGCGCCACCTGGACCCCACCATCAATTCGCCGTGGAGCTTTCTGGTGGATGGCCGCTTTGTCGGCGCAGACGCGCTGGTCAAGGCTGCCGGCAAAGGCGCACTGAACTACGACAGCCCGGTAGAGGGCATCAAGGCGCTAGACAAATACACGCTGCAGCTCACGCTGACCGAGGGCAACTATAACTTCCTGCAGATTCTGGCCATGCCGGCATTCGGCGCCGTCGCCCGTGAAGCCATCGAAGCCTACGCCAGCAACACCAATGCCAAACCGGTGGGCACCGGCCCATACACCCTGAAAGAATGGAAACCCGGCAGCAAGATCGTGCTGGAAGCCAACCCGAACTTCCGCAAGATGGTGATCAATGGCCAGACCTTGCCCAAGGTTGGCCGCGTAGAGGTGTCCATCATCGAAGAAGAGCAGCCACTGTGGCTGGCCTTTATCAACAAGCAGCTGGATATCTCCGGCATTCCGCAGGCCGCACTGCAAGAAGCGCTGGCCATCGACCCGAAGAACCCGCTGAACGTGAAGCTGCAGCCCAAATACGCCAAGCAAGGCATACAGCTGGAACGCAAGAAAGACCTGGAAATTACCTACCAGTTCTTCAATATGCAAGACCCGGTAGTCGGGGGTGACGCCAAGGAAAAAATCGCCTTGCGTCGCGCCATTGCCATGGCGTTTCCACGCAGCGAAACCATCGCCGCCATCCGCCGTGGCCAGGCGGTGCCGGTGAACTATGTCATTCCGGAAGGCGTCGCCGGCCACAACCCGGCGTTCAAGGGCGCCGTCAAGTACGACCCGGCTGCGGCCAACGCCCTGCTGGACCGCTTTGGCTACAAGGTGGGTGTCGACGGCCTGCGCACGCTGCCAGACGGCAAGCCGCTATCCATTGAAATGGCCACCGGCACCAGCGGCATCGACAAACAGTGGAACGAATACTGGCAACAGGCTTTCGATAGCCTGAAAATCAGGCTCACCTTCAAATACGGCAAGTGGAACGAGCTCAACAAGGCCAACCGCCAGAACAAGCTGCAGATGTGGGGCCTGGCCTGGGGCGCCGATTACCCCGATGGCGAGAACTTCATGCAGCTGCTGTACGGCAAGAACGCGGGCGATGCCAACAGTGCCAGCTTCAGGCATGCCGAGTACGACCGCCTGTTTGAAGCCTCGCTGAAGCTGCAAGACGGGGCCGAACGCAACAGGCTGTACGATGCCATGAACAAGATCGTGGTGGCGCAGCAGCCGTGGATCTTTGGTGACACCCGTATTCGTAGCTCGCTGGCGCACAGCTATGTGAAAAACTTCAAGCTGCACCCACTGCTGAATACCACCTGGCGTTATATCGACATCCAGAAATAAACCCCGCTATGGCAACCCGCAGCCGGCCCCGCAGAGGGCCGGCTGCGCGTGTTTGTCTGGAATCTGAACCATGTTTGCTTATATCCTGCGCCGCCTGTGGCAGATGGTCCCTACCCTGTTCGGGGTCATGCTGCTGCTGTTCATCCTGTTCCACTGGGTGGGTGGCGACCCGTCTTATATTCTGGCTGGCAAAAGCTTTTCTGCCGAAACGCTGGCCAATATCCGCCACCAGCTGGGGCTGGACCAATCGCTGCCCGCGCAGTTCCTGATCTTTGCGCGGCAGGTACTCACGCTGGACTTCGGCATCTCCTGGTCTACCCAGCAGCCGGTCGCCGAGATCCTGGCCAGCCGCATCGGCCCCTCGCTCACGCTGGCGCTGCCCATGCTGCTCGTCAGCTTGCTGCTATCGGTCATCATCGCGGCCATCGTGGCCTATGTGCGCGGCAGCCTGACCGACCGCATCGTCACCCTGATCTGCACCCTGGCCATGTCGGTGAGCGCGCTGGTGTACATCATTGCCGGCCAGTACTGGCTGGCGCACAAACTGGGCTGGTTTCCCATCCTGGGCTGGAGCGATAGCCTGGCCACCAACCTGTGGCGATACATCCCCCTGCCGCTGCTGCTGGGCCTGGTGGTGAGCCTGGCGCCGGATATCCGCTTTTACCGCAGCTGCTTTATCGAGGAAATGGGCCACGACTACGTGCGTACTGCCCGCGCCAAAGGGCTGTCGGAGCGCGCCATCATGCTGAAACACGTGATGCGCAATGCGCTGATCCCGGTGGTCACCTCGCTGATGATGTCGCTGCCCTACCTGTTTCTGGGCGCGCTGCTGCTGGAGCGCTTCTTCGGCATACCCGGCATGGGCAACGAGGTCCTGAATGCGGTAGACCGCAGTGACTTCCCTGTCATCAAAGCCATCACCATTTATGTGGCGCTGGCCACCATGCTATTCAACCTGCTGGCCGACATTGTTTACAAGCTGATCGACCCGCGTGTACAGCTGAAATAAGGCCTATCCATGACCAAGCAAACCACCTTGTTGGCCGCAGACGCAGCCTGCCCGGCCTCGCGCAGCCTGTGGCAGCTGGGCTGGCAGCGCCTGCGCCGCGACCGCCTGGGCCTGGCCGCCCTGTGGGTTGTCGCCGCCTTTGTCCTGCTGGCCCTGGCCGGCTGGCTGGGCCTGGCCGGCAGCCACTGGCGCGATGAAGTCGCCAAGCCCAATACACCGCCCGCCCTGTTCAAGCACTACGCCCCGGCCACGGTAGAGCTGACCGCCGCCGATATCGATGCCGCACAGCAGCACCACACCAGCGCCGCAGATGCCAGCGCCGCCACCGGCATGAGCGCCGAAGACGACCCGCTGGCCGCCGACATGGCCGCAGCGCAGGCCACCGCCGCCCAAAGCGCAGCGGCCAGCCCCGCCGTGGCCACGCACGCTGACAGCCTGGTCTGCGGCAGCGATAGCCGTGGCCGCGATGTGCTGCAAAAAGTGATACAAGGCACCGCCACCTCGCTGCTGGTGGGCCTGTCCGGCGCCCTGCTGGCCATGCTGATTGGCACCTTGCTGGGGGCGCTATCCGGCTATTTCGGCCGCCGCGTGGACGACCTGCTGATGTGGTTCTACAGCGTCTTTACCTCGGTCCCCGACATGCTGCTCCTGCTGGCGTTTTCGGCCGTGATGAGCCGCGGTATCGACACCGTGATCATGGTGATGGCGCTC
Organism: Neisseriaceae bacterium; assembly: GCA_027489245.1. Taxonomy (GTDB): domain Bacteria; phylum Pseudomonadota; class Gammaproteobacteria; order Burkholderiales; family Chromobacteriaceae; genus Vogesella. The sequence goes on along the minus strand of JAIYAC010000007.1, from coordinate 211,341 downwards.
ACCAGCTGGACCGGCACCTACCGCCTGATGCGCGCCGAGTTCATGAAGCACAAGGGCCGCGAATACGTCCAGGCGGCCGATGCCATCGGTGCCAGCCACCGCAGCCGCATGTTCCGCCACATTCTGCCCAACGTGACCCACCTGCTGCTGGTGCAGTTTTCCATTCTGACCGTGGCGCTGATCAAGTACGAAGCCATCCTGTCCTTTCTGGGCTTCGGCGTAGGCGTCACCCAGACCAGCTGGGGCGCCATGCTGGCCGAGGCACCGGCCGAGCTGCTGCAGGGCTACTGGTGGCAAATGGCCGCCGTTACCCTGTTCATGTCGCTGCTGGTCACCGCTTTCAGCATGCTCACCGACAGCCTGCGCGATGCGCTGGACCCGAAAGTGAAATAAGGACACACCATGACTCAAGCCACCCCGCTGCTGAGTGTGCGCGATCTGCGCGTGAACTTTCGCCTGGAAAACGGCGAGCACTTCCAAGCGCTGAAAGGCATCAGTTTCGATATCGCGGCCAACTGTACCGTGGCCCTGGTGGGCGAATCGGGCTCGGGTAAATCCGTGACCGCCATGGCCATCATGCGCCTGCTGCCCGATCACCACACCGCCATCGCCCCCGGCAGCGACATCCTGTTTGAAGGCCGCAACCTGCTGGCCGCCGACCGCCGCAGCCTGCGCGCCTTACGTGGCCGCGAGATTGCCATGATCTTCCAGGACCCGATGAGCTCGCTGAACCCGGTATTCACCGTGGGCGACCAGATTATCGAAACCCTGATGCTGCACACCGGCATGCGGCGCAAAGCGGCGCGCCAGCGCGCCATAGCGCTGCTGCAAGAGGTGGGCCTGCCCGAGCCGGGCCGCAAGGTAGACGCCTACCCGCACCAGCTATCGGGGGGCCAGCAGCAGCGGGTGATGATCGCCATGGCCATTGCCTGCGAACCCAAGCTGCTGATTGCCGACGAGCCCACGACCGCGCTGGATGTCACCATCCAGCAGCAAATCCTGCAGCTGCTGGCCCAGCTACAGAAAAAACACGGCATGGCGGTGCTGTTCATTACCCACGACCTGGGCCTGGTCGGCGAGTTTGCCGATGAGGTGATCGTGATGCGCCACGGTGAAATCCGCGAGCACGGCCCGCTGCAGCAGGTATTCAGCCAGCCGCAAGACGCCTACACCAAAGCACTGCTGAACTGCCGCCCGCGTCTGGATAGCCGCCCGGCACGGCTGGCGGTGATCGACGACTTTCTGCAAGACCGGCCCTATCAGGTACCGCCACAGCGTACGCGCGGCTATGCGCCTGGCGACGATATCGTGCTGGATGTGCAGGGGCTGTGCAAAAGCTTTGAAAGCCGCGAAGGGCTGTTTGGCAAGCATGTATTCCATGCCGTAAAAGACGTGTCGTTCCAGCTGGCGCGCGGCAAGACCCTGGGTATTGTGGGCGAGTCCGGCTCTGGCAAAACCACGGTAGGGCTCACCCTGATGCGCCTGCATCAGGCCAGCGCCGGGCGCGCCCTGTTTAACGGCCAGGACATCCTGGCCATGTCGCCACGCGAATTCCACGCCTGCAAACGCCGCATCCAGATCATCTTCCAGAACCCGTATGCGTCGCTGAACCCGCGCTTTACCGTAGAGGAAATCCTGCTGGAGCCCATGGCGCTGCACGGTATTGGCCACGACCACGCCGAGCGCAAACAGCTCGCCGCCGCACTGCTGGAGCGCGTGGGCTTGCCAAGGCGTGCCCTGCAAAAGTACCCGCACGAGTTTTCCGGCGGCCAGCGCCAGCGTATTGCCATTGCACGCTGCCTGACCATGAAGCCGAATGTGCTGATCTGCGATGAATCGGTATCGGCGCTGGACGTGTCGGTACAAGCCCAGGTGCTGAACCTGCTGCAAGACCTGCAGGACGAATGCGGGCTATCTTATCTGTTCATTTCGCACGACCTGTCGGTGGTGAAGCATATTTCTGATCAGGTGATGGTGATGCAACAGGGCCAGGTGGTAGAACAAGCCAACGCCGACACCCTGTACGCCAACCCGCAGCACCCCTACACGCGCCAGCTGCTGTCGGCCATACCGCAAGGTTGGCCGCACCAAGAGGGGTAGCGCGGGCTTAGCCCAGCCCGCCGGGCTTGCCTGCTGCCGGTGGCTGCAAAAAAAGTTGCAGCATCCAGGCCGCAGCCGGCCCCGGCGGCTGCGCCCGCTGCCACACGGCGTGCAGGCTGCGCTGCTGCGGCCAACCTGCCAGCGGTAGCGGCACCAGCTCGGGGGCGTAACGGGCAACCAGCCAGTCTGGCAGCTCGGCCCAGCCAAAACCCAGCTGGGTCATTTCCAGCAGCAAAAGATAGCTGGGCGCGTACCAGCACGGCCCTGCGCTACCCGCGGCAGCGGTGTCGCCATAAGTATTCAGCCTTAGCTGGCGGTAAGCCTGCAGCTGTGACGCATCCTGTGGCGGCTGCGCGGCCAGCACGTGTTGTGGCGCCACGTAGAGCGACGTACTGGCAGACTGCGGCAGCCGCTGGCTGGCCAGCAAGGCATCCGGGCTGGCCAGGCCGCATAGCAGGCCAAGCTGCGCGCGCCCTTCCCGCACCAGCGCCAGCACGTCTTCCTGCTCGCCCACCAGACACTCCAGCTCGGTATGGGGAAACTGGGTGGCAAATGCCTGCAGCGCGGCCTCCAGGCTACCGGTATGAAACGTATCGGATAGCACCAGGCTCAACCGTGGCTCAGTGCCCGCGACCAGCGCTCGGGCTTGCAGCCACAGCTGGTCTTGCGCAGCCAGGGCTTGCCGTGCCAACGGCAAGAGGCGCAGGCCAGCCGCCGTGAGCTGTGGCTGGCGGCCACTGCGCTCGAACAGGCTCACACCCAGGTCGATTTCCAGGTTGGCCACACATTCGCTAATGGTGGACTGCCGCTTGCCCAGGGCGCGTGCTGCCGCCGAAAACGAGCCTTGCTCGGCCACCATCACCAGGGTAGCCAGGGCGTCATTGCTGATAGACATATCGATCTTTCCGATAGAACCTAACTGTTATCTACGCAAAAAACCTATCACACTGCCAGCATGATTGACACCACTCCCCTGGGCCACACCATGCACAGCCACGAAAAAACCCTGCCCGAACGCGCCTTGCACGCCGTACTGTACGAAGTGTGCGCCATGCTGATACTGGTGCCATTAGGCAGCTGGCTACTGGGCCATGGCCCGGCGCAGATGGGGGTGCTGGCCGTGATGCTGTCGACCATTGCCATGAGCTGGAACATGCTATTCGGCGCCCTGTTCGAGCGCCTGGAACGCCGCTGCGGCTGGCAACGCACGCCATGGGTTCGCACCCTTCACGCCGTGCTGTTCGAGGGAGGACTGGTGTTTATCTGCGTGCCGGTCGTGGCATGGTGGATGGAGATAAGCTACTGGCAGGCGCTGCTGCTGGATATCGGCATTCTGCTGTTCTTTCTGCCTTATACCTATCTGTTCAATTGGCTATACGACCAGGCAAGATCGCGCCTGAAAACGGCCTGAGCCGCCATGTTGCAGGCGATGCGCAACACCATTGTTGCGGGGGTTTTATAGAGATATTGCCGCAGTGGCAAGCCATGGCAACAATGGCCTGATTCGCAGCACGCTGCGCCATCTGTCCGGAATGCTCATGCCCCAAACGCACTGGCTGCTATTGATTGTGCAGTTTTATCTGTACGGCGTGGGTTGGCTGCTAGCCATTCTGCTACTGAAAAGCATGCGCCGCCTGCTATGGCAGCACAGCCTGTCGGCCATGCTGCTGGCCAGTGGCATGCTGCTGTCGGCCAGCCTGCCGGCAGCCATCCTGCGCCAGCCGTGGCCCTATACCCTGGTCTCTGCCTTGCTGGTTGGCGGCTTTCTGTATGCGGCCAACGCCAGCCTGCTGTTTTTGCGCCTGCATAGCTACCGCCACCGCGACATACTCCTGACCACACTGGCCGCTGCCGTACCAGTTTTGCTGCTGGGCCTGATAGACAAGCACGAGCTACGGCTGGCAGTGCTATCCGTAGAGACCGGGTGCATCCTGTTGCTGGTAACCTGGCAGATGCACCAGGCGTCGCTCAAGGAGTTCCCCGGCATTGGCACCTGGCTGCTGCACGCCTCGTCGGTACTGTTTGGCTGTTTCTTTTTGCTGCGCGCCGTTCTGCGGCTGATGTTTGGCGAAGCCGTCGTACCCGAGCTGTACAGCAGCAGTGTCATGAATACCCTGCAAGCGGTAGCCTTCATGGTGATGGCCGCCATTTTCAACCTGACAGCCAGCGTACGCATTGGCGCCCGCATGGCCAGGCAGCTGCACAAACTGTCGCTACACGACCAGCTGACAACCCTGCAAAACCGCCGTGCCATGCACACCAGGCTTACCGAGGCTTATCTGCAGCAGTTTTCCTGCTTTAGTGTCATCGTGCTGGACATCGACCACTTCAAGCTCATCAACGATCGTTACGGGCACAGCATGGGTGATGTGGTGCTATGGCGGATGGGCCGCCTGCTCAAGCAATACCATACCGAGCTTAGCCAGGCGTTCCGTCTTGGGGGAGAGGAGTTTGCCATCGTCCTGCCTGGTGGCAGCCAGACAGACGCGCTGCAGCTGGCAGAGGAACTGCGCCAGGCGATAGCCAGCAAGCCACTGATACGGCAAGGCCAGATCCTCACCATTACCGCTAGCTTCGGCATTGCCAGCAGTAGTCAGGCCGAATACAAACTGGTGCAGGTACTGGATGCCGCCGACCGGGCCATGTACCACGCCAAGCAAAGCGGGCGTAACCGCATTTGCCATGGGCAAACCTGCACCCAGGAAAGCTAGTAGCCGCGCCCGCGCTGCACCAGCCCTTCGGCAAGCTGGCCGGCTTGCAAGCGCTGCAGGTTGGCCGCAATCTGGCTAACCGCCTGCTGGCGCAGGGTAATCGCCGCAATATGCGGTGTCAGGGTAACGGCGGGGTGCTGCCATAGCCGGCTATGTGCGGGCAGCGGCTCCATGGCAAATACATCCAGCTGGGCCGCCCGCAAGTGGCCGCTATCCAGTAGCGCCAGCAGGGCGTTTTCGTCCAGTAAATCACCCCGCCCCGCATTGATCACCATCGCGCCCGCAGGCAGTTTGGCCAAGCGCTGCGCATCCAGTAGCCCCTGTGTTTGCGGGGTAGAGGGCAACACGCAGGCTAAGACATCGCTGTGAGCCAGTATCTGAACCAAACCCTCTTCGCCATGGTAGCCGGTCACACCAGGCAATGGCCGCGGGGTACGGCTCCACCCGCTTACCGGGTAGCCATCAGCGACCAAGGCTTGCGCCACCGCACTACCGATTTCCCCTAGCCCCAGCACACCGACGCGTACCTCGGCGGGCAGGCGCGGTGGCAGCATTTTCCATACCCCTGCCGCTTGCTGGCGGCGGTAAACATCCATATGCCGCTGATAAGACAACACGCCCAGCCGTACGTACTCGGCCATCTGCTGTGCCATGCCACCGTCCAGCAAGCGGTATAGGGGCACACTCGCTGGCAGATCCGGCCGTGCCAGCAATTTGTCTACCCCGGCACCCAAGGCAAACACCGCCTGCAAGGCGGGCAAACCGGCAAACAGGCCGGGCGGCGGGCCCCAAGTAATGACATAGCGTACCTGTTCGGGCTGCTGCAAGGTGTCCAGCGTCACCACCGGCATAGCAGGTAGCGCAACGCGGAACAGGGGCAAATAGGCAGCAACTTCTTTTGCACTAGGGGTATGGAGCAGAATCATGGCAGGGCAGACAAAAAGGAGACACCCACTTATAAACCAGTAACACAACGCCGCCAAGGCATGGCTTGGCGTTACGCTTATATCTTTCAATAATTATGAAAAGAGTATGATCATAAAGTTGAAAACCCATGATATCTCTAGTAAAACCATAGATATAGATAAGCTAACCGCTAAGGAAGTTTATGCAATACCACGCCCATTGGTTGCTTCTGGTCACACAGCTTTATCTTTATGCCCTTGCCTGGCTACTGTCCGGTACGCAGCTACGCGGCCTGGGAAAGCAGCTGGTGCAGCACACGATGGCGGCCGCTTGCATGGCTTCAGGTCTGCTGCTGGTAGCCATCATGCCACCCGACCTGATGCTGCTGGCCATGCCCTATGCCGTCATGTCGGCCCTGCTGGTAGCGGGCTTCCTGTATGGCAGTAATGCCTACCTGGCTTTCTTTGAGCTAGGCCCCTTGCCCCATAGCCATATCTGGCTGCTGACCGCCCTGGCTGGCTGGTTGTCCTTCCTGCTGGGGCTACCGGAAGCCACCGTGCCATACCGCATTACCCTGCTCAATCTCATGCTGGGCGGTATCGTGCTGTGGGGCGTATCCCGCATCCACCGCCCCTCGCTCAACGAATTTCCCGGCATGTCCACGTGGATTCTGCACGTGCCACTGGTGCTGTTTGCCACTTATCTGATCGTGCGCGCCATTGCCCGCCTGCTGATAGGCGAAAGTGGCTTGCCAGAGCTCACGGTCAGCAGCGACATCAACGTGAACCAGGCCATGTTCTACATGGTGATGGCGGCTTTCTTCAACATGATGTCCATTGTGCGTATCGGTACCCGGCTGACACGCCAGCTGCATATGCTGTCACACCGCGACCCGCTGACCGGCCTGCGCAACCGCCGCTCGCTGACGCGGAGTTATATCGAAAGACCACGGCGCCACCCGCTGCGCGTGTGCGTGATTTTTGTGGATATCGACCACTTCAAAGCCATTAATGACACTTTTGGCCACCATATCGGCGATGAAGTGCTGCAGCACGTGGGCCGACAGATGATGTCGCGCAGTACCGACCGCTTCCGCGCATTCCGCCTGGGGGGCGAAGAGTTTGCCATGGTATTGCGCGACAGTTCCCTGCCCGAGGGGCTGGAGTTGGCCGAAAACCTGCGCCAGACGCTGGCTAACCAGACACTGGATTTTGATGGCAGGCCACTGCAGCTGACGGCCAGCTTCGGGGTGGCCAGCGGCATGCTGCCCGATATCGACATGGACAGCCTGCTGGCTGCGGCAGACGAGGCGCTCTATCGCGCCAAGCACAATGGCCGTAACCGCATCGAGGCGGCCACCCTGGCCGTCAGCCTGGTGTAGTTCAGGTACCGCAGAAGGTACGGTAGCCCAGCGCCAGCTCGGCACTGGCTGGCTGGGTATAGCGCGCCAGCCCCGGGCGCTCGGTAAAGGGCTGTGCCAGCACGGCCAGCAGCTGCTGCGCCAGCCCTGTGTCGCCATACTCGCTGGCCGCGGCCAGCGCCTCTTCTACCAGATGGTTGCGGGCAATGTACAAAGGGTTGGCCGCACGCATGCGGCCAGCCACCTGTGCGGCGGGCCCGCCACTCCCCCCCAGCCGCGCTTGCCAACGCGCCAGCCAGGCCTGCAGCACTGCCGGCTGCGCGAATAGCCCGGCCAGACGCGGCGCCTCGCCCTCCAGTGCGTCGGCCAGATAACGCCAGGCCAGGGTGAAATCCACCCGCTGACGATGCAGCATCAGCAGCCAGTCCTCGGCCAGCGCCAGGTCGTCTTCCTGCGCATCCACCAGACCCAGCTTGACCCGCGCCTGCGCCAGCCAGGCTTGCTGGTAATGCGCCTGAAAGCCCTGGATCACCTCGGTAGCCTGTGCGACGGCGTCGTCCATCGACGCGGCATCCAGCAGCGGCAAGAGTGCCTCGGCCAGCCGTGCCAGGTTCCATTGCGCGATAGCTGGCTGGTTGCCGTAGGCGTAGCGGCCACGCTCGTCGATGGAGCTGAATACCGTGGCCGGGTCGTAGGCATCCATGAAGGCGCAGGGGCCGTAATCGATGGTTTCGCCCGACAGCGTCATATTGTCGGTATTCATCACGCCATGGATGAAACCGGCGTGCATCCACTGCGCCAGCAGGCTGGCCTGACGCTGGCACACCGCCGCCAGCATGGCCAGGTAAGGGTTGGCCGCATGCTGCAGCTGCGGGTAGTGGCGCTGCAGCGTGTACGCCGCCAGCTGGCGCAGCGTGGCCTCGTCGCCACGGTTGGCAAAGTACTCGAAGGTGCCCACGCGAATATGGCTGGCCGCCACCCGCGTGAGTACAGCGCCGGGCAGCGGGCGGTCGCGGTAGACCGTGTCGCCAGTGGCGACCACCGCCAGCGCCCGCGTGGTGGGGATGCCCAGCGCGTGCATGGCCTCGCCGATAATCAGCTCGCGCAGCATGGGCCCCACCGCTGCCTTGCCATCGCCACGGCGCGAAAACGGCGTACGGCCACTACCCTTGAAGGCGATATCGCGGCGCTGCCCCGCCGTATCCACCACCTCGCCCAGCAGCAAGGCACGCCCGTCGCCCAGCTGCGGCGAGTAGCCGCCAAACTGGTGGCCGGCGTACACCTGCGCCACCGGCTGCGCACCGTCAGGCAGCTGCGCGCCGGAAAACAGCGCGGCCAACGTGGCGTCATCCACGCCAGTGGTGCCCAGCCCCAGCTCGCCGGCCAGGCCGGCCTGCCAGAACAGCAGCCGCGGCGCAGCAGGCGTATCAGGGTTGGCCGCAGCGCAGGCCTGGGACAGCTGCGTGGCGTAACTGTGTTCAAACGGGATGCGTATCATGCTGGCCACCTGGGCAATATGTGTGCAGTACTCTGTACGCCCCACGCGGCAAAAGTGCCGCAGCGGGCGAGAAAAAGCCGCCCATGCAGGCGGCCTGGATCGTGCTGTAGCGCAGCTTAGCGGCCGCGGCCAACCTTGCCGGCGGGCTTGCTGCCGGCACCACCACGCCCTGCTGCCGGCTTGGCGGCGACAGGCTTGCTGGCAGCCGGTTTGGCTGTTGCCGGTTTGCCTGGGTGCGCCTTGGCGGCGGCGGGTTTGCCGTTACCACGCGGGGCGCCGGCGTAGCTGCGCGGCTGGCCCTGCTGTGCCTTGGCACGCGCGGCCAGGCTCTGGCCAGCAAAGCGGTGGCGCGCGGCGGCGGCTTTATCGCCCGGTGGCGTCGGCGGAATCAGGCAGTGCTTGGCGTGGCCAATCAGGTCGCTGCGGCCCATCTGCACCAGCGCGTCGTAAATGATCTGCCAGTTATCCGGGTGGTGGTAGCGCAGCAGCGCCTTGTGCAGCTTGCGGCGGTAGCCATCGCGTACCACGTCCACTTTTTCCGAGCTGCGCGACAGGCGCTTCAGCGGGTTGCGCTTGGTGTGCCACATGGTGGTGGCCAGCGCCATCGGCGTGGGGGTGAAGGTTTGTACCTGGTCGAGGCGGAAGTTGTTTTTCTTCAGCCACAGCGCCAGGTTCACCATGTCTTCGTCGCTGGTGCCCGGATGGGCCGCGATAAAGTACGGAATCAGGTACTGCTCTTTACCGGCCTGACGGCTGAAGCGCTCGAACAGCTCCTTGAACTTGTCGTAAGCGCCCATGCCAGGTTTCATCATCTTGGACAGCGGGCCGTCTTCGGTGTGTTCCGGGGCAATCTTCAGGTAGCCGCCCACGTGGTGCTGTACCAGCTCCTTGATGTACTCCGGCGACTTCACCGCCAGGTCGTAGCGCAGGCCGGACTGGATATTGATCTTCTTCACGCCCGGTAGCGCACGCGCCTTGCGGTACAGCTGGATCAACGGCCCGTGGTCGGTACCCAGGTTTTCGCAAATGTCGGGGAACACGCACGACAGCTTGCGACAGGAGCGCTCGATGGCCGGGTCTTTGCAGCTGAGGCGGTACATATTGGCCGTAGGGCCGCCCAGGTCGGAAATATGGCCGGTAAAGCCTGGCGTCTTGTCGCGGATTTCCTCGATTTCCTTGAGGATGGATTCTTCCGAGCGGCTCTGGATGATGCGGCCCTCGTGCTCGGTAATCGAGCAGAAGGTACAGCCGCCAAAGCAGCCGCGCATGATGTTCACCGAATACTTGATCATCTCCCACGCCGGGATATGCGCGTCGCCGTACACCGGGTGCGGGTTACGGGCGTACGGCAGGCCGAACACGAAGTCCATTTCTTCGGTGGTCAGCGGAATCGGCGGCGCGTTCAGCCACACGTCACGCGTGCCGTGCAGCTGTACCAGCGCACGGGCGTTACCGGGGTTGGACTCCAGGTGCAGGGTACGGCTGGCGTGGGCGTACAGTACCGGGTCGTGCGCTACCGCCTCGTAGGACGGGATGCGGATCACGGTTTTGGCGCGCTCGGCGCGGCGCTTGGCCAGCCGCTCTTCGCGCGATTCGATGCGGATCACCTGCGGCTTGCTCGGATCGTTGGCCGCAGTGGCTTCGGCAGCTTGCTCGGGGATCTCCTGGTACGGGTTCAGGATCACGTCCACCTTGCCCGGTACATCTACCACGCTGGAGTCCATCTCCTGCCATTCGTCGTCCGGCTTCCAGCCGTGCGGCACCATGAAGGCGGTACCACGGATATCGCGCATCTCGGACAGCTTTTCGCCACGGGCAGCGCGGTGGGCAATTTCCACCAGCGCGCGCTCGGCGTTACCGTACAGCAGGATGTCGGCTTTGGAGGTAGCCAGCACCGACTGGCGCACCTTGTCGCTCCAGTAGTCGAAGTGGGCGATGCGGCGCAGGGATGCCTCGATGGAGCCGATCATCACGCCCACGCCGGGGTAGGCCTCGCGGCAGCGCTGTGCGTACACGGTCACGGCGCGGTCCGGGCGCTTGTTCGGCTCGCCGTGCGGGGTGTAGGCGTCGTCCGAGCGCGGGCGGCGGTCGGCCGTGTAGCGGTTGATCATGGAATCCATATTGCCGGCGGTCACGCCGTAAAACAGATTGGGCTTGCCCAGCGCGCGGAAAGCGTCGGCGCTGTTCCAGTCCGGCTGCGCAATGATGCCCACACGGAAACCCTGCGCTTCCAGCAAGCGGCCCACCAGTGCCATCCCGAAGCTGGGGTGGTCGATATAACAGTCACCACTGATGATGATGATGTCGCAGCTATCCCAGCCCAGCTCGTCCATTTCGGCACGGCTCATAGGCAGGAAAGGGGCGGTACCAAAGCGTTGCGCCCAGTACTTGCGGTAGCTGTTAATGGCTTGGGGTGCGGCAGGAAGCGTCATTGTGTGCAGGTGTTTCTTGAAAGACCGCGCATTGTGCCAGAAAGCGTCGGCGCTTTCACCTGAAAAAATGCTTTTCTTTCATCAACATAGCGAGAAAATAACCCTGCCGCCAGGCTGGATTTCGCATTGCACCACAGTAGAATCACAAAATACCCTGAAGTAATTTGCTCACTATTCTTTAGTATTCGATAATGATTCAACACTATTCCCGAGTACAACAGCATGCCTACTCACTCGTGGCTCGCCCGCTTGTCCATCAGGGCACAATTTCTGCTGGTTCTATCCATTGTCGGCATCGGCCTGATGTTCACCGGCGGCATGTCCTGGCGCCAGCTGGAAGAGCTGCGCATTAACGGCCCAGCTTACAGCCGCATTGTGCAGGGCAAAGACCTGATTGCCGATATCCTGCCGCCACCGCGCTACATCATCGAATCCTATCTGGTGGTGATGCAGGCCCAGCATAGCCAGAGCCTGTCTGCCGTGCGTACCTATCAGGACCGGGTACTGGAGCTGGAAAAAGAGTTCCAGGCACGCCACGAATACTGGCAACGCATGCCGCTGAATGATGAAAGCCAGCGTTTGCTGCTGCAAGCCTCCGACAAACCCGCACGCGAGTTTTTCAAACTGGCACGCGAGCAGTACTTTCCGCAGCGCCTGGCCGAGCAAGATACACGCAGCGTGCTCACCCAGCTGGCTAACCAGTACCAGCAGCACCGCTACGAAATCGACAAACTGGTGAAACGCGAAAACAGCCTGCTGGCCGAAGAAGAAAAGCGCGCCGAGCAGCTCGTACAGCAAGGCCGGCTGTTTCTGGCAGGCACCATTGTGCTGGTATTGGTGCTCTCCTTTGTTCTGGTACACCAGATCAGCCGGCAGCAGCGCCGCAGCGTAGACCAGCTGCGCAAAGCCATGGCCGGGCTGGCCAAAGGGCAGCTGAACCTGACGCTACCGCCCCAGCCCGATAACGAGCTGGGCCAGATAGGCCAAAGTACGGAAGACATGCGCCACAGCCTGCAGCAGCTTATCGTGCAGATGCAAAACGCCGCAGGCGAGCTGCAAGGCAACGAGCACGACATCCAGCATGAGGCAGCACAAGTGCAGCAGCTGGCCAGCCGCCAGCGCGAGCGCATCGGCCAGATGAGCGAACAGGTGCAATCGCTCACCAACACCCTGGCGCGCCTGGCTAACGACAGCGAACACTCCGCCTCCACCTCGGTGGCTGCCATCGAGTCGGCCGGCAACAGCGGCCGCGACCTGCAGCAAAGCAGTGAGGTACTGGCCAACGTGGTAGAAACCGTGCGCGAAACCACCGTGCTGCTGGACGAGCTCACCCAGAAAGCGGGCCAGATCGTGGGCGTGGCCAACACCATTCACGAGATCGCCGAACAAACCAATTTGCTGGCGCTGAATGCGGCCATTGAGGCGGCGCGCGCCGGGGAAAGCGGCCGCGGCTTTGCCGTGGTAGCCGACGAGGTGCGCAAGCTGGCCGAACGCACGGCGCAATCCACAGGCAGCATCAACGAAATTCTGGGCACCGTTCAGCGCTCTACCACCGAAGCGGCCACGAGTATTCGCCAGGGCCTGGCGCAATCCGAGCAAGGGCTGGATAAAGTACAGCAAGCCAGCCACAGCGTGAGCGCCCTGCAAGAAAGCATCAATTCGCTAGGCCAGGCACTGCAACACGTGGTGGAACAAATACAAGGCAGCCAGCAGCTGCGACAGGAGGTTCAGCAGGAGCTGGGCGAGGTGCTGCAGGATACGCATACTCAGCAAGAAGCGGTGGACCGGCTGTACGGCCTGATTCGCGTCGCCGACCAGACCACCCAGAAGCTGGAGCAAGCCAGCCACCGATTCACACTGTAAACAAGGCTGAACATGGCTGTTTCACCGCATTGGCTGGCGGCAACACTGCTCACGCTGGCCTGCCAAGCCACCCTGGCAGGCCCGCACCAAACCACCGTCACCGTGGCATTTGGCGAGTCGCTGGAACCCTATGTCATTCCGCAGCTGGAGGCCGGCATCGAGCTGGATATCATCCGGGCGGCACTGAAAAGCCGGCAATACGACATGAAGCCGGTATTCCTGTCGCAAAAGCGCCTGCCGCAAGCCCTGGTGGACCGCAAGATAGACGCGGTGGCCACCATCGTGCCGGAGTCGGGTGCCAAAGGGGCTTATTCCGATGTGTATATCAGCTACGAAGACAAGGCCATTACCCTGGCGCAGCGGCGTCTGGCTATTCACCGCATTGCCGACCTGGCCAGCTACAGCATCTCCGCCTTCCCGCTAGCCGGGCAATACCTGGGTAGCGAATTTGCCGCCTTGGCAAACAAACACCCCGATTATCACGAAACCGGCAACCAGATAGACCAGAACCGCCTGCTATACCGTGGCAGCGTGGACGTGGTGGTAGCGGACCACCGCATCTTCAACTACATGAATAAGCGCATGCAGACCGACTTTGGCGAAACCCCCTTGCCAGTCAGCTACCACGACATTTTCATCAAGCTGCCCTACCGCGTGCTGTTTCGCCAGCCTGCCCTGCGTGACGTCTTTAACCAGGGCCTGAAGTTGATACAGCAAAACGGCGAATATCAGCGCATCCTCAAGCGCTACAGCTAAACGCCACTAGCAAAACACGCAGCACACCTGAGCCCAGACGGACACAGGGGTTTTGTTAGCGGCGCGAAAGCACACTGGGCTAGAATGCCGCATTGCATTCTGGCCCTGCACCATGAAAAAACTCCTCTGCCTGCTCGGCAGCAGCGGCATGTTGGCCGCCTGTGCCACACCGGTCAGCCCGCTGGCCAGCCAGCCGGTCCCCGCCCCGATCATTCAGCAAAACGCGCCCAGCAGCACGCTGCCCGCACCGGCCAGCGCACCCGTCAGCACTGTGCCGGTGGTCCCTGCCATACCGCCCGTACCACCTGCCCCGCCCGTTATCGTCACGTCCCCGCCCAAACCCGCTGCGGCCAACCCCAAGGCGCTGCTGGACAAGCTGCTGCCCGACTACGTAAAACCACGCAGCGGCTGGCGCGACGACCTGGTATCGGCATTTACCAGCCTGCAGATACCGCACACCGCCGAAAACTACTGCGCGGTGATTGCCGTTATCGAGCAAGAGTCCACCTTTCAGGCCGACCCGGTCGTGCCGGGCCTGCCCAAAATTGTCTGGGGCAAGATCAATGACAAGGTCGACAACTACTACATCCCGCTTGCCTTGGTCAAAACCGCCTTCCTGAAGAAGTCGCCGAACGGCCAGAGCTACAAGGAACGCATCGACAGCCTGCGCACCGAAAAAGAAATGAACGACCTGTTTGAAGACATGTCGTCCGAGGCGCAAAAGCTGGGCTTGCCTGTCGGCATGAAAAACCCCATCCGCACCGGCGGCCCCATGCAGGTCAGCGTAGAGTTTGCCGAAGCACACGTGCGCGCCTGGCCCTACCCCTACGCGCGCAGTGGCAGCATCCGCGATGAAGTATTCAGCCGCAAAGGGGGCATCTATTTCGGTAGCGCCATCTTGCTGCAATACCCTGCCCCGTATACCGACATGCGTTACCGCTTTGCCGATTTCAACGCCGGGCGCTACGCCAGCCGCAATGCCGCCTTCCAGCAAGCCGTGGCCAGCCTCAGTGGCAGCAAACTGGCGCTGGATGGCGACCTGCTGCGCTACCAGAACGGCCAACCCGGCCGCGATGCCAGCAGCACCCAGCAAGCACTGGCCAAGTTACGCAGCCGCGTGGGGCTGAGCGACGCCGACATGCTGCGTGACCTGAAACAGGAAAAAAGCGCCGGCTTCGCGCAAACACCGCTCTATAGCCGCATCATGCAGCTAGCTGACCAGCAACAAGGTCGCAAAGCGCCGCGCGAACTGATGCCGGACATTCGCCTGCACAGCCCCAAGATCACCCGCAAGCTCACTACCGCCTGGTTTGCCGACCGTGTCGATGGCCGCTACCAGCGCTGCCTGGTGCGGCGCTGATCGCCAGCCGCAACAAAAAGCCCTTTCGCGTACGAAAGGGCTTTTTTCATTCAAATAGGGCCACAGAACCGTCAACACCGCTAGATGCCACCTTCACCGCGCACGTCTCTGCTGCGAAAAACAAACGCAAAAAAGCCACCCGAAGGTGGCTTTTTTACTGAAACTGGCGTCCCCACGGGGATTCGAACCCCGGTTACCGCCGTGAAAGGGCGATGTCCTAGGCCTCTAGACGATGGGGACCTAGTGGCGCACCCGGAGCGATTCGAACGCCCGACCCTTTGGTTCGTAGCCAAATACTCTATCCAACTGAGCTACGGGTGCGCTGTGTGGCGGAGAAAGAGGGATTCGAACCCTCGATACAGGTTTAAGCCCGTATGCTTCCTTAGCAGGGAAGTGCCTTCGACCTCTCGGCCATTTCTCCGTCAACAGAACGCCATATTAATTAACACTTAGCCTTCTGTCAACCACTACTTGCAATAATTTTGCCTATGCAGGCTGATCCAGGCCAAATACCTTGTGCAGCACGCGCACGGCCAGCTCCAGGTACTTCTCGTCAATCAGTACCGATACCTTGATTTCAGAGGTGGAAATCATCTGGATATTGATGCCCTCTTCCGCCAGCGTGCGGAACATGGTGGAGGCTACGCCGCAATGCGAACGCATGCCCACGCCCACGATGGACACTTTGGCTACCTTGTCGTCGGAGTCGATCTTGCCGGCGCCGATATGGGTCTGCACATCACGCAGGATGGCCAGCGCCTGCTGGTATTCGCCACGCGGTACGGTGAAAGAGAAGTCGGTAGTGCCGTTTTCGCCCACGTTCTGGATGATCATGTCCACTTCGATATTGGCATCGGCAATCGGGCCCAGAATCTGGTAAGCGATGCCTGGCTTGTCCGGCACGCCTTTCACGTTGATGCGTGCTTCGTTACGGTCAAACGCAATACCTGCCACTACGGCCTTTTCCATGTTCTCATCTTCCTCAAACGTAATCAGTGTGCCTTCGCCCTCGTCTTCAAAGCTGGAGAGCACGCGCAGGCGTACTTTGTATTTGCCGGCAAACTCTACAGAGCGAATCTGCAGGATCTTGGAGCCCAGGCTGGCCATTTCGATCATCTCTTCAAAGGTGATGGTCTTCAGGCGGCGGGCTTCCGGCACCACGCGCGGGTCGGTGGTGTACACACCGTCCACGTCGGTATAGATCTGGCATTCGTCAGCTTTCAGCGCGGCAGCCATGGCCACGGCCGAGGTATCGGAACCACCACGGCCCAGCGTGGTGATATTGCCTTCTTCGTCCAGGCCCTGGAAACCGGCCACGACGACCACGCGACCAGCGTTCAGGTCGGCGCGCATGGCGGCTTCGTCGATAGACTGGATGCGGGCCTTGGTGTGGGCACTGTCCGTTACCACACGCACTTGCCAGCCGCAGTAGCTTTTGGCATTGACGCCGATTTCTTTCAGCGCCATGGCCAAGAGGCCGATGGTGACTTGCTCGCCGGTAGAGATCACCACGTCGAGCTCGCGTGGGTCCGGGTACTCTTGTAGCTCTTTAGCCAGGGCGATCAGGCGGTTGGTTTCACCACTCATGGCCGAAACCACCACCACTACATCATGTCCCTGGGCTTTCCATTTGGCGACACGGCGGGCCACGTTCTTGATGCGCTCGGGGGAGCCCATCGAGGTACCGCCGTACTTTTGTACGATAAGTGCCATGTTTTATTTTCTTGAATAGGGTTGGGATGTCGGACAATGATTCTGTCCCGATACACCCCCTTATGGCAAGGCACTTGTAGCGCATTTGCCCTGCTTTTTTGCTGCCATGCGGCACACAGGGGATGGCGGTTGAATGGATACAAAATAACATTGAAAACCAACAGCAACTGTATGCATCATTTGACAGGCCGGTGCGGCCAACTAGCATGGTAAGAGAAGCAGGTCACAGACAACCGCGCCGGGCCGGGCAGACAGGGAAAACAATGAAACACATTATCCTGGTGGTAGACGACTCTCCGGTACTCAGACAAATCTCTTGCGAAGCCCTGAGCGACGCCGGCTATAAAGTGCTGCAGGCAGAAAACGGCAAGGCCGGCTTGCTACAGCTGGACAAACACACGCCGTCGCTGATCATCAGCGACCTGAACATGCCGGAGATGAACGGCCTGGAGTTTATCCGCACGCTGCGCCAGCGCCCGGCATTGGTGCAGGTGCCGGTGATCATGGTCACGACCGAGCTGAGCGACAGCATGAAAGCCGCCGGCCGCGCCGCCGGGGCCACCGCCTGGCTAACCAAGCCACTGCAGCCCCCGCTATTACTGAAGGCGGTGAATGCGCTATTGCGGCAGTAAGCAGGAGGCGCTAACCCGGCAGCACAGCCGGGCCATGCGGGCGATCAGGCAGGCATAGACCACAACGGCGGCTGCTGCATGGCTTCCAGCTGCTGCTCCAGCTCGTTGATGCGCTCCAGCCAGTAGTGCTCGCTACCAAACCACGGGAAGGCCGCAGGGAAAGCTGGGTCAGCCCAGCGTGCCGACAGCCAGGCACAGTAGTGCAACAGGCGCAGGCTGCGCAGTGGCTCGATCAGCCGCAACTCGCGGTAATCTAGATCGCAAAACTCCTCATACCCCGCCAGAATGGCGGCCAACTGCGCCGACTGCTGCTCGCGTTCGCCACTCAGCAACATCCAGATATCCTGGATAGCCGGTGCCATGCGGCTGTCGTCCAGGTCGACAAAGTGCGGGCCGTCCGGCGTCCACATCACATTGCCGGCGTGGCAATCGCCGTGTGTGCGCAACATGGTCAGCGCCGGCAAGCTGGCAAAAGCCGCCTCGGCCATGCGGATAACAGCCTGCGCTACCTGGCTAAAGCGCGCCGCCAGGTGCGCGGGCAGGTGGCCGCCGGTTTCGATGATACGCAGCGCGTCGTGGCCAAAGGTTTGCACCGTCAGCGCCGGGCGTAGCTGATAAACCTGGCTGCGGCCAATGGCGTGGATGCGCCCCAGAAAGCGCCCTAGCCACTCCAGTGTGGCTTCGTCTTCCAGCTCGGGCGCGCGCCCGCCTCGGCGTGGAAACAGGGCAAAGCGAAAGCCCTGCCATTGCAGCAGCGTCTGGCCGGCAAAGGCCAGTGGCGCCACCACCGGGATTTCGGCGTCGTGCAGCTGGCGGGCGAAGGCGTGTTCTTCCAGAATCTGCGCGTCCTGCCAGCGGCCTGGCCGGTAAAACTTGGCAATCAGCGGCGGGCCATCCTCCATGCCTACCTGATAAACACGGTTTTCATAGCTGTTCAGCGCCAGCATGCGGCCATCGCAGCGCAAGCCGCTGCTTTCCACCGCATCCAGCATCAGATCGGGGGTGAGCGCGGTATAAGGGTGTAGGGTATCCATGCTCGGCATTATGCGCGCTGCACACTGGCTGCGGCCAACCTTTGCAGTGGCAGCCGCCAGGGCTTACCATCGTGGCATGAGCCTATCCTTTACCTACTTCGAAGCCGAAGACCGCCTGCTGGTGCTGATACAGCCCGGCGGCCACCAGCTATGGCTGACACGCTACCTGACCCAGTCCATCCTGCGGGATATCGCCGCGCTGTTTGCCCGCGCCGTACCGGGCGAAGGCGTGCCGGGGGCGGGTAGCAGCGAGCAACGCATTGCGCTGGAACACCGCATGGCCATGAACGAGGAAGACCTGGCCGACCAGCCGGGCATGGGCGGCGGCATGAAGTTCGCGCATAACTCCCCTGCGCTACCCGCCAGCGGCAGCATTCCGGTATGTACGGGGCTGGATGCCCAGGCCGGCAGCGACTACGCCAGCATCAGCTTTACCGTGGGGCCGCAGAACATCAATATGCGCCAGAGCCGTGCCGGCTTTCACCGCTTCTTGCGCACGCTGGCGCTGTGTGCAGACAAAGCCGGCTGGCAGATACAAGGCGTACCCGGCTGGCTGACGCAAAGCCTGCTCACCGACCTGCTGGGCACACTGCCACCGCTGGACGAGCCCGACACCCGCCACGATGGCGGGCTGGCACCTTAAGCTTGCCATCAGCCCCCTGCGGCATACTGCCGCTTTTTGCGAGAACACCATGACCAGCCCAGCCACCAACCCGCAACAGCAAGCCGCCCAACGCAGCCTGTGGGTGAGCGTGGCCGTGAATGTCGTGCTGACCAATGCCCAGCTGCTGGCCGGTGTGTTTGCTGGCTCGCAAGCGCTGATCGCCGATGCACTGCACTCGCTGTCCGACCTGCTGGCCGATTTTGTTGCCCTGCTGGCGCGCAAGCACAGCAGCAAGGCCCCCGACCACGACCACCAGTACGGCCATTATCGTTACGAAACCGCCGCGTCGCTGGTACTGGGTGCCCTGCTGTTGGCCGCAGGCTGCAGCATGCTGTGGGGCGCGGGCAACAAGATCATCAGCCATACCGCCCTGGCGCCCGTGCATCCGCTGGCGCTGTACGTGGCGCTGTTTACCCTGCTATCGAAAGAGGGCCTGTTCCGCTACATGCTGGCAGTGGCGACCCGCGTGAAATCCAGCATGCTGGTAGCCAATGCCTGGCATGCGCGTGCCGATGCCGCCTCCTCGCTGGTGGTGGCTGTCGGCATTGGCGGCAACCTGCTGGGCTACACCTGGCTGGACCCGCTGGCCGCCGCGCTGGTGGGCTTCATGGTTGGCCGTGCCGGCTGGCAGTTTGCCTGGGATGCACTGCACGACCTGATGGACCGCGCCGCCGACGACGACACCGTGGCAGCCATCCGCCAGGCACTGCTGGCCACCCCCGGCGTGCAAGGCATCCACGACCTGCGCACCCGCCGCCTGGGCGACCATATCCAGGTAGATGTGCACCTGGAAATCGACGGCAGCCTGACCGTGCGCCAGGGCCACGACATTGCCGCCCAGGCCCGCGACCGCGTGGTAGCAAGCCACCCGGTGCTGGACGTGATGACCCACATCGACCCGGTGTAAGCCAGCGCGCAAGGGTAAATCCGCATTGGCATCCGGCGCAGGGGCGGCTTTAATCAGGACAAGCCCTAGTGGGCATTGCGCCGGAGAACTGCACACCGCCATGAAAGTCGCCCTTTTCATCCCCTGTTTCGTCAACGAACTGTACCCGCACGTGGCCATGGCCACCGCCGAGCTGCTGGAAGGCTACGGCGTGGACGTGCACTACCCGCTGGCACAGTCCTGTTGCGGCCAACCTTTAAGCAATAACGGCGACAGCCAGGGCGCCTGTGATGCGGCGCGTCGTTTTACCGGTATTTTCAAAGATTACGATTACATCGTGTCGCCATCCGGCAGCTGCACCTCGCACGTCAAGCACCACTATGGCTGGTACCTGTCTGGCGACAGCGACTACCAGGCCATGCAGCCACGCGTGTATGAAATCGTGGAGTTCCTGCAGGACGTGCTGAAGGTAGAAAAGCTGCCCAAGCCGGTGTACTTCCCGCATACCGTGTCCATCCACCAAAGCTGCCACGGCCTGCGCGAGCTGCACCACGCAGCCCCATCCGAGCTGATGATTCCCTACCACTCGCGGCTGGAGCGCATTCTGCAGCTGGTGGACGGTATCGAGGTCAAGCAGCCCGAGCGCCGTGACGAATGCTGTGGCTTTGGCGGCACATTCAGCGTGGACGAGCCGGAAGTATCGGTCGCCATGGGCGAAGACCGCGTGGCCCAGCACGAAGCCACCGGCGCGCAGTACATCGTGGGCGCCGACCCGTCGTGCCTGATGCACATGGGCGGCATTATCCGCCACCGTTGCCGCCCCATCCGCCCGCTGCATATCGTCGAAATCCTTACCGGCCGTGGGGGTGCAGCATGAAGAACGACAACATTCACCACGCCGAAGCCGCCGCCGCCTTCCTGCAAGACCGCGAACAAGCGCGCTGGCACGATAGCGCCATCTGGTGGGTACGCCAGAAACGCGACATGCAGGCCAAGCAGCTGCCGGAATGGGAACAGCTGCGCGCACTGGCACAGCAGATCAAGGCGCACACTCTGTCGCGGCTGGACGACTACCTGCTGCAGTTCCAGGCCAATGCCGAAAAGAACGGCGTGACCGTGCACTGGGCGGCCGATGCCGACGAGCACAACCGCATCGTGCAAGGCATCCTGGCCGCAGAGGGTGTCAAGAAGCTGGTGAAGTCCAAGTCCATGCTCACCGAAGAGTGCGGGCTGAACCCCTATCTGGAACAGCACGGCATCGAAGTGATCGACACCGACCTGGGCGAGCGCATCGTCCAGCTGCGCCAGGAGCCGCCCAGCCACATCGTGATGCCGGCCATCCACCTGAAAAAAGAACAGATCTCCGAGCTGTTCCACCGCGAGCTGGGCACCGAGGCGGGCAATAACGACCCCACTTACCTGACCCACGCCGCCCGCGCCAACCTGCGGGAACACTTTCTTACCGCCGACGCCGGCCTGACTGGCGTGAACTTCGCCATTGCCGAAACCGGTGGCGTGGTGGTGTGCACCAACGAAGGTAACGCCGACCTGGGCACCGCGCTGCCGCCCATCCACATCGCCAGCATGGGCCTGGAAAAAATCATTCCGCGGCTGGAACACCTGGGCGTGTTTACCCGCCTGCTAGCGCGCTCGGCCATCGGCTCGCCGATTACCACCTACACCTCGCACTTCCACCGAGCCCGCCCCGGTGGCCAGATGCACATCGTGATCGTGGACAACGGCCGTAGCGACATCCTGGGCAACGACGACTTCTACCAGAGCCTGCGCTGCATCCGCTGCGGTGCCTGCATGAACACCTGCCCGGTGTACCGCCGCAGTACCGGCCACAGCTATAGCTACATCATCCCCGGCCCCATCGGCTCTACCCTGGGCCCCAGCCGCGACATCAAAAAGCACGGCAGCATGGCCTTTGCCTGCACCACCTGTGGTTCGTGCAGCAATGTGTGCCCGGTGAAGATCAACCTGCACGAACAGCTGGTACTACAGCGCAAACGCGCCTTCGACGCCGGCACACTGAAGCCGGCCAAGAAAATGGGCCTGCTGGCCATGCGCTTCCTCACCCAGCACCCGTCGCTGATGGATAGCGGCGGCAAGGTCATGCGCAAAGTGGTGCCCATCGTGCCGGAAAGCCTGACCCGCCACAGCGCGTGGTCACGCCCCGGCCGCGCCCTGCCAGAAATGCCCGAGCAGAGCTTCAAGGAAATGTGGCAAGCCCGCCAGAAGGACAAAAAAGCATGAGCAGCCAAGCAAACATCCTGGCGCGGCTGCGCCAGAACCGCCCGCAAGGCCCGGCACTGCCGGATATCGACGCGGTACCGTTTATCACCTTTGACGACAAGTTCGACGCCTTCCGCACCCTGGTGCGCAACCTAGGCGGCGACGCCGTGCAGCTAGCCGACGGCGACAGCGTACTGAGCGTGGTACAGCAACGTTGGCCGCAGCACGGCCGCCTGGTAGACCTGACGGTAGCCGGCCACGAGGAAAGCCCCAGCCCGCACGCCTGGCACGACGTCGACGTGGCCATCGTACCCGGCGAGCTGGCCGTGGCCGAAAGCGCCGCCGTGTGGGTAAGCCACGCCGACAACCAGTGGCGCTCGATTTATTTTCTGACCCAGAAGCTGGTACTGGTGGTGCCGCGCGACGCCATCGTGGACACCATGCGCGACGCCTACCGCCGCATTGCCATCCGTGAGCAGGGGTTTGGCGGCTTCATCAGCGGCAGCTCGCGCACCGCCGATATCGAACAAAGCCTGGTGATGGGCGCGCACGGCGCCATGGCCGCGCTGGTGATCTTTGTCTGATTGCAGTAAGTTGTTGCTTCCTTTAGCGGCCCGCGTGGCCGCTTTTTTTGCGGCCAACGTTGGGCGCAGACGCAAAAAAGCCACCTTGCGGTGGCTTTTCATGATTGAGCCAAGGGCTCAGCGCTCTACCTTGTAACGCGGTGGCAACAGCAGTGCCGGCACTTCGCGCTGGCGTTGCGGCAGAATGCGCCCGCCAATACCCAGCTTCACCGTTTTGCGGCCTTCGCCTTCGTCGTGCGTGTCGCGTGGGTCGCGGCTATCCGCTGCGTGGCGGCTCTCGCGGCGCGGCTTGTCGCCAAACAGCGACGGGCTACGCTCGCCACGCTCGGTGCGTTCGCTACGGCGCGGGGCATCGCTGCGCTCCGGGCGCTCTGCGCGGTCGGTACGCTCCGGGCGTTCGCTACGCTCGCGACGCGGCGCGCTATCGGCCTCGTCACGTGGCGGGCGACCACCAAAGCCCTCTGGCAACGGCAGCGGCGTCAGGGTTTGCTTGGTCAGCTTTTCGATAGACTCGTGCTGACGGGTTTCGTCCGGGCTCATCAGCGAGATCGCCACACCAGACGCACCGGCACGGCCGGTACGGCCAATGCGGTGTACGTAGTCTTCCGGCGAGTTGGGCATTTCGTAGTTCACTACGAAAGGCAGCTCGGAAATATCCAGGCCACGGGCCGCCACGTCGGTGGCCACCAGCACCTTCACATCGCCGCTCTTGAAGCGCTCCAGCGTTTCCAGGCGGGCGCTTTGCGCCTTATCGCCGTGGATGGCTTCGGCTGCGTGGCCATCGCGCTTGAGGTCGCGCGACAGCTGGTCGGCCGAGATCTTGGTCTTGCAGAACACAATGACCTGGCTCATTTCGCGCTGGCGAATCAGGTAAGACAGCAAGGCGCGCTTGCGGAAACCGTCTACGGCAAAAACCAGCTGCTCGACCTGGGCATTGGTCGAGTTCTGGCGTGCCACTTCTACCGTTTGCGGGTCGCGCATGAAGTCTGCGGCCAACCTTTTGATCTCGGGCGCAAAGGTGGCCGAGAACAGCAGAGTCTGGCGCTCTTTGGGCAGCAGCGACATGATCTTGCGGATGTCCTGGATAAAGCCCATGTCCAGCATGCGGTCGGCTTCGTCCAGCACCAGCACGTCTACCTTGTTCAGCTGGATGGTTTTTTGCTGGATGTGGTCCAGCAGGCGGCCCGGCGTGGCGATAACGATTTCGATACCGCGGCGCAGCTCGGCGACCTGCGGGTCCATGTTCATGCCACCGTACACGGTGGTGGTACGCAGGGGCAGGTATTTGGTGTACGCCTTGGCATTCACGCCAATCTGGTCGGCCAGCTCGCGCGTGGGCGACAGGATCAGCGCACGCACCGGGTGCATGGCCGGCGAAACGCTGGGGTTGGCAAACTTTTTCAGACGCTCCAGGATAGGCAGCAGGAAAGCGGCAGTCTTGCCGGTACCGGTTTGGGCGGCAGCCAGCAGATCGCGGCCGGACAGTACCAGCGGGATGGCCTTGGCCTGGATGGGGGTAGCTTCCGAGTACCCCATTTCGTCGATGGCACGCAGGATTTCAGGTGCCAGGCCTAGCTCGGCAAACGACATGTCAGGAACTCCATCAGCCTTGCCCGCTTCATTGGGCAAAGCCGTTTATGAACGATTAAAAAGCGAAGCGCCGCCAGTGCCTGGCGGCGCGTCATGCGTCCGGCCCTAGCCGAACAGGCTGACCACACTGATCAGCAGAATCACGAACAGCCACAACAGCACCGTGCGCCACACCAGGCCAACCGCACTCTTCAGGTACTGCGGGTCGGCTTCATCACCCACACCCAGTTCGGGGCGGAAATTGATGGTGTAGTTCTGGCGCAGCGGGTCGCCCAGCTTGACACCCAGCGCACCAGCGGCGGAGGCCAGCAGGATGCCGGTAGCGTAGTTGCCCCAGGTGCGGGCTTGCGAGCGCCAGCAGTAAACGGCGTCCTCGAAGTCACCCATCACGGCAAAGCTCGCTGCCGTCAGGCGTACCGGCAGCCAGTCCAGCCATTCCCCGGCACGGCCGGCAAAGCGGCCAAACAGGTCGTCGGCAGCACGGCCACCCCATTTCTGGGCCAGCAGCTGGGTAAAACGGTACAGCACCGCCCCTGTCGGGCCGGGCAACAACACAAACCAGAACATGGTGCCAAACACGTGGCGGTAGCTATCGACTACCCCTTGCTCTATCGCCAGGCGAGACACCTCGCCGATGCTCAGCTCTGCCGTGGGCTGGTTGGTCCAGCTAGCCAGTGCCTGCTTGGCGTCCAGCTCCTGGCCATCATTCAGCGCCAGCGATATTTCCGAGAAGTAACTGGAAAAATGGCGAAAGCCCATGGTCAGGTACAGCACCAGTACATTCCAGACAAAACCCAGCACCGGACTAATGGCGCACAGCAGGTAGAACCCACCGCCAGCCAGCAGCAACACAGGCACCATGGCGGCCAGCCAGGCCAATACACCGTGACGGTTGTAGCCTGCATTCAAGGTACGCTCCAGATGGTTGGCGTAACGAATGAACAGCAACAGTACCCGGTTACGGTTGCCCAAGGGGCGGAATTGCTCCAGAACCAGCGCGGCGATAAGTGAAATCAGGGTCATGGGTCTGCGGAAAGGGATTGGTTGTGGCCCGCGGAGGAAGATACCACAAAACCGTCATCAGGCGGGGGCTGGCGCTCAGGCAGAACCCAGGCGGCGGGAGCCACCTACACCGGAAGACAGGGTGCCGTGGCGGCCATAACCATCCACGCCTTGCATGGCACCACGCAAGGTATCGATGACAGCCGTAGCAAAACGCATGCGTTCGTCAGCCATGCCGGCGTTCAGATCATTGAGTGCTTTCAAGCGTAACAGTGCCAGCTCCAGCGACTGCCAGCACTGCTGTACATCATCGGGTGCCTGCTGCAACCATGGCAGCCAGTCATCCTGCTGCGCGATACCCGCAGCCTGCTGCAGGGCCAGGCGCTGTTCACGCAGCGCTGACAGCTGTTTGAGCTGCTGCATTTTTTGCAGAGCCAGCTCTTCTATCTGAAAAGCGTCCATACGCAAAATGGCCTGCTGTTCCTGCTGCAGGGTTAGCTGCAGCGTTTCCAGCAAGGCCATTTCAGACTGGCACGAGGCCAGGAATACTGCTACATCCATTTGCATCTATCCGGTTATCAGCCTTGACAGGCAGTTTACCGCGCCAGCAGCTCCTGTGCAGAAGCAATCAGGCTGTCGGCGATGGCGCCCGGATTGATCTTGAACTCGCCGGCGGCGATGGCGGCCTTGATCGAAGCCACTTTGTCTGCATCGAAAGCAGGTGCTGCGGCAGCAGCTTGCTCCATGCCCTGCAGGCGGCTGGCAAACGGGTTGATCGCAACGCTTTCACCGCCATCGGCACGCGAAGATGCCTTGGCACTTGCATCGCTTTCTTTCGGGCTGGTACGGCTTGGTGCAGTGTAGCTGGCTGCGACCTTGCCTGAGTTGTCGATTTTCATGATTTACCTGCACTGCTTTTTATCGGTTATTACTATTATCGCCCGAAAAATCCGAAACTTGACGCTTTTTTTAGGGCACCAGTACGGAAACACTGCCGTCCTGCTCCACGACACCAGCGACCACCTTGCCATTTCCGACCCGCACATTCACGCGCTCACCCACGCCAGCATTACCCAGTGCGGTGCCATCGCTGCCAATCACAAAACCATCGCCCTTTGCCTGTAGCCGCACAGGCTGATTCATTTTGACAACATAAGGCACCCGTAGCTGCCCACCCTGCAGTACGGTACCGACCGGCACGGTGGCGGTCAGCATGCGGCCTAGCACCTGCTGAGGGTCGCGCAGCCCTTGTGAGACCTGGTTGCGGTTGATGGCAGCCAGGCGGATATCCCCGCTCTGCAATATCTCACCACTGCGCACCAGGCGCGTCGTCACCAGTGCCAGAGGTAGCTCGCTGGCCAGCACGGGCAGGCGCAAGGTCCAGCCCGATGTCGCGCAGCTCACTTCCACATAGCTGCGCGGGCCAGTGCTGCCGGCTGGCCAGCCAGCTTGCAAATCCTGCGGGCAATTCGGCATGGGCGCTTTTTGCCGCTGCACGGCCAGGCGATACGCATAACCGTCATCGCCTTTCTGCGCTTGCAAAAATGTCGCAGCGGCTTTCTCTGGCAGCCGCACTTCGGCAGCCAGCACGCTGGCCGCCAGCAACAGCCAGGCGGGCAAAAGAAGAAGTATGTGTCGATTCATGTCCGGATTGTAACGCCACTACAACAGCAGGTAGACAAACACGGCCTTATCGAACATTTGTTTCAATCAGCCGCAACAAACGAGCTTATGCTCTAAAAAATACAAAAACACACGCTGGCCACACGCCAGACACAACACGAGGAGCTTCACCATGCGCACGACACTTCGCGCCGCCATTATGGCCGCGCTGCTCTCCCCTGCTGCTTTTGCTGGCGGCAGCTATAGCAATATCTACTTCTTTGGCGACAGCCTTACCGATACCGGTGCATTTGGTGGCCAGGCCATCCCTGATGGTTCCGGCGGTTTCATTATCCAGCCATCCGATGCGCGCTGGACCACCAATAATGCGGCCAACCACGCCAATATTCTCGCCGGCAAGCTGGGCCTGAGCGTCAGCCCCAGTAATGCAGCCAGCTCGCTGGGCACCAGCGGCAACAACTTTGCCCAGGGCGGTGCCCAGTCGGTCACCTACGCTACCGGCGCCACGCTGCCCAACAGCAGTAGCACCCAAACGGCCGGCCCCGGCGGGCTGGATATACGCGACCTACCCCAGCAGGTACAGGACTATCTGTCGGCCAATGGCGGCAAGGCCAACCCGAACGCAGTGTACTTTGTCTGGAGTGGCGGTAATGACATTCCTACCGCCGCGGGTGCAGGCAGCAGCAATGCGGCCACTGTCGCCACCGCAGCCGCCAACAGCCTGGCCACCCAGGTTGGCGTGCTGAACAATGCCGGGGCCAAGCTGATTATCGCCCCCAACCTGCCCTCTTTCGGCAATACACCGGCGGCCATGTACGCGGTTATCGACACCATCGCTGCGCAACAAAGCCTGAATGCCACACAAACCAACGCGCTAAAAACCGCCGTGGCCAACGTGCTGCGCAGCATTGCCACACCAGATGCCACACAGCAGGACACGCTGAAAAATACGGCACTGGCCACGCTGGCAGCCGCACTCAGTAGCGGCGCCACCAGTGGCCCGGTGTTTACGGCCACCCTGCAGCAGGTGACCGATGGCTACAACACCAGCAAAACCGGCCTGAACAACCTGTCCACCCTGTATAACAGCACCGCCGATGGCGCTATCGCCGCCACCGGGGCCAATGTGGTACGCGCCAACGTCAACGCGCTGTTTGCCGAAGTATTGGCCAAACCGGCAGCCTACGGTATCGACAACGTTACCGGCCCGGCTTGCGGCACCACCTCGTCGCTGATCTGCACCAGCGCCAACGTGTCAGGCACCCTGAGCTATCTGTTTGCCGACGACCGCCACCCTACCCCCACCGTGCACGCCCTGCTAGGCAACTACTTTGCCAGCCTGCTGCAAGCCCCCTACTTTACCGAGGCGCTGGCCAGTGTCCCCGCCGCCGCCAGCAGCCGGCTGGGCAGCACGCTGGATGCCCGCGCGCGCGCACTGGACCATGAACAACGCGCCGTGGGCACCACCGGTGCCTACAGCAGCGTCACCGGCGGCAAGCAAGACGTTGGCCGCAACGGCGAAAAGGCCAAAGGCGAGCTGCTGACTGTCGGCGTGGATCACCAGCTCACGCCGTCACTAAGCGTAGGGTTGGCCTTCACCCAGGGCAAGCTGGACACCAGCGTGGGCAGCCTGGGCAGCTACGACAGCCACCACAGCCTGATGAGCGCCAGCGCCAACTACCGCAGCGGTGACCTGTGGCTGGATGGCGACGCCACGCTGGGCGTGGCCGATATCGACACACGCCGCGTGGCCGACCTGGGCAGCGTCAAACGCCAGGAAAACGGCAGCACCCGTGCCAACCACAACAGCCTGCGCCTGACCGCCGGCTACCGCATGCAGCAGGGCCAGCTGCGCACCGGCCCCTTTGCCGGCATCGCCATGCAGCGCGGCCATGTGGCCGCCTTTAGCGAGCAAGGCAGCCAGAGCACCAGCATGCGCTTTGGCAAGCAGGTGCTGGATTCCACCATCCTGCAAGCCGGCTGGGCGCTACAAGCCACGCTGGGGCGCGTCACCCCCTACCTGCAGGCCAGCCTGAAACAAGAGCAAAACGATGACGCACGCACCTTGCATAGCGGCGTGTATGGCACCCACGGCGAGTTCACCGTCAGCGGCAGCCAGCCAGATACCAGCTGGGCAGAATGGCAAACCGGCGCCACCGTTTCGCTAGGCAAAGGCATGCATGGCTTTATCCAGGCCAGCGGCAGCAGTGGCCACAAAGGCGGCAATGGCACGCGCTACAACCTGGGGCTGGCTGCCAGCTTCTGATGCGGCCAACCTTTCACTGCGCCCGCCGCTGTCTGGCGGGCTTTTTCTTTGCTACGTGGCCATAAAGAAAAACCCCTTCCTGCTGGAAGGGGTCGGGGTTCAGCCTGCGGCGGTTTAGCCCAGTGCCTGGCGGACGTAGGCCTTCACCGCGCTGGCGTCGGCGTCGAACACCGTTACCCGTTGCGGCAGGTCTTCCAGGCCCTCGAAACCGGCCGGGCGCGGCGCATCGCGGTTCAGCGCCTCGCGGATGGTGTCGGCAAACTTGGCCGGCAGCGCGGTTTCCAGGCAGACGATGGTTTCGCCCGGCAGGCGTACTTCACGCGCGACCTTGATACCGTCGGCGGTATGAGTGTCCACCACCACGCTGTCCTCGGCGTCTACCGTGCGGATGGTGGCCAGGCGGTCGGCGTGGCTGCTCTTGCCGGATACAAAACCGAACTGCTCGCGCATTTGCGCCAGCTTGTCGCCCAGGTCGAAACCGCGGCCAGCGTCTACTTCGGACCACAGGGCGGCCACGGCGACGCCGTCACGCCCCAGCAGGTCAAACACGAAACGCTCGAAGTTGGACGCCTTGGAGATGTCCATCGAGGGGCTGGAGGTCACCCAGGTGTTGGCGGTGCCACGCGGCTGGTAGCGGCCGGTCTTGAAGAACTCGTCCAGCACGTCGTTTTCGTTGGTGGCCACGATCAGGCGCTGCACCGGCAGGCCCATCTGGCGGGCAATGTGGCCAGCGCAGACGTTGCCGAAGTTGCCGGACGGCACGCAGAAGCTGACTTGTTCGTCGTTGCTGCTGGTGGCGTTGAAGTAGCCCTTGAAGTAGTACACCACCTGCGCCACCACGCGTGCCCAGTTGATGGAGTTCACGGTGCCGATCTTGTACTGGCGCTTGAAGTCGTGGTCGTTCTGTACCGCCTTCACGATGTCCTGGCAGTCATCGAACATGCCCTTGATGGCGATGTTGTGGATATTGGCATCCTGCAGGCTGTACATCTGCGCGCGCTGGAACGGGCTCATCAGGCCGTCCGGGCTCAGCATGAAGACATTGATGCCCTGCTTGCCGCGCATGGCGTACTCGGCGGCAGAGCCGGTGTCACCAGAGGTGGCACCCACAATGTTCAGCTGCTCGCCTTTTTTGGCCAACACGTACTCGAACAGGTTACCCAGAAACTGCATGGCCATGTCCTTGAACGCCAGCGTGGGGCCGTTGGACAGCTCCAGAATCACCAGGCCGTCGTGCAGGCGCTTCACCGGGGTGATGGCCTCGCTGCCGTACACTTCGGCGGTGTAGGTGCGCGCCAGCATGGCTTTGAGGTCGTCTTGCGGGATATCGGTGGCAAACAGGCTGATGATCTCGAACGCCAGCTCGGCGTAGGACAGATCGCGCCAGGCGTCCAGCTGGGCGCGGCCAACCTGCGGGTAGCTTTCCGGCAGCGCCAGGCCGCCGTCCGGTGCCAGGCCCATCAGGATAGTGTCGGAAAACGAAAGCGGCGCCATGCCGCCACGGGTGCTGATGTATTTCATGTTATCGAACCAGTGTGTTCAGGCATTGCAGGCCCACATTGAGCAAACGGCCCTGCCAGGCAGGCTCGGCCAGAATGTCTTTGCCTTTGGCCGACACTTCCAGCAGCTCGCTGTTGCTCAGGCCGGACACCAGCTTGTCGCTGGCACAGCTGCAATAGCCGTTGATCTTGCTTTGCGAGCTCAGCAAAGGCAGCAGCGGCGTGCTGGCGATCTTGCTTTTGCAGGCATCATTCATGCGATCCTGCGCCAGCTGGCGCGGGGCCAGCGTGGCGCAGCCTGCCAGCAAGCTGCTGGCAGCCAACAGGATAAGCAGGCGCTTAGCCATTGAGCTCTTCCATGCGCAGGCGCACGACCTTGCCTGCCACGCTGTCCAGTGCCTCGATGGCGGCAATGGCCGCGTTGGCCGCTTTTTCCAGCACGCGGTGCGTGAGGATCACGATCTCGGCCGAGCCATCGGCAGCGGAGCCTTTCTGGATCAGCGCTTCGATGGAAATGCCGTTCTCGGCCAGCAGGCGGGTGATGTCGGCCATCACGCCGGCGCGGTCGATCGCCTGGATGCGCAGGTAGTAGCTGCTGACTACCTCGCCCATCGGCAGGATAGGCAGGTCTTTCAGCTGGTCTGGCTGGAAAGCCAGGTGCGGCACGCGGTGTTCCGGGTCGGAGGTGAGCAGGCGAGCCACGTCGACAATATCGGCTACCACGGCCGACGCGGTCGGCAGCGCGCCAGCGCCCGGGCCGTTGAACAGTGCCTGGCCGATGGCGTCGCCACGTACCAGTACTGCGTTCATCACGCCGTTCACGTTGGCAATCAGCTGCTGCTCGGGGATCAGCGTGGGGTGCACGCGCAGCTCGACGCCCTGTTCGGTGCGGCGGGTCAGGCCCAGCAGCTTCACGCGGTAGCCCAGCTCTTCGGCGTACTGGATATCCTTGCCGGCCAGCTGGCTGATGCCTTCCAGATAACACTGGTCGAAGTGCATCGGGATACCAAAGGCAATGGCGGCCATGATGGTGAGTTTGTGGCCGGCGTCGTGGCCTTCCACATCAAAGGTGGGGTCGGCTTCGGCGTAGCCCAGTGCCTGCGCTTCTTTCAGCACGTCGGCAAAGTCGGCACCCTTCTCGCGCATTTCGCTGAGGATGAAGTTGGAGGTGCCGTTAATGATGCCGGCCAGCCATTCGATACGGTTGGCCGACAGGCCTTCGCGCAGCGCCTTGATGATGGGGATGCCGCCGGCGACAGCCGCTTCAAACGCCACCATCACGCCTTTTTCCTGCGCGCGGGCAAAAATCTCGTTGCCGTGTACCGCCAGCAGCTTTTTGTTGGCAGTAACCACGTGTTTGCCGTTGGCAATAGCCTGCAGCACCAGCTCTTTGGCCACGGTGTCGCCACCGATCAGCTCGACCACGATGTCCACATCGGGGTGGTTTACCACGGCAAACGCATCGGCCACCACGGTCACGTCGGCGCCCACCAGTTCACGGGCTTGCTCTACATTACGGCGGGACGCAATGGTCAGGCGGATGTCGCGGCCGGCACGGCGGCTGATTTCTTCCGCGTTACGCTTCAATACGGTGGCGACACCGCCACCGACTGTTCCCACCCCCATCAGGCCAATATTGATCGGCTTCATTGTTGAATACTCCTGCTGTTTCGGTTTTCAAATTTCCCTGGCACGTCGGCCTGCTGCCGGTGGCAGCTGCTGGTGTGTTTCCAGCTTTTTATTTCTGCGCTGCGGCCAACTATGGCTTGGCCGCAGACAGCACAAAGGGGCGCGCACGCCCCTTTGCTTTATTCATGAGCTACCCGCGCCTGTCGCTTGGGCAGGCGGTGCTGCAATGCGGCGCGGGCCAGTGTGTTCATGCGGTACCGTGGCGTTTGCGGTAGTTTTCCAGGAAGCGGGCGATGCGGCCGATGGCTTCGGTCAGATCGTCGCTATTAGGTAGGAATACCACGCGGAAGTGATCCGGCGCAATCCAGTTGAACCCGCTACCCTGCACCAGCAGCACGCGCTCTTGCTGCAGCAGCTCCAGAATGAACTGCTGGTCGTCTTCGATAGGGTAAACCGCCGGGTCCAGCCGCGGGAACAGGTACAGCGCGCCTTGCGGCTTCACGCAGCTCACGCCCGGTATGTCGGTGAGCAGCTTGTAGGCCAGGTCGCGCTGGCGCGCCAGGCGACCGCCCGGTGCCACCAGGTCGTCGATGCTCTGGTAGCCGCCCAGCGCCGTCTGGATGGCGTACTGCGCCGGCACGTTGGCGCACAGGCGCATCGAGGCCAGCATGTTCAGGCCTTCGATGTAGTCTTTGGCGCGGCGCTTGTCGCCGGACAAAATCATCCAGCCGGCGCGGTAGCCGCAGGCACGGTAATTTTTGGACAGGCCGTTGAAGGTACACACCATCAGGTCCGGCGCCAGCGAGGCGATGGAGGTGTGGGTGGCGCCGTCGTACAGCACCTTGTCGTAGATTTCGTCGGCGTACAGCAGCAGGCCGAATTCACGCGCCACGTCTACCAGCTGTTGCAGCACGTGGTCGGGGTACAGTGCGCCGGTGGGGTTGTTCGGGTTGATGATGACCAGTGCCTTGGTACGCGGGGTGATCTTGGCGCGGATGTCGGCAATGGACGGCATCCAGCCGTCGTTCTCGTCACACAGGTAGTGCACCGGCTGGCCACCGGCCAGGCTGACGGCGGCGGTCCACAGCGGGTAGTCCGGCGCCGGCACCAGCACTTCATCGCCGTTGTCCAGCAGCGCTTGCATGGCCATCACGATCAGCTCGGACACGCCGTTACCGATGTAGATGTCTTCCATGCCCACCTGGGGCAGGTGCTTTTGCTGCGCGTAATGCATGATGGCCTTGCGCGCGGCAAACAGGCCTTTGGAATCACAGTAGCCGGAGGCGTTTTGCAGGTTGACGATGACGTCTTCGATGATCTCGTCCGGGGCAAAGAAACCGAAAGGTGCCGGGTTGCCGATATTCAGCTTGATGATGCGGTGGCCTTCTTCTTCCATGCGCTTGGCGTGTTCGAGCACCGGGCCGCGAATGTCGTAGCAGACGTTGGCAAGTTTCTGTGATTTCTGGATGGGCTGCATGGGGGGCGATACCGTCTGTTTGGCGTGCTGCCCGGCGTGGCGGGCGGCGACTATGTCCTGTTCTGTGCCGCAAGCGGCGGGCTTATCCGGCCCTGGCATTCTGGCCAGGCGGGGTATAATCCTATCCCAAACCGTGGTGCACTGCACTACACCAGCCAACAGGATTTCATCATGAAGCTGCACGAAGCCAAAACTGCAGGTGCCAACCTGTTTACCGCGCACGGCGCGGGCTATGTCGAGATCAACCGTGAACGCCACGAAGGCAGCCTGGTGGTAAGCGCCGACAGCATTACAGCGTGGGCGCCGGCCAACTTTGCGGCGCTGGAAGAAGCGCACTTTACCCAGCTGCTGGCGCTGCAGCCGGAGCTGGTGATTTTTGGCAGCGGCCCCACGCTGCGCTTCCCGCACCCGCGCCTGAGCGCCGCGCTGACCAACGCCGGTATCGGCGTGGAGGTCATGGACAACAGCGCCGCCTGCCGCACCTACAACATCCTGCTGGCAGAAGACCGCAAAGTCGTGGCCGCCTTGCTGGGCAGCTGATGGATATCGCCCTGCTGGGCAAGTGCCTGCTGGGCGCGCTGGCGGTGCTGCTGATCCAGTGGCTTTCCGGCAGCCGCTATTTCTTTGTGGCCGGGCTGGTGCCGCTGTTTCCCACCTTTGCCCTGATTGCGCACTACGTCGTTGGCCGCAGCCGCAGTGCGGCCAACCTGCAGCAAACTGCCTTGTTCGGGCTGTGCGCCCTGCTGCCCTACGCCCTCTACCTGCTGGCCGTGTATCTGCTGAGTGTGCGCCTGCCGCTCGCGGCTACCCTGCTGCTGGCCACCCTGTGCTGGCTACTGGCCGCCGGTGTGCTACTGTGGGGCTGGCAGCACTGGCACGGCTAGCCGAGCAGGATGGCACAAACAACAAGGGCGGCCATGGCCGCCCTTGTTGCGTCATCGGGTAGTACTTATGCGGCCAACTCGCCGCCAAATGTCTCGTACGCCAGCAGCGCCTCGGCGGCGGTCATCAGCGATGGCCCACCACCCATATACACCGCGACTTGCAGCATCTCCATGAATTCGGCACGACTACAGCCCAGCTCCACCAGCGCCTTGGCGTGAAAACCGAGGCAGCCCTGGCAGCGGGCAGCAATGCCGATACCCATGGCAATCAGCTCCTTATGCTTGGTGGTCAGCGCACTGTCGGCCAGCGCGGCACGGCTCATCTGACCGAAGCCTTTCATGGTGTCGGGTATCTCGCGGCGCAGGTCGGCCAGTTTGGTAGACAAGGTGGCGGTAAGGTCTTGATAGTCGTGCTGCATGCTGGCTCCTGATGGTTAAGTGTATTACGTTTTATATTTTTATATATTGTATGGCACTTAGCAAGTGTGCGGCCAACCCTGGCGCACAAAAGCCACAAGGCCGCCCGTGGGCGGCCTTGTGGCTTTTACCGGTAACACGCGGCTAGACGTAGCGCTGCAGCAGCAAGACCAACAGCAGCAGTGCAATGAGCTTCAGCAAGAAATTCTGCGTTTTCTGTTCACGCATCAGCTGGATATAGCCCTGCACCACCAGCTCGGTCGCCTGGCCAGACAGCGCCTCGCTGAGCTTGCGCGGGATAGCTGGCAGCGTGGTCGCCCATTGCGGGGCTTCGTGCTTGAGCGTACGCAGCAGGCCGCGCCAGCCGATCTGCTCGTTCATCCACTTGGTCAGGAAGGGCTTGGCGGTATCCCACAGGTCCAGCTCCGGGTCCAGCTGGCGGCCCAGGCCCTCGATGTTCAGCAGGGTTTTCTGCAGTAGCACCAGCTGCGGCTGGATTTCCACATTAAAGCGGCGGCTGGTTTCGAACAGGCGCAGCAGCACCATGCCAAAGCTGATCTGCGACAGCGGTTTGTTGAAGATGGGCTCGCACACGGTGCGGATGGCGGCTTCCAGCTCCTCGGCGCGGGTATCTTTCGGCACCCAGCCGGACTCGATATGCGCAGTGGCCACGCGGTGGTAGTCGCGGTTGAAGAAGGCCAGGAAGTTCACCGCCAGGTAGTGTTTGTCCGTGTCGGTGAGGCTGCCGACAATGCCGAAATCCAGCGCAATATAACGGCCATCGGCCGCCACCAGGATGTTGCCCGGGTGCATGTCGGCGTGAAAAAAGCCGTGGCGGAACACCTGGGTAAAGAAGATTTCCACGCCAAAGCGGCTGAGCTGTTTCAGGTCCACCCCGGCTGCGCGCAGGCGGTCTATCTGCCCCACCGGGATGCCGTCCATCCACTGCATGGTCATTACCTCGCGCCGGGTGTAGTCGTAGTACACCTCGGGCACCAGCAGCATGTCGCTACCGATAAAGTTGCGGTGCAGCTGGCTGGCGTTGCCTGCCTCGTGCATCAGGTCCAGCTCGTCGTGCAGGTGGCGGTCGAATTCGGCCACCACTTCGCGCGGTTTCAGGCGTTTGCCGTCGGGCAAAAAGCGCTCCACCAGCCCGGCCAGCACTGCCATCAGCGCCAGGTCCTGCTCGATCACCGGCAAGATACCGGGGCGCAATACTTTTACCGCCACGTCTTTGCCCGGCTGGCCGTTGACACCATGCAAGCGCGCGCGGTGTACCTGCGCGACCGAGGCGCTGGCCACCGGCACGTTGTCGAATTCGGCATAGATGTCGGCCAGCGGCTGGCTAAAACTGCGCTCGATCACCCCGCGCGCAATGGCACTGTCAAACGGCGGCACGCGGTCTTGCAGGTACGCCAGCTCGTCGGCGTAATCGGGTGGCAACAGGTCGCGGCGGGTAGACAGCACCTGGCCAAACTTGATGAAGATCGGCCCCAGGTGCTCCAGCGCCAGGCGCACGCGCTGCGGCAGCGGCGCAGCGGTGTCGCGCGGCAAGGGCAGCAGGCGGAACAGCTTGGCAAGCAGCCCCACTTTGGGGCGGCCGGCCAGGAAGTCGTCCAGGCCAAAGCGGTAAAACACGGAAACAATCTTGAACAGACGCGCAATACGCATGATGGGCTTTATTGTTATGGTTGGCGAAGGTTGGCCGCACGCGCTTCCAGCAGCGCCAGGCGTTTTTGCAGGCGGTCAGCGTCTTCGCGCAGGATATCTACCGCGCTGACAAAATCGGCCACGTCGGTTTTTTTGGCCAGCAGCGGCGCTTCTTCACGCAGGTGCTCCACCCAGGTTTCCAGCAGGCGGCCACCGATTTCACCCTTGATGCCGAACAGGCCGCGCACCCAGCCCTGCACACGGTGCGCCGCCACGTCGCCTACCACGCGCGACAGGTCTTCGGTGGCGTCCCACTGCAGCTGGCGCACGATGCGGCCAACGCTGGCGGCCAGCTCGGTATCGCCTTCCAGCACGATGTCGCCCATATCCGGCTCGCGGCCGGATAGCTGTGCCAGCGCCACGCCGTGCTTCAGGCGCAGGCGTGCTTCAGGCTCGCCCTCGCAGGCGGCCAGCCAGCCATCGCCCGTCACGACGCCTGCCAGGTCGAATGGTGGCAGGCTGATGCCGATACGCCGCCCGGCGTGCTGCGCCAGCTCGGCACGTACCGCCGGGTGCTGGTTCAGCACATGATTAAACGCTGCAATACGCAAACCCATGTCAGTGCCCCTTGCTGGCCAGACTCAATAAAACGGTGCCAATGATGATGGCCACAATGCCGGCCAGCTTCAGCGGCGGCATACTTTCGCCGTAGTAAAACACCCCCACGGCAGCGACAACCGCCATGCCCACGCCGCACCAGATGGCGTACACCACGCCCAGGTCCAGCCGCTGCACCACTTGCGACAGCAGCCAGAACGCCAGCACGTAGCCCGCCACCACCACCAGCGAGGGCAGCGGGCGGGTGAAGCCTGCGGCCAACTTCAGCGACGACGTCGCGGCGATTTCCGCCGCAATCGCCGCCGCCAGCATCAGCCAGGCGTTCATGCCTTACTGCACCACCGGTACGATCTGGATTTCCACGCGGCGGTTCAGCTGCTTGCCGGCTTCGGTCTTGTTGTCACCACGCGGGCGGCTGGCGCCGTAGCCGGCCGCGGTCATGCGCTCTGGCTGTACGCCCAGGCTGTCCAGCTGGCTTTGCACGGCGGCAGCGCGCTGTTCGGACAGTGGCTGGTTGATCTTGTCGTTACCGCTGGCGTCGGTGTGGCCTTCGATATCCAGTGTGGTCTTGCCATAACGCTTCACGATGCTACCGATAGTGGACAGCGTCGGCAGGAAGGCCTGCTTCAGGCTGGCGGAGTTGGTATCAAACGCGGTGGCCGAGGTCATGGTCACGGTCAGGCTGTGGTCGGCGTTTTTTCTCAGCTCGATAGCGCCAGACTGGATCTGCGGCGCCAGCTGTTTTTCGAAGTCTTGCGCCTGTTTGTCCATATAAGCGCCGACGCCGGCACCGGCCAGGCCGCCGCCGATGGCGCCGATGACCGCGCCTTTGTTACGGTTGCCCTTACCTGCCACGGCAGCCCCCAGTACAGCACCACCGATGGTGCCCAGCACAGCACCCTTCTGGGTGTTGGTGTACTGGTCCAGGTCTACCGAGGCGCAGCCGGTGGCCAGCAGGGCGGCA
This sequence comes from Neisseriaceae bacterium, assembly GCA_027489245.1. GTDB lineage: Bacteria > Pseudomonadota > Gammaproteobacteria > Burkholderiales > Chromobacteriaceae > Vogesella. Next base: position 172,985 of record JAIYAC010000007.1, on the reverse strand, counting down.
GAAATCAGGGTAACGATGCCGGATTTGGAAAGGTTTTTCATGCGGTGGGTCCTTTTAATGAAGGTGCGGCACACTGCCAGCACCAGTGCCAGGGCTCATACAGATAGCCACTGGCGTTATCACGGCCAAAGCTCATGACAAAGCCAAAGCTGGCTGCGTGCTGCTGCAGCCAGGCAAAAGCGGGGGTGGTTTCAAAGTCTTCTTCCAGTACCGGCGAGCCGGGGGTACCGATATCGATGGCACGGCCGGTATGGTGTTCGCTGTAGCCGGGCGCCGCGCTGACCGCCAGGATGGTGTCCAGGCACTGGCCGCGCGCCAGCTTGGCGGCCACGATCTCGTGCTGCCGCGCCACGCTGCGAAACGCCGACACCAGAAACAGCGTTACGCCGTCTGCTGCGGCCGCATCGCGCATGGCCTGCCACGCCGCCGCGGCGCCGGGCAGCAGGTGGAACTCGCGCCCGGCAGCATTGACCTCGGCCAGCACCAGGCTGGCGGCGTCGGCCTCGGCGTAGGGCTGCAGGCCGCGTGCGGCCAACCTTGCCGTGTCTATGCCCAACTCGGCCAGACGCTGTGCCAGCGCGTCCTGCATCAGAACTTGATGCCTTTATGCAGTGCCACTACGCCGCCGGTCATATTGTGGTAGTCCACGCGGCCAAAGCCGGCTTCCAGCATCATCTGCTTCAGGGTTTCCTGATCAGGGTGCATACGGATGGATTCGGCCAGGTACTGGTAGCTGTCGGCGTCGTTGGCCACCAGCTTGCCCATCACCGGCAGCGCCTTGAACGAATAAAAATCGTACAGCGGCGACAGCGGCTTCCATACCTTGGAAAACTCCAGCACGAACAGCTTGCCGCCCGGCTTCAGTACGCGGAACATTTCTTTCAGCGCGGCATCTTTGTGCGTCATGTTGCGCAGGCCAAAGGCCACCGAGACGGCGTTGAAATAGTTGTCGGGGAACGGCAGCTTTTCGGCGTCGGCCAGCGACACCGGCAGGATCATGCCTTCGTCCAGCAGGCGGTCGCGGCCAACGGTCAGCATGGAGCTATTGATGTCGGTGAGCCACACTTCGCCGCTCTTGCCCACGCGCTTGGCCCAGCCACGTGCCAGGTCGCCGGTACCGCCGGCGATGTCCAGCACCTTGTCGCCGGCGCGCACGCCGGACGTGGTCAGGGTGAAGTGCTTCCATACACGGTGCAGGCCGCCCGACATCAGGTCGTTCATCACGTCGTACTTTTGCGCTACCGAGTGGAATACCTCGGCCACCTTGCCCGCCTTTTCGCTTTCATCGACGGTTTTAAAACCAAAATGCGTCTGGTTGTCCATGCTTACTCCCTGCTCGCGCCTGCGGCGGCGAGGCGATTCAGATAATCCTGCCAGTACTGGTCGTGCTTCACGCCCAGCTCGTATAGGTAGGCCCAGCTATACAGGCCGCTGTCGTGGCCATCGTCAAACACTATCTTCAGCGCGTAGTGCCCTACCGGCTCCAGGCCGGTAATGGCCACGTGCCGTTTGCCGGTTTGCAGCACCTCGTTGCCCACACCATGCCCGCGCACCTCGGCAGAGGGCGAGTGCACGCGCAGGTATTCGGCCGGCAGCGTGAAACGCGCGCCGTCGTCAAAGCTGATCTCCAGCTGGCGCGATACGGCGTGCAGGATGATGTCCTGCGGGCTGGCGCTGTCGTGAGTCAATCCGCTCATGGGCTTAGTCCTTGCGGGTGAGCAGCATGGCATCGCCATAGCTGAAGAAACGGTATTGCTGCGCGACTGCGTGTGCGTAGGCGGCACGCATTTCGGTGTAGCCGGCAAAGGCCGACACCAGCATCAGCAGGGTGGATTTGGGCAGGTGGAAGTTGGTCAGCAGCTTATCCACCACGTTGAAACGGTAGCCCGGCGTGATAAAGATATCGGTCTCGCCCCGGCCCGCTTTCAACACGCCATCGCCACGAGCGGCGGATTCCAGCGCGCGCATGCTGGTGGTGCCCACGGCCAGCACCTGGCGGCCGGCCGCGTGCGCGGTGTGGATGGCATCCACGGTAGCCTGCGGAATATCGTAGATCTCGCTGTGCATTTTGTGGTCGGCAATATTGTCCACCCGCACCGGCTGGAAGGTGCCGGCACCCACATGCAGCGTCACATTGCACAGTTTTACGCCCTTTGCGGCCAACTGCTGCAGCATGTCGTCGGTAAAGTGCAGGCCCGCAGTCGGGGCGGCGACCGCGCCTTTTTCGCGCGCATACACGGTCTGGTAGCGCTCGTCGTCGTCACCATCGGTATCGCGTTCGATATACGGTGGCAGCGGCAGCTTGCCGGAAGCGTCCAGAATATCGAATACGTTGGCCGCATCCAGAAAGCGCAGGCGGAACAGCTCGCCCACACGCTCGACCATCTCGGCCTGCCAGCGGCCAGCAAAAATCAGCCGTGTGCCCGGCTTGGGCGACTTGCTGGCGCGCACATGGGCCAGCACGTGGTGTTCGTCCAGCACGCGCTCTACCAGCGCCTCGATCTTGCCGCCGCTGGCTTTTTCGCCAAACAGACGCGCCTTGATCACGCGGGTATCGTTAAACACCATCACGTCTCCGGCCTGCAGGGCATCGGCAAAGGCGGCAAACTGCGCATCGGCCAGCGTGCTGCCGTTCACCAGCAACAAACGGCTGGCGCCGCGCACGGCGGGCGGGTGCTGCGCGATCAGGTTTTCGGGAAGGTGGTAGTCAAAGTCGGAAACGTGCATGGCGGGTATCTTTTGGAAAACGTGGCGATTATACCTTTCGAGCGCCATCCCGTGGCAGCGTTCCCGGCACAGCGTCTGCTTGTGCCAGATCAACAAGCGTTTTATTGCACCTCGCTAAAGTTTACCGGCTGCTTACAATGTGCCGATTTGTTAGTGCTTTCACTCGAAAGCGCAACATTTTTCCAACACGGTCGCAACTTAAACACACGTTTGAAATGCGGCAATTGCTGGACATCTTGCTGACAATTGCGGCAAACTCGCGCCCATATCAAAACAGGGACTGACACCTTGACCCGAAAAATCCTCGTGCTGCACGGCCCCAATCTGAACCTACTCGGACTGCGCGAGCCACAGCACTACGGCCGGGACACCCTGGACGACATCAACCAGCGCCTGCGTGCGCAAGCCAGCGATGCCGGCTTTGAGCTGGATGTTCTGCAAAGCAATGCCGAACACGTGCTCATCGACCGCATCCACGCTTGCCTGACCGACGGCACGGCTTTTGTCATCATCAATCCGGCGGCATTTACCCATACCAGCGTCGCTGTGCGCGATGCCCTGGCAGGTGTCAAGGTGCCATTCATTGAAGTCCACTTATCCAACGTCCACGCCCGCGAGCCTTTCCGCCAGCATTCGTATTTCTCGGATCTGGCGGTAGGTGTGATCTGCGGCTTGGGCGCTGATGGCTACGCCCTGGCACTGGCTCACGCGATAAAGCGTCTGAGCGTGCCGGCATAACACCCGAATACTATCCGAAGGAAGACCATGGACCTGCGCAAACTGAAAAAGCTGATCGATCTCGTCGAGGAATCCGGCATTGCTGAACTCGAAGTGACCGAGGGCGAAGAAAAAGTCCGCATCACCCGCGTATCCGCCAATGCGGCGGTCAACTTCGCCCAACCCATGCAGGTACACCTGCCGCAGCATGCCGCACCGGCCCCTGCCCCGGTAGCAGCCGCTCCTGTGGCACCCGCACCGGTAGCGGCAGCAGACAACGCCAACGCGGTGAAATCCCCGATGGTAGGCACCTTCTACCGTCGCCCGAGCCCGGGCTCCAAGCCGTTCGTAGAAGTAGGCCAGCAAGTGAACGTAGGCGACACGCTGTGCATCATCGAAGCGATGAAGCTGATGAACGAAATCGAAGCCGAACGTAGCGGCGTGGTGAAAGCCGTCCTGATCGAAGAAGGCCAGCCGGTAGAGTTCGGCGAGCCGCTGTTCATCATCGAATAAGCAGCGATCTGCCGTGAATTTCAAATGACAGGGCACGCCAGCGTGCCCTGTCGTTTTCGCGTGAATTGAAGGGCTGCCAACAGCCCGAGCCCGATGCCCGCACGACAGCATCCGGGCTGCGGAGAAACCGACATGTTTGAAAAGATCCTGATCGCTAACCGTGGGGAAATTGCCCTGCGCATCCAGCGCGCTTGCCGCGAAATGGGTATCAAGACCGTGGTTGTGCATTCCGAAGCCGACCGCGAAGCCAAGTACGTCAAGCTGGCCGACGAATCTGTGTGCATCGGCCCGGCTTCGTCCACGCTGAGCTACCTGAACGTGCCGGCACTGATTGCCGCTGCCGAAGTCACCGACGCCCAGGCCATTCATCCGGGCTACGGTTTCCTGTCGGAAAACGCCGACTTTGCCGAGCGTGTAGAACAATCCGGTTTTGTGTTCATCGGCCCGCGCCCGGAAACCATTCGCCAGATGGGCGACAAGGTCTCCGCCAAGCAGGCCATGATCGACGCCGGAGTACCGACCGTACCCGGTGTAGCCGGTGCGCTGCCGGATGACCCGGCAGAAATCACCAAGATTGCACGCAAGATCGGCTTCCCGGTCATCATCAAGGCCGCTGGCGGCGGCGGTGGCCGCGGCATGCGCGTGGTGCATACCGAAGCCGCGCTGATCAACTCGGTGAACATGACCCGTACCGAAGCCGGTGCTGCCTTTGGCAACCCGACCGTGTACATGGAAAAATTCCTGGAACAGCCGCGCCATATCGAAATTCAGGTACTGGCCGACCAGCACGGCAACGCCGTGTACCTGGGCGAGCGCGACTGCTCCATGCAGCGCCGCCACCAGAAGATCATCGAAGAAGCGCCAGCACCCGGCATTACCGCCGAACAGCGCAAGCGTATTGGTGAAGCCTGCGCCGACGCCTGCCGCCGTATTGGCTACCGTGGCGCCGGTACGTTCGAGTTCCTGTATGAAAACGGCGAGTTCTACTTTATCGAGATGAACACCCGCGTACAGGTAGAACACCCGGTATCCGAGCTGATTACCGGCATCGACATCGTGCAGGAACAAATCCGCATTGCCTACGGCGAGAAGCTGCGCTTCAAGCAAAAAGACATCGTGTTCAAAGGCCACGCGATGGAATGCCGTATCAACGCGGAAGACCCGTTCACCTTCATCCCGTCGCCAGGCAAGATCGAAAGCTACCACCCGGCCGGTGGCCCGGGCATCCGTATCGACTCGCACATCTACCAGGGCTACACGGTTCCGTCCCATTACGACTCGATGATTGGTAAACTGATCTCTTATGGTGATACCCGCGAACAGGCCATGGCGCGTATGCGCGTTGCCCTGTCCGAAATGGCCATCACCGGCATCAAAACCAATATCCCGCTGCACCAGGAACTCTTCATGGACAATGCCTTCCGTCAGGGCGGCACCAGCATCCATTATCTGGAAGAGCGCCTGGCGCAGATGAAGAAAGGCAGTTAATTCCATGGCATGGCTGCAAGCCACCATTCACGCTGACTCGGCTGTGGCCGAGAAACTGGCCGACGTCCTGATGGACGTTGGCGCCCTGTCCGCTACCATCGAAGATGCGCTGGCGGGTACCGATGACGAGCAGCCGATTTTCGGCGAACCCGGCGAGCCGGTAGACCAGCTGTGGAGCCACAGCCTGATCAACAGCCTGTTTGCCGAAGACGCCGACGTGGCCCTGCTGGTCACTGCTGCGGCCAACCAGTGCCATATCGATGTGCCCAGCTACACCGTATCGCGGGTAGAAGAGCAGGATTGGGTACGCCTGACACAAAGCCAGTTCGACCCGATCCGCATCTCTGACCGGCTGTGGATTACGCCCACCTGGCACACCTCGCCCGACCCGGCCGCCATCAACCTGCAGCTGGACCCAGGCCTGGCCTTTGGTACAGGCAGCCACCCTACCACTCGCCTGTGCCTGCAGTGGCTGGACCAGCAAATCCAGGGCGGTGAAACCGTGCTGGATTACGGTTGTGGCTCCGGCATCTTGGCCATTGCCGCACTGAAACTGGGCGCCGGTGCCACCCGTGGTATCGATATCGATGCCCAGGCCGTGCGCTCCAGTATCGATAATGCACAGCAAAACGGTGTCAGCGCCGACTTTGGCTTGCCTGATACCCTGCTGCCTGGCGAATACGACGTAGTCGTGGCCAATATTCTGGCCAACCCGCTGCGCATGCTGGGCGAATTGCTGGCTAGCCACGTGAAAACCGGTGGTAAAATCGTGCTTTCCGGCATTCTTGCCGAGCAGGCCGAAGAGCTGTCTGCCATTTACGCCAAATGGTTCGACATGGACGCTGCCGTGTTCGACGAGGGCTGGACCCGACTATCCGGAACCAAGCGCCCGTAAAACATGAGCCAAACCACACAGTGCCCCAGCTGCCAGACCAAATTCAAAGTTTCTGACGCCCATCTCGCCCTCGCCGGCGGCATGGTACGCTGCGGGCGCTGCAGCCATGTTTTTCACGCACCCAGCCATCTGGAAGCCGCCGTACCGGAGGTGCCCCAGGCACCACCGGTCCCCCCCGCGCCACCGGTGATGTCGCAACCGGCCAGAGCGGCAGACATGCCATTGCCTGGCAACCTGGACGATGATTTCGAGCTGGAACTGCCAGACTTTCAGCCCGTTGCTGCCCAGCCTGCCCCTGCCCAGCCTAGCCGCGCACCGGTACAAGCGCTGCCGGATACCCCCATCGATGACGCCGATTTTGACCTGCCGGACTTTGACCTGCTGGACAAACAGCGTGTCGAGGCCCCGCCCGTCAAGCCAGCCCAACCAGCACCAGTAGCGGATAGCCATATCGCCCCGGATTTCCGCGCCGCTGCGGCCGAAGCGGAAGCCAGCCGCCAGGAAATAGCTGCGTTTCAACAGGCGCTGGCCGACGCACTGCGCAGCCCGGCAAGCAATAAAAAGCTGTCCGCCTACCAGAGCGAACCGGAACCCGAGCCGGCCGAAGCGGACGAGCCGCCCGCCCCCAGCCCGGCACCGGCCATGGCCACCCGCGCAGAGCCCGTATTCACGGCACCGCCGGCATCGTCTTTGCCCGAACAGGACGAGCCCGCGCCAGAAGCGCAGCCTGCGGCCAACCCTGGCGCACTAAAAACCACCGTGCAAGGCTTGGTGGCCATATTGCTAGGCCTGGCATTACTCGGCCAGATTGCCTTCTTTAACCGCACGCGCATCAGCGCTGAAGCACCCGAGCTGCGCCCTGCGTTCGAAGCACTATGCGCCAGCCTGGGCTGCAGCGTACCGCTGCCTACCGACCGCCAGCTCATCCGTACCGAATGGTCCGAGTTGTCTTTCGTGCCGCAAAACGACCATCTGATCCAGCTGAACGCCACGCTGAAGAACCTGGCCAACTACCCGCAAGCCTTCCCGGTAATGGAGCTGACGCTGAAAGATGCCGAGGACAAGGTCGTGGCACGCAAAGCCTTCCGCCCGGAAGACTATGTACCGGCCAACGAGCTGAAACTGGGCCAGTTCAATGGCAATAGCGAGCTCAAACTACAGCTGCGCATGGAAATGACACAAGGCAAGGCGCTAGGCTACAGCCTGCATTTTTACTACCCCTGAGTATTCCCTTTACGTGCCGGGCGCCCTGCCCGCTGCACGCTCAGCAAGACCCGCTTGAAATTCCTCCCAGATAAGCCACGATAGTAAAAAGCTGGGAGGATTCGATGGCACTACACCCATTTATCTATAAAGAAGAAACGCTGGAAGTAAGCGGCAGCTTCCCCGAAGCCGGGCAGACGCTGCCCAGCTTCATGCTGGTAGACGAGCAGCTGCGCGATGTTTCGCTGGAACGCTACCTGGGCCGGGTGAAGCTGGTGATCACCTTGCTGTCGATTGATGCGGAATCGGCCGGTCTGGCCCTGCTGCAGGACCTGCGCCGGGCACTGGAGGCCTGGCCACTACTGCAGTTTATTGTGGTGACGGTGGATTCGCCCTTCAGCCTGCAGCGCGCACGGCGCGAGCACGGCTTGCCACAGGTAGTGTTGCTGTCTACCCTGCGCGGGCGCGATTTTCATAAACATTTTGGCGTGCTGCTGCAGGATATCCCCCTGGCAGGCGTGACTTGCCCGGCGCTGTGGCTGGCCGATGAGCAGGACACCATCCATTTTGCCCAGCGGCTGGATAGTGACGAACACGAGTTTGATCTGGTCAGTCTGCGCGAAAAGCTGGCAACCGTGTTTGCCCCGCCTCCTGCAGAGGACGCCGCCACGGATGACGAAGCATAGTGAGTGCACCGCCCGGCAGCCAGCCGCGCCGCGACACACTGCCAGGGGCAGAGGGTTCACCCCATAAAAAAACAAACCCCTTTCAGCAAGAAAGGGGTTGTGGGGGCCGGCTGCGGCCAACCTGGCTCAGGGGGTGCCGAACTCCGGCTTGGGCGTGCGGCCCAGCAGGCGCTCCACCACGCTCTGTGGCTTGGCCTGGTGATATAGCAGCTCGCACACCGCGGCAGTAATCGGCATATCCACTTCCAGCCGCTCGGCCATGCGCAGTACCTCACGCGCGGTGGGCACGCCCTCGGCCACATGGCCCAACTCGGTCAGAATGGTATCCAGCGACTTGCCTTCGGCTAGCTTCAGGCCTACCTGACGGTTACGCGACAGCGCGCCGGTGCAGGTTAGCAGCAGGTCACCCACGCCCGACAAGCCCAGCATGCTTTGCTGGCTGCCACCCAGCGCTACGGCCAGACGGGTGATTTCGGCCAGGCCACGGGTAATCAGCGCAGCACGGGCGTTCATGCCAAAGCCGAGGCCATCGGCCACGCCGGTGGCAATAGCCATCACGTTTTTCACGGCACCGCCTACTTCTACGCCGACCAGATCATCGTTGGCATAGATACGTAGCAGAGGGCTGTGCAGCTCGCGGGCAAAATCGCGGGCAAAGGCGTAGTTTTCCGAGGCAAGTGTCACGGCTGCCGGCAGGCCCAGCGCCACTTCTTTGGCAAAGCTGGGGCCAGACAATACGCCCACTGTTTTCAGGCGTGGAAACTCCTCTGCCACGACCTGGTGCGGTAGCAGGCTGGAGCCGGCTTCAAAGCCCTTGCATGCCCACAGGATGGGCGCGTCCACTTTCAGCCGGGCCAGCTCTTTCAGGCTGGGGCGCAGGCCGGCTATCGGCGTGACCACCAGTACCAGCTCTACCCCCATCACCGCTTCGGATAAATCGGCTGACAGGTGCAGGTTATCCGGGAAGGGGCATTCGGGCAGGTAGCGACGATTCAGGCGGTTGGCCTGCATGTCGATCATTTGCGCCGCATCGCGCCCCCACAGGGTGACATGATGCTGGCGGCTGAATGCCAGTGCCAGCGCCGTACCCCAGGCACCGGCACCAAGAACGGTAATCTTCATCACGGCTTTCTTACAGGCCCCACAGGCCGCTAATACGGGCGTAGCCAATGCTGCCGTCTCGGTGCTTTACCTTGACCCAGCTGCTTTGCGGTGCTTCCTGCATATCCAGCACCAGATCTTTTTCGGCCCAGAACAGCAGCTTGGCGCTGTCTTGTGCGCTGTCGCGTACCGCCAGCTTGTCGCTGGTGACCAGCAGGGTGCGGCGCGTCGACAGGGCGGCAGACGGTATCCACGCTATGCCGCCGGTAGCGTCACGCACGCGGGACCAGTCTTTCTGCGCGGCCAGTACTTCTACCGGGTAGTAACGGCTCACCACAAACAGCTTTTGTGCCGACAGGTTGGGCGCATCGTACAGGGCCACACCGGTTTCTTTTACCGAGCGGAACTCCAGTGCAAAAGCCGTACTGGCCAGCGAGGCCAGTACGGCGGCAGCAACAATAAGGTGTCGCTTCATGGGGTTCAGGCGTTACCGGCTTCGGCCTGCTCTGCACGTTGCTGCATGTACAGGGCTTCGAAGTTGATCGGGGTCAGCAGTACTGGCGGGAAACCGGCGCGGCCAACCAGGTTGGACACGGTTTCGCGGGCGTACGGGAACAGGATGTTCGGGCAAGCCACGCCCAGGATCGGGTCGATGTCTTCTGCCGGTACATTGCGGATCTGGAAGATACCTGCCTGGCTGACTTCGCACAGGAACATGGTTTTATCGCCCAGCTTGGCGGTGACGGTGATGGTCAGCGACGATTCGAAGAAACCGTCTTCCAGCTGCTGTGCGCCATTGGCCAGCTGCATGTCGATTTCTGGCTGTTCCTGCTCCAGGAAGATGGCGGGGGCGTTAGGGATTTCCAGCGACAGGTCTTTTACGTAGATTTTTTCGATGGAGAAAACCGGTTGCAGCTCTTGTTGTTCGCTCATTTTTTACGTCTCTATGGCACCAGGCAGGTGCGGGGTTGGAATCAGCTGTCATCATCGCATGAATAGATGACAGCGACGAGATACAGATCAATCAGCCAGCAGTACGTCCAGCTTGCCGGCACCATTCAGTGCCACCAGGTCGTCGCAGCCACCCACATGGGTGTCGCCAACGAAGATTTGCGGCACGGTGCGGCGGCCGGTGATGCTCATCATTTTTTCACGCTCGGCCGGGTCCAGGTCGATGCGGATTTCCTTGATATCGCTCACGCCCTTGCTGGCCAGCAGCTGCTTGGCACGAATGCAGTAGGGGCACACTGCGGTGGTATACATGGTAACGGGTTTCATGGCGGTATCCGGTAAGGTTTGTATCGATTATAAGCGTGTGCCGTGGCGGTGTGCTACCGCTCACGGTGCCAGGAGCAAGCTGGCCTGATAACGGCGAATCACGTCGCCCACGGCGGCGTCCAGCGCCGGGGTCAGCTCGCTGGCGCGTGGCGAGTTCACCACCGCCACAATCACCAGGCGCTGGCCGGTGGGGGCTTGCCAGTAGCCTGCCAGCGCGCGGGTATCGTCCAGCGTGCCGGTTTTCATGCGCAGGCTGCCGGCAAAGCTGCCCAGGCGCTTGCGCAGGGTGCCGTCTTCGCCCGCCAGCGGCAAGGTAGCCGCCAGTTCGGGGCCATAGGGCCCGCGGGCGGCGTCGCGCAGCACCTCGCCCAGCAGGCGTGCACTGATGCGCTCGCGCCGCGACAGGCCGGCACCGTTTTCCAGCACCAGTGTATCTGCGGCCAAGCCTTTGCTTTGCAAGAGGCCGCGCACCTGGGCGATGGCATCGTCCAGCGTGTTGCCGCTTTGCGGCTGCTGCACGCCCAGCGCCAGCAGCACGCTGCGTGCCATGGTGTTATTGCTGTGCTTGTTCACGTCGGCCAGCACATCGGTGAGCGGGTCCGATTCCTGCTGCAGCAGGGTGCGCGCCCCCGCCGGTGCCGCCGCCACGCCCACCGCCGCCGGCCCTTCGCCGCCCAGCCCGCGCCACAGCGCGCGGAAGCTCTGGCTGGCAAAGCTGTTGATATCCAGCACGTTGACGTAGTTGGCCGCACCATCGCAGCCCTGCGGCAGCTTGCCGCTGACGCGGATGGTGCGCTCCTCTACCGTCACCTTCACGTGCTGGCGCACATCACCGCAGCCCGCGGCACTGCTGGCCTGCAGCTGGTTATCCAGCGCAAATTGCGGTAGCGGCGGGTCGAGCTGCACGGCAGGTTTGCCGCCATCAAAGCCATAACGTAGCCAGGCGACTTTCAGGTTCAGCAAATGGGTATCCGGCGGCACGGTAAACACCCGGTCGGCGTCGCCGGCAAAACCATCGGCACTGCCAATATTGCTGTAGGCGCGCTTGTCCAGCAGCAGGCTGCCTTCTATGCGCTGCACCCCGCGCAGGCGCAGCTGGCGCAGCATTTCGGCCAGGCGCGGGCTGTCCAGGCGCGGGTCGCCGCGGCCAACCCAGTACAGATCGCCGCGCAGCACGCCGTTTTCCAGCGGGGCGTCGCTCTTGAACTCGGTTTTCCAGCGGTAATTCGGCCCCAGGCGGTTCAAGGCGGCCCAGCTGGTGAGCAGCTTCATGGTAGAGGCCGGATTGACCGGGGTGTCGGCACGCCAAGCGTCGAATACGCTGTCGTTTTCTACCGGTGCCGCCCAGATGGCCACTTCGTTGGGGCGAAAGCCTGCCGGTGCGGCGGCCTGGGCGCTGGCTGCGCAGAGGAATAACAGGGTCAGAGTGCGTTTCACTTAGAGCTCCAATGGGTCGACATCCAGCGACCAGCGTAGCTGGCGCGATGCCTTGCGGGCCAGGGCCTCGATAGTGGGCAGTGCCGCCCGTAACCAGCCATGCAGGGCGGCACGGGCGGTGGATTCCAGCGTCAGCTGGGCGCGCTCGCGCCCGGCCAGGCGCGCCATCAGGGCCGGGGCCGGGCCAAATACGCTGATACCGTCTGGCGGCTGCCCCAGCTGCTGCAGTACCGCCTGCAAAAACTGCTCGGCGTCGGCGTACAAGGGGGCGTCAGCACGCAGCAGTATCTGGTAGGCCACGGGCGGGAAGCCGGCCTCGCGCCGCTCGGCCAGCTGGCTGGCGGCAAAACCGTCAAAATCGTGCTGCTGTAGCGCCAGGTAGAGCGGGTGGTCTGGCCACTGGGTCTGAATCACTACATGACCAGGCACACCAGCACGGCCGGCGCGGCCGGACACCTGCATCAGCTGCGCAAACAGGCGCTCGCTGGCACGGAAATCTGCCGAATACAAACCACCGTCGCTGCCCAGCACCACCACCAGCGACAGCGCGCCAAAATCGTGCCCCTTGGCCAGCATCTGCGTGCCCACCAGAATATCCACCTGGCCGCTGTGCACGCGCTGGTAAATGGTGTCCCACGCCGCCTTGGTGCTGGTGCTGTCGCGGTCGATGCGCAAGATACGCGCCTCGGGCAGCAGGCGCTGCAACGCTGCCTCCAGCCTTTGCGTGCCCTCGCCCAGCGGCTTGATGTCCGGGTTGCCGCAATCGGGGCACTGCACGGGGATGCGCTGCTGCGCGCCGCAGTGGTGGCAGCGCAGCTGGCGGGCAGTCAGGTGCAGCACCATGCGGGCGCTGCAGTGGCGGCAGGCAGATGTCCAGCCGCAGTCCGTACACGCCAGCACCGGCGAGTAGCCACGGCGGTTGATGAACACCAGGCTCATCTCGCGCCGCGCCAGGCGCTGGCGCAGTGCCGCGATCACCTCCGGCGCCAGGCCATCGTCCAGCTTTTGTCGCCGCACGTCCAGCAGGCCGATCTGCGGCAGGCTGGCGCCATCGTGAGCGCGCTGGTTCAACACCAGCTTGCGGTAGCGCCCGGCTTCCACATTGGCCACGGTTTCCAGGCTGGGCGTGGCGCTGCCCAGCACCACCGGCACCTGCTGCCGGTGCGCACGCCATACCGCCAGGTCGCGTGCGTGGTAGCGCAGGCCGTCGTGCTGTTTGAATGAGCCATCGTGCTCTTCATCCACAATCACCAGGCCCAGCTGCGGTAGCGGGGTAAATACCGACAGGCGGGTGCCGATGACAATGCCGGCACGGCCCTGCCAGGCGTCCAGCCAGCCTTGCAGGCGCTCGCCATCGGACAGGCCGCTGTGCAGGCAGGCAATGCCGGTGGCGGGAAAACGCCGGGCAAAGCGGTCGATCAGCTGTGGGGTCAGGTTGATTTCGGGAATGATCACCAGCACCTGGCGGCCTGCGGCCAACACCTGGGCAATCAGCTGCAGGTAGACCTCGGTTTTGCCGCTGCCGGTAATGCCGTGCAGCAAAAACGCGGCAAAGCTGCCTAGCGCAGCCGCCACCGCCGCCCGTGCGGCGTCTTGCTGCGCGTTCAGCGGCAGCGCCCCTTCTACCCGCAGTGCAGCCGGTTGCCATGGCAGCACGGCAATATCGCCACTGGCCAGGCCCGCCTTCAGGTAGCTGCCCGCTTGCGGGTGCAGCTGGCGCAGGGCGTCGCGGCTGAGCGGCTGCTGCAAGGCCTGCCACAGCAGGGTTTTGACGGTACTGCGTGCGGCTGGCGGGCTGGCCAGGCCCTGCTCGCTCAGCTGGTAGCAATGATGATCGGCCTGCTTGACCGGTTTTGCCTCGCGCAGGCTGGTCGGCAGGGCGGTAAACAAGGCCTGGCCTACAGGGTGCAGGTAGTAGCGGGCAGCAAACTGCACTTGTTCCAGCAGCAGCGCAGGCAGCGGCGGCAGCTCGTCCAGTACCGCCAGGATGGGCTTGAGTTTGTCCGGCGCCACCGCCGGCGGCGGGATGCTGTTGTCGATAACGCCACACATCTCGCGTGGGCCAAAGGCGACTTTTACCCGGGTACCGTCCGGCAGCGGGCTGTCATGCAGGTAGCTGAAGGCGGCGCGTAGCGGCACATCCAGCCACACGCCCAGTATCACGCGCTCAGTCAAATGAACTCCCGTTTCCCGCCAGGCCACGCCGGTATTGGCTTGGCGCAAGCTGTGCACAGATGCTGTGGATAACTTTGTGAACAAGCTGTAGTTGAGTGCATGCCGAGGCCGCCAAACCGGCCTTTGCGTTAGATTGCACAAAAATTAATCTAAATATTTTATCTTTTAAATTCAACAGCTTACGTTTTTAGCGGTTTTTTTATCGCTAGTGCTTGACAGAAAGCTCACAAACTTATCGAGCGTGTGAATAAGTACAGGAACAACACCGCCCGCAGCTGTCAAGCCCCCTGCGCAAGAGGCGGCCAACAATAAAAAACGGCCACCGCATCATACGATGGCCGCCAGTAAATGGGTGGCTGTTTACTGGTGATACGGGCGCGACAGGCGGTGTACCGCCTCCACCAGGGCGCCGGCGTGTGCCGGGTCGGCAAACTGCGAAATGCCGTGGCCCAGGTTGAACACGTGGCCGCTGCCGTGGCCGTAAGCGGCCAGGATGCGCGCAGCTTCGGCCTCGATCGACGCCGGGCTGCCAAACAGCGCATTCGGGTCGAAGTTACCCTGCAACGCCACCTGCTCACCCACGCGCGCACGCGCCAGGCCAATGTCGGTGGTCCAGTCCAGGCCCACGCAATCGGCACCAATACCGGCGATGGCTTCCAGCCACTGGCCACCACCTTTGGTAAACACGATCACCGGCACACGGCGGCCGTCTACCTCGCGGGTCAGGCCGGCAATGATCTGCTGCATGTACGCCAGCGAGAACTCGCGATAAGCGGCGTGGCTCAGCGCACCGCCCCAGGTATCAAAGATCTGCACGGCCTGGGCGCCGGCAGCAATCTGGGCGTTCAGGTAGGCCGTTACCGACTGCGCGGTAATCTGCAAAATGCGGTGCAGCAGTTCTGGGCGGGCGTACAGCATGGCTTTCACGTGGCGGAAATCGGCCGAGCCACCGCCTTCGATCATGTAGCAAGCCAGGGTAAACGGGCTGCCGGAGAAGCCGATCAGCGGCACGCGCCCATCCAGCGCACGGCGGATGCTGCTGACAGCGTCAAAGACGTACTGCAGCTTTTCCAGCGGGGCCACTTCCAGTGCCTGGATGGCGGCTTCGTCACGCAGCGTGCGCTCGAACTTGGGGCCTTCGCCTTCGGCAAAGTACAGGCCCAGGCCCATGGCGTCCGGCACGGTCAGGATGTCCGAAAACAGAATGGCCGCGTCCAGCGGGAAGCGCTCCAGTGGCTGCAGGGTGACTTCGGTCGCGTAATCCGGGCTGGTACACAGACCCATGAAGCTGCCCGCCTTGGCACGGGTAGCGCGGTATTCGGGCAGGTAACGGCCAGCCTGGCGCATCATCCAGATCGGGGTGTAGTCAACCGGCTGCTTCAGCAGCGCGCGCAGGAAGGTGTCATTCTTGAGCTGTGTCATGTCGGCCTGAGTGGGTCTGATAAGTTGGCCGCATTATACCGCGCCCGCCTCGCCCCGTGCTTTGACATAAGTCGCCCGGGTGTGGACAAAACGCCGGTGGCGCCCTGCGCCGGATTTATTGCCATTATTAATGCGCTTGTGAGGGCCCACCCCGTGTGCTTAACTGGAACAGTTGTAACGCCTGCCAAACAGACTTTAAAGGAATAGCACATGAATCAGACCGACATTTCGCAGTGGCAACAGATACTTGGCACTTACGCCATCGACGTGGGCGGCAAACTGCTGGCCGCCATCCTGTTCTGGGTACTGGGACGCTGGCTCATCGGCGTGGTGGGCAACCTGGTGCAACGCGCCCTGGCTCGCCAGCATGTCGACGCCACCATCATGCGTTACATGGGCACCGTCATTAACGTTACCCTCAACATCATGCTGGTGGTCGGCATCCTGGGCTATTTCGGCATCCAGACCACCACCTTTGCCGCGCTGTTTGCCGCTGCCGGCGTCGCTATCGGCATGGCGTGGTCCGGCCTGCTGTCCAACTTTGCCGCTGGCGTGTTCCTGATCGTACTGCGCCCGATGAAGGCCGGTGACTTTGTGACCGCCGGCGGTGTGACCGGTACCGTGCGCGAAATCGGCCTGTTCACCACCGCACTGAATACCCCGGACAACGTGCTGACCATGGTGGGTAACAGCAAAATCCTGGGCGATACCCTGCAAAACTACAGCAGCAACCCGCACCGCCGTGTCGAACTCAAGGCCCAGCTGGCTGGCAGTGCCGATTTCCAGGCCGCCGTCGCCGTGCTGAAGCAGCGCATTGCCACCATTCCTAATGTGCTGGCTACCCCGGCAATAGAGGTGGAAATACTGGAGTTCAACCTGGTAGGCCCGGTACTGGCGGTACGCCCGTACTGCCATAACGACCACTACTGGCAGGTGTATTTCGACACCAACAAAACCATCCGCGAAGCGCTGGGTGGCCAGGACTTCCCTGCTCCGATGCCGGCACAGCTGGTTTATGTGAAGCAGTAAGCCTGCAGCAAACCTGCCGGGGGCGCTGCGGCGGCTGCCCGGCAGGCCAGCATGGCTTCACAAACCCCGGCGGCATGCGCACAATGGTAAAAAAACATGCCACTATGCCATGCACACCATTCTCCTCCCTACCCTCCCCCTGCTGTGCCTACTGCTGCTCGCCTTGCCAGGCTGTGCCAGCAACAAGGCACGCGAAGAAGCCAGCCGCGCTACTGTCACCATCAGCAGTGATGGCACACGTCTGGTGTATAACGGCAAGATCAAAGCCAGCACCGTAGATGAAGCGCTGGCGCTGTACCAGGCGGCCAACCCCAAACCCGACACGCTGGATATCTCCAGCCAGGGCGGCAGCCTGTACGATGGCATCCGTCTGGGCATGCTGGTATATAAGCAGCAGCTGGACGTGCGCATTTTTGGCGAATGTGCCTCATCGTGTGCCAACTACATTTTCCCCGCGGGCAGAAACAAATACCTGCTACCTAACAGCAGGCTGCTGTGGCACGGCGGCATGCTGCAGCCGGACTGGCGTGCGCGCATACAGCAACGCTATCCCAACGATGCCCATGCGCGGCTGCGCGCCATAGAAGAAAACGACTGGCTGCAGCAATACGAAGCGGCGTTTTTCCGCAGGATCGGCGTAGACCCGCTGTTGACGGTATGCGGCCAACACCCGGCGTGGCGCCAGCAATTTCCGGACACGCACGGCTTTGACTACTCGCTGGAAGACCTGGCGCGCTTCGGGCTAGGCAATATCCACATGGTTGGCCGCAGCTGGCGGCCGGCCATCGGCGATAGCGCGATTTTCCGCGCCAGCTTCTGCGATAGCGCCCCGCCGGTCAGCAACGAGCTCATCAAAAATGCCAGCCGTTATGAAGAAGATAACTAGCGCCGGCTAACGCCCCCCTGCCAAGGTAGCAGCAGCGCAATACGACCGCCGCCCATAAGACAAAAGCCACCCGCATGCGGGTGGCTTTGTCATGGCCGTTATGGCTGGCTAGTCGTGCGCCTGGGCAACCTTTTGCCCGCTCAGCCGCGCCAGCAGGCGGCGGATGCGGCTGCGCAGCCCGTCCATATAGGTGTACACCACCGGCACCACAATCAGCGTCAATACAGTAGACGTGATCATGCCGCCGATAATGGCGTGCGCCATGGGGCGCTGCGTTTCTGACCCTGCCCCGCTGGCCAGCGCCAGCGGCAACATGCCGAAGATCATGGCCAGGCTGGTCATCATGATGGGGCGCAGCCGCACGCGGCCGGCCTCCACGATGGCGTCCAGCCGCGACATGCCCTCGCGCCGGCTCTGGTTGATAAAGTCCACCAGCAAAATGCCGTTCTTGGATGCCAGGCCCATCAGCATGATGATGCCGATCACCGAGAACATATTCAGCGTGGAGCCAAACAGCAGTAGCGCCACAAACACGCCGACAAAAGCCAGCGGCAGCGCCACCATGATGGTGACAGGCAGGGTAAAGCTGCGGAACTGCGCTGCCAGAATCATGTAGATGAAGATCACCCCCATGGCCAGCGCCTGCACGGCGTAGCCCAGCGACTCCTGCATATCCTGGCGCTCGCCCTGCTGCGACAACACCACGCCGGCCGGCAGCGTCACCCCCTTGATTGCCTTGTCTACGTCGGCAAACACCTCGCCCGAGTTGCGGCCGCTGATGTTGGCCGTGACGCTGATCTCGCGCATCAGGTCGGTACGCTCGATCTGGCGCGGGCTGGTCGCCGGCACAATGCTGGCCACCTGCGACAGCGGCACCATCTGCGCCTCGCCGGTGTCGGCACGCCGGCCAGGCACCATCAGCACGTCCAGTAGCTCGGCGGCACGCTCATCACGCGGGATCTGCAGCCGTACGCTGTAGTTTTCGCCATCCGGCGCTTCCCAGGTGGTGGCGGTACTGCCGCCCAGCAGTACCGACAGCGTGTTGCCCACGCGGGCCAGGTCTACCCCCAATGTAGCCGCCGCGTCGCGGCGCAGCTGCACGTTCAGCGCCGGGTCGGCGTCGTTCAGGCTGGATTCCACATCGCTCACGCCCTTCACCTGCTTGATGGCCGCCATGATGTCGGCCGTGGCACGCTGCAGGCTTTGCAAGTCGCTACCGCGCACCCCCAGGTTCACCGGTTTGCCCGGCGGGCCGTGCTGGCCGGTTTCTTCTACCGAATCCAGCTGGATGCCCGCTACCGGCAGCGCTGCGCTGCGGGCAGCGGCCATCAGGGCAAACAGGTCACGCTCGCGGTTTTGCTTGTCGCCTACATCTACCGACAGCTGGGCTTCGTTACGGCCGGCACCAAAGCTGCCGCCGCCGATCTTGCTATCGATAGACTTTACCTCGGGCACCGCGGCACGGATACGCTGCTCCACCTCGCGTGCCTTGCCTTCGGTGTATTCCAGCGTGGACCCGGCCGCGGTCTTGAAGGTCAGGCGGAACTCGCCCTTGTCGGCGGCCGGCATGAATTCGCCACCGATAATGGGCACCAGCATGAAGCTGCCCACGGTCAGGGCCAGTGCACTGGCCACCACGGTTTTACGATGCGCCAGCGACCAGCGGATGGTGGCGACATAGCCGTCGCCCAGGCGGTCCAGCGAGGCCTCGAACCAGTCCAGCATGCGGCCAACCGGCCCCTTGTGCTTGTCACCGTGGCGGTGCGGGTCGTGCCAGATGGACGACAGCATCGGGTCCAGCGTAAACGACACCAGCAGCGAAATCAGCACGGCAACCGTAACCGCCAGGCCAAACTGGTGGAAGAACTTGCCAATGATGCCGCCCATAAAGCCCACCGGCAGGAACACCGCCACAATGGTGAGCGTGGTGGCCAGCACCGCCAGCCCGATCTCGTTGGTACCGTCCAGCGCCGCCTGAAAGTGGCTTTTACCCAGGTTGGCATGGCGCACGATGTTCTCGCGCACCACGATGGCGTCGTCGATCAGCAGGCCCACCGATAGCGATAGCGCCATCAGCGTCATCATGTTCAGGGTGAAACCCATAGCCTGGATGGCAAACAGCGTACCGATCATGGAAATGGGCAGCGTCAGGCCGGTAATTACCGTGCTGCGCCAGCTGCCCAGAAACAGGAACACAATCAGCACGGTCAGCGCTGCGCCTTCCAGCAAGGTTTTTTCTACCTCGTGCAGCGAGCCTTTTACCTCTTCCGACTTGTCGTAGGTCAGGCGCACGCTGGTACCCGCCGGCGCCTGCGGCTGGTATTCCGCCACAATGCGTTTGACGCCGTCGGCCACGCTCACCACGTTGGCGCCACGTGCGGCGCGGATATCCAGCCCCACGCCGGGCTTGCCGTCGATCAGCGTGATGCTGTTGCGCTCGGCCTCGGCGTCGTCTACCTCGGCCACGTCGGCCAGGCGGATGTCACGGCCGTCGCGGCTGGCAATCACCAGCGCACGAAAATCGTCCATGGTCTTGAGCTTGCCCGCCACGCGCACCGACAACTCGTTGTTTTGCGTGCTGACCTGACCGGCCGGGTAGTCACGGTTGGCGGTGGCAATGGCGTCGGACACCTCGCTAACCGACAGGCCCAGCGCCTCCAGCCGGTACGGGTCCAGCTGTACGCGTACCTCGCGCTTGCTGCCGCCGACAATCTTCACCTCGCCCACGCCGGCTACCGTTTGCAGGCGCTTTTTCAGCACGTTTTCGGCCCAGGTGGACACGTCGCGCTGGCTGCTCTGCGCCGAGCTGAGCGTGTAAGACATCAGCGGGTCGTCGTTGGGGTTCATCTGCGAAATGGTGGGGGTATCCACTTCGCGCCGCAGGCTGCCCTGCACCGCGCCCACTTTGTCGCGCACCTCTTGCAGGCCCTGCGCGGCGTCGGTAGACAGCTCGAACTCCACCACCACCACCGAGCTGCCCTCAAACGAGTAAGAGCGGATGTGCTTGACGCCGTTGATGGTGTTGACCGCCTCTTCGATAGGGCGGGTGACATCGCTTTCCACCACCTCGGGCGAGGCGCCCTGGTACGTGGTGGACACCACCGCTACCGGAAAGCGGATATCGGGGAACTCCTCTACCGGCAGGTTGCGCCAGGCAAACAGGCCCAGCACCGTGAGCAGCAACATCAGCACGGCGGCAAAGTAGGGGTTTTGTACACTGACGCGTGTCAGCCACATGGCCGTGTCTCCTTAAGGTTTGGGCAGGGTCACGGCGTCACCGGGCTTCACGCCCAGCAGGGCCGCCGCCAGGATGGTCTGCCCGGCGGCCACGCCTTGCACCGCCAGCACGCGCTCGCTATCCGAGCGCAGCACAATGCGCACCGGCTGTTTGAGCAGCCGCCCGCCCTGCACCAGCATCACCCACGGGCTGGCGCTGTCGGCCTGCTGGACCGCAGCTTGCGGCAGGCGCACGGCGTCCAGCACTTCACGCTGCACGATGCCGCCCTTGGCAAACTGGCCGGCTTTCAGGCGGCCATCCTGGTTGGCCACGCGCAGGTAAACGCTAAACGTCCGCGTGGCGCTGGCCGCTACCGGGTTGATGCGTACCAGCTCGCCACGAAACTCGCCGGCCAGCCCCTCTACCGTAAAGCGGGCAGCCTGGCCGGGCTTGAGCTTGCCGATGTCACGCGCCGGCATGTTGGCCGCAGCCTCCAGTACCGACAGGTCGGCAATGGCAAACAGCTTCTGGTTCTTGCTGGCCTGCTCGCCCGGCTGGGTACGCCGTGCATACACGGTGCCGGCCATGGGGGCGCGCACCTCGGTTTCGCCCAGGCTGGTTTTGGCGCGTGCCAGCTGGCTGCGCCGTGCGGCCAATTCGCCCACACGAATCTGGTAGTCGTTGTCTATTTCGTCAAACGCCAGCTTGGAGATAAACCCCTGCTGGTAGAGCTCGCGCTGTTTGTCACGCTTGAGGCGGGCCAGCTTCAGCCGCGCTTCATCGTTGGCCAGCTGGGCCTGCATTTCCAGTACGTTCTGGCGCAGCGCTTCGGCGTCGATGCGCGCCAGCAGCTGGCCTTTTTGCACGGTTTCGCCCTCGCGTACCAGCACGGCCAGCACGGTGCCTTCGCTCTGCGCGGCCACCTCGGCGCTGTTGAGCGGGTTCAGCGTGGCGGTAAACGGCAGCTGCTCGGCCACTGGCGCGATGGCCGTGACCAGCAAATCGGCCGGCGACAGCGCGCGGGCAGGGATCGTGGCTGCCGCCGCGCTGGCTGCTTTGGCGGCGTCGGTATCACTTTTATTGCAGGCGGTGCCCAGTACGGCCAGGCCCAGCAGCAGCATGGCGGCCAGGGGGCTTAATCTGTAGCTATGCATTACACAGTCCTTCACGGCAGCCCCGCCAGTACGGCGGGGCCAGTTTGATCGGGCAAATCAGGGGTTGGCCGCAGGCTGCATGCCACGCGGCAGCAGCAGCCACAGGCGGCCATTCTGTTTCATGCGGCCGGCGTACAGGCCGGCTTCGGTACCAAAACCAAAGAAAAAGTCGGCACGCACACCGCCACGAATGGCCCCGCCGGTATCCTGCGCGTGCACCAGGCGGTTCAGCGCTTTAGGGCTACCATCCAGCGGCCAGGTGGTAGACAGGTACACCGGCGCGCCCAGCGGGATATAGCGCGGGTCGACGGCCACGCTGTAGCCGCCCAGCAGCGGCACGCCCATGGCCCCGAGCGGGCCGTTGTTATCGGCGGGCAGCGTTTTGAAAAACACATAGCTGGGGTTGGCATTGAACAGCTCCTGCTTGCGCGCAGGGTTGGCCGCAATCCATTCCTTGATGCTTTGCATGGACACATCGGACAGCTTCATCTGGCCGTTATCCACCAGCCAGCGGCCGATGGACTTGTAACCGTGGCCGTTTTGCTCGGCGTAGCCGGCGCGCACATAGCTGCCGTCTTCCAGCTGGATACGGCCGGAACCCTGCACCTGCAGGAAGAACAGCTCGGTATCGTCCTCGGCCCAGGCCAGCACCGGGGCGGTGTTGATGCCCTTGCCGGCATTGATCTCGGCGCGGGTGTAGTACGGCAGCAGGCGGCCGTTGTCGATACGGCCTTTCAGCGCACGTGTGCGGCTATCCACCACAAAATCTTTCGGGTACACCAGCACTTCGCCCGCGTCGGCGCGGGTTTTGCCGGGCACCACCTGCAGGCGGTTGCCAGTGCCCGGGCGGGCCACCAGCACGCTGGCCGCCAGCTGCGCGGCGCTGACATCCAGCACGCGCAGGTCAGCCGGTACGCCGTACACAGCATAGGGCGTTTGCGCCGAGTACTGGTGGCTACCGGCCAGCAGCGGCTCGAAATAGCCGGTAATCAGGCCGTTGCCCGGCTCCACGATGCGCCACGGGGCAAAGCGTGCCTCGTAAAAGCGGGTAATGGCCGGCAGGTTGGCCGCATCCAGCGTGGCGGCCTCGGCACAGATCTCTTTCCAAGCTGCCCTGCCCTGCAGGCTGCGGCAGCTCAGGCGCAGGCCTTCCAGGCTTTGCGACGCCATGCTCTGGCCCCAGTCCGGCAGGTCGGCAAAGCTCGCCGCCTGATAGCGCACGGTACCGCTAGCCGGGGGCGGGGTGGTACTCAGGGTGGTACAGGCAGACAGGGCCAACAGCGCGGCCAAAGGCAAAAGGTGCTTGAGCATGGTGTGGGTACGGGACAGCTGGGTCGGTAAGCGGGTTAGCGGTAGACAGCAGACCGGGCTGTGTCGACGAAGTTCAGATGGTAATAAACCGCCGGTCAGAAAGGCAAATGACAAATGCCAGCCTGTCGCACTTTTCGCCCTGTCCCAAAGCGCAAGGGCCAGGCGTTGGCCTGGCCCTTGCACTAGCGACGATCAGGTCTCAACGCGGCAGCGCAGCATTCAGTGCCTTGATGAACTCGGCCGAGTCGGGCTTGGTCAGCGAGCTGAACGCCGTCACGGTCTTGCCGTCCGCTGAAATGATGTACTTGTAGAAGTTCCACTTGGGCGTGGTACCACTGGCCTCGGCCAACGCCTGATAAAACGGGTGGGCATCGCTGCCGCGCACGTGTACCCGGCTGGCCATGGGGAAGCTCACGCCAAAGTTGCTCTCGCAAAACTGTGCGACCTCGGCGTCCTTGTCCAGCTCCTGGTTAAAGTCATCGCTGGGGAAGCCCACCACTACCGCGCCCTTGGCCTGATAGCTTTTCCACACGCTTTGCAGGCCTTTATATTGCGGGGTAAAGCCGCACTGGCTGGCGGTATTCACCACCACCACGGCCTTGCCGCTGTAATCGCACAGGTTGATTTTGCCACCCATCAGCGCAGGCACCTGATGGTTCAGCAGAGGCGGGCAAGCGGCCAGTGCGGCCAACGGTGCCGCCAGGCATAACAGGGCGAGGCGTGGTGTCATGGTGCAGCCTTTCAGTCTTGCTGCGCGGCCATCTCGGCGCGCACTTTGTCCATATCCAGGTCGCGGATGGCCTGGATCAGCTGGTCAAACTGGCCAGCCATCATCGCCCCCGCCTGATGAAACACCACGATACCGTCTTTCAGCGCCATCAGCGTGGGGATGGAGCGAATCTGGAAATGCCCCGCCAGCTCGCGCTCGGCTTCGGTATCGATTTTGGCAAACACGATGTCCGGGTGCTTTTCGGCCGCGGCCTCGAACACCGGCCCGAACATCTTGCACGGGCCACACCATTCGGCCCAGAAATCCAGCATCACGATACCCTCGCGCTCGGCGTAGTCGTTGAAGGTATCGGCGGTAAGGTTGATATGGCTCATGCTTGTTTCCTGATCGGTTAAACGACGGCTCTGCCGCCCATAGCCTGCAAGATGGCTACCTTTGCCGCCGAATACAAGCGCACGGGGATGGTATTTTTTTATCGAGGCGATAGCGGGCGGCGCGGTGCAATGACCTACCGACTGCGAACGCCACGCTTGCAGTGCAGCTGCGTACCTACATAACATATCCACTGGCAGTAGCACGATCTAGGGGACCAGCACGATCTATTCAGAAGCGCCCAACGACGACGCCATGGCTGCATGCGGCCAACCGCTCCATAGCGATGAAGCGGTGGTCGTTGGGCTGTGTAAGCCCTGCCAGGCTACGCTTGGCCCACTTGGCATCACAAAATGACATTCTCCCTACTCGAACTTTCAACGGCAGAGATCGAAACACTAGCTGCCTCATGTGTGCCTGCCAGCGTTGCGGCCATGGCCGAGCCAGGTTCGATGCCACCGGCTTTTGTCGCCCAACGAGCACTGGCACTTATCGCAGCTGGCCAACCTAACCCTTGGGCAACCATTTTTCTCATCGTTGACCACCTGAATGGCAGGATTGTTGGTGCCTGCGGGTTCAAAATCGCACCAAGGCATGGCCGGGTAGACGTAGGCTATGGCGTGGCACCCGTCGCCCGGGGCAAGGGCGCGGCCACGGCGGCGCTAGGGCTGCTGGTTCAAAAAGCATATATGGCTGGTGCCACGGAAGTGCTGGCCGAAGTCGTGCCGGACAATCACGCCTCTACCCGTGTGATGCAAAAGGCCGGCTTCGCCATCGCTGGCTCGCGTCTGGATGACGAGAACGAGTATGTCATCCAGTGGCTGCTGAGCAGGGAGGGCTAAGGCGCTAGTCGTGTCTGCCAGCCGTAACATGACGTGGCCTACCCCTGCTTCTCAGGTTGGCCGCGACAGTTAAGGCGCGGCCAACCTTGATGCTCACCGCACCACGGATGCGCCGCGGGCTTGTTCGGGCCACGCCGGCGCACAACGAATGAGCAGCATCAGGCGCGGTGGGTGATGCGCCAGCACTGGTGGATTTTCTTGTTACGGAAGTCTTCCGGTACCGACTGCGCGCTGATATCGCGCACGGCGTAGTCTGCCATCAGGCGTTCGTCCAGCGTGAAGCTGCGCAGGTTATTGCTGAAATACAGCACGCCATCCGACGCCAGCAGGCGCATGGCGCCGTCTACCAGCTTGAGCTGGTCGCGCTGTACGTCCAGCTCGTCCATCATTTTCTTGCTGTTGGAAAAGCTGGGCGGGTCCATCACGATCAGGTCGAACTGCTTGCCGGCGACCCAGGCGTCTTCCAGATACTGCAAGACGTCATCGCGGATCAGCTGGTGCTGGGCCAGGTCCAGGCCGTTCAGCTCGAAGTTGCGGCGGCTCCAGGCCTGGTAGGTATTGGACAGGTCGACCGTTTCGCTGGATACCGCCCCGCCGCTGGCGGCGTAGCAGGTAAAGCTGCCGGTGTAGGCAAACAGGTTGAGGAAGCGCTTGCCGGCGGCTTCCTCACGCACGCGGCGGCGGGTGTTGCGGTGGTCCAGAAACAGGCCGGTATCGAGGTAGGCGTCCAGGTTCACCCAGAAGCGCTGGCCTTGTTCTTCCACAATGAAGTCTTCGCCTTCGCGGCCGGTTTTTTCGTACTGGCTTTCGCCTTTCTGGCGGCGGCGCGTTTTCAGCGAGATCTGCCACAGCGGTACGCCGGTGACCTCGCAGATAGCCTGCTGCACGGCGGCGATCCAGGCCTGGTAGTCGGCGTCTTCGATCTGCCAGCCGGTGTGGTATTCCTGCAGGTGGATGCGGTTGCCGTACAGGTCGATGATCAACGGGAACTGGGGTACGTCGCGGTCGTACAGGCGCCAGGCGTCCAGGCCGTTACGGCGCGCCCATTTGCTGTAGTGCTTGTAATTTTTGGCCAGGCGGCCAGTAAAGGCCGATACGTCTACCATGAAAAACCTCTTTTGAAATGCAGCGCGCCGGAGGGCATCCGGCGCGGGGGAATGCGGGGTGGCCAAGGTTGGCCGCAGACTAGCCTTGCTGCTGATAGTAGTTCACCAGCTTGCGGTACACCGGCTCGGGTACGTACTGGCGAATCATCTGCTCCCAGCCGGCGGGGCCCATCAGGCCTTTTACCATGGTAGACGATACCTCGGCATATTCACGTGGCGGCAGCAGGAAAAGGGTGGTGATGTCGGCGTGCAGGTCGGAGTTGATGTAGCGCATGGTGCGCTCGTACTCGTAGTCGCTGGCGGTGCGGATGCCGCGCACGATGTAGTTGGCATCGATGCTTTGCGCGTAGTTCACCAGAAACTGGTTTTCGAACACCTCCACCTTCAGCTTGGAAAAGCCGCGCGTGACGGCACGCAGCATATCCAGGCGCTCTTCCACATCGAAAGTGCAGCGCTTTTCCGGGTTCACCCCGATGGCCACCACCAGCTCGTCGAACAGGTCGACGGCTTCGCGGATCATCCACAGATGACCATTGGTGACCGGGTCGAAACTACCGGCGTAGACAGCTCGCTTCAATTGACGCTTTCCTTTGTGGGTATGAGGCATGGCGGAATGTATCCTGCTTGAACAGGGGGGAACAAGGCATTTATTGCTGCAGTGCAGTAAAAAAGCGCCGCCGCGGTGTTTTCACCACGGCGGCGCCATTTTAACGCAGGCAGGTCAGGCGTTGATGGTTTCTGCGTGGTGGCAGGCGACTTCACGCCCCAACAGGGTGCGCAGCTGCGGCACGTCCTGGCTGCACTGTGCCGTGGCATACGGGCAGCGCTTGTGGAAAGCGCAGCCGGTAGGCGGGTTCAGCGGGCTGGGCAGCTCGCCCTGGATCTTGATCTTCACACGGCGGTCTTCTTCGTGAATGGACGGCGTGGCCGACAACAGCGCCTGGGTATACGGGTGCAGCGGCTTGTCGTAGATCGCTTCCTTGGTGCCCACTTCTACCGCACGGCCCAGGTACATCACCATCAGGTCGTCGGCGACGTGCTCTACCACGGCCAGGTTGTGCGAGATGAACACGTAGGCGGTGTTGAACTCGTCCTGCAGGTCCATGAACAGGTTCAGTACCTGCGCCTGGATGGACACGTCCAGCGCCGAGGTGGGCTCGTCGGCCACCACGATTTGCGGCTGCAGCATCATGGCGCGCGCGATGGCGATACGCTGGCGCTGGCCACCGGAGAACATGTGCGGGTAGCGGTAGTAGTGCTCGGGGCGCAGGCCGACGCGCTTCATCATGGCGCGTACTTTTTCCTCACGCTCTTTGGCGCTCAGATTGGTATTGATGAGCAGCGGCTCGCCTAGCTGGTCGCCGATTTTCTGGCGCGGGTTCAGCGAGGCGTAGGGGTTCTGGAACACCATCTGCACCTTGCTGCGCAGGGCCTTGAGCTGGGCTTTGCTGGCCTTCGCAATATCCACGCCTTCCAGCACCAGCGAGCCGGCGGTGGGGGCTTCGATCAGCGTGAGCTGGCGTGCCAGGGTGGATTTGCCGCAGCCGGACTCACCCACCACGGCCAGCGTTTTGCCGGCTTTGAGCTCGAACGAGACACCGTTCAGCGCCTTGACCATGGCCTTGGGCTTCAAAAAGCCCTGCGAGACTTCGTAGTGACGGGTCAGGTCGCGAGCCTGCATGACGGTATGGCTCATGAGGCCTCCTTATCGAACAGCGGGTAGAAGCAACGCACGGCGCCGTGCTGGTGCGGGGTAATGGCCGGGCGCTCGTCACGGCAGCGCGGCTGCACGTGCGGGCAACGCGGGCTCAGCAAGCAGCCTTTGGGGCGGTCGTACTGGCCAGGCACAATGCCGGGCAGCGTGGACAGGCGGTGTGCGCCTTTACTGTGCTCGGGAATGGACGACAGCAGCGCCTGGGTGTACGGGTGCACCGGCTGGCGGAACAGCTGCGGCACCACGCCTTCTTCGGCTACCTGGCCGGCATACATGACCGCTACGCGATGCGCCACTTCGGCAATCACCGCCAGATCGTGGGTGATCATCAACAGCGCCATATTGCGCTCTTTTTGCAGGTTCACCAGCAGGTCCATGATCTGGGCCTGGATGGTGACGTCCAGCGCGGTGGTCGGCTCGTCGGCAATCAGCAGCTTGGGGTTACAGGCCAGGGCCACGGCAATCATCACGCGCTGGCTCATGCCGCCGGACAGCTGGTGCGGGTAGGCTTCCAGCCGGCTCTTGGGCGCGGGGATTTCTACCAGTTCCATCAGTTCCAGTGCACGGGCTTTCAGCTCGGCGCCGCGCAGGCCCTGGTGGACTTTCAGCACCTCCATGATCTGGTAACCCACGGTGTAGCTGGGGTTGAGCGAGGTCATCGGGTCCTGGAAGATCATGGCGATGTCTTTGCCCACGATCTTGCGGCGCTCTTTGGCGCTGATGGTGAGCAGGTTCTTGCCGTCGAACTCCAGCTGGTCGGCCACGATGCGGCCCTGCCCTTCCAACAGGCCCATCATGGCCATCATGGTCACCGATTTACCCGAGCCGGATTCGCCGACAATGCCCACGATCTCGCCCTGGTTGACGGTCAGGTCCAGGCCTTCTACTGCACGGAAAGGGTTGGCCGCATGGCCAAACTCTACCGACAGGTTCTTGATTTGCAACAGACTCATGATTTCCCCTTACGCCGCGCGCTTCATTTTCGGGTCCAGCGCGTCACGCAGGCCATCACCCATCAGGTTGATCGACAGCACGGCCAGCAGAATGGTGAGGCCGGGCATCAGCACTACCCACCAGGCGCTGGTCATGTAATCCCGTGCGCTGGACAGCATGGTGCCCCACTCCGGGGTAGGCGGCTGTACGCCCATGCCCAGGAAGCCCAGTGCCGAGATTTCCAGAATGGCGGCCGAGAAGCTCATGGTGGCGTGCACGATCAGCGGTGCCATGCAGTTGGGCAGCACGGTGACGAACATCAGGCGCAACAGGCCGGCGCCGGATACCCGGGCGGCGGTGACGTAGTCGCGGTTCAGCTCGGTCATGGCCGAGGCGCGCGTCAGGCGCACATAGCCGGGCAGGCCCACCACGGCAATGGCGATCATGGCGTTGACCAGGCCAGGCCCCAGAATGGCCATGATGGCGATGGCCAGCAGCAGCGACGGCAGGGCCATCATGATGTCCATCAGGCGCATGATCAGGCCGCCCATGACTTTGGGGAAAAATGCGGCCAACAGGCCCAGGATCACGCCTGGCACCAGCGACAGCAATACCGAGATCAGGCTGATCAGCAGCGACATCTGCGCGCCGTGGAACAGGCGCGCCATGATGTCGCGGCCCAGCTCGTCGGTACCCAGCAGGAACTGGCTGCTGCCACCCTGCGCCCACGATGGCGGGGTCAGCAGGTGGTCACGGTACTGTTCCAGCGGGTCGTGCGGCGAAATCAGGCCGGCAAACAGTGCACAGAACAGCACGATGGACATAAAGACCAGGCCAGCTACCGCGCCTTTGTTCTGGCTGAAGCTTTGCCAGAATTCCTTGAATGGCGACGGGTAGGTCAGTGCCGGGTCATCGTTGGCCGCAAGCTGCGGCGATGTATTCACATTAGCCATGTTTCTACCTGCTTATTTGGCGTGACGGATGCGCGGGTTGGCGATGCCGTACAGGATGTCGACGACGAAGTTGGTGAGAATCACCAGCGTGGCCACAATCAGGATGCCGTTTTGCACCACCGGGTAATCGCGGCGGCCAATGGCTTCAATCAGCCATTTGCCGATGCCCGGCCAGGAGAAAATGGTTTCCGTCAGCACCGCGCCGCCCATCAGCGTGCCTACTTGCAGGCCGATCACGGTCAGCACCGGAATCAGCGCGTTGCGCAGGGTGTGGATAAAGATCACGCGGGCTGGCGACAGGCCTTTGGCGCGGGCGGTACGCACGTAGTCTTCGCGCAGCACCTCCAGCATGGACGAGCGCGTCATCCGGGCAATGGTGGCCAGCGGGATGGTACCCAGCACGATGGTGGGCAGGATCAGGTGCATCACCGCGTCCTTGAACGCGCCGGCATTGATGTCCGGGTCGGCCAGCTCGGCACGCCAGGCGTCGATCAGCATGAAGCCGGTTTGCGGCTGCACGTCAAACATTAGGTCGATACGGCCCGATACCGGCGTCCAGCCCAGAAACACCGAGAAGAACATCACGGCCAGCAGGCCCCACACGAAGATGGGCATGGAGAAGCCGGTAAGCGACAAGCCCATCACGCCATGGTCAAACATGGAGCCACGCTTGATGGCCGCCACCACGCCAGCCAGCAAACCGAACACGGTGGCAAACACCAGCGCACAGAGCGCCAGCTCCAGCGTGGCGGGGAACAGGGTAGTGAACTCGTTCCACACGCTTTCCTGCGTCTTGAGCGAGGCGCCCAGATCACCGTGGAACAGCTTGGAAACGTAGTCGAAATATTGCACGTACAGCGGCTGGTCCAGGCCCAGACGCTTCATGGCCGCGGCGTGCATCACCGGGTCTAGCGTGCGTTCGCCAACCATGACTTCGATGGGGTCGCCAGGAATCATGCGGATAAGCGCAAAGGTAATCAGCGTAATGCCGAAGAAGGTGGGGATCAGTACACCCAGCCTGCGCAGAATGAATGAAAACATGTTGAATGAGTCTCCCGTGCATGCCCTTGTGAGGCAAGACGTGTACAGCCAGAAAACGCAGACAAACGGGAACGATCAGGAGAACAGCAGAAGGGAGGGGTGCCGGGCAGCTTGCAACTGAACCACCCACCTATACCAGCAACAAGGCCGCCACGGCAAAACGCACTTTAGCGCTGCCCTGCCCTTGCCACTTTGATACAGATCAACCCACCATAACTAACCATCTCGATAGTTACCGTTTGCATAAACGGCTCGCCAATGAGCAAACAAGGAGGCCGAAGCCTCCTTGTGCCAGACAGGGGCCTAAGCCCCGCCTATCAGCTTACTTAACGCTAACACCTGCAAAGGAATAGTCGCCGAACGGGCTGATCTTGAAGCCGTTCACTTCTTTACGCATTGGCTGGTTCACTGTCGAGTGAGCGATGGTGGACCATGGCAGATCTTTCTTGAAGATCTCCTGGGCTTTCTGGTACAGCGCAGTACGCTCTTTCAGGTCGGTGCTCTTACGTGCTTTCAGCACGGCAGCATCGAAGTCCTTGTTGCAGTAGCGCGCGTAGTTGGAGCCACCTACTGCTTCGCAGGTCAGCAGCACGCCCAGGAAGTTGTCCGGGCTGGCGTAGTCGCCGGTCCAGCCGATCAGGCCAGTGTCGTGCTCGCCGTTTTTCATGCGCTTCAGGTACTCGCCCCACTCGTAAGTGGTGATTTTGGCTTTCACGCCGATTTTGGCCCAGTCAGACTGGATCATTTCGGCCATCAGCTTGGCATTCGGGTTGTACGGGCGCTGTACCGGCATGGCCCACAGGGTGATCTCGAAGCCGTTCGGGTAGCCAGCCTTGGCCAGCAGCGCCTTGGCCTTGGCCACGTCTACAGCCGGGTTACGCAGCTTGTTGTTGTACGACCACAGCGAAGCCGGGAACGGGTTGGCCGCTTCCTGGCCTTGGCCTTGGTATACCGCATCGATGATGGCTTTGCGGTTGATGGCCATGTCCAGTGCCTGACGTACTTCCAGTTTCTTGAACAGTGGCTTCTCGGTGTTGTACGACAGGTAGCCAATGTTGAAGCCTGGCGCGGTAGTCACTTTCAGTGCCGGGTCGGTTTTCATGCCGGCCAGGTCTTGTGGCTTCGGATAGGACATGATGTGGCACTCGCCGGCTTTCAGCTTCTGGGCGCGTACCGAGGCGTCGGTGGTGATGGCGAAAATCAGGTTGTCGACTTTCACATCGCCTTTTTTCCAGTACTGCTTGTTAGCCTTGTAACGGATCTGGGCGTCTTTCTGGTAGCGCACCAGAATGAACGGGCCAGTACCAACCGGCTGCTGGTTGATCAGGGAGGCTTTGCCCTCTTTCACCAGTTTGTCGGCGTACTCGGCCGACAGGATGGACGCAAACGGCATGGCTACTTTGGCCAGCAGGTCGGCATCCGGGTCTTTCAGGGTGAACTTGACGGTGTTGGCGTCAACTTTCTCTACCTTCACGATGTTGGCGTCCAGGCCGGTATCGGAAGCGTACGGGAATTCAACCGGGTAGGCTTTGTTGAACGGGTGGTTCTTGTCAACCATGCGGCTGAAGCTGAATACCACGTCGTCAGCAGTGAAATCACGGCTAGGGGTGAAGTACTCGGTGGTGTGGAACTTCACACCCTTGCGCAGTTTGAAGGTGTATTCCTTGCCGTCTGCAGACACGGTCCAGGACTCGGCCAGACCCGGAATGGTCTTGGTGGAGCCTTTTTCGAATTCAACCAGGCGGTTGAACATGGCGTGGCCAGCAGCATCAAAAGTGGAACCACCGGTGTACTGTGCCGAATCAAAGCCTTCCGGGCTGGCTTCGGAGCAGTAAATCAGGGTGCCGGCAGCGTTAGCGGCAGTGGCAGCGGCGGTCAGGCCGGCTGCAAACAGCAAATGTTTGGCAACTCGCATGGTTTCTCTATTCCCTATTTCTACTTTGATGGAAGTGATGCTTGGGCATCGCACGTCATGACAATGCAAACGCCGTGCCGGTTTATCGTTAGCCCCGGACGTATACATTATGCAACGCACTAAAACGCCAACAAGGCTTGCTTGTTATTTTTCACTACAAAACCACGGGCAGGCAGCGCGCTTGTTGTGTTTTTGGCGCTTTATTGATGCAAAACACGTTTATGGATAGCGTGTTGTTGCACCACATGTAGACAAACTGCAGCCCGGGTTGTCGGACAGAGTCCCTGTCCGATCGCGGCTGAGTATTTCACAGCATGGATATCACATCCACTGAGGAAAATTGATGTTCTATGTGCTTTTGTTATAGGCTGAGCTTCTATCGCCATCTGCGGCCAACCTGCCACCTTCCAAACAAAAATGATTCGTTTTCGACAGATAGAGGCATTTCGTTGCCTGATGAGCTGCGGCACCACAGTAGCGGCCGCACGGCGCATGCACATCACCCAGCCCGCCATTAGCCGGCTGATTGCCGACCTGGAAGACGACCTGGGCTTTCGGCTGTTCAACCGCGCCAAAGGCCGGCTGGAGCCCACCACGGCGGGCATCCGTTTTCAGCGCGCAGTAGAAGAAAACTTTCTGGGCCTGGAGCGCCTGCGGCAAGCTGCTGAAACCATCCGCGCCGAAGAAAACGAAGGCCTGGCCATTGCCTGCATGCCGGTGCTGTCGACCAGCCTGCTACCGCAAATCCTGAAAGAGTTTTTCAAGCTGCGGCCCGATGTACCGGTACGCGTCGACACAGTAGGCAATGCCGAAGTGACGGTAAAACTGCAAGACCTGAAAGTGGATGTGGCCATCAGCCTAGCTTTCCCCGCCATTGCCGGCATCGAGGTAGAGCCGCTACTGGAAGCCGACGTACTGTGTGCACTGCCAGCCGGCCACCCGCTGGCCGAGCGCGACTTCATCACGCCGCAAGACCTGGCCAATGAGACAGTGATTGGCTGGATGCCCAACTACCCGCTTAGCCAGAACCAGGAGCAAAAATATTTTGGCCATGCCGGGGTGTCGCCACGCTACAACATACGCACCCACGCCTCGCACACCCGCTACGCCATGGTGGCTAACGGCTTTGGCGTGTCCATCGTGGAGCCTTTTGCGTCGGCACTGTGGGAAACCCAGGGCGTGGTAACGCGCCCTTTCATGACCCCGGCCAAACACGAATACGTGCTGGCCTACCCGTCCAGCGGCAGCCGCTCGGCCATCCTGCAGGACTTCCGCCTGGCCACGCTGCGGGTGGTCAACAACACCGAGCTGGTGCCGTGGGGCAAGGCACTGACACAGGAATAAAAAAAGGCGCCGGAAGGCGCCTTGTTGATGCCTGCGGCCAACGTTTAACGCTTGCGCAGAATCACCGAGCCTACCGAGTAACCGGCGCCAAACGACGACAGCACGCCGATGTCGCCGCTTTGCAGGTCGGCATGGTGCAGGTGCAGGGCAATCACGCTACCAGCCGAGCTGGTATTGGCGTAGCTGTCCAGAATCACCGGCGCTTCGCTGCCTTCGGCATCGCGGCCCAGCACGCGGCGGGCGATCAGCTGGTTCATCGACAGGTTAGCCTGGTGCAGCCAGAAGCGTTTCACGCCTTGTGGCTCGATACCGTTGGCCTGCAGGTGTGCCACGATATGTTCGCCCACCATCGGGCACACTTCCTTGAACACCTTGCGGCCTTGCTGCACGAACAGCTTGTCCAGCTGGCCGATGCCCTGCTCGTCGCAGCGGTTCAGGAAACCGAAGTTGTTGCGGATGTTATTGGAGAACACGGTAGCCAGCTTGCAGCCCAGCACCTCGAACACGTTGGCCGCACTGGCGGTGTCGGCAGCTTCCAGTACCACGGCGGTGCAGGCATCGCCAAAGATGAAGTGGCTGTCACGGTCACGGAAGTTCAGGTGGGCCGAGCAGATTTCCGGGTTCACCATCAGTACCGCGCGCGCCTGGCCGGCGGCGATGGCGTTGACAGCCGTCTGGATACCGAAGGTGGCCGACGAGCAGGCCACGTTCATATCAAAAGCGTAGCCGTTGATACCCAGTGCCTGCTGCACCTCGATGGACACTGCCGGGTACGGGCGCTGCAGATTGGAGCACGCCACAATCACCATATCGATGTCGGCAGCGGTCTTGCCGGCGTTGGCCAGCGCCTCGGTGGCGGCGGCCACGGCCATCTCGGCCTGTACCGACAGCGCGTCGTTGCTACGCTCTGGCAGATAGGGTGCCATGCGCGCCGGGTCCAGCACGCCGCTGGCGTTCATCAGATAGCGCTGCTTGATGCCGGAGGCTTTCTCGATGAACTCGGCGCTGGATTCGGCCAGTGCGGCCAACTCGCCACGGGCGATGGCATCCTGGTTTTCTGTATTGAATGCGGCAACATAGCTGTTAAAAGCTACCACAAGCTGCTCATTGCTCACCGCGTGCGGCGGGGTAAACAGGCCGGTACCGCTGATCACCACTTTATTCATGGCTGTTCCTTCTGTCTGGGCAGCACGGCTGCCCGCAATTCAAACAAGTGTTTGCGCGAATCATACACCAAGGCTACCCGGCACGCCGGTTTTCACCCGCCACCACCACCGCCACACTGGCAAAAAACCCTGCGAAACTAGGTAAATACGGGTAAAATCGTTGGCCTCTCAAGTGGGCATGACCCACTGTCTGCATACCACCGCTTTATTTGCTTTTACCCGGAACTTCCTGCTGGCAATACTTGACCAAATTACTCGGGATTGAGTTATAATCCGGTCAACCACTCAGGGAGCCCAAACACATGCGCTTAACCACCAAAGGCCGCTTTGCCGTCACTGCCATGCTGGACCTCGCCCTGCGCGAAGCCAATGGCCCCGTTACGCTGGCCGGTATCAGCGAACGCCAGGGTATCTCCCTGTCTTACCTGGAGCAGCTTTTCGGTAAACTGCGCCGCGCACAGCTGGTAGACAGTGTACGCGGCCCCGGCGGTGGCTACACCCTGGCCCGCACCATCGAAGAGATTTCTGTTGCCGATATTATTGTTGCCGTGGACGAACCCGTCGACGCCACCCAGTGCGCCGGCCGTGAAAACTGCCACGACAACCACCGCTGCATGACCCACGACCTGTGGACTGACCTGAACGTGACCATCTTCGACTATCTGTCCAAGATCAGCCTGGCCAGCCTGGTGGTGAAGCAGCGCGCCAAAGAAACCACCGTAGTACAAGATCAAAGAACCCTGCGTCGCAACAGTACCTGTAGCGAGGCTGTCGCTGGCAACGCCGTGTAAGCGACACCTGGAGAACCCGATATGAGCGAGCTGAAGCAACCGATCTACCTCGACTATTCCGCCACAACGCCGATCGACCCGCGCGTGGCTGAAGCGATGATCCCCTACCTGACCGAGCTGTTCGGCAACCCGGCCAGCCGCAGCCACAGCTACGGCTGGACTGCCGAAGAAGCGGTAGAAAACGCCCGGGCCAATGTGGCCCAGCTGGTGAACTGCGACCCGAAAGAAATCGTGTGGACCTCTGGCGCCACCGAATCCAACAACCTGGCCATCAAAGGCGCCGCCCAGTTCTACAAGACCAAGGGCAAGCACCTGATTACCCAGCGTACCGAACACAAAGCCGTGCTGGACACCATGCGCGAGCTGGAGCGCCAGGGCTTTGAAGTGACTTACCTGGACGTACAGGAAAACGGCCTGATCGACCTGGCCGCGTTTGAAGCCGCCATCCGCCCGGACACCATCCTGGCGTCCATCATGGCCGTGAACAACGAAATCGGCGTGATTCAGCCGCTGGCCCAGCTGGGCGAGCTGTGCCGCGCCCGTGGCGTGCTGTTCCATGTGGATGCCGCCCAGGCTACCGGCAAGATCACCATCGACCTGGCCGCGCTGAAAGTGGACCTGATGAGCTTCTCGGCCCATAAAACCTACGGCCCGAAAGGCATTGGCGCGCTGTACATCCGCCGCAAGCCGCGTGTACGCCTGGAAGCCCAGATTCACGGTGGTGGCCACGAGCGCGGTTTCCGCTCCGGCACCCTGGCTACCCACCAGATCGTGGGCATGGGCGAAGCGTTCCGCATTGCCCGTGAAGAAATGGACAGTGAAAACGCCCGCGTGGGCGCCCTGCGTGACCGCCTGTGGGCTGGCCTGCAAACCATCGAGGAAACCTACCTCAATGGCGATATGGACCAACGCGTACCGCACAACCTGAACGTAAGCTTCAACTTTGTAGAGGGCGAAAGCCTGATCATGGCCATTCGCGACCTGGCAGTATCGTCCGGCTCGGCCTGTACCTCTGCGTCGCTGGAGCCATCCTACGTACTGCGCGCGCTGGGCCGTAACGACGAGCTGGCACACAGCTCCATCCGTTTCTCCATTGGCCGTTTCACCACCGAAGCCGACATCGACTACGCCGTGAACCTGCTGCAAGGCAAAATCGGCAAGCTGCGCGAGATGTCCCCGCTGTGGGAAATGTTCAAGGACGGCATCGACCTCAACACCATCGAGTGGGCAGCCCACTAAGAC
Source organism: Neisseriaceae bacterium (assembly GCA_027489245.1). Lineage (GTDB taxonomy): Bacteria > Pseudomonadota > Gammaproteobacteria > Burkholderiales > Chromobacteriaceae > Vogesella. The sequence continues at coordinate 135,597 of JAIYAC010000007.1, read as the reverse complement.
CCTATTTTGACGATGCGGCCAACCTTGGCCGCACGCAGGAGACAGCATCATGGCATACAGCGACAAGGTAATGGATCACTACGAAAACCCGCGCAACGTGGGCGCTTTCGAAAAGGGTGACGACTCGGTTGGCACCGGCATGGTAGGCGCACCGGCCTGTGGCGACGTAATGAAACTGCAGATCAAGGTAAGCGAAGACGGCGTGATCGAAGACGCCAAATTCAAAACCTACGGCTGTGGCTCCGCCATTGCCTCCAGCTCGCTGATTACCGAATGGGTAAAAGGCAAGTCGCTGGACGAGGCGCTGGCCATCAAGAACACCGATATCGCCGAAGAACTGGCCCTGCCCCCGGTGAAAATCCACTGCTCCATCCTGGCCGAAGACGCCATCAAGGCCGCAGTGGCCGACTACAAGCAGAAGCACGGTAAATAACAGACGGCGGGCCCCGGCCCGCCAGCAGCACAAGGCAGACGCAATCATGGCAATCACGCTCTCCGAAAGCGCAGCAAAGCACGTCAGCAACTTCATCGCCAAACGCGGCAAGGGCCTGGGCATCCGCCTGGGGGTAAAAACCTCCGGTTGTTCCGGCATGGCCTACAAGCTGGAGTTCGTTGATGTCGCCACCGATGACGACATCACCTTCCAGAGCCACGGCGTCACCGTGTTTACCGATGCCAAGAGCCTGGCCTACCTGGAAGGCACCGAGCTGGACTACACCAAGGAAGGCTTGAACGAAGGCTTCAAGTTCAACAACCCGAACGTGAAAGACGAGTGCGGCTGCGGCGAAAGCTTCAACGTCTAAGCCCCTGCTGCCACCGGCCCTGCCTGCGCGAACGCGGGCTGGCCGGTGTTGTCGTTTCATCCTTCCCCGGTTTTTGCAGAAAGCGTTCATGAGCACCGATTTCACGCAGGATCACTTTGCGCTGTTCAACCTGCCGCGCCGTTTTGCCATCGACACGGCCCTGCTGGATAGCGCCTGGCGCACCGCCGCCGCCGAAGTGCACCCCGACCGCTATGTCAGCGGCCAGGACGCCGAAAAGCGCGTGGCCCTGATGCGCGCCACCCGCGTGAACGAAGCCTACCAGACGCTGAAGTCGCCGGTAGCCCGCGCCCGCTACCTGCTGCAGCTGGCCGGCGTGGACACCGCCGAAGAAACCAATACCAGCATGCCGGCCGCCTTTCTGATGGCGCAAATGGAATGGCGCGAAGCCATTGCCGACGCCCGCGCTGCGGCCAACGTCGACCAGCTGGAAGCGCTATCGCGCCAGCTGCGCGGCGACGTGAAAGGCCTGGAAGCCGAACTGGGCAGCACGCTGGACGAGCAGGCCGACCACGCTGCGGCCGCGCTGGCGGTACGCAAACTGCGCTTTCTGGAAAAACTGGATCAGGAAATCGGCGACGCCATCGAAGCGTTGCTGTACTAAACATACCGCGCCAGCCCACGCTGGCCACTGCATAGAGTAAGCAAGCAGCCATGGCCCTATTGCAAATTGCCGAACCCGGCTTGTCCGCCGCCCCGCACCAACACCGCCTGGCGGTAGGCATCGACCTGGGTACCACCAACTCGCTGGTCGCCACCGTCAAAAGCGGCTCCGCCACGGTACTGCCCGACGCCCACGGCCGCAGCCTGCTGCCATCGGTGGTGCGCTACACCGAGCAGGGCGAGGTCGTTGTCGGCTACGCCGCGCAAGCCGAGCAAAGCCGCGACCCCAACAACACCATCGTGTCGGTAAAACGCTTCATGGGCCGCGGCCTGGCTGATATCCAGGACGTTGGCCGCAGCCCGTACCGCTTTATGGACGCCCCCGGCATGGTGCAGCTGTTGACCCGCGCCGGCGCCAAGAGCCCGGTAGAAGTATCTGCCGACATCCTGCGCACCCTGCGCAGCCGCGCCGAAGACAGCCTGGGCGGCGAGCTGGTGGGGGCCGTGATTACCGTGCCCGCCTACTTTGACGACGCCCAACGCCAGGCCACCAAAGACGCAGCCCGCCTGGCCGGACTGAACGTACTGCGCCTGCTGAACGAGCCCACCGCCGCCGCCATCGCCTACGGCCTGGATAACGGCGCCGAGGGCACCTACGTGGTGTACGACCTGGGCGGCGGTACTTTCGATGTCTCGGTACTGGCGCTGAGCCGTGGCGTGTTCGAGGTGCTGTCCACCAGCGGCGATTCGTCGCTGGGTGGTGACGACTTCGACCACCGCATTTATTGCTGGGTTCTGGAGCAAGCCGACCTGCACGGCCTGAACGCACACGACACCCGCCTGCTGCTGACCTGTGCACGCGAAGCCAAAGAAGCGCTGACCGAGCACGCCGAGACCCGTATTACCGCCCTGCTGTCCGACGGCCTGACCGTGGACCTGCTGCTGACCCAGGCCATCTTCCACGACATCAGCAAAACGCTGATCGACAAGACCCTGCTGCCGGTACGCAAGGCCCTGCGCGACGCCAAAATCGGCGCCGAAGACGTCAAAGGCGTGGTGATGGTAGGCGGCGCCACGCGCATGCCACACGTACAGAAAGCCGTGGGCCAGTACTTTGGCCAGACCCCGCTGACCAACCTGGACCCGGATAAAGTGGTGGCGCTGGGCGCGGCCATCCAGGCCAATGTGCTGGCCGGCAACAAGGGCGAAGACGAATGGCTGCTGCTGGACGTGATTCCACTGTCGCTGGGCATCGAAACCATGGGCGGCCTGACCGAAAAGATCATCCCGCGCAACAGCACCATTCCGGTAGCGCGCGCGCAGGAATTCACCACCTTCAAAGACGGCCAGACCGCCATGTCGGTGCACATCCTGCAAGGCGAACGCGAGCTGGTGAGCGATTGCCGCAGCCTGGCCAAGTTTGTGCTGCGTGGCATCCCGCCGATGGTGGCCGGTGCCGCCCGCATCCGTGTTACCTACCAGGTGGACGCCGACGGCTTGCTGTCGGTGACGGCGCGCGAGCAGACCTCCGGTGTGGAAGCCAGCATCGAAGTGAAGCCTAGCTACGGCCTGTCCGACGACGAAATCAGCCGCATGCTGACCGACTCGCTCGCCCACGTGCAGGACGATATCGCCGCACGCAAACTGCGCGAAGCCATTGTGGATGCCGAAGGCCTGATCGCCGCCACCACCGCCGCGCTGGCCGCCGATGGCGACCTGCTGGATAGCGACGAGCGCGCCCAACTGGACGTCGCCATCGCCGGCCTGCACAGCGCTATCGCCACGCAAACCACACGCGAGGTGAACGCCGCCACGCAGCGCCTGAGCCAGGCCACGGAAGAATTCGCCGCCCGCCGCATGGACCGCAACATCCAGCAAGCCCTGAAGGGCAAACACATCGGCAACCTGTAAACCCGCTGCGGCCAACGTGCCGTAGCGGCAGCCAAAACCTAAAGGAACACACCATGCCGCGTATCATCGTGCTGCCTCACGCAGACCTGTGCCCCGATGGCGCCGTTATCGACGACGTTGCCACCGGCACCACCGTCTGCGATGCCCTGCTGGCAAGCGATATCGAAATCGAACACGCCTGCGAAATGTCCTGCGCCTGCACCACCTGTCACATTGTGGTACGCGAAGGCTTCAACTCGCTGCCACCGTCCGACGAGCTGGAAGACGACATGCTGGACAAGGCCTGGGGCCTGGAAGCCCAGTCGCGCCTGTCGTGCCAGGCCATCGTGACCGATGAAGACCTGGTGGTAGAGATTCCACGCTACACCATCAACCACGCCCGCGAGCACCACTAAGGAGCCTGGCCATGAAATGGACCGACATCAACCAGATTGCTATCGAGCTGTACGATAGCCAGCCGGATACCGACCCGAAAACCGTGCGCTTTACCGACCTGCACAACTGGGTAGTGAACCTGCCCGGGTTTGACGACGACCACAGCCGGGGTGGCGAAAAGGTACTGGAAGCCATCCAGCAGGCCTGGATAGACGAAGCGGAATAAGCACTGTCGCCTCGCGCCACGCCCTGCCCACGCAGGGCGTTTGTCATTCTGGCCAGGAAAAGAGCCGGGCAAATGCTATAAACAGCGCAGGCTCCGTGGCCCGGCCGGTGTTGCCTTTGGCATGTTGTGCCAAGACTGACAAAAATAGTGGTGGCCAGCGCGCCAAGTCATTAGAATGGCGCGTTTTTTTTCACATTCAGGCAAGGTTATTATGTCGACACCGTTCATTATCGGCGTCGCTGGCGGCAGCGGCAGCGGCAAAACCACGGTGACCCGCAAGGTGCTGGAAACCATCGGCACCGAGATGGCCGCGGTCATCGTGCAGGACTACTACTACCGCGACCAAAGCCACCTCACGTTTGAACAGCGCCTGAGCACCAACTACGACCACCCGCACGCCTTTGACTGGCCACTGCTGATCGAACACATCGACGACCTGCGTAACGGCCGCGCCATCGAGATGCCGGTGTATGACTTTTCCAACCACACCCGCGCCGACACCACCGTGACCGTGCAGCCCGCGCCAGTCATCGTGATCGAAGGCTTGTTCCCCCTGTACGATGCTGCGCTGCGCGACATGATGTCGCTGAAGATTTTTGTGGATACCGACCCGGACGTGCGCTTTATCCGCCGCCTGAAGCGCGATATTGCCGAACGTGGCCGCACCACAGACAATGTGATCGAGCAGTACCTGGGCACCGTGCGCCCGATGCACAACCAGTTCATCGAGCCCACCAAACGCTTTGCCGACGTGATCCTGCCGCACGGCGCCAACGACCCGGCGGTGGATATCATCACCACCAAAGTCGCCAGCCTGATTCAACAGGCCGGCTAACACCCCCAGGTTGGCCGCATGCGGCCAACCTGACTTAAGCCACAGGAGCAAGCATGAGCACCCTGAAACCGCGCAACCCGTTTGCGCACAGCCCTTTGCTGAAAAAAGGCGGCGCCCACCAGCGCAGCCAGAGCAGCGCCCGCTTTGCCGGCAAGCAACACCTGCTGGCCGAGCAGGACGACTGGTACGACAGCCAGCATGACCATACCCTTGATACGCAGTGCCAAGACACACAGAAAGGCACTGCCGGCAAACCGGGCTGCGGCCCGGTTTTTTTACGCCTGCCGTTTCGCCAGCGCCAGCCAATAACCCTGCACATGCAAGGGTAGCCAGCCTGCGCACTGCGCTTTACCATGCGCCTTTTGCGCGAAACCTGCCATGCCTACCCGTAAACACACCCTGCTTTTTGCCCTGTTCATGTCCGGCTATATGGCGTTTTTCATGTCCGGCATTCTCACCGGCATCAATACCGGCCTGGATGCAGGCTTTCCTGCACGCTGGCTGCACGCCTGGCTACTGGCATGGTGCTGCGCCTTCCCCCTGGTACTGATTGGCGCCCCGCGCGTACGCGCGCTGGTTAGCCGCCTGCTGGACAAGTAAACCCCCACCTCTGGCTGGCACCTGCCAGCCATCATATCGATACCGGGCATGCACCTCACTGCGCCTGCCTGGGGCGATAGCTTTGCCCTGCCAGCGAAAGCCTGACATTCACACTTGAATATTTAGTTTCACAAACAATAGCAAATTGCCATAAATCATTGCTTTTGCTGTCATTTTTTTCCTTTTCGAGCGCATACAATCTACAAGTGCGCTATTATGTCGCCCCCAAAACGGGGAAAGTTCTTTACCGAAAAAACAAAGACCGGAAAACCGGCATTGAACAACACCTTCATTCTTGAGGAGTCCACATGGAAACACTGCACTCGCTGATTAACGCAGGCAACGACCTGCTATGGGGTCAGGTTTTGATCTACGTCTTGCTGGGTACCGGCGTCTTTTTCACCTTGCGCATGGGCTTTATGCAGCTGCGCTTGCTGCCACGCGGCTGGCAGGAAATGCTGGGCGGCCGTGGCCACGAAAAAAACAGCAACGACATTTCTTCTTTTCAGGCCTTTGCCACTGGCCTCGCTAGCCGCGTAGGTACCGGCAACGTCGCCGGCGTGGCCACCGCCATTGCCCTGGGCGGCCCGGGTGCCGTGTTCTGGATGTGGGTAACAGCGCTGCTGGGTATGGCCAGCGCCTTTGCCGAATCCACCCTGGCACAGCTGTTCAAGGTAAACCATCACGACAATACTTTCCGTGGCGGCCCGGCTTACTACATCGAGAAAGGCCTGGGCATGCGTCGCCTGGGGCTGGCGTTCTCCATTTCGCTGATCGTGGCTTTTGGCCTGGTATTCAACGCGGTGCAGGCCAACTCCATCGTGGCAGCGACTGAAGGCGCACTGGGCTGGAATAAATACCTGGTGGCGGCTGGCCTGGTTATCCTGACTGCCCCCATCATCTTTGGTGGCATGCGCAAGGTAGGCCAGGTTGCCGAGTGGATGGTGCCGGTGATGGCGGCCATTTATCTGGGCATGACCATCTACGTGATTGCCACGCATATCAGCGAAGTGCCGGGCGTGCTGGCGCTGATCGTGAAAAGTGCTTTCGGCATGCAGCAGGCTGCCGGTGGCTTTGCCGGCTATGCGCTGAGCCAGGCCATGATGATGGGTATCAAGCGCGGCCTGTTCTCCAACGAGGCCGGTATGGGTTCTGCGCCAAACGCAGCCGCTGCGGCGACCACCAGCCACCCCGCCAGCCAGGGCATCATCCAGATGTTTGGTGTGTTCATCGACACCATGGTGGTATGTACCTGCACCGCGCTGATCGTGCTGCTGTCTGGCGCTTTCGTACCGGGCGCCGAGCTGAAAGGCGTACAGCTGACCCAAGCCGCGATGAGCGCGACGCTGGGTAGCTGGGGCGGCATGCTGCTGGCGGTGATCATGTTCCTGTTCTGCTTCAGTACCATTATCGGTAACTATGCCTACGCAGAAGGTAACGTGGAGTTCATCAAGAACAACAAGACCGTGATCCTGCTGTTCCGCATTGCCGTATTGGGCATGGTCGTGTTCGGCTCGCTGGGCAGCTCGATGCTGGTATGGGACATGGCCGACCTGGCCATGGGCGTGATGGCGCTGATCAACCTGTTTGCCATCGTGATGCTGTCCAAGTACGTCTTCGTGCTGCTGAAGGACTATCAGCAACAGCTGAAAGCGGGCCAGGACAAGCCGGTATTCGATGTGAAAAAATACCCGGAAATCCAGGCCAAAATCCACAAGGATGTGTGGAAGTAATCGCCACTCAGGCTATATCGCCAAGCCCTGCCCGCCTACGCCGGCAGGGCTTTTTGCTTTTCTGTGTGCCTATCTGTGTGCCAAGGTTGGCCGCAGGCGTAAAAAAAGCGGCCAAGGCCGCTTTTTTGCACTGCGTACAGCACCGTTAAGCCGCTTCGATCACCGCTGCGATGCGGCTGGCCCAGTCGGTAGCCAGCGCCAGATCATCGGCCTCGACCATCACGCGCACGACCGGCTCGGTACCGGATGGGCGCAGCACCACACGGCCATGGCCGGCCAGTGCCTGCTCGGCCTCTTGCAGCAGCACCGCGCTCGCCGCTTTCCAGTCCTGGCCGTGCAAGCGCACATTGATCATTTTCTGCGGGAAGGGCGTCCAGTCAGCGCATACCTCGGCCAGCCCCACTTTCAGCTCGTGCAGTGCGGCCAACACCTGCAGCGCGGAAATAATGCCATCGCCGGTGGAGTGTTTGTCCAGGCACAGCACATGGCCAGAGGCTTCGCCGCCTACCTGCCAGCCGTTTTGACCGAGCATCTCCAGTACGTAGCGGTCGCCCACCTTGGCGCGGCCAAACGGCACGCCCTGATGCTGCAGTGCCAGCTCCATGGCCATATTGGTCATCACCGTACCCACCACACCGCCGCCAAGTTGGCCGCGCGCTGCGCGGGCCTTGGCAATCACATAAATCAGCTGGTCGCCGTCGTACACATTGCCATGGCGGTCGGCCATCATCAGGCGGTCGCCGTCGCCATCCAGCGAAATGCCGTAGTCGGCACCATGCGCTTGCACCGCCTGGGCGATGGCCTCCGGGTGAGTGGCACCCACGCCATTGTTAATGTTGTAACCGCTGGGCTTGTCGCCAATGGCAATGACCTCAGCGCCCAGCTCGTGAAACACTTTCGGGGCAATGTGGTAGGTGGCACCGTGGGCGCAGTCCACCACCAGCTTCAGCCCTTTCAGGTCCAGCTCGTTGGGGAAGGTGCTCTTGCAGAATTCGATATAACGCAGATCAGCGCCTTCGATGCGCTTGGCACGGCCCAGCTCGCGCGACGGGCTGGTTTCCATCGGGGAATCCAGCATGGCTTCGATTTGCAGCTCCAGCGCGTCGTCCAGCTTTTTGCCGCCTTTGGCAAAGAACTTGATACCGTTATCCTGGTAGGGGTTGTGCGAAGCGGAAATCATCACGCCGGCAGACAAGCGCAGCGCACGGGTCAGGTAGGCAATACCCGGCGTGGGCAGCGGGCCGGTCAGCAGTACGTTCACCCCGGCGGCGGTAAAGCCGGCTTGCAGGGCTGCTTCCAGCATATAGCCGGAAATACGCGTGTCTTTGCCGATGATAACGGTAGGGTGTTCTTCGTTGGCGTGGTCAACCAGCACCTTGCCGGCTGCGTAGCCCAGGCGCAATACGAACTCGGGGGTAATCGGTGCCTTGCCTACCTCACCACGCACACCATCGGTACCAAAATACTTGCGGCCCATCTGCCTTCCTTCACATGACATTTTTATAATATTTTACCTGCACCAGGGCAGGTATAACATGCATTCATCGCAATATTAGCGCACTTCGTGCACGGCACGGAGTACCTGCAGCGCTTGTACTGTTGCTTTCACATCGTGCACGCGTATCACCCTGGCGCCTTGCTGTGCGCTAAGCAAGGCAGCGGCAATGCTGGCCCCCAGGCGCTGGTCTGCCTGGCTTTCACCGGTAATGGCACCCAGCATGCTCTTGCGCGACAAGCCTACCAGCAAGGGCACGCCAGCCTGCTGTTCCAGCTGCGACAAGGCACGCAGTAGCGCGAGATTGTGCTCTAGCGTCTTGCCAAAGCCAAAACCCGGGTCAGCCAGCAGCCTGGCCTGATCAATACCGGCATCCAGGCACAGCTGCACGCGGCGCGCCAGGTAGCCGCCCACCTCGTCGACCACGCTGTGGTAGCTGGGCTGCTGCTGCATGGTGTCGGGGTTGCCCTGCTTATGCATCAGACAGATGCCAACGTTGGCCGCGGCCAACAAGGGCAGCGCGCCGTCGTCTTCCAGCGCCGACACATCGTTTATCAGGTCGACCAGCCCTTCGGCCAGCGCCGCCTGCATCACGCTGGTACGGCGGGTATCGAGCGACAGCGGCACATTCAGCCCCACCAGCTCGCGCAGTACCGGCATCACGCGCCGTTGCTCTTCCTCGGGGCTGACAAAGGGCGCACCCGGGCGGGTAGACTCGCCGCCGATATCCAGAATATCGGCGCCCTCGGCCAGCAAGGCCTGCGCATGCGCTACCGCCTGCGCCACGGTGTCGTGACGGCCACCATCCGAAAACGAGTCCGGCGTGACATTCAGGATACCCATCACCAGCGGGCGGGACAGGTCCAGGGTGTAGCGGCCACAGAGAAAGCGCGACATGGTGCAATCCGGAAACAAAAGAGCCGCAGCTTAAGCTGCGGCTCGGGCAATTGACAAGAGGCTTACAGCTCTTGCGCCGGGGTGGCGCTGGCCTCTGGTGCGGGTGGTGCCGGCGGTTTGCTTTCCGGCTTGGCAAAGCCGCCACCCGGTTTCGGCGCACGCGGTGGTTTGCCATCCATGATGTCGTTGATCTGCTCGGCGTCGATGGTTTCCCACTCCAGCAGGGCGGCAGTCATGGCCTCCACCTTGTCGCGGTTTTCGTCCAGCAGGCGGCGCGCCAAGGCGTACTGCTCGTCGATGATACGGCGGATTTCCTGATCCACCTGCATCATGGTGGCTTCGGACAGGTTCTTGTGCGTGGTCACCGAGCGGCCCAGGAACACTTCACCTTCGTTTTCGCCGTATACCATCGGGCCCAGCTTGTCGGACATACCGTAGCGGGTCACCATGTCACGCGCCATCTGCGTAGCACGCTCGAAGTCGTTGCTGGCACCGGTGGTCATCTGGTTCATGAACAGCTCTTCGGCAATACGGCCGCCGAACAGAATAGCCAGACGGTCCAGCAGATAGCCACGATCGTAAGCAAAACGGTCTTGCTCCGGCAGCTGCATGGTCACCCCCAGGGCACGGCCACGCGGGATGATAGTGACCTTGTGTACCGGGTCGGACTTGGGCAGCAGTTTGGCCACCACGGCGTGGCCGGACTCGTGATAAGCGGTATTACGCTTTTCTTCCTCCGACATCACCATGCTGCGGCGCTCGGCACCCATCATGATCTTGTCTTTGGCGGATTCGAAATCCAGCATGTCCACCAGGCGTTTGCTACGGCGTGCAGCAAACAGCGCGGCTTCGTTCACCAGGTTGGCCAGGTCTGCACCCGAGAAGCCTGGCGTACCGCGGGCGATCACCGGTGCATCCACGTCAGCGGCAATCGGTACCTTGCGCATGTGTACGTTCAGGATCTGCTCACGGCCACGGATATCCGGCAGTGGTACAACCACCTGGCGGTCAAAACGGCCCGGGCGCTGCAGTGCAGGGTCCAGTACGTCCGGGCGGTTGGTTGCAGCGATCACGATCACGGTCTGGTTGGTTTCAAAACCATCCATTTCCACCAGCAGCTGGTTCAGTGTCTGTTCGCGCTCGTCGTTACCGCCACCCAGGCCGGCGCCACGCTGGCGGCCAACGGCGTCGATCTCGTCGATGAAGATGATGCACGGGGCGTTCTTCTTGGCTTGCTCGAACATGTCGCGTACGCGGGAAGCACCCACGCCGACAAACATTTCGACAAAGTCGGAACCGGAAATGCTGAAGAACGGCACCTTGGCTTCGCCAGCAATGGCCTTGGCCAGCAAGGTTTTACCGGTACCCGGGCTACCTGCCAGCAGGATACCGCGCGGGATGCGGCCGCCCAGGCTCTGGTATTTGGTCGGGTCACGCAGGTAATCCACGATCTCCTTCACTTCTTCCTTCGCTTCGTCGCAGCCAGCCACGTCGGCAAAGGTCACGGTGTTGGTGTCCTGGTCCAGCATGCGCGCCTTGCTCTTGCCAAACGAGAACGCACCGCCTTTGCCACCGCCCTGCATCTGGCGCATGAAGAAGAACCACACACCGATCAACAGCAGCATCGGGAACCAGCTGATGAAAATGTTCATCAGCATGGACGGCTCTTCTTCCGGCTTGGCGGAGAAGCGCACGTTGTTCTGGATCAGCACGTCGACCAGCTTGGTGTCCAGCGGCGCAAACGAGCTGAAGGACGAGCCGTCGGTACGCTTGCCGCGTATCCACTGGCCGCGCAGGGGGTTGCCTTCGATGGTCAGGGACTGCACCTTGCCGGTTTCAACGTCGCTGATGAATTGCGAGTATTCAAGCTGGTTTTGCGTTTCCCGGGGTTGAAACTGTTTGAATACCGTCATCAGGACAAGCCCGATGATGACCCAGATAGCGATGTTTTTGCCGATATTGTTCACAAGAGCGTGCTCCTATGTGCCCTGACTTGGAGAATGGTTTATTTGATTGTAACCCCGGCGTGGCAGGCTGTCAGCGACGACCCTTGCCAAGCAGGTAAATTTCACTGGAGCGATCACGGGAGGCCTTGGGTTTGCGCGTTACCACCTCGGTAAACAGCTCGCGCATGGACTGCAGGTAAGCCTGGAACTCGCTGCCCTGAAATACCTTGACCAGAAAATGGCCGCCGGGTTTCAGGTGATCACGGGCAAATTCCAGCGCCAGCTCGGTCAGGTGAAAGCTGCGGGCCTGATCGATGGCGCTCATGCCGGAGATATTGGGGGCCATGTCGGAAATTACAAGGTCCAGCTGGCGCCCGCCCAGCAAGGCCACAAATTCGTCCAGCACCTCTTGCTCGCGAAAGTCACCCTGGATGAAAGACACGTCGGCAATGGCGTCCATGGGCAGGATATCCATGGCAAATACCTTGCCTTTGTCACCCACAAGGCGTGCTGCGACTTGCGACCAGCTACCCGGAGCAGACCCCAGATCGGCCAACACGGTTCCCGGCACGATCAATTTATCTTTTTCATTGATCTCCAGCAGCTTGTAGGCAGCGCGGGCACGATAGCCATCCTTCTGCGCCATATGCACATAGTGGTCGTTGACGTGCTCTTTTAACCAGGCGTTACTTGTCCTGCTGCGTGCCATGCTTCTTTCCTGATGAATAGGGTTGGGTTCTACTGGGAACTATAAATACAATTGCCGTACATGCCAGTATGGCTTGCAGATAGTGCACTCTGCACACCGGCAGCCACGGATGACGGACGCTGACGAAACTACTGTGAACAGCGCCTGATTTTTAGTAAAATCTTTTTTTAATCTGAAACTTGAAGCAACACATGAAAATCGAACTGACAGCCGTCGAGCGTACTTACCTGAAGGGCCTGGCCCATTCACTGAACCCGGTGGTAATGATTGGCAACAACGGCCTGACCGAATCCGTGGTACGTGAAATCGCCATCAGCCTGGACGCTCACGAACTGATCAAGGTTCGCGTTCTGGGCGATGACCGCAGCGCGCGTGTCGCCATGTACGACCAGATCTGTGACGAACTGGGTGCCGCCCAGGTGCAACACATCGGCAAACTGCTGGTACTGTACCGCCCGTCTGACAAGGCACTGATCGACCTGCCAAAAAGCAAGAAAGCGCTGAAAGCCCGCCCGTAAGCGCAGCAGCTGGCAAGACATGATAAAAGCGGTGGCTTGCCACCGCTTTTTGTTTGCTTGTCAGTTATCGCTGCGCAGCAGGTAGGCCAGGCCCATCAGGCTTTGTACCAGGTAGATCAGGCTGGAAATGGCATGCCAGGTCGCAAAGCCACCACCAAACAAGCCTTCAGCCGCGTGGTTCATCTGTGCTTTCAGCGCGGCAATGATCGGGGTTACACCAAAATGGTTGATCATGATGCAGGCCAGCATGCCCAGCAGCAGCCAGAACGGCGCCTGCTTCAAGCCGCGGGCCCCTTGGCGCATCACGTAATCCGCCATCAGGAACACACTGCACACCAGCCCTACCCAGGCGATAGAGGCGAATAGCCTGCCTGCCACCATGCCTGCCGTCACGTTATCCAGTGCCGAAAACAGCACCGGCGTCACAATAATGCCGATAACCCACAAGCCGCCAATCCAGAAAGTACGGGCGATGGCGCGTAAACCGTTCATGCTTCCCCCTGATCATTGCTGCTCAAGGTTGGCCGCAGCCCATGCTGCAGCCTGCCTCAGGCTCAGATATACAGTACGTCCAGGATTTCGTATTCGCGAATGCCGCCTGGTGCCACCACCTCAGCCACATCGCCGGCTTCCTTGCCGATCATGGCACGGGCGATAGGCGAGTTGATCGATACTTTGCCTTCCTTGATGTCGGCTTCGTCGTCGCCCACGATCTGGTAGGTCACTTCGTCATCGCTCTCCATATCCAGCAGCTTCACGGTGGCAGCAAACACCACACGACCATCCGCGTTCAGCTCGTTGGGGTCGATGACCTGCGCATTGGAAATCTTGGCTTCCAGCTCGGCAATGCGGCCTTCCACGAAAGCCTGACGCTCTTTGGCAGCTTCGTACTCGGCGTTTTCCGACAGGTCACCCTGGGCGCGAGCCTCGGCAATGGCCTCGATCACCGACGGACGCTCCACACTCTTGAGGCGCTGCAGTTCGGCCTTGAGCATTTCCGCTCCACGTACGGTCAACGGGACTTTGATCATGTGTCTATTCTCCGGGGGCCTCTGGCGGCCCCATGATAAAAGCGCAAGCCGCCGTACGAGACGGCGGCTTTGCGGGACGATTGTGTCAGACGGGATTGTAACGGGATTTCACGTGCGGTTCAAAGGTTGGCCGCACGTGAGGCCCATCAGCCCTTCAGGTCGGCATGCAGTTGCTGCACGCTGTACACATCGAAAGCATCCACGTGCGACAGGCCGGCACACACCGCCTTGGCACCAGCCAGGGTGGTGTATTGCGGTACACGCATCTGCAGCGCGCTGCGGCGGATGGTGTGGCTGTCCTGGATGGCCTGGCGTTTTTCGTCCACGGTGTTGATCACCACGTCGATTTCGCCGTTCTTGATCAGGTCCACAATGTGCGGGCGGCCTTCGTTCACCTTGTGCACGATCTGCACGATGATGCCGGCAGCTTCCAGCGCCTTGGCAGTGCCACGGGTAGCACACACGCCAAAGCCCAGCTGCTGCAGCTCGCGCGCCACTTCCACGCCACCTTCTTTATCGCCTTCACGCAGCGACATGAATACCTTGCCGGTACGCGGCAGCTTGTCGCCTGCCGCCAGCTGGGCTTTCACGTAGGCTTCGGCAAAGGTGCGGCCAACGCCCATTACTTCGCCGGTGGACTTCATCTCCGGCCCCAGGATGGTATCCACGCCAGGGAACTTGATGAACGGGAACACGGCTTCTTTCACGGCGTAGTACGGTGGTACCACTTCGCGGGTAAAGCCCTGCTCTTTCAGGCTGATACCGGCCATGGCACGCGCGGCAATCATCGCCAGCGAAGCACCGCTTACCTTGGACACGAACGGCACGGTACGCGAGGCACGCGGGTTCACTTCCAGTACAAAGATGGTGCTGCCCTGGATGGCAAACTGCACGTTCATCAGGCCTACCACATTCAGCGCACGCGCCATGGCGATGGTCTGGCGACGGATTTCGTCCTGCAGCTCGGCCGACAGGCTGTACGGTGGCAGCGAGCAGGCAGAGTCACCAGAGTGCACACCGGCTTGTTCGATGTGCTGCATGATGCCGCCGATGACCACGTCGGTACCGTCGGAGATGCAGTCCACGTCCACTTCGATCGCGTCGTTCAGGAAGCGGTCCAGCAGCACCGGGCTGTCGTTGGACACCTTCACCGCTTCGCGCATATAGCGTTCCAGGTCTGCCGGCTCGTGCACGATCTCCATCGCGCGGCCGCCCAGTACGTAGGACGGGCGCACCACCAGCGGGTAGCCGATTTCTTCGGCTAGACGCATGGCGTCTACCGGGTTGCGCGCGGTGCGGTTTGGCGGCTGTTTCAGGCCCAGGTCTTGCAGCAGGTGCTGGAAGCGTTCGCGGTCTTCGGCAGCGTCGATCATGTCCGGGCTGGTGCCGATGATCGGCACGCCGTTGGCTTCCAGCGCGCGCGCCAGTTTCAGCGGGGTCTGGCCGCCGTACTGCACGATCACGCCGAACGGTTTTTCGATGCGGCAGATTTCCAGCACGTCTTCCAGCGTCAGCGGCTCGAAGTACAGGCGGTCGGAGGTGTCGTAGTCGGTGGACACGGTTTCCGGGTTGCAGTTGACCATGATGGTCTCGAAACCGGATTCGCGCAGGCTCAGCGCGGCGTGTACGCAGCAGTAGTCAAACTCGATACCCTGGCCGATACGGTTCGGGCCGCCACCCAGTACCATCACCTTCTTGCGGTCGGTAGGCTGGGATTCGCACTCTTCCTCGTAGGTGGAGTACATGTAGGCGGTGTTGGTGGCGAACTCGGCAGCGCAGGTATCCACGCGCTTGTATACCGGGTGCAGCTTCAGTGCCCAGCGGTGGGCACGCACGGCGGCCTGGTCGGTGCCCAGCAGCTCGCCCAGACGGCGGTCGGAGAAGCCTTTACGCTTCAGGCGGCGCAGCTCGTCGTAGCTCAGGCTGTCTACCTTGCGGCCGGCCAGCGCTTTTTCTTCGCCCATCAGGTCTTCGATCTGCGCCAGGAACCACGGGTCGATCTTGCTGATGGCAAAGATTTCGTCGCGGCTCAGGCCGATACGGAAGGCGTCGGCTACCGACAGGATGCGGTCCGGGCCAGGGGAGCCCAGCTCGTGGCGGATCGCGGCTTCGTCGGTAGTGCGCGGGTCGAAGCCGGACAGGCCGGTTTCCAGGCCGCGCAGGGCTTTCTGCATGGATTCCTGCAGCGTGCGGCCCATGGCCATCACTTCGCCTACCGATTTCATCTGGGTAGTCAGGCGGTCGTCAGCCTGCGGGAATTTCTCGAAGGCAAAACGCGGGATCTTGGTGACGACGTAGTCGATGGATGGCTCGAACGAAGCCGGGGTCGCACCGCCGGTGATGTCGTTCTTGAGCTCGTCCAGGGTAAAGCCCACGGCCAGCTTGGCGGCGATCTTGGCAATCGGGAAGCCGGTAGCTTTGGACGCCAGCGCGGACGAACGCGATACACGCGGGTTCATCTCGATCACGATCATGTCGCCGGTGTCCGGATTCACGGCAAACTGCACGTTGGAACCGCCGGTATCCACACCGATTTCACGCAGTACCGCCAGGCTGGCGTTACGCATGATCTGGTATTCCTTGTCGGTCAGCGTTTGTGCTGGCGCCACGGTGATGGAGTCGCCGGTGTGCACGCCCATCGGGTCGAAGTTTTCGATGGAGCAGATGATGATGCAGTTGTCGTTGCGGTCACGCACCACTTCCATCTCGTACTCTTTCCAGCCCAGGACCGACTGCTCGATCAGCAGCTCGTGGGTGGGCGAGGCTTCGAAGCCGCGCTCGCAGATGGCCAGGAACTCTTCCTTGTTGTACGCGATACCACCGCCGGAGCCGCCCATGGTGAAGGACGGGCGAATCAGCGTGGGGTAGCCTACCTTGGCCTGGGCTTCCAGCGACTCTTCCATGGTGTGGCATACGAAAGACAGCGGGCAGGACAGGCCGATCTTGGCCATGGCTTCCTTGAAGCGGCCACGGTCTTCTGCTTTGTCGATGGCGTCTTCGGTGGCACCGATCAGCTCGACTTTGTATTTTTCCAGCACGCCGTTACGCGCCAGGTCCAGCGCACAGTTCAGTGCGGTCTGGCCGCCCATGGTCGGCAGGATGGCGTCCGGGCGTTCTTTATCGATGATCTTTTCGACCACTTGCCAGGTAATCGGCTCGATATAGGTTACGTCGGCCATGTCCGGGTCGGTCATGATGGTGGCCGGGTTGGAGTTCACCAGAATGACTTTGTAACCTTCTTCACGCAGCGCCTTGCACGCCTGGGCGCCGGAGTAGTCAAACTCGCAGGCCTGGCCGATGACGATCGGGCCAGCGCCAATAATGAGAATGCTCTTGATATCAGTACGTTTAGGCATGGTTATCGCTCAATTCAATTCAATTATTCAATTCACAGACTGGCTGCGGCCAACTTGGCACCAAAGCCAATGAACATCGCCCCTACCGAGCCACCCATGGCTGCCGACAAGCGGCGGCGGCGGCGGAAGGCGGCGGCCAGGTGGTTGCCCGCCAGAATCACAACAGTCAGGTACAGCAGGCTGAAGCACTGCACGATGGCACCCAGCACGGCAAAGGTCAGCGCCGGGTAGGCGTAGGCCGGGTCGACAAACTGCACGAAGAACGACACGAAAAACAGAATCGCCTTCGGGTTCATCAGGCTGATCAGCATGGCTTTGCGAAACGGGCTGCTGGCGTCTACCTGCTGCGCGGCCACTGGCGTGGCTGTACCGTGGCGGGCGTTACGCCAGCCCTGCCAGGCACCTTTCAGCATGTTCAGGCCGATCCAGGCCAAGTAGCCGCCACCCAGGTATTTCACGATGGCAAACAGCGCCGGGTTGGTCTGCAGCAAGCCGGCCGCGCCGGTGGCGGCCAGTGTCATCAGGATCAGGTCGCCGGTGAACACACCACCGGCGCCGGCAAAACCGGCCCGCACGCCGCGCTGGGCAGCCACGGACAAGACATACATCGAGTTGGGGCCCGGCAGCAAAATGATGAAAATGGTGCCGAGGATGTAGGTCGTGAGGTCGGTTATGCCAAACATGATGGGCTCCTGATCAGGCGCGCTCGGCCATGGCCGCGATGAAACGGTCAAACAGATAGGCTACGTCTTCCGGGCCAGGGCTCGCCTCCGGGTGACCCTGGAAGGAGAATGCCGGGCGGTCGGTCAGCGCAATGCCTTGTACGGTATGGTCAAACAGCGAGCGATGGGTCACGCGCACGTTGGCCGGCAGGCTGGATTCGTCTACCTGGAAACCGTGGTTCTGGCTGGTGATCATCACGCGGCCGCTGTCCAGGTCTTGCACCGGGTGGTTGGCACCGTGGTGACCGAACTTCATCTTGGACGTTTTGGCACCGGTGGCCAGGCCCAGCAGCTGGTGACCCAGGCAAATGCCGAATACCGGCAGCTTGGTGTCCAGAATCTCGCGGATGGCGGTGATGGCGTAGTCGCATGGCTCCGGGTCGCCCGGGCCATTGGACAGGAACACACCGTTCGGGTTGAGCGCCAGCACGTCTTTGGCTGGCGTCTGTGCCGGTACCACGGTGAGCTTGCAGCCACGCTCTGCCAGCATGCGCAGAATGTTGTGCTTCACGCCGAAATCATAGGCCACCACGTGGTACGGGGTGTCGGTCTGCTCGGTGTAGCCCTGGCCCAGGCGCCATTCGCGCACGTTCCACTGGTAGGCTTCCTTGCTGCTCACAACCTTGGCCAGGTCCTGGCCAGCCATGCTGCCAAAGCCGCGGGCCAGCTCGACAGCACGGGCTTCGTCGATATCGCCGGCCATGATGCAGCCTGCCTGCGCACCTTTTTCGCGCAGGATGCGGGTGAGTTTGCGGGTGTCGATGTCGGCGATGGCGACAACGTTGTTCTTAACCAGATAATCGGACAGCGAATCTTCCGCGCGGAAGTTGCTGTGCAACAGCGGCAGATCACGAATGATCAGGCCGGATGCAAAAACGGCGCCGGACTCGGTGTCTTCCGAGTTGGCGCCGACGTTTCCAATATGGGGATAGGTCAGAGTGACGATTTGCCGGGTATACGATGGATCGGTAAGGATCTCCTGATAACCGGTCATGGCGGTATTGAATACCACCTCTCCTACGGTGTGGCCGCTGGCTCCGATGGCGACGCCTTTGAAAAGCGTGCCGTCAGCCAAGGCTAGAATCGCGGGTACGGTTGTCACTGGCTGGCTCCTGAAATAATGGTGTTTTGAATCACTTATATAACAAACGGGACACCACGCCGTAGCGCTTGTCCCGTTCGGTTAAACTTTTCGATTATAACGTGGTTTTGTGTTTTTTCAATGAGAATACCAGTATTTTTTTGCACATCCCAATAAAAACAAGCACTTGAAAAAGCACAGCACCACCTTGACGCTAGCGTCAATTCAGCCGCCAGGCCACGCTATTTGGCCCATCAGGCTTGCCCAGCATCAATAAAACCGGTTTAAGCGCTTCGTATTGCGCCGGCTCGCTGCTGGCACTGCCGGCAAACTGCAAGCCATTGGCGTCATAACGCCCCTGCCCCTGGATTTGCAGCGGCCCTTGCACGGTACGCATGGCAAGCTGCACCTGCTCGCCCTGGCCTTGCACATCCAGCGCGTAGCTGCCAAACGGCTGGAGGCGCGACAGCGGCGAGCTGGCCGCCACCCAGGTCAGCGCAGCCTGGCCTTCTACACGGCCGGCTTGCCACACCATCTGCCCTAGCTGTAACTGTAGCTGGCCACCCAGGCGTGCGCTGTGCCATTTCGATGAAAAGCCCGTCAGTGCCGCCACGGGCAGCTGTAGCTGCAGGTTTTGCAGCGTGACGCTACCGGCTTTCAGCTGCAGGCTGCCGGTCTGGCCGTCGGCGTCGATATCCCACTGCATGGCCAAGCTGCGTAGCGCGGCAGGCTGCCAGCGCCAGGCCAGCGTGCTCATGGGCAAGACCTCGCCCTGGCTACCGGCGTACATCAGCTGGCCATTACCCTGCCACAGCGTGCCCTTGGCCGATGCCAGCCGCCAGCGCCCGTCCGTGGCGGCGGCCAACCTGGCGTCCAGCAAACTGGCGGGCAGATGCGCCACCGCAGACAGCACCCCCACCGCCACCAGCCCTACCCATAATGCGCGCTTCATGCCTCGCCTCCTGCATGCACCAGCACGGCGTCCAGCTTTACCCGCCCTGGCGTGGTGGCATCGGCCTGCAGGCGTACTACCCGTACTTGCTGGCCAGCCAGCTGGCCACTGGCGCGCACCCAGTCGTCAAATGCCACCTCGCCCTGCACCCGCACGCCAAACTCGCCCTCGGCCTGCAGCTGCAAACCGGCCAGGCCGGCGTCACGCAGCAGCGGTGTCAGCATGGCCTGTAGCTCGGCGGCGGGCAGCGGTGCAACCTCGGCCTGCGGTTTCAGGCCCTGTGCCTCGCTAGCCAGCGTGGCCACCAGGCGCGCCTCGGCCTGCAAGCTGGCCACGCTATTGGCCAGCCGGGCAGACTGCTGATGCGCTGGCACCCACAGCGCCAGATAGAACAAGGCGCCCCCCAGTACCAGGGCCATCAGCGCCAGCAGCCGCTGCTCGCGGGCGGAAAGCTGTTGCCAGCGCTGCATGGCCTGCGTTGTCAGCTTGTTCATGCCGGCTCCCTTGTCAGTACCCATTCACGCTGCCCTTGTTCATTCTGGCTGGCCGATAGCAGCCATTGCCGTGCGGCCAACTGTGCCTGCCAGCCCTGTGCCTGTTCGGTGGTCAGCGCCGGGGCCTGGAACGCCAGGCGGCCACTGTCGTAGCGCAGCGAGACCAGCTTGAGTTGGCCGCGGTTGACCTCGGCCAGCTGCGCCATGGCGGTCACCATATCGTCGCGCGCGGGCAGGCCGCGGCTGACACGCAGGCGGTCTACCGCCCGCAGCATGGGCAGTGCGCTGCTGCCAGCCACGGCTTGCGGTGCCCACGGCTGGACTTGCTGGCGGATTTGCTGCTGCAGGCTTTTCTTCTGCCAGGCGTACCAGCCCCACTGCCCGCAAGCCAGCAGGGTTTGCGCCAGCACCACGGCGGCGACGATGACGCCGGCACGCCGTAGCGTGGGGGCGAGCGCCCGCCACTGGCGGTCTGCCGCCAGCTCGCCGTGGGCAAAGTTCACCCCCACGGCACGCCCGTGCTGCCATTGCCAGGCCTCGCCCTGCTGTACCGGCCACAGCTCGGGCAAACCCGCTGGCCGCTCGCCCAACAGCAGCACCGCGGCTGGAGGTGCCGCTGCGGCCAACCTGGGCAGCAAAAGTGCCGCGCTGGCAGCCGGCAAGAAGCTGGCCTCGTCCAACCCCCTGCGCAGCAGCCAGCCCTGCGGCTGTACCGCCAGCACCCACTGCCCGGCGTCCGGCAGCGGCAGCAAGGTTTCTTCTGCCACGATGCGGTCGGCCAGCCGCCCCAGTTGGCGCAGCATGGCCACGGCACGGCGTACCGGCGCGGCCTCGCATACCGCCACGCTACGGCGGCCATCGGCCAGCTTGCCGCCTACGGCGTACAGGTTGGCCGCAGGGTCGTTCGCCAGCTGTTCTTCCAGCGCATAGCCGATGACCGCGGGCTTCAACTCGCGCCCTGCCGGCAGCGCGACGGCGGTAAACAGGGTACTGCCGGCAGGCAGTACCAGCTCCAGCTGGTCGGCACGCGGCCAGGCGGACGGGCTGCCATCGCCCTGCTGCAGGCACTGACCCTGGCTACCCAGCAGCGCCCACGGCAGGCCGGGCTCGCTATCGGGCCAGCCTGGCCGCAGATATAGTCTCAATACACTCATGATTCCCCGTTGGTGGCCGGCGTCACCGGCACCACTCCTTCTTCTCGCCACAAGACCTTGCTGGCTTGTTCGTTACGCAACAGCAAAGCGTCTACCCGCAGCATGCTGCGCGGGTGGCGTATTTCACTTTGCAGCAGAAAATAGTCGCTACGCACACCGTACTCCAGCGCCAGCGGCACCAGCCCGCCAGTAAGGCGCAGGCCAAAGTCGGCCTTGTCCTTGAAATACGTGGTGCTGCGCTGGTTGATCAGCGCCTGCGCCTGGCCCCGCCCCAGGCCGGGCACCAGCGCCATCATCAGGGGCAGGCTGATGGTGTTCACATTCAAGGCGGTACGCTGCGGCAGTAGCGTCAGGTGCGGGGCCAGTTTGGCCAGCACCTGGCTGTCGTAGCCCTTTACCCAGCGCAGCTGGGCCAGCTTTTGTACGCTAGCGGCAGGCGGCATGGCATATGGTGGCTGCTGCGCGGCATACCAGGCGGTTTCGGCCCCTTGCGGGCGCTGCTCGTCGTCGGCGTCCAGCCAGTCCAGCAGGGTATCGGCCAGGGCGGGCGACAACTGCAGCTGGGCCAGCAGGCGGCGGTACAGCTGCACTTGCGCTTCATCTTCCTTGCCATCCGGCAGCAGCAGGTTGTGGACGTTAAAGCGTCCTTGCGCGTCGGATAGCTGGCCACTGATACGGGTGCTTTCCGCCTCGGTTTGCGGCAGCGGCTGCGCCCACAGCTCGCCGGGGTAATCCACCGCGCCACTGCTGCGTGCATCGAATGCCAGAATATCCCCGGCCCAGCCCACGCCTGCGTCAGCAATCAGCCTGATTTCAGCACGGGCACGGTCGTTATCTGCCTGGCGCCACCACAGGCTTTGCTGCCACAGCACGGTTGAGGCTGCGGTAGCGGCCAGGGCCACAATCAGCAGCGCCATGATGATGGCCATGCCTTGCTGCTGTGTTTTCATGGCAGCGCCCACACACGGTGGATGGTTTCATCACCGGGCACCACCACGCGCATTTCCAGTGCACGCGGGTGCGGCGAACCGGCCGCCGCCGCAGGCCATTGCGGGTACCACTGGCCATTGGCCGCCAGCACGCGCCACTGCACACGGTAGTCACCGGCCAGTAGCGGCAGCGCCTCGCCATCCGGCGGGGTGGTGGCCGGGCCAGCTAGCCAGCCTAGCCCGGCCGCGGCGCGGTATTGCACGTATTCCTGGCCATCTGGGTAGCGCGACGAGGCCAGCCTTAGCAGCAGCTGCTGGCCCTGCCCTGCTGGCTGTAGCTGCAGGGCAGGCTGTTGCTGCTCGCCGGGGGCTTGCCGCGGCAGGCGCTGCAGGTCGGCCTCTACCCGGCGCAGCACGCGCGCCAGCTGCACCCAGCGCTCGCCGGTTTGCATGATGTGCTCGCGCGCGTTCAGCAGGTTGCCAAAGGCGCGGTAGCCCATCACGGTCAGAATGGCCAACAGGCTCATGGCCACCAGGATTTCGATCAGTGTCATGCCGAGCTGGCGCTTCATGGCTGCACCTCGGGGCTGCGCACAAAGCCGGTGATCTCGGCCAGCACATAGCGCTGGCTGCCCGGCTGCAATACGCGCAGCACCACTTTGCGGAAGTTGCCGTTTGGCGTGTCGCTGACTTCGCGCTCCCAGCGCAGGCGACGGCCATCGCTTTCCATTTCGCCTTCCTGCAAGCCCGGGCCTGGCCATTCGCGCCGCGCCTGCATCAGGGCCAGCTGGTTTTGTGCCTCCCAGGTGGCGATCATGCGCTGCTTCATCTGCTCGCTATTGTCTGCCGCTACCCCGCTGGCGCGCAGCAGGGCGGCCAGCGCCACGGCCATGATGGCTAGCGCCACCAGCACCTCGAACAGGGTAAAACCGCCCTGCCGCCTCACGGTGTGGCCTCTACCGTGACCGTGCCTACCGGCGAGAGCGTCACGCTACGCGCGCCACTGTCGCCGCGCAGGGTCAGCACCAGCGCCGGCGGGCGGCCATCCTGCCACAGCCGTACCGGGCCGCTGGCCGGGCGGCCATCTTGCAGTAGGCCGTCACCCCGCAGCCCTTCCGGCAGCGCGTGGTCGGCAAAGAAAGCATCGGCACTGGGCTGCCAGCCGCCCTGGCTATCGGCCACACGCCAGTGCGCACCGCCTGCCTGCCAGTCCAGCGCCAGCGCCTCGCCCATTTCGGCGGCGTCCACGGCCTGCTCCAGCACCCGCGCCAGGCGGTAGCTTTCGTCCTCCAGCTGGCGATGCGTATCGGGGCGCAGGCTAAAGCTGACGGTGGTGGCCATCACACCAATGATGAGCAGCACCACCATCACCTCGATCAGCGTAAAGCCGCCTTGCGGCCAACGTTGGCCGCAGCCTGCGCGCGTCATGCCGGTTTACAGCGCCCAGGAGCCGATATCGGCGTCGTTGCCTTCGCCACCGGGCTCGCCGTCGGCGCCCAGGCTCCAGATATCCACCTCGCCATGGCTACCGGGCGCGGCGTACTGATAGGGGTTGCCCCACGGGTCGTTGGGCAGGCGCTCCAGATAGCCGCCCGGCTTCCAGTTTTTGGGGGCCGGGCCGCTGGCCGGCTTGCTTACCAGCGCCTGCAGGCCCTGCTCGGTGGTGGGGTAGCGCGTGTTGTCCAGGCGGTAGAGCTTGAGGCCCTGCAGCATGGCGCCGATGTCCTGTTTGGCGGCCACGATGCGCGCCTCGTCCGGCCGGCTCATCACCTTGGGCACCACCAGCGCGGCCAGCACGCCCAGGATGACAATCACCACCATGATCTCGATCAGGGTGAAGCCGCGCTGGGCGGCGTGTTTCATGTGTTTCATGTTGACTCCCTTATGCAATCAATCGCCGGCGGCATGGGCCAGCGCATTATCAGCGAGTGGTCGTAGCCTCATCTGGCAGCAGCGCCAGCAAGTCGGTCACGCCCACATCCACACCGGCCTGAGTCAGCAACGTGCTGGCCTGGCCGCGATGGTGGGTCTGGTGGTTGAAAAAATGCAGCAGCACGCCACCCAGTGCTTTGACACAGGCGTCGCCACGCATTGAGCGGTAGGCCAGGTCTTGCGCCAGAACGCGCTCGTCCAGCGTGGCGGCCCATTGCTCGATATAGGTGTCAAGCTGGTGGCGCAAGGCAGCAAGCTCGGCAAGGTTGGCCGCAGGCCGGGCGTCCAGCGCTGCCGGTTGCGGCCAAAACCGTACAGGCTGCAATACTTCTGCACCGTATGGCAAGGTGGCAAAACGTCGCAGCCAGACGGTATCGCCCACCACGATATGACTCAGCGTGCCGAACAGCGAACCGAAATAGGCACCCTGCTGAGCGTGCAAAACGTCATCTGGCAGACTGGCGGCAGCCTGGTACAGTTTGTCGTTCATCCAGCGGTTGTAGGCGGCCAGCTGGCGGGCGGCGGCAGGGGTCATCATGGCGTGCTTCCGGCTTGCGCGCGGAGTTCGTCCAGTTGGCGGCGGCATGCGGCCAACTGCGCTTGCCGGCTAGCGTAACGCTGCCAGCGCCACACCCGCAGGTACAGCCTTGATGGGAACACCAGCAGCATACCGGCTAGAAACAGCCACAGCAGCGACTGCGCCTGGGCATGGCGCACCCAGTACAGGCAAACCAAGACAGCCACCTGTAACAGCAGCTGCCAGGCAAACGCGGAGAGCCGCATGTCTGCAGGCAGCGAGATCGCGTCGGCACACAGCCGTTGCTCTTCTGCCAACAGGCCGCCCATGCGTTCGGTATCCATCGGGTTCATGCGCTTACCTCACCATCTGGTTCATATCGATGATCGGCATCATGATGGCCATCACGATCAGCAACACCAGCCCGCCCATCACCAGAATCAGTAGCGGCTCCATCAGCGTGGTGAAGGTGGCCAGCTTGCGTTCTACTTCTTGCTGCTGTTGCAGCGCGGCGCGGTCCAGCATGTCGGCCAGGCGGCCGCTGGCTTCACCGCTGCCGATCAGGTGAATCAGCACCGGCGGGAACTGCCGCGTGCTGCCCAGCGCGCGCGATAGCGCCATACCCTCGCGCACCTTGCCGGCGGTGTCGGCAATGGCGTCCTGCAGGGGGATGAGGCTGACGATACCGCGCGCGGTGTCCAGTGCGGTCAGCAGCGGGACGCCGGAGCCCACCAGAATCGACAGCGTACTGGCCATGCGTGCGGTATTGAGCGCCTGCAGCAGGCGGCCGATCACCGGCAGGCGCAACAGTTGGCCGTGCCAGGTGCGGCGTAGTGCGGGCACCTGCAGCATGCGCCAGCAGGCAGCGGCTGCGGCCACAATCAGCAACAGCAACACCACGCCCCAATCGCGCAGAAAATGGCTGCTGGCCACCAGCATGCGCGTGAGCAGCGGCAGCGTCTGCTTACTCTGGGCAAACACGCTCACCACCTGCGGCACCACATAGGCCATCAGCCCGCCCACCACCAGTAGCGCCACCACGGTGACCACTGCCGGGTAGGCCATGGCCAGCGCTACTTTCTGCTGCGTGTGCTGGCGCTGGTCCAGATAATGCGCCAGCTTGGCCATGACCTGCCCCAGGTGGCCGGACTGCTCGCCGCCCTGCACCAGCGAGCGGTACAGGCTGTTGAACACGGCGGGTGCGCCGGCCAGTGCCTGCGCCAGTGATTTGCCTTCCAGGATGTCGCTGCGGATTTGCGCCAGCACGGCACGTGTGCGCGGGTGCTCGCTTTGCTCGGCGATGGCGGCCAGGGCGCGCTCCAGCGGCAGGCCGGCGTCCAGTAGCGTGGCCAGCTGCTGGGTGAACATCACCAGCTCGGCACGCGGCAGGCCACGCGCCAGCACCGAGCTACCCTGGCGCGGCGCGGCCACGCTGTCGATTTCCAGCGGCAGCAGGCCACGGTCGCGCAGCTGGGCGCGGGCGGCACGGGCGGAGTCGGCTTCCAGCAGGCCGCCGTGCTCCTTGCCCGCTGCATCGAGGGCGGTGTACTTGAATGCGGCCAACTTAGCTCCTCGTCACGCGCAGGATTTCTTCCAGGCTGGTCTCGCCGCCACGCACCCAGCGCAAGCCGTCGTCGCGCAGGCTGCGCATGCCGCAGGCGGTGGCGTGGGCGCGCAGCTGGGCTTCGCTGGCGCGGTCGTGAATCAGCTTTTGCAGTGTGTCGTCTACCTGCAGCAGCTCGTACACGCCGTAGCGGCCACGGTAGCCGCTATTGCTGCAGGCCGGGCAGCCCGCGGGGCGGTAGTGCAGCACGCCGGGCTCGCCGTCCAGCGACAGCGGGTGCGGCTGCTTGCACTGCGGGCACAGGCGGCGCACCAGGCGCTGCGCCATCACGCCCAGCAGGCTGGAGGCCAGCAAGAAGGGCTCGACGCCCATGTCGGTAAGGCGGGTGATGGCGCTGGCGGCGTCATTGGTGTGCAGCGTGGCCAGCACCAGGTGGCCGGTAAGCGAGGCCTGCACGGCAATCTGTGCGGTTTCCAGGTCGCGGATTTCGCCAATCATCACCACGTCCGGGTCCTGGCGCAGGATGGCGCGCAGTGCCTTGGCAAAACTCATGTCGATCTTGGTGTTCACCTGCGTCTGACCCACGCCGTCCAGGTGGTATTCCACCGGGTCTTCCACCGTCATGATATTGGTGTGTCGTGCGTCCAGCCGCGATAGCGCAGCGTACAGCGTAGTGGTTTTGCCGGAGCCGGTGGGGCCGGTAACCAGCAAAATGCCGTGCGGCTGGCGAATCAGGCCATCGACCTGCCCCAGCGTGTCGGCGGCCATGCCCAGCGTCGCCAGGTCCAGCCGCGCCGCTTCTTTGTCCAGCAGGCGCAGCACCACGCGCTCGCCATGGCTGGTGGGCAGCGTGGACACCCGCACATCTACCGGGCGGCCGCCCAGGCGTAGCGAAATACGGCCATCTTGCGGCAGGCGTTTTTCGGCAATGTCCATGCTGGCCATGATTTTCAGGCGCGACACCATGGCGGCGTGCAAGGCGCGGTGCGGGGTAACCACGTCGCGCAGCGTGCCATCCAGGCGAAAGCGTACCAGGCTGCGGTCTTCGAAGGCTTCGATGTGGATGTCGGAGGCGCCATCGCGCAGCGCCTGCGTCAACAGCGCGTTGATCATGCGGATGATGGGCGCGTCGCCTTCGGACTCCAGCAGGTCTTCCACCTCGGGCAGCGAGTCCACCATGGCGTTCAGGTCCAGGCTGTCGCCGATGTCGTCCACCACCCCCGCCGCGCCGTCGCTGCGGTTGGCGTACAGGCTAGACAGACGGCGGTCCAGCTCGTCTGCGGCCAACGTTTCCACCTGATCGGGGGCCGCGTGCAGACGCAGCACTTCGCTGATGGCGCTGGCCGGGGTCTGGCTGTCGACCAGCAACACGCGGCCATCGGGGCCGTCTTCCAGCACAATGCGCTGGCTACGGGCAAAGGCAAAACCCAGCACCGGGTGACGGGCTACGCTCATGGTTTGGCCACGCCCTGGCTATCGGGCTGCGGTAGTTGGCCGCTTTGCTGCAGCTGCTGCAGCAGGCCACCGGCCGGCGACGACTGGTAGGCGTCGGCTGCGCTCAGCGGCAGCTTGCCGTCCTGGCGCTGGCGGTCGCCTATCACGTAGTCGTAGCGGTCGCTGGCCAGGCCGCGCGCGCTACCGTCGTCACGCAGGATGGTGGGCTTGAGGAACACCATCAGGTTGGTTTTCTTGCGCTGTTTTTGCTGGTATTTGAACAGCCAGCCCAGGCCGGGGATATCGCCCAGCAAGGGCACCTTGTTTTCGCCGTCGCTCACGGCTTCCTGGATCAGGCCGCCAATGGCCACGATGCTGCCATCGTCCACGGTGACGGTGGTTTCGATGGCACGTTTGTTGGTGGTGAGGCCCGCAGGGTTATTGCGGCTGGTTTCTTCTACCGACGACACTTCCTGCAGAATTTTCATCTTCACCAGGCCGCCTTCGGAAATCTGCGGCGTCAGCTTCAGCGTCAGGCCCACGTCCTTGCGCTCGTAGGTCTGGAACGGCGACGACACGCTGCTGCCGCCATTGCTGTTACCGGTGTTGCTGTAGCTGCCGGTGAGAAACGGTACGTTCTGGCCAATGACGATCTTGGCTTCTTCGTTATCCATGGTCATCAGGTTGGGCGTGGACAGCACATTACCCTCGGCTTCTTTTTCCAGCGCCCGGGCCAGCAGGCCCAGGTTCAATATCTGTGTACCCAAAATGTTGACAGTACCCTTACTGATGCCCACCGTCAGGCCACTGCTACCGGCCAGCGCACTGATACCTGCACTACCACCGGTGGCCACGTTAAGAATGCCGGGGTTGCCGGTGGCGGGGAAATTGGTACCACCTATCACGCTGGTGCCGCCATTACCCAGGCCGGAGAGCGACTGCCACTGCATGCCGACTTCTTGCGCCCGCTCGGCAGACACCTCTACCACCAGCGCCTCGACAAACACCTGCGCGCGGCGGCGGTCCAGCATGTCGATCACATTGCGCAGGTTCTGGTACATGGCGTCCGGCACGTTCATGATCAGCGCGTTATTAGCCACATCCGCCTGAATGGTGCTGCCCAGCGCGCCACTATTACTGTCCGTGGTCTTGGCGGTGCCAGGCGTACTGGCGGCCTGGCCGCTAGCCGGCGCACTGTTACTGGCGGCGGGGGCGTCGGCGGACAGCAGGCTACGCAGGGTTTGCGCCACGCGTGTGGCCTCGGCATTGCGCAGGTACACCACGCGCACATTGGCACCGGCCTGGCTGGGCTGGTCCAGCAAGGTGAGCAGGTTTTTCACCTTGGCCAGGCGGCCACTGGTGTCAGCCCGTACCAGCAGTACATTGCTGCGTGCATCCGGCACGATGGTAATGCGGCCACCGTCGGCAGCGTTGGCCGCACCGGTGCTACCTTCCTGCAACAGCTTGCTCAGCTGGCTGGCCATCTCGATAGCCGAGGCGTACTTCACCGGCAGCACCACGCTATCGGCGGCGCTGGCACTCTCGATACTGTCGATGATGGCTTCTATGCGGCGGATATTGTCAGCGTAGTCAGTTACCACCACCGCATTGGCCTGCGGCATGGCGGCTACGGTGTTATTGGGGGAAATAATGGGGCGGATCACCGGAACCAGCTGGTTGGCGCTGCCATGGCGCAGGATGAATACTTTGGTGATCAGGCGGTCGCCGTCGCCACGGCGGGCATTGCCCACGCGGGCGTGCAGCTTGGCGTCGGCTTCTGGCACGATCTTGATCACGCCGTCGCCCTCTACCGCACTAAAGCCCTGCATGCGCAGGCTGGACAACAGTATCTGGTAGGACAGCTCGCGTGGCACAGGGCGCGCCGACACGATATTGACGGTGCCTTTCACACGGGGATCCAGCACGAAATTCTTGCCGGAAATCTCGCCGATGGCCTTCACCACCGTATCGATATCCACATTGACGAAGTTCAGCATTACCGGCTCGTCGGGCGCGGCAAAAGCGTGGCAAGCAAACACCAGTGCCAAGGCACCGGCCAAACGGGCTATCTGCATGATTGTATCGATCTGCTTTTCTATTGTTCAGATACCGTGGCGTCCTGCACCACACCTGCTACTGCGCCAGCGTATCGCCAACGCAAGACTTCGATAAACACACTACCGCCTGCGCTTAGTCCTTCTGGACTGGCGCCTCCCTTGGCTGCAGGCCCTCTACCACCGGGGGCACGACAGGCGCCGGAGCGCCCATGGCAGGCTGTACTGCAGGGGCGCCAAACAGCTGCGGCTGGGCGGGTGCCAGGGCCGGGGGCACGCCATCCGGCACTACCTGGCGGCTTAGCGCCACACTCAGCTCCCTGCCATCGGGCTGGCGCAATACCACCCCGCTACCATTTACCCTTAACAGCAGCCAGCCCCCTGGTGTCTTGTCCCCAGCCCGCACAGCTACTTTCTGGCCGTTTTCCAGCAAGATGGCAAAATCCTGGCGCGAGCCCTGCCCACCGCCCAGCACACCCAGCACGCTAACCGGCGGGGCCACCTGGCTGGCCGCCGCGTCTTGCACCACACCAAACCACGACTGCTGCGCTACCGCCCCGGCAGCCGCCAAAGGCTGCGGCTGCGCCAGCACCCGCAGGGTGGGTGCGCCAGGCAACATGGCGAGCAAGGTAGCGACCAGCCACCAGCTGGCGAGCAATGCGGCCAACAGAGGCAATAGCGCTGGCAGGCGGGCAGCCTGGCGCAACGCACGTTGTGGCATGGACATAAACGGAGCGTACCGAAAACGGGCAAAAGTGGAAGAGTAATGAAGCCGGCATGGATGGGCAAGTATCCTACCGTGGCTGCATTGCCAGCATATGAAAAGCCCCCGTTCATTTGAAAGGGGGCTTTGGGAGACCAGCAGGCTTAGAACAGCGCTGCGTCGAGTGCCAGCACGCTATCGGCACCGCTGACGATGGCCGCGGCCAGGCCACCGGTTTGCGGCAGCAGGTGCTCGGCGTAGAAGCGCGCGGTAATCTGCTTGGCTGCCAGGAAGTCGGCATCCACGCCTTCGTCGCCTTGCTGTGCTTTGGCGATCAGCGCGGCACGACCCATCATCCAGCCACCCAGCGTGATGCCCATCAGCTTCAGGAACGGTACCGAACCGGCTGCGGCCAACTGTGGCTGGCTACCGAAGGTGCCGATGATGAAGTCCACGCAGCGCTCGGCGTCTTTGGCAGAGGCTTCCAGGTTGGCCGCAATGCTGTCAAAACCGGCAGCCGACAACTTGGCCACGGTGCTGCGGACTTCTTCCAGCAGCCAGCGCGCGGTAGCGCCGTTTTCGCTGGCGGTCTTGCGGCCGATCAGATCCAGCGCCTGGATGCCGGTGGTGCCTTCGTAGATGGCAGTAATGCGCGCGTCGCGGCAGTACTGCGCCACGCCGGTTTCCTCGATATAGCCCATGCCGCCGTGAATCTGCATACCCAGGCTGGTGATCTCGTTGGCCTGTTCGGTGTTCCAGCCCTTCACGATAGGAATCAGGAAATTCACCAGCGCCTGGTTACGCGCGGCTTCGCTGGCCACCGGGTGACGGGCGGCTCGGTCGAGTGCCGAGGCGGCGTAGAAGGCCAGCGCGCGCTGCGCTTCGATCTGCGCGCGCATGGTCATCAGCATGCGGCGTACATCGGGGTGCTGGATGATGGCAACACCGGCCGGGTCCGGGCTACCGACGGCACGGCTTTGTACGCGGTCGCGGGCGTACTCTACCGCCTTCTGGTAGGCGCGCTCGGATACCGCCATGCCTTCGATACCCACACCCAGGCGGGCGTGGTTCATCATGGTGAACATATAGCCCAGGCCCTTGTTGGCCTCGCCCACCAGGTAGCCGATAGCGCCGCCTTCGTCGCCAAAGCTCATCACCGCCGTAGGGCTGCCGTGGATGCCCAGCTTGTGCTCCAGCGATACGCAGCGCACGTCGTTACGCGCGCCCAGGCTGCCGTCGGCGTTCACCAGGAACTTGGGCACGATAAACAGCGAGATACCCTTCACGCCGGCCGGGGCGTCGGGCAGACGGGCCAGCACCAGGTGGACGATGTTGTCCGCCATGTCGTGCTCGCCCCAGGTAATGAAGATTTTCTGGCCGCTGATCTTGTAGCTGCCGTCACCTACCGGAATGGCCTTGCTGCGTACCTGGGCCAGATCGGAGCCGGCTTGCGGCTCGGTCAGGTTCATGGTGCCGGTCCACTCGCCGGTAGACATGCGCGGCAGGTAGATGGCTTTCAGCTCGTCGGAGGCGTGGTGGTTGATGGCTTCAATGGCACCCAGGGTCAGCATCGGCGCCAGCGAAAACGCCAGGTTGGCCGAGCACCACATTTCTTCGGCGGCCAAGGCCACCAGCGCCGGCAGCCCTTGGCCGCCGAATTCGGCCGGGGCGCGCAGACCTACCCAGCCGGCCTCCACGTATTGCTGCCAGGCTTCCTTGAAGCCTTCTGCTGCGGTAACGCTAAAGTCCGGCGACCATTTAGCGCCCTTGTCGCCCTGCTTGTTGATGGGGGCCAGCACGCCTTCGGCGAACTTGGCGCCTTCTTCCAAAATGGCGTCAACCAGCTCCACCGAGCAGTCTTCGTAGCCTGGCAGGCTGCATACGGCGGGCAGCTCGGCCAGCTCGTTCAGGGCAAAGCGGATTTCCTTGGCGGGTGCCTTGTAGATCATGAAATTACTCCTCGATTAACTCGTCATCGTGCAAAAAAACCGGTCACCGATCCGGCTGATGGCAAGCCCACGCGGCGCAGGCAGCGTGCATTTCCCCAGACGAACCGGTAAACCGGCTTTCTTGTGTGGCGTGGCACCGTAGCACCACGCCTTGTTTTATGGTGAACCGGCCCACGATCTGCTGCGCGTCAGCGATACGGCGTTGAAAACGCCTTGTCTCGCTTTGGCTCGCAGGACCGTGAACCAATCCATACAGCAGTATTACTTGGACAGCTCGGCCAGCAGCTCCGGCACCACGGTGAACAGGTCACCCACGATGCCGTAGTCGGCTACCTGGAAGATCGGCGCTTCTTCATCCTTGTTGATCGCCACGATCACTTTGGAATCTTTCATACCGGCCAGGTGCTGGATGGCACCGGAAATGCCCACCGCCACGTACAGCTGCGGGGCCACGACTTTGCCGGTTTGGCCTACCTGGTAGTCGTTTGGTGCGTAGCCGGCATCCACCGCAGCGCGCGAGGCACCCACGGCAGCGCCCAGCTTGTCGGCCAGCGGCTCGATCACGGCTTTGAATTGCACGTCCGAACCCAGTGCACGGCCACCGGAGACGATGATCTTGGCGGCGCCCAGCTCCGGGCGGTCGGACTTGGTCAGCTCCTGGCCCACGAAGGACGACAGGGTAGCGTCGGCTGCAGCAGCAATGCTTTCCACGTTGGCCGCACCGCCTTGTGCCGCCGCTTCGAAAGCGGTGGTACGTACGGTGATCACCTTGATGGCATCGGCAGACTGCACGGTAGCCAGCACGTTACCGGCGTAGACCGGGCGCACGAAGGTATCGGCAGACTCGACCGCGATAATGTCGGAGATCTGGGCTACGTCCAGCAGCGCGGCAACGCGTGGCAGCAGGTTTTTACCGTACGAGGTAGCCGGGGCCAGCACGTGGCTGTAACCGGATGCCAGGCCGACCACCAGCGGCGCCAGGTTTTCGGCCAGGCCATGCGCATAGGCGGCGCTATCGGCGACCAGTACCTTGGCCACACCCGCCACGGCCTTGGCGGCGTCGGCAGCGGCGCCAGCATTGTGGCCGGCGACCAGTACGTGTACCTCGCCCAGTTTGGCGGCGGCGGTAACGGTATTGAGGGTGCCTGCTTTCAGGCTCTGGTTGTCGTGTTCAGCGATAACGAGAATAGCCATGGCTTACAGCACCTTTGCGTCGTTTTTCAGTTTGGCTACCAGCTCGGCAGCATTGGCAACCTTGATACCGGCAGAGCGTTTGGCAGGCTCGGCCACTTTCAGGGTTTTCAGGCGCGGGGTCACGTCTACGCCCAGGTCGGCCGGGGTGGTTTTATCCAGCGGCTTTTTCTTGGCGGCCATGATGTTTGGCAGCTTCACGTAGCGTGGCTCGTTCAAGCGCAGGTCGGTGGTCACCACGGCTGGCAAGCGCAGCTTGATGGTTTCCAGGCCGCCGTCTACCTCGCGGGTAACGTCGATGGTTTCCGCCGCCACGTCCACCTTGGAAGCAAAGGTACCCTGGCCCCAGCCCAGCAGGGCGGCAGCCATCTGGCCGGTCTGGTTGGCATCGTCGTCGATAGCCTGTTTGCCCACGATCAGCAGCTGTGGCTGCTCTTTGTCAGCCACGGCCTTCAGCAGCTTGGCCACGGCCAGCGGCTGCAGCTCGGCGTCGGTTTCTACCAGAATGGCACGATCGGCACCCATAGCCAGGG
Organism: Neisseriaceae bacterium; assembly: GCA_027489245.1. GTDB lineage: Bacteria > Pseudomonadota > Gammaproteobacteria > Burkholderiales > Chromobacteriaceae > Vogesella. The sequence goes on along the minus strand of JAIYAC010000007.1, from coordinate 101,332 downwards.
CGGTACGCAGGGTTTCTTCACACTGCTTCACACCCATGGACACCACCACGATCTCGGAAACCTTGCCGGCTTCTTTCAGGCGTACAGCCTCTTCCACGGCGATTTCGTCAAACGGGTTCATCGACATCTTGACGTTGGCCACATCCACATCCGTGCCATCGGCTTTGACGCGCACTTTCACGTTGTAATCGACAACGCGTTTCACAGCGACTAGAGCTTTCATATTCCTCCAGCAGACTCTTCAGGTTTCAACGACTCGCAGATACAGCCTGGCGCTTTATTGATGCTAGCACCGCACTTTAATCAAACGAGCGTTTAATTGGTAGACTGACGACAATAAAAATGCAGTACAACAGGGGTGTGCAGATATTACGCCATTTCCCCGCAATTTGCATTTGGGGCAAAGCGTGTCAGAATGCAGCGCAATATTGAGCATGTCATAAGCAGAAAAACAGGCAGGAACATCGCAAAAGCAGTGTCAGCAGTGGGCTGGCGCTGCAACCAGCAGCCCGCAAAGGAGTTTTCATGACAGTTTATTTCGAAGACATCAAACTAGGCGACACGGCCGAATACGCCAAAACCATCACCGAAGCCGACATCCTGATGTTCAGCGCGGTGTCCGGCGATGACAACCCGGTGCACATCAATCAGGAATACGCCGAAAACTCGATGTTCCAGACCCGCATCGCGCACGGCATGCTCACCGCCAGCCTGATTTCTACCGTAGTGGGCACCCGCCTGCCGGGCAACGGCACTATCTATCTGTCGCAATCCACCCGCTTCAAAGCGCCGGTAAAGATTGGCGAAACCGTCACCGCCCGCGTGACCGTGACCGAGCTGGACCCAGCCAAGAAGCGCGTGAAGTTTGCTACCGTCTGCCTGGTGAAAGGCAAAGCCATTCTGGAAGGTGAGTCGCTGGTGATCGCCCCGTCGCGCGAAGCTTGATATGAGCAGCCTGCAGCTTATCCCGCTGACGGATGACGCAGGGCAGATCATCGAGCCCGCGCTGCTGCAAAGCGCGGCAGCACTGCACCGGCAGCTGCGCCCCATGCTGCCGGAAGAAGGCATGGCCTATCTGGTAAAAATGCAGCGTGTGTGCCGCTATGGTGCACGCCTGGTGCTGGCGTGTAACGAGCAAGGCCAGCCAGTGGGCTTGGCGTTATACCGGCTGTACGAAAATACCTACGAAGACCTGCGGCTCTACGTGGACGACCTGGTCACCGACGAGGCAGCCCGCTCGCAAGGCGTAGGCAGCCAATTGATTGCCTGGTGCGAAGCCCGCGCCAAGGCGGCCGGCTGTAGCTATATCGTGCTGGACTCCGGCACCTGGCGTACCCAGGCGCACAAGCTGTACTTCCGTTTGGGCTTTGTGATCTCCTCGTTCCACTTCACCAAAGCGCTGTGATCCCCAGGTTGGCCGCATGCGGCCAACCTTATGCTTTTGGCGCCCTGCCACGCTGCTGCTGCAGCGCCCACCGCACCGACTCGCGCAATACCCCCTCCTCTGCCTCACTCTGCTGTTGCAGTGCAGCCACAATGTCTGTGCCATACGGGGCATTGCCTAGCGCAATGGCGATATTGGACAGCCACTTGCTGTACCCGATGCGGTAAATCGGGCTGCCGGCCATGCGCTGCTGAAAGTCCTGCTCGGTCCAGGCAAACAGCGCCAGCAGGCTGATGGCATCCAGGCCATGGCGCACGGCAAAGTCGGCCTCGGCGGTAGGCACGGCAAAGCGGTTCCACGGGCATACCAGCTGGCAGTCGTCGCAGCCATAAATGCGGTTGCCGATGAGCGGGCGCAGCGGCTCGGGGATGGCGCCTTTCAGCTCGATGGTGAGGTAAGAAATGCAGCGCCGCGCATCCACGGTATACGGCGCCACAATCGCCCCCGTCGGGCAGACATCGATACAGCGGGTACAGCTACCACAGTGCCCCGCCTCTGACGGGTCTTCCGGCAAGGGCAAGTTGGTCAGGATTTCACCCAGGAAAAACAGCGAGCCCTGCTTCTTGTTAAGCAGCAGGGTATGCTTGCCGCGCCAGCCCTGCCCCGCCTGCGCCGCCAAGGCTACCTCGGCCAGCGGTGCGCTATCGGTAAACACGCGAAACTGGTGCTCGGGCACGGCCGCGCTGATCTGCTCGGCCAGCTTCTGCAGCCGGTTACGCAGCACCTTGTGATAGTCGCGCCCCAGCGCGTAGCGCGAAATGTAGGCCTGGCCAGGCTGCTGCAAGACTGCCTCGGCATCGGCCGCCGGCTGTGGCCAATAGTGCATGCGCAGGCTGATCACGCGCAGGGTGCCAGGCACCAGTTCGGCCGGGCGCACCCGCAGTGCACCATGGCGTGCCATATAGTCCATCTCGCCGTGATAAGCTGCGGCCAACCAGCTGGCCAGCTGCTGCTCGGCCTCGGCTGGCAGCGCCGCCTGCGTGATGCGCGCCTCGGCAAAGCCCAGCGCCTGCGCCCACTGCTTGATTTGGCTGGCCAAATGGCGATAATTCTCGTTTTTACAGGATATTTCACTCATGGCAACGGATGATACCAGTGTCGGCGCCGGCTACCTTGCCGATGAAGCCGCTACTTTGCAGCTGGGCCGTCAGCTCGCCAGTGCGCTAACAGGCGGGCTGCAGCTGCAGCTGGATGGCGACCTGGGCGCAGGCAAAACCACGTTCACGCGTGGCTTGCTGCAGGGCCTGGGGTATAGCGGGCGGGTAAAAAGCCCGACTTATACCCTGGTAGAAAGCTACACGCTCCCTGCCCTCACCTTGCACCATTTCGACTTGTACCGCTTTAACGACCCGGAAGAATGGTACGACGCCGGCTTTGCCGACTATTTTGCCGACGATACTGTGTGCGTTATCGAATGGCCCGACAAAGCCGCCGGTGTACTGCCCGCGCCGGATCTGGTACTGAAACTTAGTGTGGATGGCGATGGTCGCAGCTATCGCCTTCATGCCCACAGTGAAACAGGACACGTATGTCTCAAGCGCTTCATGACGCACTGCGCCGCAAGCTGATCGGCGCGGCGGCGGCCACCTTTTTGCTCACCGTCAGCCGTGCTGGCCTGGCTGCCGGCAGCCAGGTCGTGGCGGTACGGGTGTGGCCATCGTCTACCTACACCCGCCTGACCATCGAAGCGGGTAGCGAGATCCGCTACAAGCACTTTGCCCTGGCCAACCCGAACCGCCTGGTTATCGACCTGGAAGACGTCCAGCTCACCGGCGTCCTGCAGGACATCAGCGGCCAGATCCAGTCTGCCGACCCGTTTATCCGTACCGCACGCGCCGGGCAGTTCAACGGCAACACCGTGCGCCTGGTGCTGGACCTGCGCAACGAGGTAAAGCCACAGATTTTCTCGCTCAAGCCAGTAGGCGAATACCAGCACCGCCTGGTGGTAGACCTGTATCCGGCCAACGCCCAGCAGGATGACCCGCTACTGGCCCTGCTGCAGGACTACAACAAGGGCCAGCTGGACAACAACGCCCCGCGCGGCAACAAGGGCAAAACCGACCCGGCACGCCCGGTGGTGATCATGATCGACCCGGGCCACGGCGGCGAAGACCCCGGTGCGGTAGGCCCCAGCGGCACACGCGAAAAAGACGTGGTATTGCGCATCAGCCGCCAGCTGAAAAAGCTGGTGGACGCCGAAAAGAACATGAAAGCCTACCTGACGCGCGACGAGGATGTGTTCCTGCCGCTGGGCGTGCGCGTGGCGAAAGCGCGCAAGATCGGCGCCGACCTGTTTATCTCGGTACACGCCGACGCCGTAGAAAACCGCACCGCGCGTGGCTCATCCGTGTTTGCCCTGTCGGAAAACGGCGCGACCAGTACCATGGCGCGCCTGCTGGCCAAGACGCAAAACGATGCCGACATGATTGGCGGGGTAAAAATAGCCGGCAAGGACAAATACCTGGCCCACACCCTGTTCGACCTGACCCAGACCGCCACCATCAACGACAGCCTGAAACTGGGCAAAGCGGTGCTGGGCAAAATGGGCGGCCTGAACAAGCTGCACAAGGAAAAGGTAGAGCAAGCCGGTTTTGCCGTGCTCAAAGCCCCTGATATTCCGTCGATTCTGGTGGAAACGGCCTTCATCAGCCATCCGGAAGAAGAGCGCAAGCTGGTAGACCCGGCCTTCCAGCAAGACATGGCCGAGGCCATCATGTCCGGTGTGCGCACCTACTTTGCGCAGGGCGCGGTCATCGCCCGTACCTGAGGCTGGCCGATGCGGCCAACCATGAAAAAAGCGCTGCCTGGGCAGCGCTTTTTGCTTTTTCTGTGTGCCGGACTCAGAGCGAATCCAGCTCTTTCATCGGGTCATCGCCGGACACCGGCACGCGGTATTCTTCGTTGGCCCACTGGCCGAGGTCTATCAAGCGGCAGCGTTCGCTGCAAAAGGGGCGGTACGGGCTTTGCGGCCCCCACGGCACAGCTGCCTTGCACTGCGGGCAGGCTACGGTACGTGTTGTTGTCATGATCAAAACTTGCAATAGGTCAGGGAGAAATCCACATCATCCTCTACCTGGCGCGAACGCACTTCGCCGGTAGCAGCGTGAATGAAGCGGACATTAATGGCGTATTTGTTGGCCGACACTTCGGGCACGATTTGCAAGCTGCGGTCGAAACCCACACGGATCAACTGGACGACCTTGCCACCGGACATCTGCTGGAATGCACCGCGCCGTGCGGTATACGGGTGGGTCTTGCCGCTATCGCGCAGTAGTTTGAGCAAGATGTTGGCCGCAGCCGCCGTGGGCATCAGCGGTGCTGCCCAGCGCTGCAGGTCGGCCCGGCGCTGCTCGCTATCACGCTGCAACCAAAGGTGGTACGACGGCAAGTCATACTGGCAGGTACCGCCCGGAATCACCGAGCGCTGCTTGATGGCCATCAGCCATTCGTTCTCGCGCAAATGCTGGCCAAACTTGCCGGTGATATCCAGCAGGCTGCTCATGGTGCGCTCGATTTCTTCCAGCTGCGATTCCAGCGCTTCTTGCTGCACAACCGGGTTGTCGCGCAGCGACTCGAGGTTCAGCTTTTGCCGCTCCAGCTCCTGCAGCAGGTCAGACTTCAGCTCGGTACGCCCGGCCGCCTCCAGTACCTCGAACAGCGACATCAACGCAGCATGGTGCGCATGGCTTTCCTGCTGGGCAATGAAAAACACCAGACGCTGGTATACCTGCTCCAGTCGAAGCAAAGTGCGAGTACGTTCTACTAAGGGAAACTCGAAACTGGTCACAGCAGCTGTCCGTTGATTAGATGTCATGCCGGATCGGCAATGCCAAAGCAGGCTAGATAATAACGATGTTTGGCTGCAACTAGAAGCGCCAGCGCCGCCAGATCGCCATCATTGGGCAAAACATCGTCCGCCAGCGTCAAACGCTGCTCCCGACTCATCTGCGCAGCAATAATGGCACGTACCTGCACCTCGGTCATGCCATTGCGTGCCATCACCCGTTCAATCTGCGTGGGCAGCGCGCAATCCACCAGCAAACTGCGGGAAATGACCTGCTGGTAACGCTGGCTTTCAAACAGCAAAGGCACGGCCAGCAAGCAGTAAGGTGCCGACAGCTGTGCCAGCTGGCGCAGGCTTTCGGCATGAATCATCGGGTGCAGGATGCCTTCCAGCACCTGCCGCTGTGCTGGCTGGGCAAACACCAGCTCGCGCATGGCAGCACGGTTCATCGCACCGTCGGCCTGCTGCATGCCCGCGCCAAATGCCGCGACGATGGCTGGCATGGCGGCACCACCCGGCGCGGTCAGTGCGTGGGCAACGGTGTCGGTATCCACACACGGGATGCCATGCCCGGCAAACAATCTGGCAACGGCACTCTTGCCACAGCCAATGCCGCCAGTCAGCCCCACTACCGGGCTAGGCACCGGTATACCAAGCCACAATCGGCTTGCCCCAGGCAAAAGCAATCATGCCGGCCGCCGCCAGAAACGGGCCAAACGGCATGGCCTGGCCACGATCGTGGCGCTGTAGCGCCATCATCAGCAAGCCAAACAGCGCGCCGACCAGCGAGGAGAGCAAGACCACCAGCGGCAGCATGCTCCAGCCCAGCCAGGCACCCAGTGCGGCCAACAGTTTGAAGTCGCCATAGCCCATGCCCTCTTTGCCGGTCGCCAGCTTGAACAGCCAGTAAATGCTCCACAGGATCAAATACCCGGCCATGGCCCCCACCACTGCATCGGCCAAAGGCACCGTTACCCCAAGCAGGCTAAACAGCAAGCCCGCCCACAACAGCAACAGCGTCAGGTCATCGGGCAGCAATTGTGTCTTGGCATCGATCAGCGCCAGCGCCAGCAGCAGCATGCTGAAGCAACATGCGGCCAACCATGGCCAGCCCAGCCCCAGCTGCCCGGCAAATACAGCAAACACCACACCGGCTACCAGCTCTACCAGCGGATAGCGCCACGCAATGGCACCGCCACAGCTGGCACAGCGCCCGCGCTGCCACAGGTAGCTCAGCAGCGGGATGTTCTGCCAGGCACGGATAGGGGCGTGGCAATGCACACAGGCGGAAGGCGGATAAAAAAGGTTGTAGTTGGCCGCAGGGGCAGGCTCCTGGCCCAGCAATGCTGCGCACTCCTGCTGCCACTGGCGTTCCAGCATCAATGGCAAGCGGTGTATCAGCACATTCAGAAAGCTGCCCACCAGTAAGCCCAGCACCAGCGCAAAGGCCACTTGCCACGCAGCGGGCAATAACATCAGTCCATCCAGCATTAGCCCATCACCTGACCCATCTTGAAAATCGGCATGTACATCGCCACCACCAGGCCACCAATCAGCACGCCCAAAATCACCATGATCATGGGCTCCAGCAGGCTGGACAATGCTGCTACCGCGTTATCGACTTCTTCTTCATAAAAGTCTGCCACTTTGTCCAGCATGTCATCCAGCGCGCCGGACTCCTCGCCGATAGCAGTCATTTGCAACACCATATTGGGAAACAGATTACTGCGCTGCATGGAAAAATTCAGCGTAGAACCGGCACTGACATCGGCCTGGATAATCTTGGTAGCGTCCGCATACACCTGGTTACCCGCCGCGCCAGCCACCGAATCCAGCGCCTCCACCAAAGGCACCCCAGCGGTAAACAGCGTAGACAAGGTGCGAGACCAGCGCGCGATGGTGGCTTTACGCACGATGTCGCCAATAATGGGCACCCGCAGCAGCAAGCGGTCTGCGCTTACCTGCATGGACGGCGAGCGCTTATAGGCTGTAACCAGCGCCCAGATCGTGCCGCCTATGCCACCAAAAATCAGCCACCAATACTCGACGAACAAGTCAGACAGCCAGATCACCAGCTGGGTGGGGCCAGGCAAATCGGCACCAAAACTGGAAAACAGCTCTTTGAACGCGGGGATAACATAGATCAGGATCACGGCAGTGATCACAAAGGCGGTAACGATAATGGCCGAGGGGTAAATCATCGCCGACTTGATCTTGCCCTTGATGGCAATGATCTTTTCTTTGTAAGTAGCCAGCTTGTCCAGCAGCGAATCCAGCACACCACCAGTTTCACCCGCCGCGATCAGATTACAAAACAGGCTATCGAAGTACACCGGGTATTTGCGAAAAGCATCGGCCAGGTTGCTACCGGTTTCCACCTCGGAACGCACATCCAGCAAAATCTTGGTAAAAGCCGCGTTGCTATGCCCCTTGGCGCTAATATCGAACGCCTGCAACAGCGGCACACCGGCTTTCATCATGGTGGCTAGCTGCCGGGTAAACAGCGCCACATCCCGCTCGGTAATACGCTTGCCAAAACCAGCACGCTTTTTACTGACCTTGGTGGCATTGATACCCTGGCGGCGCAGCTGCGCTTTGGCTACCGTCTCCGACTCGGCACGAATCTCGCCACGGATCACTTTACCGGTCTTGTCTTTACCCTCCCAGTTCCAGATCGCCGAGGAGGGCTTCTTCAATGCAGCTTCCGCCATAATGCCGCTTTACTTTCTGTTATTCGTTGGTAACAGCTTCAATTTCAGTCAATGAGGTCACACCCCGCTTGACCTTCAGCAAGCCGGAATGGCGCAAATCCACCATGCCCTCTTTTTTAGCCAGGTCAGCAATATCGATGGCGTTACCATCCGACATGATCAAACGCACCATGGCATCGGTAATCGGCATCACTTCATAGATACCGGTACGCCCTTTATAGCCGGAACCACGGCACTCGTCGCAGCCCACCGGGCCGTAAGGCTGCCAGCTGCCATCCAGCTCTTCTTCTGCAAAACCGGCACGCAGCAGTGCTTCGTGCGGGATATCTATCGGTTTCTTGCAGTGGTTACACAGTTTACGCGCCAAACGCTGCGCCATGATCAACAACACCGAACTGGCAATATTGAAAGGGGCCACCCCCATGTTCAACAGGCGGGTGAGCGTAGCCGGTGCATTATTGGTGTGCAGCGTAGAAAACACCATGTGGCCCGTCTGGGCAGCCTTGATGGAAATATCCGCCGTTTCAAAGTCGCGAATCTCACCCACCATGATCACATCCGGGTCCTGACGCAGGAACGAGCGCAAAGCCGAGGCAAACGTCAGACCGGCACGCTCGTTCACATTCACCTGATTGATACCCGGCAAGTTGATCTCCACCGGGTCTTCTGCGGTAGAAATATTGGTATCTGGCTTGTTCAGAATATTCAGGCAGGTGTAGAGGGAAACCGTTTTACCACTACCCGTCGGCCCGGTAACCAGCACCATGCCGTAGGGCCGCTCGATGGCACGTAGCAACAACGCTTTCTGGCTGGGCTCGAAGCCTAGCTGCTCGATATCCAGCGAAGCTGCCGAGGCATCCAGGATACGCATCACGATTTTCTCGCCATATAGCGTAGGCAGGGTACTCACCCGGAAGTCTACCGCCTTGGTGCTGGAAATTTTCAGCTTCAAGCGGCCATCCTGTGGCACGCGCTTTTCGGAAATATCCATGCGCGAGACCACCTTGATACGCGAGGCGATCTTCTCTTTGATCGCCAGCGGCGGCTGTACGATCTCTTTCAAGTTACCATCGATACGATAACGTACACGGTAAAAACGCTCGTAGGGCTCGAAATGGATATCCGAGGCGCCGCCGTTAATCGCATCCAGCAAAATCTTGTTCACGAACTTCACGACCGGCGCATCGTCTACATCAGGCATGCCATCCGGTACCGCCTCGGTATCCGGGTCGGCAATTTCCAGCTCGCCAAACTCGTCCGCAGCCATGCTATTGAATGCGGCTACCGCAGCATTCTCGCTATAGCGGCCAACTAGCTTACCTAGCTTGTCGTCCTCCACCACCACGACATCGACGGTCAACCCGGTCTTGAAGGTAATGGCATGAAACGCGGCAGTCTGCGTGGGGTCGGACGTACCCACAAACAAACGTGTGCCACGCTTATACAATGGCAATAAGCGCTTGCCCGCCACCAGCTCGTCATCCACCACCCCTTTGGGCAGGCTGTCGCTACTAACTGTGGATAAATCCAGCAACGGCAACCCGAACATGCTGGATGCAAATTTGGCGATCACCAGCGGCGTCAGCTTTTTACTGAGTACCAGTTGCTCGACAAAGGTAATACCGGATGCCTGCGCCTGGCGCTGGATACTTTCAGCATCCTGCACCAGCAGATGTTCGCTTTGCACCAAAGCACGACCGAGACCGGAAATCGAAGCAGCGTCCATAGACATCAGTACTTGAAAGTGAGTTAAGTCGATTATACGACTGAAGCCGATAGGTATCAGCAAGCATTGTGTACTTTACTGCAAAGCCAATGGTGTCCAGCAATAAAAAAAGGCTGCCGAAGCAGCCTTTTTGCATACTAAACGAAAAAATTTCGATTAGAAGCTGTGTACCAGGTAAACAGCGCCAATGCGTTTCTTGTCGTTAGCGCCAGTTTTGCCTTCAGATTGCTTCTGGAATTCAACACCAGCGTTGGTGCGCTTGGACAGAGCGTAATCTACGCTAGCCGAGAACACGTTGAAGCCATCTTTCTGGGAAACGCCAGCTTTTTTGCTGTCGTTCTGTTTCCAGTAGCCAACCATCGGAGTAACAGCACCCAGTGCGTAGGTAGCGCTGATACCGTAGCCGCGTTTTTTGGTCTGGTTTGCGCCAGTGTCTGCTTTGGTATCGCCGTAACCGAAGTTCAGGCCGATATCACCCAGGGAAGCCTGAGCAGTGAACTGGTTGGTTTTGTCGGTAACGCCTGCAGCGGTACCGTTCTTTTTGGAAGTACCGGAGTAAATCAGGGTTACAGGACCAGCAGCGTAGCTGATGCCCAAGCCGCTGGAGTAGGAAGTAGCGTTAGCAGCAACAGCCTGGCCGGAACCTTCTTTCAGCTGTTGGGAGATTGCTACTTTCAGACCAGCAATTTCAGCGGAGTCAAAGCGGATGGAGTGAGCCAGACGTGCTTCGCCATCTTTGTAAGAACCGTCGCCATGCAGACCGATTACAGTGAATACGTCAGCGTTACCGGAGAAGCCGGAGTTGGTTGGGTTGCTTACGTTACCGAAGCGAACTTGACCGAAGGAACCTTTAACACCAACGAAAGTGTCACGACCGCCCCAGGCGTTGGTTTTTTCGTCGTAAGTAGGGTCGATACGGTTAGCAACTTGCCATACAGCTTTCAGGCCGTTGCCCAGATCTTCGGAACCGGCAAACTTAATTTCACCAGCAGCGCGGTTCATGTCGTTTACGGAGCCAGCGGAACCGGTTTTGGTGTTTTGGATACCAACGCCAACAACGCCGGAGATAGTAACGTCAGCCATTGCAACAGCCGGCAGAGCAGCCAGAGTAGCCAGTACGATCAGCTTCTTCATGTGTGTTCCTTTCGAGGTCATGTACACTGCCCGATAAGTAGCCGGCACGTTTTGTGGGTGCCGGGCGGGCTGTCTTGACCACCGGTTAACCGGCGGTATCTGGACTGGAATATAAATGCACCGTTGCAAAAAAACAAAGCTTTAGTGAGGTTTTTTTGGTCACTGCAGTTTGTATACAACCAAAAAAAACACACCAAGTCACTGTTTTTAATAGGAATTAACCTTCCACCAACAGTTGCGCAACAACAACAAAAAGCATGTTTGCAGAGCACGTTGTTGCGTTTGCCACACAAGACCAATCCAACATGACTCTATCGAAATCACTAGTCTGGTTCAGGCGCGATCTGCGTCTGTCTGATAACGCTGCCGTGCTGGAGGCATCTAATCATGCTGACGTAGCCTATGGCATATTCATATTTGACAGCACAATACTGGCCAAGCTGCCGGCTGATGATGCGCGGCTGGGTTTTATCCACCATGCCGTCAGCGAGCTAAAACAGGCGCTGCAGGCACGTGGCGGTGATCTTTTAGTGTTGCACGGTGATCCGGCGGTGCTGATACCCGCTCAAGCGCAGGTTATGGGCTGTCAAACGGTTTACGCCAATCGCGACTACGAGCCCTATGCACGCAGCCGGGACGCACAGGTGGCAGACAGCCTGATGGCAGTTGGCAGCGAGCTGGTCTTGTGCAAAGACCAAGTCATCTTTGAGTGCGACGAGCTACTCACTGGCCAAAGCAAACCCTACACGGTGTTTACCCCGTATATGCGGGCCTGGCGCAAACGCTTTCATAGCGGCCTGGCGCTCCCCTACCCGGATACTGGCAAAGCGCAGTGGGGCAGACCTGGGGAAACAACATCCCCAATGCCAACGCTAAATGAGCTCGGTTTTGGTGAACCATCCATCACACCTGCAGCCAAACCTGGACGTGAGGCTGGCTTGAGCTTGTTGACGCGCTTTGCCCGCAAGCTGCTGCACTACCATACCCTGCGCGACTTTCCAGGCGAACCCGGCGTATCAGGCCTGTCGGTACACTTGCGCTTTGGTACCGTGTCGGTACGCGAAGCCGTGTCTCTGGCCATCTCACAGGAAAACGAGGGCGCGGGCTGCTGGCTCAATGAGCTGATCTGGCGCGAGTTTTACCAGCAGCTGCTGTGGCACTACCCGCAAGCGGCCAGCGAAAGCTTCAAGCCGGCCTACCGCACACTGCAGTTCCCGGGCGAGCAGCACTGGTTTGAAGCATGGTGCGAGGGGCGTACCGGCTACCCGATTGTGGATGCTGCCATGTGCCAGCTTAACCAGACCGGCTATATGCACAACCGGCTACGCATGATTGTGGCCAGCTTCCTGGTAAAAGACCTGTTGATCGACTGGCGTTGGGGTGAAGCCTACTTTGCAGCAAAACTAATGGATTTCGACCTGGCAGCCAACAACGGTGGCTGGCAGTGGGCCGCGTCTACCGGCTGCGATGCCCAGCCGTATTTCCGCATCTTCAACCCGGTCAGCCAATCGGAAAAGTTTGACCCTGAAGGGAAATTCATCCGGCGCTATCTGCCACAGTTGGCCGCACTGGATAACAAGAGTATCCATGCGCCATGGCTGGCCAAGCAGCTGCCTCTCGGTTTCGTACTGGGGCAAACGTATCCGGAGCCGATAGTGGATCACGCCATGCAGCGGGAACGTGCATTGGCGCTATTTGGCAGACAAGATTAGCGCAGCAAAAGCTGCTATTACCGCATTAGTCTGCTCAGTAGTAATAAAAAAGCCCGGCAGGCCGGGCTTTGGCAGATTAAGCAGTATGCTGATCAGGGCTTCTTGGCAGCCGGTGTGGGTGTCGCTGGGGTAGCCGCAGCTTTTGCTGCTGCCTTGGCTTGTTTGGCTGTTTGTTGTGCAGCAGGTGCCGCAGTCGTCGCCGTGGCGGCTGCACCTTTTGCCGCTACTTTCGCAGCTGCGGTACTGGTGCTACCACTCACCGCCAGATCAGCCTTGAGCTTTTCTACCGTTTTCTCACCAATACCAGGCACATTCACCAGGTCGGCCTGGCTTTTGAACGGACCATTCTTGCTACGGTAGTCGATGATGGCCTTGGCTTTCACCGGGCCAATGCCTTTCAGGGTTTCCAGTTCTTGCTGGGTGGCGGTATTGATGTTGACCGCGGCGAAGGCGGCTACCGACATTAGCATGGCAAACAGGCCAATAATCCATTTCTTCATAACTACTCCTTATAGAAACATGTGATTACGGCACAGATGCCTGCCGCTGACCCAATATGCCAAAAGCTCAATAGCGATGTAAAACAAACTCCAAAACAATCTTGCTACCGATATAGCCAAAAAGTAACAGTGCAAAACCTGCCAGCGTCCAGCGTATGGCTAAGCGGCCACGCCAGCCATGCAGCTTGCGGCCAACTAGCAGGCTGCCAAACACCAGCCACGACAAGAAGCCGAAAATCACTTTATGGCTCAGTGGCAGCGCACGGCCAAACACCTCTTCAGCAAACAGCACACCACTGGCAAGGCTGCATGTCAGTAGGATAAAGCCGGTACCTAGCGTCTGGAACATCAGGTTTTCCAGTACCAGCAGGGGCGGCATCTGCCTAGCCAAGGCAAAGCGGCGGTGGTGCAAGGCATACTCCTGAACCAGCATCAGGATAGCCAGCATGGCCCCGATGGCAAACAGGCTGTAAGCCAATAAAGACACCAGCAAGTGCAGCATGAACGGCAGATTATCCACAGCGTACAGGGTATGAGGGATAGGCAGCACTTCGGCCATCAAAATGCCGATTGCCGCCAGCGGCACCAGAAAGAGTTGCAGGCCTTCCATGCGGGCAAAGTAGCTGCCGGTCCAGAAAATCAGCAACATGATCCAGCTAAGCAGTGACAGCACCGAGCCTACGCCCAAGCGTACGCCACCATCCTGCAGCACAGGCATAGCCAGAATTGCCGCGTGCATGAGCAACAACACGCCCAGCAGTGAATGCTCGCTTACCGGCTGGCGCTGCCAGGAGGCCACGCCACGCCAGTGCGCCAGGAAATGCCAGGATAGCCCCAGATAACCGCAGGCCAGCAGAATTAGCAAAATGAAGAGGAATCCGCTCATGGAATGTGGGAGCTCAACGAACCGGAACCGGGTCGTGGTAAAATGAACGATTGCAGAAGTCTACACCAAGCCGAGAGTGCTTGGCAGACCATAAGGATATCCCATGCTTGACAACCTTACCTCACGCCTCACCAGTGCGCTGAAAACCTTGCGCGGTCAGGCACGGATCTCGGAAACGAATATACAAGACGCCCTGCGCGAAGTGCGCATGGCCCTGCTGGAGGCCGATGTCGCCCTGCCAGTGGTAAAAACCTTCATTAACCAGGTCAAGGAACGGGCGCTGGGCCAGGAAGTCCTGGGCAGCCTGACCCCGAGCCAGGCGCTGATTGGCGTGGTCAATGAAGAGCTCGTCAAACTGATGGGCGAGAAAAACGACGCGCTGAACCTGGCCGCCGTACCGCCCGCCATTATCCTGATGGCAGGCCTGCAGGGTGCGGGTAAAACCACCACCGTGGGCAAGCTGTCCAAACTGCTGAAAGACACCCAGAAGAAAAAGATTCTGGTGGTCTCGGCCGACGTCTACCGCCCGGCAGCCATCGAGCAGCTGAAAACCCTGGCCGAGCAAGTAGGCGTAGAGTGGTTCCCCTCCGCCGGCGACCAAAAGCCGCTGGCCATTGCCCAGGCAGCGCTGGACTACGCCAAACGTCACTTCTTTGATGTGCTGATGGTAGATACCGCCGGCCGCCTGGCCATTGACGAAGCCATGATGGCCGAAATCAAGGAGCTGCATGCCTTCCTGAAGCCGGTAGAAACCCTGTTTGTGGTAGATGCCATGCAGGGCCAGGATGCCGTCAATACCGCGCAGGCATTCAACGAAGCGCTGCCGCTGACCGGCGTGGTGCTGACCAAGATGGACGGCGACTCGCGCGGTGGTGCTGCCCTGTCGGTACGCCACATCACCGGCAAGCCGATCAAATTCATTGGTGTGGGTGAGAAAATCAGCGGCCTGGAGCCGTTCCACCCCGACCGTCTGGCCAGCCGCATTCTGGGCATGGGTGACGTACTGTCGCTGATTGAAGACGTACAGAAAGGCATAGACCAGGACGAAGCCGCCAAGATGGCGAAAAAGCTGAAGTCCGGCAAAGGCTTCGATCTGGAAGACTTCAAAGCCCAGATGCAGCAGATGAAAAAAATGGGCGGCATGACCAACCTGCTGGAAAAAATGCCGGGTGAAATCGGCCAGCTGGCCAAAGGTGTGCAAGGTGCCGAGGCCGAAAAATCCATGCGCCGCATCGAGGGCATCATCAACTCGATGACCATGGAAGAGCGCCGCAAGCCCGAGCTGATCAAAGCCAGCCGCAAGCGCCGCATCGCTACCGGCTCCGGCGTCTCGGTACAAGAAGTCAACCGCCTGCTGGCACAGTTCGAGCAGACGCAGAAAATGATGAAAGCCTTTTCCTCCAAAGGCGGCATCATGAAACTGATGAAGGGCATGAAAGGCATGCTGCCGGGCATGTAATCGTTGGCAACGGGCGTCGTGTACGCCCGTTTTTCATGTGTAGCAGAAAGCTAGCCGATGCAATTCGATATCGTTGTACTCACCGACAACGCCCTGCTCGCACTGGACGAGCAAGACTGGTACAGCCGCCAAGTACACCAGGAAGACGGCCTGGTCGCCAGCGCACTGGCCAGGCAGGGGCTAAAGGTTGGCCGCAAAGACTGGGCCGAGCCGGGCTATGACTGGGCACAATGCCGTGCCGCCGTGTTTCGTACCACCTGGGACTACTTCCACCGCTTTGACGAGTTTGCCCCCTGGCTAGCCAAGGTTGGCCAGACTACCCGTTTATTCAACGAGGCCGGGCTGATTCACTGGAACCTCGATAAACACTATCTGGCCGACCTGCAACAAGCCGGTATCAATACCGTGCCCACCTGCTATATCGAAGTGGGCGACCAGCGCACGCTGGCCCAAGTGATTGCCGATAGTGGCTGGCAAGACGTCATCCTCAAACCGGTGATTTCCGGCGCCGCGCGTCACACCTACCGGCTACAAGCCGAAGGGGCCGCCGCGCTGGAATGCACGTTTGCCGAGCTGGTGCAGCAAGAAGCCATGATGCTGCAACCGTTCCAGCACGACATCCTGAGCCAGGGCGAGCTATCGCTGATGGTCATCGATGGCCAGTACACGCACGCCATCCGCAAGACCGCCAAAGCCGGCGACTTCCGTGTACAAGACGACCACGGCGGCACCGTACACCGCTACGAAGCCAGTGCCGAGGAAATCCGCTTTGCCGAGGCAGCCATCGCCGCCGTACCGTTTGATGTGCTGTACGCACGGGTGGACATGGTGCGCGACAACCGCGGCCAACTGGCCATCATGGAACTGGAAATGATTGAACCCGAGCTGTTCTTCCGCTTCAAACCGGAAGCCGCAGACACCCTGGCCGCAGGTATCGCGCGCCGGCTGGCCGCCTGAGCCAGCACTGAAGATTTCTTTTTGAAGCAACCGGCCAGCCTGCGCTGGCCAGCAACCTGGAAGCACTGAGTGATGAACCTGACCACGCTGACCGCCCTCTCCCCGCTCGATGGCCGCTATTCCGGCCAAGCCGAACCGCTGCGCACCATCTTCTCCGAATACGGCCTGATGAAAGCCCGTATCAAGGTAGAGCTGGAGTGGCTGAAAATGCTGGCTGCCGAGCCGGGCATCGAGGAGGTAAAGCCGTTCTCTGACGCCACCATCCGTGAAATCGACGATGTCATCGCCAACTTCTCCATCCAGCATGGCGAAGAAGTGAAAGCCATCGAAGCACGTACCAACCACGACGTGAAGGCCATCGAGTACTGGCTGAAAGAGCGCCTGTCCGGCAACCCGGAAGTGATGGCCGCCAGCGAGTTCATCCACTTCGCCTGCACCTCGGAAGACATCAACAACCTCAGCCACGCGCTGATGCTGAAAACCGCGCGCAACACCGTGATGCTACCGGCGCTGGACGAAGTTATCACCAAGCTGAGCCAGCTGGCCCACGACCAAGCCGCCATCCCGATGATGTGCCGCACCCACGGCCAACCTGCCACCCCGTCCACCATGGGTAAAGAGCTGGCCAACGTGGTCTACCGCCTGAAACGCCAGCGCGAGCAGCTGGTAAAACAGGAGCTGCTGGGCAAGATCAACGGCGCCGTAGGCAACTACAACGCCCACATCGTGGCCTACCCGAACGTAGACTGGGAAAGCCTGGCAGGCCGTTTCGTCAGCGGCCTGGGCCTTACTTTCAACCCGTACACCATCCAGATCGAACCGCACGACTACATGGCCGAGCTGTACCAGACCCTGAGCCGTGTGAACACCATCCTGATCGACCTGGACCGCGATATCTGGGGCTACATCTCGCTGGGCTACTTCAAGCAGAAAGTGAAGAAAGACGAAGTGGGCAGCTCCACCATGCCGCACAAGGTGAACCCGATCGACTTCGAAAACTCGGAAGGCAACTTTGGCCTGGCCAACGCCATCCTGCAGCATCTGGCCGAAAAGCTGCCGGTATCGCGCTGGCAGCGTGACCTGACCGACTCCACCGTGCTGCGCAATATGGGTGTGGGCTTCGGTTACACCCTGCTGGGCTTCAAGGCACTGATGAAAGGCCTGAACAAGCTGGAAATCAACCCGGCCATGCTGACATCCGACCTGGACGCTACCTGGGAGCTGCTGGCCGAGCCGATCCAGACCGTGATGCGCCGCTACGGTGTACCTAACCCGTACGAGCAGCTGAAAGAGCTGACCCGCGGCAAAGACGGCGTTACCCGTGACACCCTGGCTGCCTTCATCAAAGGCCTAGAGATTCCGGAAGCCGAGAAAGTACGCCTGCTGGCCCTGAGCCCGGATAGCTACCTGGGCAAGGCAGAAGAGCTGGCTCGCCGCATCTGATGCTACCTGGTGCCACCGCCTGCGCGGCGGTGGCTGCCAAAAACAAAACCCCTTTCGCGCTGAAAGGGGTTTTGTTTGCACGGCATCTGCGCAGGACAGCCACGCGCAAATGAAAAAGCCGTCAATCAATGATTGACGGCTTTTTGAAACTTGGTTGCGGGAGCAGGATTTGAACCTACGACCTTCGGGTTATGAGCCCGACGAGCTACCAGACTGCTCCATCCCGCGACAGAGAGAACGCATAATAGACGATCTCTATAATAGCGTCAAGCTTTTTTATACGTGCCAGGCCACCAGGCCAAAATGCCATGTCGCCAGAATCACCAAACCAAACGCAATGCGGTACCAGGCAAAGATTTCATAGGTATGGTTGGCCACAAACTTGACCAAGGTACGCACCGCCAGCAGGGCACTCAGGAAGGCCGCCACGAAGCCCACGGCAAACATGGGGAAGTCGGCCATAGAGAGCAGGTCGCGGTGCTTGTACAGGTCGTATACGGTCGCGGCAAACATGGTTGGCACCGCCAGGAAGAACGAAAACTCGGCGGCCACTTTGCGATCCAGGCCAAAGAACATGCCGCCAATAATGGTGGCCCCGGAGCGCGACGTGCCGGGGATCATGGCAATGACCTGCGCCAGCCCGACTTTCAGCGCATCACGGCCACGGATTTCATCCACACTGTGAATACGCGCCACATGCTGGCGCCGTTCGGCCAACAGAATCACCAAGCCACCGATAATCAAGGCCGTGGCGACGCTTAGCGGGTTAAACAGGTAAAACTTGATCTGCTTGATGAACAGCAAGCCCATCACCGCAGCAGGCATGAAGGCGATGAACAGGTTGGCCGCAAAACGTTGCGCTTTGGCATCGTGGGTAATGCCGGTGGCCAGCGAAACAAAACGCTCCCGGTACTGGAAAAGTACCGCCAGGATGGCGCCAAACTGGATGGCAATCTCGAATACCTTGCCTTCATTCTGGAAATTGATCAGGTCCGCCACCACGATCAGGTGGCCGGTACTGGACACCGGTAAAAACTCGGTCATCCCCTCGACGATACCCAAGAGCAGAGCCTTGGCGAGCAATAGAAAATCCACAGAAAACCTTTGTGCTTAAGTAAAGAAAACAGGCCGCCCATCACCGGGCGGCCTGTCATGACGCCACAGACTTACTTGCCGCGTGCCTTGACGATCAGTTCGTCTACCACTTGCAGCAGACGTACCGGCTCGGCAGCCATCGTGGCGTACTTGCCTGCCACCACAATGGTCGGCGTGCCCTGGATAGCGTAGTCGCGAGTCATTTTACTGGCGCGGCCAACCTGGGCATTGATACCAAAGGATTTATACGTTTGCATGAAAGCGGTCACATTCACGCCAGGCTGTGTAGCCAGCCACTTGGCCAGCGCAGCCTCATCGGCCAGGTTGATCTTTTGCTCCACCATGGCTTTAAGGGCTGGCGCATGCAGCTTGTCCATGGTTTTGGTCGCATTGACCGTAGCAAACAGCCTTGCCAGCGGCTCCATCTGCGCGCCCCACACGATCTGCTCACGGCGGAAACTTACCGTGGCAGGCAGCTTTTTAACCCACGGCGCCAGCACCGGTTCCAGATGGAAGCAATGTACGCAGTGATAAGAGAAAAACTCGATGACCTCTACTTTGCCCGGCGTCGCCACCGGCTGGGGCTTGGGCAGTACAACGTAGTCTTTACCCTCCACAATGGCGGCATGGGCAAAACCGGTAAGGGTAAACATCAGGGCAAGCAACCACTTTTTCATGACAGGTCTTTCGTCTTATTTGGCAGGTAGTTTGACAAGCGATGCATCGACACCTTCCTGGCGCAGGCGGGCCTTCAGTGCATCCACATCTTCCTGGCGCTCAAACGGGCCAATACGCACCCGGTGCACCAAACCTTTTTCCGGCAAATTCAGCGACTGGATCTTGGCTTCCACGCCCATCAGCGCGAGCTTTGCCTTCATATTGTCGGCGTCACCTTCCGACTGGAACGCACCAGCCTGCAGGAACAGCCGCGGTGCCTGCGCCGGAGTGGTGGCATCAACCGATTTGCCATCCTGCTGGATGGCTTCTTGCTGGCCGGGAAGAATCTTGTAGAAGTCAAAACGCTGGCCGTCACTGTCTGCCGGGGCGGGTTTGGCAGGCGCAGCCACAACAGGGGCCGAGGCGGGCACCGCAGGCGCTACGGCAGCAGGTACGGGCACCGGGGCAGGTACGGGCGCAGTCGTCGTGGCCAGTTTGGCACCAGGCTCCAACAGCTCGGCGGCCGGCAACGAAGCTTCTTCCTTGCCCTGCATTTTTTCCAGATTGCTGAAAGGCGTAGAAGCACGGTTCAGGTACATGGTCATGCCCACGGCAATGCCCACACCCACAATCAACCCTACCAGCACACCGGTCATCAAACCGCCACCACTCTTGCCAGCTGGTGCACTTCGCCCACCCGAACGGGTGGCATGCTTCAAATCTCTGTTACTCATAAGCCCACTATATTGATTTTAATCTTGCCAAGCTGGTTATTTGCTCGCACCAAAACCGGCCAACCCTCGCCGGAACTGCACTGCCTGCAAAATATGCTGGCGCGACAGTTCCTGGCTTCCCGCCAGATCTGCCAAAGTGCGTGCCACACGCAAAACACGGTGATACGCACGAGCGGACAAATCGAGCTTTTCCAGCAGCTGGTTCAGCTGCTGCTGTAATTGTGGCGACAAAGCGCAGTACAAAGACAACTCCGCACCATGCAAACTGGCATTGCTCTTGCCCTGCCGCTGCCACTGACGCTGCCGTGCCGCATCGACACGCTCGCGCACCTTGGCACTACTCTCTCCTGCTGGCAGCGTTTGCAGCTCGTCCAGCGACAGCGAGCCCACGTCTACCATCAGGTCAAACCGGTCCAGCAAAGGGCCCGACAGTTTACCGCGATAGCGTAAAACCTGCTCCGGCGTACAGCGACAAGCACGCCGGGCATGCCCAAGATAGCCACACGGGCAAGGATTCATGGCAGCCAGCAGCTGAAAACGCGCCGGGTAACACACCTGGCGCGCTGCACGGGATATATGAATCTCCCCGGTCTCAAGAGGTTCCCGTAGTACCTCCAGCACTTTACGATCAAACTCCGGCAGCTCATCCAGAAACAGCACACCATGGTGCGCCAGGGTAATCTCCCCTGGGCGGGGATCTGGCCCACCACCGACAAGCGCCACGGCCGAAGCCGTATGATGCGGGTGGCGATAGGGCCTGATGCACCACAAACGCACATCAAATCCCTGACTGCCCAAAGACTGCACCGCCGCACTCTCCAATGCCTCATCCTGGCTCATGGCGGGCAAGATACCGGGCAAACGTGCGGCCAACATGGATTTGCCCGTACCCGGCGGCCCTTGCATCAGCAGGCTATGCCCGCCAGCCGCCGCCACTTCAAGCGCCAGTTTGGGCAGCCCCTGCCCTTTAACCTCGTCCAGGTCCGGGTATACCAGCGGGGCTTGCCCGCTGGGGCGATAGCTGCACAGTGCCAACTGGCTAATACCCGCCAGATGCGCACAAACCTCCACCAGGCTATCCGCAGCGTAAATTTCTACACCCTGCACCAATGAGGCTTCTTCTGCACTAATTCTGGGCAGGATAAAGCGCCTGCCACTGCCTCGAGCCGCAGCGACCATGGCCAATGCACCACGAACAGGCCGCAGCTCCCCACCCAGGCCCAACTCGCCGGCTAGCTCGTATTGTGGCAAAGCCAGCAAAGGCAGCTGGCCATCTGCCGCCAAAAGGCCTACGGCAATAGGCAAATCAAAACGGCCCGACTCTTTAGGCAAATCGGCGGGGGCCAGATTCACCGTGATGCGACGGGCCGGAAAATCAAAACCGGACTGAATAATGGCTGCGCGCACCCGTTCGCGACTCTCCTTCACCTCGGTATCGGGTAACCCTACCAGGGTAAAGGCGGGCAGGCCATTCGCCAGGTGCACCTCGACAGCGACTTCCGGTGCACTGACGCCGGCAAGCGCGCGGCTCAGACAGACCGCGAGCGACATGCAGACCTAGCGAGGCGCTGCCGGGGCTTCCGTACTGGCAGGCTCGGCATGTGGCGCCTCCAGCGCGGCCAGGCGGCGTTCCAGCTCGGTCAACTGGGCACGGGTCTGCGCCAGCACTTCCTGCTGGATATCAAACTCTTCGCGCGTCACCAGATCCATGCGGCTAAACGTGGCAGCCATCATGGCTTTTACGTTTTTTTCCAGATCTTTTGCCGGGCTGGCGGCGATGGTTTCGGAGATTTTGTTGCTGATTTCGTCGAACAGTTTCTGGCTAAGCATGATGGCGCCTTGACTTTGGCATGATGAATGCTGGGCAGTTTAGCAAAAAGCGCCCTCCCCTGCATAAGCGCAAACGCACCATTAACGGGCAAGCCCGCCATCAGCCCAAGTGCAGTGAAAGAATATATCGAATACAAAAGCCTAGAACACTGCAATTGCTTGAAATATAAAACAAATAAGATTCTGGCACAGTTCATGCATAGGCAAATTTGTCACACTCACTCATTACTGAGCACCAAGGAGCCAACATGAAACTGGTCAGCGCCATTATCAAGCCCTTCAAGCTTGACGAAGTCCGTGAAGCCCTTTCCGCCATCGGCGTGCAAGGTATTACCGTTACCGAAGTGAAAGGTTTTGGCCGTCAGAAAGGCCATACCGAGCTGTACCGTGGTGCAGAGTATGTCGTGGATTTTCTGCCCAAAGTAAAACTGGAAATCGCCATCAGCAACGAACAGCTGGATCAAGTAGTGGAAGCCATCGAAACGGCGGCTCGCACCGGCAAGATCGGCGATGGCAAGATCTTTGTGTACGACCTGGAGCAAGTGGTTCGTATCCGTACCGGTGAAACTGGCGCCGATGCCGTTTAAGCCTGAGCTGAAAGGACAATAAAATGAGCAAGAAACTACTCTCGCTAGCTGCACTGGGTGCCCTGTGTACCGCTTTTCCGGCGCTGGCCGATGGCGCCCCTACGCTGGTAGAAACCAAGGTCATCAGCGCCGGTGATACTGCCTGGATGATGACCTCTACCGCGCTGGTACTGTTCATGACCATCCCTGGCCTGGCACTGTTCTACGCCGGCATGGTACGCAAGAAAAACGTGCTGGCTACCCTGATGCAAAGCTTTGCCATTTGCGCCCTGATGACCGTCCTGTGGACGGTAGTAGGTTATAGCCTGGCATTTACACCTGGTAATAGCCTGATTGGTGGCCTGGACCGCATTCTGCTGGACGGCATGCTCTTTCTGAAAGATGAAGGCAAACTGACCGTTCACCCGCTGGCAGGCACTATCCCGGAAGCCGTGTTCATGATCTTCCAGATGACCTTTGCCATCATCACCCCGGCACTGATTACCGGCGCCTTTGCCGAGCGCATGAAATTCTCCACCATGCTGGTATTCATGGCGCTGTGGTCTCTGCTGGTTTACGTACCGGTTGCCCACTGGGTATGGGCCCCTGGCGGCTGGATGTTTGACCACGGCGTGCTGGACTTTGCCGGCGGTACCGTTGTACACATCAACGCGGGTATTGCAGGCTTGGTAGCCGCGCTGGTTCTGGGCAAACGCGTTGGTTTTGGCCGCGAAGCCATGCCTCCGCACAACTTGGTCCTGACGCTGGTAGGCGCCTCCATGCTGTGGGTTGGCTGGTTCGGTTTCAACGCCGGCTCTGCCGTAGCTGCAGATGGCCGTGCTGCCATGGCGATGGTGGTAACACAAGTTGCTACCGGCATGGCTGCACTGGCGTGGATGGCTGCCGAGTGGATCGCTAAAGGCAAGCCTTCGGTGCTGGGTATCGTATCGGGTGCTGTTGCTGGCCTGGTAGCCATTACCCCTGCAGCAGGCTTTGTTGATGCCAAGGGTGCGCTGGCCATCGGCCTGATTTCGGGTGCCGTCTGCTACTGGAGCGCCACCTCGCTGAAACACATGCTGAAGTACGATGACTCGCTGGATGCCTTTGGCGTACACGGCGTAGGCGGTATCATCGGCGCGCTGCTGACCGGCATCTTTGCCGTGAAAGAAATCGGTGGTGTGGAAGGCAGCCTGATGACCCAAGCTATTGGCGTAGGTGCTACCGTGGTTTATTGCGCCATCGTTACCTATATCCTGCTGAAACTGCTGGATGTGGTGATGGGGCTGCGCGTAAGCGAAGAAGAAGAACGCGAAGGCCTGGACGTAGTCCTGCACGGCGAGCGTGTGGAATAAGTAATACGGCCAAGCGATTAGCTTGGCCGCAAAACCGAACCGCCCGGCTTACCGGGCGGTTTTTTTCATGGGCATACCACCTAGCTGCGGCGCCCGGGAAAGGTAATGACCTTAGCACCTTGTAGTGCAGCATCCGCAGCGGGTGCCACAGGTGCAGATGGCGCAGCAGGCTCAGCCGTCGGGCGCACAGCCGGTTCCGGCAGTTTCTCCAGCTCAAAACCCATGCCTTCGCCAGAATCGCGGGAAAAGATGGAGAGGACATTACCAACCGGTACCCAGATTTCACGCGAGACGCCACCAAAGCGTGCCGAGAACGAAATCCAGTCATTTTCGATACTCAAGCCCTGCGTCGCCCCATAGCCTACATTGAGAACGATTTCGTTGTTTTTCACAAACTCCATCGGTACCTGTACGTTCTCGTCGACCCATACCACCATGTAAGGCGTCTGCCCCTGATCGGTACACCACTGGTGAATGGCACGAATCAGATAGGGCCTGGTACTGGCTGTCATGGGAAATCCTCTGCTGGCAATATGAAAACAAGCCGGCTGATCTACCGGGCAGCAACACTGCCGATAGCGCAGCCGGCCAGCCGGGTCACACGCTTACTTGCGCATGGCCTTTTCTGCTGGCGTCAGCGAGTCGATAAACGACTGACGCTGGAACAAGCGCTCGGCATACTTCAGGATAGGGGCAGCATTCTTGCCCAAGTCTACGCCATAGTGCTCCAGGCGCCACATCAGCGGGGCAATGGCCACGTCGATCATGGAGAACTCGTCACCCAGCATGAACTTTTGCTTGGCAAAAATCGGGGCAATCGTCACCAGGCCATCACGGATGGCTTCGCGTGCTTTGTTGGCTTCTTTGCCGCTGGCGCCGTTTTCCAGTGTTTTTACGTGCACAAACAGCTCTTGCTCGAAACGGAACAGGAACAGGCGAGCACGGGCGCGCATTACCGGGTCGGCCGGCATCAGTTGCGGATGCGGGAAACGCTCGTCGATGTACTCATTGATGATATTGGATTCATGAAGAATCAGGTCGCGCTCCACCAGCACCGGAACCTCGTTGTACGGGTTCATCACGGCCAGATCTTCAGGCTTGTTGTGAATATCCACATCAATGATCTCGAAGTCCATGCCCTTCTCGAACAACACGATGCGACAGCGTTGGCTGAAAGGACAAGTACTACCAGAGTAAAGGGTCATCATGAGGCATTCATTCCTTAAACAGGCTTGTTGATCAAATAACGGGCAATTCTAGCACCTTTGACCTGTCACTTTCCACAAAAGTTGCATAAGTCAATGAATACAAAGAGAAAATAGCAAAACCACACAAGGCGGAAAACCCCGAAATATCCACGTATCTGTCACCCAATACAAAAACCCCCTTCGCAAGCGAAGGGGGTTTTGCTGGCGGCATCAAGCCGCCCCACCTGGCACATGACCTAGTGGATGTCTTTCCAGTATTCCTTCTTCAGGAAGTAGGCGAAAGGCAGCAGCAGCAGGAACAGATACAGCAGCACGGTGTAGCCCACCTGATGACGCTTCACCTGCACCGGCTCGCCGATGTAGACCAGGAAGTTGGTCAGGTCGGCCATACGCTTGTCAAACTCGGCCGTGTTGGCTTTGCCGTTTTCCAGCTTGGTCAGCGTACCGGCTTTCACCAGTTCCAGCTTGCGCTCTTCATGACCGTCTGCGCCTTTATGGGTACGCAGCTCTTGCTCACCTTGCCATTCCCACAGAATGTGCGGCATGCCTACCTTGTCGAAGACCAGGTTGTTCCAGCCGGTTGGGCGGCTAGGGTCACGATAGAAGCCACGCAGGTAGCCGTACAGGTAGTCGGCACCACGCGAGCGCGCAATCACGGACAAGTCCGGTGGGGTTGCGCCAAACCAGTTCTTGGCATCTTTCTTGTCCATGGCAACGTTCATTTGCTCACCGATTTTGTCGGTGGTGAACATCAGGTTGGACTTGATCTGGTCTTCGGAGAGACCAATGTCAGTCAGACGGTTGTAGCGCATGGCGCTAGCCGAATGGCAAGACAGGCAGTAGTTCACAAAGGTCTGTGCGCCACGCTGCAGGCTTTCGGTATCCTGGATATTGATCGGTGCTTTTTCCAGGGCAGGGCCTTCGGAAGAAGCAAACGCACCAACAGCAGGAACCATGAGGGCTACGGCGGCAACCAGTTGACGGATAGTCTTGTTCATAGTGCCCCCTCTATCAGATGAATTTTGCAAACAGGGTAGCGGCGACCAGCGTTGCTACCACCAGTACTACAAAGCGTGCCTGGCGAGCCGGAGTGCTCATGGTCACACGGGTCGGAACCGGTGTGCTGCCCACGTCGTTCTTGGTGTAGAACGGCATGCCCAGGAAGAACGCAAAGTAGATGAAGGAGAACAGCTGAGCCACGATGGTACGCAGGTTGGTCGACGGCAGCGCACCCAGAATACCCAGACCGATAAAGGCGGTAATGAACAGGGTCAGCATGATCTTGAACTTCGGACCACGATAACGGATGGACTTCACCGGGGATTTATCCAGCCACGGCAGGAAGGCGATCAGTACCACGGCAGCGCCCATCGCCAGCACGCCCCATACCTGGGTACCGGCAAACGACGGTACGGCACGCAGAATGGCGTAGAACGGGGTGAAGTACCAAACCGGTGCAATGTGAGCCGGGGTCTTCAGCGGGTCAGCCTGGTCGAAGTTCGGATGCTCCAGGAAGTAACCACCCATCTCAGGTGCAAAGAACACGATAGCCGAGAAAACGATCAGGAAGACTGCTACACCCAGTACGTCTTTCACGGTGTAGTAAGGGTGGAACGGAATACCATCCAGCGGCTTGCCGTCTTCACCTTTGAGTTTCTTGATTTCCACGCCGTCCGGGTTGTTGGAGCCCACTTCGTGCAGGGCGATCAGGTGGGCTACCACCAGTGCCAGCAGAATCAGCGGAACAGCAATCACGTGCAGGGCAAAGAAGCGGTTCAGGGTTGCATCGCCCACCACGAAGTCGCCGCGGATGAATACCGACAGATCCGGGCCGATAACGGGGATGGAAGCAAACAGGTTAACGATCACCTGCGCGCCCCAGAACGACATCTGACCCCATGGCAGCAGATAGCCCATGAAAGCTTCGGCCATCAGCACCAGGAAGATCAGGGTACCGAATACCCAGACCAGTTCGCGTGGCTGCTTGTAGGAACCGTAGATCACACCACGGAACATATGCAGGTAAACCACGACAAAGAACATGGATGCGCCGGTAGAGTGCATGTAGCGGATGATCCAGCCACCTGCCACATCACGCATGATGTATTCCACCGAAGCAAACGCAACCGGAATGCCAGCGCCGTTCAGCGTGCCATCCGGTTTGTAGTTCATGGTCAGGAAAATACCGGTAACGATCTGGATCACCAGCACCAGCAGTGCCAGCGAACCGAAGAAGTACCAGAAGTTAAAGTTTTTGGGGGCGTAGTACTCGGTGACGTGTTCTTTCATCATCGAGGACAGCGGGAAACGCTCATCCACCCAATTGAGGATTTTTTGGCCAGTGCTCATGTATTTTCCCCTCGCTTACTTGTCATCGCCGATCAGCAGCGTGGTATCGGTCAGGTACTTGTGCGGCGGAATTTCCATGTTCTTGGGCGCCGGCACACCGTTGTAGACACGGGCAGCCAAGTCAAACTTGGAGCCATGGCATGGACAGTAGAACCCGCCAACCCATTTCGGGCCCAGGTCGGCCGGAGCCAGGTCCGGGCGGTGGGTCGGGGAACAGCCCAGGTGCGTACAGATACCCACGGCTACCAGCACTTCCGGCTTGATGGAGCGGGTCGCGTTCTGGCAGTACGCCGGTTGCTGCGGCGCTTCCGATTTCGGGTCCAGCAGATCACCTTCGATAGTCGACAGGTTTTTCAGCTGCTCAGGTGTACGGGACAGTACCCATACCGGCTTGCCACGCCATTCGACGTTGATCTTCTGGCCCGGCTCCAGCTTGCTGATGTCCACTTCTACTGGCGCACCTGCAGCCTTGGCACGCTCAGAAGGTGCAAAGCTCATCAAAAACGGGACAGCCACACCGGCTGCCGCCACACCACCAACCGCGCTGGTGGCCACCGTCAGAAAACGACGGCGCCCCGCATCAACGTGTTGTTCACTCATTACAGTCATCCTCAAACGTGGAAACCGAGCTATAAACTTGAAACTTTACAATTCTACCCGATTCCATGAGGGAACTTGAAGCGCATATGCGACAAATCGCCTCATTGACAACAGGGGCTTAGTTTTCAAACCGGGTTAAAGAGATCGATAAATTGCACATCCAGGGCAAAATCGCTCGCCAGCCACTCGCCTAGCGCCTTCACGCCGTAGCGTTCGGTGGCATGATGGCCCGCCGCGATGAAGCTTACGCCTGTTTCATTGGCCAAATGCTGATTTTGCTCAGACACTTCGCCAGTAATGAACACATCTACCCCTAAAGCGATGGCCTGCTCGAAATAACCCTGCGCCCCGCCGGTGCACCAGGCTACGCGCTGCACGCTGCGCGTCTTGTCCCCCAGCAATAGCGCGTCCCGCCCCAGGCTGCGGCCAACGTGCTCGCGCAGCGTATCGGCCGTACAGCTTTGTGCCAGCTCGCCCGTCCAGATCAATGGTTCGGCCAGAGACGGCGCCGCATGCTGCAAGCCCAGCACCTGGCCCAACTGTGCGTTATTGCCCAGCTCAGGGTGCGCATCCAGCGGCAGGTGGTAGGCAAACAGGTTGATGTTGCTGTGCAGCAACGCCGCGATACGCTGGCGCTTGATACCGGTAATGGCGGCCGCCTCGTTTTTCCAGAAATAACCATGGTGTACCAGGATGGCATCGGCCTGCAGGCGGATAGCCTCATCAATCAGCGCTTGCGAGGCGGTAACGCCGGTTACCACACGGCGGATCTCCTCACCGCCCTCAACTTGCAAGCCGTTGGGGGCGTAGTCCTTGAAGCGCCATGGCTCCAGCTTGCTGTCCAGTGCCTTGAGCAAATCTGATCGTTTCATGTTGACGCTCCACAAGATAAAGCCGGCATTGTGCCAGACTGCGCGGGCAAAACAATGCGGCCAACCTGGTAACAGGTTGGCCGCATTGTTTTAAGGCATGAAAAACCCCGCGCCGTAGCGCGGGGTTTTGGCTTCGCAGAGCGAGACAGCTTACATCATGCCGCCCATACCACCCATACCGCCCATGCCGCTCATGTCTGGCATGGCAGGCTTGTCTTCCGGCAGCTCGGCTACCATGCAGTCAGTGGTCAGCATCAGGCCAGCAACGGAAGCTGCGTGTTGCAGCGCGGAGCGGGTTACTTTGGCTGGGTCCAGAACGCCCATTTCCAGCATGTCGCCGTATTCGCCAGTAGCCGCGTTGTAACCGAAGTTACCTTTGCCTTCCAGCACCTTGTTTACGACTACGGATGGCTCGTCACCGGCGTTCTGCACGATCTGGCGCAGCGGGGCTTCGATGGCTTTCAGGACGATCTTCACGCCAGCGGCTTGGTCAGCGTTGGCGGTTTCCAGATCAGCCAGGGTGGAGCGGGCACGCAGCAGGGCTACACCACCGCCAGGTACCACGCCTTCTTCTACTGCTGCACGGGTAGCGTGCAGCGCGTCTTCCACGCGGGCTTTCTTCTCTTTCATTTCCACTTCGGTTGCAGCGCCAACCTTGATGACTGCTACACCGCCAGCCAGTTTGGCTACGCGCTCTTGCAGTTTTTCACGGTCGTAGTCGGAAGTCGCGGCTTCGATCTGCTGACGGATCTCGGCAACACGTGCCTGGATCAGTGCGGCATCGCCTGCGCCATCGATGATGGTGGAGTTTTCTTTACCCACTTCAACGCGCTTGGCTTGGCCCAGCATGTCCAGGGTCACTTTTTCCAGGGTCAGGCCCACTTCTTCTGCAATCACGGTGCCGCCGGTCAGGGTAGCGATGTCTTGCAGCATGGCCTTGCGGCGGTCGCCAAAGCCCGGAGCTTTCACAGCTACCACTTTCAGGATGCCACGGATGGTGTTCACTACCAGTGTCGCCAGTGCTTCGCCTTCTACATCTTCAGCGATGATCAGCAGCGGGCGGCCGGACTTGGCGACTTGCTCCAGTACGGGCAGCAGGTCGCGGATGTTGGAGATTTTCTTGTCGAACAGCAGGATGAACGGATTATCCAGTGCGGCAATCTGTTTTTCCTGGTTGTTGATGAAGTACGGGGACAGGTAGCCGCGGTCGAACTGCATGCCTTCTACGACGTCCAGTTCGTTCTGCAGCGATTTGCCGTCTTCAACGGTGATCACGCCTTCTTTGCCGACTTTTTCCATTGCGGTAGCAATGATTTCGCCGATATCGCTATCGGAGTTGGCGGAGATGGAGCCTACCTGGGCGATTTCCTTGGTGGTGGCGCAAGGCTTGGCAATCTTGGCGATCTCGCCTACCAGCGAGATAACGGCTTTGTCGATGCCGCGCTTCAGGTCCATCGGGTTCATGCCGGCAGTCACGAACTTCATGCCTTCGTGCACGATAGCCTGGGCCAGTACGGTAGCGGTGGTGGTACCGTCACCGGCAACGTCGGAAGTCTTGGAAGCAACTTCTTTCACCATCTGGGCGCCCATGTTTTCGAACTTGTCTTTCAGTTCGATTTCTTTGGCCACGGATACGCCATCCTTGGTGATGGTCGGGGCGCCGAAGGAGCGATCCAGTACCACGTTGCGGCCTTTCGGGCCCAGGGTCACTTTAACGGCGTCAGCCAGAATGTTGACACCAACTACCATTTTTGCGCGGGCGGAATCGCCGAAGCGTACGTCTTTAGCTGCCATGCTTGAAATTCTCCAGAATCAGTTTGATAAGAGGGATGCGGCCCGGATTACTCAACGATGCCCATCACGTCTTCCTCGCGCATAACGAGGAGCTCATCACCGTCAACCTTGACGGTTTGGCCGGAATACTTGCCGAAGATAACCTTGTCGCCAACTTTCAGCTCCAGCGCACGGCGTTCGCCGTTTTCCAGGATCTTGCCGTTGCCTACGGCAACCACTTCACCCATGTCTGGTTTTTCAGCTGCGGCGCCCGGCAGAACGATGCCGGAGGCGGTTTTTTCTTCAGCCTCGAGGCGCTTGATAACAACACGATCGTGCAGAGGACGAATTGCCATTTGACTCTCCTAATAGCAGTGGCTGTTGAAAGATGATTACCTATCAATTCAGCGATAGAGGACAGGTGCATTAGCACTCTGCCCTGACGAGTGCTAATCATAGGGACGGCATAGCCGGTTTTCAAGAGGGGGCATAGCAAGATTTTGTCAGCGGCATGGTGCTGGCATGGTGCTGACAAACAAAAACCCCTCTTGCCAGGCAAGAGGGGTGGGATGACACAGCGCGAGTAAACGCAGGGCTTACCAGACTTGCAGGTAGGACAGCATGCCTTCGGCAGCCTGGCGGCCTTCGAATACTGCACGTACCACCAGGTCGGCACCGCGCACCTGGTCGCCACCGGCGAAGATTTTCGGGTTGCTGGTCTGGTGCTTGAAGTGGCCATTGGCCGGCGCCACGGTACGGCCCTGTGCATTGCTGGCGATGCCCTGGCGCTCGAACCAGCTGGCGGCTTCTACCTGGAAGCCAAAGGCAACGATAACGTGATCGCACTCGATTACTTCTTCGCTGCCTGGCACGATTTCGGCGTTACGACGGCCTTTGGCGTCCGGCGCACCCAGGCGGGTCTCGGCCAGTTTCAGGCGCAAGCTGCCATCGGCTGCCTGCTCTACGCCCATAGGCTGGCGGTTCCACAGGAACTCGACGCCCTCTTCCTTGGCATTGGCCACTTCGCGCTTGGAGCCCGGCATATTGGCCTCGTCACGGCGGTAGGCGCAGATCACCTTGCTGGCGCCCTGGCGGATGGAGGTGCGGTTGCAGTCCATGGCGGTGTCACCACCGCCCAGCACCACCACGCGCTTGCCGGCCATGGACAGCGGCGCATCACCGGCTGGCAGGGTATCCAGGCACTGGCGTACGTTATTGATCAGGAATGGCAGCGCTTCCAGTACACCTGGCAGGTTTTCACCTTCAAAGCCGCCCTTCATGTACTTGTAGGCACCCATACCCATGAACACGGCGTCGTACTGCTCCAGCAGGGCTTCGATTTCGACATCGCGGCCCACCTCGGTATTCAGCTGGAAGGTTACGCCCATGCCTTCCATGATCTCTCGGCGGCGTTGCACCACGCTCTTTTCCAGCTTGAACTCGGGGATGCCGAAAGTCAGCAGGCCACCGATTTCTTCGTAGCGGTCGATCACTACCGGGCGTACGCCGTTGCGTACCAGCACGTCGGCACAGGCCAGGCCAGCCGGGCCGGCGCCGATGATGGCCACTTTTTTGTCGGTCCAGACCACTTTGGACATATCCGGGCGCCAGCCGGCTTTGTAGGCTTCATCGGTAATGAATTTTTCTACACTGCCGATGGTCACGGCGCCAAAGCCGCCCTGTTCCAGCGTGCACGCGCCTTCGCACAGGCGGTCTTGCGGACACACGCGGCCGCAGATTTCCGGCAGGCTATTGGTCTTGTGCGACATCTCGGCCGCCTCGAACAGCTTGCCTTCCTTCACCAGCTTCAGCCAGTTGGGAATGTAGTTGTGCACCGGGCATTCCCACTCGCAGTAGGGGTTGCCACAGGACAGGCAGCGGCCTGCCTGGTCGCCCGCATCCACCGCGTGCAGCGGGGTGTAAATCTCTTTGAATTCGATCTTGCGCACGGCGACTTCTACTTTGTCGCCCGGGTTGCGCGAGAGCTTCATGAACTGGAAAACGTCACCCATGATCACTTGTCCTTTGCCCTTGCGGCCAACGTTGGCCGCAAGGTGCTTTTATTGCTATCAAGGGGCGGACCAACCCGCCCGTCCCTGTCAGTCTTTCAGCAGGCTTTCCAGCTTGGCCGCTTTAGGCTTCACCAGCCAGAAGTAGTCGACGTAATCGTCGAAGTTTTCCAGCATGGCGCGGCCGGTTTCCGAGCCGGTCAGCTCCACGTGCTTGGCGATCTTCTCCAGCAGATAGGCGCGGTACATGCCCATCGCTTCGCCGTTGATCAGGTTGATATCCACCAGCTCGTTGTTGAAGCGGTAGGCAAACTTCTCGGCACGGTCGTACACGAAGGCAAAGCCCCCGGTCATGCCGGCGCCAAAGTTGTAGCCGGTTTCGCCCAGCACGATCACACTGCCGCCGGTCATGTATTCGCAGCAGTGATCACCTGCGCCTTCGATCACCGCCAGGGCGCCGGAGTTACGCACGGCAAAGCGCTCGCCTGCCACACCCGCCGCAAACAGCTGGCCACCCGTGGCGCCGTACAGGCAGGTGTTACCGATGATGATGGACTCATCCGACTGGTACGCTGCGCCTTTTGGCGGGTAGATGGTTACACGGCCACCGGCCATGCCTTTCCCCACGTAATCGTTGGCATCGCCCTCCAGCTCCAGGTGCAGGCCCGGTGCGTTCCACACGCCAAAGCTCTGGCCGGCGGAGCCGGTGAACTTCACTTTCAGGCAGCCAAACGGCAGGCCGGCGGCACCGTGTACACGGGCGATTTCGCCAGACAGACGGGCGCCGATGGAACGGTGAATGTTCTCGATCGGGTAGCTCAGCTGCAGCATCTGCTTGTTGTTGATGGCAGGCAGCGCGTCCAGCAGGATCTGCTCGGCCAGCTCGCCCTTGTCGAAGGACGGGTTGGAATCGCTCACGCAGAAGCGTGGCACGCTGTCTGGTACGGTGCCTTGCGACAGCAGTGGCGACAGGTCCAGGCGCTGCTGCTTGCCGGTCTTGCCTTCCAGCAGGGTGAGCATCTCCATGCGGCCGATCAGCTCTTCCATATTGCGTACGCCCAGCTTGGCCATCCACTCGCGGGTTTCCTGCGCGATGAACAGGAAGTAGTTCATCACCATTTCCGGCAAGCCGATGAAGTACTTGGAACGCAGCTTCACTTCCTGCGTGGCCACGCCGGTGGCGCAGTTGTTCAGGTGACAGATACGCAGGAATTTGCAGCCCAGCGCTACCATCGGGCCGGTGCCGAAGCCGAAGCTCTCGGCGCCCATGATGGCCGCCTTGATCACGTCCAGGCCGGTTTTCAGGCCGCCGTCGGTCTGTACCCGTACGCGGCCGCGCAGGCCGTTGGCACGCAGGACTTGCTGTGCCTCGGTCAGGCCCAGCTCCCACGGGCTACCGGCGTATTTCACGCTGGTCAGCGGGCTGGCACCGGTACCGCCATCGTAGCCGGAGATGGTAATCAGGTCGGCGTAGGCCTTGGCCACACCGGCAGCAATGGTGCCCACACCTGGCTCGGCCACCAGTTTTACCGACACCAGCGCGGTCGGGTTCACTTGTTTCAGGTCGAAAATCAGCTGGGCCAGATCTTCGATCGAGTAAATGTCGTGGTGCGGCGGCGGCGAAATCAGGCTGACGCCTTCCTTGGCGTGACGCAGGCGTGCAATCAGGCCGGACACTTTATCGCCTGGCAGCTGGCCGCCTTCGCCTGGCTTGGCGCCCTGCGCTACCTTGATCTGCAGCACTTCGGCGTTCACCAGATAGTGCGGGGTCACGCCGAAACGGCCGGACGCTACCTGCTTGATCTTGGACATCTTCTCGGTGCCGTAACGCGCCGGGTCTTCGCCACCTTCGCCGGAGTTCGAGCGGCCACCCAGGCGGTTCATGGCGGTAGCCATGGCTTCGTGCGCCTCTGGCGACAGCGCACCCAGCGACATACCGGCGGAGTCAAAGCGCTTGAGGATGCTTTCCACCGGCTCCACTTCGTCGATGGCAATCGGTGTCACGCCGTCGAAATTCAGCTGCATCAGGTCGCGGAACATGGCCACAGGGCGGGTGTTCACCAGATCGGCGTATTGCTTGTAGGCATCGTAGTCGGTGTTCTGTACCGCTTTTTGCAGCGTCATCACCACGTCCGGGTTGTAGGCGTGGTATTCCTCACCGTGCACGTATTTCAGCAGGCCACCGTGGGTGACCGGGCGCATCGGGTTGAACGCCAGGCGCGACAGCAGCTTCTGGTCTTCTTCGAAGTCTTCGAAGCTGGCGCCGGAAATACGCGATACGGTGCCCTTCAGGCAGAGTTTCACCAGGTCTTCGTGCAGGCCGATGCCTTCGAACAGCTGGGCACCACGGTAGCTGGCGATGGTGGAAATACCCATCTTCGACAGCACCTTCATCAGGCCCTTGTTGATGCCCTTGCGATAGTGCTGCAGCGCTTCGTTCACGCGCAGGCTTACATCGCCGGTGGCGACCAGGTCCACGATAGTCTGGTAGGCCAGGTACGGGTAAACGGCGGTCGCACCGTAGCCCAGCAGACAGGCCATCTGGTGCGGGTCGCGCACGGTGCCGGTTTCGGCAATGATGTTGGACTTGCAGCGCAGGCCGGCGTCGATCAGCGCATGGTGCACGGCGCCGACAGCAAACAGCGCCGGAATCGGCAGACGGTTGGCCGCAATGGTGCGGTCGGACAGCACCACAATGACGGTGCCTTCCTGTACAGCTTCCACCACGTGCGCGGCCAGACGCTCGATAGCCTGCTGCAGTGTGCGCTCAGCGGGGTCGAAACACAGGTCGAAGGTGGTGGCTTTCAGATACGGCTCGGTACGCGTGGTGATGCGGATGAACTTCTCGCGCGACAGCACCGGGCTGCGCACTTCCAGGCGTTTGGCGTGCTCGGCGGTTTCCTCGAACATATTGCGCTCGGGGCCGAATACGGTGTTCAGCGACATCACGATGGCTTCGCGGATCGGGTCGATCGGCGGGTTGGTTACCTGGGCAAACTGCTGGCGCAGGTAGTCAAACGGCGAGCGTACCTTCTGGCTGAGCACTGCCATCGGGGTGTCATCGCCCATCGAGCCCACGGCTTCCTGACCGTCTTCGGCCAGTACGCGCAGGATCTGGTCGCGTTCTTCAAAGCTGATGTTGAACAGCTTCTGGTAGGTCAGCAGCTGGTCTTTCGGCCACGCTTCCAGGCCAGCATCGTCCTCGATGGACAGCTCCAGGCGCGAACCGGCGTCCTTGATCCACTGGCGGTACGGTTTGGCCGATTTCAGCTGCGCGTCGATGTCTTCCGGGTACAGGATTTCGCCGGTTTGCAGGTCGGCGGCAAACAGCTGGCCCGGTTTCACGCGGCCTTTTTTCACCACGTCTTCCGGCTTGTAATCCCACACGCCCACTTCGGAAGCGATGGTGAGGATATTGTCTTTGGTCAGCACCCAGCGTGCCGGGCGCAGGCCGTTACGGTCCAGCATACAGCCGGCGTAGCGGCCATCGGTCAGTACGATACCGGCAGGGCCGTCCCACGGCTCCATGTGCATGGAGTTGAATTCGTAGAAGGCACGCAGGTCTTTATCAGTGGAGTCCACGTTCTGCCATGCCGGCGGCACCAGCAGGCGCAGCGCACGGAACAGCGGAATGCCGCCCATCAGCAGGCCTTCCAGCATGTTGTCCAGGCTCATGGAGTCGGAACCGTCGGTTTGTACGATAGGACGGATGGCGTCCATATCGATGTGCGGCGAGGTCATGATGCGCTCGCGGGCACGGGCCCAGTGACGGTTACCCTGTACGGTATTGATCTCGCCGTTGTGCGCCAGGAAGCGGAACGGCTGTGCCAGCTTCCACTGCGGCCAGGTATTGGTGGAGAAGCGCTGGTGGAATACCGCCAGGCTGGACTCGAAACGCGGGTCGGACAAGTCCAGATAGAACTTGTGCAGGTTATCCGGCGTCACCAGGCCCTTGTAAGACAGGGTGTGCGGCGACAGCGTCGGCAGATAAAAATAAGGGTCGTCTGCCTTGTTGGCTTTTTCAGCCTGGCGACGACCCATATACAGGCGGCGTTGGAACGACAGCTCGTCCATGCCAAAGGGGCAGTTTACAAATACCTGATAGAAGCTAGGCAACGATGCCATGGCCTGCTCGCCACAGGCACCGATATCGATCGGCACCTGGCGGAAGCCGGCTACTTCCAGGCCCTGGGCTTCCAGGAATTCTTTCAGCCTGTTGCGGCTACGCTCGCCCTGTGTGGCATCCGGGTGGGCAAACACCAAGCCCGCGGCGTACACTGCCTTCAAGGCAAAACCGGCTTCGGCGGCGACTTCACGCAGAAAGCCATCCGGCTTGCGGAACAGCAAGCCACAGCCATCACCCGACTTGCCATCGGCGGCTACCGCGCCGCGGTGGGTCAGTTTGGCCAAGGAAGATATGGCGGTATTGACCAGCCAGTGCGAAGGCTTGTCGTCCAGTTGGGCGATCAGGCCGAAACCACAGCTGTCTTGTTCGAAATCCGGGCTGTATAAAGTGCCCTCCAGCCAGCGCTGTCTGTCCATCTTTTGTCCCTGCTTATAATGTGATGCGAATGTTTCGATTCTAAGGTCAAGAATACTGACCCTGCAACCGCTTTTTGTGCGACGCATTATCATTTAATAAACAAAGACTTATTGTAATTTTGCCACTACAGAATGCGGGATTACCCGCATGGTACTTTATAATTTAGAGACACCAAGATTCAAAAAAACGACTTGCCTGCCTGATCGTCGGATCCCTACAAAATAATGAATTTTTAATACTGTCAGACAATAAACAAATGGCATCGCATCACACCGCATCCACACAGGACACCCTGTTCCGCCAGCTTGCCGAGCAAGCCCTGGCGCGCTCGGCTGGTGCACCGTTGGTGGCGGGTAACCAGATCGATGTGCTGTTTGATGCCGAGGCCAATTTCCAGGCCTGGTGGGACAGTATGGCCAGCGCCACGCACAGCATCCTGATCGAGATGTATCTGTTTGCCGACGACGAATTCGGCCAGCAGCTGCGCGGCTTGCTGCTGGAGCGCCTGGCGCAAGGCGTGCAGGTGTATGTGCTGTACGACTGGCTGGGGTGCTGGCGCGAACACTACCGCGGCTTCTTCACCCCCCTGCTAGAAGCTGGCGCGCAGGTGCGGTGCTGGCAAGCGCCTGGCTGGCACAGCGGCCTGAGCCTGCTGGGGCGCGATCATCGCAAGCTGATTGTGGTAGATGGCGACACCGCGTTTATCGGTGGCCTGTGTGCCAGCTCGCGCTGGCTGGGCTGGCGCGATACCGGCCTGCGTCTGCGCGGCCCGCTACTGGGCGACGCCATCGCGGCATTTGCTGACAGCTGGGCGGCCTGCGGCGAGCCCTTGCCCACCCTTGCGGCCAACCTTGAGCCTGCCGGTAACGTGAGCGCACGGCTGATCGCCACCACGCCGTCCACCGCCAAGCTGATGCGCCTGGATCTGCTGATTGCCGGCTTCGCCCGTGAGCGGCTGTGGCTGACCGACGCCTACTTCATAGGCACCAGCGCCTACCTGAGCGCGCTGTGCAACGCTGCCCACGATGGTGTGGATGTGCGCCTGCTGGTGCCACGCAGCAGCGATATCGGCTGGATCGCCACCGTCTCGCGCACGCTGTACCGCCCGCTACTGGAGGCGGGTGTACGCGTATTCGAATGGAACGGGCCCATGATCCACGCCAAAACCGCCGTGGCCGATGGCCGCTGGGCGCGCATTGGCTCCACCAACCTGAATATTTCCAGCTGGCTGGCCAACCGCGAGCTGGACGTGGCCATAGAAGACCACAGCCTGGCCGCCCAGATGGAAACACGCTTTCTGCAAGACATCGACAACGCCACCGAGATCGTCCTGAGCGGCACGCACAAACGGCCAGCCCTGGCCAAACCCCGCCAGCAAGGCCCTCGCCTGCCACTACGGCAGCATGCCGTGGCCAGCGCCGCCGCCGCCGCCCGCCAGGCAGCGCGGCTGGGCGACGCGCTGGATAGCGCCATACGCGGCACACGCAGCGTGGAAGACAGCGAGGCTCGGGCGTTTGCCAGCATCGCGCTGGTGCTGGTGATGTTGGCCGCAGCCGTGCTGTGGGCCCCCTATCTGGTCGCCCTGCCGCTGGCGCTACTACTCTTGCTGGCCAGCGGCAGCATTCTGCTGCGGGCTGCACCACAGCTGTGGAAAAAGCGCCGCCCGCAGGCCCCCCCGCCCCCACCAGACACCGACAGCCGGGGCTAGCAAACGCTTGTTCCGGCAAGGCTTTTGATCAAATCATGCACCTGACAGCGCACCTCGCGCACTGATGTAAAAACTTTTTCTGCCTGTAATACTGCCGTGCAACATAAACGCCCACAATGCCGCTACAATGCGCGCTTTCTTGGGTTATTCGAAGGTGTTTTCCGTTGCGGCCAACCTCATCCAGGCCACCCGGACGACAACACCCTAAGCCGGCAGACGTGAAGGAGGCGAGCCTCCCAGTGCGGACCGCGGTGCAAAGCGCCCCTTTGTTCCGTCGTGCAGTGCATGGCGGATAAACAATCGCGCCTCAAGGCCAGCCATCCAGGGCGGCGGCATCACGTCGTACGTACAGAACTGTGCCCCAACGCGCACCGAGTGACACTTCCGGCCCCGCCGCGAAGGCCAGCATTGGCGTTACAGGTGCACCGAACCACACTGTCGCACCCGGCGTGGTTCACGCTCTGCCCAAGCGGCCTCACGGCAGCCTGATGTGTCCGAGTTAACAGTAACAAGGACTCAGGTATGCGTTTTCACTTTCCCATCGTCATCATCGACGAGGACTTCCGCTCCGAGAACACCAGTGGTTCCGGTATTCGTGAACTGGCCGCCGCCATCGAAGCCGAGGGCATGGGCGTCATTGGCTACACCAGCTATGGCGACCTGACCTCGTTTGCACAGCAGCAAAGCCGCGCCGCCGGCTTCATCCTGTCCATCGATGACGAGGAATTCCACACCGACGACTCGGCCGAAACCGCGCTGGGCGGCCTGTACGGCTTTGTCGCAGAAATCCGCCGCCGCAACCCGGATATCCCGGTGTACCTGTACGGCGAAACCCGCACCGCGCGCCACATCCCGAACGATATCCTGCGCGAGCTGCATGGCTTCATCCACATGCACGAAGACACGCCGGAGTTCGTGGCGCGCCACATCATCCGCGAAGCCAAATCCTACCTGGACAGCCTGGCACCGCCGTTCTTCCGTGCGCTGGTGAACTACGCCTACGATGGCTCTTACAGCTGGCACTGCCCTGGCCACTCCGGCGGCGTGGCCTTCCTGAAAAGCCCGGTAGGCCAGATGTTCCACCAGTTCTTTGGCGAAAACATGCTGCGCGCCGACGTGTGCAACGCGGTAGACGAGCTGGGCCAGCTGCTGGACCACACCGGCCCGGTGGCCGCGTCCGAGCGCAACGCCGCGCGTATTTTCAGCAGTGACCACCTGTTCTTCGTCACCAACGGCACCTCCACCAGTAACAAGATCGTGTGGCACAGCACCGTGGCCGCCGGCGACATCGTGCTGGTAGACCGCAACTGCCACAAATCCAACCTGCACGCCATCATGATGACCGGGGCCATTCCGGTGTTCCTGATGCCCACGCGCAACCACTACGGCATCATCGGCCCGATTCCGAAAAGCGAATTCTCGCTGGACAGCATCCGCGCCAAGATTGCGGCCAACCCTTTCGCCCGCGAAGCTCTGGCGAAAAACCCGAACGCCAAGCCGCGCATCCTTACCATTACTCAGTCCACCTACGACGGCATTCTGTACAACGTGGAAGAGATCAAGGGCATCCTGGATGGCGAAGTCGATACCCTGCACTTTGACGAAGCCTGGCTGCCGCACGCCAGCTTCCACGATTTCTACGGTGACTTCCACGCCATCGGCGAAGGCCGCCCGCGCTGCAAGGAATCGATGATTTTCTCCACCCAGTCCACCCACAAGCTGCTGGCCGGCATTTCGCAAGCCTCGCAGATCCTGGTGCAGGACCCGGAGAACCGCAAGCTGGACACCATGAGCTTCAACGAAGCCTACCTGATGCACACCTCCACCAGCCCGCAGTACGCCATTATCGCCAGCTGCGACGTCGCGGCCGCCATGATGGAACAGCCAGGTGGCCAGGCGCTGGTAGAAGAGTCGCTGGTCGAGGCCCTGGACTTCCGCCGCGCCATGCGCAAGGTAGACGAAGAATACGGCGACGACTGGTGGTTCAGCGTATGGGGCCCGGATGCGCTGTCTGATGACGGCATCTGCGACCCGATCGACTGGACGCTGAAACCGGAAGACAGCTGGCACGGCTTTGCCGGCATCGAAGACGGCTTCAACATGCTGGACCCGATCAAGGCGACCCTGCTGACCCCGGGCCTGTCGCTGGACGGCAGCTTTGAAGAGCTGGGCATCCCGGCCGCCATCGTCACCAAGTACCTGACCGAACACGGCGTGGTCGTGGAAAAAACCGGCCTGTACAGCTTCTTCATCATGTTTACCATCGGCATTACCAAAGGCCGCTGGAACACGCTGATTTCGCTGCTGCAGCAGTTCAAGGACGACTTCGACAAGAACCAGCCGCTGTGGCGCGTGATGCCGGAATTTGTCGCCAAGTACCCGCAGTACGAGCGCGTGGGCCTGAAAGACCTGTGTCTGAAGATTCACAGCCTGTACCGCGAGCACGACATTGCCCGCCTCACCACCGAGATCTACCTGTCGGACATGGAGCCGGCCATGCGCCCGGCCGACGCGTTTGCCAAGATGGCACACCGCGAGATCGAACGCGTGCCGGTAGAAGCGCTGGAAGGCCGTGTCACCGCCGTACTGCTCACCCCGTACCCGCCGGGCATCCCGCTGCTGATTCCGGGCGAAGTATTCAACCAGACCATTGTCGACTACCTGCGCTTTGTGCAGGCCTTCAATAGCCAGCTGCCCGGCTTTGAAACCGACGTACACGGCCTGGTAGCCACGCTGGTAGATGGCCAGAAAGTGTACTGCGTGGATTGCGTCAAGGCAGGCTAAGCCGACAGGCGTACAATCAGGGCGTGCAGGCTCCGGCCTGCGCGCTTTTTTATTTTTACCGGCCCTGCTGTAGATGCTGATTCGCCTGCTGCCCCTCTTGCTGCTGTTTACCCCGTCTGTCCAAGCCCAAGCCTTGCTGCAAGCCTACAGCCTGCAGTACCCGCCCCTGCACATGGGGAATGGTGCCGGGCAGAAACCCGGCATAGCTGACGAGCTCGTGCAACGCGCGGCCAGCCTAGCCGGCATGAAGGTAGAAATCAGCACCTTGCCGTGGCGGCGCGCCCAGCTCATGGCCAGCCAGCATCGCAACGCCTGTGTGTTCCCGCTCAGCCGCCTGCCTGCGCGAGAAAAACAGTACCAGTGGGTGGGGCTGATTCTTCCCGGGCAGCTACGCCTGTACGGCTGGGCGGGCAATACCCGCCTGGCCAGCCCGCAAGCCGCCGCCGATGCCCGCATCACCGTACTGGCTGGCTCGTCGGCAGAAATCCGCCTGCAGCAACTACGGCTGCCGTATAGCACGACCAATGTGGTGAATGATGGCCTGCGCTTGTTGCAGCTGGGCCAGGCTGACTACTGGGCAGTACACGATGTGGTGGCGCGCTACGAAGCGCGCCTGGTGGGTTTCCCCCTGAAGGCGGTGGCCACACTGGGCGAGGCGGACTCCTGGCTGGCCTGCCACCGGGACTACCCCAAGGTGGCGCTACAGGCGCTACAGCAAGCCTTTAGCCGGCTGAATGCACAGGGGGAGGTCGAGCAGATTGTGCAAAACTATCTGGGGCACGACACGCCAGGCACAGACTGACACCGCCCCTGCCGCCGTTTAGTCTGCCGCCAGCCGCGCAAAGGCCTGATGGTGGCTACCATCCTGTACCAGCTTGCGGTAGTGGTAACGCAGGGTATTGACGTACTCGTGGGGGGTCTTTTTACTGGCGGCAAGGTACAGCGACATCGTCATCGGCAGCGGATACAGCTGCCGAAACTGGCCGCAGTCCAGTTTTTGCTGGCGGCAATAGGTTTGCAGGGCAAGACGGCTGACCGGTACGGCATCCACCATGCCACGCCGCAGTTTGAGCATGTTCACATTGTTATTCTCGGACAGATCCAGCCCGCCTGCCGAGCTGGGCGTCAGCTCGCTAAAACCATTGGCCTTGAACCAATCCAGCCGCACATCTTTATTGATGACACCAATGCGTAGCTGTCTGGCTTGCGCCAGCGACTCCACCTGCAGGTGCTTGCGGCCAACCATGCCATAAAGGTAAATGTGCATATCCACCAGTTCACCGATCCAGTGAAAACTGGCCTCGCGCTCCGGTGTGCGTGCCAAGGCGTAAATCAGCACATTCGGCGCATGCTGGGCGAGCGCCATGCTGCGTGCCCAGGGGTAGACATGATGGGTATAGGGCAGCGCCGCAGCCTGCATGAGCTTATCGATAAAGGGTAAAGCCGGCCCGGCCAGCTCGCCGTCCACCCGATAAGTAAAAGGCGGCGCATCTTCGGTCACCACGCGAAAACTGACGGCACGGGCCGGCAGTACCATGCAGCACAGACCCACGACACACCCCATCGCCAACAGGCGCAGCCTATATTTATGCATGAACACGCTTCTCTAATGCCGTAGAGCCAGGTTGGCACTATCGATATACGGCGACATGAGCCGCTGATAGCTGCCATTGCGCACCAAGCGTTCGTAGCTCTGACGCAAGGCCTGCATCACCGGCGGGGTTGTTTTCAGGCTAGCGGCTACATACAAATCCACACTGAAAGGCAGGACCATGACACGGCGAAAACGGCTACAGTCTACATTTTCAGTCAGGCAAAACGAGCGTAGCCCCACCGCCGAGGTCGGCACCATATCCACCCTGCCCTGCATCAGCTTGCGCATATTGCTCAGCCCGTTATGCGCCACATCCATACCGGTACGGCTCTCCGGCGTAGCCTCCGGAATACCATGCTCGCGTAGCCAGTTGGCGCGCACATCGTTGGCCGTTACCCCCAGCCGATAATGGCGCAGCTCATCGACCGTACGAGCATGAATATCCTGGCGTGTCTGCAGCGCATACATGGCGTACTGCACGGTAAGCAGTTTACCTACCCACTGGAACTGCGCCTCGCGCTCTGGTGTACGCGCCATGGAATAGATCAGGACATTGGGCAGGCTGCTGGCCATCATGTAGGCACGAGCCCAGGGATACACCTGCTGGCTGTAGCGCAGGCTGGCCCCTTGCAGCAGCAGGTGAATAAACGGTGGCGCCTCACCTTGTAGCTGGCCTTGCCAGAGATAATGCAGCGGCCTGGCGTCCTCGGTGACCACCACCATGGCAGGCAAGCTGGCAGCAAACGCCACCTGCATCAACCAACATGCCCCCAATACCAGACCTTGCCAGACACGCCTCATGGCCTTGCCGCCTTGTTCAATATTTATTCATTATTGAATCAATGCGGCATTTGTGCCAATTAGTTATTACTTACGCCAGTGCCTGCGCCAGGTCGGCCAGGATGTCGTCGATATCCTCGATACCGATAGACAAGCGCAGCTGCCCCTCGCGGATACCCAGTGCCGCTTTTTGCTCCGGCGGCATGCCACCATGCGACATGGTGTAACTGTGGTTCACCAGCGATTCGACGCCGCCCAGCGACTCGGCCAGCATGAATAGCTGCAAGCGGCTGGCCACGCGGCTAGCGGCCTCGCGGCTGTCCTCTTTCAGATAAACGGTGACGATGCCGC
Source organism: Neisseriaceae bacterium (assembly GCA_027489245.1). GTDB lineage: Bacteria > Pseudomonadota > Gammaproteobacteria > Burkholderiales > Chromobacteriaceae > Vogesella. Next base: position 56,771 of record JAIYAC010000007.1, on the reverse strand, counting down.
CAAAGCGGCGCATCTGCCGCTTGGCCAACGCATGGCCGGGGTGATCGGCCAGGCCGGGGAAAAACACTTTCTCGATGGCCGGGTGCTGTTGCAAATAGGCCGCCACGCGCTCGGCGTTATCGCAATGGCGCGCCATGCGCAGTGCCAGCGTCTTGATACCGCGCAGGGTCAAGAAGCAGTCTTGCGGGCCGGGCACGGCACCGGCAGCGTTCTGGATGAATTTGATAGCCTTGAACAGCGCCTCGTCGTTCACCGCCACCAGACCCAGCAGCACATCCGAATGGCCGCCCAGATACTTGGTGGCCGAGTGCACCACAATGTCGGCACCTTGCAGCAGCGGGTTTTGCAGGTAGGGCGTGGCAAAGGTATTGTCCACCGCCACCACGGCACCGTGCGCGTGGGCAATGGCCGACAGCGCAGCCACATCCACCAGGTTCAGCAGCGGGTTGGTGGGGGTTTCCAGCCACACCAGGCGGGTTTGCGGGCTGATCGCCGCCTGCAGGTTGGCCGCATCGCTCAGGTCGGCAAAAGTCACCTTGATGCCCAGCGGCTGCATCACTTTATCGAGAATGCGGTAGGCGCCGCCGTACAAATCGGCTACCGCAATCACCTCGTCCCCCGGCTGCAGCGTGGCGCGCAGCACGGCGTCCACCGCGGCCATGCCGCTGGCGAAGGCCAGGCCGTGCTTGGCCTCCTCCAGCGCCGCCAGGTTGGCCTCCAGGACCGCGCGGGTAGGCGTACCGGTACGGGCGTAGGCAAAATCCAGCTGCTCGCCGACCGCATCGTGGGCAAAGGCCGAGGTCTGGTAAACGGGCGGCATCAGCGCACGGTTATGCTGGTGGCAGTCAAACCCGGCGTGTATGGCCTTGGTAGCAAATTTCATGGTCTGTTCCCCTCGCGGCCAACCCTGGCCGGTATGTGTCTGCCAGCCTGCCAGCAGAGTGCGCGCAGGCTGCGTACAGGCTTAACGTTGGTAGGCTTTGGCGTAATGCTGCTCCACGCGCTTTTGTACGCGTTCGAACAAGGCGCTCAATACCCAGTAGATCGCCGCGGCCATCAGGTATAGCGGCAGCGGCTGGAAGGTCTGCGCGATCATGTCTTTGGTAGCCATCATCAGCTCGGACACGGTAATCACCGACACCAGCGAGGTATCCTTGATCAGCGAAATGAGGCTGTTGGCCAGGCTGGGCACCGCCAGGCGGATGCCCTGCGGTGCAATGATGTGCCGCATGCTCTGCCACCAGTTCAGGCCCAGCGACTGCGCCGCGTCCCACTGCCCCTTATCCACACCGGCAATGGCGCCGCGCAGGCTTTCCGACAGGTAGGCCGCCACGTTCAGTGTCAAGGCCAGTACGCCAGCGGTAACTGGCTCGAACTCAATGCCCACCGACGGCAAACCGTAATAAATGACAAAAATCTGCACCAGCAGCGGCGTGCCGCGCATGGCGCTCACGTAAAACGCCACCAGCGGTGCCAGCAGCGGCACATGCGCCAGGCGTACCATGGCCACCACAAAGCCCAATACCAGGCCCAGCACCATGGCGCTCAGGGCAAAGAACACCGTTAGCCCGGCCCCCTTGAGCAGCACGGGTAGCGCCTCTTGCGCCAGACTCAACCATTCCATTCACGCTCTCCAAAACACAAACGCCCCCGCACACGGCAGGGGCGTGATAGTCAAGCTGCAGGATTATCGCGCAGCTGGTGCTTTCGATACATCAATACCGAACCACTTCACCGAAATTTTCTTGAACGAGCCGTCTTTGTGCAGCGCGTTCAGGGCATTATCGATGGCAGCCTTGAACTTGGGGTTACCCTTGGCAAACGGGATACCCATCTGCGTGGTGCCACCTACCGGCGCGCCGGCTTTCAGTGGCAGCTTGGCTTCTTTCAGCGCGAACGGAATCAGCAGGCTGTCGTTCACGGCCGCATCCACACGACCCAGCGCCAGATCCTGGAAAATTTCCGCGGCAGACGGGTAGAACTTGGACTCGATACCACCCTGAGCTTTCACCATGTCGGCGTAGTTGCTGCCCTGGGTCACGCCCATTTTCTTGCCGGCCAGGTCGGCCAGGCTCTTGAAGCTGCGCTTTTCGTCCTTGCGCACGATCAGCTGCGCGCTGGAAATGGTGTACGGCTGCGAGAAGTCGAACACTTCCTTGCGCTTGTCGGTAATCGACACCTGGTTCAGCACCACATCGAACTTACCGCCCTGCAGGCCGGCCAGCAGGCCGCTCCATTCGCCGGTGGTGAACTCTGGCTTCAGCTTCAGCTTTTGCGCCAGCGCATTGCCCAGCTCCACTTCAAAGCCGGTCAGCTTCTGGTCTTTATCCTTGAAGTTGAATGGCGGGTAGGTGCCTTCCAGTGCGATTTTCAGCGTGCCACGCTGCTGTACGGTATCCAGCAGGTCTGCGGCGTAAACGTTGGCCGCAAAGCCGATCAGGGAGAGAGCGAGCAGGGTCTTTTTCATGATTTTATTCCTTATGGCTATTGATTTAACAATCAATACAATGAAACGAACTATAACAAACCCGACTTTTTGACTCCAGCATTCGCTTGGAACAATTACCGATAAGCAAATGAAAAAACCGGCCAAGCGGCCGGTTTTGATGACACGTAAAACGCTTACACGTTGAACAGGAAGTTCAGCACGTCACCGTCTTGCACCACGTACTCTTTGCCTTCTGCACGCATCTTGCCGGCTTCTTTGGCCTTGGCTTCGCCACCCAGGGTGATGAAGTCGTTGAAAGCGATGGTTTGTGCACGGATGAAGCCACGCTCGAAGTCGGTGTGGATCACGCCGGCAGCTTGCGGCGCGGTATCGCCAACACGGATGGTCCAGGCGCGGACTTCTTTCACGCCAGCGGTGAAGTAGGTTTGCAAGCCCAGCAGGGTGTAGCCGGTGCGGATCAGGCGGTCCAGGCCTGGCTCTTCCAGACCCATTTCAGCCAGGAATTCGGCTTTATCGGCGTCGTCCAGGTCGGCAATTTCGCTCTCGATAGCGGCGCACAGTGCCACCACCGGGGCGCCTTCGGCGGCGGCCAGGGCGGTGAGCTTGTCCAGATGCGGGTTGTTCTGGAAGCCGTCTTCAGCCACGTTGGCCACGTACATGGCCGGCTTGATGGTGAGCAGGCACAGCGGCTTCAGCAGCGCTTTGTCTTCGTCGTCCAGCTTGAAGCTGCGCAGCGGCTTGCCTTCGTTCAGGTGCGGCAGCACTTTTTCCAGTACGGCCACCAGCTTCTGCGCGTCTTTATCGCCGGATTTGGCTTTCTTGCCGTCACGGGCGATGGCTTTTTCTACCGAGGCCAGGTCGGCCAGCGCCAGTTCGGTGCCGATGGTTTCGATATCGGAAATCGGGTCGACTTTACCGGCCACGTGCACGATATTGTCGTCGTCAAAGCAACGCACCACGTTCACGATGGCGTCGGTTTCGCGGATATTGGCCAGGAACTTGTTACCCAGGCCTTCGCCTTTGGAGGCGCCCGCTACCAGGCCGGCGATGTCGACAAACTCGACGATGGCAGGCTGGATTTTCTGCGGGTTGATGATGGCGGCCAGCTGCTGCAGGCGCGGGTCCGGCACTTCCACGATACCCACGTTCGGCTCGATGGTGCAGAACGGGTAGTTGGCCGCTTCGATACCGGCTTTGGTCAGCGCGTTAAACAGGGTGGATTTGCCTACGTTGGGCAGGCCGACAATACCGCATTTCAGACTCATGGTGATTCCTCGAAATATCCGGCCTGCCACCGGGGCAGGCATACACCGCGTGATTGTATCACCCGGTGCCGTGTTCTTTGTTTTCGGCCGCTTGCGGCCAACCTTGGCCGCGCTTTACTTGGCGGCGGTGTGTAGCGTTTTCATGGCCGCGGGCATGTCGCCGGCGATGGCTTGCGGCATGACCTGCATGGCTTTGGCGATGGCATCGTCGATGGCTTGCTGTTCTTCCGCGCGGGCTTTTTTCAGCACGAAGTTGGCTACTTCGTTACGGTCGCCCGGGTGGCCAATGCCGATACGCAGGCGCCAGAAGTTGGGCGAGCCGATCTTGGCAATGATGTCTTTCAGGCCATTGTGGCCGCCATGTCCCCCGCCCTGCTTGAAGCGTGCCGCGCCGGGCGGCAGGTCCAGCTCGTCGTGCACCACCAGGATTTCTTCCGGGGCAATCTTGTAAAAGCGTGCCAGCGCGCCCACGGCCTGGCCGGACAGATTCATGTAGGTCATGGGTTTGAGCAGCCACAGGTCGCCGCCGGGCAGTACCGCGCGGGCTACCTCGCCAAAGTATTTGCCTTCGGCACGCAAGCTGGCCTTGTGCTGCCAGGCCAGCTCGTCCACCAGCCAGAAGCCGGCGTTGTGACGGGTTTTTTCGTATTCGGCGCCGGGGTTGCCCAGGCCGACCACCAGACGGATGGCTGTCATTTCCTGTATTCCATGAAAAAGGCCCGCTGCAGGTTTAGCCGCAACGAGCCCAGTACCGTTACCGCCAGGCGGCACGGCTTAATCTATTACACGCGAGCGAAGTCGATGTGCAGAACCAGTTGCTTGAACGGGTGCATCTGGAAAGCAGCGATTTTTACTTGCTCTTTCTGACCATCGATAACCAGTTCCAGTACTTCGTTGTGGAACGCTTCGTTTTTCAGTGCGTAGTACATAGTGTTGTGATCCAGGGTGATGGATACAGCGTCTTTACCAGCGCCGTATACCACAGCCGGGGTCTGACCAGCGATACGCAGGCGGCGGCTCGCACCAGTACCTTCTTGTACGCGCTTGGTAGCGATAACTTCGATTGCCATGTGAAATACTCCAGTTAGCTTTTCAGCTTCATTTAAGTCTCCAGCCCACCGCGACCAGCGGGCTGAACGTTTACGGCAGGCAGGCGCCCGACGAAACCAGATCCTCATTGAAGAGGTAGGACACCGATTCTTCGTTGTTGATGCGACGCAGGGTTTCTGCGATCAGGCCACCAATGGATACCACGCGGATGCGGCTGCACTGTTTGGCCTGGGCCGACAGCGGAATGGTATCGGTGATGACAACTTCGTCGATGTCCGAATTATTGATGCGATCCACAGCCTGCCCGGAGAACACGGCGTGGGAAGCGTAAGCCAGTACACGCTGGGCGCCACGCTCTTTCAGGGCGGAGGCTGCCTTGCACAGGGTATTGGCGGTGTCGATCATGTCATCCACGATCAGGCAGGTGCGGCCTTGTACTTCACCGATGATGTTCATCACCTCGGCCACGTTCGCCTTCGGGCGACGCTTGTCGATGATGGCCAGGTCGGTATTCAGCGCCTTGGCGACGGCACGGGCGCGCACTACGCCGCCTACGTCCGGGCTCACCACGATCAGGTCGTCAAAACGCTGGCTGCGGATGTCTTTCAGCAGTACCGGGGTGGCGTAAACGTTGTCCACCGGCATGTCGAAAAAGCCCTGGATCTGGTCGGCGTGCAGGTCGACGGTCAGTACACGGTCTACACCGGCACTGGTCAGCATGTTGGCCACCAGCTTGGCGGTAATCGGTACACGGGCGGAACGGGGGCGACGGTCCTGACGGGCGTAACCGAAGTACGGAATCGCCGCAGTAATCCGGCCGGCAGAGGCGCGTTTGAGCGCGTCGGCCATGGTCAGGATTTCCATCAGGTTATCGTTGGTTGGGGCACAGGTAGGCTGCAGGATGAACACGTCGCGACCGCGCACGTTTTCCAGCAACTCTACTGCCACTTCACCATCACTGAACTTGCCCACATCGGCACGGCCGAGGGAAATATCGAGGTGTTTCACCACGTTTTGTGCAAGTTCCGGGTTCGCTGTCCCGGTGAAGACCATCAAACTGTCGTATGCCGCCATAACTGGAATGCCTTAGGATCGGTAGATAAAGAAAAAGCGTGTAAGAAATACTTACACGCTCTTTTTCTCACTTCACTCTGGAAGCTTGGCTGAGGAGGAAGGATTCGAACCTTCGCATGCCGGAATCAAAATCCGGTGCCTTAACCAACTTGGCGACTCCCCAGTATCCTTGCTATTCCCCGTCTGAAACCGGATGCGCCTTTAACCCCTTGGCAACATACACAGTCATTTCACCAGACAAAGAGTGGAATACTTTATTTGCTTGATCTTCATTTGCCAGCTCCAGAAACACACACGCTCCTGAACCTGTCATCAGCGGCGAACCGTATTCACTTAAACGATTCAAAACCTGTTTTACCGCTGGATATATTTCTGCTACGACTGGCTGCAAATCGTTTTGTTTTTGCGTCGCGCCAGACAGGCTTCGCATTATGGAGAACGAAGCTTTGCCTGTCAACAACCTTTGTGAAAATTCTTGGAATACCGGCCCGGTCGCCACGTGAACCGGTGGTTTGCATACCACATACCAGGCATCCGGCAGCGCCAGCTCGGTAAGCTGCTCGCCTATACCGGTGGCGCGGGCGTTCTTGCCAAAAATGAATACCGGCACGTCAGCCCCCAGCTGTACACCCAGCTGCATCAATGCTTCGCGGCTCAGGCCGCAGCCCCACAGGCGGTTCAGCGCCAGCAGCACCGTGGCCGCGTCGGACGAGCCCCCACCCAGGCCACCACCCATCGGGATGCGCTTGTGGACACGCAGCGTGGCCCCCAGCGTGCTGCCGCTCGCCTGCTGTAGCAAGCGGGCGGCACGTACGGTGAGATCGCTGTCGGCCGGCACGTCGGGCATGGGGTTCAGCAGCTCGATCACGCCATCGTCACGCACGGCAATGTCGATGGTGTCGCACAGATCGATAAAACGGAAATCGGTATCCAGCAGATGGTAGCCGTCGCTACGCTTGCCGGTAATCAGCAGCGTCAGGTTGAGCTTGGCCGGTGCGGGAAAGGTATGAAAGGTCTGGGCTTGCATGATGACTCAGGGTTGCGGTGCTGGCTGCCATTGCCAGCGGGAAAAAACCAGGCGAATGCTCATGCCTTCGCGTTCCAGCTCCAGCCTGCGGGGCAGCTGGGTGTCGGCGTCGCGGGTGTTACGGATCAGCCAGCCCTGCTGCTGCAGGCGGCCATCGTCGGCATAGCTGGCAGGCCAGCCCGGGGCGGCATGACCGCGCACCCACCAAGCCAGGTTGGATAGCGGCAGCGGCCAACCCAGGGTGGCTTCGGTGAGGGTTTCCACGTCGGCAGCGTACTGTTCGCGGCCATTGGCTTTCAGCGTTACCCCCTGCGCAGTGCGCGTGAGGCTGGCGACCGTGGTGCCGATGGGGGTTTTCACATCCAGCTGGTCGCCGCCGGGGGCGTGCTGCCAGTCGAAGCTGGCTACTTCGCCCTTGCCCTGGTAGTTCACCGCCAAGCGGCCACTGGTCTCGAAGGGTTCATCCCGCAGGTTGGCCGCAGGGGCTTGCATGCTGCTGTTGACTTCGGGGGTGCTGGCGCAGCCGGCCAGCAAAAGAAGGCCGGCTACGAGCCAGCCGTACTGATACTTCATGGTTTCAATCTGTTCAGGGTGTCGGTAAGAATCGGGTGGTCAGGGCTGCTCTGGCGGGCTTTTTCCCAGATGGCACGGGCTTCGTCCTTGCGCCCCAGGCTCCACAGCACTTCGCCCAGGTGGGCGGCCACTTCGGCATCCGGCAGGCGGGCGTAGGAATCCTGCAGCGGCTTCAGCGCTTGCTGGGCATGGCCTTGGCGGAACAGTACCCAGCCCAGGCTATCAAGCACCATGGCGTTATCCGGCTCGGCTTTCAGCGCTTGTTCGATATATCCCTGCGCCTCTTTGAGCTGGCGACCCTGATTGGCCAAGATATAGCCCAGGGCGTTCAGTGCCTGTGCGTCGTCCGGGCGAGCCTTCAGGATGGTGCGCAGGTCTTGCTCGGCATCCGCCACCCTGCCCAGCGACTCCAGCAGCAGTGCGCGCTCGTACAGCACGTCGGCCTGGCCGGGCAATAGCTTCAAAGCAGCATCCAGCAGCGTCACGGCTTGTGCCGGCTGTTTGGCGTCTTTGGCTATCCGTGCCTGGGCCAGACTGATGCGCACCGTGTTTTGCGGGTCGGCGGCCAGCGGGGCCAGGCTATCGATAGCCTGCTGCCACTGCCCGGCTTCCGATTGCAGCTGCGCCAGGCGCACGCGGGCCGGCAGCAGGTTGTCACCAGACGTTACCTGCGCGTACCAGCTTTGTGCCTGTGCGGGCTGTTTGCGCTCTTCCGCCAGCTGGCCCAGCACGTAGCGCAGCTCGTTCGGGTCGTTAAAGCCGGCGGTCAGCGCGGCTTCCAGATAGTGTCGCGCCTGTTCCAGCTTGCCGTTCTGGAAGGCCAGCAAACCGGCCAGATGCAACACGCCGGGGTGCTGGCCGTAGCGTGGCAGCAGGGTCTGGGCGTAGGTCTCGGCTTCGGCGTAACGCTTTTCACCAGCCAGCAGGCGAATGTAGTTCATGCACAGCTCGACGCTGGCTTGCGGGCGGCGGGCCAGCTCGGCTTTGAGAAAATCAATGGCGGCGGCCGGGCTCTGGCGGCGCAGGCGCTCCAGCTGCCACATCACCGGCAGGTCCCACTGCGGGGCGATCTGTGCCAGGCGCGCCAGCTCGGCCTCTACCGCGTCCTGCTTGCCGGCCTCGGCGGCGACCGCCAGGTGGGCAAAGCGCGCTTCGGGCAGGTCGGGGTAACGTGCGGCCAACTCGTTGACCAGTTGTTCGGTACCGGCTTTGTCGGTCTGGCGTGCGGCCAACCTGGCCAGCTGTACAAAGATGGCGCCAGCGCGCTTGGGCTGCTGTGCCAGCATGCTTTCCAGCAGGCCACGGCTTTCGGCCAGCTTGCCGCTACGCAACAGGGTAATGAAGAACTGCTCGCGGGCCACTTCATCGGCCGGGTCCAGCGCCAGCCACAGGCTAAGCGCGGCGCTGGCGGTATTGATCTGCCCGGCAAACAGGGCAAATTCGGAGGCCCGGCGCGCCAGACGCGGGTCTTTCGTGGTGCGGGCCAGGCTCAGATAGGTATCAGCCGCCTGGGCGGCCCCGCCGCGCTGGGCGGATATTTCGGCCAGCATGATGCCGTACAGCCATTCCGGCTGCAGCTGCAGCTTGGGGATGGCCGGGTTGTCGGCGTCGGCCAGGGTTTTGGGTTCCTCGTCCTGCTCCGCCGCAGGTGCGACGGCAGCGGGCTGACTAGCCGCGACTTGCAGGGGGGCGTGCGAGGCGCAGGCAGCCAGTGCCAGCGGCGTGAGTACGGCTACTAGTCTCAGAAGTGCGTTCATGCTGGGCCCAGACATCGATTCAGGCAGGTAGAATACCACGCCATCCAGTTTATTCATGCAGCGCGCAAGGACAGTCATTCATGCCCGAATTGCCAGAAGTCGAAACCACCTGTCGCGGCATCAGCCCGCAGCTAGCCGGCGCCACGCTGCGCGCAGTAGTGATACGCGAGCCACGGCTACGCTGGCCGATTCCGCCCGGGCTACCCGCCCTGCTGGCCGGGCGCACGGTGCGCAGCGTAAGCCGGCGTGCCAAATACCTGCTGATCGACTTTGACCACGGCACGCTGATCGTGCACCTGGGCATGTCCGGCAGCCTGCGTTTTGTGCCACCCGGCACCGCGCCGGAAAAGCACGATCATGTAGACATCGAGCTGGGGCAAACAGTTCTGCGCTACCGCGACCCGCGCCGCTTTGGCGCCATGCTGTGGCAGCAGGGGCCGGCAGAGGCGCACCCGCTGCTGGCCAGCCTGGGGCCGGAGCCGTTATCGGATGCGTTTGACGGCGCGGTACTGTACGAGGCTACCCGCCGCAAGGCCAGCGCCATCAAGCTGGTGATCATGGACAACCACGTAGTAGTGGGCGTGGGCAATATCTACGCCAACGAGTCGCTGTTCTACGCCGGCCTGCACCCGGCGCGTGCGGCCAACAGCCTGAGCCGCGACGAATGCCAGCGCCTGGCCACGCAGATCAAGCTGGTGCTGGCGCGCGCCATCGACGCTGGCGGCAGCAGCCTGCGCGACTTCATGGATGCCAAGGGCAAGCCGGGCTACTTTCAGCAAAGCTACAAGGTCTATGGCAGAGCCGGCCTGACGTGTCATGATTGCGGCTCGCTGATTGGCGAGCTACGCCAAGGGCAGCGCAGCAGCTGCTTCTGCCCGCATTGCCAACCCCTCTGACACGGATCCATACGTGCACGCCCCTACCGCCCTACCCGTTCGCGCGCTCCGCCTGGCGCGCCTGGCCCTGCATGTGTTTCGCGGCGTCGTTGCCGTGGGCACCCGTTACCCCAGGTTATCGCAACCTGCCCGTGCGGTAATTACCCAGCGCTGGTCACGCCAGCTGCTACACATCCTCGCCATCAAGGTCAAAGTCAGCGGCACGCCGCCTGGCGTCTACCCGGCCCACACCCTGGTGGTGGCCAACCATGTGTCGTGGCTGGATATCTTTGCGCTGAACAGCGTGACGGTCTCGCGCTTTGTCGCCAAAAAAGAGCTGCGCGACTGGCCGGTAGCCGGCTTTCTGGTTAAAAACGCCGGTACGCTGTTTATCGACCGCGCCAACCGCCGCGACGCCAGCCGCGTCAACCAGCAGCTGGCGCAAGCGCTGCAGGACGGCGGCTGCATGGCGGTGTTTCCCGAAGCCACCACCTCGGACGGGCGCGGCATGTTGCCGTTCAAGGCGTCCCTGTTCGAGGCAGCCCGCCTGGCCGGCGCCACCGTGCAGCCGGTGGCCATACGCTTTACCACGCCAGGCGGGCAGTTTTGCGATGCCGCCGCCTACGCTGGCGATACCACCTTCTGGCAAAGCCTGCGCCAGATTCTGCGTACCCGCGCCATGGTGGTCGAGCTGCACTATGCCGAGGCCATCCCGCAGGGCACGACCGCAGAGCAAACCCGCTTTGCGCTATCCGAAACCTCCCGCCAGCGCATCGCCGGCGCACTCGGCCTGCCAGAGTAAGCCTCAGGCTGCTGACAAGCCCCACCCTGTTCGCCCCCTAAACAGGGTGGGTCATCCCTCTCCCGCCAGCGCAAACCTGGCACCCCGCCGGGCGGCGCTATTGGGGTTTTCCGCAATGCGGAAATACCCAATTCAGCCCGCCGCTTGGCCAGTGCATGATCGACCCGAGAGATAGCCGGTGCTGCCTGCAGCGCCGCCATAACACACGAGAGGTCGATATGTCGGGTAAGCCGTTTTACAAAACCCTGTATTTCCAGGTAATTGTCGCCATTGTTCTGGGCGTGATGCTGGGCCATTTCATGCCCGAGCTGGGCGCCAAACTGAAGCCGCTGGGCGATGGCTTCATCAAACTGGTGAAAATGATGATCGCCCCGATCATCTTCTGCACCATCGTGGTCGGCATTGCCGGCATGGAAGACATGAAAAAGGTTGGCCGCGTGGGCGGCAAAGCCTTGCTGTACTTTGAAGTAGTGACCACCCTGGCGCTGGCCATCGGCCTGCTGGTGGTGAACTTCGTACAACCCGGTAGCGGCATGAACGTGGACCCGACCACGCTGGATACCGGCGCTATCGCCAAATACACCGAAAAAGCCGCCGGCCAGAGCACGGTAGACTTTATCCTGCACATCATCCCGCAAAGTGCCGTCGGCGCCTTTGCCGAGGGCGAAATCCTGCAGGTGCTGCTGTTCTCGGTACTGTTTGGTGCCGGCCTGTCGATGATGGGCGAGCAAGGCAAACCGGTGCTGGGCTTCTTTGAAAAAGTGTCGCACGTGCTGTTTGCCATGATCGGCTTCATCATGAAGCTGGCCCCGATCGGTGCCTTTGGTGCCATGGCATTCACCATCGGCAAATACGGTGTCAGCAGCCTGGTGCAGCTGGCCTCGCTGATGGGTACTTTCTACCTGACCTGCGTGCTGTTCGTGGGCCTGGTACTGGGCAGCATCGCCCGCTTCTACGGCTTTAGCGTGTGGAAGCTGATCAAGTACATCAAAGAAGAGCTGATGATCGTACTGGGTACGTCGTCGTCCGAATCGGCCCTGCCGCGCCTGATGGTAAAACTGGAACAACTGGGCTGCGCCAAGCCGGTCGTGGGCCTGGTGGTACCGACCGGTTACTCGTTTAACCTGGACGGCACCTCGATCTACCTGACCATGGCCGCCATCTTTATCGCCCAGGCCTGCAATATCGACCTGACGCTGACCCAAGAGCTGACCATTCTGGGCGTGCTGCTGCTCACCTCCAAAGGTGCCGCTGGCGTGACCGGTTCCGGCTTTATCACCCTGGCCGCCACCCTGGCCGTGGTACCGGAGATTCCGGTAGCTGGCCTGGCGCTGATTCTGGGTATCGACCGCTTCATGTCCGAAGCCCGCGCCATCACCAACCTGATCGGTAACGCCGTCGCCACCGTGGTGGTAGCGAAGTGGGAAAACTCGCTGGACACCGAACAGATGGCCCGCGAGCTGGCCAACCCGACGCCAATCAACCACGGCGCCCCGGTAGACGCCCCGCACCTGGCACGCGAAGTGTCCAAAGAGCTGAGCTAAGCGCAGCGTACTGTCAGCAAAAAGCCCCGGCGCAGACACCGGGGCTTTTTTGCGTCTTGTGCTGCGCCAAAGGTTGGCCGCAGCCGACCTGCGGCCAACCTTAGCGGCTGATCTCGCGGTAGGCCTGGCACGGCAGCGAAAACACCGCGCGGTCTTCCAGCCGCACCGCGGTGAGGCTGCCGCCCCACAGGCAGCCGCTGTCGATAGCCAGCACGTCGTCTTCCAGGTGCAGGCCCAGCGCCGACCAGTGGCCGCAGATAATCGGCGTATCCACACTACGGCGCGTAGCCGCCTCGAACCACGGCAGCAGGTGCGGTGGCGCGCCATCCAGCTCGCCCTTGTACGACAAGTCCAGCTCGCCATCCTGGGTGATGAAGCGCATGCGCGTCATGGCGTTCACAATCAGCCGCAGGCGGTCCATGCCTTTCAGGTCGTCCTGCCAGCGCAGCGGCTTGTTGCCGTACAGCTTGCCCAGGAACTGGCGGTGGTGCTTGCCGGACAGCTCGTCCTCCACCTCCTCGGCCAGGCGCAGCGCCTTTTTGATGCTCCACTCCGGCAGCAGGCCGGCGTGCACCATGGCGTAGCCCTGCTCATAGATCATCAATGGCTGGCAGCGCAGCCAGTCCAGCAGCACTTTGCTTTCGGCGGCGTCCAGAATGGGCTGGATGGTGTCGTCGGCGTGCACCTTGCCGTAGCCTTCAGACACCGCCAGCAGGTGCAGGTCGTGGTTGCCCAGCACCGTTTGCACGCAGTCTTGCTTGTCGAAGACCCAGCGCAGTACCTGCAGCGACTCGGGGCCCCGGTTCACCAGGTCGCCGGTGAGCCACAGCGTGTCACGGCCGGGGTTGAAATCTATCTGGCGCAGCAGCGCCATAAAGGGCGTAAAGCAGCCCTGCAAATCGCCAATCGCGTAGGTGGCCATGTGTTTTTCCTGTACAGATCGCGGCCGGGTTGGCCATAGCGCATGCCGCCAGCCAGATGATAATGGATGCGCCGCTTGCCGTCGCCGCTGCGCAGGGGCGGCCATGCGCTACAATGCGCGCTGTCCATGAAAGATTGACGACGCCCCATGTCCCTGCTGCAACTGAACCCGCCCCAACGCGACGCCATCAAATACGTAGACGGCCCCCTGCTGGTGCTGGCGGGTGCCGGCTCGGGCAAAACCCGCGTCATTACCCAGAAGATCTGCCACCTGATCCGCGAATGCGGCTACCAGGCCAAGCATATCGCCGCCATTACCTTTACCAACAAGGCGGCGCGCGAAATGCTGGAGCGCGTGGGCAAGCTGATGGAAAGCCGCGAGCTGAAGGGCATTACCGTGTCCACGTTCCACTCGCTGGGTATGCACATCCTGCGCCAGGAAGCGCCGCACCTGGGCTACAAAACACAGTTTTCCATCCTGGACAGCTACGACGCCGCCAAGATCATCTCGGACATTCTGAAAAGCACGCACAAGGACGAGGTGCGCAAGGTACAAAGCCGCATCTCGCTGTGGAAAAACGAGCTGCTGGACGCCGACGCCGCGCTGGCGGCGGCCGATAACGAATTCGACCGCATCTGCGCCACCACCTACAGCGCCTACCAGGCCACGCTGATGGCCTACCAGGCCATGGACTTCGACGACCTGATCCGCCTGCCGGTGGGGCTGTTCCAGACCCACCCCGAGGTGCTGATCAAATGGCAAGGCCGCCTGCGCTACCTGCTGATCGACGAATACCAGGACACCAACACCTGCCAGTACCTGCTGGTGAAGCTGCTGGCCGGCGTGCGCGGCCTGTTTACCGCCGTGGGCGACGACGACCAGAGCATCTACGCCTGGCGCGGCGCCAATATGGAAAACCTGCGCCTGCTGCAGCACGACTTCCCGGCGCTGAAAATCGTGAAGCTGGAGCAAAACTACCGCTCTACCGCGCGCATCCTGCGTGCGGCCAACTCGGTGATCTCCAACAACCCCAAACTGTTCGAAAAGCAGCTATGGAGCGAGCTGGGCCTGGGCGAGCCCATTCACGCCGTGATGTGCAAGGACGAAGACCACGAGGCCGAAATCGTAGTACAGCGCCTGTTGGCGCACAAATTCGAATACCGCACCGAATTTAAAGACTACGCCATCTTATACCGCGGCAATTATCAGTCCCGCGTGTTTGAAACCGTGCTGCGCAACCAGCGCATCCCCTACCAGATGGCCGGCGGGCAGAGCTTCTTCGACAAGCCGGAAATCAAGGACGTGCTGGCCTACCTGCGGCTGATTGCCAACCCGGACGACGACCCGGCGTTTATCCGCGCACTCACCACGCCCAAACGCGGTGTGGGCGCCACCACGCTGGAAAAACTGGGCGCCAGCGCCGCGCTGTTCGACAAAAGCCTGTTTGCCAGCGCGGGCGAGCCGGGCTTTCGCGTACAGGTGCAGGACGCTCAGCTCAAGCCGCTGGAAGACTTCTGCCGTTTTATCACCAGCCTGCAATACCGCGCCACGCGTGAACCGGCCGGCGAGCTGGTGATGGACATGCTGAAAGTCATCGGCTTCGAAGCCTGGCTGTACGACAGCGAAGACAGCCCCAAGGCCGCAGAAAGCAAATGGAAAAACGTGTTCGAGCTGGTGGCCTGGCTACAGCGCAAGGGCGAGGCCGACAGCAAGAACCTGATCGAGCTCACCCAGACCATTGCGCTGATTACCATGCTGGAAGGCCGCGACGAGGGCGATGTCGACGCCGTGCACATGTCCACCCTGCACGCCTCCAAAGGCCTGGAGTACCCGCACGTGTTTCTGGTGGGCTGCGAGGAAGGTATCCTGCCGCATAGCGAATCGGTCGATAACGGCATGGTGGAAGAAGAACGCCGCCTGATGTACGTGGGCATTACCCGCGCCCAACGCAGCCTTACCCTGACCTACTGCGTGAAGCGCCGCCGCGCCGGCGAATGGCTGTTTGTCGAGCCGTCGCGCTTTATCGGCGAAATCAACGGCGACGACCTGCGCCACTTCGGTAAAAAAGGCGGCGAACCCATCGTCAGCAAAACCGAAGGCAAAAGCCGCCTGGCTAACCTGACGGCCATGCTGGGCAGCAAAGTGCAAAAAACCGACGATAAAGCGCAGTAGCCTGGGGCTGGCCGCCCTGCGCTTTACAAAGTACTTCTTGCGCTCTCACACTGATTATCGAAATTCAATAACGATACATCAAGAGCGCCCATGGACCTGACCCTCACTACCACCCTGGTCGGCAGCAGCCTGTTTATCGGCATGCTGCTGTTTTACGAGCTAGGCCGGCGTATCGGCCGTGCACGCCAGCGCCAGGGTGCCGAAGACCCCGCCAAAGGTGCCGGCGCCGCCGAAGCGGCGGTATTCGGCCTGATGGGCCTGCTGATTGCCTTCACTTTCTCCGGTGCGGCCGAGCGCTTTGAAGCACGCCGCCACCTGATTACCCAGGAAGCCAACGCCATTGGCACGGCCTGGCTACGGCTAGACCTGCTGCCTGCGGCCAACCAGGGCCCACTACGGCAAGCGTTCCGCCACTACACCGAGCTACGCAGTACCGCCTACCGCCACGGCAAGCAGAGCGCGCTACAGCAGCAAGAGCAGGCCACCACCACTGCCCTGCAAAACCGGATCTGGCAACAGGCACTGGCCGCCAGCCAGCACCCCCTGGCGGCACCACAAGCCGCCATGCTGCTCTTGCCGGCCTTGAACGAGATGTTCGACATCACCACCACGCGTGCCATGGCCAGCCAGAATCACCCGCCTTTGGTGGTATACCTGCTGCTGGGCTTTCTGGTATTGGTCGGCGCGCTGCTGATTGGCTTTGATACGGCAGCCAACATACACCGCAGCTGGCTGCATATTGTGGTATTTGCCGCCATCATGGCCCTGGCCGTTTTTGTGATAGTGGACCTGGAATACCCGCGCCAAGGGCTGATTCGTGTCGATGCAGCCGACCAGGTGTTAAGCAGCCTGCGCGGCAGTATGAAATAGGCAGCCGGCCCTTACAGCGTATCGGGCAGCGCAACGCACGGATACGCCGACCAAAAAAACAAACCCTGCTTGCGTATGCAAACAGGGTTTGTTTTGTACAACCGCACCGCGCAGTGGCGGTACAGCGTATGGCTTACTTGGCCGCGTTGGTCAGGTAAGTCACGGCAGCCTTGAACTCTTCATCCGAACCGGTGAAACCACCTTTAGGCGGCATGGCGTTCAGGCCTTTGGTAGCCGAAGCAACCAGACCATCCAGGCCTTTACCCAGACGCGGGCCCCAGGCAGCCTTGTCGCCAAATTTCGGCGCGCCAGCGGCACCCGTAGCGTGGCAGGCTACACACACACCTTCATACACTTTCTTGCCCACTACTGCCGGGTCCAGCGGTGCACCGGCAGCGGCAGCACCCCCTACTGGCGGCTCGGTAAACTTGCCACCGGCAGCGTTGCCCATATAGGCCACGGCGCGTTTTACTTCGTCGTCGGTCAGGTCTGCCGCACCACCTTTGGCCGGCATGGCATTAAAGCCTTGCAGGGCATGCAGTGTCAGGGTATCCCAGCCTTTGGCTACACGCGCACCCCAGGCACCTGCATCAGCAAACTTGGGCGCGCCAGCCAGGCCGGCGCCGTGACAGGTAATACAGATACCTTCGTACACTTGCTGACCGGTTTTCATCCCCGGAGGTGCATCGCTAGCCTTGGCTTCACCAACCGGCTTCAGGCGGGCAGCCACAGCTTCCTTGGTCATCACTTCTGCGTTGACATCAAAGCCGCCGGTGGCCAATTTGGCCAGCAGATAGACTGCTACTACCAACAGCACGACAACACCCAGCAAAACCGGCACGATCTTGCCTGGGGCTTTGGTTTCGTTGCTCATTCCTGCCTCACCTGAATTAATAATGACAATCCGAAGAATAGGGAAATTATACGGCAAAGCCCTGCTGCGGCAAAATGTCCCATCGATAATGTTTGCGCAAACGCAATGGCGCTAGACGAAAACACCATGCATGGGCTATATTGCGCGGCTTGCGTGTACCCGTAGCTCAGTTGGATAGAGTGTCAGCCTCCGAAGCTGAAGGTCGCTGGTTCGACTCCAGTCGGGTACGCCACCCTCCCCTTGTCATGGCCAAGCCGCCGTGGCCACAGCGCCCTGCAATACCCCGTTTCACACTGCATCCTCACCCGTCTGCTTCCCGCACTGCCCACCCCGCTGCTGTATTTTTCATAGCGCTGCCGTAGCCAGCTCAGCACACGTGCGCTGCCGAACAGACCAGCCTGCACCACCCGTTTATAACCCTCGTGAACCCAGTCTTACCTTCACGAGCACCGTCACATGACAAGCCCACACCCCCGCCACCCGCGCTGTAGCCGCATCCCCCCTGGCTATACCAGCCTGCTGGCGGCGGCTCGGCATGCGCTACCGGCGCTGGTGTGCACGCTGCAGGCCTGTAGCACGCTACTGCCGCAAGAACCAGCAGCCGCCGCGCTGATGCTGCCGGCCAACTGGTCCAGCGACGATGCCATGATGGCGGGTGATCTGCGCGTAGCGGGCACGCCACTGGCCGACTGGTGGCTGCGCTTTGACGACCCGCAGTTGGCCGCACTGGTACGCCAGACGCTGCTGGCCAATACCCGCCTGCAGGGCGCACAGGCAGCGTTACAACAGGCGCAAGCATTACGCGATGTGGCAGCCGCCGCCATGTGGCCGGCACTGGGTGCCACCGCATCAGCACAACGCGGCAGCGCGGGTGGCCATAGCACAGGCAGCCGTTTGCAGGCGGGGCTGAATGCCAGCTGGGCTATCGACCTGTTTGGCGGCCAACGTGCGGCGCTGGCCGCCGGCGACGCCAGCGTGGCTGCCAGCCAGGCCAGCCTGGGCGACGTACAGGTGCAACTCGCGGCCGAGGTCGCGCAGCAGTACCTGCTGCTGCGCAGCGCGCAGGCACGGTTGGCCATTGCCGTACAGAACCTAGCCAGCCAACAGGAAGTGCTGCAGCTTACCCGCTGGCGCCAGCAAGCCGGCTTGCTGGGTGCGCTGGAGGCCGAACAAGCGCAGGCCGCCACCGCGCAAAACCAGGCGCTGCTGCCTGCACTGGCCAGCAGCATAGAACAAAGCCAGCACGCACTGGCGGTGCTCACCGGCCAGCCCCCCGCCAGCCTGCCGGCGCTGCGCGACCCGCGCCTGGCTGGCGTGATACCGCTCGTGCGCGGGCGTATTACCCTGGCCATTCCCGCCGACACCCTGCGCCAGCGTGCTGATATTCGCGCGGCCGAATACCAGATAGCAGCCGCGCTCGCACGCGTGGGGCAGGCACAGGCGCTACGCTGGCCCGACTTTGCCATTGGCGGCTCGCTAGGCGTGGAGGCTGCCACCGCTGGCGGCCTGAGCCACGCAGGCGCCGTGCTGGGCAGCCTGCTGGCCAGCATCACACTGCCGGTTTTTGACGGCGGTGCCCTGCGTGCACAAGTCGGCGTACAGCAAGCGGCACTGGCGCAAGCGCAGCTGGCCTACCGTGGCGCGGTACTCAGCGCGCTGCAGCAGGTAGAAGATGCGCTGGCCGCCCTGCGTGGCAACCAGCGGCGCGTAGCCAGCCTGCAGCAGGCAGCCGATGCCGCCGCGCGCGCAGCCCAGCTGGCGCGCCAACGCTACGACAGCGGGCTGATCGATTTCCAGAACGTACAAGAAACCCAACGCACACAGTTGGCCGCACAAGACAGCCTGGCCAGCGGCCAGGCCGATATCGCCAGCGACCATATCCGCCTGTTCACCGCACTAGGGGGTGGCTGGCGCCCCGTCACCCCGGGAACACCACCATGACCCCCACCACCCCCGTTACCGCCGCCCCCGCCAGCCCACCGCCCGACCCTGCGCTGGGCGAACTGCTGGGCGAACCACCGCACCGGCCCTGGTACCTGCGCCGCTGGCTGTGGCTGGCCGTGGCCGCGCTACTGTTGGCCGCAGGCGGCCTGGCCTGGTGGTGGAAGGCACGCGCGGCACGCGCCGCGCCCAGCTACAGCACCGTCACCGTGGGGCGCGGCGACATTACCCTGACCGTAACGGCCAACGGCACCGTCCAGCCCACCCGCGCCATCAATATCGGCAGCGAGCTATCCGGCACGGTGTTGAAGGTGAACGTGGACGTGAATGACCAGATCAAGCGCGGCCAGGTGCTGGTAGAGCTGGATACCGCCAGGCTGCACGACCAGATACAGCGCTCGCAGGCGGCGCTGGCCGCCGCCCGCGCACGGCACCAGCAAAGCGCTGCCACGCAGGCCGAAGCCAGCGCCATGCTGGCGCGCCAGGAAGCGGTAGCGCGCCTGTCGGGTAGCAAGGTGCCCGCCCAGGCCGAGCTGGACAGCACACGCGCCACGCTGGCACGCGCCCAGGCCGAGCACACCAGCACGCAAGCCGGTATCAATGATGCGCTGGCGGCGCTGTCCACCGACCAGACCAACCTGGCCAAGGCCGCCATCCGCGCCCCGGCCGACGGCGTGGTGCTGACCCGCTCGGTCGACCCGGGCAATACCGTGGCCGCCTCGCTGCAGGCCGTTACCCTGCTGACCGTGGCCGAAAGCCTGAACCGGCTACGGCTATGGGTCTACGTGGACGAGGCAGACGTAGGCCATGTCAAAGTAGGCCAGCCAGCCACCTTTACCGTCAGCGCCTACCTGGGCCGGCCATTCCCGGCACGCGTCACCCGCGTGGGGTTTGGCCCCACCCTCACCGACAATGTGGTGACCTACCTTACCTATCTGGACGTAGACAACAGCGACCGCAGCCTGCGCCCCGGCATGACCGCCACCGCCAGCATCGTGGCCAGGCAGCACAAAAACGTGCTGCAAGTGCCCAATGCCGCCCTGCGCTACACCCCTGGCAATGCTGCGGCCAACGTGCAAAAAGGCCTGGCTGCCGGCATCAGCTTTGGCCCGCCCAAAACCGAAAGCCAGCGCAAAGGTGCGGCCGATAACGCCAGCACCGCCATGGCACGCCGCGTCTGGATCTTGCCCGCCACCATGGCCGGGCATGGCGCCGCCGTGCCGCTGGCAGTCGCTGTGCTGCCCGGCATCAGCGACGGCCACATGACCGAAATCGTCAGCGGTGAGCTGCAAGCCGGCATGCGGGTGATTACCGCACAAAAAACGGCCGCCACACCATGAACCCGCCGCTGATCCAGCTGCGCGGCATCAGCAAACGCTACGGTAGCGGCGCCGCCGGGCTGCTGGCGCTGCAGGCCATCGATCTGGCGGTCAACGCGGGGGAGTTTGTCGCCATCATGGGCCCCAGCGGCTCGGGCAAGTCCACCGCCATGAATATCCTGGGCTGCCTGGATAGCCCCAGCAGCGGGCAGTACCTGTTCAAAGGCATGCACGTAGAGGCGCTAAGCCGCGACCAGCGCGCACGGCTGCGCCGGCGCTACCTGGGTTTTGTGTTTCAGGGTTTCAACCTGCTGGCGCGCACCTCGGCGCAGGAAAACGTGGCGCTGCCACTGCTGTACCGTGGCGACAGCAGCCGCGCCCGCACCTTGGCCGCACGCCAGGCGCTGCTCGACGTGGGGCTGGCCGGCTGGGAGCAACACACCCCGGCCCAGCTGTCCGGCGGCCAGCAACAGCGCGTGGCCATTGCCCGCGCCATGGTCACCCAGCCCGCCGTACTGCTGGCCGACGAGCCCACCGGCAACCTGGATACACAGCGCAGCCAGGAAATCATGGGCTTGCTGCTGGCACTAAACCGCGACCACGGCATTACCGTACTGATGGTGACGCACGAACCGGACATGGCCAGCTACGCCCACCGCCTGGTGCGCTTTGTCGATGGCCGCATCGCCAGCGACCAGGCCAACCCGCACCCCACACCCGGCAACGCAGCGCGAGCACCGAGCGAGGCAAACGGATGCTATTGAGCATACTCATGCTGGCCCTGCGCTCGGTACGGCGCAATATGCTGCGCTCGTTTCTGACCATTCTGGGCATGGTGATTGGTGTCAGCGCCGTCATCACCATGGTGGCACTGGGCAACGGCGCCACCCGGGCTATCGAGGACAAGCTCACCAGCCTGGGCACCAACCTGCTGATGGTGAGCCCCGGCCAACGTCTGGGCGGTGGCGGCGGCGGCGGTGTGCCGCAGTTTATCGAGGCCGACAGCGACGCCATCCTCGCCCAGATCGGCGGCGTGGCCGCCGTGGCCCCGCAGGGCCGCGCCAACGCCACGGTGGTGGCCAATGGCCGCCACTGGGCCACCACACTGGTCGGCAGCAATAATGCCTGGTTCGACACCGGTAACTGGCAGCTGGCCAGCGGGCGGCAGTTTACCGATAACGAGCAACAAGCCGGCGCCGCCGTCTGCCTGGTGGGCGAAACGGTGCGGCGCGAGCTCTGGGGCAACGCCGTGGGGCAAACCGGGCAGGGGCAGCCCTTGCGCGTGCGGCAGTTTTCCTGCGAGGTCGTGGGCGTACTGGCGGCCAAGGGCCAGGGCGGCATGGGCGACCAGGACGACACGGTGCTACTGCCGCTACGCACGCTGCAGCGCCGCGTTACCGGCAGCCATAAGGTAGGCATTTTGCTGGTGTCCATGCAGCCCGGCAGTGATAGCGGCCCGCTGAAAGCCAGCCTGCGCCAGCTGCTGCGCGAGCGCCGCCACCTGGCCGCGGGCGACGACGACAACTTCAATATTTTCGATACCCAGCAGCTGGCGCAAACCCTGTCCAGCACCATGGCGGTGCTCACCAGCTTGCTGGGCGCGGTGGCGGCGGTAAGCTTGCTGGTGGGCGGCATCGGCATCATGAACATCATGCTGGTCAGCGTCACCGAGCGTACGCACGAAATCGGGCTGCGCCTGGCGGTGGGCGCGCTGGAGGGCGAGGTGCTGCTGCAGTTTCTGATTGAGGCGGTCGTGCTGTCGGCGCTGGGTGGCATGATCGGCATGGTCGTGGCCACGGTAGCCTCGTACTGGCTATCCCGCCTGATGGGGGTGCCCTACCAGTTCGACCTGGCCATCAACCTGCTGTCGCTGCTGTTTTCGGCGGCCATTGGCGTGCTGTTCGGCTATATGCCCGCCCGCCGCGCTGCGCGCATGGACCCGATAGAAGCGCTGCGCCACGAATAAACCGCGCACAACAAAAAGCCCCACGCCGTCTGGCCGTGGGGCTGTTGCACTGTGCATACCGGCTTATTTGCTGCGTTCCAGCACACCGACGACACGCGTCAGCACAAAGCGGTCGTCCACAAACTGGCGGATCTCGGCCCGCACCGGGTAAGAGTGAATACTGAGCATCAGCCGTGCCGCGCGCAGCGCGTCTTCTTGTGTGGCGTGAATGGGCCCGCCCTCGTCCACGCCGAAATAGTCGGAAATCAAGCGCACGCGAAACATGGCAAGCTCCTGCTGTTATTTTATTGCGGCCAACCTAACTGGCCCACAATACAGGCTTGCTATTGCTTCTATAATTCGCATCTTTACACCCTGATTCGGGCAGCGCCCGCCATAAACAAAAAAGCCAACACAATGTTGGCTTTTTTATCTGCGAGCACCAGGCAGCAGCTTATTTTCCCTGCACGTTTTGCCCTACCGTACCGCGCACCTCGCCCAGCAGCGCCTGCACTGGCGCTGCGTGCTCACCCCAGTAACCCAGGCGCGCCAGACAGTCGATGGCCACCAGCGCGGCATCGCTCATGAATTGCCCATTGATGATGTGCTGCTCTACCTCGGCCAACGTCATCAGTACGTGCTCGGCCACTTCGCCGTCCTGGTTTTGCGGGATATCGCCCTGCGCCAGCCAGATATCGTAGACAAACAGCCATTCGCGGTGCAGGCCGCGCGCCACCGGGCGGGTAGCCAGCAATAGCGCCTGCTGCTGCAACGGCGACAGCGGCGCCGCCGCGATGCCAGCCTCTTCCCAGCCTTCGCGCAGCAGCGCATCCATGATGCTTTCGCCGGCGGCCACGCCACCGCCCATCAGGTTATCCAGCCGGTTGGGCGCCACGTCCTTGAACGGGCTGCGCCGGCCTATCCACATACGCACTTCGCCATCGGGCATACGCGTCAGGCCGTTCAGGTGGACGGCACGGCTGGTGAGGCCCAGTGGGCGAAAGGCGGCGCGCTCGAGCTCGAAACAGGGGGTGCCGTCAGGCAGGTAGGCGATGAATTTTTCGTTGCGCCAGCCGCTAAACCAGCCGGCATCGCGCCAGGCTTCGGCAGCGGCCTGCAGCAGGGTGCTGCGTTCGCTATAGGACATATCGGTGGCCAGCAGCTGCATCACACCGCCTTGCAGCGCAAACAATTCGCCGTGGTGTGCCAGCAGGCGCTCGCGCCATACCTGGTTGATATAACCGATAGGCGCACCACCTAGCGCCAGTGGGATAAACGCCGTTTGATCGTAGCGGATGGTTTTTTCCAGCAATCCGGCAACGCCTTGCACCTGCATGACAACTCCCTGCTGCTTTCGTGAAGGCGCCATCTTACGGAGATTGCGCAGGCTGTGCCTTGCTTTGGCCGGTGCAGGCGGGCTGTGCGCCAGCCTGCGTGCGCGGATGCAACACTTCTATAAAAATGACATGCAGTTTTGTTGATAGATTGCTTGGTGCAATGCAAAAAGCCGCAGTCGTTTGACTGCGGCTTTTTTAATTCTGGTCGGAGTACAAGGATTTGAACCTTGGACCCTCTGCTCCCAAAGCAGATGCGCTACCGGGCTGCGCTACACTCCGAACAAGACCCGAACTATACCGATAGATTTTCAGGTGGTCAAGCCCCTGCCCCATATTTTTTCAGCCAGGCCCGATTGGCGCGCTGGCGCGTACTGCACGGCGGCCTGCAGCACCGCCAGGCTACCTGCCAAAACAAAGTGCTGCCGGGCACGGGTGATGGCGGTGTACACCAGCGAACGGGTCAGCGTGGCAGTAGGCTGCGGCGGTAAGGCCAGCCACACACTACCAAACTCCGAGCCCTGCGATTTATGCACCGTCATGGCATACACGGTGTCGTGCTCAGGCAGGCGGGCGGGCGATACCTCGCGCCAGCCGCCGTCGGTAGTGGGGAAGATCACGCGCAGGCGGCCGTCGCGCGGCACGGTCAGGCCGATGTCACCGTTGAACAAACCCACGCTGTAGTCGTTGCGCGTAATCATCACCGGGCGGCCGGGGTACCAGTCGCTATCGGCGGGCTTGCGCCCCAGGCGCACCAGCTCGGCGCTGAGCTGTTCGTTGATCTGCGTGACCGCGTGGCGCTCTGCGGCCAACAGCATGCACTGGTTGAAGGCGGCAAACAGCGCAGGCCAGTTGTCCCCCTCGCCCAGCGCGTCCAGCGCTTGCCAGTAGCCGGCGCGCAGCGCGTGCAGGCCGGCGGCGTCGGGTAGCTGCGGCTGGCTGGCAATGTCCAGATTGGCCGCATCGGCCAGTAGTGCGGCCACCTGCGCCGTGTCGCCGGCGTTCACCGCGCGGGCCAGGCGGCCAATGCCGGAGTGCTCGCCAAAGCGGTGGCTTTTTTCCAGCACCACCACGCTATCGGCCAGCATGGCGCTATCGTCCACCCGCCCTGGCGGCGTGGTACCCAACGCCTGCAGCTGCGCGGCGGTGGCGCTGCGCCAGGCTTGCTGGCTGCACAGATCGCCCAGCACGGCGCCGGCGTCGACCGAGGCCAACTGGTATTTGTCGCCCAGCAGAATCAGCCGTGCGTGCGGCGGCAGCGCGGCCACGGTTTGTGCCATCAGGGTGAGGTCGACCATCGAGGCTTCGTCTACCACCAGCACGTCCAGCGGCAAAGGGTTGGCCGCATGGTGGCGCGGGCGGGCGGTGCCGGGCAGCAGGCCGATGAGGCGGTGCAGGGTTTGTGCCTTGTCCGGTAGCTGGGCGCGGGTGGCCTCGGCCACGGGCAGCGCGTCGCGCGCGGCGCGTACCGACTCGGTAAGCCGCGCGGCGGCCTTGCCAGTGGGCGCGGCCATGGCCATCACCAGCGGGCGGCCGGACAGCGCCGCCAGCGCGGCCAGCAGGCGCACCACGGTGGTGGTTTTGCCGGTACCGGGGCCGCCGGAAATCACCATGAAACGGTGCTGCGTGGCCAGCCATGCGGCCAACCTTTGCCAGTCGCCACGCGGGGCGCCGGCAAACAGGCTGTCCAGCACGCCGTCCACGTCGCCTGCCAGCGGCTGCGGGTCGGCGGCCAGCGCCTGCAGGGCGGCCACCAGGCGGGTTTCGTCCTGCCACTGGCGCGCCAGATACAGGCGGCCACCGTCGTCCACGATCAGCGGGGCGTAGTCGCCGGGGCGGCCCGCCAGCGGGCTGTGACGCAGCAGGGCGTAGTCGTCCCGCGTGAGGCCGGCCAGGCACACGTGCCCGCTGGCCAGTGCGGCCAACAGGCGCTGCAGCACAGGCTGCAGGGCGGCGCCGTGCTGCGGGTCCAGCCGCGCCATCAGGCCGGCCAGCTGCGCCGGCAGCAGGCTTTCCGTGGTGTCCATCTGCTCGCTCATGCCTTGCCCAGCCTGGCTTCCAGCGCTTCGCACACGGTGGTCAGCACCTTGATGCGGGCGTAGTACTTGTTATTGGCCGGCACCAGTGTCCACGGCACGGCGCTGGTACTGGTGCGGTCGATCATGTCGCACACGGCGACCTTGTAGGCGTCCCATTTGTCGCGGTTACGCCAGTCTTCCTCGGTAATCTTGAAGCGTTTGAAGCCGGTTTCCTCGCGCGCCTTGAAGCGGGCCAGCTGCTCGTCGGCGCTGATGGCCAGCCAGAATTTCAACACGATGGCTTTGTTGTCGGTGAGCTGGTGCTCGAAGTCATTGATCTCGTAATAGCCGCGCATCCAGTCGGCGGTATCGGCAAAGCCTTCTACCCGCTCCACCAGCACGCGGCCGTACCAGGTGCGGTCGAAGATGGTGACCTTGCCTTTGCCCGGCACCTGGCGCCAGAAGCGCCACAGCCACGGCATGGCGCGCTCTTCTTCGCTCGGCGCAGCGACCGGCACCACGCGGTACAGCCGCGCGTCCAGCGCCTGGGTAATGCGACGGATGGCGCCGCCCTTGCCGGCCGCATCGTTGCCCTCAAACGCCAGCACCAGCGAGTGCTCGGCAAAGCGCGGGTCTCGCGTCAGCCCGTTGAGGCGGCCTTGCAGCGCGGCCAGCTGCTGGCGGTAGTCGTCTTTGGATAGCGTCTGTTCCAGCTGTAGCGATTCCAGCAGCAGCTTGTTGTCCGCGGGCGGCGTGATGGGGGCCACGTCCGAGCGCGGGTGCCAGGACTCGGCCATGGCCAGGCGCTGCTGCAGCGCCTGCAGCAGGGCGCGCCCTACCGCCAGGCTGCGGTAGTTGGCGTCTTCGCCGTCCACCACCAGCCACGGCGAATAGGCGGTATTGGTGAGGCGCATCATGTGCTCGGCGTTATCGCGGATGCGCTTGTACTGCTGGTGGTGCTGCCAGTCGGCCTGGCTCACCCGCCAGGCGGTGGCGGGGTCTTTTTCCAGTGTGCGCAGGCGTTTGCGCTGTTTTTCTTCGGTCAGGTGCAACCAGAATTTCAGTACCAGTACGCCGTCGTTGGACAGCATGCGCTCGAAACGCAGAATATCGAACAGCTGCTTGTCGAAGGTGTCGCGGTTGATCTTGCTGTCTACGCGGTCGAACAGGGCGTCGGAATAATACGAGCCAAAGAACATGCCGATGCGGCCTTTGGCCGGTAGCTCGCGCCAGTAGCGCCACATCCACGGCCGCTCGCGCGCGTCGTCGTTGGGGGTATCAAAGGCCGCAGTGTGGATCAGCCGCGGGTCCAGCCATTCGTTGATCTGGTTCAGCATGTCGCCGCGCCCGGCGCCGTCCATGCCGTGAATCAGCAGCAGTACCGGAAACTGGCTGCGCTGTTGCAGCTCGTATTGCGCCTCCAGCAGCGCTTCGCGCAGGCTGGCCTCTTCGGTTTTATAAGCCGCCTTGTCGATGACGTGGCCGATTTCGGCTGATTCGAACATGGTCTTCCTTCCTGTCTGGTTGGCCGCAGCACCGGCGGCACGGCATGACAGGATTGTAAGACGATAGCGGGGTGTACAGCCAATGCCATGCCCGTCGTGGCTGCCGGCTGGCGGCTTAGCGTTGCAGGTAGTCGAGATAAGGCCGGATGCGCGCCTGTACAGCAGGCTTCGTCAGCTCGGCCGTGGTAATGAGGGTGGCCGGGGTATAGACCACGGGGGGCACCGGCTTTTTCTGTAGCAGGCCGGCCAGTACCGTCATGGCACGTACGCCCATCTGGTAGGGGTCTTGCATCACCACCGCCTGCAGCTGGCCGCCCCCCAGCGCGCGGTCGATACGCGGCGAATAGTCAAACCCCACATGGCGCAGCTTGCCTGCCAGCCCGGCTTGCTGCAGCGCCTGGATGGTGCCTTCGGTGGTGGACTCGTTGGGGGTAAAGACCAGATCGGCGTCGGGATGGGCGGCCAACAGGTTCAGCACCTTGTCGCGGGTATCAAACACGGTAATGCCCATGTCGGCCGATTCGACGATGTGGCTGCCGGGCAGCAGCTGCTGCAGGCGGTCGCGAAAGCCGTTTTCACGCTCCCGCGTGGAATCATGCCGGGCAGAAAAACGCAGCAGCAGTACCTTGTGCGGGCTGGGCTGCAGCCGGGCGGCGTAATCGGCCAGCAAAGCCCCCGCAGCCGTATTGTTGGTACCGACATAGGGCAGGCCCAGCGACGGTTGCAGCGGTGAATCCACAATCACCACCCGGCACCCGGCTTTCATCACTTGCTGCAGCGGGGCCTGTAGCGCTGGCGAGGCATTGGGCGCCACAATCATGCCGGTAAAGCCTTTGCCGGCGTAGTAGGCCAGCAGCGTGCCTTGCGCGGTGGCGTCGTCTTCCAGTGCCGGGCCACGCCATACCATGTTCAGTTTCAGCGTACGCGCCGCCTGCCCTGCCCCGCGCGCCATCTCCTTCCAGAACACATGACTCGCCCCTTTGGGGATAAACACCACGTTCGCCGGCGCCGCCAGCAGCAGCCCGGGCAGCATGGCCAGTGCGGCGGCCAGGCCGCGCATCCGGTTTCGCATCACCTGCTCCTGCCTTGGTTTATCTCGATAATTCAGTGTAGACAGGTCGCCATAGGTGGCAACGTCTTTTCAGCCCGCCACAAACAGCGCGTCCAGCGCCGCCAGCAGTGCCTCGTCTGGCGCATCGCACCACACGCCCTGCCCGCTGCCATCGATACCGCGCAGGTACAGGTAACGCACGCCGCCCAGGCGCAGCTGCGGGGCGCGCTGGGCGATATAACGGCGCAGCGCCACGCAGTAGATCAGGTACTGCAGGTAGTAATGCTCGCGTGCAATGGACGCGGCCAACTGTGGCGTGCCGTAGTCGGCGTAGCTGTCGCCCAGGTGGTTGGACTTGTAATCCACCAGCCACAGTGCGTCGTCGGCGATAAACACCAGGTCGATAAAGCCTTTCAGATAGCCCTGCACCCGCTCGAAGCTGAGCTTGGCGGCCGCCTCGCGCAGCGGTGCGGCCAGGCCCTGCGCAGGGTGGCACAGCACGGCCTGCAGGGCGGCCAGGTTCAGGCCATTGGCCGGCAGGGTGAATTCCATCTCCACGCGGCGGCGTGCCGGAGGAATGTCTGCCAAACGTACGCCCGCCGCCAGCTCGGCCTGAATAGCCGACTGCAGCATGGCCAGCGCGGCGTCTTGCCACTGCGCGTCAAAGCCATGGCGCTGCAGCGCCTCGGCCACCACCTGCGGCCAACCTTGTGGCTGGGTAAAGTCCACGCGCTCGAACATATCGTGCAGGCAGGTACCGGCGCGGGCACCACGCGGGAAGGCAAAGCGGTCGGCCAGCTGCTCGGCGGCGGCCACGTCCTGCAGCGGGCCGTGGTCGTGATCGGGCGCCTCGCCAGGCTGGGCCGCGCCGCCGCCGTGCAGGTGGCGGGTCAGGCTGCTGAAGCTGCTCACCCACCACGGCGTACGCAGGCGGCGGCTGACCGTGGCCAGCAGCGGGGTAAAGCTGTCTGCCTGCAGCGCGGGCAGCGTGTTCATGGCCACGTTCACGCTGCGGCAGTGCACCGCGCCGGGCTGGCGGCGGGCGTAGGCGGCCAGGTCGGCGCTGATGGCGGCGTCGGACAGCGGCGTGTCTTCCAGGCTGGCCAGGTTGGCCGCATGCCGCCCGTGCAGCAGCCACGATAGCGCGGCGGTCTGCATCTTTTGCACGTGGCCCCACACAATGTACTGGCGGTGCTCGGCGCGGGTCAGCGCCACGTACAGCAGGCGCAGTTTTTCGGCCAGGATCTCGCTGCGGGCGGCGTCGCGCGCGGCGTCGCTTACCAGCTCGCCCGGTGCCAGCCACGACTCGCCGCCGTCGCGGTAGCGCCAGAAGGTGGTATCGCGGCGCTCCAGCGCGCCATCCCACAGGAAGGGGCAGAACACCAGCGGGTACTGCAGGCCTTTCGAGGTGTGGATGGTGACGATCTTTACCAGCTCGGCGTCACTTTCCAGCCGCAGCAGCGCTTCCTCGCCGGCGGGCGGGCTGGCCACGGCGGCCTCGAACCACGCCAGCAGCGGTGCCTGGCCGGCGATGCGCTCGGTTTCCTGCTGCAGCAGCTCGGCCAGATGGCCCAGGTTGGTCAGGCGGCGCTCGCCGTCCGGCAGCGGCAGCAGGCGCGCGGCTACGCCCTCGCGCGCCATGAAGCCACGCCAGGCGGCCATAAAGCCGCGCTGTTGCCACTGCTTGTGGTCGTCGTGGTTGGCCACCAGTCGCGCTTCCCACGCCGCCTCGTCCTCGGCCAGCTGCAGCAGCTGCGCCGCGTCCAGCCCCAGTAGCGTGGTGGCGCACAGCACTTTCAGCCGCGTTTCGGACGCGGGCTCGGCCCAGGCGCGCAGCAGGGCCAGCAGCTCGGCGGCCTCGTGGCTGGCAAATACGCTTTCCTGCGTCAGCGCTACCGCCTTGACGCCGCGTGCGGCCAAGGCATCGCGTACCGCGTCGCCCTGACGGTGGGTGGCCACCAGCACCGCCATATCGCCACCAGCCAGCGGGCGGCGGCTGCCGCCCTTTTCCAGCTGCGCCTTGTTCTGACGCGCCAGCGCCAGCAGGCGGGCGATCTCGTGGGCGGTGGCTTCGGCGGCGTATTGCGTGGCCTCGGCCTTGTTCACGCCTTTATCGCTATCGCTGGCGGGAAAGGCCAGCACGGTGAGCGCGCCGTCGTCGTCGGCCACGTGCAGGGTGCTGCCGCCGCTGGGGGCGGCGTCTACCTGCGGGTAGTCGATGCCGTCCAGCAGAAACGGCTGCGG
Organism: Neisseriaceae bacterium; assembly: GCA_027489245.1. Lineage (GTDB taxonomy): Bacteria > Pseudomonadota > Gammaproteobacteria > Burkholderiales > Chromobacteriaceae > Vogesella. Next base: position 26,160 of record JAIYAC010000007.1, on the reverse strand, counting down.
CCGATCGAACAGCTGGCTCACCGCCGCCACCAGCGGCGGCTGGCTGCGGCGGTTGGTCAGCAGGGTGTATTGCTTGTCGGCCGGGGCGTCGTCGCGCGCGCTCAGGTAGGCAAAAATATCGGCGCCGCGAAAGCTGTAAATGGCCTGCTTGGGGTCGCCCACCATGAATACCGGTCGCGCCTGCTGCACAAAGGCGCGGCGGAAAATGCGGTACTGCAGCGGGTCGGTATCCTGGAATTCATCGATCAGCGCGATGGCAAAGTCGGCGGCAATGCGTGCGGCCAACCTGGCGCCGTGCTCGGGGTCGTCCAGTGCGCTGGCCAGGTCGGTAAGCAGGTCGTCAAAGCCACGGCTGCGCGTGGCGCGGCGCTGCGCCACGGCGTGCTGGTCTATCCACGCAATCATGGCCAGCTTGAGCCCGGCAATGTTCTGCGCCAGCTGGCGGCTATAGCTGTCCCACGCGGCCAGCCAGTCATCCACCAGGGCAAACAGCCGGTGCTGCGGCGCGGTGTGGCCCTTGTTCACGCCCTTGTCCAGCTGGCTTTGCCCCAGGCGCGCCAGGTCTTTGGCCTGCGTGGACGATAGCTGCGGCAGGCTGGCGTCGGCGGCCAGCATCTGCAGCAGGCGCACGTAGCGCTGGCACTGCGCCGGCTTGTAGCTGGTCTGCTTCAGCCCTTCTGCGGCCAACACTAGCGCGCAGCCCTCGGCCAGCGTGGCACTATCGGCCTGCAGCGGCGCCCAGGCCGCGGCGGCGGCTTCGCGTGCGGCCAACAGTGCGGCGCTGTCGATGCTGGGGGTGCGCAGATAGGGTTTGGACAAATACGGCCGCACTTCGGCCAGCCAGGCGTCCGGCGTGTCGCCGTTTTCGGCCAGCACCTGCGCCAGCGCGGGCTGCGCCACGATGTGCGTGCGCCAGAAATCGTCGGCCAGCAGCTGCAGGTCGGCGTGGTTGTCGGTGGCCAGCTCGGCGGCGAAGGTCTGGCCGCTATCGAAGGCGGCGTCGGTGAGCACGCGCTGGCAAAAGCCATGGATGGTGTAGATGGCCGCCGCGTCAAAATCGTTGATGGCCGCCCGCAGGCGCTGCTGCGCCAGCGGCATGTCGCCTGCGGCCAACCTGTGTGCCATGGCCTGCAAGAAGGGGTCGCCCGTCGCGCCGCCGTCCAGCACCTGCTGCAGCTCTACCAGGCGGCGGCGCAGGCGCTCGCGCAGCTCGGCCGTGGCGGCCTTGGTGTAGGTCACCACCAGCAGGCGGTCCAGCGTGGGCGGCGGCGTGCCGTCCGGCGCGTCCTCCAGCAGCAGGCGCGTGTACAGCGCGGCGATGGTCCAGGTCTTGCCGGTACCGGCCGAGGCTTCGATCAGGTTGATGCCCGACAGCGGGCAGTTCAGGGCGTCAAGGGGGTGCATTGCAATGCCTAACTCTCAGGTTAATTCGAACTACAACAGTCCGGCATACCGCTTATATATCTGAAATTCCACAGAGCCTTTTGCAGCCCCATCAAAACCCGGAAAAAGAGTGGCTGCGGAAAAACCCATTTTAAGACACCTACCGAATAAATCACCCACAAATTTTGATGGCAAAATAAACTTATACAAATCCACCATACTACTTTCAAAAACATCATTCAATGAAATTGAATTCACCATATCATCTCTAGTTTTTGGATGATCATCTTTACCAAGCAAAAATAGACCTCGCTGCGCCGTCAAATTTGCGCTTACACTGCCAGGCACCCTAATAACTTGCACATTTTTTTCTTTCCAAAACTGTTTGGTATCTGTAACCCAGACAACCACATCACTTTTTGAAAGATCCCGGAGCCCATCTTTCGAATAAAATTCCAACGCTTGGCTAGCTGCAAAGTATCCAGCTACGTAAGGTGAATAACTCCAATCAAGCAACCTAGTTGGAACACCATGGTGTTGCGCCAATGCCAAAAAATGATATGCATCAGGATGTGGCCAATCTTTTGTATCTATCCCATACATTGACGTAAAGTTGTGAGAATCCATCAGCTGGCGGAATAATTTAGAATCAAATGAAATTTGCAAACCACCCTGATCACAATACGAAAGAAAATCTAACAGGTGAAAATATTCATAAAAAATCAAGTGATCTACATAACTAAAAGAAGCCCGCCCCCTTTTCGCATAGGCAATCATATCCGGCCGAAAAATCTTCGGCACTAGCTTCCACTCCGTACCACCACAACCCCAAAGCTGACCTCGAAAGATGGGATCTGTCATTGCACCTAGCACACTGCCAAATGGCGAGATCATTTCCCAAAAATCATTTATATCTTCAGCCCGCTTCTCAATGATTGGCATATAACTATTCACCCGTATTTAAAGTAAGGCTACCCACCAGCGGCGCCAGCAGCGTATCTGCCAGCTGCGCAAACAACGGGTCGGACAACGGCTCCAGGTGGCGGAAGGCCAGCAGGTTGGCTGCGTCGTCGCGCTGCGGGGTGCGGCCCAGGCCGGTGAAGTCGGGCGACCATTCGTTTTGCGCGGCGCCCATTTGCTTGCCAGGCGCCTCGCGGGCGTAGGCCAGCGAGGTGCGGGCAAAGAACGGCAACGGCTGGCTTTGGCCCTGCAAGTAGCGCGCCATCCACGCTGCCAGCAGCGCGTGGGCGTCCAGCGGCTGGCCGTCACGACTACTGGCACACAGGCGGTGTACGCCGTCGTCGGCGTACAGCACGCTGTCGGGGGCGATGCCGGGCAGGCCTGCGGCCAACCTCACCAGATGCTCCAGCCACAGGGTGATGAACTCGGTGGCATAGGCTTTGCGCGGTACCACGCGCAGCAGGCCTTGTGGACGCAGGCCGGCCAGCTCGCCGCTGAGCATGACCTCACCCAGCTGTAGCCGTACCGGCTGCGGCGGCAGGGTGTCGGCCAGCAGGCTGGACGGCAGGCGCGCGGCAAAACGGGCGCTGGCGGCGCGCTCTTGCGCCAGGCAGGCGTCGCCCAATGCGGCATCGGGCAGCAGACCCTGCCCGGCCAGGCGGGCTTCGGCGTAGCGCAGCGGCTTACCGGCCAGCAGGCTGCCGACCAGGGTGTCGCGGATGTCGCTGCGGCTGTCGCGGTCGATGGCAAACGGTTCGCGCACGGGCAGCTCGTCGGCGTGGCGCGCCAGCTTTAGCCCCAGGCGGTCGGCCAGCCAGGCGCGTACCGGGTTGCGCCAGAAGCGCAGGAAGTCGGCCAGCAGCACCACTTGCGGTGCCACGGCGGGCAGCGTGGTGGCAAAGGGCTGCGCGGCGGCGGCCGGCTGCGCCAGGGCAGCGGCCCACAGCGGCTCGTAGCTGGGCAGGCTGCCGTCGTAGCTGCGGCGGCTGAAGGGCTGCAGCGGGTGGCGGGTGGTGATGGCGGGCGCGATGTCGCCACCGCACATGCTGGCCAGGGTGTCCAGCAGCTCGGCCACCAGCGGCGAGGGCGGCAGCGGCTCGTCGCTGCGCACACTGCGGCCAACCCAGCTCAGGTACAGCGCGTCGCGGGCAGACAGGATGGCTTCCAGAAACAGGTAGCGGTCGTCGAAGCGGCGCGAGCGGTCGCCACGACGCGGGTTACGCGCGACCAGGTCGAAGCTGACCGGGCGCTCGTCACGCGGGTAGGCGCCGTCGTTCATGCCCACCAGGCACAGTACGCGGAACGGGATAGAGCGCATCGGCACCATGGCGCAGAAGGTGAGCCCGCCGGTAAGAAAACCGCCGCTGGACGACATGTCGAGCTGGCGCAGCACGGCGTCGCGGATCACCGCCAGCGGCAGCGCGCCGTCAAACTGCGCCAGCGTGGCGTCGGCGGTGAGGGTATCGGCAATGCCGTGCAGCAGCTGCAGCGCGGCTTCGTCGGCTTCGTCTACCAGAAACAGCCGCGCAGCGGCGTCGCGCAGGCGCTGGGCCCAGACGGCCATGCTGGCGGGCTGCGCCCAGTCTGCGGCCAACCCTGCCAGCACGTCGTACAGGCTGGCCAGGCTGGCGAGCTTGTCGGCGGCCTGGCCCTGGGCGGCGCTGTCAGGCAGCAGGCCGGCAAACAGCGGCGCACCGTCGCCGGCCAGGCTGGCGGGCAGCATGGTGCCCAGCAGCAGGCGGTCCAGCCCCCAGCGCCAGGTATGCGTGGGCTCGGCGGGCAGGCCGAGCTGGGCTTTGTGCGCGGCGTCGCGCCCCCAGCGTATGCCGGCCTGGCGCACCCATTGCGCCAGCAGGCTGACGTCGTCGTCGGCCAAGCCAAAGCGCGCCAGCAGTGCCGGGCAGTCCAGCAGGGCCAGTACGTCGCTGGCGGCAAAGCGCGAGTCGGCCAGCTGCAGCACGGCGCCAAAGGTGGCCAGCAGCGGCACCTCGCGCGCCAGGCGGCGGTCGGCAATGCTGTAGGGGATGGACGGCGCGTCGCTGCGGTAGCCAAATACGGCGTCGATGTACGGCGCGTAGGCGTTGATATCGGGGGTGAGTACGGCGATATCGGCCGGGGTGAGCGTGGTGTCGGCGGCCAGCATGGCCAGCAGCTGGTCTTTCAGCACCTCCAGCTCGCGCATGGGGCTGTGGGCGATATGGCAGCGGATGGACGCATCGCCGTCGCTATAGGGTGCCACGTTGGCCGCAGGCGGGGTGAGCGTGAGGATGTCGTGCTGCAGGCGCGCCAGCAGGCTGTGCCCGTCCGGCGCCATGAAGGCCGACATGGGCTGCGCCACACCGCCGGCCAGCTCGTCGAAAAAGTCGCGCCCCTGCTGGCCCAGCGACGCCAGTAGCGGGTGGCCGCCGGCGCTGGCGTCATCGTCAAACAACACGGCCTGGCGGCTGCGGGCTTGCAGGTCGCCCCAGTAGGCTTCGCTGGGGTTGAGCAGGAACACATTCACCTCGGTGAGCTCGGCCATGCGCTGCAGCAGCGCCAGGTACATGGGCGCCAGCGTGGCAATGCCGAATACCGAGACGCGCTGCGGCAGGTGCTCGCTGCGCAGGCGGGCAAAGAAGTCGTCCAGCATCATCACGCGGTGGCGGCCGGGCACCTCTGCGGCCAACCTTTGCCAGAGCGCAGCCTGCCAGGCTTCGTCTTCGCCCAGCCCCAGCAGGCGGCCGGCTTCCCAGGCGCGTATCCAGTCGGGGCGGAACACCAGGTATTGGTCGTAAATATCGGCAATCTTGCCGGCCAGCTCGAAGCAGGCCAGCGGGCCGCCCTGCAGGTAGCGCTGCAGCGGGGTAAACGGCTCGCCGGCCAGCGTGGGCAGCACGTCCATCAGCCGCCAGCACAGCACGTCGGGGGCAAAGGCGGATTTGGGCGGTAGCTCGGGCAGCACGGCCTGCATCAGCCGCCAGCCAAAGCCAGCCGGCAGCACGAATTCCAGGTTGGCCGCCAGGCCGCGCTGCTGCGCCAGGTTCAGCGTAAGCCAGCGCCCCATGCCCCGGCTTTGCACCATGATGACTTCCGGCGCGAACGCATCGGCCAGCGGGCTGTCTGTGAGGTGGCTGTACAGAATGCCCAGGGCTTCCAGGCGGTTGGATTGATACAGGTTCAGCGGCATGGCGCAGGCTATGGCGTGGTCATCGACCCCGGCAGTTTAGCATTCTGCCTGCTGTACAAAGCGGTATGATCGCGCCGCATGACATTTATCTACATTGAGGCTTCACCATGGATTATCAGGTTCTGAAACACGCGCACGCCGGGCTGGCGTATCTGTCGCTTACCCTGTTTGCTGCCCGCGCCGTGCTGTCTTACGCCCGCCCTGCCCTGCTGCAGGCGCGTGTGCTGAAAATAGCGCCGCACGTGATCGACACCGGCCTGCTGGCCGCCGCCATCACCCTGGCGGTGATGGCCGGCCTGTCGCCGCACAACCAGCCCTGGCTAGCCGCCAAGATTGCCGCGCTGCTGGCGTATATCGCGCTGGGCACCATCGGCCTGAAAAAACTGCACGGCTCGCCCCTGCGCGCCGTGGTACTGGCCGCTGCCGTGGCCATGCCCATCTACATGATTGCCGTGGCCAAAACCAAGCTGGTGTGGCCATTCTGACAGGATAGATCCTGTAGATATGGCCAACAAAATGCTTTTAGAATAAATTATTGCCATTTCACTGAACTGGCAATACAAATATGAACATCAGGCATACCAGCTGTTTGCTGACGACCCTGCTCCTTGCTGCTTGTGGCGGCGGCGGGGGCGGCGGGGGCAGCAACGCCCCTGTGAGTATCGATACCAGCACCAACGCCTACAAAGCCGTGCCTGTGGTGGTAACAAGCAATTCGGCCAACTGCGACAGCACGCAACCGCCAGCCGCGGTGGCGCAGCTGGGGGAAGGCTACTCGGGGCAACAATGGCATTTGCAAACGACATCACTGGCACTGGAAAACACCTGGCTTGGCGGCAATACTGGCCAGGGTGTTGTCGTATCCGTCGTGGACGATGGGGTGGAGCTGAACCATGAAGATTTGGCCGATAATGTTCTGGCCGGCCAGTCGCGCAATATCGTCGACAATGGCAAAGGCACGCTCGACCCTAGCCCGACCACTCGGGACAACGACCACGGTACGGCTGTAGCCGGCCTGATTGCCGCTTCGGCCAACGGCAAAGGCATGCTGGGCATCGCGCCGAACGCCCGCCTGGTAGCGCACAACCTGCTAGCCGCCAACGGCAGCTCCGACCTGCAGGACGCCGCAGCCATGCTGCATGGCAATGCGGTCGTGTCGGTAGTTAACAATAGCTGGGGGAACCTGGACGGTACCGGCGAACTGTACCCCGATGCTGGCAGCCTATGGCGCCAGAGCGTGATCAATGGCGCTACTCAAGCGCGCTGTGGGCGTGGCATCGTTTATTTCGTGGCAGCAGGTAATGGCGGCGAAGCCACCAGTGCTAGCAGTGACGAGCGTAGCAATTATGACTACCTCAATAATCACCCGATGATGATGACTGTCGGATCGATCAACGAGAATGGGTCGGCTTCTTCCTTTACCGAGCCCGGCAGCAATGTCCTGATCGCCGCCGAAGGTGGTACAAATATTTCGAGCACCAGGCTGCTAACAACAGCACTAAGCCAAACCGGCAACCTGGGCAACACCAACCAATACCGCAACAATTTTGCTGGCACGTCGGCGGCCACACCGCTAGTCAGTGGTACTGCTGCGCTCATGTTGCGTGCGAATCCTGCACTGAGCTGGCGCGACATCCGCTGGATTCTGGCCAGTACTGCACGTAGCGATCTGGAAACGCCCAAGCTTCCTGCCGCTATCGGTAATGGCAACTTTACCTATCGCACCGGGTTTGGCCGCTTGGACAGTAATGCCGCGGTAGCCATGGCACGTACCTTTCCAGGCTTGCCACCACTCAAAAAGTGCGAAACGACACAAACATCCAGTCTCGTCATTCCTGACAATGATGCGGAAGTCAGCGATCGACTCAGTGTGAGCAACTGCAGCATCAATACAATCGAATATGTCGAACTGACGGTATCCATGCAAAATGCCGTTAGTAGTGGCGACATGAACGTAACACTAGACAGCCCGGCTGGACGCAACAGTATCTTGGCCACCAGTCATACCTGCCATGGTGAGCCAGGCTGGATGCCCAGCGCCCGTCGCTGCAGTGTGCCCATGAACCCGTTTACCTTCGGCTCGGTACGACACCTGGGCGAAAATTTTGGCACGGGCAGCTGGACCCTGCGCATCAGCGATACACGACGTACACGGGCACCAAATAGCATGGAAACAGTCAGCGAACCGGTAACGACATTGCGCAATTGGTCCATCACCGTATGGGGGCACTGAACATGATAACAAGCCACACACTCGGCCTCGGTCTGGCAGCCTTGCTATTAGCTGCCTGCGCACAAGCCACACCACCCAGCTACCAATGGCATGAAAACGGTGCTACGCGTCACGGCTGGCTGGACATACAAAACGGTATCGACACCAGTAGCGGCCAAGCGGTGCAAAAGCCTTACCCCACTTCCAGTCGCAGTAAATCTGCACTAGGGCTACCACGCGACAGCAAACTGCTACCTATCGTACGTCTCGGCCCCGCCGGCGATGCCCCCTATCTGGTTCCGGCTGGTGGTGTAATCGTACAAAGCACGGACCCCGCAGCCTTGCAAGCCTGGGCAGCCAAGCGCCAGCTGAACGCCAGCCCGGCCGGCATCGATGGTTACTGGCGCATCAATACGGCACCCGGCAATGACAGCCTGGAGGCGGCCACGGCGCTAGCCAGCCTGCCAGGCGTGCAAAGTGCCAGCCCGGACTGGTCAAGACCCCGCCAGCGCCGCTAGCAGCTCCCACCGGCAACCATGCGGCAGTCTTCGTGGCTACCCGTTACGGCGGTAACGAGGTAGCCACGCAGGCTGTAACGCATTGCCATCTCTCCCACCGGCTGGCGCTACAAAAAAAACGGCTGGCACAAGGCCAGCCCAGGATGGACAGAGAGTAAGGCAGGTGCCTAGCACCTGCCGGTATTACAGGCCCAGCTTGTCGCGCATGCCGTACCACCAGGCACCCAGCGTGAGCATAGGCACACGGAACAGGCGGCCGCCCGGGAACGGGTAGTGCGGCAGACTGGCAAAGGCGTCAAAGCGCTCGCTCTGGCCGCGGATGGCTTCGGCCATGATGCGGCCGGCCAGGTGGGTGTAGGTCACGCCGTGGCCGCTGCAGCCTTGCGAGTAGTAAATGTTGCTGTCGATACGGCCAGCCTGCGGCAGGCGGGTAAGCGTGAGCGAGAAGTTGCCGGTCCAGCCGAATTCGATCTTCACGTCTTTCAGCTGCGGGAAGGTTTTCAGCATTTTCGGGCGCACCAGGCTTTCGATCTCGCCCGGGTCGCGTGCGCCGTACACGGTGCCGCCACCGTATAGCAGGCGGTTGTCGCCAGTCAGGCGGTAGTAATCCAGCAGGAAGTTGCAGTCTTCTACACAGTTGTCGCCGGGCAGCAGGCTGCGCGCCAGTTCGGGCGACAGGCGCTCGGTGGTGACCACCTGCGTGCCGCACGGCAGGGTTTTCTCGGCCAGCACCGGAATCAGGTTGCCCAGGTAAGCGTTACCGGCCACCACCACGAAATCAGCCGTCACCTGGCCGCCTGCGGTTTTCACCACGGCAGGTTGGCCGCGCACTACGTCGGTAACGGCGGATTGTTCATAGATGCGGCCGCCCAGCGACTCGAACGCGGCAGCTTCACCCAGCGCCAGGTTCAGCGGGTGGATGTGGCCGCCCCAGTTGTCCAGCAGTGCGCCTACGTACTCGTTGGAGTTCACGATGCGTTGCATGCCGGCCTTGTCGATCATCTGGATGCCGGTATGGCCAAAGCTTTCCCACAGGCGGCGCTTGGCGTCCAGCTCGTCCAGCTGCTTCTGGGTAAAGGCGGCAAACACGTTGCCGTCTTTCAGGTCGCACTGGATGTTGTACTTGGCAATACGCTCGCGGATGATCTTGCCGCCTTCAAAGGCCATGGCGCCCAGGCGCTTGGCGGCTTCCTTGCCATGACGCGCCTCGATCACATCCATATCGCGGCTGTAGCTGTTGACGATCTGGCCGCCGTTGCGGCCCGATGCGCCCCAGCCCACACGGGCGCTTTCCAGCACCACCACGCTAAAACCGGCTTCGGCCAGGTGCAGGGCGGTAGAGATGCCGGTGTAGCCGGCGCCGATCACGCAGACATCTGCCCGCACGCTACCCGCCAGCGCCGGGCGCTCGGGGCTAGGGTTGGCAGAATAGGCGTAGTAGGAATTAGTGTGTTCGATGCGCTGACTCATGATGTATCCCATCCATTTTTTAAACACTTGCGGCCAACAGGCGCGGGTTTATGGCTTGGATTATGCGCAACAGGCCATGCTTTGTCTAATATGTTAAACGCCAATGTCGCAAAAAAGCCCGGCAAGCCGGGCGGTGGGCGACGCTGGGGCCGGTTTACAGACCCAGGTGCATGCGCAGCGCTTCGCGCTTGGCCGACAGGTCCACGCCTGGCAGGTCGGCAATAATGTCCGGGTGGTCCAGCAGCTTTTCTACGGCAAAATCCACAAACACACGGGTACGCGGCGCAATGTGGTCGCGGTGCGGGAAGCAGATATAGATGGAACGCTCCATCGATACGTAGTCGGTCAGCACCGCCTGCAGGCGGCCGGCGCGCACATCGGCCAGTACTTCGTGGCCAGGCAGCTGTGCCACGCCCAAGCCCAGGCGGGCCATCTCTACGACAGAATCCACATCATTGACGGTGTAGGTACCAGTCACTTCCAGCGGGATGCGCTCGCCGTTGCGCTCGAATTCCCACTTGTACAGGCGGCCCGAGGTAGGGAACTGGAAGTTGATACAGTCGTGCGCTGACAGCTCTTCCGGGCTACGCGGCTTGCCGTGCTCGGCCCAGTAGTCGGGCGAGGCCACCACGTACTGTGGAATATGTGCCAGATGGCGAGCCACCATGCGGCTGTCCGGCATCATGCCGACGCGCACACCTACATCGTAACCGTCTTCTATCAAGTCGCTAAAGTGGTCATCCATGCCAAAGAACACACGGATCTTCGGGTAGCGCTGGCAGAACTCTTCCATCAGCGGCAGGATGAAGCGGCGGCCAAAGGCGTTGGGCAAGCTGATGCGCAGGTGGCCGGCGGGTTCGTCGCGGCTGGCCTTCAGCTGGTTGATGGCCGAATCCAGGTTATTCACCGGGCCGCGGCACTGTGCATAGAAGCGGCGGCCGTCTTCGGTCAGTGTCAGCTGGCGGGTGGTGCGGTTGAACAAACGGACTTCCAGCTCTTGCTCCAGGCGGGCAATGCTCTGGCTGACGGCAGCTGGCGAGACGCCCAGCTTGCGAGCAGCATCGGAAAAGCTGCCGTTCTCAGCAGTGGTCATGAAGACCATTAGCGCTTTTAATGTATCCATTGGGCGATCTCGCAGATGACATATGGCGGGTGGGGTAAAACACCCTATTTAAAAATGGCCTTGGGGTAAAGCTTGGCAAAATTGACAGTTTCGCTGACAAATAATAGGACAAAATCAGATTCACTTAAAGATATTTTCGTGTTTCCTGTCAAATGGCTGTCTATCACGTGGCAATGCCGACAGTTACTCGCAGTTAGGCCAGTGCCTCCCCGTCCAAACAGCCAGTTTTCAAAATGATGCACTTTTGCAACACGCGCTCCAGGCGCAAAGGCCGGTTTTCTGTCACGGCAATACCCAGCCAGATAGCACCCATTACATTTCCTCATGCACAGATGAAGAAGTCTTGGGCCGGCTTCGACCCTTGGTTAAGATAAGCGTTCAATACATAAAACATAACAGGGGAACAGCATGTCGAAAGGGATACCTTTTGCTTCTGGCTCAATCTCCGCGGGTCTGTCACACACTCAGCTTTGCCAGCTGCTCGAGTGGATTCACAGCCTCCCGCAGATGGCAGACGAGAGAGAACTTCACACCTTCCTGCACACGCTAGGCAGCGACCACGCCGTCGCTGCCCTGTGGATTATTCATGGCTCGGCCACACCACAAGGCTGGACCGCCATCCCACGCACGCTGGGCCAGCCCGCCGCCTGCCATAGCCACGACTGGCAACGCCTGCCGGCGGATATTGGCAGCCAGGTGCAATTTACCTGGCTGGCGCACACCAGCCCCGCTACCGCCTGCTTTGCCATGCAGCGCGATGGCCAGGCCACCCTGCTGTACGTGCAGCCACGCCAGGCTGACGACGCCGCCACCCTGCGCATGCTGGGCGGCCTGTTGCCACACCTGCACCCCACCCTGCAGCGCCTGGCACCAGCAAGCTGCGGCAACAACCCGCTGTCGCACCGCGAAAAAGACATCTTCCACTGGATGATGCGCGGCAAGACCAACTGGGAAATCGCCACCATCCTGGATATCAGCGAGCGCACGGTGAAGTTCCATGCGGCCAACATCATCCGCAAGCTGGAAGCCAATAACCGCACCCACGCCATTGTGCTGGGCATCCAGAAAGGTCTGGCAGCCTGATTAGGGCCTGCTAACACTATTTCTTGCTGCGGCGCAGGCCTGAGAAGTTTTCCAATGCTAGGCGGAGGGCGATGCGCTGGGTGGTTCCCAGCGCAAGCCTGACAACGCCGCAGTGGGGAGCTTATCGGGCCTGCCCTTCGGGGCGCGCGCCATGCGGGGCACTGCCTTGTCAAACCGTGCTGGCAGGGATCGCCCTGCTGCGCCCGGTTTTTCGCGCATTGCCGCCGCCTGCCAAGCGCCGCTGCAGCAAAAATAGCGTTAACAGGCCCTAGACAGGACATTGCCCTATCCGGCCGTGCTTGACCCACGTCAACGCACGGCTTTTTTACGCTTATCACAATCGTGCGCCTACTCTATTTCTGTTGAAAGCACGCATGCCCCGCTCTCTTTTCTCCCCTCTCGTCATCCGCGGTCGTGAACTCCTGCCTATCGTGCAGGGGGGTATGGGCGTGGGCATTTCGGCCAAACAGCTCGCCGGTGCCGTCGCCCGTGCCGGTGGTCTGGGCACCGTGGCTAGCGTGGACCTGCGCCATCTGCACGACGACCTGATGGCCGATGCGGCCAACCAGCAAGGCCAGGAAGGCATTAACCGCCTGAACCTGATTGCGCTGGACCGCGAGATAAAAGGCGCCCTGCAGCGCGCCGACGGCCACGGCATGGTGGCGGTGAACGTGATGAAAGCGGTAGACAACCACGCCGCGCTGGTGCGCCAGGCTTGCGAATCCGGCGCGCACGCCGTGGTGATGGGCGCCGGCCTGCCGCTGGACCTGCCGGAAATGACCGCCAGCCACCCGGATGTGGCGCTGATTCCCATCCTGTCCGAGTCGCGCGGCATTGGCATTGTGCTCAAGCGCTGGATGAAAAAAGGCCGCCTGCCGGACGCCATCGTGATCGAGCACCCCAACCACGCCGGCGGCCACCTGGGCGCTGCGCGCATCAGCGACGTGGGCGATGCCAAGTTTGACTTTGCCCGCGTGCTGGAAGAAACCTTCGCGCTGTTCAAAGACCTGGGGCTGGAGCGCGAACGCGTGCCGCTGATTGTGGCCGGCGGGGTGAACAGCCACGAAAAAGTACAGACTTACCTGAACAGCTACGGCGCCAGCGCCGTGCAGATCGGCACCGCGTTTGCCGTCACCAGCGATGGCGACGCCCACATCAACTTCAAGCGCACGCTGGCTGGCGCCAGCCGCGACGATATTGCCGAGTTCATGTCGGTAGCCGGCCTGCCGGCACGCGGCGTACTGACGCCCTTCCTGAAAAGCTACCTGAAGCGCGAAGACAAACTGCAAGCCAACGCCAAAGCCGACCCGGCGCGCTGCACCCAGGCGCTGAACTGCCTGACCGTATGCGGCCTGCGCGACGGCCTGGCCAAGGTGGGCCAGTTCTGCATCGACCTCAAGCTGGCCGCTGCCTTCCGGGGCGAAGTCAGCAAGGGGCTGTTCTTCCGCGGTGCCGACCCACTGCCGTTTGGCGACGCCATCCGCAGCGCCAGCGAAACCATGCACTACTTCCTCACCGGCGAAAAACCGCTGGACCTGCAGCTGCGATAAACCACCGCCCTGCTGCGGCCAACCTTACCCACGCCGCAGCGGCGTGGTCAGGGTTGGCCGCATTTGTTACAGTGGGGCGCTTCTGTCATGTAACCCCTTTACTACGCCCTGCCATGACCGCGTTTACCAGCTGCAACCCCGCCACCGGCGACGTTGTCTTTACCCGCCCCGTTAGCAGCCACGAACAGCTGGCCAGCCAGCTGGCCGCCCTGCGCCACGCCCAGCACGCCTGGGCTCATCTGGATACCGCCACCCGCGCCAGCCGCCTGCTGCGCCTGGCCGACGCGCTCAGCGCCCACCGCTATGCGCTGGCAGCGCTGGTCTCGCTGGAGGTGGGCAAGCTGGAACGCGAGTGCCTGGCCGAGATCGACAAATCGGCGCAGCTGATCCGCTACTACGCCGAGCTGGCGCCCACCCTGCTGGCGCCCAAAGACATTCCCACCCAGGCCAGCCGCAGCGGCGTGGCCTTCGAGCCGCTGGGCATGGTGCTGGCCATCATGCCGTGGAACTACCCGGTGTGGCAGGTGCTGCGTTTTGCCATCCCGGCGCTGATGGCCGGCAACGGCTGCCTGGTGAAACCGGCGCCGTCGGTACCCCAGTGCACCGCGCTGCTGCTGGATATCGTGCACGAGGCCGGGCTGGACGTGCTGGACGTGGCCTGGATCAACCACGATATGGCCGAAGACGCCATCAAGGGCTGCGACGCTGTCGCGTTTACCGGCTCCACCACCGCCGGCCGCCAGGTGGCCGCGCTGGCCGGGCGGCACCTGAAAAAAACCGTCCTAGAGCTGGGCGGCAGCAACCCGTTTATCGTGCTGGCTGACGCCGACATCGACGCCGCCGCGCAGGAAGCCGCGCACTCTCGCTACCGTGACGCGGGGCAGAGCTGCAACGCCGCCAAGCGCATGATCGTGGTACCGGAGATTGCCGATGCCTTTGTCGCGCGCTTCCTGGCGCACGTGGCCGCGCTACGCCCCGGCCATCCGGCCGACGACCACACCACGCTGGCACCGCTGGCGCGCGCCGACCTGCGCGAGGCGCTACACGCGCAGGTGCTGGACGCCGTCAGCCAGGGCGCCAGCCTGCTGGCCGGTGGCGTGATGCCGCACGGTGCCGGCTTCTTTTACCCCGCCACGGTGCTGGATCACGTTACCCCTGCCTGCCGCGTGTACCAGGAAGAAGTCTTCGGCCCGGTGGCCACCATCCTGCGCGCCCGCGACGAGGCCGACGCGCTGCGCCTGGCCAACGACACGCCGTTTGGCCTGGGTGCCAGCATCTTCAGTGCCGATGTCGAACGCGCCTGGCAGCTGGGCCGCGAGATCGACGCCGGCGCCGTGTTCATCAACCGCTACACCAGCTCTGACTTGCGCCTGCCCTTTGGCGGGGTCAAGGCCTCCGGCTACGGCCGCGAGCTGTCCGAATTCGGCCTGTACGAGTTCGTGAACGTGAAAACCTACTGGCAAAAATGAACCGGCAAGCCCGGGCATGGTCGCATGGCACTGTTGCCCGTTACCGAGCCTGCCATGCTGCCTTCACGCCCCACCCGCCCTACCCCACGCCGTAGCTGGCTGCGCATCGCGCTGGCAGCCCAGCAGCTGCAGCACGGCTCGCTGGGCCAGCTGATAGGCCGCCACCCGCGCCAGCAGCTGACCTGGCTGGGGCTGTTGGCCGCACCGCTGCTGCTGCCGGTGGCCATCCCCGGCATGGCCACCACCGTGGGCGCGTTTTGCCTGCTGGTGGCGCTGTCTGTTGCCCTGGCGCGCCCTTTTCCGCTGCCCGCCTGGCTGGGCCGCCGCCATGTCCCCCACGCCTTGCACGGCCCGCTGCACCGCGTACTGCACCGCCTGGCCGGCCTGTTGGGGCGCATCAGCCAGCCACGCCTGCTTGCCTTGAGCGGCCCGCGCTGGCGCTGGCTGAACGGCGGCATGCTGGCGCTGGCCGGGGCATCGATGATGACGCCGATGCCGTTGGTGTCGTTCGATAACGTGGTGCCCGCTGCCGCCATCGCCCTGCTAGCCTGGGGCCTGCGCGTACGCGACGGCGGCCTGCTGCTGGCCGGCTATGCCGCCACCGTGCTGGCCTGGCTCTATGTGGGGCTACTGTGGTGGGCCGGGGCGGAAATCCTGCTATGGCTGGCGCAGCGCCTGCCGGCCGGCTGGCTATAGGGCTGCCACCGCCCGCGCCTTGGGCGTATCATCGTGCTTTTATGCATACGCCCACGCAGGCACAGGAACCCCACATGAGCAAGATCACCCTGTTCGGCAACCGTCTTTCCGGCCACAGCTACAAAGTGCGCCTGGCCTTGGTACTGGGCGATGTATCGCACGAATACCGCCACGTCGCGCTGAGCCTGCCGCGCGAAGAACGCGAGGCCGATTTCCGCGCTGCCAGCCGCTGGGACGAAGTACCGGCACTGGTAGTAGATGGCGAGCCCATGGTGCAATCCAACGCCATCCTGCAATGGCTGGCCGAAAGCGAAGGCGTTCTGGCAGGCCAGCCCGGCGAGCGCCAGGGCATACGTGAATGGCTCAGCTGGGAGGCCAACCGCATTGGTTTCTCGCTACCCAACCTGCGCTACGCCCGCAAGTTTGCCCCGCTGGACCCGGGCGCCGATGCCTGGCTGGAAGCCCGCACCCGCCGCGACCTGGACGTGCTGAACGCCCACCTGGCTGGCCAGGCTTACCTGCTGCCCAGCGGCCTCACCATTGCCGACCTGTCCGCCAGCGCCTACCTGTGGCTGATCGACGACGCCGGCCTGACGCTGGACACCTGGCCGCACGTGGCTGCATGGCTGGCGCGCATTGCCGCACAGCCGGGCTGGGAACACCCCGCCACGCTGATGGCACCGGATATCGACGAGTAAACCCACCGTGGCGCAGCCGCAGCGCATCTGGCTACAGCGCGGAGCACCAGCCAAGCCGCTACCCGGTGCGCCGTGCAACGGCTGTGGCGTGTGCTGCGCCGCCGCGCCTTGCCCACTGTCGCGCCTGCTGCTACGCCATCGCCACGGCCCCTGCCCGGCGCTGCAATGGCAGGCAGCCAATACGCGCTACGGCTGCGGCCTGCTACTGGCCCCGCGGCATTACCTGCGCTGGCTGCCCGCCGTAGTCACGCCGCTATTTCACCGCCTGACACGGCGCTATCTGGCCATAGGCCACGGCTGCGATGCCTACGTAGAGGCGCAGCCAGAACCCACTGTGGAGCCCCGAGATGACTGAACTGCACGCCCGACTGGCCGCCATTGTGGGTGCGGCCAACTTGCTCACCAACGCACACGAGCTGGCTCCGGCGGTGACCGACATGCGTGGCCGCTACACCGGCCAGCCGCTGGCCATAGCGCTGCCGGCCAGCCGCGAAGAAGTGGCCGCGCTGGTGGCGCTGTGCGCGGCCGAGGGCATCAGCATCGTGCCGCAGGGCGGCAATACCTCCACCTGCGGCGCCGCCACGCCGGATGCCAGCGGCCGCCAGCTCATCATCGGCCTGCGCCGCATGCAGCGCGTGCGCAGCATCGATGCGGCCAACCTGTCCATCACCGTAGATGCCGGCTGCACGCTGGCGCAGGTGCAGCAAGCCGCCGCCAGCGTGGGGCGGCTGTTTCCGCTATCGCTGGCCAGCGAAGGCAGCTGCCAGATAGGCGGCAACCTGTCCACCAACGCCGGCGGCCTGGCCGTGCTGCGCTACGGCACCATGCGCGAGCTGACACTGGGGCTGGAGGTAGTCCTGCCGGACGGTACGCTGCTGGATGCGCTATCGGCGCTGCGCAAGGACACCACCGGCCTGGATGTCAAGCAGCTGTTCATCGGTGCCGAAGGCCAGCTGGGCCTGATTACCGGCGCCACGCTCAAGCTGTTTGCGCTGCCCACCGCCTACAGTACCGCGCTGCTGGCGGTAGACAACGCCGAAGCCGCCATCGATGCGCTGAATGCGCTACAGGCGCGCTTTGGCGACCGCCTGACCACCTTTGAAATGATTTCGGACCTGTGCCTGCGCATCTCGGACAAACACAAACCAGGCTGCGTGCCGTTTTTTGCACCGTGGGTAGTACTGGTAGAGCTGTCTGACGGCGGCGAACCGGCCGCGCTACAAGCCAGCTTCGAGCACTGGCTGGCTGGCCAGGCCTTCCGCGACGGCGTGCTGGCGCAAAGCGAGGCAGAGCGCGCGCGGTTGTGGCAGCTGCGCGAGGACATCTCCGACATGCAAAAACGCGAAGGCCCCAGTATCAAACATGATATCGGCGTACCCAGCTCGGCCATACCGGCGTTTCTGGCCAGCTGCGGCACCGCGCTGGAAGCCGCCTTCCCCGGCGTGCGTATCGTGGCTTTTGGCCATGCCGGTGACGGCAACCTGCACTACAACATCAGCTGCACCCGCCCCGGTAACGCCGAGCTGTTTGCCGACGAAGACGCGGTGAATGCCATTGTTTACGAGCACGTGTACCGTTACCGTGGCACACTGGCCGCCGAGCACGGCATTGGCCAATTGAAGGCACACTGGCTGGCGCGCTACAAAGACCCGGCCGCGCTGGCCATCATGCGCGGCGTCAAACAGCTGCTGGACCCACACCACATCATGAACCCCGGGCGCTGGCTGTAAGCGCAGCCTGCTACACGCGGCCAACGTGGCGGCAGATACAACACCTTCGGCACATGTATTTGAAAAGCATTGTTTTGTCAGGACAAATGGCTATTCTGAATACTGGTTATTTCGATAGAAGGTGGCTCAATGTCCTGCCTCCCCGACCCATCAGGGCTGGTAAACACCCTGCTCAATAGCGTGCCGATCGGCATTGCGGTGCTGGACGCCGATTTTCGTTACCTGCATATCAACCAGCGGCTGGCCGACTCCAACGGGCAGCCGCCGGAAGCCCATATCGGCCGCCGCCCACGCGATGTCATACCCGATGCGGGGCCGGCGCTGGAAGCCATCATGCAGGCCGTACAAAGCAGCGGCGAGCCACGCACGCGCTTTACTGCCAGCGCCGAAATCCCCCCCGGTTCCGGCCAGCTACGCCACTGGGAAGCCAGCTACCACCCGCTGCCCATGCCGGACGGCCAACCCTGCGGCATCGTGGCCATGGTGGAAGACGTCACCGCCCGCCACGAAGCCGAGCGGGCACAGCGCGAAAACGAAGGCCATCTGCGTCGGGTACTGGACAACCTGTTTGCCTTTGTCGGTGTGCTGTCACTGGACGGCACCCTGCAAAGCGCCAACCGTGCCCCACTAGAAGCCGCCGCCATACGCATAGAAGACGTGCGCGGGCTGAAATTCTGGGACTGCTACTGGTGGAACTATTCGCCGCAGATACAGGCACAGATACAGCACGCGGTACTGCGTGCCGCCTGCGGCGAAGTATCACGCTTTGACGTCGTGGTACGCATGGCAGACAACGCGCTAACCCCTATCGACTTCATGCTGGCCCCGCTGCGCGACGAATACGGCCGGATTACCCACCTGATTCCCTCCGCCATCGATATCAGCGCACGCAAACGCAGCGAAGACGCCCTGCGCCAGAACGAAGCCCTGCTGCGCCAAGTGGTAGAGGCGATTCCGGACGGGCTGATGATGGTGGACGATGCCGGGCTGATCCGGCTGGTAAACAGCCGCATGGAAAGCCTGTTTGGCTACCCGCGCGCCACCCTGCTGGGGCAGCATTTCAGCTACCTGCTATCGGAAGCACAACGCGAACAGCACCAGGGCAAGATGAAGCACTACCTGCAAGCACCGTCCAGCCGCCACATGGCCGATAGCCAGGTGCTGCAAGCCCGGCGGCGTGATGGCAGCCTGTTTCCCTGCAAGATCGGCCTCTCGCCGCTGCTGGTGGGTAACAAGCCGCATGTCTTGGCCTCCATTAGCGAGCTGAGCCAGACAGACAGCGAAAAGGCACACAAGCCGGAACCTGCCTGAAAGATGGCATGGCAGCTGAACAAGGGGGGGCAAAAACGACAGGCAAAAAAAATCCCCTGAGGGTCCTCCACAGGGGCCAACACGAGGAAGAAACATCTCACCGGCGAGGGGCCGGCACGATGCTTCGAGGGGCTAACACCACAAAAACCTTTCGGCTTGAGTGCAGTGCACAATTTAACGCAATTGCTCTAGATTGTCCATGGCTTTATCGGGGTATTAGCAATAAGTTCCGTTATGGAATACCAGCCAAACAACAATGAAACCCGGCTGACACCGCACCACTTTCACTCATGCACCGTGCGCAGCGGGAACCAGCTGCCCGCTGCGCAACACCGGTCATGGCGTGTTGGCACTGCCGGGCCGGCGGCAGGGCAGCAACAATAGCGCCTCGGCAATGGCTAGTTTTTTACCGGCCGCTTCGCCAGCATGCGCTGCAGGGTACGACGGTGCATGTTCAAGGCACGGGCGGTGGCCGACACATTGCCGTCGTGCTCGGCCAGTACGCGCTGCAGGTGCTCCCAGCTCACGCGCTTGAGCGACATCGGCTGCGCGGTCACGTCCTGCCCGGGGTTGGCCGCTACCTGGCCCAGCGCGTTCAGGATGTCGTCCACACTGGCCGGCTTGGCCAGGTAGTTCACCGCACCCAGCTTCACCGCCTCTACCGCCGTGGCAATGCTGGCGTAGCCAGTCAGCACCAGTACGCGCGCTTGCGGCGCTTTGTCCAGCAGCTGCGGCAGCAGGCGCAGGCCGCTTTCGCCGGCCAGGTTCAGGTCGAGAATCACCTGCGGCGGCGCTGCTGCCGTGGCCTCGGCCAGCGCCGCGTCGGGGTTGGCCGCATGGCGCACGCTGTAGCCGCGCCGGGTGAGGCTGCGCGCCAGTACGCTGGCAAACGCCGTGTCGTCATCGATAATCAGCAAGTCGTTCATGGTGTATCCAGTGGCAGGCGCAGGGTGGCGCGCACACCGCCCTGCGGGTCGTTATCCAGGTTCAGTTCGCCGCCCAGGTGCGACAGCGTCACGTGCGACAGCATCACCCCCAGGCCCAGGCCGGCAGGCTTGTTGCTGTCCAGCGGGGCCAGGCCGGCGCGTGCCAGCTGGGCGTCGCTCAGGCTGCCACGGCGGTTGTGGATGTGCAGCGTGAGCCAGCCTGCGCTGCTGGCCACGGTCAGCTCCACCTCGCCGCCACCGGCCTCGGCGGCGTTATTGAGCAGGTTGAAAAACGCCGGCCAGAAGCGCGGATCGAAGGCCACCAGCGGGCCACCCTGCCGCAGCCCGTGGCGCAGCAGCTTGACGTCCGGCCGGCTGGAGTGCCAGCCCTGCAGGCGCTCGTCCAGCGCCTCGCACAGCGGCTGCGGCGCCGGGCGGCTTTCGGCACCGGCCTTTAGCCTGGCCAGCGCGTCGCGGCATACCGCCAGCTGGCTGTGCATCAGCTGCAGGTCGTCGATCAGCGCCGGTGGCGTGGTGTAGCTGGCCAGCATGTCGTCACACAGCAGGGTCAGCGTATTGAGCGGTGTAGACAGCGTATGCGCGGCACCGGCAGCCTGTACCCCCAGCGCTACCAGCTGCTCGTCGCGCAGCTGCGCCTCGCGTGCCGCGGCCAGCGCCGCTTCACGCTGCGACAGCTGCCAGGCCAGATAGGACACAAAGCCGGTCAGCAGCGTCACCGACACGGCAAAGGTGATCCACATGCCCACCAGGTGCAGCTGGAAAGCATAAGCGGCATCGCTACCGGCCAGCGGCCACGGCAGGTGCCAGACAAACAGCAGGCCGTACGCCATCAGGCTGATGATGGCCAGCGCCCACGCCCGCGCCGGTGGCAATAACAAGGCGCCAAACAAGACCGGCGGCAGGTAAAGCGAGGCCAAAGGGTTGGCCGCACCGCCGGTAAAGGCCAGCATTTCGGTGAGCACCACCATATCGGCCAGCAGGCCCAGGCTGATCAGGCTGCGCACCTGCCAGCCCTGCGCCGCCAGCCATGGCATCGCCAGGTTCAGCAGCGCCAGCGTCAGCCAGGCTTGGCCCAGCAGTACCAGCGGCAATACCAGGCCAGCGAGCTGGCCCAGTACGATCAGCAGCAACGCCGCCAGCAGCATGGCCCAGCGCAGCTGCAGCAGGCGCTGGTGAACCAGATCGAGGTTGGCCGCAAACAGGGCCGGAAACACAGTAGGCATCATGGCGGCACTTTACCATCCGGCATGCCGGCCGGCGCAGGGCTGCGGCATTTTGTCGCGCCCAAAAAAGAAAGCCGCCCTCTTGGAGTAGGGCGGCATCAAGTGTTCTATTCGCAAGCAGGGGCGCCCCCTGCCAGACACAATGTAGCGCATGGCCCGCGGCGGCGGAATGCGACACCTTGTCGCAGGGGCTAGAGCGCGGCGATCACCGCATCGCAAAACGCTGCCGTGCCGGTGCTGCCGCCCAGGTCCGGCGTGCGTGTGCCGCTAGCCAGTACGCGCTGCACGGCTTGCTCCAGCTGCGTGGCGGCGGCGGGCAGCTGCCAGTGGTGGCGCAACAGCAGGGCCAGCGACAGCAGGCTGGCAATCGGGTTGGCCACCCCCTGCCCCGCGATATCCGGCGCGCTGCCGTGCACCGGTTCGGCAATGGCCACGCCCGGCCCCAGGTTGAGCGACGCCGCCACGCCCAGGCCCCCGGCAAACGCAGCGGCCAGGTCGGACAAAATATCGCCGTACAGATTGGGTGCCAGCAATACATCAAACGCCTGCGGTGCCTGCGCCAGCTTCAGCGCAGCGGTATCCACCAGCAGCTCGTCCACCGCCAGCTGCGGGTAGCCTGCTGCCACCTCGCGCGCGCAGTCGCGAAACAGGCCATCGGTCAGCGGCAGGATATTGGCCTTGTGCACGATGGTGATGCGCTGCCGCCCGCTGGCCGCCGCCAGCGCAAAAGCGGTATCGGCCACCCGCAGCGAGGCGGCGCGGGTAATGCGCTTGATGGCGGTAGCGGTGTCGCCGTCGCTGTGCTCTTCGCCCACGTACAGGTCTTCGGTATTCTCGCGCACGATCAGCAGGTCCAGCCCCGGTAGCCCGCAGCCAGGCAGGCTCAAGGTTGGCCGCAGGTTGGCGTGGCAGCCCAGCAGGCGGCGTAGCTGCACAATGGGCGAGCGGTAGCCCGCCACCGCCCGCGCCGGCGAGCTCACCGCGCCAAACAGCACCGCGCCGCAATCACGCGCGGCGGCCAATGTGGCGTCCGGTAGCGCCGTGCCCTGCTGCTGGAAGGTAGCCCAGCCCACGTCGGCCGTCACCGTTTGCAGCGCCGGCAGCATGCTGTGCAGTACGCGCACCGCCTGCGGCACCACCTCTTGCCCGATGCCGTCACCGGCAATCACGCACAGTTTCATCGTGCTTTCTCCCTGTTGTTGTTGCAGGGCAACATAGCGCGCCGCCTGCCGGCATGCAACTGCAGGCTGTCGGACACCCTGACAGCCTGCTGGCGCAAGCTTATCGAGAACCCATGTCATTATATGAATTGATTAATATCAAAAAATGCAATAAAGACAGAACCTTTCCGTCCAAGCAGTTATTTGCCAGCTGCGGTAGAATACCCGCTTGATGATTTTTGCCTGTATTCAAAGACAATCCACATGGCTACTCTTTCGACCGAAACCGTCCTGTCCGTCCATCACTGGAACGACACCCTGTTCAGCTTCACCTGCACCCGCGACCCGGGTCTGCGCTTCATCAACGGCCAGTTCGTGATGATCGGTCTGGAAGTGAACGGCAAACCCCTGATCCGCGCCTACTCCGTGGCCAGCGCCAACTGGGAAGAGCACCTGGAGTTCTACTCCATCAAAGTGCAAAACGGCCCGCTGACCTCGCGCCTGCAACACCTGCAGCCGGGCGACAAGGTGGTGATCTCCGGCAAACCTACCGGCACCCTGGTACAGGACAACCTGCTGCCTAACGCCAAGCACCTGTTCCTGCTGGCGACCGGTACCGGCCTGGCCCCGTTCATGTCCATCATCAAGGACCCGGAAGTCTACGACCTGTACGACAAGATCTTCCTGATCCACGGCGTGCGCTGGGTAAACGAGCTGGGCTACCACGACTACATCACCAAAGAGCTGGCCGAGCACGAATTCCTGGGCGAGATGATCAGCGAGAAGCTGGTGTATTACCCAACCGTGACCCGCGAGCCGTTCCGCAACCAGGGCCGCCTGACCGACCTGATCAAGAGCGGCGAGCTGGCCAAGCAGCTGGGCATCCCGCAGCTGAACCCGGAAACCGACCGCGCCCTGCTGTGCGGCAGCCCGGCCATGCTGGAAGACACCTGCCACATTCTGGAAGACCTGGGTTTCAAGGAATCGCCACGCATGGGCGAGCCTGGCCACTTCGCGATCGAGCGCGCCTTCGTCGAGAAGTAAGCGCCGGCCTGCGGCCAACCCTGCACACCCCGCCACGGCGGGGTGTTTTGCTGTGTGGTGCTGCCGCTTTGTCAGCCTGCAGGCAGGCTGGCCGCACCATAACCCTGCTGCGTGGCCACCCCCAGCAGGAAATCCACCACCGCCCTTACCCGCGCCGCGCGGTAGCGGTCGGCGTGGTAGACCAGCCAGCTGGTGCCCTGATAGCGCCCCAGCAGCTGCCAGCCCGGCAGCACGGCCACCAGCGTGCCGGCGGCCAGTGCCTGGCGGGCGGTAAAGTCCGGCAGGCTGGCGATGCCCATGCCCCACTCCGCCGCCTCGCGCCGCATCTCGCTATGGTTGCTGGCGTAGCGGCCACGCACGTTTACCACTACGCGTTCGTTGTCGCGCACCGCGCACCACTCGTCGTCGCCAGCTTGTTCGGCCAGGTGCAGGCAGCTATGGCGTACCAGCTCGGACGGGTGCTGCGGCGTGCCGTGTTCGGCGAGATAGGCAGGCGACGCGTACAGCTTGGTGCGTACCACCATGAACGGCCGCGCCACGTAGCCGGCCGGCGGGTCGCCCAGCCGCAGCGCGATATCCACCCCATCGGCAATCAGGTCGGCCGGCTGGTCGCTCACCTGCAATTCCAGCGTCAACTGTGGATAAGTCTGCAAAAGCGCCGGTAGCTGTGGATGAATAATCTGGCGCAGCGCGGCCTTGGGTGCGGCCAACCTCACCCGCCCCGCCACGGTGCTGGCGTGGCGCGCTGCGCCGTCGCAGGCTGCCCGCGCCGCGTCCAGCATGCTGCGGGCGTGGCGTACCACCTCCTGCCCGCCGCTGGTCAGGCGCAAACGGCGCGTGCTGCGCTCCAGCAGCGTCAGCCCCAGCGCCGCCTCCAGCCGCGCCATCTGGCGGCTGACTGCCGACGGCGTGCTGCCCTGCAGCCGCGCCGCCGCGCTGAACGACCCGGCCTCGACCACGTCCACCAGCACCGCCAGGTCTGGCAGCAGCGGCAGCAGTTCATTTGTTCTCATGGCGCACAAATCCTTTGCCTGAACGGCCCATTATCAGCCTGTGCGAACAGTTTCATACTGGGCCACACACAAGACAAGGAGAAATCATGCCCACCCGCCGCCCGCTACCGCCCGATATGCTGTTGCTACTCACCGCCGTGATCTGGGGCAGCAGCTACAGCATGGTGAAAACCGCGCTGGCCTACTACCCGGTAGCCGGTATCATCGCCATCCGCTTTTTGCTGACCGCCTCCCTGCTGCTGCCCTACTGGCTGCGGCTGCCCGCGGCGCAGCGGGCCGCCACGGTGCGGGTGGCGCTGCCCACCAGCGTGGGCCTGCTGGCGATTTTTCTGGCCGAAACCGCCGGCGTGGCGCATACCAGTGCCGGCAAGGCGGCGTTTCTGGTAAGCCTGTGCCTGCTGCTGACGCCGCCAGTGGAATGGCTATGGCTGGGAAAGCGCCCGGCCGGCAAGCTGTGGCTGGCGGCCATCGTGTCGCTGCTGGGTACCTGGCTGCTCACCGGCATGGCCGGCGGCGGGCTGAATCACGGCGATGCGCTGATGCTGTTGGCTGCGCTGATCCGCGCTTTTCAGAGCTGCCTGGCCACGCGGCTGACGGCGGGCAAGGGCATCGACATGCTGGGGCTGACGGCGGTGCAAGGCTTGCTGGTGGGGGCCGCCGCGCTGGCGCTGGGCGTATTGCAGCCAGGCGGGCTACCCGCGCTGCCACTACAGGCCGGCTTCTGGCTGCCCATGCTGTTTCTCACGCTGTGCTGCACGCTGTTTGCTTTCTGGGCGATGAACCATGCGCTGGCCGCCACCAGCCCCAGCAAGGTGGCCCTGCTGCTGGGTAGCGAGCCACTGTGGGGGGCGCTGTTTGCGGTGAGCTGGCTGGGCGAGCCACTGGCCGCCAGCGGCTGGCTGGGCGGCCTGATGATCGCCGGTGCGGCGCTCTGGCTGGCGTGGCCGGCCAGGCAGCCGGCCGTCAGCTGAGCAGTTTGGCTGCGATCAGTCCTGCACCGCCGGCAGCAATGCCTGGCGTACGGTGTCTTCGTCCAGCGCCGCCGAGCACAGCTCGATGAAACGGTAGGCGTAGCTGCGCAGGTAGTGGCCGCGGCGGATGGCTACGCGGGTGGTCTGGTGGCCGAACAGCGGCGTGCCTTCTACCACGCGTACCTGGCTGTCGCGCTGCGCGTCCACCGCCATGGAGGCGATGATACCCACGCCCAGCTCCAGTTCTACGTAGGTCTTGATCACGTCGGCGTCCAGCGCGGCCATGACGATGTCCGGCGCTAGGCCGGCGTCGGTGAAGGCGCGGTCGATCTGGGCGCGGCCGGTAAAGCCCTGGTGGTAGGTGACGATGGGGTACTCGGCCAGGGTGTCCAGCGACAGCGGCTGGCTGTGCAGCGGGTGCGCGGGCGGGGCG
>JAIYAC010000001.1 GCA_027489245.1 Neisseriaceae bacterium | reverse complement strand
CAGAAAGACACCGTGGCCGCCCTCACCACGCTGGCCGGCAGCCTGGCAGGTGGCCTGGCCGGTGGCAACGCCGCCTCGGCGCTGGCGGGCGGGCAGGGGGCGAAGAATGAGGTGGAGAATAACTACTTGGCAGCTTGGCAAAAAGACCAATACCGCAGAGAACTCGACGCGTGTAATAGCAGCCTGACCTGTCAGGCACGGGTGCACGGCAAGTACCTGTCTATCAATGTCAGCCAGGATGCCCGTTTGGTATCTGGTATGGCTTTGGGGGCGATGCTGGAGCTCAATGATCTGGTTAAAGCCTTGCCGGAGATACCTGGCGTGGTGAATGCCATACTGGATAACCCGTCCATTCTGAAAAATCTGCCCGCGGGTTATGCGGCTCAATTGGAAAGCACCTACTCGGCATACCTGCAGGCACTAGAGCACGCCGGGCCGGATGGTGCGACGGCAGCAGGTGTCGAGTTTGTCAAACTGGCTAACTTGGTGGCACCCGTGGTAAGCAGTGCTCGTGGGGTGGTGAAGGTCGGTGAGCAAACTGTAGCCACGCTGGGCAAGGTGACCGCCAAGACGTGGGAAGCGTCCAAAGTATTGAACGCGGGCGAAGTACTGGCATCCAGCAAAGGCTTTATTTCAGCGCAACAAATTACTCGTCAGGGGGTACCGGCTACGCTGACTGCCGCCGAACAAGCACAGCTCACCAGATTGGGGCAATTGGACAATGCCAGTGCGGGGGTGTTGCGTGAGGCAGTGGCAGATGCCTACTTCCGCCGCAACGGTTTTACAGCGCTGGATGGCAAGTGTGATGCAAATTGCTTTGATGGGGTGTACATCAAGAGTGATCAGGTCATCATTAATGAAGTGAAGCCGTTGAGGGTAAATAATACGATCAAGCTAAATGACAATGCTGACTCGTCGTTTGATATAGGAGTGCAAATGTCTGATGAATGGATTAGTAGCAGGATTTTTGTGCTTATGAAATCGAAAGATCCAATTCAAGTTGCTGTTGCTCAGAAACTTAATGTTGCAATGAAACAAGGTAACTTGGTTAAATTGATTTCAGGGGTTGATGAGAGTGGCATGGTGATGGTTAAGGTGGCTGTTAAATGAAAAGCAATATTGATAGAAAGAGTAAACTGACTTCTCTTTTGAAATTGTATGAAAAATCAAGGGGTGATTCTATTGACTTGTATGTGGGGGGCTATCCAAGAGTTAATAGAGGAGCGGTACTTTCTGATATTGCAACTTGGCATGAGTTGGTGGCTTTTTGGAAGTTTTTTTATGATGGTGATTGTGATGGCATGCGTCAGCATTTTTTCATGAATAGTATCTTGACTGAGGCTGCAAATATGGCAGGTCACAACCCTGATTTTCGTCATATTGGTCTGCCTTCCTCTGATTGTGCTTTTGCTTTACTGTCTGATAGTTGCGATCGTATTGCCGCTATCGGAAATGCAAGTTTGGCACATAAAAATGATCCTAAAACTTATCACTTTTATACGGCAATGTGGCAGGCTTTGTTGAGAGATGATTATGCTTGTGTTGAGAATATGATAGAGCTGGGTCGTGAAAAATGTGGAAAGCCATTCAGAGAAGAATTGATCTCTGGTCGAGATTTTTTCTCATTATTTTTGAATGGTGATAAGGCCGAGTTGGAGGTGCATATTGCTGGTTTGGCAAGGTGTAAAATATCAGACACCCTGAGGGGTGAATTTTTGCATACTTGGGCTGTCATGTGCGCAAAACTCTGCTGGATTAAGGGCATTGAAGTGCAGATAGATCATCCGCTAGTCCCGATGGCATTGATGCCTGTTAAGCCGTTGGATCACTATGAAGTTGAGTACGATTTTTTGTTGCCAGGCTGGCAGCCCCCACGTCAAACCTGGTTTGATAAGCTGAAGCGTTTGCTTAAGTAAATGTGTAATCACGTCAACGTTAGAAAATAGGCCAAATGCTTGCTGCCATATTTTAATTTGCCACGCAGATCAAGCAACTTACCACCGACCCAGCCACCGGCCAAGTCAACACCGCTGCCAACGCCATAGCGCACGCCCTGGCCGCCGCCAAAGGCGATAACGCCGTAGCCGGGGCAGCCGGTGCCGGCAGCGCCCCGCTCATCGCTGCCACCTTGGCGCAAAACCTGTACGGCAGCGACGCGGCCAACCTCACCGAAAGCCAGAAAGACACCGTGTCCGCCCTCACCACGCTGGCCGGCAGCCTGGCAGGTGGCCTGGCCGGTGGCAACGCCGCCTCGGCGCTGGCGGGCGGGCAGGGGGCGAAGAATGAGGTGGAGAATAACTCGCTCAACACCCGTGCTGCGGCCACCCTGATGCAAACGCTGCGCGCCTGCGCGGGCCGTTGTGATGTGGCGCAGCTCAGCCAGGAGATACAGCAGCAGGAACAATACTGGGATAAGGTCGTGGCCGAGCGTTGCGGCGGCGGTGCCAGCCTGGCGGTGTGCGCCAGCACACTAAATGGCTTGCAGGAAAGCCTGTCCTTTATCTCCAGCGCGCTGGGCATGGCCAAGACCCCGCAGGAGCGCGCGCTGCTGCTGGCTACATACAACGAGCAAGTACGTGATATCAACACGGCCACGGAGCAGTTTGAGAAACTGGGTGCATCGGCTAGCGCCATCGATGTGTTCATGACGCAAACGGCGCAGATTCTGCCAGACCTGGCGTTGTCAGTCGGTGGTAACGGCCGGCCTGCGCTGGCGGTGAAACCGGCGGCGGGTGGGCAGACTGTGGGTGCAGAGAGCGCGCCAGCAGTGGTAGGGCAGCCGCCGGTATCAGCCGTGGGGAGGGTTGATGCCGTTGTTGAGTCAGTTGAAAAGCCTGAACTTGCAAGTGCAAATGGACTCATTGTTAGTTCTTCTCAAGCAGCTCGATTGAATATGCAGCTATCTGCAGAGCAGGCTGCTGGAGTTCGAGCGCCAACACAGATTACAAGTTATTCGGATCATGCTATTGCGCAAATAGCAAGTAGAGATTCTGGGATAGGTGTAAATAAGGCTGCCATCATGTATGCTTTTTCTAATCCGGTAGCAATTCAATATGTTCCAAGTAAATATGGCCCAACTTTTAGATATATTGGGAAGGATGCTGCGGTGGTGGTGAATGCAGATGGTAAGGTGGTTACTGCTTGGGCTGTAAATTCATTGGGAGTGGCAAAATGAATTTTTCTTTAAATAGTGAGCAGAGGGAATTGCTAGCTTTTCTGAGAGATAAGAGTGACGGAATGTATGTCATTGCATTTGAAAGTGTATTGCAGGGTAGTATTGATGATAAATATATGGCCGTGCTGTGTAATTTGATAAATGAAGAATTCATGATGGAAGGAATTGATGAAAATTTTGAACCTACACAATATGGGCGTAATTTGGAGGGCTTGTTGGATGTGATAAATAGATCCAGAATATCTTAATTAAATACTAAGATATCTTTCCTATTCTAGGCGAGCACTGCAGCTGCTAAACGAAAAAACCACGCTGAAGTTTCAGCCTTTGCAAAATGCCAGTGGCCACGGTTTTATTGTGGGGACAAACCACGCAGGAAAGGTTGGTCCAAAATGATAACTATAGAATTTTTTGCGGAGTATCAGTGCTTTCCGCTCTGGAAGGCAGGTCTTGACTCTGTTGGCAATATAAACCCTAGTGAGTTGCCTATTTCACCTTGTCTTTCGAGTAAAATTAATGCTTGGGCATTGAGATTTGACAGTGCATTTAATAAGGATGATCCTGTCAATTCTGGATTTGAATCCATCGAGGAGGAATTGGGATTTTTACATGAAGGTAGAGAGCTCGCAGAGCTACTTCAGCAGGAGCTTGGGGATGAGTATGTAGTTGCACTTGGTCAGCATTTTTTCCGTCAGTAATTCTCCAGCGGAAGAATAAAGTTACCCAAAAGGTATTCCGATTACGCGACATACGGTGCCAACAAAGGCTTTGATCTGGTACTCCAGAGCGCAAATGGCACCGTGACCGTGGTGATGGATGGAAAGCAGATGTCGCAGGCGGGAGCTTTCTCGGCTACCCCATCACCCGCTGCCGGCTTACCCCGACCCATACGACTTTATGCGCGCATGGGCGATTGCTTGATGTAATGGTCAATGTGAGCTGGGTTAGGGGCGAAGAGTGTGTGCATCGAACACGCCGACACCGACATTTACATCGAAACCAACCTCACCGCCGGGCAAACCTTCACCGCTGAACAGCGGCCGCGACACCACCCTTGCCGGCGCGCAGGCCAGTGGCAACAAGCTTGCGGCCAACGTTGGCCGCAGTGTGCGTTGGCCGGGTCACTTTGTGGCGGGTGGCCGCCTTAGCGCAGCTTTTCCAGCATCTGGTAGTACCACATGCCGGCGGCCAGTAGCGGGTTGCCCAGCTTGCTGCCCAGCGGTACGCGGATGTGTTTGCAGGCGGCAAAGGTGTCGAACTGGCCCAGGGTGCCGGTGATGGCTTCGGCCATGATTTCGCCCATGATGTGGCTGGTGGCTACGCCGTGGCCGGAGTAGCCCTGGCAGTACCATACGTTGTCCGATAGCTTGCCCAGCTGCGGGATGCGGTTCACCACAATGCCCATGGCGCAGCTCCACTGGTAGTCGATTTCCACCCCTTTCAGCTGCGGGAAGGTGCGCTCTATGCAGGGGCGCAGCTCGGCGGCGATGTCGCGCGAGTCGCGGCCGCTGTAGTTGGCGCCGCCGCCAAACAGCAGGCGGCCGTCGGCGGTCATGCGGTAATAGTCCAGCACAAAGCGGCAGTCGTATACCGCCAGGTCGTGCGGGTTCAGCGTTTTGGCCAGCTCGCCCAGCGGGCGGGTGGTGACGATGCCGCCCATGGCGGGGAAGATCTTGCCGCCCAGTTTGTCCTGTGCCAGCTTGTGGTACACGTCGCCGGCCAGCAGGATGTGGCGGGCGTTGACGCGGCCTTGCGCGGTGACGATGGCAGGGCGGCTGCCGTGCACGATGTCCAGCACTTCGGTGTGTTCGTATAGCTGTGCGCCCAGGCTGGCGGCGGCGCGGGCTTCGCCCAGGCACAGGTTGAGCGGGTGCAGGTGCAGGTTGCGGCGGTTTTTCAGGGCGCCGCAGTACAGGTCGGTGGCCAGATGCTGGCGTACGCCGGCGGCGTCCAGCAGGGTTACGTCGTCGCCCATGCCGCGCCGTTGTGCTTCGTCGTAGCTGGCTTGCAGCTCGGCCATGTGGGCGGGCTTCATGGCGGCGTGCAGGTGGCCGTGCTTGAGGTCGCAGGCAATGCCGTAGCGCGCGACGCGCTGCTGGATGATGTCGTGGCCGCGCCAGCGTAGCTGCCAGATGAAGTCGTCTACGTCCTGGCCCAGGGTTGGCCGCATCTGCTGGCGCATGGCGCCGTCGCCGGACAGGCTACCGGTTACCTGGCCGCCATTTCGGCCGCTGGCGCCCCAGCCTATCTTGTTTTGTTCCAGCAGTACTACGCGCAGGCCGCGCTCGGCCAGCTCTACGGCGGTGGCGACGCCGGTAAAGCCGCCGCCGATAATGGCGACGTCGGCGTCTACGGTGCCTTGTAGCGTGGGGTAATCGCTTTCCTGGGCGATGGTGGCGCTGTAGTAGGAGGGGCTGCGTGGCTGGCTGGCGTGTTGGTGGCGTGCGTTCATGGTGGTTCCTGTGGCGGTGGCGCGCTGTGCGGCGGGTGGGGCGCGGCAGTGCAGGGCACTGCTTTGTCAAACCGTGCTGGCAGGGGTCGCCCTGCTGCGCCCGGTTTTTCGCGCATTGCCGCCGCCTGCCAAGCGCCGCTGCATCAACAATAGCGTTAACAGGCCCTAGCTTGCGACAGGATGATGTGTGAGTTAAATCATTACTTTCTTGTGTAAACTTTTATTTTTTCTCAACTGATGCGCTGCGCCCTAGCGTACCTGTGGCAGCTCGTCCCATTGCGTGGTCCAGCGTGGCGAGCGCAGCTCCTGGCGCATGGCCCAGCCGTCGTGCAGGTTTTCTGCGGCCAACCTGAGCGTGCCGTGGCCAAACTGGCGGTTGATGCGGTCCAGTGTGTGCATGAGCTGCTGGCGGCGCGGGTTGGCCGCACTGCCCAGCAGGCTTTGCTGGCCGTGCAGGGTGCTGTCCAGCCCCATCAGCACGACGCCGGCTTTTTTGTAGCTGCAGTCGCTGCGGTAGATCTGGCGCAGGCCGGCCAGTGCCGCGCGGGTGAGGTCGGCGCTGTCGCTGCTGGGGGCGGGCAGTGCGACCACGACCCAGCCGCGGTACTGACGGTCTTGTTCGCGAAAGCGGTTGGTGCGGATGCTGACGCCGACCAGGTTGGCCAGGCCGTGCTGCTGGCGCAGTTTTTCGGCGCAGCGCGCGGCGTGGTGGCTGATGGCGCTGGCCAGGGTATCGAAGTCGCTTACCTGCCGGGCAAAGCTGCGGCTGGAGATGAGCTGCTGTTTGTCGGCGTGGATGTCGTCGGGGCCGATGCAGGCTTCGCCGTTGAGCTCAGCCACGGTGCGGGCTACCACCACATTGAACTGGCGCTGGATGTTGGCCGCATCGGCGTGTTTGAGCGCCAGGGCGCTGTGTATGCCGCAGGCGGCCAGGCGGCTGGCGAGCTGGCGGCCTATGCCCCATACCTCGCCCACGGCCAGCCGGCTGAGCAGCAGGTCCTGGTAGTGCGGTGTCAGCCAGTCCCAGCCGAACACCCCTTGGCATTGCGGCCGTGTCTTGGCCACGTGGTTGGCCAGCTTGGCCAGCGTTTTGCTGCGGCCTATGCCCACGCAGCAGGGGATGCCGACGCGCTGCAGTACGTCGGCGCGAAGCTTGGCCGCATGCTGGCGCTGTGCGGGGATGCCGTCCAGGCTGAGAAAGCATTCGTCGATGCTGTATACCTCCTGGCTGACACCCCAGCGCGCAATCACTTGCATCATGCGCCGGCTCATGTCGCCGTACAGGGCGTAGTTGGAGCTGAATACCGCCACGCCATGGCGGCGGCACTGCGCCTCTACCTGGTGGTAAGGCGCAAAGCCGGGGATGCCCAGCGCCTTGGCCTCGGCACTGCGCGCCACCACGCAGCCGTCGTTATTGCTCAGTACGATGATGGGCTTGCCGGCCAGGTCGGGGCGGAACACGCGCTCGCAGCTGGTATAGAAGCTGTTGCCGTCGACCAGGGCAAGGCTGCTCATGGCAGGGTGCGCCGCACGCAGGCGCTGACCACGCCCCAGATGTGCAGCTCCTGGCCGGGGCCGATGTCGATGGGCGGGTAGGCGGGGTTGTCAGGTAGTAGCGCGGTGCGGCCGCCCTGCTGGTGCAGGCGTTTCACGGTAAAGTCGCCTTCTACCACCGCCAGCACGATGTGGCCGTGTCGGGCCGCCAGGCTGCGGTTGATCACCAGCAGGTCGCCGTCGAGTATGCCCGCGCCCTGCATGCTGTCGCCGCTGACCCGTACCATGAAGCAAGCGGCGCTGTCGTCTATCAGGTAGCGGTTCAGGTCCAGCTGGCCTTCCAGGTAGTCGTCGGCGGGCGAGGGGAAGCCGGCCGGCACCCGGCTGCCGTATAGCGGTAGAGGGCAGGCGGTGGCGGCGGGGTGGGGCAGGTAGCAGGCGGGCATGGCGATCTCCTTTTTTTGATTATGTACAAAATCAAAGGCCACGCCAAGTGCCAGTTGGCCAGCCTGTGCGCCAAAGGCAGTACGCTGCGCTATTGATAAATGCCACCACCGCTTTGTTGCTGCGGGCGGGCAAATACTGGCCGATTAGTGCAAATGACGCTGGGTGGGCTGCGTGTTACAGTACGGCCAACCTGTTGACGGGGCGGCATCGCAACCGCCCCTTGTTCATGGCGCACAAGGCTGTGAGCTGTCCCCTGAATACCGCAAAGGAGCTTGTTGTCGTGGTAAACATTGCCGAATTCGAACCCCGTGCCGTCTGGGAGCACTTCCAGACCCTGTGTGACATCCCGCGCCCGTCCAAGCACGAGCAGGCGCTGCGCGACTACCTGAAAGGCTGGGCCGAGCTGCGTGGCCTGGAAACCGCCGTGGACGAGGTGGGCAACCTGGTGGTACGCAAGCCGGCCACCCCTGGCATGGAAGACCGTATCGGCGTGGTGCTGCAGGGCCACCTGGATATGGTCTGCCAGGCCAATACCGGCACAGTGCACGACTTCTTCAACGACCCGATCCGCCCGGTGCTGAAAGACGGCTGGCTGGTGGCCGAGAACACCACGCTGGGCGCCGATAACGGCATTGGCGTGGCCTTGGGCCTGGCCGTGCTGTCGGCCGACGACATCGCCCACGGCCCGGTAGAAGTGCTGATGACGCTGGACGAAGAGGCCGGCATGGGCGGCGCGCTGGGCCTGTCGCCCACGCTGCTGCAGGGCCAGATGATGATCAACATCGATACCGAAGAATGGGGCGAGTTCTACATGGGCTGCGCTGGCGGTATCGACGTGAACGTACGCCGTACTTACGCCACAGAGCCGCTGCCGGCAGGCTACACCGCGCAGCAGCTGGTGGTGTCCGGCCTGGTGGGCGGGCACTCCGGTGCCGATATCCACCTGGGGCGCGGCAACGCCAACAAAGTGCTGGTGCGCCTGCTGGCCGAGCTGGCCGCTACGCTGCCGCTGCGCCTGGTGTCGTTTAACGGTGGCACCGCCCGCAATGCACTGGCGCGCGAGGCCTTTGCCGTGGTGGCCTATCCGGCGGCGCAGGCCGAGCAGGTGGCTGCTGCTATCGATGCCTATCAGGCGCTGATGCGCTTCGAGCTGGCTGGCGTGGACGAAGGCGTGGCCATCACGGCCAACCCTGCTGCTGCCAGCAGCATGATGGCGCAGGCCGATCAGGTGGCCATTCTGGCCGCACTGCACGCGGCACCGCATGGCGTGAAACGCATGAGCCAGCGCGTGGCTGGCGTGGTGGAAACCTCCAACAACCTGGGCGTGATTGCCATCGACGACGGCAAGGTGTTTGCCAACCTGATGGTGCGCTCGCTGCTGGATAGCGGCTTCCGCAACCTGGCCGCCGAGATCGTGGGGCTGTTCCAGCTGGCGGGCTTTACCACCGAAACCGAGGGTGGCTACCCCGGCTGGGCGCCGAACCCGGCATCGCCGCTGCTGGCCTTGTTCCAGCGCGTGTACCAAGCGCAGTTCGGCGCCGAGTCCGGCGTGCAGGTGATTCACGCCGGCCTGGAGTGCGGCATTATCGGCGCCAAGTATCCGCACATGGACATGGTGTCGTTTGGCCCGAATATCCGTGGCGCACACGCCCCGGGCGAGCGCGTGGAGGTGGCCTCGGTCGGCCACGCCTGGCAGCTGCTGCAGGCGGTGCTGGCGGCGGTGCCGGCCAAGGCCTGAGCGTAGCGTTACCGTAGCTTCATGCAACACCCCCTTGCTGTCGTGGCAAGGGGGTGTTGTTTTGGGCGGGTACAAGGTTGGCCGCAGGCGTGAAAAAGCCACCCCTCGGGGTGGCTGTGCATTTGCGGGCCTTGCGGCCAACCTTAGTTGGTGCGGAAGCGGCTAAAGCTCTGGCGAATTTCTTCGGTGAGCTCGCTCATGCGCGCGGCGGCGCGGGCGGCTTCGTCGGCGGCTTCGCGGTTGCGGTGGGCAATGCTGGTAATGCGCTCGACTTCGCGCGATACCTGCTCGCCGGAGCGCGCTTGCTCGGACAGGGCGCTGGCAATCGACAGCACGCTCTGGCCCACGTTTTCGGTGCCATCCTGGATGGCCACGATGGATTCACCCGCGCGCTGGCCCTGGGTGGCGCTGCTGTGGGCACGCTCTACCGACTGGTTCATCGCCTCTACGGCTTGCTGCGAGCTGACGCGGATGGCGCCGATCATCTGGGCAATCTCGCCGGTGGCCTTGGTGGTGCGCTCGGCCAGCTTGCGCACTTCGTCGGCTACCACGGCAAAACCACGGCCTTGTTCGCCGGCGCGGGCGGCTTCGATGGCTGCGTTCAGTGCCAGCAGGTTGGTCTGGTCGGCCACGTCACGGATCACGGAGACGATGTTGTCGATGGTTTGCGACTGGCGGCCCAGCTCGTGGATGCTGCCTGCGGTGCTCTGGATCAGGGTGCTGATGGCGTCCATTTCTTTCACGGCGCCCTTGATCACTTCTACGCCGTCGCGGGCGTCGCCGCTGGCGTTGCGGGCGGCCATTTCGGCACTGCCTGCACTTTGGTGCAGCTCGCGCACGCCCACGGCCATTTGCTGGATAACTGTTGCCATTTCGTCAGCGGCGCGGTTCTGTTCTTCGCTGCGGCTCATCAGGCGCTGCATGGTGTCGCGCAGCTCTTGCGAGGCATTACCGCTTTCCTGCACGCTGCGCTCCACGGTACGCAGTGCGTCGTTCAGCTCGCGGGTCATGCGCGACAGGTTGTACAGCAGCGAGCTGTTATCGCCCTTGCTCAGGTTGACTTGTACGCCCAGGTTGCCGTGGGCGATTTCTTTCATCACGGTGGCGGCGTAGTCCGGCTCGCCGCCGATCTGGCGGGTAAGGGTGCGGGCGATCAGCAGGGCCACGACTACGCTGGCGCCTACGCTAGCCAGAATGGCAATAATGGCCGCGACCATGGTGTCGCGCAGGGTGCTGGTGGTGGACGATTTTTGCTCTTCCATTACCTTGGTATGGTGCGCAATCAGTTTGTCCAGCTGCATGCCCAGCAGGCCTTCTTGTGGCTCCATTTTTTCGCTGACAATAATGGAGGCATCCCATTTTTGCTTGGTAATCATGGGGATAAGCTTGTCGGTGAGCCGGTTGAATTCGGCGAGCGATTTACCGATTTTTTCTACCAGCAGCAGTTCTTCCGGGTCAGACGAGATTTCCTGCATGAGCTTGAACTGCTGGTTGGCGATGATCACGGATTTTTTCAGGATCGCCATTTTTTCTTCTACCAGCTTGTCATCACTTTCCAGCAGGATGGTGCGCGCAGCATTGGTAGAGGCCAGCAGCGAGCCGCTGAGCGTGCGCGAATACTGGATCACCGGAATGCGGTGTTCTACCAGCTCGGAAACCCGTGTCTGGATCACGGTGAGGCGGTAGAGCGTGAAGGCGGAGCCCAAGACCAATAGCAGAATGACAGCACCAAAGCCTAAGCCCAGGCGCTGTGCCAGCGTCAATTTCCCCATGATTTTTTCCTTGCAGATGTGCTTTGATTGGGTGACGGCGGCTATCGTTGGGCCGCCTATTTTTTATGTGTTTTGATATTAAAACGACTAGGGCGGTTTTTAAAGGACTGAATAGAAAATAGCCCAGTGCAAATGGCATCTTCCAATAGAAAAAGCCATGTACAGGACATGGCTTACCAGGGGTTGCGCGCAGGGAGATCAGTCGCCTGCGCGGCTGCGCAGCTGCTGAATGTGTTCTGTAATCAAAAAGTAAGCGATGGAACGTGCCGGCGGTATCACGGGTAAGGCATCGATATCGAACCAGGCGGCGTCTTCGATCTCGCCAGGCTGCGGTGTGATGTCGCCACTGTGGTATTCCGCCACAAAGGCCAGCATCAGCGAATGCGGGAAGGGCCACGATTGCGACATCGCATAGCGCAGATTGTGTAGCCGCACACCCACTTCTTCGAATGCTTCGCGGTGCACGCAGGCTTCCAGTGTTTCGCCTGGCTCGACAAAGCCGGCCAGCGCGCTGTACATGCCGGGGGCAAAGTGCGGGCTGCGCGCCAGCAGCACCTCGCGGCCACGGGTAATGAGCACCATCATGGCGGGCGACAGGCGCGGGTAATACACCTCGCCGCAGGCTGGGCAGTGGCGGCCTTGGTCGTGCAGGTGTGCTTGCAGCGGGCCGGCACAGGCGCCGCAGTAGCGGTGTGTCTGGTGAAAGCGGCGCAGCTGGGCGGCGCGCGCCAGCAGGGCACTGGTGTCGGCAGGCAGAGCGTAGAGTGCCTGGCGCAGGGTCACTTTCTGCCAGCCTGCCGGGGCGGGGCCAATCAGCTCGGCGCTGTAGAGGTTGGCCGCATCGTTATGGCCGATATAGCAGGGCTGGCTGTGCGGACCGGGCGGTGTCGCTGGCAGCTGGTTTTCTTGCAGGTACAGGCTGTTGCCATCGAACAGGCACCAGCGGGTGGGCAGGTCGGGGTGGGCTTGGGTGGGCAGGTGCAGGCTCATGGATAGCGGCAGGCTTGGGGGCTGGGCCGGCCATTCTACGCTGCAGGGCGGCGGGTGCGCACTGGCTGGCGCGATGTCAGGCGGCCAGCGCCGCGGTATGCAGCAGCGCTGGTGGGCCCTGCACGATGTGGCCATCGGCATGCAGCCTTATCAGCCAGTGGGCGTGTTGCTGGCCGGCCTGGCTGTCTTGCAGTGTGCAGACAAGGGTGCGGCCGCGCAGGGCCTGTGCGGCCAACTTGCGCAGCAGGGCGCTGCGGCTGGCCGGGGGGTGCAGGCTGGCGGGTTCATCCAGCAGCAGTACGGGGGCATGGCCGGCCAGGGCTTGTGCCAGGCAGGCCAGCTGGCGTTGTGCTGCGCTCAGGGTATGGAGCTTGTGCTGCGCCAGCTCGCTGATACCCAGGGTGTGCAGAGCCTGGCTGACGGCTTCGTGGTCGATGGCGTGTGGCCTGGCCAGCCAGTGTTGGCGGCGGCGGGCCTGCATCACGAAATCGCCCAGCCGTAGCCGGCTGGGGGTAGTGGCGTGTGCGCCGAGATGGGCAATGGCAACCTGGCCGTGGGATAGCGGCTGGCCGAATAGTTGGCCGCATAGCTGCCCCTGGCCGCCTGTCAGCGTGCCCAGCATGGCGCTGCTGTGCTGGCTATTCGGGCTGGTAATCAGGGTGAGCCGGTTGGCGGGGATGCGTAAGCCATGGCATGGCTGATGGCAGCCCGCTGTCGGCTGGCAGGTGTTCAGGTGTTGGATGTCGTAGGCAAGCTCGATCATGGCGTCTTCCGGTGCGGAGGTGGCACGGGCGCTTGCCATGCTGTGGCAGGCGCATTGCTATTTGATAATAAATATCATTTGCAAAATAAGCAATGCGCTGCCGGCAAGTCATCAGAAGCGGGGCAGGTTTTGCTGGCAGCGGCGTGCCTCGTCCTGCAGGCGGGTGAATAGCTCGGCCACCGTGGGCACGTCGTCTATCAGGCCTTGAACCTGGCCAATCAGCTGCACGCCTTGCTCGTGGTTGCCTTCCTCGATAGACAGGCGAATGGACTCGGTGGCCGCGCCAAACTGCGCCAGCTGCCGTAGCGACTGTGGCTGGGTGAGCAGGCCGCCCACGACCACCTTGGCCACCGGCATGTGCATTTTTCGGCTGATGCGCATGGCACGCCAGGCGGCGGTGAGCAGGCCCAGCGGCTTGCGCGTGGCTTTGCGGGCGGTGGCGGAATCCATCACCCGGCACCACAGGCCGTCAAAATTCTTGGAATAAATGGTATCGGCTACGCTGCGCTCGCGAATCATCTCTTTGGTGCGTTGGTGTACCGGGCTTTCGCGGGTCATGGCCAGGCGGCTGCCCATGGCGATGCCATCGGCCCCCAGCGCCAGCGCGGCCACCAGCCCGCTGCCGGTGCCAAAGCCGCCGGCAGCGATAATGGGCAGGCTGGATACCTTGCGGATGGCGGGGATCAGCACCAGCGAGGTGACCTCGCCGCCGTGCGCGGCCGCTTCGTGGCCGGTGACCAGCAGGGCGTCGACGCCGGCTTTCTCTGCCGAGATGGCGTGCTTTTCGGTAACCACTGTGGCGATGACCTTACCGCCGTATTCGCGCGCACGCTTGACGATCCAGTCGCCCTTGCCCAGCGAGAAGTTGATCACCGGCACTTTTTCTTGCAGTGCGACTTCGGCGTTTTCCCGTGCGCCGGGCATCATCAGCGTACAGCCGATGCCGAATGGCTTGTCGGTCAGCTCGCGGATGCGGCGGATGGCGGCGCGGGTTTGTTCGGCGCTCAGCGGGCCGGTAGCCAGGATGCCCAGGCCGCCTGCATTGCTGGTGGCGGCCACCAGCTCGGGCACGGCGATATAGCTCATGCCGGGGCAAACCAGGGGGAGGCTAATGCCGAAGGTGTCGGTGAGGCGGGT
The DNA here is from genome assembly GCA_027489245.1 of Neisseriaceae bacterium. Taxonomy (GTDB): domain Bacteria; phylum Pseudomonadota; class Gammaproteobacteria; order Burkholderiales; family Chromobacteriaceae; genus Vogesella. The sequence goes on along the minus strand of JAIYAC010000001.1, from coordinate 68,712 downwards.
TTGCATGATGTGTCACTCTGTCTGTGCGGTGCGGTATTCTTGTCAGAATTCCGATAATTTTTCAAACGGACGTTTGATATGTACCTCGTTCTGATAGGTTGGCTGTATGTGGTGCTGATGCTGGCGGTGGCGCAAGAGAGCGCAATCCGCAGCGGCATCATCGTGTTTTTTCTGGGGGTGCTGCCTACCTGGCTCATTTTGTGGATAGTGCGCCGCCGCCATCTGCGCAAGCAGAACCCGGATGGTGATATCTGAACGGCTTGAAGGCTGCGGTTCGATAGTGCTAGAATTGCGAGTTCCCTCAATTCTTGGGGGATATCACGCACATCCGTACCAAAGGGTGCCCGCTAGCGGGTTGTCTGTACGGATGGAGGCATAACCCTTTTGGAGATTCAGAATGTCCACCAATGTGACCATGCGTCAAATGCTTGAGGCCGGCGTACACTTCGGCCACCAAACCCGCTTCTGGAACCCGAAGATGGCTCAGTACATCTTTGGCAGCCGCAACAAGATTCACATCATCAACCTGGAAAAAACCCTGCCGCTGTTCGTGCAGGCTCAGGAATATGTGCGTCGTCTGACTGCCAACAAGGGTAACGTTCTGTTTGTGGGTACCAAGCGTCAGGCGCGTGAGATCGTCCGCGAAGAAGCCACCCGTGCAGGTGCGCCGTTCGTGGATCACCGCTGGCTGGGCGGCATGCTGACCAACTACAAGACCGTGAAGCAGTCCATCAAGCGTCTTGAAGACAAGCGTGCTCAGCTCGAAGCTGGCGATCAGTCCGGTTTCAACAAGAAAGAACTGCTGGACCTGCAACGCGACGTTGAAAAACTGGAGCGTTCGCTGGGCGGTATCAAGGATATGAAAGGTCTGCCGGACGCGATCTTCGTAATCGATACCGGCTACCAGAAAGGTGCTGTTGTTGAAGCCAAAAAGCTGGGTATCCCGGTAATTGGTGTTGTTGATACCAACAACTCGCCGGAAGGCATCGACTACGTTATCCCAGGTAACGATGACTCCAGCCGCGCTATCCGCCTGTACGCTCGCGGTATCGCCGATGCTGTTCTGGAAGGCCGCGCTCAGGCAATCCAGGAAATCATCGCTGCTGAACCGGCTGCTGCCGAGTAAGCAGAAAAGGGGCGAAAGCCCCTTTTTTTAGACCTCAGTTTCAACGTATCCGAATATATTCAAGGAGTTCACCATGGCGGAAATCACCGCAAAGATGGTATCCGACCTGCGCAATGCGACCGGTCTGGGCATGATGGAGTGCAAAAAAGCACTGGTAGAAGCTGAAGGCGACCTGGCAAAAGCAGAAGAAATCCTGCGTATCAAGTCCGGTGCCAAAGCCTCCAAAATGGCTGGCCGTGTAGCCGCTGAAGGTATCATCGGTTCTTTCGTGGCTGGTGGCGTTGGTGCCCTGGTTGAAGTGAACTGCGAAACCGACTTCGTTGCCAAAGACCCTACCTTCATCGCCCTGGCTACCGCTGCAGCACAAGCTGTTGTTGAAGCCAACCCTGCCGATGTTGAAGCGCTGTCTGCTGTTGTAATCGACGGTCAGTCCGTAGAAGACATCCGCAAGGCTGCCATCGCCAAACTGGGCGAGAACATGACCATCCGCCGTTTCGTACGTTACGAAACCGACGGTGCCATCGCTACCTACCTGCACGGCGCGAAGATCGGCGTGATCGTTGACTTCAAAGGCGACGAGCAAATCGGTAAAGATGTGGCCATGCACGTTGCTGCATCCAAGCCTATCTGCGTATCCAAAGCCGAAGTGTCTGCCGACACTCTGGAACAAGAGCGCAAGATCTACACCGCACAGGCTGCCGAATCCGGCAAGCCGGCTGATATCGTTGCTAAAATGGTTGAAGGCCGCGTGAACAAGTTCCTGGCTGAAGTGACCCTGCTGGGTCAGCAGTTCGTCAAGAACCCTGACATCACAGTAGAAAAACTGCTGGCCGAAAAAGGCGCTTCCGTAAAAGCATTTGCCATGTTTGTTGTTGGCGAAGGCATCGAGAAGAAAGTGGTTGACTACGCTGCAGAGGTTGCTGCTGCTGCCAAGCTCTGATCGCTAGCTTAAGCTGATCGAATCAACGGCACCCTGCAAAACAGGGTGCCGTTTCGCAAATTAAAGAATCCCCAACCGCATGCCAGAGGTAATCATGAGCCAATCCCCCGCCTATAAACGCATTCTGCTGAAACTTTCCGGTGAAGCCCTGATGGGTGATGACAGCTACGGGATTAACCGCAACACCATCCAGCAGATCGTTGGCCAGATCAAAGAGGTCGTCGACCTGGGTGTGCAAGTAGGTATCGTGATTGGTGGCGGTAACATTTTCCGCGGCGTAGCGCCTGCAGCAGCCGGCATGGACCGTGCCACGGCAGACTACATGGGCATGATGGCTACCGTCATGAACGCACTGGCACTGAAAGATGCCATGACCAAAGCGGGTCTGATTGCCCGCGTACAGTCCGCACTGACCATGCAGCAAATTGCCGAGCCCTACGTGCGCGGCAAGGCCATGCAGTACCTGGAAGAAGGCAAAGTCGTGATCTTCGCTGCCGGTACCGGCAACCCGTTCTTCACCACCGACACCGCAGCCGCGCTGCGCGGCATGGAAATGAACGTGGACATCATGCTGAAAGCCACCAAGGTAGATGGCGTGTACACCGATGATCCGAAAAAGAACCCGGACGCCGTGCGCTACCAGACCCTGACGTTTGACGAAGCCATTTCGCGCAACCTGAAAGTCATGGATGCAACGGCCTTTGCCCTGTGCCGTGACCAGCAACTGAATATCAAGGTATTCAGCATCTTCAAGCAAGGCGCGCTGACCCGCGTGGTGCTTGGCGAAGACGAAGGCACGCTGGTACACTGCTGATTTTAACGAATCCTCATAGGCGGAAACGGCGCAGAGCCGCTTTCCGCCTTGTTTTTCAGAAAGACAACGGGAGTAATCATGATCAATGACGTGAAGAAGTCGGCCGAGCACAAAATGCAAAAAACGCTCGAAACCTTCAAGACCGATCTGGCCAAAGTGCGCACAGGTCGCGCACACGCCGGCCTGTTGGACCACGTTATGGTGGACTACTACGGTAGCGATGTACCAGTAAACCAGGTAGCCAACGTTACCAATATCGATGCGCGTACCCTGGGTGTGCAGGCATGGGAAAAGAGCATGGTTGCCAAGATCGAAAAAGCGATCCGCGACAGCGACCTGGGCCTGAACCCGTCCTCCATGGGTGAGCTGATTCGCGTGCCGATGCCGGCGCTGACCGAAGAGCGCCGTCGTGACCTGATCAAGGTGGTGCGTGGCGAAGCCGAAGGCGCACGCGTGGCCGTACGCAACGTACGCCGCGATGCCAACAACGACTTTAAAAACCTGCTGAAAGACAAAGCCATTACCGAGGACGAAGAGCGCCGCGGCCAGGACGACATCCAGAAGCTGACCGACAAGTACATTGCCGAAGTCGATAAAGCGCTTGCTACCAAAGAAGCTGAACTGCTGGCCGTATAAGGGGTAGCCCTTGTTTGCAAGCTCTACTCAAGATGTGATCGAGGCACCCGCGGTGCCTCGGCATATCGCCATCATCATGGATGGCAACGGGCGTTGGGCCAAAAAACGCTTCCTGCCCCGCGTGGCTGGGCACAAGCGTGGCCTGGATGCCGTGCGCGATACGGTAAAAGCCTGCAGTGAGCTGGGGGTGGAGTTTCTGACCCTGTTCGCGTTTTCTACCGAAAACTGGCGCCGACCGGAAGAAGAAGTCAGCTTCCTGATGGAACTGTTCTTTGTGGCACTGGAGCGCGAGGTAGAGCGCCTGCATCGCAATAATATCCGCCTGAAAGTCATTGGCTCGCGCGAGCGGTTCTCCAGTGCCATTCTGGCGCGTATTGATGCAGCCGAAAGCCTGACGGCAGCCAATACCGGCCTGACGCTGACCATCGCTGCAGATTATGGCGGGCGCTGGGATGTGCTGCAGGCGGTAGCGCGGCTGCAGGCGCAGGGTGTGGTGCAGATCGATGAGGCGGCTCTTGCGGCCAACCTGTCTACTGCCTACGCCCCCGAGCCTGACCTGTTCATCCGCACTGGCGGCGAGCAGCGCATCAGCAACTTCTTGCTATGGCAGCTGGCGTATAGCGAGCTGTATTTTACCGACCTGCTGTGGCCGGACTTCGATCGCAAGGCGCTGCAAGACGCGCTGGCATCTTTTCACTCGCGTGAGCGCCGTTTTGGCCGCACCAGCGAACAGCTGCCCGAAGCGCAACGCCGAGGCTAATTCATGCTGAAAACGCGTATTCTCACGGCGCTCGTCCTGCTTCCATTGATGCTGGCGGCGCTGTTTTTCTTTCCCCCAAATGCCTGGGCTGCCTTTTCCTGGCTGATTATCGGTCTGGCGCTTTGGGAATACTGCCGCATGGCAGCAATTGCCGGTGTAAAGCAGTGGGGCTACCTGGCGGCCTGTACCGCCTTGGCCGCTTTGGCCTGGTGGGTGGGTTATATGCCGGGTGCGCTGCTGATGAGCACCTCGCTGTTGGTCTGGCTGATACTTGCGCCCATGTGGCTGCGTAAACGCTGGGCCATTCCCACGGGTGCACCGGCCATGTTGCTGGGTGTGCTGCTGATGTTCCCGGCCTGGTTTGCCTTTCTGGCCTGGCACCCGGACAACTCGGCCATCAGCGGCAAGCAGCTGCTGGCGGTGATGGGTCTGGTATGGGTGGCCGATGTGGCCGCTTATTTCGCCGGCAAAACCTTTGGCAAGCATAAACTGGCCCCAGCCATCAGCCCCGGCAAGAGCTGGGAAGGCGTGGCGGGTGCGGTGGTGGGGGTGGCGGCCTATGTCTGGTTCGTTAACGACCTGGGCTGGCTGAACATCCCGCTGCCGCTGGCTGTGTTGCTGCCATTGGCCATGGGCCTGACCGCAGTCAGTGTGGTAGGTGACCTGCTGGAATCCTGGTTCAAGCGTAGCGCCGGCATCAAGGACAGCAGTAATCTGCTGCCGGGCCACGGCGGTGTTTACGACCGTATCGATAGCCTGATTGCCGTTCTGGCCGTATCGCACGCGCTGCGTTTGCTGCTTGCATGAGTACTGCATGACTATTCAATTGATAACTGTACTGGGCGCGACCGGTAGCATCGGTACCAACACGCTGGATGTGGTTGCCATGCACCCGTCGCGCTACCGTGTTTTTGCCCTGGCGGCCCATAGCCAGGCCGACAAGCTGTTTGCCCAATGCCTGCAACATAGCCCGCGTTATGCGGTGCTGGTAGACCCGCAAGCAGCACAGCGCCTGCGCAGTCTGCTCGCTGACGCAGGCAGCCAGACCCAAGTGCTGGACGGCGAGGCGGCGCTGACCGAGGTGTCGACGGCGGCCGAGGTGGATATGGTCATGGCGGCAATCGTCGGTGCAGCCGGCCTGCGGCCAACCCTGGCTGCCGCACGGGCGGGCAAGCGCATTCTGCTGGCCAATAAGGAATCGCTGGTCGTGGCGGGCGACCTGTTCATGCGCGCCGTGCGCGAGGGCGGCGCGACGCTGCTGCCTGTAGATAGCGAACACAACGCGCTGTTCCAGGCCCTGCCTGCTGGTTTTGATGGTGACCTGGCCGCCGCAGGCGTGGTAGAGCTGATTCTCACCGCGTCTGGCGGCCCTTTTCGCCACCATATGCTAGCGCAGCTGCAGCACGTTACCGCCGACGATGCCTGCAAACACCCTAACTGGGTGATGGGCCGCAAGATTTCGGTAGATTCCGCTAGCCTGATGAACAAAGGGCTGGAGGTGATTGAGGCGCACTGGCTGTTCCGCACGCCGCCCGAGCAAATCAAGGTAGTGGTGCACCCGCAAAGCGTTATCCACTCCATGGTGCGCTATCACGATGGCAGCATCCTGGCGCAGCTGGGCTCGCCCGATATGCGTACGCCCATTGCCTACGCCATGGCCTGGCCGCAGCGTATTGCCGCGCCGGTGCAGCCGCTGGATTTCCTGACCATGGGTGCACTGACGTTCGAAGCGCCCGATCTGCAGCGTTTCCCGTGCCTGAAACTGGCATTTGATTGCCTGAAAGCCGGTGGCGACGCCTCCGCCGTGATGAATGCGGCCAACGAGGTAGCGGTAGCCAGCTTTCTGGCCGGGCGCATCGGCTTCCTGCAGATTCCGCAGCTGATAGAGCAGGCGCTGGCAGAGAGCGATCTGGCGCTAAGCCACGATCTGGAAAGCCTGTTGGCCAAGGACGCCGCGACGCGCCGCCTGGTGGGCGAGTGGGTGGCGGCATGACCATTCTGGCCTTCCTGCTGGTTATCGGTGTACTGGTCACTTTTCACGAGTTTGGCCATTTTCTGGCCGCGCGCTTGTGCGGCGTGAAAGTGCTGACTTTTTCCATCGGCTTTGGCAAAACCATTTATGCCCGCACCGTAGGGGATACCGAATGGCGCCTGGCGTGGATACCGCTGGGTGGCTATGTGCGCATGCTGGATGAGCGCGAGGCCCCGGTAGACAGCCAGGATCGCCACCGCGCGTTTAACCAGCGCCCGGTATGGCAGCGCATGATCATCGTACTGGCGGGCCCGGCGGCCAACCTGCTGCTGGCCGTGGTGCTGTTTGCCATCACCATGAGTGGCGAACAAACCCGGCTGCAGCCATTAGTCGGTACTGTCGCAGCGCAAACTGCTGCCGCAGCGGCCGGCGTGCGTGCGGGTGACCGCATTGTCAGTGTGAATGGCGCCCCCGTGGCCGACTGGGCAGAGGCTCGCCAGACCATGGGCATGGCCATCGTGAATGATGGCCAGCTGGCGCTGGGTCTGCAGCGTGCCGGGCAGCCGCTGGTGGCCCGCCTGGACTTGCCAGCCTTCGGGCTGGAAAAATTCGACCAGGCCACCATGGGCAAGCTGGGTGTCATGCCTGCGCGCTATCTGCCGCAAATCGGCGCCGTGCTGCCGGGTGGCGCGGCGGCGCGGGCCGGCCTGCAGGCGGGTGACAAGCTGCTCGCCGTGGGTGGCAAGCCGGTGGCCAGCTGGGAAGCATGGGTGCTATGGGTGCACAACCACCCTGGCGAGCAGTTTGTCCTGACCGTACAGCGTGCCGGCAAGCCGCTGCAGCTGCCGCTGCGTCCGGACAGTATCGACCAGGATGGCGTCAAGGTTGGCCGCATCGGTGCGGCCCCTGCCGTAGACGAGGCCTGGCTGGCCAGCCTGCAGCAGCGCGTACAAGTGCCTGCCGCCGAGGCGGTACCGGCTGCGCTGGCGCGCACGTGGGACCTGTGCCGCAGCACACTGGGTACGCTGGCCGCCATGCTGACAGGCGGCGTATCACTGGATGCTTTGAGCGGCCCGATTACCATTGCCGAGTACGCGGGCAAGAGCGCCGATATCGGCGTGGTTGCACTGCTGGAATTCATGGCGCTGATCAGTGTCAGTCTTGGGGTATTCAATCTGCTACCCGTGCCAGTGCTGGATGGCGGGCACTTGCTGTATCATGTGGCAGAACTGATTCGGGGGCGACCGCTTCCCGATCGCGTGTACGAAGTCGGTCAGCGTCTGGGGATGGCTTTCATTCTGACAGTCATGATGCTGGCCCTGTTTAATGACTTCGCCCGGTTGCTGGCCGGCTAGGATCATAACAATTATGAACAAACGCTTTCTTGCAGCCGCTGTTGCCGCTGCCTTTTTGTCCCCGGCCTGGGCCGCGGACAGTTTTGTTATCAAGGACATTCGTGTTGAAGGCCTGCAGCGTACCGAGCCGGGTACCGTCTTCAACTACCTGCCGCTGAAAGTGGGGGATACCTTTACCCAGCAGCGTGCCGCAGAGGCCATCAAGGCCTTGTTTGCTACCGGTTTCTTTAACGACGTACGCGTCGAGTCTGATGGCGACGTGCTGGTGCTGGCGGTAAGCGAGCGCCCGGTCATCGCCCAGCTGCAAGTCAATGGCAGCAAAGAGTTCCCGAAAGAGCAGCTGATCAAGGCCATGAAAGACAATGGCCTGGCCGAGTCGCGCATTTTTGACCAGGGTCTGCTGGACCAGGCGGTGCAAGAGCTCAAGCGCCAGTACTTCAGTAAAGGCAAGTATTCGGCTGAGATCCAGACCCAGATTACCCGTCTGGAACGCAACCGTGTTGCCGTGACGCTGGACATCGTGGAAGGCGTTACCGCCAAAATCAAGGATATCCGCATTGTAGGCAACCGTGCCTTTAGTGAAGATACCCTGCTGGACGAAATGTCGCTGACGCCATCGGGTTTCATGACCTGGCTGTCGCGCTCGGACCGCTACTCGCGCCAGCAACTGTCGGCCGACCTGGAAAAACTGCGCGCTTATTATCTGAATCAGGGTTACGCCGAATTCAATATCGAATCCACGCAAGTAGCCATCAGCGCGGACAAGCAGGACATGTATGTCACGGCCAACCTGTCCGAAGGCAAACAATACAAGATTTCCGACATCCGCCTGGCCGGCGACCTGCGTGTGCCCGAAGCGGAACTGCGCCAGCTGATTACCATCAAGCAAGGTGCGCTGTTCAACCGTGAAGAAATCAACGCGTCCATCGCCGCACTGACCGAGCGCCTGGAGGCGGATGGCTACGCGTTTGTCAGCGTGAACCCGGTGCCGGAAATCGATAAAGACAAAAGCACGGTTGCGCTGACTTTCTTTGTTGACCCGGGTCGCCTTACCTCCGTGCGCCGCGTGAATATTGCAGGTAATACCCGCACCCGCGATGAAGTGATTCGCCGCGAGCTGCGCCAGCTGGAAAGCGCGCAGTACAATGGCGCCGCGATCAAGCGCAGCAAAGAGCGTCTTGAGCTGCTGGGCTACTTTGAAACCGTGAACATCGAGACCCCGGCTGTGGTGGATACCGCAGATCAGGTGGACATGAACGTGGTGGTAAAAGAGCGTGCTACCGGCTCGATCAATGCCGGTATCGGTTACGCCCAGGGCGATGGCTTGCAGCTGAGCGCTTCGGTGTCGCAAGCTAACGTGCTGGGGTCGGGTAAATCTTTGTCGTTCAGCTTCTCCAATGGCAAAACCACCAAGAACTCCACCATATCGTTTACCGACCCGTATTACACGGTAGATGGTGTCAGCGTAGGCTACGATCTGTACCGCCGCGTGTATAACCCGTCGGCCACGGATACCAACAAGTACAAAACCAGCACGACCGGTGCGGCGGTACGTTTTGGTGTGCCGGTAACAGAATTCGACCGCATCAACTACAGCTTTGGCGCGGAAAATACCGCGATTACGCTCTATAGCGATAGCCCGCAGCGCTACAAGGATTTCGTCAGCCAGTATGGCCGTTCCAATATCACGCTGCTATCGTCTGCAGGCTGGTCGCGCGATACCCGCGATAGCGCCTTGTGGCCAACGCGTGGTTACAGCATGGGCGTCTACCTGGATGCAGGTATGCCAGGCGGTGATATCCAGTACTACCGCATGTCGCATAACCAGGCGTGGTTCTGGCCACTGTCGAAAAACTTTACCCTGGCCGCCAGCGGTGAAGTAGGGTACGCCAACGGTTATGGCAAAACCAAACGCCTGCCGTTCTTCCAGAACTACTATCTGGGTGGCCTGGGCTCGGTGCGCGGCTATGAAAACGGTAGCATGGGCCCGCTGGACACCAACGGTGACGCCCTGGGTGGTACACGCAAGATCACCAGCTCGCTGGAGCTGCTGTTCCCCTTCCCGGGGATGCGTGACAACCGCAGCCTGCGTACCAGCCTGTTCTTTGACGCGGGTACGCTGTGGGACCCGAAAGAAGCCTCGGTCAGTGCCACGGATGGCTTGCGCTACTCGGCGGGTCTGGCCATGACCTGGCTGTCGCCGATTGGCCCGCTCAAATTCAGCTATGCCTTGCCGCTGAAGAAAGAAAGTGGCGACCAGTTACAGCGCTTCCAGTTTACGATCGGCCAAGTGTTCTAAGGAGTGAGCATGCCATTTAAACGCCTGCTGCTGGCACTGCCTCTGGTGCTGGCATCGACCTGCGCAAGCGCAGCCGACATGAAAATCGGCTACGTCAATACCGAGCGTGTCTATCGCGAAGCCGCCCCTGCGCTGAATGCGCAGAAAAAGCTGGAACGCGAGTTTGCCAACCGCGAGGCCGAGCTGAAAAAGCTGGCTGCCCGGGGCAAAGAGCTGGAGTCGCAGCTGGCAAAAGGCAAGCCGGCAGATAGCGAGCGCCGTGCGATGGAGCGTGAGCTGGCATCGGTAGACCGCGAGTACCAGGCCAAGTCGCGCGATTTTCGCGAAGACCTGAACCAGCGCCGCAACGAAGAGTTTGCTGCCGTGCAGGAGCGGGCGAACCGCGTGATCAAACAGCTGGCCGAGCGCGAGCAGTTTGACCTCATCCTGCAGGATGTGGTGTATGTAAGCGGCAAGCTGGACATTACGCCCAAGGTGCTGAAAGAGCTGGAAAAATAAGCCGGAAGGCTTCTTACAACACTCGAAGCCGACGCCAAGTCGGCTTCGTCATTGCTAGAACCCATGAAACTATCCCACATTGTGGCCGCCCTGGGCGGTGAGCTGCGCGGCGAAGACCGCGACATCGACCGCCTGGCCTCCATGGAAGAGGCGGGCGCTGGCCAGATCACTTTTCTGGCCAACCCTAAATACCGCAGCCAGCTGGATAGCACCGCGGCCGGTGCGGTTATCGTCAAGCCTGCGCTGGAAGAAGCCGCCAGCAAGGTTGGCCGCAGCCTGATTCTGGCGGCTGACCCGTACCTGTATTTTGCCCGCGTGGCCACGCTGCTGAACCCGCCACCGGCGCCTGTACCTGGCGTGCACCCGCGCGCCGTGGTGGGCGAGGGCAGTGTGGTGGCAGCCAGCACCGAGGTGCGCGAAATGGTCAGCATCGGTCGCCATGTCACTATTGGTGAGCGCTGCATCATTCACCCCGGCGTGGTCATTGGCGATAACGTGACCATTGGCGACGATGTGCTGATTTACCCCAATGTCAGCCTCTACCACGGTTGCCGTCTGGGTAGCCGCGTTATCCTGCACGCCGGTGCCGTCATTGGCGCCGACGGCTTTGGCCTGGCGTGGAATACCGACCGCTGGTTCAAGATTCCGCAAACCGGCGTGGTGGTGATTGGTGACGATGTAGAGGTAGGCGCCAATACCACCATCGACCGTGGCGCGCTGAAAGACACCATTATTGGCGAAGGCGTGAAGCTGGATAACCAGATCCAGCTGGCGCACAACGTACAGGTGGGCGCGCACACCGCCATGGCCGGCTGCGCCGCCGTGGCCGGTAGCACCAAGATCGGCGCGCGTTGCACCATCGGCGGTGCGGCACGCATCATTGGCCACCTGGATATTGCCGACGGTACCCACGTGGGTGCCGGCACCCTGATTTCCAGATCCATCCGCCAGGCCGACGCCTATACCGCGGTGTACCCGATGGCGACCCACAAAGAGTGGCTGGCCAACGCGGCGCACCTGCGCCACCTGGGCGAGCTGGTTACCCGTGTCAAACAACTTGAAAAAGCGCTGCAACAAGCGCAAGACAATAAGGATTCCCAACCATGACTGAAGCCGTGAGCACCGACGCAGCCGTATCCATCGACGTACGCGAGATCATGCGCTACCTGCCGCACCGCTACCCGTTCCTGCTGGTAGACCGTGTGACCGAGTTTGTCGCCAACGAGCGTATCAAGGCCATCAAGAACGTGACCATCAACGAGCCGTTTTTCATGGGCCACTTCGAGCAGTACCCGGTAATGCCGGGTGTGCTGATTATCGAGGCACTGGCACAGGCAGCCGGCATCCTGTCGATTCGCAGCGAAGGCGAGCGCCCGGAGAACGAGCTGTACTTCTTTGTGGGCATCGATAACGCACGCTTCAAGCGCCAGGTGGTGCCGGGCGACCAGCTGACCCTGGAAGTGGAACAGCTGGCCATGAAACGCGGCATTGCCAAATACAACGCCCGTGCGCTGGTAGACGGCCAGGTGGCCTGTGAAGCGCAAATCATGTGTGCCAAACGCGAGGTATAAACATGGCCATTCATCCTACCGCCATCATTGCCGATGGCGCGCAGATTGCCGATGACGTGGAAATCGGCGCCTACAGCATCATCGGTGCCAATGTCAGCATCGGCAGCGGCACCTGGGTAGGCCCGCATGTGGTCATCGAAGGCCACACCAGCATTGGCAAGAACAACCGCATTTTCCAGTTCTGCTCGCTGGGTGCCGTGCCGCAGGATAAAAAATACGCCGGTGAACCTACCCGCCTGGAAATCGGCGACGGCAACACCATCCGCGAATTCTGCACCTTCAATATCGGCACCGCGCAAGATGTTGGTGTGACGCGCCTGGGTAACAACAACTGGATCATGGCCTACGTCCACCTGGGCCACGATTGCCAGATTGGCGACAACACCATTTTTGCCAACAACGCCACGCTGGGCGGCCACGTGCACGTGGGCGACTGGGTGATTCTGGGCGGCTTTACCAGCGTGCATCAGTTCTGCCATATCGGCGACCACGCCATGACGGCTTTCTCCAGCGCTGTGGCGCAGGATGTGCCGCCGTACGTGATGGCACACGGCAACCGCGCCGTACCGGCCGGTATCAACGCCGAAGGCCTGAAGCGTCGCGGCTTTAGCCCCGAGCAGATCCGCAGCATCCGCAACGCCTACAAGGCGCTGTACCGCAAAGGCCTGCCGTTTGACGATGCCCGCGCCGAAATCGAAACCGACGCCGCTGCTGGCAAGGACGAGTTGGCCGCATTTGTGCGTTTCTTTGCCGCGGCTAGCCGCGGCATTATCCGCTAGACCATGACAGACAAGCTGTTTACCCGCCCGGGTGCACTCAAGGTGGCCATGGTCGCCGGCGAGGCCTCGGGCGACCTGCTGGGCGCCCATTTGATGGACGCGCTCAAGGCAGCGCACCCCGATGTCGAGTTTGCCGGCATCGGCGGCCCGCGCATGCTGGCGCGCGGTTTCACCAGCCAGGTGCCGCAAGAGCGCCTGGCGGTGCGCGGCTATGTGGAGGTGCTGTCGCGCCTGCCCGAGCTGCTGCGCATCCGCCGTACCCTGCGCGACACGCTGCTGGCCGAGAAACCCGACGTGTTTATCGGCATCGACGCCCCGGATTTCAATCTGGGGCTGGAAAAGTGGCTGAAGCAGGCCGGCCTGCGTACCGTGCACTACGTCAGCCCGTCGGTCTGGGCGTGGCGGCCGGAGCGGGTGGTGAAAATCGGTGACAGCGCCGACCAGGTGCTGTGCCTGTTCCCCATGGAAAAACCGCTGTACGACGCCGCGGGCGTGCCGGCCACCTTTGTCGGCCACCCGCTGGCCAGCGAAATTGATATCGCCCCGGACCAGAACGCCATGCGCGAACAGCTGGGCCTGCCCAAGGCTGCGCCGGTGTTTGCCCTGCTGCCGGGCAGCCGCAAGAGCGAGCTGGAGTTCATGGGCGGTCTGTATCTGGACGTGGCCCGCCAACTGCTGGCGCGCTATCCGGACGCGCAGTTTCTGGTGCCGCTGGCTACGCGGCCAACCATGGACCAGTTCGACCAGCTGCTCACCCGCCACAAGGCGTGGGATCTGCCCATCCGCAAGCTGTTTGGCCACGCCCAGATGGCGATGATCGCCGCCGACGTGGTACTGGTGACCAGTGGCACCGCCACGCTGGAAGTGGCGCTGACCAAAAAGCCGATGGTGATCAGCTACAAGCTGTCGTGGCTTACCTACCAGCTGGTCAAGCGCAAGCTCAAGCTGCCGTATGTGGGCCTGCCCAATATCCTGGCCAAGCGCTTTGTGGTGCCCGAGCTGCTGCAGAAAGACGCTACAGTCGACAAACTTACCGCAGCCGTGGCCGAGCTATACGACAACCAGGATAGCCGGCAGGACATCATCGATACCTTCACCGCGCTGCATCACAGCCTGAAAGCCGACTCGGCACGGTTGGCCGCCGAGGCCATCCTGAAGGTGGCACGATGCTGATCTGCGGCGTTGACGAAGCAGGCCGCGGCCCGCTGATCGGCTCGGTGTTTACCGCCGCGGTCATCCTGGACCCGGCGCGGCCGATTGTCGGCCTGGCCGACTCGAAAAAACTGAGCGAGGCGCGGCGCGCGGCGCTGGCGCTCGAAATCAAGGAAAAAGCGCTGGCATGGCATATTGCCCACGCCAGCGCGGCCGAAATCGACCAGCTCAATATTTTTCAGGCCACCATGCTGGCCATGGTGCGCGCTGTGGATGGCCTGGCCATCCCCCCCGGCAAGGTGCTGATCGACGGCAATAAAATCCCCAAGACGCTGACCTTGCCCGCCGAGGCCATTGTGAAGGGCGACGCCAAGGTGCAGGAAATCTCCGCCGCATCGATTCTGGCCAAAACGGCACGCGACGCCGAGATGATCGCGCTGGACGCGCTGCACCCGCAGTACGGTTTTGCGCGCCACAAGGGCTACCCCACGGCCGAGCACATGAAGGCGCTGGCGCAGCACGGCGCACTGGCCGAGCATCGCCGTAGCTTTGGCCCGGTGCGCCTGCAGCTGGCCGCCGAGCAGGGCAGCCTGTTTTAAGGTTGGCCGCATGCGTAAAGCCAGCTTTGCTCCGGTAGTCGATACCGGTACCCGCATCCTGATCCTGGGTTCGCTGCCCGGCGATGCCTCGCTGGCGGCGGCGCAGTATTACGCCCACCCGCGTAACCAGTTCTGGCGGCTGCTGGGCACGGTGGCGGGCAGCGAGTTGGCCGCATTGCCTTACCCGCAGCGCCTGGCTGCCATGCAGGCATTGGGCGTAGGGTTGTGGGACGTGGTGGCTGAGGCCACGCGCCGTGGCAGCCTCGATAGCGATATCCGCGACGCGCGCGCCAACCCGCTGGCGGCGCTGGTGGTCACGCTACCCGCCTTGCAGCTGGTGGCGTTCAATGGCCAGACCGCTGGCAAGGCCGCCGCCACGCTGGCCGGCTGCGATGTGGATGTGCTGGTGCTGCCGTCCAGTAGCCCGGCGCATACTTTGGCTTTCGATAAAAAACTTCAAGAATGGCAGGCGCTGCGCCGATATATGGCTTAAGCCTATTTCGCAGGTGTCTTTCATGAATCGTTATTGCATCTGGTTTGTTACGCCGGGCAACCCGGTAAGCCGTCATGCCGAAATCACCCTCGGCGGCACGATTCATAACCACCATGTGCTGGAAGACATCGAAAAGCGCCTGGCGGCCAGCCTGCAGCTGCCGCATATCCTGATTACCGACTGGAAGCGCTTCGAAGACCCGCCTGTGGCCAACCCTGTGGCAGCCTAGGTCGATAGCCGTATTACCGTATAAGCCGCGTCTGTGAGAAGATGCGGCTTTTGTCATTCATGCTATCCGACTCATGCAAACCGTAGAGCAAACTCGCGACTGGTTGCTGTCGCGCGCCCGCGTGCCGGCCCGTACCGACACGGTCGACCTGCTGGCAGCTGCTGGCCGTGTGCTGGCGCAAGACCTGGTATCTACCCTGGATGTCCCCCCTTGTGACAACAGTGCCATGGATGGCTACGCCGTGCGCGCCGCCGACGCCGCAGCCACGCTGCCGGTAAGCCAGCGCATCCCCGCCGGCAGTGCGCCGCAGTCCTTGCTGCCGGGTAGCGCCGCACGCATCTTTACCGGTGCCCCGGTGCCGCCACAGGCCGACGCGGTGGTGATGCAGGAGCAGGCCGGGGTGCAGCCGGATGGTAGCGTGCGCTTTACCGCGCCAGTACTGGCCGGGCAGAACATACGCCGCCGCGGTGAAGACATTGCCAGCGGCCAAACCGTGCTGGCCTGCGGCCAACGTTTGCACGATGCCGACCTCGGCCTGGCAGCATCGGTAGGCGTGGCGCAGCTGCAGGTGTACAGCCAGCTGCGTGTGGCGGTGTTCTTTACCGGTGACGAGCTGGTGGAGCCCGGCATGCCGGCCGGTGCCGGCAAAATCTACAACTCCAACCGTTACTGGCTGGTGCCGGCGCTGCGTGCGCTGGGCTGCCAGGTGCTGGACCTGGGCATCATCCCAGACACGTTGGCCGCCACGCGCCAGGCGCTGCGCGATGCCGCAGCAGAGGCCGACGTGGTGATGACCTGCGGTGGCGTGTCGGTAGGCGAGGAAGACCACGTCAAAGCAGCGGTAGAAGCCGAGGGTGAGCTGCAGCTGTGGAAAATCGCCATCAAGCCTG
This sequence comes from Neisseriaceae bacterium, assembly GCA_027489245.1. Lineage (GTDB taxonomy): Bacteria > Pseudomonadota > Gammaproteobacteria > Burkholderiales > Chromobacteriaceae > Vogesella. The sequence goes on along the minus strand of JAIYAC010000001.1, from coordinate 52,599 downwards.
GCAAGCCGCTGGCCAGTGGCCGCGTAGGCGAGGCCGACTTTATCGGTCTGCCGGGCAACCCGGTATCGGGCTATGTCACCTTTGCCGTGCTGGTGCGTGATTTCCTGCGCGCGCGCATGGGCGAGGTGGTGCCGGCGTGGCAGCCGCTGTACCACTTGCCCGCCGCGTTTGACTGGCGCAAACCCGATACCCGCCGCGAAGAATACCTGCGTGTACGCGTGGCACAGCAGGGCGGCCAGCTGGTCTTGCAGCGCTACCCCAATCAGGGCTCTGGCGTGCTGACATCCTGCGCCTGGGCCGATGCCCTGGTGCGCCTGCAGCCGGGCCAGCAAGTGCAGCCCGGCGACATGCTGCCGGTGTACGCGCTGTGACACGGCTGGTTTTCGAGCGCGGCGGGCAGTGCATTGCCGAGCTGGACGCCAGCCCCGGCGACGCACTGATCGACGTAGCGCGTTTTCATGACGTCCCGCTGCACTGGCGCTGCGGCCAGGGCACCTGCGGCACCTGTGCCGTGCGCCTGCAGCACGCCGCGCAGCCACAGCAGGTGCAGGTTGGCCGCAAGGAGCGCAATGTGCTGCTGCGCGCCGGGCTGTGCAGTGCCAGCGCCGCAGCCAGCGAGCAGTGGCCGGATGCGCCGGAAACGGTGCGCCTGGCCTGCCATTTATACGTAGGCGAGGTGCCCTGGCACATCAGCCTGCCAGACGATTAACCCTTTTTAGCCGAGGTAAACCATGCCCAAGAAACTGTCCGTCAATGCTGTCAGCCTGGCGCTGGATAGCGCCCAACTGGTGCACGATAACCTGTCCGGCGCTGTGGCCATCGGTGACACGCTGTGGGTGGCCGGCGACGAAGCCTGCGGCCTGGACCGCCTGCTGCGTGACCGCGCTGCAGAGCGCCTGCACTTTGTGGCAGACCGTCACTACCCGCTGGCCGATTATCTGGATCTGCCAGATAGCGCCGATATCGAGGCCGATCTGGAAGGCCTGGCCGTGGCCGATGGCTATCTGTGGCTGGTGGGCTCGCACGGGCTCAAGCGCAAGGCACCCCAGCCAGCGCGCGATGCTGTGGCCAACCTCAAGCGCCTGGCCACGGTCACCCATGATGGCAACCGCTGCCTATTGGCGCGCATCCCGCTGCTGGACGAAGGCGATGGCGTGTATTCGCTGCAAAAAACCACGGCAGACGGGCGCACGGCAGCTACGCTGAAAGGCAAGAAGAAATATAACGAACTCACGACCTTGCTCGCCGAGGACACGCAGCTGGCGCCGTTCATGGCCATACCCGGCAAGGACAACGGTTTTGACGTGGAAGGCCTGGCTGCCGTAGACGGCAAGCTGTTGCTGGGCCTGCGCGGGCCGGTGCTGCGCGGCTGGAGCTGCCTGCTGGAGCTGCGCCTTGAGGAGCGCAAAGGCGAGCTGCGCCTGGCACCGCTGGACGACAGCGGCCAACTGTACCGCAAGCACTTTCTGCCGCTGGCAGGCCTGGGCGTACGAGACCTGCACCTGGATGGCGACGATCTGCTGCTGTTGGCCGGCCCCACCATGGTGCTGGATGGCGCCGTGCGGGTGTACCGCTGGGTGGGCGCCCGTGCCGCGCTGGCTGGCGTCACGGCAGGCGAGGGCGCCGCGCTGTGGTGGGAAGGTGTGGCCGAGCATATGGTGCTGCCACACGGCAAGGGTACCGACCGGGCCGAGGCGCTGTGCAGGCTGCCGCCACACTGGGCCGGGCCAGACGCCTGGCTGGTGCTGTACGATGCGCCATCGGCCAAGCGCAAGCCGCAGCCGGGGCTGGTCTATGGTGATCTGATGACGCGCTAGGGCGCGGCAGGCAAAAGCTGCGTACAATGCGCGGCTGTTAAATGACGAAGCAAGTAAAGGAAAGCACCATGTCGCGCAAGAAAAACGAAATCGACGAGCTGGACGACGAAACCCTGGCGTTGCTGGCCTGGTGTACCGAGGTGGAAACCCACCTGGTGGCGGCAGGCGCCACCGAGGCAGAAGCGCAAGATCACATCGAAGAGCAGGCAGAGTGGTATACCGATATGTTCTACGATGGCCTGAGCCCTGCCGAGGCAGCCAAGCAGGCGCTGGCATGAGCCAAAGGCTGGCCGTTATCGACTTTGAAACCACGGGTATCGGGCCAGGTCCCGATGGCCGTGCCACCGAGATCGGCATCGTGCTGCTGGAAAACGGCCAGGTGGTAGACCGTTATCAAAGTCTGATGAATGCCGGTGTGTGGGTGCCGCCGATGATCCAGCAGCTCACCGGCATCAGCAACGCCATGCTCAAGGCCGCGCCGCCGGCGGCACAGGTCATGCGCGAGGCGGCGGCGTTTGTCGGTACGGCGCCGCTGGTGGCGCATAACGCCAGCTTCGACCGCAAGTTCTGGGACTACGAGCTCGGTTTGCTGGGTCTGCAGCGCCAGCAGGATTTTGCCTGCACGCTGCTGCTATCCCGCCGCCTGCTGCCCGCTGCGCCAGACCACAAGCTGGGCACGCTCACGCGCTGGGCCGGGCTGCCAGCCACGGGGCAGGCGCACCGTGCACTGGCCGATGCCGAGATGGCGGCCAACCTGTTGCAGTATTTGCAGGCCACGCTGCGGCAAAAACACGGCCTGGCGCAGGTGAGCCATGGCTTGCTGTGTAAATTGCAGAAAGTGACTGCGGCCAAAGTGCCGCAGTATCTGCGCGAGCTGACGGTGAGTGCCTGAGCGCCGCCCCGTCGCCATCCATAAAAAGCCCCGCATCACACTGCGGGGCTTTTTATTGCCTGCTGCCGGTTTTATGCCTGGCCGCTGACGGTGTCGCCGCTGACAAAAAAATGGCCACCGGCTACATGGTGCAGGCTGCGCAGCGCGTCGTGGCCGTCAAAATGCCAGCGCCCATGGCTGAATACCCGGCTATCGGCCTGGGCGGCCACCACTTCGGCAATAAACAGGTCGTACTGCTGCTGGTTGTGCGGCTCCTGGATGATGCGGCATTCCAGATAAGCGCTGCAGCCTTGCACCAGCGGCGCCGTAATGCGTTGCGCCGGCATGGCCTGCAGGCCGCTGGCGGCAAACTTGTCGCAGTCGGCACCGCTGGCGCTACCGGCGGCTACCACGGCCTGTGCCTGGTAGCGGCAGGGCACATTCAGGGCAAATTCGCCGGAGGCTTCCATCAGCTTGCGCGTGTGGGTGGCCTTGTCGATCACCACCAGTATTTTGGGTGGGTCAAAATCCAGCGGCATGGCCCAGGCGGCGGCCATCACGTTTTGCCGGCCATCATGCGCGCTGCTCACCAGCACGGTAGGGCCGTGGTTGAGCAGGCGGTAGGCTTGCGCTAGCGGCACATCTTGCAGTGTGTTCATCATTCAGGTACCCAAGTGGTCGTTGTCGCCGGCGTGCCAGTGCCCGCTCTTGCCGCCCTGCTTTTCCAGTAGCCGTACCCCGGCGATCTCCATGCCGCGATCCACCGCCTTCAGCATGTCGTACACGGTAAGCAGGCCGGCCATCACGGCGCTGAGTGCCTCCATTTCCACGCCGGTGCGGCCAACTGTTTCAGCGGTAACGGTTATGTGCAGGCGGTAGGCTGCGTCGTCGGGGTGAAAATCCACCGCCACACGGCTCAGTGCCAGCGGGTGGCACAGCGGAATCAGGTCGGCAGTGCGCTTGCTGCCCTGTATGGCGGCAATGCGGGCAATGCCGATTACATCGCCTTTTTTGCTGCTGCCGGACTGCAGCAGGGCGTAGGTGGCGGGCTGCATGGTGATGTGGCCGGTGGCGACGGCTACGCGCCGGGTTTCTGCCTTGTGGCCTACGTCAACCATGTGCGCCTGGCCATGGCTGTCAAAATGGGTGAGGGTGGACATGGTGTCTTGCCTGTATCAAGGTGCAATCGCCGGTACGATACCGGCACCGCAAGCTGGCGGCAATGCACCCGTGCTGCCCGGCCTGCCGGCTGGCGGTTTTGCCGGGCTTGCCACGCGGGCTGCGGGCTGCCATGGCTGGCAGGACAGGGCGCTGGCATCACGCACTGTTCAATTTGACGCTGCATGCTATACTCGCCCCTTGCTTTAGCCGCCTGGTTTCGCCTGCCCTGCAGGTAGACACGCTGCTTAACAATACAAAATTCATGGCGCAGGAAAGCAAAATCAGCATGGTTCCCCGAGCATTTCTGCTCAACCCGTTGGGCTTTCCCGCTTCTGGCTTCAACCCCACACCTTTTGAATCTAAGGATTGGACATGCAAGTACAACTGGAAACGTTGAGCGGCCTCGAGCGTCGCATGAGCATTGCACTGCCGCTGGCTGCAATCGACGCACAAGTAGCCGAGCGCCTGAAGCGCGTTGCCCGCACTGCCAAAATTCAGGGTTTCCGCCCAGGTAAAGCACCGGCCAAAATCGTTGAAGCAAACTACGGCGCACAAGTGCGCGAAGAAGTGCTGGGCGAACAGGTTCAGCAAAGCTTCTACAAAGCTGCTGTCGAGCAAAAACTGCGCGTAGCTGGCTACCCGCGTTTTGAGCCGGCCCAGGGCGATGCAGAAAACTTCAAGTTTGCTGCTGCTTTCGAGGTTTACCCGGAAATCACCATCGGTGAGCTGGCTGGTAAAGACATCGAGAAGCCAAACACCGAAGTGACCGACGCTGAAATCGACAAAACCGTTGATATCCTGCGCAAGCAACGCACCCGCTTCAACCGCGTAGAGCGTGAAGCTGCCGACGGCGACCGTGTGATCATCGACTTCAAAGGCACCATCGACGGCGTAGCCTTCGAAGGCGGCAGCAGCGAGAACTTCCCGTTCATGCTGGGCCAAGGCCAGATGCTGCCGGAATTCGAAGCCGGTGTGATCGGCGCGAAAGAAGGCGAAACCAAGACTGTCGCCGTGAACTTCCCGGCGGACTACCACGGTAAAGACGTAGCCGGCAAAACTGCCAGCTTCGACATCACCGTGAAAAACGTTGCCGCTGCCGAGCTGCCAGAAGTGAACGAAGAGTTCGCCAAGCTGCTGGGTATCGCCGACGGCGACGTGGCCAAGATGCGCGCTGAAATCCGCAAGAACGTGGAGCGTGAAGTAAAACGCCGCCTGTCTGCCCAGGTGAAAGAAAACGTGATGCAGGCGCTGATCGACGTTACCCCGATCGACCTGCCTAAAGCCCTGGTAGAGCTGGAAGTTGGCCGCCTGATGGACCAGGCCCGCAAAGATCTGGAACAACGTGGCATGCAGCTGAAAGACATGCCGCTGCCGGCAGACCTGTTCACCCAGCAAGCCGAACGCCGCGTAGCGCTGGGCCTGATCCTGGCCGAAGTGGTAGAAGCCAACAAGCTGGAAGCCAAGCCGGAACAAGTGAAAGCCCTGGTGGAAGAGTTCGCCGAGAGCTACGAGCAGCCGCAAGACGTGATTGACTGGTACTACGCCGAAGCCGGCCGCCTGGAAGGCCCGACTTCGATGGTGCTGGAAGACAATGTGGTTGAATTTGTGCTGGGTCGCGCCAATGTTATCCAGAAGGACGTTTCTTTCGAAACCCTGATGGGCAACAACGCCTGATCTGTTTAACTGATACCGGAGAGGTCGATGAAATCGATGTTTGAACCGCAAGGTATGGGCCTGGTGCCCATGGTGGTGGAGCAAAGTGGCCGTGGCGAACGCGCTTACGACATTTTCTCCCGCCTGCTGAAGGAGCGTATCGTGTTCCTGGTCGGCCCTGTTACCGACGAGTCGGCCAATCTGGTGGTAGCACAGCTGCTGTTCCTGGAATCGGAAAACCCGGACAAGGACATCTATCTGTACATCAACTCGCCAGGCGGTTCCATTACTGCCGGCATGTCGATCTACGACACGATGAACTTCATCAAGCCGGACGTTTCCACCCTGTGCATTGGCCAGGCGGCCAGCATGGGCGCCTTCCTGCTGTCGGCAGGCGCCAAGGGCAAGCGTTTTGCGCTGCCGAACAGCCGCGTGATGATCCACCAGCCGCTGCTGTACGGTGGTGGCCTGAGCGGCCAGGTGACCGACATCGAAATTCATGCCCGCGAACTGGTGAAAACCAAGGCGCACATGAACGAGCTGCTGGCCAAGCACACCGGCCAGACCATGGAACAAGTACAAGCCGATACCGAACGCGACAACTTCATGTCTGCCGAGCAGAGCCGTGAATACGGCCTGATCGACAAGGTGCTGAGCTCGCGTCTGGATGCGGCCGTTTAATTCGGGATGTCTATCTGATGGCAGATAAAGGCAGTAAGGACAAGCTGCTGTACTGCTCTTTTTGCGGCAAAAGCCAGCACGAAGTGCAGCGACTGATCGCCGGCCCGCAGGTCTACATTTGCAATGAGTGTGTAGATCTGTGCGGCGACATCATTCGCGACGAAACAGAAGCGACAATCGGTGCTGCAGAAGAGCAGGGCGATGCACCAGCCCTGCCTACCCCGCAGGAAATCCGCGCCTCGCTGGACCAGTACATCATTGGCCAGGACCCGGCCAAGAAATCGCTGGCCGTGGCGGTGTACAACCACTACAAGCGCCTCTACACGCCTAGCACCAAGGACGACGTAGAGCTGTCCAAGAGCAATATCCTGCTGATCGGCCCTACCGGCTCCGGCAAGACGCTGTTGGCGCAGACGCTGGCCAGGCTGCTGGACGTGCCGTTTGTCATTGCCGATGCCACCACGCTGACCGAAGCCGGTTATGTGGGCGAGGACGTTGAGCACATCATCCAGAAGCTCTTGCAAAAGTGCGACTACGATGTGACCAAAGCCCAGCGCGGCATTGTGTACCTGGACGAAATCGACAAGATTTCCCGCAAGTCGGAAAACCCGTCGATTACCCGTGATGTATCCGGCGAAGGCGTGCAGCAGGCACTGCTGAAGCTGATCGAAGGTACGGTAGCGTCGGTGCCGCCGCAAGGTGGCCGCAAGCACCCGAACCAGGAATTCATCCAGGTGGATACCACCAATATCCTGTTCATTTGCGGTGGTGCGTTCGATGGTCTGGAAAAGATCATTCGTCGCCGCTCCGAAAAAGGCGGGATCGGCTTTGGTGCCGAGGTGATGTCCAAGGAAGATGGCAAATCCATCAGCACCCTGTTCCGCGAAGTGGAGCCGGAAGACCTGATCAAGTTTGGCCTGATTCCCGAGCTGATCGGCCGTCTGCCCGTGGTGACCACACTGGAAGAGCTGGACGAAGAAGCACTGGTGAGCATCCTGACCCAGCCGCGTAATGCCCTGATCAAGCAGTATCAGCGCCTGTTTGCCATGGAGCAGGTAACGCTGGAGGTGCTGCCTTCCGCGTTGCGTGTGATTGCCAAGCAAGCCTTGATCCGCAAGACCGGTGCGCGTGGTTTGCGTTCCATCCTGGAGCGCTCGCTGCTGGATACCATGTACGAGCTGCCGTCCCTCGAAGGCGTCAGCAAGGTCGTGGTAGACGAGAAAGTGATCGAGCTGGGTGAAAAGCCTAGCTATATCCTGCAGCAGGAAGACGCTGCGCCGGATACGGCCCAGTCCGCCTGAGCCCGCCCAAGCAGTGAAACAAACCGCCCGTGAGGGCGGTTTTTGTTTGCAGCTACTATTAAGTGCTTTAGCATGCTTGATATGGATGAATTTGCCCTAATTTGTCCTGTTAACTGAATTCCACCAAGAGCAAGGTTAGGTGATATGCCACAGCCCGCCGAACTAAAAGATCAAACCACACTGGCCCTATTGCCGCTGCGCGATGTCGTTGTGTTCCCGCACATGGTGATTCCGCTGTTTGTTGGCCGCCCCAAATCCATCAAGGCGCTGGAAAAAGCCATGGACGAAGGCAAGCAGATCCTGCTGGTTGCCCAGCGTGCGGCCGACAAGGACGAACCCCTGTCGGAAGACCTGCACGAGATCGGCACCATCGCCAGCATCCTGCAAATGCTGAAGCTGCCCGACGGCACCGTAAAGGTGCTGGTAGAAGGCCGCCAGCGCGCCAGGTTGGCCGCAGTGCAGGATCATGAAGAATACTTTACCGCCACCATCGACCCGCTGCCGTTCGACAGCGAGGACACGCCCGAGGTGGAGGCGCTGCGCCGTGCGCTGCTGGCGCAGTTCGAGCAGTTCGTCAAACTGAACAAGAAAATCCCGAGCGAAGTGCTGTCGTCGCTATCTGGCGTGGACAAGGCAGGCCGTCTGGCCGATTCGGTGGTAGTGCATCTGCCGCTGCGCCTGGAAAACAAGCAGGAAGTGCTGGAGATGTTTGACATCAAGGCACGTATCGAGCACTTGCTGGCCATGATGGAAAGCGAGATCGACATCCTGCAGGTAGAAAAGCGCATCCGTGGCCGCGTGAAGCGCCAGATGGAAAAGAGCCAGCGCGAGTACTACCTGAACGAACAGGTAAAAGCCATCCAGAAAGAGCTGGGTGAAGGCGAAGAAGGTAATGACCTGGATGAGCTGGAGCGCAAGATCAAAGCGGCCGGCATGTCCAAGGAAGGCCGCGAGAAAGTTACGGCCGAGCTGAAAAAACTGCGCATGATGTCCCCCATGTCGGCCGAGGCTACCGTGGTGCGCAACTACATCGAAACCCTGATTGATCTGCCATGGAAGAAAAAGACCAAGATCAGCAAGGATATCGATGGTGCCGAGGACGTGCTGGACGAAGATCACTTTGGCCTGGAAAAGGTCAAGGAGCGCATTCTGGAGTATCTGGCCGTGCAGCAGCGTGTCGATCGCCTGAAAGCGCCTATCTTGTGCCTTGTAGGGCCGCCAGGCGTGGGTAAAACCTCGCTGGGGCAATCCATTGCCCGCGCTACCGGCCGCAAGTTTGTGCGCATGGCACTGGGCGGCGTGCGTGACGAATCCGAAATCCGCGGCCATCGCCGTACCTATATCGGCTCCATGCCAGGCAAGGTGCTGCAGAACATGACCAAAGTGGGCGTGAAAAACCCGCTGTTCCTGCTGGATGAAGTGGACAAGCTGGGTGCCGACTTCCGTGGCGACCCTTCTGCGGCCCTGCTGGAAGTGCTGGACCCGGAGCAAAACCACGCCTTTGCCGACCATTACGCCGAGGTGGATTTCGACCTGTCCGACGTGATGTTCGTGGCCACGGCCAACTCGTTGAATATCCCCGCAGCCCTGCTGGACCGGATGGAAATCATCCGCCTGGCCGGCTACACCGAGGACGAGAAGGTCAATATCGCCACCAAGTACCTGCTGCCCAAGCAGATGAAGAACAACGGTGTGGTAGAGGGCGAGCTGGTGTTGCAGGAAAGCGCGCTGCGCGACATCGTGCGCTACTACACCCGCGAGGCAGGTGTGCGTAGCCTGGACCGCGAGATCGCCAAGATCTGCCGCAAGGTGGTGACCGAGCACAGCAAGAAAGCCAGCGCGGACAAGGCAGTTAAAACCACGGTTGGCGGCAAGAACCTGGAGAAATACCTGGGCGTGCGCCGCTTCGATTTTGGCTTGGCCGAGGAAGAAAACCGCATTGGCCAGGTGACCGGCCTGGCGTGGACCGAAGTGGGGGGCGAGCTGCTCACCATCGAAGCCGTCGCGCTGCCTGGCAAGGGCAATATCATTCGTACCGGCCAGCTGGGCGAGGTGATGCAGGAGTCGATTACCGCTGCCATGAGCGTGGTGCGTAGCCGTGCCCGTTTGCTGGGGATCAAGCCGGACTTCTACGAAAAACACGACATGCACATCCACGTGCCGGAAGGCGCCACGCCAAAAGATGGCCCTTCCGCGGGTATTGCCATGACCACGGCGCTGGTTTCAGTGCTCACCGGCATCCCGGTACGGGCCGATGTGGCCATGACCGGTGAAATTACCTTGCGCGGTGAAGTGCTGCCCATTGGCGGCCTGAAAGAGAAGCTGTTGGCCGCACAGCGCGGTGGCATCAAACGTGCGCTGATACCGAAGGGCAACGTCAAGGACCTGGCCGAGATTCCAGCTAACATCAAGAACAAGCTGGAGATTTTGCCAGTCAAGTGGATTGATGAGGTTTTGTCATACGCGCTGGAACGCGAACCGCAAGCGCTGGCAGAAGAGGCCGTGGCTGTAACGCCCGCCACTGCTGAACTTGCGACAAAGTCCGCACCAATGACACATTAATGACTCATTGTTTTGATTTGCTGGTAAAACCGCGCTAGCATCAGCTTTCAGGAGGGGGTGAAAACAAGTTCACCCTCGCTGAAAGCCGCTTGACACAAGGATTTTGCCCTTGCTATAAAGCTAGCGGTTTTATTCAGTACTCCGTACACCGAGAACGACGAAAGGGGACTTAACGTGAACAAGTCTGAACTGATTGACGCTATCGCCGCCAAGGCAGACATTTCCAAAGCAGCTGCCGGTAAGGCACTGGATGGCATGATCGATGCTGTAACCGATGCGCTGAAGGCTGGCGACACTGTCACTGTTGTAGGCTTTGGTACTTTCTACGTAGGCGAGCGCGCCGAGCGTAGTGGTCGTAACCCGAAGACTGGCGAGACCATTACCATCGCTGCTGCCAAGTCTCCGAAATTCCGTGCTGGTAAAGCACTGAAAGACGCACTGTAATCAGCACTTGCCCGGTGCTTGCACCGGGCGTTTGCTTGCCAGTCACTCTGTATGGGTTTGCGAAAGCAGGCTCCACCAGACAATCAACAAGGTGAACGGCCAACGTTCACCTTGTTTCTTTGGTAGACCCCGAAACGTCATGTTTGATTTCGTTCAAAATAACAATACCGCCATCAAGATCATTCTGGGTGCGGTGGCGCTGACTTTTGTCGGCTTTGGTGTCGGTAGCTACAGTGCAGCCGTGGAAGACCCGTATCTGGCCAAAGTGGGCGATGCCAAAATCTACCAGAAAGACGTGGAGCGCCAGCTGGAAGGCCAACCAGCCAACGCCGCATCACGCCAAGCGGTGCTGGAAAACCTGATCCGCCAGGAAATGCTGCTGGCTGAAGCGCGTGGCCATCATCTGGCCGTACCGCCACAGCAGCTGCGCAATGTGATCGCCGCCATTCCTGCCTTCCAGGAAAACGGCAGCTTCAGCGCCGCACGTTATACCGAATTCCTGCAGGGCCGTTACATGACGGCCGATGCGTTCGAAGACCAGGTAAGCCGTGACCTCTTGCTGCAAACGCAAGTGGCACCGTATCTGAACGGCAGCTTTGTTTCCCGCACCTTGGCCGAGCGCATGAGCGCCCTGGTGTCCGAAGTGCGCGATGTGCGTGCCTACACCCTCAAGCCAGAGCAGTTTGCTGCCAGCGTCAAGCTGGACGACGCCGTGATCAAGGCCTACTACGAGGCCAACCTGAAACGCTTCAAGACCACGGATCAGGTACGTCTGGAATACATCGCTTTGTCGCAGGATGCCATGGCGCAGGCACTGACAGTGAGCGATGCCGATGCCAAGGCCTACTACGACAAGAACGCTGGCGAGTTTTCGTCTGAAGAGCGCCAGGTGGCGCACATCCTGCTGACTGTCGACAAGAATGCACCGGCAGCCGATAAAGCCAAGGTCAAGGCGCAAGCCGAAGGCATCCTGAAAGAAGTACGCGCCAACCCGGCCAAGTTTGCCGAGCTGGCCAAGGCCCGCTCGCAAGACCCGGGCTCTGCGGCCAACGGTGGCGACCTGGGCTTCTTTGGCCGTGGCGTGATGACCAAGCCGTTCGAGAGCGTGGCGTTTGCCATGAAACAGGGCCAGATCAGTGAAGTGGTCGAAACCGAGTTCGGTTATCACATCCTGCAGCTGAATGCGATCAAGGCCAGCGATTTCGAATCGCAAAAAGCTGCCGTAGTCGACAAACTGCGCAAGCAGAAAGCCGCCGCTGCCTACCGTGCCGCCGCCGAGAAAATGGGCGAGCTGGCCTATCAGCAGGGTGATTCACTCAAAGCGGTAGAAGCCGCGCTGAACCTGAAAGCCCAGCAGAGCGAGCTACTGCCACGTGCTGGCAAGCCGGGCGATGCCGTACTGGGCAATGCCAAGCTGCTGGAGGCCGCCTTCAGCGACGACGTGCTGAACAAGAAGCACAATAGCGAGCCGGTAGACGTGGGCAATAACACGCTGGTCGTGGTGCGTGTGGCTGAACACCAGCCAGCGCGTCAGCGTACGCTGGCCGAGGTGCAGGACACCATACGCGCCGAGCTGGTGGCCAAGGAAGGCGCCAAACTGGCTGCACAGCGCGGTGCGGCCATGCTGGCCGAGCTGAAGGCGGGCAAAGCGGCCGCTGTCGCCTGGGGCGAGGTGAAGAACCTGTCGCGCCGTAACCCGGCCGGCACCCCGGTAGCCGAGCTGCGTGCCGTATTTGCGGCCAACCCCAAGCAACTGCCTGCTTTTGCCGGGGTCAAGCGTGACAATGGCGAATACGTGCTGTACAGCGTAGACAAAGTACAGCCAGCCCAGGCACTGGCCCCGCAGGAGTCGGCCCAGCTGGGCATGCTGTTGGGCGAGATGTCGTCGCAAAGCGTGATGGCTGCGTATCTGGAGCAACTGCGCCAGAAACACAAGGTGATGATCAGCCAGACGCCGGCCGAGCAGTAAGCACTTGCCCGCCTGCGGGTGGGCAGTGCGCTGTGGTAGGCAACAAAAAAGGCCCCGCGAGGGGCCTTTTTCATCACGATGCTGTCAAAAATCAGGCAGCAAAGTTTTCGGCAACAAAGTTCCAGTTCACCAGCTTCCAGAAGCCTTCCAGGTAGTTCGGGCGGCTGTTGCGGTAGTCGATGTAGTAGGCGTGCTCCCATACGTCGCAAGTCAGCAGTGGCTTCTTGTCGGTAGTCAGCGGGGTGGCGGCGTTGCTGGTGGAAACCAGGTCCAGGCTGCCATCTGCATTTTTTACCAGCCAAGCCCAGCCGGAGCCGAAGGTGCCAACGGCACAGGCAGCGAAGGCTTTCTTGAACTCGTCGAAGGAGCCCCATTTGGCGTTGATGGCATCAGCCAGCGCGCCAGTCGGTTCGCCGCCGGCGTTAGGTGCCAGGCCAAACCAGTAGAAGGTGTGGTTCCATACTTGGGCAGCGTTATTGAAGATGCCGCCGGAAGATTTTTTCACGATCTCTTCCAGGGAGGCATTTTCGAACTCGGTGCCCTTGATCAGGTTGTTCAGGTTGGTGATGTAAGTCTGGTGATGTTTGCCGTAGTGGAATTCCAGGGTTTCCTTGGAAATGATCGGCGCCAGGGCGTCCAGGGCGTACGGCAGTTCGGGCAGTTTGTGTTCCATCATGCTCTCCAGAGTTTAACAAGCAAAACAGCATGGGCTGTTCGACTGCTACAGTTTACTGTAATTGGCCGGCATCGCCAATTGTTGACCAAATCACTACACTATATAAGCTAATTCTTTTTGAGGTTCGCCCCGTGCAGTTTGATGTAATCGTGTTAGGTGCCGGTGCTGCCGGTATGATGTGCGCCGCCACCGCTGGCCAGCGTGGCCGCAAGGTACTGCTGCTGGACCACGCCAGCAAGCTGGCAGAAAAAATCCGCATCTCCGGTGGCGGGCGCAGCAACTTCACCAATATCCATGCCCGGCATGACTGCTATGTGTCGGAGAACCCCAATTTCTGCCGCTCTGCGCTGGCACAGTTCACGCCGCAACACTTTATCGAGCTGATTGCCCGGCATGGTATTGCCTACCACGAAAAAAAGCTGGGCCAGTTGTTTTGCGATGATAGCAGCCAGCAGCTGATCGACATGCTGGATGCAGAATGCCAGGCCGCCGGGGTGGACCGCCGCATGGGGGTGACCATCGAGAAGGTTGGCCGCGACGGTCTTTTCCAGCTGGCGACCAGTGCCGGCAGCTTTAGCTGCGAATCGCTGGTGGTAGCCACTGGCGGGCTATCCATCCCGCAAATCGGCGCCACGGCCTTTGGCTACCAGCTGGCCGAGCAGTTTGGCCTGCCGGTGACCAAGCTGGACCCGGCGCTGGTGCCGCTGACTTTCCATGTGGACGACGCCGCGCGCTTTGCGCCGCTAGCCGGTGTGTCGCTGGATGCCGAAGTGCGTATTGGCAAGGTGCGTTTTCGTGAAAACGTGCTGTTTACCCACAAAGGCCTGTCCGGCCCGGCCATTCTGCAGATCTCCAGCTACTGGCAGCCTGGGCAGGAAATCATCATCGACCTGCTGCCCGACAACGACGCCGAGGCGTGGCTGGAAGCGCGAGCCGGCAGCGACCAGCTGCTGGCCAACGCCATGGGTGAGCTGGGTTGGCCCAAGCGTTTTGCCGAAGCCTGGCTGGAAGGCCAGGGCGCCAATGTGCGCGGCCGCGACCTGTCACCCAAAAAGCGCCGCCAGCTGGCCGAGGCGCTGCACCACTGGCGCGTGCTGCCCAATGGTACCCAGGGCTATAAAAAGGCCGAGGTTACCCGCGGAGGCGTATCGACCAAGGCGCTGTCGTCCAAGACCATGATGGCCAACGACGTACCAGGGCTGTTTTTTATCGGTGAAGTGGTGGATATCACGGGCTGGCTGGGCGGCTATAACTTTCAGTGGGCGTGGTCTTCCGGCTTTGTGGCCGGTAAAAACTGCTAGAATCACAGCCAGATCAGGCAGGGGCTTTGGCCACCTGCACCCAGGGTTGGCCGCGGCCAACCTTTGTTGTCTTGTCGGGTAAGCCAGGATTTATGAGCGATTTTGATATCAACGACGCCTCTGTGGCGGCCATTCGTACACCACCACACTCTATCGAAGCCGAGCAATCGGTACTGGGCGGCCTGCTGCTGGATAACAGCGCCTGGGAAAAAGTAGCCGACCTGCTGACGGACAGCGATTTTTACCGTCACGACCACCGCATCATCTTCCGCCATATTGCCCGCCTGGTGGATATAGCCCGCCCGGCCGACGTGGTGACCGTGTCGGAAAGCTTGGACAAAAACGCCGAGCTGGCCAGCATCGGCGGCCTGGCTTATCTGGCCTCGCTGGCGCAAAACACGCCGTCTGCGGCCAACATCCGCCGCTACGCCGAAATCGTACGCGAGCGCTCGGTGATGCGTGCGCTGGCGCAAGTGGGTACCGAGATTGCCGAATCCGCCTACAACCCGCAGGGCCGTGATGCCGCGCAGTTGCTGGACGAGGCCGAGGGCAAGGTGTTCCAGATTGCCGAGTCCACCGCCAAGTCCAAACAGGGCTTTCTGGAAATGCCGGCCCTGCTGAAAGAGGTCGTCGAGCGCATCGACATGCTGTACAGCCGCGACAACCCGGATGAAGTCACCGGCGTGCCCACCGGCTTCCACGACCTGGACGCGCGCACCTCCGGCCTGCAGCCGGGCGACCTCATCATCGTGGCGGGGCGACCGTCGATGGGTAAAACCGCCTTCTCCATGAACATTGCCGAAAACGTGGCCATCGAAACCGGCCTGCCGGTAGCGGTGTTTTCCATGGAAATGGGCGGCGCGCAGCTGGTGATGCGGATGCTGGGCTCGGTAGGGCGCCTGGATCAGCACATTCTGCGTACCGGCAAGCTGGGTGATGAAGACTGGCAAAAGCTGACCTACGCCATTGGCAAGCTATCCGACGCGCCAATGTATATCGACGAAACCCCGGCGCTCACCGCGCTGGAGCTGCGCGCCCGCGCCCGCCGCCTGGCGCGCCAGCACGGCGGCAAGCTGGGCCTGATCGTAATCGATTACCTGCAGCTGATGAGCGGCTCGGGCCGTAACGACAACCGTACTGCCGAGCTGGGCGAAATCTCGCGTGGCCTGAAAGGCCTGGCCAAAGAGCTGCAAGTACCGGTGATTGCGCTGTCGCAGCTATCGCGTGCGGTGGAACAGCGTACCGACAAGCGCCCGATGATGTCCGATCTGCGCGAATCCGGTGCCATCGAGCAGGATGCCGACCTGATTATCTTCATGTACCGCGAGGCGTATTACAAACCGGATGAAATCGACCTGAAAAACCAGGCCGAAGCCATTATCGGTAAACACCGTAACGGCCCCACCGGCCGCGTGCGGCTGGCGTTTATCGGCCAGTACGCCAAATTCGATAACGCTGCCACCATCGGTATTTCCGGCTGGGCAGATTCTGACGAATAACACCCCGGGCCAGCCCGCCAGGCTGGCCGCCTACCTGCAAGAGACAAACATGAGCTACTTCGACAAACACGTATTCATCTGCTGCAACCAGCGCGCCGAAGGCGAAATGTGCTGTAACAACCACGGCGCCAGTGAGCTGCTGGGCTATATGAAAGACCAGATCAAGGCGCGTGGCCTGGCGGGTAATGGCCAGATCCGTGTCAACAAGGCCGGCTGCCTGGGCCGCTGCGACGAAGGCCCGGTGATGGTGGTTTACCCGCAAGAGACCTGGTACACCTTCATCGACAAAGAAGACATCGATGAAATCGTGGAAGAGCACATGGTAAACGGCCGCATCGTGGAAAGGCTGAAAGTCTGATGCTGAAGCAGCCGCACAAACTCGATATCACCGGGCCGGCAGGCAAGCTGGAAACCATCTTTATCCCGGCGGCAGGCGACACCACCGGTATTGCAGTGATCTGCCACCCCAACCCTACCCAGGGCGGTACCAATACCAACAAGGTGATTCAAACTGCCGCCAAGTCGCTATCGCAGCTGGGCTATGCCTGCTACCTGCCTAACCTGCGTGGCGTGGGCCATAGCGAAGGCACGCACGATTACGGTGTGGGCGAGGTGGACGATGTGCTGGCCGTGGTGGCGCATGCACGCGCCGAGCAGGGCGAGCTGCCGCTAGCGTTGGCCGGTTTTTCTTTCGGCGGGTTTGTCGCTGCGCGCACGCGTGCCGTCATCGAGGCGGACAAGCTGCTGCTGATGGGCGTGGCGGTAGGCAAATACGAGATTGCAACGCCTGATGTCCCTGCCGATACGCTGGTGATACACGGTGAAGAAGACGAGGTGATCCCGCTGAGTGCCGTGCTGGATTGGGCTCGCCCGCAGCAGCTGCCGGTGATGGTCCTGCCTGCAGCAGGCCATTTTTTCCATGGCAGGCTGATTCAGCTGGGTGCCTTGATCAAGCGTTGCTGGTAAGGTTGGCCGCAGACAGGCAAAAACACCGCACGCGGGTAGCGTGCGGTGTTTTTTATGGCTCAGGCGAGGTGTGGTTCACTGGCCAGGCGCAGCTGACAGTTTTGCAGCGCAGCACGCGTGAAGGTAAGCAGGATGCGCTGCTGGCGGTGTTGTTGCGCATTGCGCCATTGCCAGATCGGCCCCGGTAGCGGCAGGCCATAGGCTTGGCTCCAGTGGCGATATACCTGGTCGTACTCTTGCTGCAAGGCTACAGTGTCGTAGCCTAGCGCAGCTTGGTCGGCGATGAGCCGCAGCAGCAGCCGGCGATAGTGTTCGGGCTGGTTACGGTCTTCTTTCAGCAGGTGGGTGCTCCAGCGGTTTTGCACCTGCAGCAGGGCAGCCAGCAGCAGACGGTGGCTGTGCCAGGCGGTTTTCAGGGCATTCAGGGCCGGGTCGGGGGTGGGAGTAGTAGGGCGCATGGCGATCTCCTTTTGTGCAGTGCACAATGCCATTTATAAGCTTTGTTCTTTATCGATGGCAAGCGTCATGGTTGTGGTTTCTGTGGCGCGTGCAGAAAAAAAGTGTTTTGCAACAGGGGTTTGTTATTGAGTGTGATGGTTTTGACGCTAGAATGAATTATCAATAGCCGAGGTGTGTCATCATGGCTCTTAGCATTAATACCAACATTAACTCGCTGAATACGCAGGCTAAACTGCGTCAGGCCGAGCAGGCACAGCAAAAAGTACTGGCCCAGCTAGGGTCGGGCAGGGCTGTTAACAGTGCTGCCGATAACGCGGCTGGTCTGGCCGTAGCCGAAGGGCTACGCAGCCAGCAGCTAGGGGATACCCAGGGCATACGCAATGCCTATGATGGCGTATCGCTCACGCAAACGGCCGACGGCGCGCTGTCGCAAATTACGCAGAATAGCCAGCGGATAGAAGAGCTGGCGGTGCAGGCTGGCAACGGCATACTCAGCGCCGACAACCGTGCGGCGTTGCAAAAAGAAGTCGATCAGCTGACCCAGGCGAACTCACAGATTATCGAAAGCACCACGTTTAACGGGCAGCAGCTGTTTAACGGTGGCAACACGGCTACCTTTCAGGTGGGCGGGCAGGGCACGCCGGAGGCGCAGCTGAGCGTTACCGCGGCAGACCTGACCAGCGGTGCCAGCAAGCTGAACGGGTACAGCAGTAACGCCAACGCGACAGGGACGATTGACCTGTCCAACCCCGGCGCGGCGCTGTCCCAGATACAGTCCGACCTCAAGCAGCTGGGTAACTACCGGGCAGACCTGGGGGCCGCAGCCAACCGCTTTGGCAGCGCCATAGAAAACCTCACGACTTCGTCCATCAATACCGAAGCAGCGCGTAGCCGCATACAGGATGCCGATTATGCCGCTGCCACTAGCGAGCTGGCGCGGCAGCAGATTCTGAGCAGTAGCAGCCAGGCGGTGCAGGCGCAGGCCAATCTGACACCGCAGTACGCCATCAGCCTGTTGCGCTGAGCGGGCAGCAGCAAAAGGCCCCTTGCTACGCGCAAGGGGCTTTTTCATGGCGGTTTACAGCGTTTGCGTGCTGCTGCGTACGCAGTTACGGCCTTGCTGTTTGGCTTGGTATAGCGCCATGTCGGCTTCCATGACCAGCTGGCGCAGCGAGCCCTGGCCGGCCAGGCCACGGGCTATGCCAATGCTGGTGGTTTGCAACACGTGCTGGCCGTCGCTGGTCTGGATGGCATGGGCGGCCAATGCGCTGCGGATATTCTCGGCTATCACGGGCGCCAGGTTGGCCGCATTACCGGTCAGCATCATGACAAATTCTTCACCACCGCTACGGGCATACAGTGCATCAAAGGGGGACAGCTGGGTGTGTAGCAGCCTGGCCAGGTGTACCAGCACGTCGTCCCCCGCCTGGTGGCCGTAGCGGTCGTTTACCTGCTTGAAGTAATCCAGATCCAGTACCAGCAAGGCCACGGGCTCCCCTGACTGTGTCGCCAGCCTTTGCTGTGCCTGCTCGTGAAAGGCGCGGCGGTTATACAAGCCGGTGAGCGGGTCATGCATGGCCAGCTGGTATAGGCGGATTTCCAGGCTTTCGAAGCAGACAAAAATGAACGCCAGGATTTTGGCGAACTCCAGCAGGATGAGCACAAAGTTGGCCAGCACAAAGTACGGCGAGCCTGCCAGCTCGCCGTGGCTAAAGTACATGGCCAGCGTGATACGGCCCATCTGGCATAGCATCAGTAGCAGTATCAGCGTGCCAATCAGCCGGTAGCCCAGGCGGTGCCGGTGCGGGCTATTGATGAATACACGCAGTGCCAGCAGGTTGAACAGCATATAGCAGGCGCTATACAGCACAGCGCGTTGTTCAAAGTAGGCAGGGCTGCTGGAGAGACTGACCAGCAGCGCACTGGCCAGCAGCACCAGGGCCAGCTGCACGCGCCAGCGCACCGGGCGCTGTTCCAGCGCCAGTGCACCGCTCCAGGTAAGCGATAGCGCCACAAAGAGTACGATGTTGGCCGCGTCTACGGATAGCCAGGCGGGAATCACCGGGCGTAGTGCAATCAGCAGCATGCCGGTGCTGGCCAGCAGGCCGCCTATGCCCCAGTGGCGCAGCGCCCGTTCCTGCGGGTAGCGCAGGCCCATCAGCAGCACGGCCAGGGTAAGGAGCGAAAAAGTGGTGAGTTGCACGACGTACAGCGTGCCTAAGTGCAGTTGCATTGCCTGCCGTACTTCAAACTAATGGGGTTAAATGATAAGCAATGCTTACGATGGCGTCGACTATACGGCCTGGCGTGGCGAACAAAATCTTGCAGCGCACCAGCGCCAAGGCGCGCCGATGCAGGCAGTACCAGTAGTACGACAAGCAGGCGCAACGCAGGCCCAGGGGGTTTATAAGCGGTGCTTAGCCAGCGCGGCAGAGGCCCCGCAAATAGCTGCCGGCGGTGCGCAAATCCTGCTCGATAGCGGCGCGCACGCCATCGGCATCGTCGGCCAGTAGCGCCTGCAGCAGGGCGCTGTGCGCGTCGTTCATGGTTTTCCACACCGCCAGGTCCTGATGCAGCTGGTTGGAAATGGGGCCCACATACAGCCATACCGTTTCAATAAGCGACAGCAATACCGGCGAGCCGCTGGCCTGGTACAGCAGTAGGTGGAACTGCTCATTGGCGTCCAGATAGGCTTTCACGTCGTCCGCGGCGATCGCCGCATCCATGGCGTGGCAGAGCGCGGCCAGCTGGCTGCGCTGGGGCTCGCTTAGCCGGCGGGCGCCCAGCCAGGCGGCCTGGCCTTCCAGCAGGATGCGGTTGAGCAGGATGTCGTCAAACTGGCTCACCGTCAGCTGCGGTACGGCCACGCCGCAGTTGGGGATGTTCACCAGCGCTTTTTCTGCGGCCAACCTTTGCAGGGCGGCGCGTACCGGCATCTGGCTCACGCCCATTTCGTCGGCCAGGTGTTTGATTTTCAGGCGTTCGCCCGGTAGCCAGCGGCCCAGCATCAGCCAGTGGCGCAGCGTGTCGTAGGTTTCATCTTGCAGGGTAGAGGCGTTGGCAGTCTTCATGGCGTATTACAGCTGTAGCCGGCGGGTGGCACGGGTGCGGCGTGCGCTGCGCGGGCTTCACAGGTTCAAGGGGCGATTGGCGCCCGCCAGCATAGCAGAAAGGCGACAGCCTGCGCCGCCAAGATTTGATCAAATGTTGACATTAATATTTGATCAAATTTATATTGCCAGCCATCAAGCCTGCATTTGCTGCGGTTTTCTGTTTTGCAAGGGATGGATCGCTGGGCAAGGACGGGAACCTACGGGCTTACCAGAGGAGAACGACCATGAACGAAACACTGGCCGCGTTTATACGCCAGCACCAGATACACGAAATCGAATGCGTGATACCGGACATGACCGGCGTGGCACGCGGCAAGATCGTGCCCAAGAACCTGTTTCTGGCCGAGGACAGCATGAAGATGTCCAAGGCGGTGCTTACCATCACCGTTAACGGCGAATTTGCCGAGTTCGAGCGCTTTGCCGGTGCCAACGACCCGGACATGGTGTGCCGGCCCGACCCGGCCACCATCCGCCTGGTGCCGTGGGCCATTGAGCCGGTGGCGGTGGTGATTCACGATTGCGAAGATTTTGACGGCAAACCGGTGGGCATTTCGCCGCGCGCTGTGCTGCGCAAGGTGCTGAAGCTGTACGAAGACAAGGGCTGGCGCCCGGTGGTGGCGCCGGAGATGGAGTTTTACCTGATCCGCCAGAACAACAACCCGCACGAGCCGCTGCGCCCGCCGTCGGGCCGGGCGGGGCGCTCCGAGGTAGGCCGCCAGTCGTTTTCCATCGATGCCGTGAACGACTTCGACCCCTTCTTCCAGGAGCTGTCGACCTTTTGCCAGGCTGCCCAGCTGAATGTGGAAACGCTGATCCACGAAGTGGGCGCGGCGCAGATGGAGATCAATTTCAGCCACGGCGACGCCATGTCGCTGGCCGATCAGGTGTTCCTGTTCAAGCGCGCCGTGCGCGAAACCGCCTACCGTCACAATATCTTTGCCACCTTCATGGCCAAGCCGATGGAAGGCGAGCCGGGCAGCGCCATGCACATCCACCAGAGCATTGTCAGCAGCGACAGCGGCGACAATATCTTTTCGCTGCCGGACGGCAGCCCCAGCCCGCTGTTCTTCCACCATATTGGCGGCATGCAGCGCTACCTGCCGCAGGCCATGCCGATGTTCGCGCCCTACGTCAACAGCTACCGCCGCCTGAGCCGCCACACCGCTGCACCGATCAACGTGCGCTGGGGCTACGACAACCGCACCTGCGGCATTCGCATTCCACCGTCCGGCCCTGCTGCACGGCGTCTGGAAAACCGTGTGCCTGGCGTGGATGTAAACCCCTACCTGGCCATGGCCGCCACGCTGGCCTGCGGCTACCTGGGCATGGTGCAGGCCATCGAGCCGTCCGCCCCCATGGACGACAGCGCCTACGACATGGACTACGAGCTGCCACGCAGCCTGGAAGACGCGGTAGAGCTGATGCAGGCCTGCCCCGAGCTGGCCGACATTCTGGGCAATGACTTTGTACAGGCGTTTTGCGCGGTGAAAGAGAAGGAGTTTGAAACCTTCAACCGCGCCATTACCGCCTGGGAGCGCGAGCACCTGCAGCTGCACGTCTGATAGCCCGCAAGATCAATACAAGCACAACGGCTGCACGCCCAAGGTTGGCCGCAGCATTGCCAATGCAGAGGATTACACCATGACCACACTACGCCACGGCATAGACTGGGACAAAGCCCAGGCCCTGATGGCCGCCGAACGTGATGCCTTTATCGCCCGCATGCCGCGCTCGCGTGCGCTATCTGCCGATGCGGCCAACCATCTGCTCTTTGGTGTGCCGCTACACTGGATGAACGACTGGTCTACACCGTTTTCGCTGTATGTCGACGAGGCGCGCGGCGCACGTTTTCGCGATGTAGACGGCCACGATTATGTCGATTTCTGCCTGGGCGACACCGGTGCCATGTTCGGCCATAGCCCGCAGCCGGTGGCCGACGCCATCGCCCGCCAGGCACAGCGCGGCTACACCGCCATGCTGCCCAGCGCCGACGGCGTGTGGGTGGCAGAGGAGCTGGCGCGCCGTTTTGGCCTGCCGTACTGGCAGTTTGCCCTGTCGGCGTCCGACGCCAACCGCTTTGCCATCCGTTGGGCGCGCGCCATCACCGGCCGCAGCCAGGTGCTGATCTTTAACGGTTGCTATCACGGCACGGTGGATGATGTGTTTGTCGACCTGGTAGACGGCCAGCCGCAAACCCGCGACAGCCTGCTGGGCCAGGTGTACGACATCACGCAGCATACCCGCAGCATCGAGTTCAACGACCTGGCCGCGCTGGAAGCCGCGTTGCAGGGCGGGCAGGTGGCCTGCCTGCTGGCCGAGCCGGCCATGACCAATATCGGCATGGTGCTGCCCGATCCCGGCTTCTGGCAGCAGGCGCAGGCGCTATGCCGCCAGTACGGCACCCTGCTGCTGATAGACGAAACCCACACCATCAGCAGCGGCCCCGGTGGCTACACCGGCGCCCACGGCCTGCAGCCGGACCTGTTCGTGGTGGGCAAGCCGGTCGCCGGCGGCGTACCGTGCGCGGTGTACGGTTTTACCCAGGCGCTGGCGCACCGCGCCGAGGCCGCCAAGCGCCAGGCACCGGCAGGGCATAGCGGCATCGGCACCACGCTGACCGCCAACCTGCTGGCCATGGCCGCCATGCGCGCCAACCTGGCACAGGTAATGACCGACGCCGCCTACCAGCATATGTTTGGCCTGGCCGAAAGGTTGGCCGCAGGCCTGCGCGACGTGATCGCCCGCCACCAGCTGCCGTGGTGCGTGACCCAGGTGGGGGCGCGTACCGAGTTCCAGTTCACCGCCACGCCGCCGCGCAACGGCAGCGAGGCCGACGCCATACTGGATGGCGAGCTGGAGCACATCGTGCACCTGTTCTTGCTCAATCGCGGCCTGCTGATTACGCCATTCCACAACATGATTCTGGTGTGCCCGGATACGCGTGTGACCGATGTGGATCGTCTGGTGCAGGCGGTAGACCAGTTTGCCACGGCGGTGTCCACCCGCTAGCCCGCCGGCCGCCAGCCGGTGCGCCGCCCGCGCCCGGCTTGCGGCTATGCTATTGCACTGTGGTGTTTTGCCGCGCGTTTGTTAAACTGATGCACCCCCACGCCGGCTGCACGACATGAACGCACAGCACACCACAGACGAACACACCCCCGCCACCCGCTACGACCTGATCGTGCGCCTGCCAGACACCCCCGATATCGCCCAATTGCAGCTACAGGCCAGTACCCGCCTGCAACTGGGCCAGGAAAAAGCCGCACGCCTGATGCAGCACCTGGAGCAACGCGGCGCCACCCGTATCAAGGCCGATATCCCGCAGGACGAAGCCGAACGCACCGCGCAAAACTTTCGCGATGCCGGCTTTCAGGTAGAAATGAAGCCAGCGCTAGCCTTGCTGGACAAAAATGCCAGCCTGGCCGACAGCGAATGCCCGGGCTGCCAGCGCATGATGCGGCCAACACCACAGCGCCAATGCCCGTATTGCCACATCTATCTGGATAAAGTGGACCCGGAAAAGCTGCGCCTCAAACAGATACGCGAAGACGAGCTGCGCAAGCTGAACGCACGCCTGCAGCGCGAAAGCGAGCTAGGCAGCCGCCAAAGCCAGGAGGACAGCGAGCGCGCGCTGCGCAACCGCATCCGTGCCGAGCTGGAAAAAGAACTGGGCCTGCACCAGCCGTGGCTGGCGTTTTTTCGTGGCAGCCGTGGCGTGCTTCGGGCCGGCAGTATCGTTGTCTTGCTGGGGGCGGCGTTCTTTGGTGGCTACCGCCTGGCGTCGCCATCCGGTCAGGAACTGGCGCCCGAGCAGCGGGCGGCGCTGGCACAAGGCATGCTGAACCAGATCATGGGGGGCGGGCTGGCCGGCCAGCCGGCCGACCTGGAAGCCTTCGCCCAGTCGCCGGACGGTGCGGCGCTGGCGCAGGGCAGCAGCGATTCGTTACTCACCCCGCCTGCGGCTGGCGTAGCGGGCAGCAGTAGCGAGTGGCCAGGGGTGGCTGGCAGCCTGCAAAAGGTGTCGGCTCAACACGGTGCCGTCTTGGGCGAAAAACAAAACCTGGCGCTGGCCCTGGTGGTGGCGCTGGCAGAAAGCGGCCAAGCGCAGCGTGCCAACGAGCTGCTAACCCGCTTGCAAGCCACGCCCGGTTACCAGGCCGGCAGTGCCCGCAGCGCCGAGCTGCTTGCTAGCGCCTGGACGCTATTACAGCGCCCTGGCGGCGTCAGCGCCCAGGCGCTGGACGAGCTGGCTACCGAAGCGGGCCAGCTCAAGCCGCAAGATGCCGCCATTTTCTATGCGCGTGTCGCCAGCATGCTGGCAGCCAAGCCGCAGCTATCTGCTGCGGTATGGCAAGCCTGGCTGGATAAAGCGCGTGCCCAGCTGCCGCAGCTATCCGGTGCGGTCATGCGCGATTACACCACCAGCCAGCTGCAGCGCTGGCACGCGCAGGCGCTACTGAATGCGCTGCAGGCGAATGCTGCCAAGGGGCGCTGGGCCGAGGTCAAACCACTGCTGGCGCAGCTGCAGGCTAGCCACGCCGCGACACCCGGGCCGGTAATCGGCCTGCTGCTAAGCCAGGGCGAGTTGGCCGCAGGAAACACCCAGGCGGCGGCGCAGCAGCTGCAGCTGGCGTATGCACAAGCCGTGCAGGCCGCTGGCAAGGGTGATACGGCACTGGGCGCGCTGGCAGACCATCAGGGGGCGCTGGCCGTCGCGCCCTTGCTGGCGCAGCTGGACGCAGCCGTGGCAGCACAACAAGCCAGCCTGCAGGCACCGCTATACAGTGCCATGGCCAGCATGGCAGCGGCAGCAGGCATGGCAGAAGCCAGCACGCTGTACCAGCAGCGCGTTGCTGCTGCACTCACCGGCAGCGAAGGCCGTGACGAGCAGATTCTGGCGCTGAGTGTGGCGTGCAGTACGCGGCTGGCGCAGTACTACTTGCGTGCCCGCCAGCCGGCGCTGGCCGAGCAGCAGCTACGCAAGTCGGCCGCCGTGGTGGTGCCACTGCTGCCTGCCGCACCGGCGGCGGGCTGAGACATCTGGCGGGGGGCACCCTGACAAAGCACAAGGGCCTGTCGCATGGCGACAGGCCCTTGTGCTTTTGCCTTGCGCAGCGTACTCAGGCGTTGCTTTCCAGCATCTCGCTGGCGTGCTGGCGTGTGGTGGCGGTAATGTCTTCGCCGCCCAGCATGCGGGCAATTTCCAGCACGCGGCCTTCGCCGTCCAGCGGGCTGATGCGGCTGACCGTGCGCCCGCCGGCGCTGTTTTTGCTGACGCGCCAGTGCTGGTCGCCACACGAGGCTACCTGCGGTAGGTGGGTAACGCACAGCACCTGGTAGCGCTGGCCCAGCTGTTTGAGTAGCTTGCCTACCACCTCGGCTACGCGGCCGCCTATGCCGACATCCACCTCGTCAAAAATCAGCGTCGGCACGCTGGCCACCTGGCTGATCACCACCTGCATGGCCAGGCTGATGCGCGACAGCTCGCCGCCAGACGCTACCTTGGCCAGCGGGCGCAGGGTGCTGCCCTGGTTGGCCGCTACCAGGTATTCGATGGTTTCCAGACCGTGGGCGGTGGGCTCGCTGGCGGCGGATAGCTCGATGGCAAAGCGGGCGCCTTCCATGGCCAGGCGCTGCATTTCGGTGCTGATGCGCGCCGACAGCTCGCTGGCCGCCTGGCGGCGTTTGCCAGACAGGCTTTCGGCCTGGGCACGGTAGCGCGCCAGCGCGGCGGCTTCGGCGGTGGCCAGGGCTTCCTGGTCGGTGGCGGCTTCCAGTGCGGCCAACTGTGCTTCCCAGTCGGCCAGTTTTTTGGGCAGGTCTTCCGGCTGGCAGCGGTACTTGCGGGCCATGCTCATCAGCGCGTCGATGCGGGCTTCTACCTGCACCAGCTGCTGCGGGTCGTCGTCAAAGCTGCTGCCGTAGTCGCGCAGGCTGTACACCACCTCGCGCAGCTCGGCGTCTACCGAGTCCAGTAGCGCCAGCGATTCGGCCAGGCGCGGATCGAAGCCGGACAGCTTGCCTAGCCGGTTTTGTACCTGCGATAGCAGCGACAGGCAGTTGCCGTCCATATCGGACAACACATCTACCGCCGACTGCGCCGATTGCGCCAGCTCGGCCGCATTGGCCAGGCGCGAGTGCTGCTGGTTCAGCTGCGGCCATTCGTCGGCTTGCAGCGCCAGCTCGGCCAGCTCGCCGATTTGCCAGGTCAGGCGTTCGCGTTCCACTTCGGATTCGCGCTGGCGCTTTTCGGCGTCTTCGCGCGCTTTGCGGGCGTGCTGCCAGTCTTGCCAGGCGGCGCGTACATCCCGCGACAGCTGGCTGGCGCCGGCGTAGGCGTCCAGCAGGCCGCGTTGCATCTCGGGCCGTACCAGCGACTGGTGGGCATGTTGGCCGTGGATGTCGACCAGGTATTCGCCCATGCTCTTGAGCTGGCTCTGGGTGGCTTGCTGGCCATTGATAAAGCTGCGCGAGCGGCCATTGCGGTCTACCAGGCGGCGGATCAACAGCTCGCTATCGTCGCCGGACAGGGCATTGTCAGCCAGCCAGGCTTGCAGGTCTGGCTGGCGGGCAATATCAAAGCTGGCGCTGATTTCGGCACGGTCGGCGCCGTCGCGTATCTGGCCGGCCTCGGCGCGGTCGCCCAGCAGCAGGCCCAGCGCGTCCAGCATGATGGATTTGCCGGCGCCGGTTTCACCGGTCAGGACGGTAAAGCCGGGCTCGAACTCCAGCTGCAGCTGGTCCACGATGACAAAGTCTTTGACGTTGAGCGTAAGCAGCATGGTGTTATCTCACAGCAGGCGCTCGCCCCAGTGGAGCTTGTGCCGCAGCATGTCGTAGTAGTTGTAGCCGATGGGGTGCAGCAGCTTCAGCGTGTTGCGGTAGCTGCGTACGATGACGCGGTCCATTTCCATCAGGTCGCAGTGCGACTGGCCGTCGAAGTGCACGCGGGCGTCCAGGCCGCGCGTGAGCATGAAGGCCACCTCGCAGCTATTGCTGATGGCAATGGGGCGGTTGCTGAGGGACTGCGGGCAGATCGGCACCAGGGCCACCGCCTGCAGGGTGGGGTGCAGGATGGGCCCGCCGGACGCCAGCGAGTAAGCCGTAGAACCGGTAGGCGTGCTGATGATCAGGCCATCAGAGCGTTGGCTGTAGACAAACTGGTTGTCCACAAACACTTCGAACTCGATCATGGAGCCCAGCGCGCCGCGGCTGATCACCACATCGTTAAAGGCCAGGGCGCTGGCGATTTCGGCGTCTTCGCGTATCACCGAGGCTTGCAGCAGGATGCGCTCCTCGGGCACAAACTGGCCATCCAGAATGCGGTCGATGGCGTCCAGCATTTCGTGCAGCGAGATATCGGTCATGAAGCCCAGCCGCCCCTGGTTGATGCCGACCAGCGGTACGCGGTAGGGCGCCAGCACGCGGGCTACCGACAGCATGGTGCCATCGCCGCCCAGCACGATAACCAGGTCGGCCAGCTTGCCCAGGTCGACACGCTCTACTACCGGGTAGTTGCCGCTTTCCAGGCCGGCGCAGCTTTCAGCATCTACCACGATATGAAAGCCACGGCTGGTTAGGTGTGCGGCCAACTTCAGCAGCGATTCGATGATCTGCGGCTTGCTGTGGCGTGCCACCAGGCCGATTTTGTTGAACAGACGGGTCATGGTGTAGTGTCTTGCGCGGGCACGGGTTGTACGGCGTCCAGTGCCTTCAGGTAAAAACGCACCAGCTCGGCCAGCGAGTTGATGTCCAGTTTTTCAAACAGCTTGGCGCGGTGGGCTTCCACCGTGCGCGGCGAGAGCGCCAGCTCCTTGGCGATTTCCTTGCTGGAGCGGCCCTCGGCCACATAGCGCAGGATCAGGCGCTCGCGTTCGGTAATGCGCTCCAGTTTCTGGCGCACTTCCTGTGTTTCTGCCTCTTGCTTTTGCTGCTGGATGCTGATGCGGATGGCTTTTTTCAGGCTTTCCAACAGTTGCAGTGCGTTGATGGGCTTGGTCAGGAAATCTACTGCACCACCGCGAAACGCGCGGCGGCATTCTTCCAGGTCACCGTGGCCGGTGATGAAGATGATGGGCATCTGGATGTTTTGCAGGTTCAGCATGTCCTGCAGGGCCAGGCCCGAGGTTTGCGGCATGCGGATATCCAGTACCAGGCAGCCGATTTCGTCCGGGCGGAATTTCTCCAGAAAGGCTTCGGCATGCTCGAAAGTTTGTACGCGCAAGCCTTGGGTGCCGATGAGCAAAGCTAGCGAGTCCCGTACCGCCGGGTCGTCATCGATGACAAAAATCGTTGGGGTCATGGATGCCATTACACACTCACTCCTTCGCTTTCATAGGCGGTATTCATTACCGGTAGTTCGAAATAAAACTCTGCGCCGCCAGAGGGCAGGTTGTCTGCACACAGTACGCCTTCCATGTTTTCAATAATGGTATGGCTGATGGTGAGCCCCAGGCCCATGCCCTGTGCCTTGGAGCTGAAAAACGGCTGGAAGATGCGCTGTAGCACGTC
This sequence comes from Neisseriaceae bacterium, assembly GCA_027489245.1. GTDB lineage: Bacteria > Pseudomonadota > Gammaproteobacteria > Burkholderiales > Chromobacteriaceae > Vogesella. The sequence continues at coordinate 23,615 of JAIYAC010000001.1, read as the reverse complement.
TTCCGGCATGCCCGGCCCATTGTCGCGCACGCCGACGCGCACGCGGTGGCCACGCTGCTCGCTGTACAGGAACAGCCGGTGCTCGCCAGGGGTTTCCATCATGGCTTCCATGGCATTCTTGCACAGGTTCAGGATGACTTGTTCGACCTGGATGGTATCGGCAAATACCAGTGGCAGGGCGCTGGCCAGGTCGGTTTTAACCTGTACCTGATGGCCACGCAGCTCGGGCTCGATCAGGGTGACAATGTTCAGCACGGCCTGGTTCAGGTCTACCGCCGAGAACTCGGTCTGCTTGCTGGCCACGAATTCTCTTAGTTTTTTCACGATATGCCCAGCCCGTTGCGCCTGTTTTACCGATGAGCGCAAGGCGGTAATCAGCAGGATGCGGTCAGGCTCTTCGTCTTCCAGCAGCCCGAGGCAGGCTTCGTTGTAGCTGACGATGGCCGACAGCGGCTGGTTGATTTCGTGGGCAATGCCCGAGGTCATCTCGCCCAGGGTGTTGATACGCGCCACGCGTGCCAGCTCGGCCTGGTGCTGTTTTAGCCGCTCTTCACTGCGCTCCAGCGCCTCGGCCATGCGCTGGCGCAGGGGGGCCATGTCGCGAAAGGTAATGACCAGCCCGCGCATGATGCCATCCGGCCCCGGCAGCGGCGAGACGGTGCCTTCTACGTAGAAAACCTTGCCACCCTGGTCGATGTAGGCGTTCTCTGGCAGGTCGACTTTCTGGCCACTGGCCAGGCAGCTTTGCAGCGGGTCCAGCATGGCTTCCCTGGCCAGGTCGAAGCGCAGGCGCCATAGCTCGCTCACTTGCCGGCCAATAGCCAGCGGTGCCGCAGTATTAAGTAGCAGGGCTGCTTTGGGGTTCAGGTATTCCACCTGCAGGTCGCGGCTCATGACCAGCACCGCGTCGTCGATATTTTCCAGCGTCACCATGGCTTGCTGCCGTTCACGGTGCAGCGTGTCGTGGTAGTGCTCGCGCTGCATGCGCTCGTTGTGCTGCGATGCGGCGATCAGCAGCAGCAAGGCGTTGATCAGCGCCGAGGCGCCCATGGCCAGCGCGTACAGGTACCAGGGGATATGCCCCGGCGAGGTTGGCCGCGTGATGGATAGCTTGTACGGGAAGTAGTCGCGGTCTATCGATACCTCGGTATAGCGCGCCGGAAACAGCCAGTCGCTGAGCCAGCTGGCACTTTGCGCGCCTTGCGGTGGCCGGATGTTGATGGCAGGGCTGGTCTGGGTGGGCAGGGTGGGTAGCAGGCGGATGCTGAGCTGCTGGGTGTTGCCGCTTTGCATGGCGAGCAGCGTTTCGGCCTTTATGCCGACCGTAATCACCCCGATGGCGGCGCTGATGCGCTCGTCCGGCGATGCCGGTGCCACGCCTTCGGCGTAGATGGCTTTGACAAAGCCAAAGCCGTGGCCGCCTTCGCGCATCTGGTAGGGCTGGGTGATTTCAATATCGCTGCTACGGATAGCCCGCTGTACGGCAGGGCCCAGGATGGCATCCTGCAGGATATCCAGGCCCTGCATATAGCTGTACTGGTTGGCCGCAGGCGGCTCGGCATCCACGAGCGGAATGTAAAATGGCCTGGCGGGGGAGGGGCGCCATAGCTGGTTGTTCAACCAACCCGGGTCACCGCTGCCTTGATAGTCTTTGATGAAAAACGGCTGGTAACGCTGAAAGCTGATCGACGCCTCGTAGTTTTCGCGCTCGGCCAGGCTGACCTTGGGCTGGAAGCCCATCAGGTAGATATACGGGTAGCGGTTGCCTATGCCCTGGGCGTACTGGCGAAAGCGCAGCTTGTCCATGCCATAGTTGGCCGCAGACAGCTCGGTAAAACCGTACACGGCGGTTTCGCAGATCAGCAGGCGTTCTTCCAGCGTTTTTTTGATATGCAGGCTGGCAGCGTCAAACTGTTGTTGCCGGCTTTCTTCGGTCAGCAGGATCGCCACCACCAGAATGGCCATGGACAACAAGGCCCACAGTAGCAAGAAGGTGCCTTTTACCCGCCAGGGCAGCTCTTTGACAAGGTGTGGCCATTGCCGGATGCGAAAAAAACCAGTGTTGGCCGGGGCGTGCTCGCTAGGGGTCATGGTGGCCGCTACGGTATCGGGGGGCTAATTGTAACGCAGGATAGGCATTAATCTGCAATTGACATGCGCCTGGCCGGGGCGGCCGGCCAGGCGTGGCGTGCTTGTCTAGCGGGCTTTCAGCAGGGCTGGTGCGCTGCGGTACAGCTTGAGCAGCTTGGGTGCGATCACCACCTGGCAGTAGCCCGCGCTCTGGTTGCGCGCATAGTAATCGTGGTGATAGGCCTCGGCCGGGTAAAAGTGGCTGGCAGGTTTGACGTCGGTGACGATGGCGGCGGGGTAATCGCCGCTGGCATCCAGCTGCTGGATGAAGGCCAATGCTTCCTGCTGCTGGCTGTCGCTATGCGTATAAATGGCCGAGCGGTACTGCGTGCCCACATCATGCCCCTGCCGGTTTGGCGTGGTGGGGTCATGCGTCAGGAAAAACACCTGCAGCAAGGTGGCGTAGCTGATGGTGTCGGGCTGGTAGTGCAGCTCGATCGCCTCGGCGTGGCCGCTGTCGCCGCGGCATACGCTTTCGTAGTCCGGGTCGGCCAGGTGGCCATCTATATAGCCGGGTATCACGGCGTTTACGCCTTGCAGCTGGCGGAACACGGCTTCGGTGCACCAGAAGCACCCACCGGCAAACGTGGCTTTGGCGATATTCATCAGCAAGCTCCTTTCAGGTGGTGGCGTGCCAGCAGGGCACGCACGGTTTGGCAATGTATGGCGACTGTATCCGTGATGGGTACAGCATAGCCGCCGGCCATCATCACAGCCAGTGGCCATTGTTTTTGTTCGCACAGGTCAAAAACGCAGACATCGCGCTGCTGCAGGCCGGCCAGGCTCAGGTTTAGCCGGCCCAGGCGGTCGCCGCTGTAGGGGTCGGCACCGGCCAGGTAAAACACGATATCCGGCTGAAAGCGCGCGGCCAGCGTGGCCAGGGCCTGCGCCAGCGCGGCCAGATAGTCGGCGTCGCCCGTGCCATCCGCCAGGTTGATATCCAGCGTAGAGGCCACGCGGCGGAAGGGGAAGTTCTTTTCCCCGTGCAGGGACAGGGTAAACACGCGGGCGTCGCCGCTAAACAGCTCGGCGGTGCCGTTGCCCTGGTGCACGTCCAGGTCGATAACGGCGGCGCGGCGAATCAGGCCTTCTTGCTGCAACACACGAATGCTGACTGCGACATCGTTGAACACGCAAAAACCGCCGCCTTTGGCGTGGCCGGCGTGGTGGGTGCCACCGGCCAGATTCACGCCGGCACCATACAGCAGGGCGCTGCGTGCTGCTGCCAGCGTGGCCCCCACCGAGCGCCGGCTGCGCTCCACCAAGGCGGCGCTCCACGGCAGGCCGATTTCACGCATGATGGCCGGTGCCACGCTGCCATCCAGCATGCGGCCAACGTAGTCGGCATCGTGCGCCAGCATCAGCTCGGCCGGTGTGGCGGCGGGCGCTTCAGCCAGCCGATCTGGCGCCATGCTGGCAACGGCCTGGCCTAGTAGTGCGTACTTTTCTGCCGGAAAACGGTGGCCGGCCGGCAGCGGCAGGGGGAACTGGTCGGTACGGTAGATCAGCACGGGGTGTCCAGCAGGCGAAAGCGCTGCTGGGCCACGCCATCAATGGTGACTTGCTCACAAAACATGGCCAGCGGTCGCACCCACAGCCCCATGTCACCGTATAGCGGGCGGTATACCGCCATCAGCTCGTGGCTTTCGCTGTGACGGGCAAAGTCGATCAGCTGGTAAAGGTTGCCTTTGTAGTGCTGGTAACGCCCCAGCGGGGGCAAGGTAATGTCGGTGGTCATGGCGGGCTCCTGCAAAGTTGGCCGCATTGTGCCGTGTTGCGGGCGGCTTCACAAATCAGCCGGGCGCTGCCAGCTCATGGTCAGAAAAGCGTTATCCGGCACAAAACCCAGCCCCAGATAGAGTGCCTGCGCGCTGTGGTTGCTGTGTGCCGTCTCCAGCCACAGGCTGCCGCCGGGCGGAATGCTCCGCTGGATGGCCCGCAGCAGTGCCGCCGCGAGGCCCTGCCGGCGCCAGTCGGGTGCAACATACAAGTCATGCAGCAGGTCGTTGCGCGCCAGGCTCAGGGTGGAATAGCCCCGGTAGCACAGTGCCACGGCCACGGGGTGCGCCGGCACGCTAGCCAGCCATAGCGTGGCTTCGCCGGCTGCCAGGCGTGCCTGCAGGTAGTCTGCCAGCGCCGCGTTGTCGGTGGGCAGGCCATAAAACGCCCGGTACGCCGCCAGCAAGGGCAGGGCGTCGGGGATGTCGCTCGCGTCGCCCTGGCGCAGGGTCATGCCTGCCGGCGTGGTGTCGGGTGGCGTGCTTGTATACAATGCGCTGCTCCTTAAGTACTGGCGGTAAACATGAAAATTGTACTAGCCCCCATGGAGGGCCTGGTAGACGACATCATGCGTGATGTCCTGACGCGTATTGGCGGCATCGACCTGTGCGTGACCGAGTTTGTGCGCGTGACCAACTCGCTGCTGCCGGTGCGCACGTTCGAACGGCTGGCCCCCGAGCTGCAAACTGCTTCGGCCACGCGCTGTGGGGTGCCGGTGCGCGTGCAGCTGCTGGGCTCCGAGCCGGAATGGCTGGCCCAGAACGCCGTGCGGGCGGCCGAAATGGGGGCGGTGGGCATAGACCTGAACTTTGGCTGCCCGGCGCCTACCGTTAACAGGCACCGTGGTGGTGCGGTATTGCTGAAAGAGCCCGACGTTCTTTATAGCATCGTGCAGGCCGTACGCAGTGCCGTGCCCGCCAGCACGCCAGTTACCGCCAAAATGCGCCTGGGCTACGAAGACACCAGCCTGACGCTGGAATGCGCCCACGCCATCCAGCAAGGCGGCGCGCAAGAGCTGTGCGTACATGCCCGTACCAAGGTAGAAGGCTACCGCCCGCCCGCGCACTGGGAATGGCTGGCGCGCATCCGCGAGGCCATGTCCATACCGGTAATAGCCAACGGCGAGGTATGGACGCTGGAAGACTATCAGGCCATTCGCGACATCAGCGGCTGCGACACGGTGATGATAGGGCGTGGCCTGGTGGCCAGCCCCGACCTGGCGCAGCGCATTCGCCATCTGCAGCAAAACGGCGAGATGCTACCGCCCGCAGCGTGGCCGCAGGCGCTGGTCTGGCTACGCGATTTGACTGAACAATGTCAGTTGCGTGCCGATGGCGGCCGCTATGCGGTCAGCCGCAGCAAGCAATGGGCAAAATTGCTGCAGCGCACTTATGGTGAGGCAGAAAATTTCTTTAATGAAATCAAAAGAATAGAGAGCGATGAGCAGTTGATGGCAGTGTTTGATCGCCACATGGGTCGTGCCTAGGTATTTTTACGCATAGTCACACAGCCCCATGAGCCTATATCATTCAAACATCTTCTGACATTACTGCTTCCTCGCAGCCTGTTCAGAGGCGGGCCACGGCCCGAACTTATAAAACCTCCTGACTTGTGACGATTCAGGAGGTTATTTTTTTGCCCGCCCACACGTCATAGGCCCATTCAGTATGGGTATTTCCCGCGGCCGATCGCTCGCCGTGCTGTTGCATGTATCTGGCGGTATCCTGTCGGGGTAAAATTGCCCCATTGATAACACGCTTTATTTCTTCGGCATTATCCATGCGTATTATTCATACCTCCGACTGGCATTTGGGCCAGCACTTCATGGGGAAAAGCCGGCAGGCAGAGCATCAGGCTTTTCTGGATTGGTTACTGCAGCAAGTCGCAGTGCAGCAAGCCGATGCCGTGCTGGTGGTGGGCGATATTTTCGATACCGGCGCCCCGCCCAGCTACGCCCGCGAGCTGTACAACCGCCTGGTAGTGGCCCTGCACGAGCTGGGCGTACAACTGATCCTGCTGGCAGGCAATCACGACTCGGTGGCCACGCTGGCCGAGAGCCAGCCCTTGCTGGCACGGCTGAATACTCTGGTGGTACCCGCCATCGACCCCGACCCCGCCCGCATGGTGCACCTGCTGCGCAATAAACAAGGCCAGCCAGCTGCGCTGCTGTGCGCGCTACCGTTTATCCGCCCGCGCGATGTGCTACGCAGCGAGGCCGGACAGAGCGCCGAAGACAAGCAGCGCTCGCTGCAGCAAGCCATTGCAAGCTATTACCAGCAGGTATACGACGCCGCCTGCCTGCAACGCCAGGCATTGGGCCTGCCGCTGCCCATCGTTGCCACCGGCCACCTCACCACGGTGGGGGCCAGCAGCAGCGAAGCCGTGCGTGAAATCTATGTGGGGGCGCTGGAAGCTTTCCCTACCGCGGCCTTTCCGCCAGCCGACTACATTGCACTGGGCCATATCCACCGCCCGCAGGTGGTGGGTGGCCTGGCGCATATCCGCTACAGCGGTTCGCCCATCGCGCTGGGCTTTGACGAGTGCCGCCAGCAAAAAGAAGTCTTGCTGGTAACGCTGGGCAGCCAGGGCGTGCAGGACATTGCCCCCTTGCCCGTGCCGGTGTTCCAGCCCATGGCCCAGCTGCGTGGCACACTGGCCAGCCTGGGCCCACAGTTGGCCGCAGCCGCGCAGGCCGGCAGCGCCGCGCAGCCGGTATGGCTGGAGGTATGCGTCCAGGCCGACGACTACCTGGCCGAATTGCAGCAAAGGCTGGCGCAGTTGTGCGATGGCTTGCCGCTGGACATCCTGCGCCTGCGCCGCGAGCGCCCGCAGCAAGCCGCCAGCCTGGCCGGCAACCCGCGTGAAACGCTGGATGAGCTCAGCCCGCAAGAGGTTTTTGCCCGCCGCCTGGCACTGGAAACACTCGATGAGGGGCTGGCGGCCGAGCTGGCCACCCGCCACCAGCACATCCTGCAGCAACTACAGGCAGGGCAAGCATGAAAATACTGAGCGTACGCCTGAAAAACCTGAACTCGCTGCAAGGCGAGTGGCAGATCGATTTCAACCAGCCACCGTTGGCCGATTGCAGCCTGTTTGCCATTACCGGTGCCACGGGGGCGGGCAAATCCACCCTGCTGGATGCCATTTGCCTGGCGCTGTACCACGAAACGCCGCGCCTGAAGAGCATCTCGGCCGGGGCCAACGACATCATGAGCCGCCACACGGCAGACTGCCTGGCCGAGGTGGTATTCGAGGTAAAAGGCCAGTGCTACCGCGCCTTCTGGAGCCAGCGCCGCGCGCGCGATAAAGCCGATGGCGCGCTGCAGGCCCCCAAGGTGGAGCTGGCACACGCCGATGGCCGCATCCTCAGCACCCAGGTCAACGACAAACTGCGCCAGACCATTGCGCTCACCGGCCTGGACTTTGCCCGCTTTACCAAATCCATGCTGCTGGCGCAGGGTGGTTTTGCCGCTTTTCTCAATGCCAGCGCCAACGACCGCGCCGAACTGCTGGAAGAGCTGACCGGCACCGACATTTACGGCCAGATATCGCAGCGCGTGTTCGAATACACCCGCGAGCAGCGCCAGCTGCTGGCCCAGCTGCAATCGCGCGCCAGCGGAGCAGACCTGCTGGACGACACACGCCGGCAAACCATGCAGAGCGAGCTGGCACAGTGGCAACAGCAGGCGCACGACAGCGCGCAGGCTGGCCAGCGGCTATCGGGGCAGATACGGCAGCAACAAGACCTGCTCGCCGCGCGGGAGAGCGCCACAGAGGCTATGCAGCAGCTGCATCACGCCACGCAAGGCTGGCAAGCTGCCGCACCATGGCAGGCCAGCCTGGCTGCGCACCAGCCGGCGGCGGCTATTTTGCCGCTGCAGCGCGCCCACCTGCACGCCGCCGAGCAGCTGGCGCAGCAACAGCAACACAGCCAAGCCTTACAGCACGCGCTGGCGCAGGCGCAGGAAAACCTGGCCGCCGGCAAGCAACACGCCCTGGCGCTGGCGCTGCAGCAGCAAAGTCAGGCCGATGCGGCCCTGGCGCAGGCCCACGACCAGCATCAGCAGCTGGCACACAGCCTGGCCCAACGTAGCCAGCACGCCGTGCTGGGCCAGTGGCTGCCCCTGTGGCAAAGCCAGCTTGGCCAGCTGGCACAACAGCGTGAGGTACTACGCGCCGAGCAGGCCGCGCAAACACATAGCCAGCAACGCCTTCAGCAACAAGAAGCCAGCGCCCATACCTTGGCTGCCCGGCTGGCCGCCACGCAGGCCGATGCACAGCAAGCCGAGTTGGCCGCACAGCAGGCGCAAACCCTGCTACAGCAAGCACTGCAGGGCCAAGACCTGGCCGGCCTGCGTCAGCAGTGGCAGCTAGCGCAGCAACACAGCACGCAGCTGGCCCAGCTGGCAAGCCAGGCCGCCGAGCTGCGCACCCAGGCCGCCAGCCTGCAGCACGCCCAGCAACAGCAGCAGGATCTACAAGAACAGATAGACGCCGTACAACAGCAGCTCGACACGCAGCGCCAGCAGTACAAAGCCACGCGCAACATGCTGGCCGACCAGCAACGCATTCTGACGCTGGAACAGCGTATCCAGAGCCTGGAAGCACACCGCCAGCAGCTGCAGCCGGGCGAAGCCTGCCCGCTGTGCGGCGCGCACGAGCACCCCGCCATTGCGCACTATCAGCAGCTGGACAGTGGCCCCACCCAGCAAGCCATCGCCCGGCTGCAAGCCGAGCTGGAGGCCCTGGAAGACAGCGGCCGTGCGGCCAACCAGCAGCTGGCACAGCTGCAAGCCAGCCAGCAAGCCGCCCTGCAGCTACAGCACAGCCTGCACAGCAGCCATGCCGCCTTGCTGGGTAGCTGGCAAGTGCTGGCGCATAGTCATGGCCTGCCAGACGACAGCTGGCAGCAGGCCGATGTCTGGCCCGCGCGGCTGGCCGCCGCTGACGCCACGCTGGCAGCCCGTGCCCGCCAGCTGGAGGCTGCCGACGCCGCCAGCCAGGCCTGCCAAGCGGCACAAGCCAGCGCGGCGCAGGCCCATCAGCGACAGCAGCAGGCCAGCAACGAGCACGCGCTGCTAGTGCAAGCCATGCAAGACAGCCAGCAACAATGCCAGCAGCAAGACGTGCGGCTGGCCCAGCTGCAAAGCGGGCTTGCCCAGCTGGAAGCCACCCTGGCCAGCAGCCTGGCCGAGGCGGGCTATGCCATGCTAGCCCAGCCGGCAAGCTGGCTGGCACAGCGCCAGCAAGAATGGGCGCAGTGGCAGGCCGACCAGGCCACCCTGCAAACACTGGCGCACAGCCTGCAACAGCACATACTGCAGAGCCAGCAGGCACACAGCACGCTAGCGCATTGGCAGGCACAGTGGCCTGCCGGCGCGCTGCCGGCCACTGCGGCCAACCCTGTTGCCGAGCTGGCAGCCCTGGCGGACAGCCTGCCACAGCTGGCGCAAACCGCCAGCCAGCTGCAGGGGCAACAGGCGCAGCAGCAACAGCAGCTGCAGCACGCCGCCAGCGCGGCGCAGCAAGCCAGCACGCAGTGGCTGCAGGCCTTGGCCGATAGCGGCTTTGCCGATGAAGCCGCCTGGCAGCACGTGCTGCTGGACGACGCCACCGTGCAGCATTACGAAGCCCGGCTGGCCGTGCTGGCTAGCCAGCTGGCACAGCGCCAGGCGGTAGCCGATAGCGCAGCCCACAGGTTGGCCGCAGCCGACACCCAGGTCGCCGGCCTGCCAAGCCTGGCCGAGCTGGAGCAGGCGCTGGCCACGCACGACGCCAGCCGCCAGCAAGCGCTGACACGGCAAGGCGCCTTGCAAAGCCTGCTGGACGACGACAGCCGCCGCGCAGCCGAGCACCAGCAGCTACTGGCCGACATGACACGTCAGCAGGCCGAGCTGGACATCTGGCTGCGGCTGGATAGCCTGATCGGTTCGGCCAAAGGCGACAAATACCGCAAGTTTGCCCAAGGGCTGACGCTGGACCACCTGGTGCACCTGGCCAACCGCCAGCTGGGCCGCCTGCACGGGCGCTACCTGCTACAGCGCCAGCAGGGCGGTGAACTGGAGCTGGACATTGTGGACACCTGGCAGGGTGACACCCGGCGCGATACACGCACCCTGTCTGGCGGCGAAAGCTTTCTGGTGAGCCTGGCGCTGGCGCTGGCGCTATCAGACCTGGTAAGCCATAAAACATCGATAGACTCGCTGTTTCTGGATGAAGGCTTTGGTACGCTAGACCCGGAAACGCTGGATGTGGCGCTGGATGCACTGGACAGCCTGCACGCCAGTGGCAAAATGATCGGCGTTATCTCCCACGTAGAAGGCCTGAAGGAACGCATCCCGGTACAAATACGCGTTCATAAAGGCAGTGGTGGTGTATCGACGCTTTCCCTCGCTAGCCGTGGCGCCTGAGGCGCTGCAAAAGGACACGCATGAAGACTCAACGCCAAGCTTTATACCGGCTGTGCTTGCCAGGCCTGGCAGCCAGCCTGCTGGCCGGCTGCGCCAGCTTGCCACCCGAAGCGCCGGGGGCGCTGCGCACCGAGCAGCTCTATGCGCTGACCCAGGACATGGTGCTGATCCGCATCAATGCCAGCCAGCCCTCGCGTGAGCTGTCGCGCCAGCCACTGGCAGGCCTGGCGGCGGGCGATACGCTGGTGGGGATCGATTACCGCGTTGCACGCGGCGTACTGTATGGCCTGTCCCGTGCCGGCCGTATTTACACGATTGCCCCAGAGAGCGGCCAGCTTACCCAGGTAGGGCCGCCCCAGGCGCTGCCACAGCTCGCTGGTCAGCGTTTCGGCTTTGATTTCAACCCGGCAGTAGACCGCATGCGCATCGTAAGCGACAGTGGTGCCAACCTGCGCATGCACCCGGATACCGGCGCGCAGATCGATGGCAACGCGGCGCAAGAAGGCGTACAGGCAGATAAGGCTTTGCATTACGCCGACGGCGACAGCCAGGCCGGCCAACAGCCTGTCATTCTGGCGGCTGCCTACACGTATAACGCCCGCAACGACAAGATCACCACCCTGTACACCATCGACGCTCTGCGCGGCACGCTGGCCATGCAAGGCTCGAAGGAAGGGGAGCAGCCATTTGTGTCGCCAGACAGTGGCCAGCTGCGTACTGTAGGCAGCCTGGGTTTGCCGGCGCTGGATGTGCTGGGCATACAGCCTGGCGGCGTGGGCTACGGCGCCTTGCAAGCAGCGTCGCTGGATATTTCTGATGTGAAAAACACGGCATTTCTGGCGGCACGGCAGACGCTAGGGGCTAGCCAGCTGTACGAAGTGAACCTGCAAACCGGCAAAGCCACCCGTCTGGGGCGTATTGCCCAAGGGCAGCCGCTGGCCGGGCTGGCGATCATCCCCTGAGCCTTTGACGATCGCGCGCTAGCTCGCCAGATCGTGAATGCGCGCCATGCCCGCGCCAAACAAAAAGCCGCCAGTACATGGCGGCTTTTTCATGGGGACTGCGGTATGTCAGGCGCCAAACCAGCCTTGGGTTTCGGCGTAGGCCAGGCGCTCGGCCAGATAGGCCCACAGCGCCGGGCAGCCTGTTTCGATCGGCTCGCGGATGCGGCCAACCACACGCTGGTAGCTAATACCGTTTTCACGCCAGCTTTGGCCGTTATTGGCCAGGTTCAGTAGTACCGGCATGGCGCGGTCGGCGGCATTGGCAAAGCGTGATTCGGCGCTTTCGGCGGCTTCGAACTCTTGCCATAGCGCCAGAAACTGGTCGCGCTGCGCGGTGGGCAGCAGGCCAAAGATACGCTTGACTGCGGCCAGCTCGGCGGCCTTGCGCTCTTCCCAGCCCTCGGTGGCGTAGACGATGGTGTCGCCGGTGTCGATCTCGCCGATATCGTGCACCAGCAGCATGGCAATCACGCGATTCATGTCCACGGGCTCGGGGGCATAGGGGGCGAGCGACGCGGCCAGCATGGCAATTTGCCAGCTGTGTTCGGCCGAATTTTCCTGGCGGTCCAGCCCCAGTGGCCGGGTTTTACGGGTTACGCCCTTGAGCTTGTCCAGCTCCAGGATAAAGTCAACGATCTGCTGCATGATGGTGCCTTCGGGTAAGAGGCGCCCATTTTAGCCCAAGCTGGCCCCGGCTGCTGTTACGCCCCCGGTTCGCTATCCAGATGGCCCAGCTTTACCGTGCGGGCCAGCAGGTCGTTGGCCTGCTGCATGGCGGGCGATTCGGCCAGGTTGACTTGCTGCTGCAGCAAGCGCAGCACCAGGCGCAGGCAGCCATACACCTGCTGTGCTTCGGACTGGCTGACCGAATCCAGCCGGTTTTGTCGGGCGGGCACATGGCGGCGTTCATGCAGGCCACGGTGGCCACTGGTCTTGGCTGCCGTGCCTGGCATGGCCTCGGGCGTGTAGAGGCGCACCGGTAGCGGCCACTCGTCGGCAGGGGGCATCACGCGGCCGGTGAGCTCGCCAATGACCTGCTCGAACTCCTGACACAGCGTTTGGGCTTCGGCCAGCTGCGGGTGGTGTAGCTGGCCCAGCATGGCTTTGTCGCGTAACAGGCTGCTACGGCGCAGGATAAAGCGCAGTTTGCCTTTGGCGAGAGCCTGCACGGCGGCGTACTCGCCACCGCGGGCCGATTCGCGCAGCGTATCCAGCCAGCGCGCCCAGTTCAGGAATTCGCCAGACAAAGCTGACGTATCTGCGGCTGCCGGTGGCGGCATCATGGCAAGCTTGCCGTGGTGTGTGGGTCCCCATGGGGTGGCGTCATGCGACAAAGCCGTAAACGGTTTGCGTTGTATTCGGTTCATTGCGCGCTCCTAATATGCCTGCACGTCTTAATTATCATGCCAAACCAGGTAAATCTTGAGTGTGCCATGTCATATTGATGATGTGCCCTGTGTTTTATCTATTAATTCGATAATTAATTTTTCTTTCAATAGCATTTTTTGCTGATTTTATCTGCTGAATAAGACCGGTGAAACGGGATGCGTCATATTGTTTGAAAAACATATAAATACAAAAATTGTTTTTATAGGTATGGTTTCTTGCTGTATCTCAAGAATGAATGCCGGCCCATCAGGCATGGGGTACATGTATTGCTGCCGACCCGTTGCCAGTATTTATACAAGGAGCGCGCACAATGAAACGTCTCATGCTGGGCATAGGTTTGTATTGCTGCGCCATGCAGGTGCTGGCGATGTCTGTAGTTTTCATCAACCCGGGCAAACGTGACGAGCAGTACTGGCTGAGTGCCGGTAATGCCATGCAGGCTGCGGCAGCCGACCTGGGGGTGCGGCTGGAGGTGCGCTATGCCGAGCGTAGCCATGCCAAGTCTTTGGCCTTGGTGCGCAAAATTATTGAACAGCCAGCCTCGCAGCGGCCGGGATACGTGATTTTTTCCAATGAGTCGGCCACGGGGCCTGAATTGCTCAAGCTGCTGGATGGTGCGGGTATCAAGACATTCATGGCATTTAATGGCCGTCTGCCGGGCGTAGATGATCTCGGCCAGCCCCGGCAATATTACAAAGGCTGGCTGGGTTCTTTGGAGCCCGATGCAGAAAAAGCCGGCTACCTTACGGCACGATCCTTGATAAACAAGGCGCGGCAGGCAGGTGTGCGACGTGTACATGGCAAGCTGCACATGGTGGCTATCAGTGGTGACCCGGCCACCCCGTCTTCGTTGCAGCGCAGTAGGGGCATGCGCCGCGCCATTCAAGAAGCGGGTGATGTCAGGCTGGCGTATGAGGCTTACGGCGGCTGGTCGCAAGAGCGTGCATTGGCGCAGGGTGGCTGGCTGCATGTACGCTACCCGGAGGCACGCATGGTGTGGTGCGGTAATGACCTGATGGCGATGGGGGCCATGCAGGCGTGGGGGCACCGTGGCATGCAAGCAGGCAAGGATGTGTTTTTCAGTGGGGTCAATACCTCGCACGAGGCACTGCAGGCGGTACGGGATGGCCGCTTGAGTGCGCTGGCCGGCGGGCACTTTATCGCCGGCGCCATGGCGCTGGTCATGCTCTACGACTACGACCAAGGGGTGGATTTTGCCAGTGAGGGGCTAGAGCAGCGTTGGCCGCTCTTCATGCTGTTTGATGCGCGCAGCGCACGGCAGTTTATGCGCCTGTATGGCAAGCAGGACTTTTCCCGTATCGATTTCCGCCGGTATAGCAAGGTGCTGAACCCGTCGCTTCAACGCTACGCTTTCAGCTTTCAGCCCTTGTTGAAATAGGGAGGCAGGGTGCTCAGGCCAGCAGCGCTGCCAAACCGTACTCATCGATAAAATCCAGCAGGGCGGTGAGCGCGGCCGGTCGGTGGCTACGGCTGGGATAAACCGCGTAGTAGTGGTTTTCCGGCACGGGGAAAGCAGGCAGCAGGTGCTGCAGGCTGCCGCTGGCCAGGTCGGGGCGCACCATGAAGCGCGGCAGCAGGGCTATGCCGGCTCCGGCCAACGCCAGCTGACGCAGGGTGTTCAGGTTATTGGCGCGTAGCCCGGCATGGCTGGCATCTACCAGTGTGACCTCGCCGTCTTGTTGTAGCGGCCACTGCGGCAGCACGGTATGCAGCAATAGCTGGTGTCGTGCCAGCTCGGCCGGCTGTTGCGGCCAACCTTTAGCGGCCAGATAGCCCGGCGCCGCCACCAGCACACGGCCTACCGCGCCAACCTTGCGTGATACAAAGCTGGAATCCGCCAGCTGCCCGGTGCGCAGTGCCAGATCAATACGCTCTGCCACCAGATCCAGCTGTGCGTCGGTAATGAGGCACTCCACTTGCACTGCGGGGTAGCGCAGGGCAAAGGCGGCCAGTAATGCGGGCAAGAGCAGGGTGCCGGAGGCCTCTGGTGCGGTAATGCGTAAGCGCCCGCTGGGCGCATCACGCAGGCGTGAGATCGCCGCCTCGGCTGCCTCGGCGGCTTCCAGCATGGCCTGGCAGTGCACCAGATAGGCCTGGCCGGCCGCCGTCAGGCTCAGCCGCCGCGTGGTGCGCTGTAGCAGGCGCATACCCAGCTGGCTTTCCAGCTCGGCGATACGCTGGCTCAGGGTGGATTTGGGCAGGCCGCACACGCGTGCGGCGGCGGTAAAGCTGCCTTCGTTGGCCACGACGGCAAACAGGGCCATGGCATCCAGTTTCATGTCTCGCCTTATTGTCTGGCTATACGGATAGTGTTTCCTGATTGTAGTGGCTAATCGTATCAATATAAACGCGGCACACTGTCAGCCTGCTTACCAGAAAGGACAGATCATGAAAGCCATTGCCGCCTTTGCCAACCTGCCAGCCTCGCATGAGCTGGCGCTGCAAGACATTACCCTGCCAGCCCCCCAGGCCCACGGGCACGACCTGCTGGTGCGGGTAGAAGCCATCTCGGTGAACCCGGTGGATACCAAAATCCGTAAAAGCCTGCCTGCCCAGGCGCAGCCACAGCCTAAAGTGCTGGGTTGGGATGCCGCCGGCGTGGTGGAGGCAGTGGGCGAGCAGGTTAGCCTGTTCCGCCCCGGTGACCGCGTGTGGTACGCCGGCGCGATTCACCGTGATGGCAGTAATAGCGAGCTGCAGCTAGTGGACGAGCGTATCGTTGGCCGCATGCCGGCTACGCTGGGCTTTGCCGAGGCTGCCGCACTGCCGCTAACGGCCATTACTGCCTGGGAGCTGTTGTTCGACCGCCTGGGCTTGCAAGAAGGCGCCCATCACGGCGAGCGCTTGCTCATTGTGGGGGCCGCCGGTGGAGTGGGCTCCATCCTGATTCAGCTGGCGCGTGTGCTCACCGGCCTGCAGGTTATTGCCACGGCGTCGCGCCCGGAAAGCCAGGCCTGGGTGCGCGAGCTGGGTGCCCAGCACGTTATTAATCACCACCAGCCGCTTGGTGATGGCTTGGCCGAGCTGGGTATGGCCGAGGTGGATTACGTGATCAGCCTGAACCAGACCGACCGCCATTTCGATGACATCGTGAAAATATTAAAGCCACAAGGCAAGCTGGCGCTGATTGACGACCCCGAGCCGATTGATATCCGCCAGCTCAAGCGCAAGAGCATTTCGCTGCACTGGGAGCTCATGTTCACCCGCTCGCTGTTTGCCACGCCGGACATGATTGCCCAGCACCATCTGCTGGGCCGTGTGGCCGAGCTGGTAGACGCCGGCCGTATCCGCAGCACCTTGTCCACCAGCCTGGGT
The DNA here is from genome assembly GCA_027489245.1 of Neisseriaceae bacterium. Lineage (GTDB taxonomy): Bacteria > Pseudomonadota > Gammaproteobacteria > Burkholderiales > Chromobacteriaceae > Vogesella. The sequence continues at coordinate 7,567 of JAIYAC010000001.1, read as the reverse complement.
AGTATCAATGCGGCCAACCTGCGCCGCGCCCACGCGCTGCTGGAAAGCAATAGTGCCACCGGCAAGGTGGTGCTGGCCGGCTTTGGCGACTAGCGCCTGATAGGGCGGCGGGCGGCCCAGCGTGATCTGCCGCACGAGCGGGCAGGTTGATGTCGGGCTGCCACCGGCAAAGCCGGGCTGTTATAATACGCGGTTTGCTAAATAGTCAGGGTGTCATCGTGCGCTATCGTCTAGCTGTGTTGCCGCAATACTTTCTGCCAAAACAGGCGCTTACCTTGCTGGCGGGCCGCATTGCCAATACCGAAGCGGGCGAAGCCACCACCCGTCTTATCCGCTGGTTCATTGGCCGCTACAACGTCAACATGGCCGAGGCGGCCAACCCTGACCCGGCCAGCTACACCAGTTTCAATAGCTTTTTCACCCGTGCGCTCAAGCCTGGCGCCCGCCCACTGGCAAAAGCGGCCTTTATCTGCCCGGTAGATGGTGCCATCAGCCAGTTTGGCCCTATTCGCCAAGACCAGATCTTCCAGGCCAAAGGCCACGACTACAGCACCACCGCCCTGGTAGGCGGGGACGCCACCCTGGCGGCCAAGTTCGATAACGGCCACTTTGCCACTATCTATCTGAGCCCGCGCGACTACCACCGCATCCATATGCCGGCCGACGGCCGCCTGCTGCGCATGATTCACGTGCCGGGCGAGCTGTTTTCGGTGAACCCCACCACTGCACGTGGCGTGCCGGGGCTGTTTGCCCGTAACGAACGCGTGGTGTGCGAGTTTGAAACCGCTAGCGGCCCGTTTGTGCTGGTGTTGGTCGGTGCCACCATTGTCGGCAGCATGGCTACCGTCTGGCACGGCGTAGTCAACCCGCCTCGCAGCGGTGAAGTGCGCGAGTGGCGCTACCACGATCAGCAGATCGTCCTGAAGCAGGGCGAGGAAATGGGCCGTTTCCTGCTGGGCTCTACCGTGGTACTGCTGTACCCCAAAGACACCGTCCGTTTTGACAGCAGCTGGGCCGCCGCCAAGCCAGTGCGCCTGGGCGAGGCGATGGCCGAACACGCCAGCGCTTGAGCCCCTGTTGGTCATGTGTCCGCAGCCGCCCGCCAGGGCGGTTTTTTTATGCCTTGCCGATTAAACAAGCATGCCAAGACGAGCCAATACCGTGATGCGGCAATGCAACAAGGCATGCCATTTGTATTTATAGACATGCTGAGCAGCGCAACATAACTTGCTAAGGTGCCATTTGCTGAATTGTTGAAAATGTCATTCAACAATATTTATCGAATATGGCCGTGCAAGACCAAAATGCCGGCTGCACCACGGTGAATGTCGACATGTCTGTACCACGCTTTACCCAACGCCTGCGCCCAATAGGGCTCGGTAGCCTGCTATGGCTTGCTTGCCCTTTGGCCCTGGCACAAACACTGCCAAATAATGCACTGGACCAGCGCGAGCAACAGCTGCAACAGCAGCGTGCCTTGCAACAGTCGGCGCCAAGCGCCCCCGATGTACGCCTGGAGTCGGCCACCCAGCCCGATATGTCACGCTATCCCCATGGCGAGCAACCGTGCTTTGTCCTTGGCGAGCTGCGTCTGGCCGGCGAAGGTGCCGAGGCTTTTCAATGGGCACTGGGCGCGATAGACCGCGATGGACAGGGCCAGGCAGACGAACTGGTCGGGCGCTGTACCGGTACGCAAGGCATCAACCTGGCTGCCAGCCGGGTCCAAAACGCCATCATGGCACGGGGCTTCATTACCACGCGCGTCTTGGTACAGCCACAAAACCTGGCTACCGGCGTCCTCACCCTCACCGTTGTCCCTGGCCGCATCCACGCCATACGCTACGCCCAGCCAGCAGACCCGCGCCTGCATGCGGCCAACGCTTTGCCGATGCGAGAAGGGGACCTGCTCAACCTGCGGGACATCGAGCAAGGGCTGGAAAACCTCAAGCGCGTCCCCACCGCCGAGGCAGATATACGTATCGAGCCGGCTAGCGGAGAGGGGAGCCACCCCGGGGATAGCGACCTGGTCGTGCAGTGGCAGCAGGGCAACCCCTACCGGCTGACCGTTACCGCCGACGACGGCGGCAGCCAGGGTACGGGCGTCTACCAGGGCAGCGTGACGCTGTCGTACGACCACCTGCTTACCTTGAACGACCTGTTCTACATCTCACACAGCCAGGATATGGGGGGCGGGGCAGATGGCGAGCGCGGCAGCGAAAGTAACGCCTGGCACTACAGCATCCCATTCGGCTACTGGCTGCTTGCCTACAGTGGCAGCCGTAACCGCTATCACCAGCAAGTAGCCGGTGCCAGCCAGACCTATCGATATAGCGGCAAAAGCGATAACAGCGACATCAAGCTCACCCGGCTGGCCTACCGTGATGCCGTCCGCAAAATCAGCCTGTCACTAAAAGGCTGGGAACGTGGTAGCAGCAATTTCATCGACGACACCGAAATCCAGGTACAGCGCCGCCGCATGGCCGGCTGGGAAGCCGGTGCCAGCTGGCGTGAATTCATCGGCACCACCACGCTGGATCTGAACCTGGCCTACCGTCGTGGCACCGGCGCGCGCAACGCCATGCCGGCACCAGAAGAGGCCTTTGGCGAAGGCAGCGCACGCCCGCGCTTGTATCTGGCCGATGCCCAGCTAGACGCGCCATTCAGCCTGGGCGGGCAAAAGCTGCGCTACGGCCTGGCCTGGCGCGCGCAATGGAACCGTAACCCCTTGGTGCCGCAAGACCGTTTTGCCATTGGCAGCCGCTACACCGTGCGCGGCTACAACGGTGAAAGCCAGCTCAGCGCAGAGCGTGGCTGGTTTGTGCGTAACGAGCTGGGCTGGCAGCTGGCCGGGCAGGAAGTCTATCTGGGCTACGACTACGGCCGTGTGGCCGGCCCCAGCGCCAGCATGCTGCTGGGGCAGCGCCTGGCCGGGGCCACGCTGGGGATGCGCGGCAAAGTCATGCGGCTGGGCTACGAGCTGTTTATCAGCCAGCCATTCGGCCAGCCCGAGTACATGCGTACCCCGCGTACCACGGGTGGCTTCAGCGTCAACCTGCAGTACTAAGGAGCCAGCCCGTGCAAGCACTCCATATTCTGGCACCCGCTTTCATCCCGGGCCAATGGCAGGAAACCACCGCGTTTGGCGCAGCGGTATGGCTATTCATGCATAGCCCGCAACATATCGATGCGCCGCTGTACACCCTGCAGCGCCTGCTGCTACCAGCCATACGCCAGCAGCAGTTTGTCTTGCTGTTTCAAGGTAGCAAACCCGTGGCCTACGCCGCCTGGGCCATGTTTAGCGCCGAGGCCGAGCAGCGCTACCTCACCGCGCACCCCGCCACCATGCCAGAGCAAGACTGGGCCAGTGGCCCCCGCTACTGGCTGCCCGATTTTATCGCCCCCTTTGGCCATGCCCGGCAGCTAAGCCGGGTACTGCGCCAGCTGTTAGCCGGCCACTGCGTACGCTCGCTTTACCACAAAGACCGCGCTACCGGCCCGCGCATCATGCAGTTTCGTACTGCTCACCTTAGCGCACAGGCAGCGCATGACTGGTTTCACCAGCACCCGGCTGCGCTTGCCCGTACAGAAAGATCATCATGAACCAGCACTGCTATCGCCTTGTGTTCAACCGCAGCCGCAGCATGCTGATGGCCGTAGCCGAAACTACCCCGGCACACGGGCATGCAACCGGCAGCAGCAGGGGCCGACCGGCCCGTCGTACTGCTTTCCGCCTGCGCCACTGCACGCTGGCATTGTGGGCGGCATTTTGCCTGCCGCTCTGCCAGGCCCAGATCGTGGCGGACAAACAAGCGCCTGGCCAGCAGCAGGCTACCGTACTGAATGCGGCCAACGGTGTGCCCTTGGTCAACATCCAGAGCCCCAGCCCGGCGGGGGTATCGCGCAATACCTATAGCCAGTTTGACGTGCAGCAGCAGGGTGCCATCCTCAATAACAGCCGTGGCAATGCGCAGACTCAGCTGGGTGGCTGGGTACAAGCCAACCCATGGTTGGCTGCAGGGGCGGCCAGGGTGATCCTGAACGAGGTAAACAGTAGCCAGCCCAGCCAGCTACGCGGCTATGTCGAAGTCGCCGGCCAGCGCGCCGAAGTGATTGTCGCCAACCCGGCCGGCCTGCATCTGGATGGCGCGGGGTTTATCAATGCCAGCAAAGTCACGCTGACTACCGGCAGCCCGGTATGGCAGGGCGGTAACCTGGATAGCTACCGGGTGGCCGGCGGCCTGCTCAGCGTAGCGGGTGCCGGTGCAGACCTGGCACAGGCAGACCAGGCCAGTATTCTGGCGCGTGCCGTGCAGATCAATGCAGGCCTGTGGGCCAAAGACCTGAAGCTGCTTACCGGGGTAAACCAGATCAGCCCGGACGCAAGCGAGGTTACAGCGCAGCCAGGCGTAGCAGTAGGCTCCGCGCCGGCCTATGCGCTGGATGTGGCGGCGCTGGGCGGCATGTACGCAGGCAAAATCCATCTGATCGGCACCGAAGCCGGCCTGGGGGTGCGCAACGCCGGCGCCATTATCAGCAATGCTGGCGACCTGACACTGCAAGCCGATGGCCAACTGCTGAATACCGGCCACCAGGCCAGCCAGCAGGGTATGCGGCAGCAAGGGCAGTCGCTGGATAACCAAGGCACCAGCTATGCCGCCGGTACACAAACCATCTCGGTAAGTCAGGTGCTAGCCAACAGTAGCCTGTTAGCCGCAGGGCAAAACCTGTCCATACAGGCAAACCAGGTCACGCAACCCGCCAGCGGCACCATGGTGGCCGGTGTGCAAGCAGACGGTAGCTTAAGCGGTCAGGCGCAATTGTCCGTGCACGCCATGCAAGCCATCGACATCCTGGGTAGCAAGCAGTTTGCCAGTGGCTTGTTGCAACAGCAGGCGGCCACGCTGAATCTGATAGGGGCACAACTGCAAGCCAGTAGCATCCAGCTGGCATCAGGCGGTGGCGATACCACCCTGCGCAACGCCACCGTGCATGCTAGTGACCAGCTCACGATCCACAGCCAGCAAGCCCTGGACACCACCGGTGCCACGGTAGAGGCCGGACAGCAGATGCAGCTCACCGCCACCTCGCTGACCAATGGCCTGCAAGGCAGCCTGAAAGCCGGGCAGCTGCAGGCCGAGCTAAGCAGTAGCGTAGAAAACCGGGGCCTGATTGATGCCAACATCACCACCCTCCGTGCCGCCACACTGACCAACACCGGCAGTGGCAGAATCTATGGCGACCACCTGCAGCTAGCGGCCGCCACACTGCAAAACCGTGATGAAAACGGCCAGGCAGCGGTAATAGCCGCCCGTCAGCGCCTGGATATCGCCGCCGGCGATCTGGAAAACCGCGAGCACGCCTTGTTGTTTAGCGCCGGGGATCTACACCTGGGCGGCCAGCTCGACCAGCAAGGCCATGCTACCGGGCAGGCTGGCACACTCACCAACGCCAGCGCCACGATAGAAGCACTGGGCAGCATCAGCATCGATGCTCGCACCATCCACAACCTCAACCAGCACTTTTCCCTGACAACAGAAACACTGCCTATTGATCACATCAGCGAATACCAAGGCAGCGGTGCGGCCCGGCGCTATACCCCCGGCAGTGAAGGCGTTTATATCTACAACGATGAATCCGACCACCTGCATACACCAGAAGGTAATTACGAAACCTGGCTGGCATACCAGTACAGCCGAACCACCGTTGTACCCAAAATCGCCACCAGCGACCCCGCCAAGATTCATGCCGCCGGCAATATCAGCCTGAAAGCAGCATTACTCGAAAACCGTCATAGCGAGATCATGGCCGGCGGTGCTCTGGCCATTCAGGCCAGCGTGTTCAACAACCCGGAAGCCTACGGCACGCAGACCGTCACCGAGCTGGGTGGCGTCACCAACTACTGGCGCGATCGTAAAAAAGGCCGCGATAGCACTGGCAGCGCCTGGGCAGCCTACCAGCCACCTGCCGTCGAAACCCAGGTGCCACTATCACCATCACGCGTGCTGGAACACCAGACGCTAGCCCTGGCGAGTGGGCCAGCCACACTGGGCCTCAGCACGCCGGTCAACCCTGGCTGGCCAAACAGCAGCCTGTACCACCAGGCGCCTGCCACCACCAGCAGCTATCTGATCGAAACCGACCCGCGTTTTGCCAGCTACCGGCAGTGGCTCAGCAGCGACTACATGCTAGCCGCCATGGGTAGCGACCCCGCCACTGCCCAAAAGCGCCTCGGCGACGGCTTCTACGAACAAAAGCTCATCCGCGACCAGGTCGCCCAGCTCACCGGCCGCCGCTTCCTCAATGGCTACGTCAGCGACGAAGCACAATACCGCGCGCTGATGGACAGCGGCGTCACCTTCGCCCAAGCCTATGGCCTGCGCCCCGGCATCGCCCTCAGCGCCGAGCAAATGGCCCGCCTCACCAGCGACATCGTCTGGCTGGTAGCGCAAACCATCATCCTGCCTGACGGCAGCCAGCAAACCGCCCTGGTGCCACAGGTGTACGTGCGTGCCCAGCCCGGCGATCTTACCGGCGGTGGCAGCCTGCTATCCGCCGACACCCTGCAGCTCAGTGTCAGCGACACCCTCAATAACAGCGGCACGCTAGCCGGCCGCCAGTTGGTCCACATCCAGGCCGGTACGCTGGACAGTATCGGCGGACGCATCCGTAGCGAAGCCGTCAGCCTTGCCGCGCGTAACGACATCAACCTGACCGGTACCGACGTACGTGCTGGCAGCAGCCTGGCCATCAACGCCGGGCGCGACCTCAATATTGCCAGCACCACCGCCAGCAGTAGCAGCGCCCAAGGCAGCCGCACCGTAGTAGACCGCGTCGCCGGCCTGTACGTAGAAGGCGGCGCCGGCCAGCTGCTCGCCAGCGCCGGGCGCCATCTCACCCTCACGGCGGCCAATTTGCAAAACGATGCCGCAGGCGGCCTCACCCAGCTGCAAGCCGGGCAGAACCTCACCCTGGCCACCGTGCAAACCGGCAGCAGTAACCAGCTGCAATGGCAAGGCAACAATGCCCGCAGCGATAGCCAAAGCCAGGACGTGGGCAGCAGCATTGCCAGCGCGGGTGATATCACGCTGAAGGCAGGCGGCAACGTAAACAGCACTGCGGCCAACCTTGGCAGCCAGGCCGGCGCCATCAGTCTGCAAGCCACCGGCAGCGTGCAGCTGGACGCCGGCCAAAGCCGCGTCCAAGTAGACGAAAGCCACCAGCACAGCGGCAGCAACGGCGCACTGTCCCGCAAAACCACCACCACCCGCGACACGCTGGACCAGACCCAGGCCATCGGCAGCCAGCTCTCTGGCCAGACTGTTAGCGTGAGCGCAGGCAAAGACCTGGCAGTGACCGGTAGCAGCATCGCCAGCGACCAGGCCACCACCCTCAGCGCTGCAGGCAACGTCACCATCGCCGCTGCGCAGAACAGCAGCAACGAAAGTCATCAGCGCGACGAGAAAAAATCCGGCCTGATGAGCAGCGGCGGGCTGGGCTTTACCGTCGGCAAGGCGCAGCAGGGCAACGCCAACACCGTGACCACCGCCCAGGCGGTGGGCAGCACCCT
>JAIYAC010000016.1 GCA_027489245.1 Neisseriaceae bacterium | reverse complement strand
TGGACGCGGCGGAATCGCGTCCTGCTGGAGTATCGCGGGGAGGCGATCAGACAGCCTGCTGCCGGTGCCTGCCGGCAGTGCGCTTGTGTCCTTTTATTTCTCCGCACTCCCTTTTTGTCATTACGGAGTGTGTCTACATGTTCAAAAGCAAACCGCTGGCCGCGCTGGTAGCGCTGGCTTGTACCCAGGCCGCCATGGCCAACCCGCCTGTTACCCTCGATGAAGTTGTGGTCACCGCCACCCGTACCGCCACCCCGGTGGCCAAAGTGCTGTCCGATATCACCGTGCTGGGCAGCGAAGAAATCGCCCAGTCCGGCAGTGTGAACCTGCCTGATCTGCTGAGCCGCCAAACCGGCATCGATATGGTCAGTAACGGTGGCGAGGGTACCGAGGCGCGCCTGAGCCTGCGTGGCAGCCGGGCAGATCATGTCATGGTGCTGATTGACGGCGTGCGTATCGTGTCGGGCACCAAGGGCACCACGTCGCTGGAGCACATTCCCCTTGCCCTGATCGAGCGCGTGGAAATCCTGCGTGGCCCGGCCTCCAGCTTGTATGGCGCAGACGCTATGGGTGGCGTGATCCAAATCTTTACTAAGCGCGGTACCGATAGCCCGGCGCTTCGCCTGCATGCCGGTGTCGGCGCCGAGGGCAAACGTGTGGCCGGGGCGGGGCTGGCAGGCAAGGTAGACCGTACCGCATTCAGCCTGGCGGTGGATCACAATCATTCTGACGGTTTCTCTGCGCGCCCGCTGCCCTACAACAGGGATCGTGATGGCTATGAAAACACCACCTATACCGCGAACCTGCAGCACGAGCTGGCGCCAGGGCATACCGTGGGCTTGAACGCCTACCATGCCGATGCCGTCAGTGAATATGACAGCACCTCCTCTGGCGTTGCAGCTACCCAGGCGGATGAAGGCCATTCGCAAATGTCAGCCCAGAGCATCGAGCTGAAAAACCGCATCAATACCACCTGGCACAGCACCCTGCGCTTTAACTACAGCACAGATAAATCGCAGACCTATACCAAGAGTAATTTCCTGACCCCTAGCGGTACCTTCGACACGCGTTTGCGCGAGTGGCAGTGGCAAAACGACTTGCAGCTGGGCCAGGCAGGCCAGCTGACCCTGGGTGCGGCCAACGTCGAGCAGTTTGTCCATGGCAGCGCCAAGATGAACCAGCGTTATCGTCGTGTTGACTCGGTATTTGCCGCGTATCAGGGTGAGTTTGGTATCCATCGTTTGCAGGGGAGTACCCGTTTCGACGATAACAGCCAGTTTGGTGGCAAAACCACCGGCCAGCTGGCGTACGGTATGGTATTGAGCCCGGCGTGGTCCTGGCGTGCCGCCTACGGCACCGCGATCAAGGCACCGACCTTTAACCAGCTGTACTGGCCCGGTGTGGCACCGAGTTATCGTGGCAACCCGGATCTGCAGCCCGAAACCGCCAGCACGCGCGAGCTGGGCCTGACATGGCAGCAGGCGGGGCAGTACGCCAAGATGGTGGCGTTTGATCACCGCATAGACAATATGATTGCCAACAAGTCAGCCACAGACAGCTTGCAGGTCAACCTCGACCGGGCCCGCATTCTGGGCGAGAGCGTTGAAGTCGGCACGGTAATCGGCGAGATCAGTCTGGCGGCCAACGTGACCTCGCAACGCGCGCGCGACGTGAAAACCGGCCGGCTACTGGCAGCGCGTGCTAAACGCTTTGGTGGTATGACCCTGGGCTGGCAGCTAGACCGTACCCTGCTCAGTGCAGAATGGCGTGCCAGCAGCAAGCGCGTGGTCGATGCAGGAAAAAACCAGTACCTGCCAGGCTACGGCGTAGTGAACCTGGGGGCTGACTACCAGCTGGACAAGCAGTGGACGCTGAACACCAAGCTGACCAACGTGGGCGACAAGCGCTACGAAACGGTCAAAGACTACAATCAGCCGCGCCGTGGCTGGTTTGTCGGCGTACGCTACGCCCAGTAAGCTTGGTTATCATCAGGCCATGCGGCTCGCCCTTGCCGGGCGGGCCGTTTTTAATGGAAAGCAGACACAGCATGACAAGTACCCACCTGATCAGCGGCGGCGCCCGCAGTGGCAAAAGCCGCTACGCCGAAAGCCTGGCGCTGCAACACACTGGTGCCGTGTGCTACGTGGCGACTGCCGAGCGCCGTAGCGACGCGGCTTTTGCCGAGCGCATTGCCCACCACCAGGCACGCCGCCCGGCGCACTGGGGCCTGGCCGAGGTTGGCCGCCACCTGGGCGAGGCGCTACAGCACGCCGCGCCGGGCAGCCTGGTGCTGGTGGACTGCCTGGGCATGTGGCTGATGCGCTTTTTTGACGAGCACGGCCAGTTTGATCCCGCAGCCTGGCAGCAGCAGCGCAGCAGCCTGCTGGCCGTGTTGGCCGCACCGCCGGCGCAGATTGTGCTGGTGAGCAACGAGGTAGGCTGGGGCGTGGTGCCGCTGGGCGCGGAAACCCGCCATTTTGTCGACGAGCTGGGCCGTCTGAACCAGGATATCGCCCAGGTGTGCCAGCGCGTGACCCTGGTCGCCTGCGGCCAACCTTTAGTCTTGAAGGGTGCCGCGTGAGGCGGCTGCGGTGGTGTGCCGCCGCGCTGCTGGCGGCCCCGGCGCTAGCTACGGTGTCGGTGCGCGATGCCCAGGGCAATAGCGTGGTGCTGCCCGCGCCCGCCCGCCGTGTGGTGGCGCTGGTGCCCCACGCTGTAGAAAGCCTGTACGCCATTGGCGCCGGTCGCCAGCTGGTGGCGGCGGTGGATTACAGCGATTACCCGCCCGCCGCGCGCCAGCTGCCCCGCGTCGGCGGCTATAGCGGGCTAAGCCTGGAAGCCATCCTGCAGCAAAAGCCGGACCTGATCGTGGCCTGGCGCGACGGCGGCAACCCGCGCACCGTGCAAAAGCTGCGCGAGATGGGCCTGCCGGTGTACATCAGCGCGCCGCTGCAGCTGGCGGATATCCCGCGCGAGATGCGCGACCTGGGCCAGCTTACCGGCCACGCCGCCCAAGCCGAGGCGCAGGCTACGGCGTTTGCACGCCGCATCGCCACCCTGCAGCAGCGCTACCGCCGCAGCGCGCCGGTGTCGGTGTTTATGCAAATAGGCGACCCCCCCATTTTTACCGTGAGCAAACAGAGCTTTCTGGGCTCGCTCATTACCCTGTGCGGTGGCCACAATGTGTTTGCCGACGCCGCCCTGCCTGCGCCGCAGGTCAGTATCGAGGCGGTGGTGCTGGCGCGGCCACAGCTGATGCTGGCGTTTGATGCGGCCAACCATGCCCGCTGGCAACGTTGGCCGCAGCTGCCCGCGGTAGCGCAAGGCTTGCAACTTACCCTGGATCAGGACACGATAAGCCGCCCGGGCCCGCGTCTGGCCGGGGCTGCCGAACAACTCTGTACCACTCTGGACCATGCCAGGCGCAAGCTGGGTTTGACGCCCCCGTAGCGCTTGGCTATTCTCGCCGCCATGGAACACGAACTCGAATATCTGGAAGGCCGTGTCGCTGCGCTGATTGCGCGCATTCACGAGCTGGAAACCCAAAACAGCCGCTTTGCCTCGGCGCTGGCCGAAGCCATGCGTGAAAACGCCGAGATGAAGTTCAATCTGGAAGAAACGCGTCACCGCGTTACCCTGCTGATTGACCGCTTGCCGAAGGAGGAAGAAGCATGAGCGACGTGGTTCAGGTGGATGTCACCTTGCTGGGCCGCCATTTTTCCATTGGCACCCCGGCAGAAGAGCGCGAAACGCTGGAGCAGGCCGTACGCTTGCTGGGCGAAAAAATCGATAGTATTCAGGCCACTGGCCGCGTGATGGATACTGATAAGGTAGCCATTATGGCTGCGCTGAACATTGCTCACGATCTGTTGAAAGTGAAAGTAGGCGATGGTGGCTTGGAGATGGCCGCAATCCAGCGTAAAATACGCAGTATGAGCGAGGCAGCAGACCAGGCGCTAAGCGCCGGCCAGCAAGGCCTGCTCTCGTAGTACAGAACATCCGTCTACCCCCTGCGGTGTTCGAGAAGGCTCCCAAATTCCTTTGTACCAATGCGTTCGCTACGGTTGCTAGCCATGGTTGCAGGTGTGCCGCGTCCCTTAGCCGGATGTGCCCGAAGCAACGGGCGGGCGACCACCCTGGAAACAGGGTACAAGCGAATTTTGCCGGATCGACACTCGCGGGGGACTCCCCCTGCTTCCCCCTGTTAGCCACCCCATGACCCGCGCCGACCCGCCCAGCGACAAGGCTCTGCTGCGCAAAACCCTGCGCCGCGCCCGTATGGCCCTGCCACGTGCCTACCGCCAGCAGGCTGCGCGTGCCATTGCGCGCCATGCCACGCGTTTGTTGCGCCGAGGCAAACACCTGGGTGCCTATATTGCCGCTGGCAGCGAGCTGGACATGGCGCCGCTGATGGCCACCGCCCGTGCCCGTGGCGCTGCGCTCTACCTGCCGGTCATTCCGCAGCGTGGCCGCCGGCTGTGGTTTGCGCGTCTGGGTGCGGCCAACCTTTGGTATACCCACCCGCGCTACGGCATTGCCGAGTACGCTGGCCCGCAGCTGCGCGCCGAGCGGCTGGACGTGCTGTTCGTGCCGTTGCTGGGTATCGATGCCGACGGCTACCGCATGGGGCAGGGCGGCGGTTTCTACGACAGCACACTGGCTTTTCGCCGCCGTCACCCGCGCTATGGCAAGCCGCTGCTGGTGGGCGTGGCGTACGACTGCCAGCGCGTGGCCCGCGTGCCGCGCGAGCCGTGGGACGTGTGTCTCGATTACCTGTTGACCGAAAGCGGCCTGCACCGCTTTGCCTGAGCGCAGCGCGCGCGAAAGGACACCCCATGGCCTATTGGCTGATGAAATCCGAGCCCGACGACGTGGGCATCCAGCACCTGCAAGCCGAGCCACAGCGGCATTTCGTGTGGACCGGCGTGCGCAACTACCAGGCGCGCAACTTCATGCGCGACCAGATGCAGCCGGGCGACTTATTGCTTTTCTGGCACTCGTCCTGCCCCGAGCCGGGTATTGCCGGTATCGCCGAAGTGGTGGCGCCAGCGCACGACGACCCCAGCCAGTTTGACCCGGCCAGCCCGTATTTCGACCCCAAGTCCCACCCCGACAAACCGCGCTGGCAATGTGTAGACGTGCGCTTCGTGCGTCGCACACGGCTGGTGTCGCCTACCGAGCTGCGCCAGCATGCCGCGCTGCACGACATGACTGTGCTGGCACGCGGCAACCGTTTGTCCATTACCCCCGTCACGCCCGAGCAATGGGCCTATCTGCAGGAGCACGTTCTCTGATGCTGTCTTTAACGATGTTTGCCGTACTGTTGGGTTTTGGTGCCATTGCCGGTTTTCTGGCGGGCTTGCTCGGTGTGGGCGGCGGCCTGGTGATTGTGCCGGTGGTGGTCGGCGTGCTGGAAGCCGCCGGGCTGGGCGGCAATTATGTACAACACCTGGCCGTGGGCACCTCGCTGGCGGTGATGGTGTTTACCAGCGTGGCCAGCGTGCGCGAGCACCATAAAAAGGGCGCGGTGAGCTGGGCCATTGTGCGTGGTATGGCCCCGGCCATGGTGCTGGGTACCTTTGCCGGTAGCCTGCTGGCCGGGTACATCCCCAGCAACGGGCTAAAGTGGTTCTTTGTGGTGTACGCCTATGTGATTGGCGCGCAAATGTTTTTTGGGGCCAAGCCACCCGCCAGCCGCAACATGCCGGGTTTTGTCGGGCAGAGCGCCGCCGGTGGCGTGATCGGCATGATCTCCAGCTGGGTGGGCATCGGCGGCGGCTCCATGAGCGTACCGTTCATGAGCTGGTGCAATGTGCCGGTACACACCGCCATTGCCACCAGTGCCGCACTGGGCTGGCCGATTGCGGTATCCGGCGCGCTGGGCTACCTGTCCAGTGGCTGGGGTGTGGCGGGCCTGCCGTGGGGCAGCCTGGGCTTTATCTACCTGCCGGCCATGGCGGCGCTGATGCTGATGACCGTGCTGTGCGCCCCGCTGGGTGCCCGTGCTGCGCATAAGCTGCCGGTGGCCAAACTGAAAAAGGCCTTCGCCGTACTGATGGTGGTGATGGCCAGCGAAATGTTGTGGACGCTGCTGCGCCATAGCTGAAAGGACACACGATGAAGCGCATGTTGACCACGTGGCTGTTGGCAGGGTTGGCCGCAGGAGCGGCCGGTAGTGCCGCCGCCGAGAACGGCCCGCTGTACACCGGCCAGCCCGGCGAGCTGCCGGTGCAGGTGGCCATGGCTTATCTGGCGCCGGAGATGGGGCGCGATGGCCAGTTCGAGTACGCCCGCCTGCGCATCAGCCAGCGTAGCCAGCCGGAATCGTTCGACCGCGTTAGCGTGAGCATCCAGCAGGATGGCTTGCTGGACGACAGCGTGCGCGCGCGGCGCTGGTCGCTGCAGCTGATTCGCGGTGCCGACAGCCGCTGGTACGTTACCCGCCAGTTGGCAGAGCAGCGCTGCTACCGCGGGCCGCAAGGCTGGCAGCGCAAACCCTGCCCCTAAACGCGCCTTGTGCGCCGGCCGGTCTTTTTCGCCAGGCTGCCAGCTGCCGTGTAGGCACTGGCAGCCTGCGTCGTTATAATGTCCCGATTGAATTTTCACGCTTTTTTGCGCCAAGAGATCCCCAATGCAAGAACAATACAGCCCGCGCGAGCTTGAAGCCGCCGCCCAGCAGAAATGGCAAAAAACCGCGGCCTTCAAGGCCGTGGAAGACAGCACCCGCCCCAAGTACTACGCCTTGTCGATGTTCCCGTACCCGTCCGGCAAGCTGCACATGGGCCATGTGCGTAACTACACCATTACCGATGTGCTGGCCCGCTTCAAACGCGCGCAAGGCTTCAATGTGCTGCAGCCCATGGGCTGGGACGCTTTTGGTCTGCCGGCAGAAAACGCCGCCATGAAAAACGGTGGCGCACCGGCCGCGTGGACTTACGCCAACATCGACTACATGAAAAAGCAGCTGGACAGCCTGGGCTTTGCCCTGGACTGGGAGCGCGAGCTGGCCACCTGCAAGCCCGACTACTACCGCTGGGAACAGTGGCTGTTCACCCGCCTGTTCGAGAAGGGCATCATCTACAAGAAAAACGGCGTCGTGAACTGGGACCCGGTCGACCAGACCGTCCTGGCCAACGAGCAGGTAGTAGATGGCCGTGGCTGGCGCTCTGGCGCGCTGGTGGAAAAGCGCGAAATCCCGATGTATTACTTCGCCATCACCAAATACGCTGACGAGCTGCTGAACGACCTGGACAAGCTGGACGGCTGGCCAGAGCAAGTAAAAACCATGCAGCGCAACTGGATCGGCAAGAGCTTCGGCTCCGACGTATCTTTTGCCTACGATGTAGACAGCATCGGCCACGCTGGCGAGATGAAGGTGTACACCACCCGCCCGGACACCCTGATGGGCGCCACCTACGTGGCGGTGGCCGCCGAGCACCCGCTGGCCACCCAGGCCGCTGCGGCCAACCCTGCGCTGCAGGCGTTTATCGCGGAATGCAAGGCCGGCTCCGTGGCCGAGGCCGATGTTGCCAAGATGGAAAAGAAAGGCGTGGACACCGGCCTGTTCGTGGTGCACCCGCTGACCGGCGCCAAGCTGCCGGTATGGATTGCCAACTACGTGCTGTGGGGCTACGGCGAAGGCGCGGTGATGGCCGTACCGGCGCACGACGAGCGTGATTTCGAGTTTGCCAACAAATACAGCCTGCCGATTACCCAGGTGTACGCCCCGGCTAGCGGCGAAGACAACTTCGACGCCACCACCTGGCAAGACTGGTACGGCGCCAAGGAAGGCCTGATCACCCGCAATAGCGGCAAGTACGATGGTCTGGCCTTCAGCGCCGCCTTCGACGCCATCGTGGCCGACCTGGAAGCCAAATCCGCCGGCGCCAAGAAAACCCAGTATCGCCTGCGCGACTGGGGTATCAGCCGCCAGCGCTACTGGGGCTGCCCGATTCCTGTTATCCACTGCCCGTGCTGCGGCGACGTGCCGGTGCCGGAAAAAGACCTGCCGGTCGTGCTGCCGGAAGATGTGATTCCCGACGGTGCCGGTAGCCCGCTGGCCAAAATGCCGGCCTTCTACGAAACCACCTGCCCCAAGTGTGGCGGCGAAGCCCGTCGCGAAACCGACACCATGGACACCTTCGTGGAGTCCAGCTGGTACTACGCCCGCTACGCCAGCCCGCAGTGCGACACCGCCATGCTGGACAAGGCTGCGGCCAACTACTGGCTGCAGGTAGACCAGTACGTGGGCGGTATCGAACACGCCATCCTGCACCTGCTGTACGCGCGCTTCTTCCACAAACTGATGCGC
This sequence comes from Neisseriaceae bacterium, assembly GCA_027489245.1. Taxonomy (GTDB): domain Bacteria; phylum Pseudomonadota; class Gammaproteobacteria; order Burkholderiales; family Chromobacteriaceae; genus Vogesella. The sequence continues at coordinate 212,654 of JAIYAC010000016.1, read as the reverse complement.
GACGAAGGCCTGGTCGACAGCGACGAGCCGTTCAAGAGCCTGCTGACCCAGGGCATGGTGATCTGCGAAACCTTCTATCGCGACCTGCCTAACGGCAGCAAAGACTGGATCGCGCCGCAAGACGTGGTACTGGAGCGCGACGCCAAGGGCAAGATCATTGGCGCAACCCACCGCGTAGACGGCCAGCCTGTGGTCGTCGGCGGCGTGGAGAAGATGTCCAAGTCCAAGAACAACGGCGTGGACCCGCAGGAATTCATCGAAAACTACGGCGCCGACACCGCGCGCCTGTTCATGATGTTTGCCGCCCCGCCAGAGCAGAGCCTGGAATGGTCCGACGCTGGGGTGGAGGGCGCGTTCCGCTTCCTGAAGCGCCTGTGGAAGCTAAGCCGCGAGCACGTGGCCGCCGGCATCACCGCCCCGTACAGCGCGGGCGAGCTGAACGCCAGCCAGAAAGAGCTGCGCTTCAAGCTGCACAGCACCATCCAGAAAGTGGCCGACGACTACGGCCGCCGCCTGCAGTTCAACACCGCCATCGCCGCCGTGATGGAGCTGCTGAACACCTACGACAAGGCCGATACCAGCGGTGACGTTGGCCGCGCCGTGGCGCAGGAAGTACTGGAAGCCGCCACCATCCTGCTGTCGCCTATCGTGCCGCACATCACCGACGCTATCTGGAGCGCCCTGAAGCCGGGTACCGAGCTGCTGGCCCAGGCCTGGCCGCAGGTGGACGAGAGCGCCCTGGTGAAGAGCGAGATCGAGCTGATGGTGCAGGTATGCGGCAAGCTGCGTGGCAGCGTGACCGTGGCTGCCGACGCTGGCAAAGATGTGATCGAAGCGGCTGCGCTGGCGCACGAAAATGTGATCAAGTTCATGGAAGGCAAGCCAGCCAAGAAGATCATCGTCGTGCCCGGCCGCCTGGTCAACATCGTGGTTTAAACCCGTACCCGCGCCCCGGCACACCCTGCCGGGGCGGGTACACGGCGCGGCCTGGCCCGCGCCGTTTTTATCGGTAACACGCCATGAAGCGAACCCTGCATTGTGCCGTTCTGGCCCTCAGCGTCAGCCTGCTGGCCGGCTGCGGTTTTCATCTGCGCGGGCTGTCCGCCCCCCTTGCGCCGCTATCGTTTGCCAGCCTGAGCCTGCAAAGTACCGGCTTGCTGGACGACGCCCTGCGCCTGGCATTGCAGCGTGATGGCCGCCTGACCCTGCTGAACAGCCAGGCCCAGGCCACGCTGCGGGTGGTGGACGAAGAAAGCCGCAAGGACATTCTCACCATCAACCGTGGCGGCAAGGTCAACGAATACCTGCTGATCTACCGTGTGAACGCCACCGTACAGCGCCTGACTGACAGCGCGCCTATGCCCATGTCTGTGGTAGTGCGCCGCGAGCTGAGCTATAGCGATGCCGCGGTACTGGGCAAAGAGCGCGAAGAAGCCCTGCTGTGGGCCGATATGCGCCGCGACGCCGCCGAACAGCTGGTGCGCCGCCTGTCCTATCTGCCGGCGCTCACGCCTGCCAAGCCCGCACATGCCAGCCCTCAGCCCTGACGCCCTGAAAGACCAGCTGGCACGCAGCCCGCTGGCGCCACTGTACGTGGTGTACGGCGAGGAGGCGCTGCTGGCGCTGGAGGCGGCCGATAGCCTGCGTGCCAGCGCCCGCCAGGCCGGCTATCTGGAGCGCGAGGTGCTGACGGTAGAGGGCGGCAATTTCGACTGGTCGCGCCTGCGCGATGCCATGAGCAGCGTGTCCCTGTTTGCCAGCCTCAAGTTGCTGGAAATACGCATCCCCGGTGGCAAGCCTGGTGTGGAAGGCGCCGAAGCGCTGCAACAGCTGGCCGCCAACCCGCCGCAGGACACCATCACCCTGATCCAGCTGCCCAAGCTGGATAAAACCCAGCAAAAAGCCAAATGGTTTGTGGCGCTGGAAAAACACGCGGTACTGGTAGAGGCCCGCCCGGTGGGCCGCAACGAGCTACCCGCCTGGATCAGCCGCCGGCTGAAGGCGCAGGGCCAGAGCGTGGCGCACGACAGTGCTGCGTTCTTTGCCGACCGCGTAGAAGGCAACTTGCTGGCGGCCAAGCAGGAAATCGACAAGCTGGCCTTGCTGTACCCCAAGGGCGAGCTGAGCCTGGCCGATATCCGCGACGCCGTGGCCAATGTGGCGCGCTTTGACGTGTTCCATCTATCGGAAAGCTGGCTGGCTGGTGACGCCGCCCGCGCGACGCGCATGCTGGACGGGCTGGAAGCCGAAGGCGAGGCCCCGGTGCTGGTGTTGTGGTCGTTCACCGAAGATGTGCGCATGCTGATCAAGCTGGGCCGTGGCCTGAAAGAAGGCCGCCAGGTGCGCGACATGGCCGGCGAGCTACGCCTGTGGGGCGACAAGCAGAAGCTGGCGACGCCTGCTGTACAGCGCATCGGGCCGCGCCGCCTGACCGACGCGCTGGCTGCCTGCGCGCGCATAGACCGCCAGATCAAGGGCGTAGAGCAGGGCGACGCCTGGCATAGCCTGAAAAGGTTGGCCGCGAGTCTGGCGGCACGCTAGGGCGTCAAATAAAAAAGCCGGATCTTTCGATCCGGCTTTTTTGTTGCGCATGGCGCAAGCTGGTTTACAGCGGGGTATCCGCCGGGAAGGTCACGCGTACCCGGCCACCCACGGTGGCGGTTGCTGCAGGCAGCAGGCTCTGGCCTGTGCGCTTCTCGTAGGAAGCCAGTACCTTGGCCACGTACATCCGGGTCTCCGGGTAGGGCGGGATACTGTTGCGGTACTTGCTGACACTGCCCTCGCCGGCATTATAGGCGGCGATAACCAGGGGCATATCGTGCTTGAACGCTGTTAGCAGGAAGCGCACATAGCGTGCGCCAGCTCGCAGGTTGTCCAGCGGGTCTGCCGGGTTGCTGGCGCCAAAGCGGGCGGCAGTTTGCGGCATCAGCTGCATCAGGCCTTGTGCGCCTTTTGGCGACAGGGCTTCCGGGTCGTAGCCGGATTCCACCGCAATGATGGCGTGCAGCAGCTGGGGATCGACTTTTTGCTCGCGGGCAACTTTTGCGATCAGTTTGTTAAAAGTGGCAGCCTGGCGCGCATCGTACGATGGCGCTTTTACTACCGGGATGTCGAGCGCTTTGATGGCTTTGACGGCCGGGGGCTTACGGAAAGGCGGTACTGCCTCCGGGTTCAGCTTGGTCCCCAAGCCCGGTGCAATGGCGTCATCCAGCTCGCGGTAAAGGCCTAAAGCGTGATCGGTTTGGATATCACTCCAGCTGTCGGCCCAAGCCGCAGGCAGGGTGGCAAAGGCGATCAGCCCGGCCAGTATCGGTCGTATAGTCATGAGTAAAGAACCAATGCCCTTGCGGGCGGAACATGCATGGTACTGATTCTCTTGGATAATTTCCAGTTTTTGCGTGAATTTATCAAAACCGGGTGTGTACTGCAGGGTGATTCTTATGGCTTAAAGCTTGCTATAGCTGGCTTTGCGGGGTGATGAGCCGGCAAAATTTTTTTGCCTAAAAAAAAGGCAAAAGGGTGCCGAAGCACCCTTTTTTGTAGCGGTCAGCCAGGATTAGTGGCTATGCACTGGGCTGGCTGGCGGGATCAGCTTTACCCCGGTAGCGGGCTTGGCCGGCTTGCTGTCAGCCGCCGGAATCTCGTCCCAGCGCGTTTCGCCCTGTACGCATTTTTGTACCACTTTAAACCAGGCAGTTTCGCCAGCCTGTGCAGGCAGGGTGCCGCGGAAGACGAACTCGTCATAGAAATCGTCCGGTAGCTGGCCGCCACGCCATTCGATTTCGCTCACATCCTCACGTACGGTGGTGCCGTGGTTATCGAAAGGCACCACGGCTTTTTTTACGGTACTGAGCTGCCAGCCTGCTTTGGGCATGGGTTTGGCCAGGCGGAAGCCTTCTGGCAGCAGCACGCGAACGCTGGTAGTAGGGCTGCCATCGCAGCCATGTGGTACGCGCAGGACGGCTTTGTAGCCGCTACCGGCCACCGCTTGCTGGGTTTCCAGTGATACATGGGCCAGGGCGGGCAGAGTGGCCAGGGCCAGAAGCGGGGCGAGCAGGAAAGCTTTCACGGGATGCATGCCATAAGTCAGGGGAATGACGTGGCAGTGTAGCCATGCGGCCTGGGGCTGCCCATGTGACAAATTGTCGCAGCCGTGCCCTGCTATTCGCGGTGGTAAGGGTGGTTATTCAGGATGGAATACGCACGATACAGCTGCTCGGCCAGCAGCACGCGCACCATGCCGTGTGGCAGGGTCATGGCAGACAGCTGCAGCATGATGTCGGCACGGGCTTTCAGTGGCTGTGACAGGCCGTCGGCCCCGCCGATAACAATACAGATGTCGTCGCCACCGGCCATCCAGTCTTTCATGGCGCCCGCCAGCTGTACCGATGTCCAGTTTTTGCCGCGCTCGTCCAGGATGACCAGTTTGCTGCGCGGCGGAATCGCCGCCACGATGCGCTCGTGCTCGGCAGCGATGCCTTTTTCAGCGGTGACGCCGCCGCCGCGTTTTTCCGGTTTGATTTCTTTGAGCTCGAACTGGATGTCGCGGCCAAAGCGTTTGGCGTAGTCGCCAAAGGCGTCGTCTACCCAGCGCGGCATCTTGCTGCCGACGGCTAGCAGGGTGATTTTCATGGGTGCATCCCCAAAAAGGTTGGCCGCAGCACCTTGCGGGGCTGCGGCCAACGGTTTACTGCACGGGCTTAGCTTAGACCGCAGCGTTCCACGGGCGGCCGCCTACCGGCACGAAGGATGGCTTTTCGCCGCCCCACAGTGCTTCGATATCGTAGTAGTCTCGTACAGCGGGCAGCATCACGTGGATGACGACGTCGCCGGCGTCTACCAGAACCCATTCGCCGCTTTCGTGGCCTTCGGTACCCACCAGGTCGATGCCTTTTTCTTTCAGGGTAACGGCTACGTTATTGGCCAGGGCTTTGACCTGACGGTTGGAGTCGCCGGTGCACACGATCAGGCGTGCAAACAGCGAGGTCAGCTGGGTGGTGTCCAGCTCGACGATATCTTTGCCTTTTACGTCTTCCAGGGCTTCTACAGCCAGCTTGGCGATGTCTTGAACTTGCATGGTATTCCTTGAGTAGTGTGTCGGGGACGTAATGTCACGTCAGCGTCCGGTGCCAACAGAGGTCCCGTAAAGAGCAAACGGCCGCGGGACGGCGGCACGTGCAATCTATAGCCTGCCACCGTCTACCGGTATAGCTGGTGCTGGCGGATATAGGCCAGTACCGGCTTGGCAATTAGCCCGCTGCAGTCGCTGCCACTGGCGAGACGGGCTCGCAGTTCGGTGGCAGAGAGGGGGACGGGTGGCAAGGTCAGGGCGCGGATTGTACCGGAAGGCGCGCTGTTTGAAAAATCAGATACTTGCGCGGCTTGCCACAGGCTGGCGATATCGGGGTGCAGGCGGCTGGCGTCAAAGCCCGGCCGCACGGCCACGGCCAGGCTGGCTAGCTGTAATAGCTCGCGCCAGCGGTGCCAGGTGTGCAGTTTTTCCAGCGAATCGCCGCCTACCAGAAACCATAGCGTGCACGTGGCGGGTAGCTCGGCGCGGATTTCTTCCAGCGTTTCAATGGTATAGGCGTGGCGGGGGCGCTGTACTTCGCGGCCGTCGGCGACCCAGCCGGTCCGGCCGGCAATGGCCTGCTGCACCATGGCCAGGCGCTGGGCGGGGCTGGCGGCAGGGCCTTGCTGGCGGTGGTAGGGTTGGCCGGCGGGAATCAGGTGCAGGCGGGTGAGCGCGCATTGTTGCCAGAACGCGTCGGCCATGCGCAGGTGCGCGGCGTGGATGGGGTCGAAGGTGCCGCCAAACACGCCCACGCAGCATGGCGGGTGCTCAGTTGGCGTAGCCATCCACGATCAGGTCGAGCTGGCCGGTGGCCGGGTGGATCACCAGGCCGTGTACCGGGATGTCTTTGGGCATCAGCGGGTGGTTGCGGATGGTGTGGACGGTGTGGCGCACGCTGTCGTGCACATTGTCGAAACCCTTCAGCCAGGCGTCCAGGTCGATGCCGGCGCCGCGCAGGGTGGTGATGGTGTCGGCGCTGACGCCGCGCTCTTGCGCATTGGCCAGAATGCGGGCCGGGTCGATGGCGCGCATGCCGCAGTCGTGGTGGGCGACCACGCAGATTTCTTCAGCACGCAGCTCGTATACCGCTACCAGCAGGCTGCGCATCACCGAACCCCACTGGTGGGTCACCAGCGCGCCAGCGTTTTTGATGAGCTTGGCGTCGCCGTTTTTCAGGCCCATGGCTTTGGGGAGCAGCTCTACCAGGCGCGCGTCCATGCAGGCCAGCACGGCCAGGTTTTTATCGGGGAATTTGTCGGTTTCGAATTGTTCGTACTCGCGCGCTTCAACGAAGGCACGGTTGTGCTCCAGCAGGCTATTCAGCAGTCCCATCGGGGTCTCCAGTGTGACAGCCACCGGGGCAGGCGCGGGGCGGGCGACGCCGGGTGGCTGGCTTGGTTCGCGCCACGGCCAGCAGGTGGGCGGCCGTGTTGCAGCACGTGGCAGGCCGCGGATGGCGGCTGCCGCTACGGGATGTTGGTATGTTTGCTCTATGTATGGCGGGCGCCATGCTACCACGAGGTGGCTGTTCATGGTGCCAGCGCCTTGCGCAGGCATAGCTGGCGCTTGGCCACCTGGTAGCCCTGGCGCTGGTAGAAACGGTGCGCGTCGGTACGCAGCTCGTGGCTACGCACGGTGACCTGTGCCACGCCTTGCTGGCGTGCCCAGGTTTCGGCGGCGGTGAGCAGCAGGGCGCCAATGCCCTGGCCGCGTACATGCTCGGCCACCACCATCCCGCCGATTTCCAGTGCCGGATCTGACTCCAGCAGAGGGCGGATATAGCCGTGTATCCAGCCGCACAGGCCGCTAGCGTTTTCGGCCACCAGCAGCAGGTGGGTGGCGGGCTGGGCCAATAGTGCGGCCAACCTTTGGGCCAGCTGCCCGGCGCTGGCCGGGTAGCCCAGCTCGGCGCATAGCGGGGCGAGGGCGGCGCTGTCGTCGTGGCGGGCGGGGCGCAGGTTTACCATTTGGCGTAGTGGTCTTCGGTAACGCCCACCAGCTGGCTGACTGGATACGCGCGGCCGCTGTCGGGGTGGATGAGGGTGCCTTCAAAGGTGCCGATGGGCTGGATATAGCGGCTGGCGGCAATGAACAGGTCCTTGTTTTCGCCACGTGCGCCCTCGGGGTAGAACTGCAGGTCTACCGTGCCATCGTCGGTATGGATGTGCCAGGGCGCCAGCGGGTTGGCCGCATCGTAGCGGAAGTGGGCAGCGCCAACGGCAAACAGCTGGCCATCCAGCCAGATGGCGTTTTCCGCCTCGCCCATATAGCCTGCTTGCAGGTTGAAACCCAGCGCCGGGCTATGCGCGCTGGCCCAGTGCCAGCGGGTTTCGCGCGCCAGCAGGCCGTTGGACGCGTCCAGGCTGGCGATGGCGCCATCCAGAGACAGGCGCTGCCCGGCGCATTCGGCAAAGCCGCTTACCGCCAGGGCGCTGCTTTTATGGGTGGCGTGGGCTTGCCAGTTGGCCGGCGCGATCACGGCCAGGGTGTGCTCCGGGGCCGGCAGGGCAATGTGTGCGGCCAACTTCAGCGCTGCGGTATTGATGGTGAGCTCGATGCGGTTGTCTGCGCGGCGAAAGGCGATGCGCTGTTTGCCGCGCTGGAAGGTGGCATCGCCAAAGGCGCGGTTTTCCATTTGCGTGGCAAGCCGTGGCAGCCCATCTGCGCTAAAGCTGGCCACCAAGGTGCGCTGGCGGCGGTCAAACACGTAGGCAAAGGCGCTGCTGATCCAGCCGGCATCCACCACTGCTACCCCGATAAAGTAATGCTCGTGGGCCAGTGCCGCGTACTGCCAGCGTTTGTGGTGTAGCGGGCGCAGCAGTTGCCTGATGGCCGGCATGCGCAGGGCTTGCCAGGAAAGCTGGGCGACTACGCCCTGATAGGTGCCAAAAGCGGGTATGCCGCGTTCGTGTACCAGGCGCGCCGGGGCCGGGGGGAGTGAGCTGGTTGCCATCAGGCCGGGGCGGACTACCGCCCATGTATGGAAGGACACCCGAGTCTAGCGCACATTGCCGCTGCTGCGCACGATGGCAGCATGTTGGCCGCCAAAGCGTGCAAGATGGCAGCAATAGTAGGCGCTGGCAGGCTTGGCCTGTTGCCAGCTTGCGACACGGTGCCTGACCGCAGGCGCAGGTGCCCGTTACCGTAGCGTGAAAGCCAGGTGCGGGGCTTTGCCATAATTTGTTACATTGTGCCTGGTGCTGCCGGTAAGCAGCAGGGCTGCTTGGGTGCCCTGCGGTGCAGGCCAGCAGCAAGATGGTGTTGGCAAGGTGCCTGTTTTACACTATCAATAAATACATAATATTGTGCTCTGCCAAAGCATGCAAAACACACATAGAGGGTCATCACATGGATTTGACTGTGTTGCACGATAACGCAAACCGTGCCGCCAGCCTGCTGAAAAGCCTGGCCAATCAGGACCGGTTGCTGTTGTTGTGCCAACTGGTTGCCGGCGAGCGCACGGTGTCCGAGCTGGAAAAGCTCACCGGCATCCGCCAGCCTACCTTGTCGCAGCAGCTGGGCGTGCTGCGCAATGAGTCGCTGGTGAGCACGCGGCGCGAAGGCAAATGGATTTACTACCGCGTCGCCAGCCAGGAAGCCATGGCCATTCTGGAAACCCTCTACGGCCTGTATTGTGGTGCCCAGCAGGACGCCCCGGTTTGCGAGCTGCCCTCCACCGTGGCTTGATACCCGCTCAGCACTAACACGCTACGCCAGCCTTCTCCAGGCTGGCGTTTTGCTGTGGCATGGCATGCTGCTACGGATTGCACGTGCAACTTTTCATGCGGCGGCTCTATCATAGCGGCATGACTTTGCGCCCCCGTCTTGTCGCCCTGGCGACCTCGCTGGCCCTGATCTGGCCCGCCGCCCCTACCACTGCCCATGATCTGCCCAACCTGGGTACGGTTGCCGAATCGGCTTTGCCCCAGGCCGAAGAAAACCGCATCGGCCGCGATATCCTGCGAAGCCTGCGCGACGATGGCGACGTGATCGAGGATGCCGAGGTAGGCGACTACCTGGCCGACCTGGGGGGCAGCCTGGCAGCTACTGCACAGGCGCCCTTGCTACGCTTCAGCTTCTTTACCGTGAACGACCGCAGCATCAACGCCTTTGCCCTGCCCGGCGGGGTCATGGGCGTACACAGCGGCCTGCTGATGGTGGCGCAAAGCGAAGGCGAGGTCGCCTCGGTGCTGGCGCATGAAATCGCCCACGTTACCCAGCGCCACCTGGCGCGCATGCAGGAAAACCAGGGCAAAAACCAGCTGTGGCTGCTGGCTGCCGTGCTGGCTGGGGCCTTGGCGGCGTCGCGTAGCAGTAACAGCGATGCCACTTTTGGCGCACTGAACGCCGGCTTGGGCCTGTCTATCAGCCAGCAGCTGGCGTACAGCCGCGACTTCGAGCGCGAAGCCGACCGCCTGGGTATGCAATACCTGGCCGCAGCCGGTTTCGACCCGCGCGCCATGCCGGCGTTTTTCGAGCGCCTGCAGCAAGAGCAGCGCCATAACGATAACAACGCACTGGGTTTCTTACGTACCCACCCGCTCACCGGCGAGCGCATCAGCGAAGGCCAGAGCCGTGCACAGAGCTACCCGGTAAAAATGCGTGCCAACAGTGCCGATTTTGTGCTGATGCGTGAAAAACTGCGTATCGCCACGCTGGGGTCGCAGGACGCCCTGGCGTATTACCAGACAGCGCTGGCGAGTGGCCGTTATCTGAGCCGCGGTGCCGCGCTGTACGGCCAGGCCCGCGCCCTGCTGGCGCAGGGCCAAACCGCGGCGGCGCATGCGATGGTGCAGGCGGTGCGCCAGCAGCTGGGCAGCCACCCGTCGGTGTTGTTGCTGGAGGGCGACATCCAGCGTGCTGCGGCCAACTTGCCTGCTGCCATCCAGATCTACCACCAGGCCTTGCAAACCTGGCCGGCACGCCGTGCTTTGCGCCTGGCAGAAATCGACACACTGCTGCAGGCTGGCCGTGGCAGCGATGCCCGCCAGGCTATTGATGCCGCACTGCTGCGCTATGGCGACGATGCCCAGCTGTGGCGGCTGTCGGCGCGCAGCTACGGCGAGGCCGATGCCTTGCGCTACCACGCGGCGCTGGGTAATGCGTTCTTTTTCGAACAAAAGTTCGATTCCGCACGCGTACAGTACCAGCTAGCCAGCCAGGCGCGTGGTGACGACTTCTATTTGCGCTCGTCTATCGAGGCCCGCTTGCGGGAGCTCGATAGCCTGCTGAAACCCGCCCGCTGAGTGCGTTCGCTACGCGTATTTCCCCTGCCATTTTTCCCCATGGTGCACTATACCGGGCAAAAGCCCGCCAGCTGCGCCGGGCGTAGTGTTATGACAACATGACGCTGGCACATCGCAATCGCAAAAATACAACATGATGCGGCGCAATATCCCTGATTTTAAAGCTGGTTTTGAGTGAAAACCCCAATAGCCTATTCCGCCCGACAACAGGCAGGATTTACACTCTGCACCGTGTAAGAAAGTTTTCGTTTCCGCAAATTTTATTTGCGAAAATGTTCGCTTATAATCCGTGTTGACCTGAAGCGGCCTCTACCCGGGGCTGAAACGACATGCAGGGCGTCGCCACAAGACGCCCCTAACAATAATGTGAGGATGTGAGATGGCAGCAATCTACCCTGACGATATCGACCCGATTGAAACCCATGAGTGGACCGATGCGCTGGAGTCCGTACTGGACAGCGATGGCGCTGAACGCGCCCATTTCCTGCTGGAAAAAATGGTTGAGCGCACTCGTCGTCGCGGCGCCCACCTGCCATTCGAAGCCACCACGGCTTATCAGAACACCATCCCGGTAGGCAAAGAACAAAAGTCGCCGGGCAACCACGAGATGGAGCACCGCATCCGCTCGATCAACCGCTGGAACGCCATGGCCCTGGTGCTGCGTGCCGGCAAGAAAGACCTGGAGCTGGGTGGCCACATTGCCTCCTTCCAGTCGTCTGCCACCCTGTACGACGTAGGCTTCAACCACTTCTGGCGCGCCCACAACGACGAGCAAGAAGGCGATCTGGTGTACTTCCAGGGCCACATCTCCCCGGGCGTGTACGCCCGTGCCTACCTGGAAGGCCGCCTGAGCGAAGAACAGCTGGACAGCTTCCGCCAGGAAGTGGACGGCGGTGGCCTGTCGTCCTACCCGCACCCGTGGCTGATGGAAGACTTCTGGCAGTTCCCGACCGTCTCCATGGGCCTGGGCCCGTTGATGGCGATCTACCAGGCACGCTTCCTGAAGTACCTGGAAAGCCGTGGCCTGACCAAGACCCCTGGCCGTAAAGTGTGGTGCTTCTGCGGCGACGGCGAGATGGACGAGCCGGAATCCCTGGGCGCGATCGCCCTGGCCGCACGCGAAGGCCTGGACAACCTGGTATTCGTGATCAACTGCAACCTGCAGCGTCTGGACGGCCCGGTACGCGGTAACGGCAAGATCATCCAGGAACTGGAAGGCGACTTCCGTGGTTCCGGCTGGAACGTACTGAAAGTGATCTGGGGCTCGCGCTGGGACCCGCTGCTGGCCATGGACACCAAAGGCCTGCTGAAAAAACGCATGGACGAGTGCGTGGACGGCGACTACCAGACCTTCAAATCCAAAGACGGCGCCTACGTGCGCGAGCACTTCTTCGGTAAATACCCGGAGCTGCGCGAGATGGTTGCCAACATGTCGGACGAGGAGATCTTCAACCTCAACCGCGGCGGCCACGACCCGCACAAAGTGTACGCGGCGTACCACGAAGCTACCCACAACGCCAACGGCCGCCCGACCGTGATCCTGGCCAAGACCATTAAAGGTTACGGCATGGGTTCCAGCGGCGAAGCGCAAAACGTGGCGCACCAGGCCAAGAAAATGGCCCTGGAAAACCTGCGCAAGTTCCGCGACCGCTTTGCCATTCCGGTGTCCGACGAAGACCTGGAAAAAGTACCGTACTACAAGCCGGCCGAAGACAGCCCGGAAATGCAGTACATGCGCGAACGCCGCGCTGCGCTGGGTGGCTACCTGCCCGCCCGCAAACCGGTGAAAACCCCGCTGGCCGTACCGGGCCTGCACGTGTTCGACAGCCAGTTCAGCGATTCCGGCGAGCGCGAGTTCTCCACCACCATGGCGTTTGTGCGTCAGCTGGGCATCCTGCTGAAAGACAAGAACATCGGTAAACAGATCGTGCCGATCGTGCCGGACGAATCCCGCACCTTCGGTATGGAAGGCATGTTCCGCCAGTACGGCATCTGGTCTACCCAAGGCCAGAACTACGTACCGCAGGACGCCGACCAGCTGATGTTCTACAAGGAGTCCAAAGATGGCCAGATGCTGCAAGAAGGCATCAACGAGCCAGGCGCGATGTCCTCGTGGATTGCGGCAGCGACCAGCTACGCCAACCACGGCATCCCGATGATTCCGTTCTACATCTACTACTCGATGTTCGGCTTCCAGCGCATTGGCGATCTGGCCTGGGCAGCGGGCGACATGCGCGCACGCGGCTTCATGCTGGGCGGCACCGCCGGCCGTACCACCCTGAACGGTGAAGGCCTGCAGCACGAAGACGGCCACAGCCACATCCAGGCTGGCCTGATTCCGAACTGCATCAGCTACGACCCGACCTTCGCCTACGAGCTGGCCGTGATCCTGCAAGACGGCCTGCGCCGCATGTATGTAGAACAGCAAGACGTGTTCTATTACATCACCCTGATGAACGAGAACTACACCCACCCGGCCATGCCGCAGGGCGCCGAAGACGGCATCCTGAAGGGTATGTACCTGTTCAAGGACGGTGGCGACGCCGAGGTGAAAGTGCAGCTGATGGGCTCCGGCACCATCCTGCGCGAAGTGATTGCTGCCGCCGACCTGCTGCGCAACGACTTCGGCATTGCCTCCGATATCTGGAGCGTGACCTCGTTCAACGAGCTGCGTCGTGACGGTATGGAAGCCGCCCGCCACAACCTGCTGAACCCGCTGGGCGAACAGCGCCTGTCCTACGTAGAGCAGCAGCTGGCCGGCCGCAGCGGCCCGGTGGTTGCCTCTACCGACTACATCCGCAACTACGCCGACCAGATCCGCGAGTACGTACCAGGCCGCTACGTGGTACTGGGTACCGACGGTTATGGCCGCTCCGACAGCCGCGCCAAGCTGCGCGAGTTCTTCGAAGTGAACCGTTACTACGTAGTGGTAGCCGCGCTGTCGGCGCTGGCACGCGAAGGCAAGATCGACGCCGCCCGCGTACAGGAAGCCATCACCAAGTACGGCATCAACGTGAACAAGCTGCCGAGCTGGAAGGTTTAAGCCGCCTGCGGCCAACCTTGGGGAAGGGCGCGCCGCACGGCGCGCCCTGCACAAGCCGAATAGTGGCAGCCGGCGTTTACCCGCCTGCTGCCCCACGATGTGGATAAAGCCATGAGCAATCTGATCGAACTGAAAGTGCCCGACATTGGCGGGCACAGCAATGTAGACGTGATCGAAGTATTCATCCAGCCAGGCCAGACCGTTGCTGTAGACGACAGCCTGATCACGCTGGAAACCGACAAAGCCACCATGGAAGTACCGGCCGAGACCGCCGGCGTGGTGAAAGAAGTGCGCGCCGTACTGGGTGGCAAGATTTCCGAAGGCGACGTGATCGCCATTATCGAAGTGGGCGCCAGCGCAGCGGCACCGGCCCCGGCTGCTGCCGTGGCTGCCCCCGTGGCGGCGGCACCGGCTCCGGTGGCGGCACCCGCCGCTGCCCCGGCCGCTGCGGCCAACGTTGGCCGCAGCGAGATCCGTATTCCGGATATCGGCGGCCACAGCGGTGTGGACGTGATCGAGGTATCGGTCAAAGTGGGTGACGAGATCAAGGTAGACGACAGCCTGATCACCCTGGAAACCGACAAAGCCACCATGGAAGTGCCGGCGACCGCCGCTGGCCGCGTGGTAGAAGTGAAAGTAAAAGTCGGCGACAAGGCCAGCGAAGGCGACCTGATCGTGGTGGTAGAAGGCGCTGGCGCCGCTGCTGCCCCGGCGGCTGCCGCCCCTGCGCCCGTGGCTGCTCCGGCACCGGCTGCCGCGCCAACCGCCGTCGCTGCCCCTGCTGCTGCACCCGTGGTGGCCCCGGTGGCTGCTGCGGTGGCCGCCGCGTTCAACGAAGCCGGTTTTGCCAAGTCGCACGCTGGCCCGTCGGTACGCAAGCTGGCCCGCGAGCTGGGCGTGGATCTGTCCAAAGTGAAGGGCTCCGGCCGCAAAGGCCGTATCGTCGAAGACGACGTGAAGGGCTTCGTGAAAGCCGTGCTGCAGAACCCGGCTGCGCTGGCACCGGTAGCGGCCGCACCGGCTGGCAGTGGCGTGGGTCTGGACCTGCTGCCATGGCCGAAAGTGGACTTTGCCAAGTTCGGCCCGATCGAAACCAAGCCGCTGTCGCGCATCCAGAAAATCTCTGGTGCCAACCTCAGCCGCAACTGGGTAATGATCCCGCACGTGACGTTCAACGACGAGTGCGACATCACCGAGCTGGAAGACTTCCGCAAGACCATCGGCAAAGAGTGGGAAAAATCCGGCCTGAAGATCAGCCCGCTGGCCTTCATCATCAAGGCCGCCGCCGAAGCGCTGAAGGCTTTCCCTGCCTTCAATAGCTCGCTGGATGGCGACAACCTGGTGCTCAAACAGTACTACCACATCGGCTTTGCTGCCGACACGCCGAACGGCCTGGTAGTACCGGTAATCAAGAACGTGGACCAGAAGGGCATCAAGCAGATCGCCAAGGAACTCACCGAGCTGTCCGCGCTGGCGCGCGACGGCAAGCTGAAGCCTACCGATATGCAAGGCGCTACCTTCACCATCTCGTCCTTGGGCGGCATTGGCGGCACCAGCTTCACCCCGATCGTGAATGCGCCGGAAGTGGCCATCCTGGGTGTGTGCAAATCGCAGATCAAGCCGGTATGGAACGGTAAAGAGTTCGCCCCGCGCCTGATGTGCCCGCTGAGCCTGTCCTTCGACCACCGCGTGATCGACGGTGCCGCTGCGGCCCGCTTCACCGTGTATCTGGGCAAGCTGCTGTCCGACGTACGTCGCCTGATCCTGTAATCATGCCTGGCGCAGGTTGGCCGCGGCCAGCCTGCCCGCCATTGCGGATGGAAAACCATGAGCAATCTGATTGAACTGAAAGTGCCGGACATCGGCGGCCACAGCAATGTGGACGTGATCGAAGTGTTCGTGAAAGTAGGCGACACCGTTGCCAAAGACGACAGCCTGATCACGCTGGAAACCGACAAAGCCACCATGGAAGTACCGGCCGAACAAGCCGGCGTGGTGAAAGAAGTGCGTACCGCCGTGGGCGGCAAGATTTCTGAAGGTGACGTGATTGTCATCATCGAAGCTGCCGGTGCCGCCGCTGCGGCCAACCCTGCGCCAGCGGCTGCTCCGGCAGCTGCTGCGCCTGCCGCCGCCCCTGCTGCCGCACCCGTGGCGGCCCCGGTGGCCGCCAGCCATGCCGGCGCTGCCGACATCGAGTGCGACGTCCTGGTGCTGGGCGCCGGCCCTGGCGGCTACTCCGCCGCCTTCCGCGCAGCCGACCTGGGTCTGAAAGTGGTGCTGGTAGAGCGCTACGCCACCCTGGGCGGCGTGTGCCTGAACGTGGGCTGCATCCCGTCCAAAGCGCTGCTGCACAACGCCGCGGTGATCGACGAGGTGAAACACCTGGCCGCCAACGGCATCAAGTTTGCCGCGCCGGAAATCGACATCGACATGCTGCGTGGCTACAAGGAAAAAGTCATCGGCAAACTCACCGGTGGCCTGGCTGGCATGGCCAAGGCACGCAAGGTGCAAGTCGTGCGCGGTGTCGGCCAGTTCCTGGACCCGTACCACCTGCAGGTGGAAACCACCGAGGGCAACGGCCAAGACAAAACCGGTGCCAAGCAGGTGATCAAGTTCAAGAACGCCATCATCGCCGCCGGTAGCCGCGTGGTGAACCTGCCGTTCATCCCGCAAGACCCGCGCATTGTGGACTCCACTGGCGCGCTGGAGCTGAAAACCGTGCCTGGCAAAATGCTGGTGATCGGTGGCGGCATCATCGGCCTGGAAATGGGCACCGTGTACTCCACCCTGGGCGCGCGCCTGGACGTGGTGGAAATGATGGACGGCCTGATGCAAGGCCCGGACCGTGATCTGGTGAAGGTATGGGAAAAGTACAACGCCCATCGCTTCGACAACATCATGACCGGCACCAAAACCGTGGCGGTAGAAGCCAAGGAAGACGGCATCTATGTGACGTTTGAAGGTGCGAAAGCCCCTGCCGAGCCGCAGCGTTACGACCTGGTACTGGTCGCCGCCGGCCGCGCGCCGAACGGCAAGCTGATCGCTGCGGAAAACGCCGGTATCGCCGTGACCGACCGTGGCTTTATCGAAGTGGACAAGCAGCAACGCACCAACGTGCCGCACATCTACGCCATCGGCGACATCGTTGGCCAGCCGATGCTGGCACACAAAGCGGTGCACGAGGCACACGTGGCAGCGGAAAACTGCGCCGGCCACAAAGCCTACTTCGACGCCCGCGTGATTCCGGGCGTGGCGTACACCGACCCGGAAGTAGCGTGGGTAGGCGTGACCGAAGAGAGCGCCAAGCGTGACGGCATCAAGATCGAAAAAGCGGTGTTCCCGTGGGCTGCCTCCGGCCGCGCCATCGCCAACGGCCGCGACGAAGGCTTCACCAAGCTGATTTTCGATGCCGAGACCCATCAGGTGATCGGCGGCGCCATCGTGGGTACCCACGCCGGCGACATGCTGGGCGAAATCTGCCTGGCGATCGAAATGGGCTGCGACGCCACCGACATCGGCAAGACCATCCATGCTCACCCGACCCTGGGCGAGAGCATCGGCATGGCCGCCGAAGTGGCACACGGCAGCTGCACCGACCTGCCGCCCCAACGCAAGAAGTAAGCACCGCGCCTGCGGCCAACGTTGGCCGCACGGCAACGTAACAAGGGCAAGCCTACGGGCTTGCCCTTTTTGCATGGGGGCGGGCTGTGCTGCGGGTGTTTGTCAGGGTGGGCTGTGCAGGGTGCTGAATGGCAGGCTCCGCCACAGTGCCGGCCAGTGTTCGGCCCAGCAGCAGGTGTGATCAGCGCCGGGTATCACCATGATGGATTGCTGCCTGGCGGGCGCCCGTTGGGCGAAGGCCCGGGCAATCTGCGCGGGCACCACCTCATCCTGCTGCCCCACCAGATGCCACTGCGGGGTGGCGTGCCAGCCTTTGACCTTGGCAAGTTGTTGTGCGGTATCGGTGCGCATGGCCAGGTCTGGCAGGCTCTGGCAGGCGGCCAGGGCCGGCCGCAGCACGCAGGTCAACAGGTGTTTCAGCGCAGAGTGGGCATTCATGGGGGCAGGATAAACGGCAGAGGCCACAGCGCATCAGGCTGACGTTGGCCGCGGCGCGCTGGCTGTTTGCGGTGCCAGGTAGGGCCGGTCCAGCCGGTCGCGCACATGGCTGATCAGCGCCTGCACCAGCGGTGGCAGCTGGCGGCCGGCACTGGCGGCGTACAGCGGCCATACCGGGGTGCTGGCCTGGGGCAGCAGGCGTACCAGCTGCTGCTGCGCCACCCGTGGCCTGGCGACATGTTGCGGTAGCAGGGCGATGCCGTGGCCGGCCTCGGCCAGCCGGCATAGCAGGGCGACATTGTTGGCCGCAAGGCGACACGGGCCGGGGGCGCCGGGCCAGGCCTGCTCGCCAATCTGCCACGGCATGCTGCCCAGCGCCGTCCGCAAGTCCAGGCAGGGCAGCCCGGCAAGCTGCGCGGGCTGCCGTATCGGGCCGTGCTGTGCCATAAAGCCCGGGCTGGCGTAGAGCCCGCTATGAATGTCGGCCAGCTTGCGCGCCACGATGCGCTCGTCCAGCGGCTGGCCGATACGAAACGCCAGGTCGACCGGTTCGCGTAGCAGGTCTACCGCGCGGCTGCCCAGCGCCATGTCTATCTGCAAGCCGGGGCGCGTGGCGGCAAAGTCGGCAATGATGGTCCCTAGCACATCCACCCCCAGGTCTACCGGCATGGCGATGCGTAACTGGCGGGGTTGGCCGCTGTCTGCGAGCAGGGCTTGTGCGCGCTGCGCGGCGTCCAGTACTTCCAGACATTGTGCATAAAAGGGTTGCGCGGCCGGGGTCAGGCCGACGCTGCGTGTGGTGCGTAGCAGCAGCTTGACGCCCAGCCGTGCTTCCATGGCCGCGATGCGCCGCGACAGGGTGGATGGCGGCAGCTGTAGCCGGGCGGCGGCCTGGCGAAAGCTACCGGTGCGCGCCACTTCGACAAATAGCGCCATATCGGGCAGTGCGTGCAGGAGTTGTTCCATTTTCGGCATGGTGAAGTGCGTGAGTGTGGCTTCAGCATAGCGCCAGTCTGTCACATGATTTAAGCACTGTTTCAACTGGAAACAGGGTTTGTCGGTGCCAAGGCACATGGCGCGGCCTGCTTGGGCAGCGCAGCCATTCGAAGGGGAGCGGGAATGAGCAAAACCATCAGCATTATCGGCGCATCGGCAGGTGTGGGCCTGCTGTGTGTCAACGAGGCGCTGGCGCGCGGGCACCGGGTCATCAGCCTGTCGCGCGGTATCGCCAGCCTGCCGGCGCACCCGGCATTGCAGATTGTGCAGGGTAGCGCCACCAGCAGCACCGACCTGGCGCGTGCCATACAGGGGGCCGATGCGGTGGTTGTGGCGCTGGGCACGGGTATGGATAGACGCCCTACCACGCTGTACAGCGATTTTGGCCAGGCGCTGCTGGCCTTGCAGCCGCAGCTGGGCAGTACGCCAGTACAGATTCTGACCGGTTTTGGCGCGGGCGATAGCGCGGCCTATCAGGGCTGGCTGGCGCGGTTGTTATTCCGCCTGTTTCTGCGCGAGGTCTACGCCGATAAAACGCGTCTGGAAGACATGGTGCAAGCCAGTGCGCTGAGCTGGTCGCTGGTACGCCCTGGGCTGCTGCGCGATGCCGACAGCCCGGGCCTGCCGCTGGTGCAGGCCGATTACCACCGTGGCATGCGCGTGGGCGCCGTGAGCCGCCATGCGGTAGCACGCTTTCTGATTAGCCAGGCCGAGCAGCCCGGCTATCTGCATCGCAAACCGGCCTTATCAGACAAAAAAGGGTAGGCCGGTATGGAAAAAAACCGCCTGGAAGCTTTCAGCGATGGCGTGATCGCCATCATCATTACCATCATGGTGCTGGAAATGAAGGTGCCGCATGGCGATAACTGGGCTGCCCTGGCCAGCTTGTGGCCGGTGTTCCTCAGCTATGTCCTGAGCTTTTTGTATGTCGGTACCTACTGGAACAATCACCATCACCTGATCCAGGCCTCGCGCCGCATTAACGGCGCCACCATGTGGGCCAACCTGCATCTGCTGTTCTGGCTATCGCTGATGCCATTCACTACCGGCTGGATGGGCGAAAACCACTTTGCCCGCCTGCCTACCATCCTGTACGGCCTGAATCTGATGGTGTGTGCGCTAGCCTATTTTGTGCTGCAGAGCGTGCTGGCCCGCCTGCATGGGCCGCATAGCCCGATGGCTATTGCGCTGGGGCGGGATGTGAAAGGCAAGCTGTCGTTGCTGTTGTACGGGGTAGGCATCGCCGCGGCGGCCTGGCTGCAGCCCATGCTGGGCTGCGCCGTCTTTGCCGGCGTATCGCTGATGTGGCTGCTGCCGGACCGGCGTATGGAGGCTGCACTGCGCGCGCAGCACGAAAGCCAGGCTAGCTAGCCCTTGCGGCATGGCCGCAGGCCGCAGGCCACCGGCCTGCGGCCAAGCTTTGTGGCGGTAACGTGCCGCCTTTAGCGGGCGTGTCTCAGCCCGGCCTGTACCCAGCGCTGGATGTTGGCCGCATCCATCGCGCCGGCCTGGCGTTGTACCTCCTGGCCATTCACAAACAGGACCAGCGTGGGGATGCTGCGGATGTTGAAACGCTGCCCCAGCGTGGTTTCCGTCTGCGTGTCGATCTTGGCAAAGCGCACCTGTGGCATGGCGGCGGCGGCCTGGGCAAAGGCCGGGCCCATCATCTGGCAGGGGCCGCACCATGGTGCCCAGAAATCCACCACCACCGGTATGTCGTTGCGCGTGAGGTGGCGTTCGGCGTGATCCACGTTCAGTGCCACGGGCTGGCCGTGTAGCAGCGGCTGGTGGCATTGGCCGCAGTTGGGGGCTTCGCCCAGGCGGGTGGCGGGCAGCCGGTTGATGGCGTGGCAGTGCGGGCATACCAGGTGCAGGGCAGTGGTCATGATGTGGCTCCGGAAACGGTTTGCCATGCATATCGGTGCGGGCACCACAGTTTCAAGTGTTGCAGAATGTTGGCCGCAGCGCTGCCAATTTATTGGCATAATCCGTGGCAAACATAGGAGACACACATGAAAAAATGGTTTGGCGCGGCGTTGCTGGTACTGGCTGCTACCGCACAGGCAGGTGAGGTAGCGGGGCATTACTACCTGAGCGGCGTGCGCGAGGTAGGCTCCGAGTTGCTGCTTCGGCCGGATGGCGCGTTCCAGTGGATGATCAGCTACGGGGCAGTAGACCGTTTTGCCCAAGGGCGCTGGCAGCGCCAGGGCGACAAGGTGCAGCTGCGTACCAGCCCGCCAGAGGCGGAGCCGGTTTACCGCGTGTTCCGTGAAGACGAGTTGAACATACGCAAACCCCCGGCAGACGGCCGCTGGGTAGCCATTGTAGGCATGCCGAACGTGGGGCCGATGAGCGGGGTAGAGGTGCACTTTGTTGGCCAAAGCGGCCAGGCGCTGCAAGCCGTGACCGACCGCAACGGCGACGCACAAGTGGCCGCGCCCGCGGGCGACAGCTGGGTGCGGGTAGGGCTGCGCCGTGCCGGTAGCCAGGCGGCACCGCAGTGGCTGGCGCTGCCGCCTGCACGCAGTAGCGCGCGTATTGCGGCCTTTGCGGTAGACGACACGGCGTATGTGCTACCGCAGGCATTTCGCCAGGCCACCCTGCGGGTGGAGGGGGACGCGCTGATTATGGAGCTGGAAGGGCAAGCGCTGCGCTATCAACGCTAGCCGGTCGCACGCACTGACCGTTCTTGCCACATTCAAGCCCGATGGCATGCAGTATGGCGTGCTGTGTGGCGGCGCTTGTCGTGGCGGCTTATGCAGCGCCTTGTCAGGCCTGCGCGGGCCATGCGTTTGGTGTTCTATGGCGTGGCGGCTTGCTGCCAGGCAGGGCTTTGGTGATGCTGCACTGCGATGTGGCGCGCAGTGCGGGCCACACGGGTCTGTCGGGCACGCGCCCGTGCAGGCCAGGCTTTCTTCAACACCGGAAGGAAACACCATGAGCATTTTTGGCAAGATCATGTCCACACTGGGCATGGGGGACGACAAACCCGCCGCCCCGGCGCCCGCCCCTGCGGCCAAGCCAGCAGCGGCCCTCGCCCCGGTGGCTGCCGCCGCCACCGCCCCCGCTGCGGTCGTGGCCGCACCACCCGTTACGGCCATTACCGTGATCGATGTGGTGGCGCAGCTGTCTGCCCGCGCCGCCAGCCACGCCGAGCCGCTGAACTGGCAAACGTCGATTGTGGACCTGCTCAAGCTGCTGGGGCTGGATAGCAGCCTGGCCGAGCGCAAGGCGCTGGCACAGGAGCTGGGCTGCCCGGCCGACAAGCTGGCAGATTCCGCCCAGATGAATACCTGGCTGCACAAAAGCGTGCTGCAGAAGCTGGCTGCCAACGGCGGCAATATCCCGGCCAACCTGCTGGACTGATGCCGTATGGTACAAGCGCCCGGCGTGGCTGATGCCCCGTCGGGCTTTGTTTTGGGGGATGCGGCCAACGTCCGCCCCGCGCACTGAGCGAGCTGAGTAGCGGTTCCGGCTTGTTCAGGGTGCGGGTGTGGCGGGTGTGCCGTGCAGCTGCAGTAAGTCCCAGCGGTTGCCGTACAGGTCTTCGAACACCGCTACTGTGCCGTAGTCTTCCGTGCGCGGGGTTTCGCAAAAACGTACCCCTGCGGCCAACATGCGCTGGTAGTCCTGCCAGAAATCGTTGCTTTCCAGAAACAGCCACACCCGTCCGCCAGCCTGGTTGCCGATAAAGCCGGCTTGCCCGGGGTTGGCCGCCCGGGCCAGCAGCAGCGCACAGCTGCCGCCAGGCGGGGCTACCACCACCCAGCGCTTGTTGCCTTGCGGGGTATCTTCCAGCAGGTGAAAGCCGAGCTTGCCGGTAAACCAGGCAATGGCCTCATCGTAGTCGCGCACCATCAGGGCCACGCGTGATAGCAGGGTAGACATAGGGCTCCTTTGCCATGGTCTGGGGGCTTTTGTGATCGGGTGCGCAGTTTATCGCCGAAAAGCCAATTGTAAATTATCGAAAATTGCCGATATGGCAATATCGCCGGGCCGGTAGTTTTGTTTTAACTGCCATCTGCTCTAACATGGAGCGTCCTGCCCACCCCCCGTCTGTCATCATGCGCCGCGCCCTGCTATTGCTTGCCTTGTTTTCCCCCTCTGCCTGGTCCGCGCTGGATTATCAGGTAGAGATCATTGCGCCGGACAGCCTGAAAACCCTGCTGCAAAACAACCTGGATTTAACGCAATTGCGCGAGGACGAGGCGCTGCAGGAAAGCGACCTGCAGGCCATGATGGCCAGCACGCCGGACGAGGTGAAAAAGCTGCTGGAAACCGAAGGCTACTTTGCGGCCAACGTGACCGTGCAGCGCGAGGGGAATACCGTGCGTGTGCAGCTGGAGCCGGGCGAGCCGGTGATGGTGTACGACGTGAACGTCACCCTGCAAGGCCCGGTGCGGCAGGAGCCAGACTACGGGCGCTTCATCAGTACCGCGCTGGCCGAGTGGGTGCTGCCCATTGGCGGCCAGTTCCGCCAGGACGACTGGGACAGCAGCAAGAAAGGCGTGCTGCGCCCGCTGCTGCTGGAGCGTTTTCCGCTGGCACAGATTACCAGCGCCCGCGCCGACATCGACCCCGCCAAGCACAGTGCCGAGCTGAACGTGGTGGTAGATAGCGGCCCGCGCATCAGCTACGGCCCGCTGCAGATCCTGGGCGCACAGCGTTACCCCGAGCAGGTGATACGCGGCCAGGCCAACTTTCGCGAAGGCGGCCCCTACAAACAGGCCGACATTCTGGACTACCAGGCCAGCCTGGAGCGCGACAGCCACTACAGCAATGTGGTGGTGGCGCCGTTGTGGGAAGCGCGGCAGGACGACCGCGTGCCGGTGCAGGTGAGCGTCACCGAAATGCAGCGGCAAAAGCTGGATACCGGCTTGAACTACAGCACCGGCGATGGTGCCGGCGTGCGCCTGGGCTACGAGCATTACAATATTTTCAAGCGCGGCTATACCGGCTCGGTGGTGTACGACTGGAAAAAAAGCCGTCAGCGCCTGGACCTGGGCCTGGGTTTTCCGCGCACCGGTAGCGGCTACTCCCACGCCATCAACCTGAGCCGCCGCCACACCGAAGCCGACAATACCGTGACCGATACCAACGAAGCCGGCGTGTTCCGTATTCGCCAGGTCGGCAACATCGAGTCGCGCCTGGGGCTGGAGTACCTGGTAGAAAAAGAGGTGCTGGCCAGTACCATTACCCGTGATAACCGTGCCATTGTCGTGTCGTATGGCTGGACGCAGCGCGCCATCGACAACGCCCTGCGCCCCGGGCGCGGCTACATGATAGAAGCGCAGGCTGCCACCACGGTAGGCAATGTGGCCAGCGATACCCGCTTTAGCCGCGGCTACCTGCGGCTGTCCAACTACTGGACGCCTACCTTTCTGACCCGCAGCACGCTGGTGACCCGCGTAGAAGCCGGCCAGGTCTGGGCGCAAGACAGCACCGAAGTACCCGCCTCGCGCCTGTTCAAGGCCGGTGGTGTGAACAGCGTGCGCGGCTACAACTACCAGAGCCTGGGCGTGGACGATAACAGCGGCACCATCACCGGCGGGCGCGTCATGGCCACCGCCAGCGTGGAATACCAGTACGCCGTCACGCGCGATTGGCGTGCCGCCCTGTTTTACGACGCCGGCGATGCGGCCAACAGCTGGCAGGACGTGCGCGTCGCCAAGGGCTGGGGCGCCGGTGCGCGCTGGCTGACCCCCATTGCACCGCTGGCTTTTGATATCGCCCGCGGCGAACGCGACCACCGCTGGCGCTGGAACCTGAACCTGGGATTGGCATTTTGAACCCGCAACACCCCACCCCCGATACGCCGCCAGAAGACACCATGCCGGCGCTGCCGCGCCGCCGCCTGCTGGGGCGCCTGTTCTGGCTGCTTTGCTTGCTGCCGATCCTGCTGCTGGGCGCCAGCGGCTGGTGGTTTACCGCTACCCCGGCCGGCTTTGCCACCCTCTGGCACTGGGCTGGTCAGCTTAGCGCCGGGCAGCTGCAGGTTGGCCGCGTGCAAGGCACGCTGTGGCAGGGCTTTACCCTGCAAGACCTGCGCTGGACCACCCCCGATAGCCAGCTTGGCATCAGCCGGCTGGCGCTGGACTGGCAGCCGCAGGCGCTGTGGCAGCGCCAGCTGCATATCCGCCAGCTGGCGCTCGGCACGGTCAGCTGGCAAAGCCGCCCCGACCCGCAGCCCAAGCCGGCACAGCCGCCGGCGGACCTGAGCCTGCCGCTGACCATCCGGCTGGATAGCCTGAGCCTGGCGCAGCTGCAGCTGCCGGCGCAAAAGCTGCAGCTACACGGCCTGCAGGCCAGCTACCGCTACCAGGATGCGCAGCACCAGCTGCGGCTGGCGCAGCTGGGTACCCCCTGGGGCGCACTGGGCGGGCAGCTGGCGCTGGGCGACGCTTCGCCCTTTGCGCTGCAGGGCAAGGTACATTACCAAGGCCAGCTCGAAGGCGTGGCCACACAAGGCCAGCTGGGCATGAGCGGTAGCCTGCTGCTGCCGCAGCTGCAGGGCGAGGTGACCGCGCGCGGCCTGCTGATTGCGCTGAACGGCAAGCTGGCGCCGTTTGACGTGACCCCGCTGCGTCGCCTGCGCCAGCTGGATCTGCGCGTCGGCGGCATCAACCCGCAAGCCTTCCAGCCCGCCTGGCCGCAGGCCGCGCTGGCGCTGTCGGTACAGCTCACCCCGCAGGATGCCGACACCGTAGTCGGTGGCCTCAGCCTGGTGAATAGCCAGCCGGGCGCCCTATCGGCCAAGCGCCTGCCGCTGTCGCTGCTGTGGGGCGATTTCCGTATTCATAAAGACACTCTGCTGCTGCCCGGCCTGACGGCGCAGCTGGCCGGTGGCCAGGCCACATTGCGCGGCCAGGCCAGTGCCACGGCGCTGGCGTTGCAGCTGGGCCTGACCGGGCTGGATAGCCAGGCGGTGGATAGCAGCCTGCCGGCGCACAAGGTCTCCGGTACGGTAGGGATCAGCGGCAGCCCGCAGCTACCGACGCTGGCACTGAAGCTGGCCAGCGGCAAGCTGGCGGTGGAAAGTCGCGTGGCCCTGGCCGACAAACCGCGCCGCGTCACGCTGGACGACCTGCTGCTGCGCACCGGGGTGGGCCGTTTCCAGGGCAAGGGGCAATACCTGATCGACGACAAGGCGCTGGGTTTTGACGGCCGCTTTGTCAGCTTCGACCCCGGCCTGCTGGATACCCGCCTGCCGCGTGGCAATATCAACGGCCAGCTGCTGGCCACGGCCCGCCTGGCCAGCCGGCCGCAGGGCGATGTGTCGCTGAAGTTTGCCCCCAGCCAGCTGGGTGGTGCCGCGCTGGGCGGCCAGCTGGCGCTGACATGGCAAGCGCAGCGAGTCAGTGCGGTGAACGCCGACCTGAGCCTGGGCCGCAACCGCCTGCAGGCGCAGGGCGCTTACGGCGCGGCTGGCGACACGCTGAAGCTGCAGTTGGCCGCACCCGACCTCAGCCCGCTGGGCCCGGCCTTTGCCGGCGAGCTTCACGCCCAGCTGGCGCTGGCTGGCACCCCGGCGCGCCCGGATATCAGCGCCCAGGTGCAAGCCAGTAAGCTACAGCTGCCTGGTGGCATCGAGCTGGCCAGTCTGACAGCAGACGGCCGCAGCGGCACCGCCGAGGACAGCCCCTTCCGCCTGATGCTGCAAGGGCGCGGCCTGCAAGCCGCTGGCCAGCGCCTGGACGACCTTAGCCTGAACACGAGCGGCGTTCGCGCCGCGCACCAGCTTAGCCTGGCCTTGCGTGGCCAGCTGCAAGGCAAGCCGCAAACGCTGAACCTCGCGCTGCAAGGCGGGCTGGATACCCACACCCTGCGCTGGCGCGGCACGTTGGCCAGCCTGCAAGCCGATGGGGCCGTGCCGCTGCGGCTGGCTGCACCGGCTGCGCTACAGCTGGCGCAAGACAGTATGACGCTGGCGCCTAGCCGCTGGCAGGCACTGGGTAGCAGCTGGCAGCTGGGCGAAACCAGCTGGCAGCAGGCTGGTGGCTGGCGTAGCCAGGGCCAGGTCAATGCGCTGGCGCTGTCAGCGCTTGCCCCGTGGTGGACGCCGCCTGTGCCGCAAGACCTGGTACTGGCCGGGCAATGGTCGCTGGCCGGCCAGCACGGCCTGCCGCAGGGCAAGATCGCGCTGCAGCGCCTGAGCGGCGACCTGACCCTGCCGGCGCAGGGCGGCCACCCGGCGCAAAGCCTGGGCCTGAGCCGCGCCACGCTGCAGCTGGGCCTGGGCGAAAACGCCCCCTTCAGCCTGCAGCTGGATACCCGTTTTGGCCGCGTGGCGGGCGAGGGTACCATCAACCTGCCCGCAGGCAGCACCAATCTGGACAACGCCAGCATCAACGGCCGCCTGAACGCCGCCGTGCCTGCCCTGGCGGTACTGCAAAGCCGCATGCCGGCCGGTACCGAGCTGGATGGCAGCCTGGCGGCCAACCTGACGCTGACGGGCCCGCTCCTGACGCCGCAGCTGGGCGGTACGCTGAGCGGCCAGGGCCTGCGATTTATCGAGCGGCGCAATGGTATTCGCCTGGAGCACGGCGTGCTGGCGGCGCGGCTATTGGGGCGTAGCCTGCAGATCGACACCCTGCAGTTCGGCAAAGACGGCGAGATTGGCGCCAACGGCCAGCTCTCGCTGGATGGCGACATCCCGCTGGCCGCAGTGACGCTGACGCTGAAACGTTTTGCCGTGCTGGACCGCCCGGGGCGGCGCCTGCTGGTGTCGGGTAGCAGCAAGATCAGCATCGAACAGGGTCGTGCCATGGTGCGCGGCAACTTTACCGTCGATCATGGCCGCTTCGACCTGCCCAAGCTGGGCGGCCCCAAGCTGTCGTCCGATGTGTACGTGGTGGGGCGCACGGTAGACGAGGGCGGCAAAACGCTGCCGCTGGGGCTGGATATCACCGTCACGCTGTCGGACGACGTACGCTTTGCTGGTAACGGCCTGGATGCCTGGCTGGGGGGCGACATCCGCCTGCTGGCCCAGCCTGGTGGCCAGCTGCAGGCGCGCGGCCAGATACGCGTGGACAAGGGCCGGTTCAAGGCCTACGGCCAGGACCTGGACATCAACCGTGGCGTGGTGAGTTTTACCGGCCCGCTGGACAACCCGTCGCTGGATATCCGCGCCAAGCGCCGCATGTCGCAGGTGGGTGCCGGGGTGGAAATTACCGGCTCGGTACTCACCCCCACGGTGAAGCTGGTGGCCGACGAAGCCATGTCGGAAAAAGACAAGCTGTCCTGGCTGATCCTGAACCGCGCCGCCACCAGTGACGAGCGCGACAGCGATATTGCCGGCGCCTCGGCCGGTGGCCTGCTGGCCGGCATGGTGAATGACAAAGTAGGGCTGTTTGATGATGTGGGCGTACAGTCACGCGCCGAAACCACCAGCGCCAGCGGCACGGTGAGCCCGGCCGAGCAGGTGGTGGTGCTGGGCAAGCAGCTCACGCGCGAGCTGTATGTGGGCTACGAGTACGGCCTGCGCAGCGCCGAGCAAGCCATCCGCCTGAACTACCAGCTGTCGCAGAAGCTGTCGCTGGTGGGGCGCGTGGGGTACGAGGTGTCGTCCGAGCTGCGCTATACCCTGCGCTTTGATTAGGGTGCTGCCAAGCGCCGCCGCATCAAAAATAGCGTTAACTGGCCCTAGCGGCCACTAGCGCTACCGGGCTGTGCCAGGCCGGTAGCGCTGTCAGGCTGCATTACGGCGCAAGGTTGGCCGCCACCAGCGCGGCCGCCGCGTCCAGCGCCAGCGGCCGGCCGGTGAGGTAGCCTTGCACCGCCTCGCAGCCTAGCCGCGCCAGTGCGGCCAACTCTTCTTCGGTTTCCACCCCTTCCGCCAGCGCTTCCATCTTCAGGCTCTTGGCCAGGGTGATGATGGCCAGCACGATGGCGGCGTTGTCGTGGCGGTTTTGCAGGTCGGTGACAAAACAGCGGTCGATTTTTACCGTGTCCGGCGCAAAGTCTTTCAGATAGGCCAGGCTGGAGTAGCCGGTGCCGAAGTCATCTACCGCCAGGCGTACGCCCAGCGCTTTCAGGCCGTCCAGCGCCGCTTTTACCGTGCCGGTGCGCTCCAGTAGCGCGCTTTCGGTCACTTCGATTTCCAGCTGCGCCGGTGCCAGCCCGGTATCGCGCAGGGTGGCGGCCACCAGCTCGGCAAAGCCCGGCTGCAGTAGCTGCCGCGGCGAGACGTTGACCGCCATGGTCAGCGGCGTCCCTTGCTGTGGCCAGGCAGCGGCCAGCTGGCAAGCCTGATGCAGCACCCAGCTGCCTATTTCCACGATCAGGCCGGACTCTTCGGCTACCGGAATGAACTCGGCCGGCGAGGTGGCCACACCGTCGGCGTCGGTCCAGCGCAGCAGCGCCTCGAAGCCGGACAGGCGGCGGTCTTCTACCCAGTATTTGGGCTGCAGCATCAGGTGCAGCTCCTGGCGCGCCAGGGCGCTGCGCAGGCGGTTTTCCAGCAGCAGGCGCTGGCGTACCTCGGCGGTCATGCGTTCGGTAAAGAAGCGGTAGTTGTTGCGGCCCTGCGCTTTGGCTTCGTACATGGCCATGTCGGCATTTTTCAGCAGCAGCTGGGCGTCCTTGCCGTCATCCGGGCTGATGGACATGCCGATGCTGGCGGTAATCACCAGCTGGTGGCCATCCAGCACAAAGGGCTGGCGCAGGGTGTCCAGCACGCGTTCGGCGATCAGCGCGGCCTGGGCGTTGTCGGCCAGCTCGGGCAGGATCATCACGAACTCGTCACCGCCGGTGCGGCCAACGGTGTCCATGTCGCGCACGACGGCGCGGGTGCGCCGGGCCACTTCCTGCAGCAGGGTGTCGCCGGTGGCGTGCCCCAGGGTGTCGTTGATGTTCTTGAATCGGTCCAGGTCCATGAACAGCACGGCTACCTTGTGGCGGCTGCGCTCTGCCACGCGCAGCGATTGCTGCAGGCGGTCCATCAGCAGCAGGCGGTTGGGCAGATCGGTCAGGTAGTCGTATTCGGCCAGGTGCTGCACCCGTGCTTCGGCCTCTTTGCGCTCGCTGATGTCGGAAAACAGCGCGATATAGTTGGTGAGCGTGCCATGGCTATCGCGCAGGGCGTTGATGCTGAGCCACTCGGGGTAGATTTCGCCCGTTTTGCGCCGGTTCCAGATCTCGCCCGCCCACTGGCCACGGGCCGCCAGGTGGTTCCACAGGTCGTGGAAGAAGTCGGCGTCGTGCTTGCCCGAGCTGAGCAGGGCAGGGGTCTGGCCCAGCGCTTCGGCCTCGCTATAGCCGGTGATGGCGGTAAAGGCCTGGTTCACGGCCACGATGCGGCTGGCGGGGTCGGTGATGACGATGGCTTCGGTGCTGGCTTCAAACACCTTGGACGCCAGGCGCAGCTCGCGTTCCTGTTCGATACGGGCGCCAATATCGCGCGCCGTGGCGCAGCGGTAGCGCTCGCCCTGGTAGTCCACGGTGCTGAGTTTGACTTCCAGCGTCACCGGCCCGTGGCAGCACATCAGCTGCAGCTCGGCGCTGTCGCCATCTGGCAGGGCGCTGGCAAACAGCTGCAGCAGGGTGTCCTGGTGGCAGCCGTCAAAGCACTCGCGCGCGCGCTGGTTGCGGTAGGCCACCTGCCCGTGGGCGTCGCGCAGCACGATGATGTCGGCGGCGCTGTCGCTCATGTAGCGGGTCAGCTCGATTTCGCGGGCGTTTTGTTCCAGCGCGTTTTGCCGGCTTTCTATCTGCTGGCGGTAGCCATCGGCCAGCTGGCGCATCCAGCGCGAAAAATACAGCGAGAACAGTACCGCCAGCAGCAGGGCGGCCAGGAAGATACCCAGCGTGGCCAGCACGCGGGCCCGGGTCTGCTCGCCCAGGCGCTGCTGCAGCTTGTCATCGTCCCCCTGCAGCATGCTGGTGGGGGTCACGGCGATCACGCGCCAGCCCCAGGCTGCCATGCGGCCAACGTAGGCGGTGTACTGCACGCCTCGCAGGTGAAAGTCGACAAAGCTACCCACCGGCGCATGTTGCAGGCGTTGCTGCAGGCTGGCTCCCAGTGCGGTGTTGCCCGGCAGAAAGCCTTGCAGCTGCTGGCCTTGCCGGTTCAGTACAATAAAGCCGCCGCGCTGGCCAGTACGCATTTGCGCCAGCAGCGCCAGGCCCTGCTTTTGCAGGTCCATGGCGACATTGTCTACGTACTCGCCGCCGCCGATCACCCAGCCCAGCGGCGCGAAGCGCCGTGCGTAGGCCACTTTTTCGGCCATGCGCTTTTCGCCGGGGCGGTACCAGCGGTAGCTGGCAAAGCCGGCGCCCTGGGCATTGTGCGTGGCGGCGATCAGGCTGCGCATGATGTAGGTGCCGGCGTCGTCGCGGTTATTCAGCAGCGAGGTGCCTTCCAGCGCCGGGCTGGTGGGCAGCAGGATGCAGTCGCCTTGCAGGGTGTCGATAAAAAAGTAGCCACGGCCATGGAAGTAGCGCAGCGGCCGCAGCGCTTCGACGATTTCGCGCCGCGCGCGGTGCTCGGGCTGGCCGGAATGGGCGTGGGTTTGGTACAGCGCGGTGGCCAGGGCATGGGCCTGATCGACTTGTTCCTGGATACGCTGGCGCAGCAGGGTCTGTGTCTGGTGGTGTAGCGTATCCAGCGTGATGATGGCGTCGTCACCCCAGGTGCGCAAAAAGGTCTGGCCGTGCTGCAGCGTTTGCTGTTGCACGGCTTGGCGGTTGCTTTGGTAGTCCTGCCATTGCTGGTAAAAAAAGTAGCTGGCCAGCAAGACCACGACGGTAATTACCAGGCTCAGCATGCCCGCCAGTTGCAGGCGGGCGAGGCGGGTCTGGTCGGGCAAACGGGACACGGCGACACCTGGTACGAATCGGGGGAGGCTGCATTATAAAAATGCTGGCGGGCCAGACATTGATATTTGTCAGTGCGTGCGGCGTTATGCCAGCGTTTGCGGTACAATCCGCGCCGGGAAGTTGGACAGACAGTCGCCGCGTGCTTGCACGGGGAGGAAAGTCCGGGCTCCGCAGGGCAGGATGCTGGCTAACGGCCAGGCGCCGCGAGGCGACGGAAAGTGGAACAGAGAGCTGAACCGCCGATGGCCGTAGTGACCCGCAAGGGTGGCTGCAGCACAGGCAAGGGTGAAAAGGTGCGGTAAGAGCGCACCGCGGACGCAGCGATGCGCACGGCAGGCTAAACCCCATCCGGAGCAAGACCAAATAGGGGTACATTGGCGTGGCCCGCGCTGTACCCGGGTAGGTTGCTTGAGCTTGTCGGTAACGGCAAGACTAGAGGAATGACTGTCCAACGACAAAACCCGGCTTATCGGCCAACTTCCCACCCCCCATTTCATTTGCCCGCCACCCTGTGGTGCGGCCCCGCCCTTTGCGCCGCAGACAGGCATTTCTTTCTGCTATTGTCATTGCTCAAAAAATAGGCAAAAAGCTTTTTACCCGCCGCGTAAAAGGCAGTACAATGGCGACCCTTTTCACCCCATGTCCTTCTTTTTGCGATGCAAATCGGCCCTTACGTTCTGAAAAACCGTCTGATCGTCGCCCCCATGGCGGGCGTGACAGACCGGCCGTTCCGCATGCTGTGCAAAAAGCTGGGCGCGGGCATGGCGGTATCGGAAATGATTACCGCCAACAAGGCACTGTGGACTACGCCCAAGACGCTGCGCCGTGCCAACCACGAAGGCGAAGTCGAGCCCATCGTGGTACAGATTGCCGGTGGCGATGCGCAGATGCTGGCCGACGCCGCCCGCCTGAACGTGGAACACGGCGCGCAGATCATCGACATCAACATGGGCTGCCCTGCCAAAAAGGTGTGCAATGTGGCCGCCGGTAGCGCGCTGCTGCGCGACCTGGACAACGTTGGCCGCATCCTGGAAGCGGTGGTCAAGGCGGTGGATGTGCCGGTGACGCTGAAAACCCGCACCGGCTGGAGCCAGGACGTGAAAACCGCGCTGCAGGTAGCGCGCATGGCCGAAGATGCCGGCATTGCCGCCTTGGCCCTGCACGGGCGCACGCGTGAAGACATGTACCGTGGCGCGGCCGAGTACGACACCATTGCCGCGGTCAAGCAGGCGGTGCGCATGCCGGTGATCGCCAATGGCGATATCGACAGCCCGCAGAAGGCCAAATACGTACTGGACTACACCGCGGCCGACGCCATCATGATTGGCCGCGCGGCGCAGGGTCGGCCGTGGATCTTTCGCGAAATCCAGCATTATCTGGACACCGGTGAGCTATTGCCGCCGCCGCGTATCGCCGAGATCAGCGCCATCATGCAGGCGCATCTGGCTGAGCTGTACGACTTTTATGGCGAATACAGCGGTAGCCGTATCGCCCGCAAGCATATCGCCTGGTACACCAAGGGGCTGCGCGGCAGTAATGAATTCCGCCAGGCCATGTACCAGCTGGAAACCACGGCCGAGCAGCAGCAAGCCGTAGCGCAGTATTTTGACAGCCTGGCCCGGCATTCGGACCGGCTGCAATACGTCGCAGACAGTAGCACCAGCGCCGAAGCCGACGCGCTGGCATAACCACCAAGACAACAATAACATCATGCAAAACAACGACGATATTTCCCTGAGCGTGCGCCTGGCCATGGAGCAGTACTTCCGCGATCTGGACGGCGAAGCGCCCGCAGCCATTTACGATATGGTGCTGGCGTGTGTTGAAAAACCGCTTCTGGAAGTCGTGCTGAACCATACCCAGGGTAACCAGACGCGCGCAGCCGAACTGCTTGGGCTGAACCGCAATACCCTGCGCAAGAAGATGAAGGCCTACGACCTGATCTGACAGCCAAGCCACCCGTGCAAGCGGGTGGCTTTTGTTTTGCCTGAAGCCAGCCGCCCCGTGCGGCAGGCGCTATAAAACCACGTGGCAGTGCACAGCACTGCCGCTAACTCCCCTGCAAGGCAGGGGCGGGGGACGGGATCATCCAGCCAGGCCGTCGCGGCCCGCGCAGGCACACGCCAGCGCAGCAGCACGGCCAGTATTTATCACGGCAAGGCAACAGCCTGGCCACTGTTTTTTAGACTAGCGGTAGAGAACCATGACCAAGATCGAACGTGCGCTGATCAGCGTTTCCGACAAAACCGGTGTACTGGAATTTGCCCGTGCCCTGGCGGGTTTCGGTGTAGAAATCCTGTCCACAGGCGGTACTTCCAAACTGCTGCGCGATGCCGGCGTGCCGGTAATTGACGTATCCGACTACACCGGCTTCCCGGAAATGCTCGATGGCCGTGTGAAAACCCTGCACCCGAAAGTACACGGCGGCATTCTGGGTCGTCGCGACCTGCCGGAACACGTGGCCACCATGCAAGAACACGGCATCGGCAACATCGACCTGGTGTGCGTGAACCTCTACCCGTTTGAAGCCACCATCGCCAAGGCCGACTGCCCGCTGGAAGACGCCATCGAGAACATCGATATCGGCGGCCCTACCATGGTGCGCTCCGCCGCCAAGAACTGGCAGCACGTGGCTATCGTCACCGACGCGGCAGACTACAGCGCGCTGGTGGCCGAAATGCAGGCCAACGCCGGCCAGCTGTCCAAGCTCACCCGCCTGAGCCTGTGCAAGAAAGCCTTTACCCACACCGCCGCCTACGACGGTGCCATCTCCAACTACCTGACCAGCCTGGCCGACGGCGTAGACGCCGGCGTACCGGACCGCGCCGCCTTCCCGAACCGCCTGAACGTGCAGTTCGTGAAAGTGCAAGACATGCGCTACGGCGAAAACCCGCACCAGTCCGCCGCGTTCTACCGCGACCTGGACCCGGCTGCCGGTACCATCGCCGGCTACCGCCAGCTGCAGGGTAAAGAGCTGTCGTACAACAATATCGCCGACGCCGACGCCGCCTGGGAAGCCGTGAAAACCTTCGACGCCCCGGCCTGTGTCATCGTGAAACACGCCAACCCGTGTGGCGTGGCCATTGCTGCCGACACCCTGACCGCTTACCGTCTGGCTTTCGCCACGGATACCACCAGCGCCTTTGGCGGCATCATTGCCTTCAACCGCCCGGTGGATGCCGAAACCGTGGAAGCCGTCACCGGCCAGTTCCTGGAAGTGCTGATGGCGCCGTCGTTTACCGACGAAGCCAAAGCCATCATCGCCGCCAAGAAAAACGTGCGCGTGCTGGAAGTACCGCTGCACGATGGCGCTAACCGCTTCGAGCTGAAGCGCGTGGGCGGTGGTGTGCTGGTGCAAACCCCGGATATCCGCAACGTGGGCCTGGACGAGCTGCGCGTGGTGACCAAGCGTGCCCCGACCGAACAGGAAATGGCCGACCTGCTGTTTGCCTGGCGCGTGGCCAAGTACGTGAAATCCAACGCCATCGTGTTCTGCAAAAACGGCCAGACCGCCGGTATCGGCGCCGGCCAGATGAGCCGCGTGGACTCCACCCGCATCGCCGCCCGCAAGGCGCAAGATGCCGGCCTGGCACTGCACGGTGCCGTGGCGTCCAGCGATGCCTTCTTCCCGTTCCGCGACGGTATCGATGTGATCGCCGAGCAAGGCATCAAGGCCATCATCCAGCCGGGTGGCTCCATGCGTGACGACGAGGTGTTTGCCGCGGCCGACGAGCACGGCATTGCCATGGTGCTCACCGGCGTACGCCATTTCCGCCATTAAGCTTTTCTGCCGCAAGGTTAGCCGCGCTGTCCTTGCGGCCAACCGTGTAGAGGCAGTAGTTTTGATAAAAAACAGTTTTGTATTGAGCAGCCTGCTGCTGGTGGCAGCATCAGCACAGGCGCTGGAATGCGGTAGCAGTGACAGCTGGCCGGACAAAGGCTGTCGCCGCAGTACCCAGGTGCTGAACGAAGGCGAAACCGATGTGTACGCCACCGGCTACGCCTACCATCTGCGCAGCATGTATAGCGCCGAGAAGATCAAATCGTTCAACGAGCGCGCCTGGGGCGGCGGTGTGGGCAAAAGCCTGTACGACGAAGACGGCGACTGGCACGGCGTGTACGCCATGGCGTTTCTGGACTCGCACAAAGACGTTGAGCCAACGGCCGGTTACGCCTACCAGAAAATGGTGCCCGTGGCGGGCGAGTGGAAAGTGGGCGGTGGTTTTACCGCCTTCCTCACCAGCCGCACTGACACCCTGAAAGGCGTACCGGTACCGGTGGTGCTGCCGCTGGCGTCCTTGCAGTACCGCAAGAGTGCGCTGATGGCGTCGTTCATGCCGGGGCCCAAAGGTAACGGTAATGTGTTTTTCCTGTTTGGCCGCATTCACTATTAACCCTGCGCGCTGCCAGCGGCAGCCGCACGACTACCCCCATGTTTGAGGAAAGCAGATGAAAATCCTGGTAATCGGCTCTGGTGGCCGCGAACACGCACTGGCCTGGCGCATTGCCCAATCCCGCCGCGTGTCCAAAGTGTATGTGGCACCGGGTAATGCGGGTACCGAGCTGGACCCGAATCTGACCAATGTGGCCATTACCGCCATCCCCGAGCTGGTGGCGTTTGCCCGTGACGAAAAAATCGAGCTGACCGTAGTCGGCCCCGAAGCCCCGTTGGCCGCTGGCGTGGTAGATGCCTTCCGTGCCGCCGGCCTGAAAATCTTCGGCCCCACCCAGTACGCCGCGCAGCTGGAAAGCTCCAAGGACTTTGCCAAAGCCTTCATGCAGCGCCACGGCATCCCGACTGCCGGCTACGAAACCTTCAGCGACGCCGCCGCCGCCCACGACTACGTTGGCCGCAAGGGTGCGCCGATCGTGATCAAGGCCGACGGCCTGGCCGCCGGCAAGGGCGTGGTGGTGGCCATGACGCTGGACGAAGCGCACGCCGCCATCGACGACATGCTGGTAGGCAACAAGATGGGCGACGCGGGTGCCCGCGTGGTGATCGAGGACTTCCTGCAGGGCGAAGAAGCCAGCTTTATCGTAATGGTAGACGGCGACAACGTACTGGCCATGGCCACCAGCCAGGACCACAAACGCCTGCTGGACGGCGATATGGGCCCCAACACCGGCGGCATGGGCGCCTACAGCCCGGCACCGGTGGTAACGCCGGAAATCCACGCCCGCGTGATGCGCGAAATCATCATGCCTACCGTGCGTGGCATGAAAGCCGATGGCCACACCTACACCGGCTTTCTGTACGCCGGCCTGATGATCGATGCCGACGGCAACCCGTTCACCATCGAGTTCAACTGCCGCTTTGGCGACCCGGAAACCCAGCCCATCATGGCGCGCCTGAAGTCCGACTTCACCGTGCTGCTGGAAGCCGGCGTGAACGGCAAGCTGGACACGGTAGAAGCCGACTGGGACCGCCGTGTGGCACTGGGCGTAGTACTGGCCGCCGATGGCTACCCGGAAGCGCCGCGCAAGGGCGACCTGATCAGCGGTATCCCGGCACACACCGAGGACACCATGACCTTCCACGCCGGCAGCACGTTCAATGCCGACAAGCAGCTGGTGACCAACGGTGGCCGCGTACTGTGCGTGGTAGGCCTGGGCGACAACGTGAAGATGGCCCAGCAAAAAGCCTACGCCGTAGCCGACCAGATCGCGTTTGCCGGCAAGCAGCTGCGCCGCGATATCGGTGGCAAGGCGCTGAATCGCGCCAAGTAAGCGCAGCCAGTGACAGCGCCAACGGCACCGCAAGGTGCCGTTTTTTTATGCCTGTTTAACAGCGCACCGGCTGTATTTTCCAGGCTTTTGCTACCTCGCACGCTAGATTGCTCGTATCGCATCTTGTGAAAGGCAAAGCATGGAAAGCACCGCTCCAGGCCGATGGTGGGCACGCTTGCGGCGATACTGGCGCCGCGAAAAGCGCAGCTGGTGCCGGGTAGCCTACTGGCTGCGCCAGCCCCCGCGTTATGACCGCTGCTGTGCCTGGCAGCGCAGCCCGGTGTGCACCAAAGAAAAATCGCAACTCGACCTGCCGCCCGGGCAGAAGCGCCTACACTGGTAACAGGATGTTTGTTTCAGGAGCATGCGCCATGAAGCACTTTCTATCGGTAAGCCTGTTCAGCGCTTGCCTCAGTCTGACGCCGGCGCAGGCCGCCGACCCGGCCCACCTGAAACTGTTCACCGAAGACTACCCGCCGTTCAATATGGCCGACGCCAGCGGGCGCATTACCGGCTTGTCTACCGAGATCGTGCACCAGCTGTTACTGCGCGCCGGTATCAGCCACGATATCGAGCTGCTGCCCTGGGTGCGCGCCTTTAACCGCGCCGTGCTGGAACCTGGCGCCTGCGTGTACTCCACCACCCGTACCGAGCAGCGCGAGCACCAGCTCAAATGGATAGGCCCCATCGTAGAAAACCCTTGGGTGCTGTTTGCCCGCAGCGATAACAAAACCGTGGTCACCACACTGGAATCCGTGCGCCCCTACCGCCTGGGCGGCTATAGCGGCGACGCCACCGCCCAGTACCTGATCAGCAAGAACTTCGAGGTAGACCTGGCCAGTACCGACGCGCAAAACGTGCGCAAGCTGGTGGCCGGGCGTATCGACTTCTGGGCCACCGGCAAATACAGTGGTACCACGCTGGCAGCACGCGAAAAAGCGGCCAACATCCGCCCGGTACTCACCTTCAACACCACCTTCATGTACCTGGCCTGCCACCCGCGCATGGATGACCGCACCGTGGCCTTGCTCAACAGCACGCTAGACCGGATGCGCAAAGACGGCACTGTGGCTAAAATCAGTGCCCGATATCATCAGGACTAGACGGAACCAAGCCACAGCGCGGCCGGTCTGTCCGTTTACCGAATTCCATAGCGCTGACCGTGAAAAAACCGTTTCCCCGCCTGCCGGCGCAGGCCCAGATCGACGCCGCCCGTGGCCGCTTTCGCGCCGGTGGCGTGCTGGCCTACGCCACCGAATCCTGCTTTGGCCTGGGCTGTGACCCGTTCAACGTGCGCGCCATCCGCCGCATTCTGGCCATCAAGGCGCGCCCCACGCACAAAGGCCTGATCGTGATTGCGGCCAACCTGCAGCAGCTGCGCCCGCTTATCCGCCCGCTCACGCCAGCGCAGCTGGCCACCGTGCAACGCTACTGGCCCGGCCCTTATACCTTTTTATTGCCGGCATCGCGCCGCGTGCCCACGCTGCTGCGCGGGCGGCATGATAAAATTGCCGTTCGCATTAGCGCCCACGGCGAAGCCGCCGCACTGTGCCAGGCGCTGGGCTCGCCGCTGGTGTCCACCTCGGCCAACCGTGCCGGGCAAAAGTCGCTGAAAACCGCGCGCGCCTGCCGCCAGGCTTTTGGCCGCGAACAGGTGCTCACGCTCCAGGGCCGCATCGGCAAGCGCCGCAAGCCTTCCACCATTATCGATCTCGACAGCGGGCGCGTACTGCGCTAGCGCTGCAAGGAGCCACGAGTGCAGGAAATTTCCATCCTCAGCCTGATCATGCACGCCAGCCTGCCAGTGCAGCTGGTGATGGCCGGTCTGGTGCTGCTGTCCCTGATGTCCTGGGGCATTATCTTCAACAAGATTGCCGTACTGGGCCGCGCCCGCCGCGCCACGCAGGAGTTCGAGCAGCAGTTCTGGAGCGGCACCGACCTGAACAGCC
Source organism: Neisseriaceae bacterium (assembly GCA_027489245.1). Taxonomy (GTDB): domain Bacteria; phylum Pseudomonadota; class Gammaproteobacteria; order Burkholderiales; family Chromobacteriaceae; genus Vogesella. Next base: position 173,744 of record JAIYAC010000016.1, on the reverse strand, counting down.
TGTTCGAGAAAAACCGCGCCAACGGCAACGCTGTGGCCACCGAAAAGCTGTTTCAGGCCGGCTTTGCCGAGTTCCTGAAGCTGCGCCGCCAGCCGGGTGTGGACAGCTCGGACCAGCTGGACGGTGCCCGCCGTGCCATGCGCGCCGCCGCCCAGCGCGAGCTGGACGCGCTGGACCACCACAACAGCTTTCTGGCCACCGTCGGCTCGGTCAGCCCCTATATCGGCCTGTTCGGCACCGTGTGGGGCATCATGCACGCCTTTATCGGCCTGGGTAACGCCGGCCAGGCCACGCTGGCCACCGTGGCGCCGGGCATTGCCGAAGCGCTGATCGCCACCGCCATCGGCCTGTTTGCCGCCATCCCCGCCGTGGTGGCCTACAACCGCTTTGCCGCCGATGTGGACCGCCTGGCCGGTCGCTTTGATTCGTTCATGGAAGAGTTTTCCAACATCCTGCAGCGCCTGGCCGCCAAATAAAGCGCCAAATAAGCCCGGCCAGCTGCAATGCAAAAGCCGCTATCCACGGATAGCGGCTTTTTGTTTGCCAGGCTCAAGGTTGGCCGCAGGGCCGCTCAGGCTGCCTGCAGCTGGTCTATCAGGCGGTGCAGTGCATCGGTCAGCGCGCGTACCGAGCCCGGCAGGTCCCAGTTATCGTCGCCAGGCTGTACCACGTTGGAGATGGCGCGCAGCTCCAGGAAGCGCTGCTGTTCTTGTAGGCAAACGTGAAAGAACGCCGCGCCTTCCATGTTTTCGATCTCCACTGTGCTGCTATCGATAAACGGCGCCATCGCCACATTCAGCGACGCGCTGCGCGCCGTGCGCCAGCCGCCATCCACCGGCAGGTGCGGGCAGGCCAGCGTGTGGCGGCGCTCGAAATCCATGTCCAGCGGCAGGTGCGCCAGGTGCACAAAGCCGTCCGGCGTGTGAAAGCCCAGGTCGGCTTCTACCTCGCTTTCCACCAGCACCACGTCGCCAATCGCCAGGTCTGCGTGCGGGTAGTAGCCGGCCACGCCAGCCAGAATCAGCCAATCCGGCCTCCCGGCGTGCAGGGTTTTCAGCGTCTGATAGGCGGTGGCAGTCAGCCCCACGCCGCTCACCAGCGTGGTCACCCCCTCGCGCTGGAACAGGCTGGCTTCGGTGGCAGTAGGAAACAGCACGGTGATTTGCATAAAGGTTGGCCGCAATAAAAGTGGATAGGCGATTCTAGCGCCCCTGCGCTGCGGCCAACAGCCACCACCGCGCTACAATGCCGCATGGCAGACATCAAATACCTGGCGGGCTACCCGCCGCACCTCATCGAACAAGTGGCCGGCCTGCTGCAGGCGGGCAAGCTGGGTGCCTGGGTGGCCAACCGCTACCCCGGCAGCCACGACATCCAGACCGACCGCACGCTGTACGACTACGTTACCGAGCTGAAACAGCGCTACATGAAAAACGCCGGCGCGCTGGCCAAGGTGGTGTACGACAACAACCTGCACCCCATGCGCGGCACGCTGGGCACCAACGCCTTTGTGTCGCGGGTGCAGGGTGGCAAGCTCAAGAGCAAAAACGAAATCCGCATCGGCAGCCTGTTCCGCGACGCGCCGGAAGCCTTCCTGCGCATGATCGTGGTACACGAGCTGGCCCACCTGAAGGTAAAAGACCACGATAAGGCGTTCTACCAGCTGTGCTGCCACATGGAGCCGCACTACCACCAGCTGGAATTTGACATGCGGCTATGGCTGCTGGCGCGTGAGGCGGAGGATGGTAGGGTGGGCAAAGCGTAGCGTGCCCACCGCGTCGTCTCTGGCTGGTGGGCATGGGCAATGGCCTTTGCCCGGCTTATTTGCCACCTGTTTCGGGTGGAAATAACCTTTCGTAGGCACCGACTAATGATTCGTTATCCAGCGATAGTAATTCCGTCATTTTGGGTGCCGTTCTGAGTAGTAACCACGCCATAACGATGGCAGCAGAAAGAAGCAGCATGGCATGCTGTAACCCCCATTTTTGTAGTGCAACGCCGGTAATGGCAAAGCCGAACGGTATCAGCGCCAGAATGAATACATGATGTATGGTTTGAATGCGAGCCATGCAGGCAGTGGGTATGGCTAGCGTACGGGTAGATTCGATGGCAATGTTGTTGCAGATAATGGCAATGCCCAAGAAGAATATTACCGTATTCCAGATGATGAAGTTTTGGGTGAAGCATAGTGCCAGAAAGAGAGTCGGTAAAACAAACCAAGATATTTTGACGATCGTTTCTTTTTTTATATTTAGCTTATTGAGTTTTGGGTAGATGAGTGAGGCAGATGTGAGTATGCCGACGGATAGCGCGGCTTCTAGTTGAATAATCTTCCATCCTTCACCATGCCAGTAGTGCTGTGTAATATAGGGGATGATGATGGAGATAAGTGGTGAAACTGAAAAATTTGCCAAGGCAGCAATGGTGTTCCAGCGAAATTCAAATCGAAATCGGTATGATAGCGTGAACCCTTCCATTAGATTTGTGATATAGCTATCTTTATGGCCGGGGGAGGGTGGAATAGATTTGAATACAGTGCTGATTAAGCATGCGCCGAGCAATGCTATCAAAGTAATAAAGCAAAGTGTTAATTCTAGGCCAATGCTGTCCAAGCTGATAATGCCCATGCCAATGGCTAATATTCCGCCAATTGAGTCTATGGTAAACTTTCTATTCATTGCTTTTGTAATGAGTTCGCTTTTTATGATCTGAGGTATAATGGCTGCAATAGTGGGGCTAATGAGACTGTCACTTATTCCTAGTAACAGAATGCCCAAAAGTGCTGCGACCATTAAGTAAGAGCTTCCTTGTTGTGATGTAAAGAGAAGCATCAGTGGTGCTGAGATAGTCATTAATGCGCACGACAATACAATATGGTTTTTTTTCTTTCTATCTCCGAGTGGGGATAGTAAAAATCCTGATAGTATTTTGGCAAAAAAATAAATAGAAAGCAGGTATGAGGCAGTGGCAGGTTCGCCCTGATTTTTTATGTAGTGCCAGGTTAGTGCCCCAGTGAACGCCCTTGATGAAATTGAAGAGAGTAGTTCAAATGCCCTTAGCTGCCAGAAAATTTTCCACATGGTATTTATTCTGATGAGGTGTGATTAATTTGGTGGTGATTGCAAGATTAAGGAATCTTTGCTCTTGTTGGGTATGACAATAAAGAGAATAATCCGCAAAGATTCATAAGGTGTTGTTTTTTTACCTTGGCCTGAATGTGCTGTGAAAGTTTTTCTTCTAGACTGAATAGGCCGCAGGCGCATCTTGGTAAGCGCATCTGGGTAAGCAAGGTTGTCCGCAGGGTTGCGGTGTAGGGTGGGCAAAGCGTAGCGTACCCACCACGTAGTCTCTGTTGGTGGGCACGTCCTATGGGCTTTGCTCACCCTACTTGCTAAACAGCATTCCGGGGGTAGGGCCACAGGTTGGCTGCACCATGCCAGCATCAGCTAGGTTATTTCCTCCGGATGCACCTGCGGCTTATCCGGGCTACGGCTTTTATCCCCGTACGTTCCTAGGCAAAAGCCAAAACAAAAAACGCCCCGTCTCGACGGGGCGTTTTGCGTGTGGTACGGCAGGGTTGGCCGCAGGCTTACAGCCCGGCGTTGGCGCGGCGGTAGCGGCGGATCAGCGCTTTGGTGGAGCTGTCGTGCGGGGCGTCGTCCAGCTTGCCGGCCAGCTCGGCGTGGATGGTTTTGGCCAGCTGCTTGCCCAGCTCTACGCCCCACTGGTCGAAGCTGTTGATGCCCCAGATCACGCCCTGCACGAAGATCTTGTGCTCGTACAGCGCAATCAGGCTGCCCAGGTTGCGCGGGTCGAGGCGGTCCATCAGCAGGGTGTTGGTGGGGCGGTTGCCGCCAAATACCTTGTGCGGCACCAGCGCTTCCAGCGCCTCGCCTTTCAGGCCCTGTGCGGCCAACTCTTCGCGGACTTCTTCGGCGGTTTTGCCGCGCATGAAGGCTTCGGCCTGGGCAAACACGTTGGCCAGCAGGATTTCGTGGTGGCCGGGCAGGCTGGAGCTGTTTTGCAGCGAGCAGATCAGGTCGATCGGCGAGATGTGGGTGCCTTGGTGCAGCAGCTGGAAGAAGGCGTGCTGGCCGTTGATGCCGGTTTCGCCCCAGATGATGGGGGCGGTTTCAAAGTCTACCGGGCTGCCGTCCAGACAGGTTTGCTTGCCGTTGGATTCCATGTCCAGCTGCTGGATGAAGGCGGGCAGGCGGTGCAGGTACTGGTCGTAGGGGGCGATAACATGGCTGCCGCCACCGTAGTAGTTGATGTACCAGATGCCGATCATGGCTAGCAGCACGGGCATGTTTTGCTCGAACGAGGCGTTGGCAAAGTGCTGGTCCATGATGTGGGCGCCGTTGAGCAGCTCGGTGAAGTTTTCTTCGCCCAGGTACAGCATGATGGGCAGGCCGATGGCCGACCACAGGCTGTAGCGGCCGCCGACCCAGTCCCAGAATTCGAACATATTGGCCGGGTCGATGCCGAACTCGGCCACGGCCTTTTTGTTGGTGGACACGGCCACAAAGTGCTTGGCCACGGCTTTTTCGTCGCGTGCGCGCGCCACGAACCATTCGCGGGCGGTCAGGGCGTTGGTCAGCGTTTCCTGGGTGGTAAAGGTTTTGGATTCCACGATGAACAGGGTGGTTTCCGGGTGCACTTTCTTCAGCGTTTCTTTGAGTTGCGCGCCGTCTACGTTGGACACGAAGTGCATGTTCATGCGCGGGTGGCCAAAGGGCTTGAGCGCGCTGCACACCATCAGCGGGCCCAGGTCGCTGCCGCCGATACCGATGCTGACCACGTCGGTAATGGGCTGGTGGGTGTAGCCCAGCCACTCGCCGCTGCGGATGGCGTGGCAGAACTTGCCCATGCGCGCCAGTACCGAGTTCACCTTGGGCATCACGTCTTCGCCGTCTACCAGGATGGGCGAGTTGGTGCGGTTGCGCAGCGCCACGTGCAGCACGGCACGGTTTTCGGTGCTGTTGATCTTTTCGCCCTTGAACATGGCCTTGAGCTTGGCGGGCAGGCCGGCTTCGCGCGCCAGCTGCATCAGGCCGCGCAGGGTGTCGTCGGTAATGCGGTTTTTGGAGTAATCAAGAAACAGGCCGCCCACTTCCAGCGCGTAGCGCTCGGCACGCTGCGGGTCGGTGTCAAACAGGTCACGCATGTGGTGATGCTTGGCGTCGGCAAAGTGGTCCCACAGGGCTTGCCAGGCGGGGAGCTGGGTGAGGGCGCTCATGTTTTCTCCAGTTTTTGTGTGTCTGCGGCCAACGTGGGGCGCAGTTTATTCGTCGTCGTTGTCGTTGCGCAGCCGTTTTTGCCTCAGGCTGCGTTTGGCTTTTTCCAGCTGGGCGGCCAGGCCGGGGCCGCGTTTCAGCGCCACACCCACGGTGAGGATGTCGATCAGCACCAGGTGCAGGATGCGGCTCAGCATGGGGCTGTAGGTTTCGTTGTCTTCCGGCGAGTCCACTTCCAGTGTCACGGTGGCGCGTTCGGCCAGTGGGGTGCCGGGTACGGTAATGGCAATGACCTTGGCGCCGCTTTCCAGCGCGGCGTTGACCGCGTCCATCAGCTCGCGCGAGCGGCCGGAGCTGGAGATGGCCACCAGCACGTCGTCCGGCGTCAGCAGGGTGGCGGCCATGATCTGGATATGGCTATCAGCGTAGGCCACGGTGGGGATGCCGAAGCGGAAGAACTTGTGCTGGGCGTCGGCGGCAATGATGCCGGAGTTGCCCAGGCCGTAAAACTCGATGCGGCGGGCGTGCGACAGCAGGTCTACCGCGGCATCTACTGCCTGCGGGTTCACGTCGTTACGGCATTTCAGCAGCGCGGTAACGGTGTTGTCGAACACCTTGGCGGTGATTTCCGATACCGGGTCTTCCGGGCGTACGCTGGAGTGCACAAAGGGCACGCCGCCCACCAGGGTGCCGGCCAGCTTGAGCTTGAAGTCGGACAGGCCGGAAAACCCCATGCTGCGGCAGAAGCGGATCACCGTGGGCTGGCTTACGCCGGCGCTGGCGGCAATGTCGGACACCGCCGACTGCATCACGGTGTAGGGCTGCGCCAGCACTTGCTCGGCTACCCGGCGCTCGGCGCCGGACAGTTTGTCCAGGTCGCTGCGGATTTTCTCAAGCATCGTGCTCTCCCAGGTGGCTGCGCAGCGCAGCGCGCACGCCGGTTAGCGCGGGGTAGGGGCTGTGAATCACGTACACGGGCATGGCGCCGGTGTAGGCGGCAAAGCGGCCGGTGGCCTCGAAGCGGGCGCGGAAGGCGGAGCGGGTAAAGAACTCGCCCAGGCGCGGTACCACGCCACCGCCGATGTACACACCGCCCACGGCGCCCAGCGTCAGCGCCAGGTTGGCCGCAGCGCTGCCCAGCATGGCGCAGAACAACTCCAGCACGCGTACGCAGCGCGCATCGCGGCCGGAGAGGCCGCGCTCGCTGATTTGTGCAGCCGACAGCTGGCCGGCGGCTTCGCCGGCTTGCACGCTCAGCGCGTCGTGGATCAGCTCCAGGCCGGGGCCGGATAGCAGGCGTTCGGCCGAGACATGTTCGCCGAAACGGGTCTGTGCGTAGCGCAGCAGCGCGGCTTCGTCGTCGTTCAGCGGCGAAAATGCCACGTGGCCGCCTTCGCCGGCAATGGCTACCCAGTTGTTACCCGCTGGCAGCAGGCCGGATACGCCCAGGCCGGTACCAGCGCCGATCAGCGCCTTGGCGCCGGGTTTGGCCTCGCCACCGCCTACCTGTACCAGCTCGCTGGCGGGCAGGTGCGGCAGCGACAGTGCCAGCGCGGTGAAATCGTTGAGCACCAGCAGGGTGTGAAAGCCCAGCGCCTGGCGTGTTTCTTCGATAGAGAACGACCAGTGATGGTTGGTCATCTGCACGCGGTCGCCGTTTACCGGGTTGGCAATGCCGATGGCGGCATGGTGCACGGCGTGGGTATGCGCGCCTTCCAGATAGCTGCGGATGGCGTCGGCCAGCGTGGCGTATTCTTTGCACGGCAGCACGTCGATGTCTTCAATCACGCCGGGGCCGGTTTCCAGCGCAAAGCGTGCATTGGTGCCGCCGATGTCGGCCAGCAGGCGCGGATAGGGGTTAGGCTGCCCAGTAGACATGAAGCGGTTTCTCCGAAGGCTGCAGCAGATAGCTGATGGGGTAGGTATCGTTCACGCCTTGTGCGGCGGTGTCCAGTACGGTGCGTTTACCGGCACCGGCGATGGCCAGGTACAGCTTGCCGCTGCGGCGCAGCTCGGCCAGTGTCATGCTGATGCGGGTGTGTGGCGCGGCGGGCGGTACCACGGTGAGCAGGGCGTGCGGGTTGGCCGCATCCAGACCGGTGGCCAGCTGCGCGGCAGCGGGGAACAGCGAGGCGGTGTGGCCGTCGTCGCCCATGCCCAGTACCACCACGTCTGGCGTTTGCCACAGCGTGTGCGCAGTGGCCAGCTCTTGCTCGGGGTTGGCCGCAGTGTTCACCAGCGGCAGGAAGGCGGCGGCGGCGGCCGGGCCTTGCAGCAGGTGCTGGCGCACCAGGCCGGCGTTGCTGTCGGCGTGCTCGGGCGGAACCACGCGTTCGTCTACCAGGGTCACGGTAACGCGGCCCCAGTCCAGCTGCGCTTGGGCCAGCGCCTGGAAAAACGGCACCGGCGAGCGCCCGCCGGATACCGCCAGTGTGGCACGGCCACGGGCGGTGATGGCGGCGGCCAGGTCGCTGGCTACCGCGTGCGCCAAGGCCGCGCTGGCGTCGGCGGCCTGGGTAAATTCATTCAGATGCATCTCTGTATCGTCCATGCAGGTGTCGTCTTGTGGCGACGTGGCCCGGTGGCCCGGGCTCGCTTGTTTAGCCGCGCCCGCCGCACACCCGCGTGGGGCGCGGCGGCTTGCCAGGGGCCGGCGCGGTGGCCGGCCTGGCGTTTAACACTCTTCGTGCCAGCTGATGCCGTCACGGCTGAGCAGGGCGCTGGAAGCCGCAGGGCCCCAGGTACCGGCAGTGTATTGCTTGGGGGCAATGGTGCTGCGCGCCCAGTTGTCCATGATGGGTTCTACCCAGCGCCACGCTTCTACCAGCTCGTCGCGGCGCATGAACAGTGCCAGCTTGCCGCGGATCACATCCAGCAGCAGGCGCTCGTAGGCGTCGGCTCGGCGTGCCTTGAACGATTCGTGGAAATCCAGGTTCAGGTGTACCGGCTGCAGGCGCTGGGTATCGCCCGGCTCCTTGGACAGGAAGTACAGGCGGATGCTTTCTTCCGGCTGCAGGCGGATCACCAGGCGGTTGGCGGTGTTCTGGCCGGTAGGGCTGGCAAACAGGTGGTGTGGCACATCGCGGAAATTGATCACGATTTCGGCCAGGCGTTCCTGCATGCGCTTGCCGGTGCGCAGGAAGAACGGCACGCCAGCCCAGCGCCAGTTGTCGATTTCGGCTTTGATGGCGACAAAGGTTTCGGTCTGGCTGCCAGCGGGGATGCCTTGCTCTTGCAGGTAGCCCACCACCGGCTGGCCAGCTACGGCGCCGGCCTTGTACTGGCCGCGCACAGTCTTGCCTGCCACGTCTTGCTCGCTGAACGGGCGCAGCGCTTTCAGTACTTTCAGTTTTTCGTCACGTACGGCGTCGGCACCCAGGTTGGCCGGCGGCTCCATGGCCACGATACACAGCAGCTGCAGCAGGTGGTTTTGCACCATGTCGCGCAGCGCGCCGGTGTCGTCGTAAAAATCGCCACGGGTGCCTACGCCCAGGTCTTCGGCAATGGTGATCTGCACGTCGTGAATCCACTCGCGGCGCCACAGTGGCTCGAACAGCGCGTTGGCAAAGCGGATGGCCAGCAGGTTTTGTACCGACTCTTTACCCAGGTAGTGGTCGATACGGTAGAGCTGTTCTTCCTTGAAGTGGCGGGCGACCGCTTCGTTGATTTCGTTGGACGATTCCAGGTCGTGGCCCAGCGGCTTTTCCAGTACCACGCGTACCTGGTCGTGGTTCAGGCCCACGGCAGCCAGGTTGTCGCAAATGCCTTCAAACAGGTCAGGTGCGGTCGCCAGGTAGCACACGGTGACGCGGTCGCCACCGGCTTTCAGTGCCTCGGCCAGTGCCGGATAGTGTTCGGCCGTGGCCGCGTCGACTTTCAGGTACTGCACGCGGGCCAGGAAGCTGTCCCAGGCGGTGGTGGAGAAATGCTCTTTCACGTGTACGCGCGCGTTCTTTTCTACCATGGCCAGGTAGTCTTCGCGGCTCATGTCGCGGCGGCCCAGCGCCAGAATGCGGCCAGCTTCGTGCAGCAAGCCGGCGGCGTGTGCCTGGTAAAGCGACGGCAGCAGCTTGCGCATGACCAAGTCGCCGGTACCCCCAAACAGCACCATATCGAATGCCGGGGTGTGCAGGTTTGCGTTCTCCATCCTGATGATTCTCGCCCAAGGTTGTGATGTAGTTATATTACCAAACATGGCCCGCTTGTCTATGTCGATTGTGCCGCACTGTTGCCAGTGGGTTTTGTTGTTGCTAGCCGCCAACACTGATGTAAGTCAATGAAAATGAATGGTTAAGTGGCGATTTTGCTAAAATAAACCGGCTTTTTGTGGTGTAGCGCCTTGCAAACACACTGTAGTAAAACTACCATTCAAGCACCTTCATCAGGGCCGATACCAATGAGTCTGCACCCCGTTCTGCACGCTGTTACCCAGCGCATCATCGAACGCAGCCGCGATACCCGCGCTGCCTACCTGGCTACGGCCCGCGCGGCGATGCGCCAGGGCAAGGTCGAGCGTTCCCAGCTGTCCTGTACCAACCTGGCGCACGCCTTTGCCGCCATGCCGGACGGCATCAAGATTCATCTGAAAGAAGCGGCCCGCCCCAACCTGGCCATCGTGTCGGCGTATAACGACATGCTGTCGGCGCACCAGCCGCTGGACACCTTCCCGGCCATCATCAAGGCCGAGGCGCTGAAAGTGGGCGCCACCGCCCAGTTTGCTGGCGGCGTGCCGGCCATGTGCGATGGCGTGACGCAGGGCTTTGAGGGCATGGAGCTGAGTTTGTTCTCGCGCGATGTAATTGCCATGAGCACTGCCATTGCGCTAAGCCACCAGATGTTCGACGCCGCGCTCTATCTGGGCGTGTGCGACAAGATCGTGCCGGGTCTGTTGATCGGCGCGCTGGCCTTTGGCCACCTGCCAGCTGTGTTTGTGCCGGCTGGCCCAATGACCACCGGCATTGCCAACGACGATAAAGCCAAGGTGCGCCAGCTGTACGCCGAAGGCAAGGTTGGCCGCGACGCGCTGCTGGAGTCCGAAATGGCGTCCTACCACGGCCCGGGCACCTGCACTTTCTACGGCACCGCCAACAGCAACCAGATGCTGATGGAGGTGATGGGCCTGCACCTGCCGGGTGCCGCCTTCGTGAACCCGAATACCCCGCTGCGCGACGCCCTGACGCGCCGTGCCGCCCGTGTGGCCGCCGAGATTTCGGCCCAGGGCAGCCGCTTTACCCCGATTAGCGAGGTGATCGACGAGAAAGCCATCGTCAACGGCATCGTCGGCCTGCTGGCCACCGGCGGCTCCACCAACCACACCCTGCACATCAATGCCATCGCCCGTGCGGCGGGCATCAACGTGAACTGGGACGATTTCGACGAGCTGTCCAGCGTGGTGCCGCTGATCGTGCGCGCCTACCCTAACGGCAAGGCCGACGTGAACCACTTCCATGCCGCCGGTGGCATGGGTTATGTGATTCGCGAGCTGCTGGACGCCGGCCTGCTGCACGACGACGTGACCACCATCATGGGCCGTGGCCTGCGCGCCCACAGCCAGGAAGCCTGGCTGCAAGACGGCGAGGCGGCTTTCCGCGCCGCACCAGCGGTATCGGGTGACGACAGCGTGCTGCGCCCTGCGGCCAACCCTTTCTCGGCCGACGGTGGCCTGAAAGTGTTGACCGGCAATATCGGCCGCGCCGTGATCAAGGTGTCGGCGGTGAAAGCCGAGCACCGCGTGGTAGAAGCCCCGGCGGTGGTGTTCCACGACCAGAACGAGCTGCTGGCGGCGTTCAAGCGCGGCGAGCTGGAAAAAGACTTTGTGGCGGTGATCCGCTTCCAGGGCCCGCGCGCCAACGGCATGCCGGAGCTGCACAAGCTGACGCCGCCGCTGGGCGTGCTGCAGGAACGCGGCTTCAAGGTGGCGCTGGTGACCGATGGCCGTATGTCCGGTGCGTCCGGCAAGGTACCGGCCGCGATTCACGTGTCGCCCGAAGCGCTGCTGGGTGGCGACATCGGCAAGGTACGCAACGGTGATCTGGTGCGCCTGGATGCCAACACCGGTGAGCTGACCATCCTGGTAGACGCCGCCGAATGGGCTGCGCGCGAGCACGTGCAGGCCGACCTGAGCGCCAACCAGCACGGCGTGGGCCGCGACCTGTTTGCCGGTTTCCGCCAGCTGGCCACCGCCGCCGAAGACGGCGCGATGAGCTTTGCCCACCCGCTGTGGGCTGGCCGCTAAGCGCCTGAGCCCCTGCCGAGCGGCAGTGGGCTATAAAAACTGCATCGATCATTTACCGGGTTGGCCGCGGCCAACCCCTGCAAAGGACACACCATGGACGCACTGTCTCTGCTTCGCCAAGGCCCGGTGGTACCGGTTATCGTGGTTAATGACGCCGCCGTCGCGGTAGACCTGGCACACGCGCTGGTCGCCGGCGGCATCCGCACGCTGGAAATCACCCTGCGTACCAAGGCTGCGCTGGCCGCCATGCGCCGCATTCGCGATGAAGTGCCTGACGCGCTGGTGGGTGCCGGTACCGTGCGCACCCGCGCCCACCTGGAAGCCGCGCTGGACGCTGGCGCGCAGTTCGGCATCAGCCCGGGGCTAACCGCCGAGCTGGCCGCCGCCGCCCGTGCCTCCGGCGTGCCCTTCATCCCCGGCATTGCCACCCCGTCCGAAGCCATGCACGCGCAGGACGAGGGCTTCCATATCCTCAAGCTGTTCCCGGCCGAAGCGGTAGGCGGCATCAAGCTGCTGAAATCGCTGGCCGGCCCGCTGCCGGAGCTGCGTTTCTGCCCCACCGGCGGCATTGATGTGAACAGCGCGCCCAACTACCTGGCCCTGCCCAATGTGCTGGCCGTGGGCGGCAGCTGGCTGACCCCGGACGACGCCATCGCGGCGCAGGACTGGGACCGTATCACTGCGCTGGCCCGTGCGGCCAGCGCACTGGCGGTACGCTAGGCATAGCCCGGCGGTGCTGCACTGTGGCCGGAGCCGCCTGCGGGTGGCCTGTGGCGGCTATCGTGCAGGGCACACCGTCTGCCTGTGTAGGCGTACCCCGTGATCTCTGTTGGCCGTGGTGACATGGCCCGCAGGCTTTGAAGTTCGTTTTGTTGCATTCTCTTCTGGCTCTGCCGACTCTCCCCGGCAGAGCCTTTTTTTATCCACCCGCCGCTATGCTGTAAAAATATTGGTTAGCAAGTGTAAAATCCCCTGATTCGCGCACGTGATGTGGCCAACATTTATGAGTCGCTGAGCTGAGTGCTGATTATCTCTGGGAACTGAACATGACAATTATGGTGACGGGCGGCGCTGGCTTCATCGGTGGCAATTTTGTGCTGGACTGGTTGGCCGCACACGATGAAACCGTGGTGAACCTGGACAAGCTGACCTACGCCGGCAATCTGCAAACCCTGGCCAGCCTGCGCGATAACCCGCGCCACGTGTTTGTGCAGGGCGATATCGGCGACCGCGAGCTGGTTGCCAGCCTGCTGGCGCAGTACCAGCCGCGTGCCGTGCTGAACTTTGCTGCCGAAAGCCATGTGGACCGCTCTATTCACGGCCCGGGTGACTTCATCCACACCAATGTGCTGGGGACGTTCAACCTGCTGGAGTCGGTGCGTGCCTACTGGGCTGAACTGCCTGTCGAAGCCAAACAAGCGTTCCGCTTTCTGCACGTGTCCACCGACGAGGTATACGGCACGCTCTCGCCGCAAGACCCACCGTTTGCCGAAGACAACCGTTACGAGCCGAACAGCCCGTACTCGGCTAGCAAGGCCGCCAGCGACCACCTGGTGCGCGCCTGGCACCATACCTATGGCCTGCCGGTCCTCACCACCAACTGCAGCAACAACTACGGGCCGTATCATTTCCCCGAGAAGCTGATTCCACTGGTCATCCTCAATGCGCTGGCCGGCAAGCCACTGCCCATCTATGGTGATGGCCAGCAGGTACGCGACTGGCTGTATGTCAAAGACCACTGCAGCGCCATCCGCCGTGTGCTGGAAGCCGGGCAACTGGGTGAAACCTATAACGTGGGTGGCTGGAACGAAAAAGCCAACCTGGATGTGGTGCGCAGCATCTGTGCGCTGCTGGATGAGCTACGCCCGCGCGCCGACGGCCAGCCCTACGCCAGCCAGATTACCTATGTACAAGACCGCCCCGGCCACGACCGCCGCTACGCCATCGACGCCCGCAAGCTGCAGCGCGAGCTGGGCTGGAAGCCAGCCGAGACCTTTGATAGCGGCATCCGCAAGACCGTGCAGTGGTACCTGGATAACCAGGACTGGGTGGCCGGCGTGACCAGCGGTAGCTACCGCGACTGGCTGAACCAGCAGTACGGGGCATAAACATGACCACGCGCATCCTGATTACCGGCAGCAGCGGCCAGGTGGGTTTCGAGCTGAGGCGCGCATTGGCGCTGCACGGCGAGCTGATCTGTCCGGCGCGCACCGCGTTTGACTTGTCGCAGCCGGCCAGCTTGCAGGCTGCACTGGACGCCTGGCAGCCGCACATCATCGTGAACCCGGCTGCCTACACCGCGGTGGACAAAGCCGAGGACGAACCGGCGCTGGCGCAGGCCATCAACGCCGATGCGGTGGCGGTACTGGCGCAATGGGCGGCGGCGCACAATGCGCTATTGCTGCATTACTCCACCGACTACGTGTTTGACGGTAACAAAGCGGGCGCCTGGCGCGAAGACGATGCGGCCAACCCGCAGTCGGTGTATGGGTGCAGCAAATGGCAGGGTGAAGAGGCCATTCGTGCCAGCGGCTGCCGGCACTTTATCCTGCGCACCTCGTGGGTGGCAGGCGTATACGGGCAGAACTTCCTGAAAACCATGCTGCGCCTGGCAGCCAGCCGCGACAGCCTGTCGGTGGTGGCCGACCAGTTTGGCGCCCCAACCCCCGCCAGCTTGCTGGCCGACGTGGCGGCCAACCTGGTGCAGCGTACGCAAGCCCGGGCGGACCAGCCTTACGGCACCTACCACGTGGCAGCGCAGGGCCGCACCAGCTGGCACGAGTACGCCAGCAACGTCATCGCCTTGGCCCGTGCCGCCGGCTGGCCGCTGCAGCTGGCTGACGCGCCGCAGCCTATCCCCAGCAGCGCCTACCCGCAAAAAGCCAGCCGCCCGGCCAACTCGCAGCTGGACTGCAGCAAGCTGGTGCAGACCTTCGACCTGCAATTGCCGCATTGGCAGCAGGCGGTGAAACAGATCTTCGATACGCTGGACAACCTCAAATGAGCACAAAAGCACGTAAAGGCATCATCCTGGCTGGTGGTTCCGGCACCCGGTTGTACCCGGCCACGCTGGCGGTGAGCAAGCAGCTGCTGCCGATCTACGACAAGCCGATGATTTACTATCCGCTCAGCACCCTGATGCTGGCGGGCATTCGCGAGATCCTGATCATCTCCACCCCGCAGGACACGCCACGCTTCCAGCAGCTGCTGGGTGACGGCAGCCAGTGGGGCATTCGCCTCGAGTACACAGTACAGCCTAGTCCTGATGGCCTGGCGCAGGCGTTTATCCTGGGCGAAGCCTTCCTGGACGGTGCACCGTCGGCGCTGGTGCTGGGCGACAATATCTTCTATGGCAATGATTTTCAGAAGCTGCTGAAGGATGCCAATGCCCGCACGGTTGGTGCCTCGGTGTTTGCCTACCATGTCCACGACCCGGAACGTTACGGCGTAGTGGAATTTGATCAGGCGGGTCGTGCCATCAGCATCGAGGAAAAACCAGCGCAACCGAAGTCGAACTACGCAGTCACCGGGCTGTATTTTTACGATGAGCAGGTGGTGGATATCGCGAAGTCCATCAAACCCTCGCACCGTGGTGAGCTGGAAATCACCGATGTCAATGCCACCTATTTGCAGCAGGGCAAGCTGAATGTCCAGACCATGGGCCGTGGCTACGCCTGGCTGGATACCGGCACCCACGAGTCGATGCTGGAAGCCAGCCAGTTTATTGCCACTGTGGAAAACCGGCAGGGCTTGAAAGTGGCCTGCCCGGAAGAAATAGCCTTCCACGCTGGCTGGATTGACGCCGCCCAAGTTGAGAAGTTGGCCGCACCGCTGAAGAAGAATGCTTATGGCCAGTATTTGCTAGCCATGTTGCGTCTGGCTGCACGCTAAACAGCGGTTTTACCTACTTAATGGCTGCGGCGTAAGTCGCAGCCTGTCTTCACGGTTGTCATATGAACATCATCGATACGATCATTCCCGACGTCAAAATCATCGCACCCAAGGTCTTTGGCGACGAGCGTGGCTATTTCTACGAAAGCTTCAGCCAGCGCCTGTTCGATGAGGCGGTGGGGCGCCACGTTGACTTTGTGCAAGACAATCACAGCCGCTCGGTACGCGGTGTATTGCGCGGCCTGCACTATCAGCTGCCGCCTTTTGCCCAAGGCAAACTCGTACGTTGCACCGTTGGCGAGGTATTCGACGTGGCGGTAGATATCCGCCGTAGCTCACCGACTTTCGGGCAGTGGGTGGGTGTCAACCTGTCGGCAGAGAACAAGCGCCAATTGTGGATACCAGAAGGCTTCGCCCACGGCTTTGTTACCCTCAGCGAGCATGCCGAGTTCCTGTACAAAACCACCCATTACTACGCCCCCAGCCACGACCGCGGCATTCTGTGGAACGATTCGGCTATCGGCATCGCCTGGCCGGAGTGTGGCCCGCTGCAGCTGTCCGGCAAAGACCAGGTGCAGCCCTTGCTGGCGGCGGCCGAGCTGTTCGACTGAGCAGCGCTGACCCACACCCCAGTCCACCGTCGTGCTACCTTGCCTGCCCACGACGGCAGGCCTTGCGCCCGCTGTGCTACAAGGTTTTGTTCACGGCGCTGGCGCAAACCCTCCTCTTGGCCGCCATTTGGCGCTATCGTTACGGCCTGCTCTGGTTTTGCAAGGATTCACCATGAAGCTTCTGATTGCCGAAGACGATGCCGTGCTGGCCGATGCCCTGCTGACCCGGCTGGACCGGCTGGGCTTTGCCACGACCCACGCTGCCGATGGCCTGCTGGCGCAGCAGCTATTGCTGGCCGAGGCATTTGATGCCGTGATTCTCGATATCGGCCTGCCGGGGCTGGATGGCCTGCAGGTATTACGCAATGTGCGCGTGCACAAACCCGCGCTGCCGATTCTTATCCTCACCGCGCTGGACAGCATGGAAGACCGCGTGGCCGGGCTGGACGCTGGTGCCGACGACTACCTGGTGAAGCCGTTCGAGTTCCCCGAGCTGGAGGCGCGCATCCGCGCCCTGCTGCGCCGCCACCGCGTGGCCGAAGCGGTGCGCGACGAGCTGCATTTTGCCAGCCTGCGGCTGGACCGTGCCGGCCAGCGCGTCTGGGCCGGCGAGCAGGCGCTGGATTTGTCGGCGCGCGAGCTGCAGCTGATGGATATCCTGATGGCCAACGGCGAACGCGTGGTCACCAAAGAGCAGATTGCCGGCGAGTTGGCCGCAGATGGCGAAGAAGTCGGCGTCAACGCGGTAGAAGTGTACGTGCACCGACTGCGCAAAAAGCTGGATGGCAGCGGGGTGGGTATCCGGGCCGTGCGTGGCTTGGGCTACCTGCTGGCGGCCACCGACGACGCCTGAGCACGGCTGCGGCCAACCCTGGAGCTGCCATGTCCCGCCCCCGCGAACTTTCCCTGCGCCGTCAGCTGCTGATGTGGCTGCTGCTGCCGCAGCTCATCCTGTGGTTGTCGGCCGCTTTTCTCGCCTACAACATGGCGCTGGTGTACACCAACGAAGTCATCGACCGCACGCTGGCCAAATCCAGCAGCGCGCTGGCACGCCAGGTCAAACCCTTCGGTAACGGCTTTTACGTCGACTTTCCCAGCGCTGCGCGCGACATCCTGCAGCAAGACCCGGACGACCGCGTGCACTATATGGTGAGCTCGCCGCCCGAGGCATTCCTGCTGGGCGAGCCGGCCATGCCACGCCCGCCTGCCGGCGTGGCCGCCAAAGCGGGAGACAGCTTTTTCTATAATGCCCGCATGAAAGGCATGGAAGTACGCGTCGCCGCCCAGTACCTGCTGGCCGGCACCGAAGCGCGGCCACAACTGATGCTGGTACAGGTAGCCAAAAGCCGGGCGCTCAGTACCGAGCTAGCCCGCAAGATCCTGTTCGACATGGGCCTGCCGCTGTTGGGTCTGATGCTGCTGACCAGCGTGCTGGTGTGGGGCGGCATCAGCCGTGGCCTGTCACCGCTGCGCAGCTTGCGCCGCCGCGTGGAAGACTGCAGCGCCCGCGACCTGGCCCCCATCGAGGTAGAAAACGCCCCCAACGAAGTACGCTCGCTGACCGCCGCTATCAACAGCCTGCTGGACGAGGTACACGGCCAGGTGGCGCAGCAGCGGCGCTTTATTGCCGACGCTGCCCACCAGCTGCGTACCCCGCTGGCCGGGCTGAAATCGCAAACCGAGCTGGTACGCGCCGAGCTGCGCGAAGCCCAGCCCGACCTGCCGCTGCTGGGGCGGCAGCTGGTACAGGTAGAAACCAGCGTGGCGCGCGCCATCCGCTTGGTGAACCAGCTGCTGGCGCTGGCCCGCGCCGAGCCCGAAGCCGGCCTGACCCTGCAAGCGCTGGATTTTGCCGCACTGGTGCGCGAAGTCACCGCCGAAGCCGTGCCCCGCGCCCTCAGCGCCCGTATCGATCTGGGGCTGGAGGCCGAAGCCGGCGGCATGACGATACGCGGCCACGCCGGCCTGCTGCGCGAGCTGCTGGCCAACCTGCTGGACAACGCTATCCAGTACACCCCGGCCGGTGGCGAGGTGACAGTGCTGCTGCAGCGCCGCGGCCACAGTGTGTACCTGGCGGTGCAGGATAACGGCCCCGGCATCCCCTTGGCCGAGCGCGAGCGTGTATTTGAACGCTTCTATCGCGGCAGTGCCGAGGGCAAAGGCAAAGGCTGCGGCCTGGGCCTGGCCATCGTGCAGGAAATTGCCCGCCGGCACGGCAGCCAGCTGCTGTTGGCCGATACACCCGGGGGCGGGCTGAGTGCCAGCCTGCAGCTGGCGCTACTGCCGGCCTAGCGCGCTATCCAGACCGGCGTCGTGTAGTTGACACACTAGATTCCCTGTTATGGTGCGCTGCAATAAGCGCGCCGTGCCCCGTATCTGCTTGATTTGCCTGAATGTCATGCTGCCCTGCGTACCGCACCGGTGCAAAACTTACAACTGTTGCACTCAAAACTTACACAATTCTTACGTCTTGCAGCTATAGTTCAGCCAACTGCCAAGGTGCTGGGGAGAACAGCGCCCGCGGTTAAGCCAATAATCCGCCGCCAGGCTTGGCCGGCAAGGCGGAAAGACGCATCACAATCATGGAGATGAACATGAAGCTGAAAAGCCTGACTATGGCCGTAATGGCCGCTACCCTGTTGCCTGCTGCCGCGTTTGCCGGTGACGTGGAAGTGCTGCACTGGTGGACTTCCGGTGGCGAAGCCAAATCGGCAGCCGAGCTGAAAAAAATGATGACCGCCAAAGGTCACGCCTGGAAAGATTTCGCGGTAGCCGGTGGTGGTGGTGACAACGCCATGACCGCACTGAAAACCCGCGTGGTATCCGGCAACCCGCCAACCGCCGCCCAGATCAAGGGCCCGGCCATCCAGGAATGGGGTGCCGAAGGCGTGCTGGCTGATATCGATGCCGTGGCCAAAGCCGGCAACTGGGACAAGCAGCTGCCAGTCGTGGTCAGCAATGTGATGAAGTACAAAGGCAAATACGTCGCCGCCCCGGTAAACGTGCACCGCGTAAACTGGCTGTGGGTGAACCCGGAAGCCTTCAAGAAAGCCGGCGCCACCGTGCCGAAAACCTGGCCTGAATTCTTTGCTGCTGCCGACAAGCTGCAAAAAGCCGGCATCCAGCCGGTAGCCCACGGCGGCCAACCTTGGCAAGATGCCACCCTGTTTGAATCGGTCGCCCTGGGTGTGGGCGGTGCCGATTACTACAACAAAGCCTTTGTCAAACTGGACAAAGCGACCCTGGCCGGCCCGACTACCGTGAAGGTGTTCGAGACCATGGCCAAGATCAAGACCTACATCGATAAAGGCGCCGCAGGCCGCGACTGGAACCTGGCTACCGCCATGGTCATCAACGGCAAGGCCGGCATGCAGTTCATGGGCGACTGGGCCAAAGGCGAATTCACCGCCGCTGGCAAGGTACCGGGTAAAGACTTTATCTGTACCGACGCACCAGGCACCCAGAATGCATTCACTTTCAACATCGACTCCATGGCCATGTTCCAGCAGAAATCTCCTGCTGCGGTGAAAGCCCAGGCCGACTTGGCCGCCACCATCATGAGCCCGTCGTTCCAGGAAGTGTTCAACCTGAACAAGGGTTCCATCCCGGCACGCCTGGATACCCCGATGGCCAAGTTTGACGCCTGCGCCAAGAAATCCAGCTTCGACATGAACGCTGCGGCCAAGAGCAACAAGCTGGTGCCAAGCTTCGCGCACAAAATGGCCATGCCTTCCGCTACCGAAGGTGCCATGGTGGACGTGATCTCGCAGTTCATGAACTCCAGCATGACCCCGGCACAAGCGACCGAGCGTCTGGCCAAAGCCGGCGCCGTACGCTAAGCACCTTAGCCCTGCTGCCTGGCAGCAGGGCAGTTGCCTGATGTTGCGCACAGGCCGGTCGCCCCGGCCTGTTTCTGCCCCCTAGCTGTTTTGCCACCATGCTGCACCCTGCGGCAGGGTAGCCTGCGGCCAACTGTCGGGCAGGGCGCGTGTTTACCGACCGAGACAGCAAGGAACACACATGTCTGCCTCCCCCTCTCAAGGCCGCCTCAGCGTGCTGGCCGACCGCTGGCTGCCCAAGCTGGTGCTGTCGCCCACGCTGGCCGCCAGCCTGATCTTCGTCTACGGCTTTATCGCCTGGACGGGGTGGCTATCTTTTACCGAATCCCGCCTGATGCCGCGTTACGACTGGGCAGGCCTGCTGCAATACCAGGCGTTGTTTGAAAACGAGCGCTGGTGGACCGCTGCGGCCAACCTGGGCATTTTCGGCAGCCTGTTCATTTTGTTCTGCCTGCTGGTAGGCCTGCTGATGGCCGTGCTGCTGGACCAGAAAATCCGTGCCGAAGGCGCACTGCGCACCATCTACCTGTACCCGATGGCGCTGTCCTTCGTGGTCACCGGTACCGCCTGGAAATGGATGCTGAACCCGGACATGGGCCTGCAAAAGGTGATGAACGACCTGGGTTTTGCCAACTTCACCTTCGACTGGCTGGTGAACCCCGACATGTCCATCTACACCGTGGTGATTGCCGGTGTATGGCAAAGCTCGGGCTTTGTGATGGCGCTGTTCCTGGCCGGCCTGCGCGGCATTGACGACTCCATCATCAAAGCCGCCCAGGTAGATGGTGCAAGCTTGCCTACCATTTACCGCCGCATCCTGATCCCCAGCCTGCGCCCGGTGTTCTTCAGCGTGCTGCTGATCCTGTCGCACATTGCCATCAAGAGCTTCGACCTGGTGATGGCACTGACCGGTGGTGGCCCCGGTACCTCGTCCGACGTCCCCGCCATCTTCATGTACCAGTTTGCCTTTACCCGTGGCCAGCTGGGCCAGGGTGCCGCCTCGGCCATGATGATGCTGTTCACTATCGTCGCCGTGCTGGTACCGCTGATGTATATGGAAACAAGGAGTGCCAAACGTGTTTAAGAACCTTACCGTTGGCCGCGCGCTGGTGTACGCCGCGCTGCTCCTGATGGCCATCTACTACCTGCTGCCGCTGTACGTGATGCTGACCACCTCGTTCAAGAGCCTGGACGATATCCGCGCCGGTAACATGCTGTCGCTGCCGCAAGCCTGGCAGGGCGGGGCGTGGGTGAAAGCCTGGGCCGAGGCCTGCACCGGGGTGGAATGCAACGGCATGCAGGGCTTCTTCTGGAACTCCATCAAGATGACGCTGCCGGCCGTGGCGATCTCCACCATCCTGGGGGCGGTCAACGGCTACGTGGTGTCGATGTGGCGCTTCCGTGGCTCCGACGCACTGTTCACCATGCTGCTGGTCGGCTGCTTCATCCCCTTCCAGGTGGTGCTGCTGCCGATGGCGCAGGTGCTGGGCATGCTGGGTATCGCCAACACCACCACCGGCCTGGTGCTGGTACACGTGGTGTACGGCACGGCGTTTACCACGCTGTTCTTCCGTAACTTTTACATCACCGTACCGGACGAGCTGGTAAAAGCCGCCCGTATCGACGGCGCCGGCTTCTGGACGATTTTCCTGCGCATCCTGCTGCCGATCTCCGGCCCGATTTTCGTGGTGTGCATCATCTGGCAATTCACCCAGATCTGGAACGACTTCCTGTTCGGCGTGGTATTCGCCAGCGGCGAAGCCCAGCCCATTACCGTGGCGCTGAACAATCTGGTGAACACCTCTACCGGGGTAAAGGAATACAACGTGGACATGGCCGCAGCCATTATTGCTGCGCTGCCGACTCTGTTTGTTTACATGGTTGCTGGCCGCTATTTCGTGCGTGGCCTGACAGCCGGTGCCGTGAAAGGTTAATGCGATGGCCGCTCTTTCCATCAACAATGTGTACAAGACTTACGCCAACGGCACCGACGTGCTCAAGGGCATCGATATCGCCATCGAAGATGGCCAGTTCCTGATTCTGGTCGGCCCGTCCGGCTGCGGTAAATCCACCCTGCTGAACATGATTGCCGGCCTGGACGACATTACCAGCGGCGATATCGAAATCGGTGGCAAACGCGTCAACGACCTGTCGCCCAAAGACCGCGACATCGCCATGGTGTTCCAGAGCTACGCGCTGTACCCGTCGATGACCGTGCGCCAGAACATCAGCTTTGGCCTGGAAATCCGCAAGGTGGCGCAGGCCGAGATCGACGCCACGGTCAACCGTGTGGCCGAGATGCTGCAGATTACCCACCTGCTGGACCGCAAGCCTGGCCAGATGTCCGGCGGCCAGCGCCAGCGTGTGGCCATGGGCCGCGCCCTGGCCCGCAACCCGTCCATCTTCCTGTTCGACGAGCCGCTGTCCAACCTGGACGCCAAGCTGCGCGTCGAGATGCGTACCGAAATCAAGCTGATGCACCAGCGCCTGAAATCCACCATCGTGTACGTGACCCACGACCAGATCGAGGCCATGACGCTGGGCGACAAGATCGCGGTGATGAAAGATGGCATCGTGCAGCAGTTCGGCAGCCCGCAGGACATCTACGACAACCCGGCCAACCTGTTTGTGGCCAGCTTCATCGGCTCGCCGTCGATGAACTTCATTCCGGCCACCGTCATCCAGACCGGCAGCGACATAGGCGTGAAAATCTGCGACGACAACGGCTGCGTGGTGCTGCCGCTGCCGCACGACAAGACCAAGCTGGCGCAGTTTGTCGGCCAGGAAGTGATCTTCGGCATTCGCCCGGAGCAAATCACCGACGCCCGCACCGCGCACCGCGAAGGCCTGCCGGTGATGAGCTGCCACATCGACGTGATCGAGCCCACCGGCCCGGACACCCTGGTGTTCGTGTCGCTGAACAACACCAAAGTGTGCTGCCGTACCCACCCCACCGAGGCCAAGCGCCCGGGGCAGAGCATGGAGCTGGTGTTCGACGTGTCCAAGGCGGTGCTGTTTGACCCCAAAACCGAAGCGCGGATCGTGTAATGACCGCGCTGGGCACGCAAGGGTTGGCCGCACAGGGGCCGCTGCTGTCACCGGTAGCGGCTGGCGTGTGGCGCCTGGACCAATGGGGCTTTGACGACGCCGCGCTGGCCGCCTGGGTAGAACACGCGCTGGCGCTGGGCATCACCACTTTCGACCACGCCGACCTGTACGGTGGCTTCACCTGTGAAGCGCTGTTCGGCCGCTGGCTGAAGGCCCACCCCGCGCGCCGCGACGAACTGCAGCTGGTGAGCAAGTGCGGCATCAAGCCGCCCATGGCCGAGCGCGGCTGGCAGGTAAAGCACTACGACACCTCGGCGGCGCACATCACCGCCAGTGTTGACGCCTCGCTGCGCCACCTGGGCACCGACTACCTCGACCTGCTGCTGATCCACCGCCCCGACCCGCTGCTGGACGCCGACGAGGTGGCCGACACCTTTCAGCGCCTGCAGCAGGCCGGCAAGGTGCGCCACTTTGGCGTGTCCAACTTTACGCCGTCGCAATACGCGCTGCTGGCCAGCCGTGTGCCGCTGGTGACCAACCAGGTCGAAGCCTCGCTGCTGCACCTGGCCCCGCTGTTCGATGGCACGTTCGACCAGTGCCAGCAGCTGCGGGTACGCCCCATGCTGTGGTCGCCGCTGGCCGGTGGCCGCCTGCTGGACACTGCGGCCAACCCTGCGCTGCACGCTGCCTTGCAGCAGGTCGCCGGCGAGCTGGGCAGTAGCCCGGCGGTGGTGGCGCTGGCCTGGCTGCTGCAGCACCCGTGCAAGCCGCTGCCCATCATCGGCTCGCGCCGTCTGGCCTCGCTGGACGACGCGGCAGCGGCCTGTCGCCTCACGCTTGGCCGCCAGCACTGGTTTGCGCTGCTGCAAGCGGCGCGTGGCCACGAGGTGGCCTGAGTTTCTCTGTTGTACCGTGATGTTGATCGTGTGTTGTACGTTGCTTGCGCGGCCTTCGGGCCGCTTTTTTTATGCGGCCACGGGCTGGACAGCCGCCATGCCAGCCGCTTACGATGGGTCATCCCCTGAGTCGGGGGAGCGTCGCTCGGACGGTTCCGGGCGCTTACGTTGAAAGGTTTCCCCATGTCGTCTACCGGCAAGCGCCGCTTTGCGCGCATCGATCGTCTTCCCCCCTACGTTTTCAACATCACCGCCGAACGCAAAATGGCCGCCCGCCGCCGTGGCGACGATATCGTCGACATGAGCATGGGCAACCCCGACGGCGCCACGCCGCCGCATATCGTGGCCAAGCTCACCGAAGCCGCGCAGCGGCCCGACACCCACGGTTACTCGGCGTCCAAGGGCATACCGCGCCTGCGTCGCGCCATTGCGCGCTGGTACCAGCAGCGCTACGCGGTGGATATCGACCCGGACAGCGAAGCCATCGTCACCATCGGTTCCAAGGAAGGCCTGGCGCACCTGATGCTGGCCACGCTGGACCGTGGCGACACCGTGCTGGTGCCGGACCCGAGCTACCCGATCCACATTTACGGTGCGGTGATTGCCGGTGCCGATATCCGCAGCGTGCCGATGGCGCCGGATGTGGACTTCTTTGCCGAGCTGGAAAAAACCATCCGTGGCAGCTATCCCAAGCCGAAGATGATCGTGATCGGCTTCCCGTCCAACCCCACCGCGCAGTGCGTGGAGCTGGATTTCTTCGAGCGCGTCATCGCGCTGGCCAAGAAGCACGACATCTTTGTGGTGCACGACCTGGCCTACGCCGACATCGTGTTCGATGGCTGGAAAGCGCCGTCCATCATGCAGGTGCCGGGCGCCAAGGACATTGCGGTGGAGTTCTTTACCCTGTCCAAAAGCTACAATATGGCCGGCTGGCGCATCGGCTTCATGGTGGGCAACCCCGACCTGGTAGCCGCGCTGGCGCGCATCAAGAGCTACCACGACTACGGCACTTTCACCCCGCTGCAGATTGCCGCCATCGCCGCGCTGGAAGGCGACCAGCAGTGCGTGCGCGATATCGCCGCCACTTACCAGAAGCGCCGCGACGTGCTGTACAAGGGGCTGATGGAGGCGGGCTGGCAGGTAGACCTGCCCAAGGCGTCGATGTACATCTGGGCGCGCATCCCCGAGCACTACCGCGCGCTGGGCTCGTTGGCCTTTGCCAACCTGCTGCTGGACAAAGCCAAGGTGTCGGTATCGCCCGGCGTGGGCTTTGGCGACTACGGCGACGAATACGTGCGCTTTGCGCTGATCGAAAACGAAAGCCGCATCCGCCAGGCCATCCGCGGCATCAAGACCATGTTCCGCGCCGACGGCCTGCTGCCACCGGCTTGAGCTGGCGCTGCTCCGCTAAGACTGAGTGAGCTTGGCAGGCAAAACGCCGCCCTTCGGGGCGGCGTTGTCATGTGCGGCCAACGTTGGCCGCAGGCTCAGCTCTGGCGGTCGGCCGGGTGGTTGATGCCATCGAACACCGGGATGTCGCCCAGCAGGTAGGGGTTCACCCCGTCCAGGCAGCCGACGTTGTAGCCGTATTCGTCCGGGTGCGAGCGGCGCTGGTGGTGGGTATAGATACCGCACACCGAGCAGAAGTAGTGTTTGGCGGTGTGAGTGTTGAACTGGTACAGCCGCAGCAGGTCGGCGCCCTGCACGATGCGGATGCCGTCCAGTTTTACCGAGGCCACGATGGCGCCCTTGCGGCGGCAGATCGAGCAGTCGCAGCGGCGCGGTCGGTCGATGCCGTTGGGTAGCGTCAGCGCCAGCACGACACCGCCGCAGTGGCAGCGCGCGGTGTGTACCGGCTGGATCAGGGTATCGCCAACTTGCTTGATCATGCGGTTTGCTCCTGTTGCTAAAACGCCAGTATCGGCTGCGGCCAACGTTGGCCGCAGGCTCAGAATAGCTGCGGCTGAGTGTCGCCAAAGCGGCTACGCTGTTCGTGCGCCAGCAGCCACGCCTTGCGCTGCAGGCCGCCACCGTAGCCGGTAAGGCTGCCGTCTTTGCCGATAACACGGTGGCAGGGCACGATGATGGCCACGCGGTTGGCGCCGTTGGCACCGGCCACCGCGCGGATGGCGGCGGGCTTGCCCAGGCGGTCGGCCTGCTGCTGGTAGCTGGTGGTGTCGCCGTAGGGGATGGTTTGCAGCGCCTGCCACACCTGCTGTTGAAAGGCGGTGCCGGGCAGGTGCAGGGCCACGCCAAACTGCTGGCGCGTACCGGCAAAATATTCGCCGATTTCGCTTTCGGCCTGGCGGGTGTACTCGTTTTCGCCGGCCAGGATGCGGCTGCCCAGCAGGCGCTGCAGTTCGGCAAACTCGCGCTCGTTGCGCTGGCTCACGGCAAACTCCAGCAGGCATACGCCCTGTTCGCTGGCGCAGACAAACATGGGCCCCAGCGGGCTGTGAAAGCGGTGTAGCAGCAGGGCAGGTGCGGTCATGGTGAGGGGCAGGCAGTCAGGGCAGGCGGCCAGTGTAACGCAGTGGCCGCCTGCCGTAGCCTGGTGTAATGACTAGGCGCTTATTTCAGCCGGCGCGGGTTGCTGTTGCCCCATACGGTGTACAGGTCGGCCAGCAGGGCGCCGTTGATGTCTTCCATTTCGGTCTGGGTGATTTCGGCACTACCTTGTTTGCCGAACAGTACCACTTCGTCGCCCGGCTTCACGCCGGGGATGTCGGTAACGTCCACCATGGTGGTGTTCATCGACACTTTGCCTACCACCGGCGCGCGCTGGCCGTTGATCAACACATAACCCTTGTTGGTGAACACGCGGCGGTAGCCGTCGGAGTAGCCCATGGGCAGGTTGGCCAGCAGGCTGTCGCGTTTGAGGGTGTAGGTGCGGTCGTAGCCCACGGTATTCCCGGCCGGGTAGGCGTTGACGGCGGCGACACGGGTTTTGAACGCCATCACGCGGCGGTACTCGGTGTAGCTGGGTACGGTGTCACCGTAGATCAGGCCGCCGGGGCGCACCATGTCGAGGTGGCTTTCCGGCACTTCCAGCGTGGCGAAGGAGTTGGCCGCATGCAGCGTGAGCTTGCTGCGGTCTAGGCCGGCGGTGTCGATCAGCCACTGGCTTTGTTCCTTGAATGCGGCCAACCCTTTGCGCACGTCGGCGGCGTCTTCTACGGCAAAGTGGGTCATGATGCCGACCAGCTGCAGGCCGGGCTGTTTCACCAGCGCCAGTGCGTCCTGGCGGCCTTGCTCGGTGCCCATTTCCAGGCCGTTGCGGCTCATGCCCGACGAGTTCAGGCCCAGGTGGATACGCAGGGTACGGCCCTGTTTTTGTGCCAGCTGGCCGGCGGCACGGGCGTGCGCCAGGTTGCCTACCAGCTCTTCCATGTTGTAACGCAGTGCGCCACGGATTTCGCCCAGCGTGGCGGTGCGCACGCGCATCAGGCGGCCTTTGAAGCCTTTTTCGCGCACGATGCGGGCTTCTTCATTGCTGGCCACGCCAATACAGGGCACGCCGGCGGCGATGATGGACGGCACCAGTAGCGCGATGCCGTGGCCGTAGGCGTCGGCTTTCATCACGGCACAGATTTGCGATTTGCCGGCCAGGCGGGTTTGCAGCTGGCGGATATTGTGTTCGAAGGCAGCTTTGTCGATTTCTACCCAGGCGTTGCTGGCGGGGGCGGCGGCTTCGCTGCGTGCGGCGGCAGCGGCGTCCAGTAGCGGGGCGGCCAGAGTGGGCTGGGTGCCCAGCAGGGTGGCCAGGCTCAGGGCGAGCAGGGTACGGTGAAACGGCATGTTTTCTCCTTTGTGGCGTCGCCGGCGCTTGTTTTGTGTACTGCTGTCACAGCACTGTCATATTGGCGAGTTGCCATGCTATGTCATTTATGTTTGTTATGTGTGCGATTAATGCGACATGGATTTATGAAAAATGACAGGTTTTGTGTCCGCATCGCTACCATATCGATACAAACTGACTGCATTTCGCTGCATAGGCTGCGCTAGCCTAGGCGTGCCGGTACACGGTGTGCCGGCATGGCAAGGAGGTGCACGATATGAGTATTTCAGGCCTTTCTGCAGCCGGTTCTACCATTTACGGTGGCTTTAGCACCGTGGGGAGTGGGGCAGGCAAAATTGCGTCGGGGGTGAGTGACATCGCCAGCGGCGTGGTGTCGGTAGCCAGTGGTGTCGCCAGCGGTGTGGAAGAAGCAGGCGATGCGGTTATGGAAAGTATTTCACTGGGTGGTGAAGCCATTGCCAAGGCAGTAGGCGGCACGATCGACACGCTGGTGTAAGGCACGGGCCGGGCATGAGCCTGCCCGGCCAGTGGTAGTAGAGCAGCAGGCAGTGCTGAGTTGTTATGTACTTGGGCCGGTATGGGCCTTGCAGCAAAAAGTGGGGCGGGCCCGGATAGGCACTGGCATGTTCACGACATTTTTTGCCGCAGGGAAAATACCGGCTGTTTTTTTGTCGTTCCTTGCCTAAGCTCACTTTATGCGCCAGCGCACACGACAAGGAGACCGACTATGCAAGTGGCAGAGCTGTTCGACAAGGCATCCGGCAAATTGCCCATGGTGCCCAAGGTAGTGCAGGAGCTGATTGCCAGCTTCAACGATAGCAATGTGAACATGGATGACGTGGCCAACAAGGTGGCGCACGACCAGGTGCTGAGTGCGCGCGTGCTGCGACTGGCCAATACCGCGCGCTTTGGTGGCAGCCGCAAGATCGGGTCGCTGGACGACGCGGTGGTGATGCTGGGCTTTGATAATCTGCGTGTGCTGGTGATTGCCTCGGGTGTGAGTGGCGCCACGTCCAATATTCCCGGTTTTGACATGAAAAGCTTCTGGGGCCGCAGCTTCGAAATGGCCAATACCAGCAAGGCGCTGGCCAAGCTGGCGGGGCTGGAGCCGCAGCTGGGGTATACCTGCGGTCTGATGTCCAATATCGGCGAGCTGGTGCTGCACGTGGCCGAGCCGGAAAAAGCCGTACAGATCGACCGTGTGGTGGATGGCGGTGCTGACCGCCTGGCTACCGAGCGCATGGTGCTGGGGATGGACCTGACCGAGGTGGGGGCGGAGCTGGCGCGGCGCTGGAGCTTTCCCGATGCCATTCAGGACGCGATTCGCAACCAGCACAATCTGGTGCCGCCGGCCGATGCGTCGCCCTATGCGCTGCTGATTGGCATGGCGTCGTATATCGTGGCGGGCTTTAACCGCGGCATGAGCGAGCAGGACATGCTGGAAACGTTGCCTCAGCGGGTGGTATCGGCACTGAATATCAGCGCCGAACAGCTGGAAGCGTCTATCGGCCACCTGAAAGAGATGAGTACGCAGATCGACAGCCTGCTATAGACAGCGATACGGCAGCACAAACAACAAGGCCCCGCACTGCGGGGCCTTGTGCTTTAGCGGCCTCAGGCCGGCTGGTCGGCAGGCTCTGCCGGTGGGGTCTTGCGCGAAATCACCGAAACAAAGCGGCATTCCAGCTCTTGCATCAGCTCGTCGATACGGATGATCTGCAGCTGGATGCGGTCGCCGTTTTCCAGCTCCGGCAGGCCAGGGATACGCAGGCGTACCGGTACGCCGTCGATGCGGACCAGGTCTTCCTTGATAAAGGTGGCGGTCGGCTCGCTGATGCCTTCCTGGCTGAACCAGCGCAGGCACCAGAAGTACTCCATCTTGTCCTGGAAGCCCAGGTAGGCGCTGTAGGCGGCGTCAAAATCGCGCAGCAGGGCAAACAGCATGGCGTCGCCTTGCGGGTACTGCGGCTCGTCGCCACGGATCATGGCTACCAGCTGGCGCTGGTTGACGAAGTCCGACGCGCGGCGCAGCGGCGAGGTGCTCCAGGCGTACTGCGCCACACCCAGGCCAATGTGCGGCTCGGGGCGGGTCGTCATGCGCACCTTGCCCATGCTTTGCGCACGGTACATGGCCGGGATGTCGGACTCGGCCAGCATGCGGCCCCACTCGCTGTTGGCCAGGATCATCAGCTCGGAAACCAGCTTGTCCATGGGCGAGCCACGCTTGCGGATGGTAATGCGCACCTTGCCGTCTTCCACGGCAAAGTTGTAGTCCACTTGCGGTGGGCGGTTCGGGTCGGGTGTTTTGCCACGGAAGGCTTCGCGGGCGTTGGCAAACTGCCACAGCCAGACCAGCTCGCGTTTGAAGGCGTAGTCCGGGCCAAAGCCGGGTGCGGCCAACGTGTCTTCGTTGAACACTTGCTCCAGCTGGTCGTGGCGCAGGTTGGCCGCAATGTGTACGCGCTCGACACGGTTGTCAAAGTCCACCAGCTCGAACGACGGCGTCACTTCCACATACAGGCTCAGTGCCGGGCACGCCTGGCCTTCCTGCAGGGTGAACTGTGCTACCACGTCGTCCGGCAGCATGGTGATCTTGTTACCGGGGAAGTACACGGTAGACAGGCGCTGGTGCACGATCTTTTCCAGGTCGCTGCCCGGCGCGATACCCAGCGTGGGGGCGGCAATGTGGATGCCGACGCGGATATGGCCGTTGGCCAGCCACTGTACCGACAGCGCATCGTCGATCTCGGTGGTGGCAGCGTCGTCAATGGAAAACGCCTGTACGTCTGCCAGCGGCAGCTCGTCCGGCTGTGTGGCGGGCGCGTAGTGGCCAAAGCCCAGGCCTTTGGGGAAGTGCTCCATCTGGAAGCCGGCCATCATGTAGTCCGGCACCGACGGGATACCGCCTACCTTGTCAGCCAGGCGCAGCGGCGGCAGGCTGGTGGCGCGGCTGGCCTGGTCGAAGGCCTTGAATTCCAGCGTATTTTTGTCGGGGCGGTACAAAATGGCCATCAGGTGGCTGCGGATCGCATCCGGCAGTGTGCCGGCTGCCAGCTCGGCTGCCCAGGCATCGATCTGCTCTTGCTCGCGCTTTTTGCGCTCGATACCCGCCAGCGCGGCTTTCAGGGTTTCTTCCGGCGCAGCCTTGAAGCGGCCCTTGGCCTTTTTGTAGAAATACATGGGCGCGGCGTACAGGCGCAGCAGGATGGCGGCGTTTTCCAGCGCACTGGGGGCGTGGCCAAAGTAATCGGCGGCCAGTACATCAAAACCGAACTCGTCGTCGCCGCAGCATTCCCACAGGAAATCCACGTCGATATCGGCAGCAATCGCCTCTGCGGCGGGCAGAAAGTCTGGCAGCGCGCTGCTGAACTCCAGAAACACGTTGGCCGCTTTCAGTTTGGTGCGCTTACCGTGCTGAGTATCAATCTGCAGGCTGGCATCAGCGCGCGACACCACGCTGCCTACCTTGAAGCTGCCGCTTTCTTCGTAAAAGACGTTCATACTGCCTCTGGCGGGACCTAGTCTGCCCCGTGCTATGAATGAAACGGAAGATTATAGCAGCAGGCTGCGTCACGCCGCTTTACTGCCGGTATACTGCGCTTCTTTGTATAAATGTTTGTTTAATTTAGCCATGTCAGCGCAGACCATTCCCCAAACCCTGCTGGGCCTTTCCCAGGAAATGGACCATGTTGGCCGCCAGCTGCTAGACCGTTGGGACCCGGAGCTCGCCCGGCGCTTTACCGCCCTGAGCCAGTGCTTGCAGGGCGTGGCCGAGCAAGGCGGGGCCGGCGAATTGCTGCGCGCCAATGACGAGCTGGCCGCGCAGCTGCGGGCATGGCTAAAACGGCGCCGCGCACCAGACGATGTGCTGGGCTTGCGCCAGCAGCTGTCGCTGGTTACCCAGCTGGCCAGTATGCCCGCGCCGGTCAAGCACACCACCAGTGCCGGGGCGCTACGGCAGAACCACCGTCTGTTTCTGTGGGCGGGTGAGCGCGATGTGGACAGCTATCTTATCGAGCAGCTGGGGTGTTTTGGCTACCAGATGGACGTGTTCCGCGACGCCCTGCTACTGCAGCAGGCCTTGCGGCAGCACACGCCAGGTGCCCTGATCGTGTATAGCGATTTTGTGGGGGAGGCCAGCCTGTTCCCTCCGGGCATGCCCATGCCGTGCCCGGTGTTGTACGCCAGCCCGCGCCGCGATTTCGAGGCCAGGCTCAAGGCAGTACGCAGTGGCGGCCAGGGTTTTCTGGCCTGGCCGCTGCAGGTGCGCGAGCTGCTGGACGCCCTGGTGGTGCCACAGCAACAAGACCGTCGTAACCCGCTGCGTGTGCTGCTGATCGAAGACATGGGTTCGCTGGCCGGCCTGTATTCGGCGGTGCTGAACCAGCACGGCATCCTGACCGAAGAAGTGACCCGCCCCAGCCGTGCGCTGGAGGCGATCGAGCGCTTTCGCCCTGACTTGATCCTGATGGATATGTACATGCCGGAGTGCGATGGCAAGGAACTGGCGCGTATCATCCGCCAGCAGGGGCTGATGGACGGTATCCCCATCATTTTCCTGTCCATGGAAAAGCGGCAGGACATCCAGCTGGATACGCTGTCGCTGGGCGTGGATGGCTACCTGACCAAGCCGGTATCCAGTGACGAGCTGGTGGTCACGGTAACAACGCGCGCACGCCGTTACCGCAAACTGCGTTCTTACATCAGCACCGACAGCCTGACCGGTTTGCTGAACCATACCCACCTGTTTGCGCGGCTGGAGTACGAATTTGCCCGCGCCCAGCGCGAGCGGCTGCCGCTGGCGATGGTGATGCTGGATCTGGACCACTTCAAGCGTATCAATGACAACTACGGCCACCAGGCGGGTGATGAGGTGCTGGTCAACCTGGCGCGCTTCCTGCGCGAGCGCCTACGCCGCAGCGACCTGATTGGCCGCTACGGTGGCGAGGAGTTTGCGCTGGTGTTACCGGGCATGACGGTCGATCAGGCGTACCGCTTGCTGGAGGCGATTCGTGGTGATTTCGAGCTGCTGGACCAGCAGTCGCCGCGCGGGCGGTTTCGCCAGACGTTCAGCGCCGGCCTGTGCGGCGCGGAAGGCGTCACCGACGTGGTAGCCCTGGTGCAGCGCGCTGATGCCATGCTGTACCGTGCCAAGGAGCTGGGCCGTAACCTGGTGGTGGCATGGTCTGCCGATACCGGGGCACAGTTGCCGCCACTGAATTAGGTAGTACAAAGCACAAGGGCGCCTGCGGCGCCCTTGTGCTTTGTACTGCGGCCAACCTTACACCGGGTCGGCCAGGTACATGCGTACGTTGTGGTCGTCCAGCAGCTTTTTCAGGCTTTCCGGCGGCATGGCGTCGGTAAAGATGGCGTTGAACTCGCTGATGTGGCCCATGCGTACCAGCGCGTTGCGGCCGAATTTACTGTGGTCGGCCGCCAGGAAGCGGTGGCGGGCGTTGTTCATCATGGCTTGTGCCACGCGCACTTCGCGGTAGTCGAAATCCAGCAGCGAGCCGTCGGTCTCTATCCCCGACACGCCGATCACGGCGTAGTCCACCTTGAACTGGTTGATGAAATCCAGCGTGGCCACGCCGGTAATGCCACCGTCCGAGGCGCGTACCACGCCCGAGGTAATCATCACGGTAAAGTCGGGGTTGGCCGACATGATGGACGCCACATGGATATTGTTGGTGATCACCCGCAGGCCTTTGTGGCTGGCAGTCAGTGCCTGGGCCACGGCTTCGATGGTGGTGCCGATACTCATGAACAGCGAGGCATGGTCGGGGATGTTTTCCGCGATCATGTCGGCAATATGGGCTTTTTCGCTTTGCAGCTTACCCTTGCGCGAAAAGTAGTCTTCGTTTTCTACACTGTTACCCAGTGCCGCCCCGCCGTGGTAGCGGCGTAGCAGGTTGGCTTCACAGAGCTGGTTGATGTCGCGACGGATGGTCTGTGGCGTCACATCCAGAATGCGTGCCAGTTCCTCGATCGGCATAAAGCCGTTCTCGCGTACCAGCTGCAGGATTTTGTCGTGTCTAGGGGATCGGCTCATGGGGTAGCAAGTTCGAAATCGAAAATTACCCTGAGTCTTTAACATATTTCCGCCGCTGGCGGCAACTTCACCTTGTCATAAACGAATGTTTGATGATGAAAAAACGCCAGTGCGGCGGCACTGGCGTTGGATATTGTTGACAAACGGCGGGCGGCGGTGCTGCGTTGGCCGTTTGTCCAGGTACAGGCCGGTACGGTACTGCCGCTGCCCGTCAGGCCAGCCCGCTGGCCGGTAGCGCATGGGCGCTGCACCGCTGGCGGCTAGCCTGTCGCGGCAGGCGGTACGCGTATCAGAAGTTGTACTTGAGGGTGGTGATCAGGGCGCGCTGGTAGGTCGCGGAGCCCAGTTTCTGGTCGGCGTAGCGGTAGGTCAGGCCACCGGTTACGCTCTTGGTGGCGTTCCACCACAGCGATACGGCACCGTTATTGGCCAGCTTGCGGGCATTCACGACTTTGCCATCCTTGGCCATGCCCAGGTAGCGGTCTTCACGATCGAATTCGATCTCGTGCCACTGGGTCACCATCAGGTCCTGACCAGCCGCCTTGAACGGGAAGCCCAGTACCCAGCCGGCCATCATGCCGTTGCGGTGTGCGCCCACGCCTTGCTTGAATTCCTGATGCGCGCCCAGGAACGGTTTTACCCACAGGCTGCCAGCGGAGAAGCTGGTGCCCAGGCCCAGAACGCGGTTCTGGTCGTAGAACTTGCCTTCACGGAAATCGTAGACGTGGGCATAGGCTTGTACCGGCAGGTTGCCGATCTGGGCCACGTTCACGCGAGCTACCACTTTGGTGGCGTAGCGACGGTTCTGGCCGCCGTTTTCGCGGGTGTTCTGGTCGGCGTTTTCTACGTCGGCAAAGCCGTACAGGTCGCCCCAGTTGCCGCCCATGCCGCCTTCGGCTTCCAGGTAGGCAAAGTCTGCCTTGCCGCCAAACGGGCCTTTATTGGTGCGATCCTGGGTGTTGGACGACCAGTCCAGCCAGTTGGCACTTACGTTGCTGAAGGTGTAGTCGGCGTGGGCAAAGCCGGCACAGGAGGCCAGTGCCAGAGCGATGAGGGTAGTGCGAGTTTTCATGGGTTTTCTGCTGCAAGTCGTTAAGAAAGCACACCGTTTTGCCAGTAGCGATACGGCTGGCGCAGGCTGCCTGCAAAACGGGGACGCGGAGGATAGCAGAAAGCGCCATGAATGCAGAGTTAAACGGGCGTTTAGGACAAATGTTGTGTTATTCCTGCGCGTTTGCCGTCATAACATGACGTTGGGTCATGATTGGTGCATGAAGTGGCTGGCGGGCCAACCGTAGTAGCGCAGGTCGATGCGGCCGTTGCGGCCAACCTCTACCCCGTCTTCTTCCAGCAGCAGGCGCTGGTAGTCGGCTTGTGGCGTGCCGGGGCGGGCAATGCGCCCGCTACTGCTGACCACGCGGAACCAAGGCCAGCCGGCGCCCTCGGGGGCACTGGCCAGCAGCTTGCCTACGTGGCGGGCGTGGCGCGGGTAGCCGGCCAGCGCCGCCAGCACGCCGTAGCTGCTGACCTGGCCGGGCGGGATGGCCTGCCGCTGGGCCAGCACAGCGCGTTCGAAAGCGGCGTCCATTAGCCGTAGCGGCGGTCAGCTACAAAGGGGTTGCTGCGGCGCTCGTCCCCGATGGTGGTAAACGGGCCGTGGCCGGGTACCACGGTCATGTCGTCCGGCAGGGCAAACAGCTTGCTACGGATGGCGTCGATCAGCTGCTCGTGGTCGCCCATGGGGAAGTCGGTGCGGCCGATACTGCCCTGGAACAATACATCGCCCACGATACAGACGTTGGCCGCACGGCTGACAAATACCACATGGCCCGGGGTATGGCCGGGGCAGTGCAGTACGTTCAGTACCTGATTGCCTACGCTGACGGTATCGCCCTCGTGCAGCCAGCGCTCGGGGGTGAGCGGCTCGGCACGGGGAAAACCGAACATGGTGCCCTGGCTGGGTAGCTGGTCCAGCCAGAAGCTTTCTGCCGGGTGCGGCCCTTCGATTGCTACGCCCAGGGCATCGGCCAGCTCGCGTGCGCCACCGGCGTGGTCGATATGGCCGTGGGTCAGCAACAGTTTGGCTACCGTCAGCCCTTGCGCATCGATAAAAGCCCGGATGCGGGCAATATCGCCGCCGGCATCCACTACGGCGGCCTGGCTGGTTTCATCGCACCAGATCACTGAGCAGTTTTGCTGGAAGGGTGTGACGGGAATGACCTTTAGCTGTAAAGCCATGGATATAGAATCCTATGATTAATTAGATGGTTTTAATTTTGACAGTCGAACCGGCACAGGTAAAAGTACTTTTGCTGCTTGCCGGCCTGCACATAAACGGCGATGCTATCCGCAAGCAAACACGGCTTTTGTCATTATCATGCCTGAATTCCCCGCCAAAAAACCTTATCTGCACCAACACCGCCGTAGTTTCATGCTGATCCTGGCGTTATTGCTATTGCTGGAAGTCGCTAGCCATGTGTTGTGGCTACCGGCTTTGCCCGAGACCTGGCTATTCAGCGTGGGTGGCTTTGCCGAGCTGACCGTGCTGCTGATCATTGCGGTCATGTTATGGGGCGTGCAGCGTGACGAGCTACCCGTCACCGCTTATAACTGGCTGACCTGTGGTTTGAGCTTGTGGCTGGTGAGCGCAGTAGCCGACGTGATGGACGAACTGGTAGAGCAGCCGCGCTGGCTATCTGCATTTGGTGAAGACCTGATGCGCGTATTTGGCATGTCGCTGGTGGCGTGCGGGGTGTTCAGCCTGATGCGCCATGCCCGGCGTGTGCACCTGCAGCTCAATACCCTGGCGCATACCGACGAGCTGACCGGCTTGTATAACCGCCGTTACTTCAACCAGCTGAGCAAGGCCATGCAGTCGCAGGGCTTATCGCTGATTCTGCTGGACCTGGACCACTTCAAGTCGGTAAACGATACCTTTGGCCACAGTGTGGGCGACCAGGTGCTGCGCGAGCTGGGCCGCATCCTCAGCCTGCATTGCCCCCGGGGTGGCTATGCCTCGCGCCTGGGCGGCGAGGAATTTGCCGTGCTGTTGCCCGCTACGGAGGACGAGCGCCTGCATGCGCTGGCCGAGCTGGTGCGCCAGGCGGTAGCCGACATGC
Organism: Neisseriaceae bacterium; assembly: GCA_027489245.1. Classification (GTDB taxonomy): domain Bacteria; phylum Pseudomonadota; class Gammaproteobacteria; order Burkholderiales; family Chromobacteriaceae; genus Vogesella. The sequence goes on along the minus strand of JAIYAC010000016.1, from coordinate 137,017 downwards.
GTATCGGCCACATCGTGCAGCTCACCACCAGTATCGGCATCGGCCAGCTACGCCGCGGCGAAACGCCCGAGCAGCTGCAGCAGCGCACCGACCGTGCCTTGTACCGCGCCAAGGCGCTGGGGCGTAACCGGACCGAGTGGGCAGATTGACGGCACTGCTACAATAACGGCAACCCAATCTGTGGAGGCCGTCATGAGCCTGATCCCCGAAATCAAACCTCAGCAGTCCATCGAGCTGCTGAAAGAGCTGCACATCCTTACCCGCGACGGCAAGATCAACCAGGACACCCGCCGTAAACTGAAGCAGGTGTATCACTTGTACCAGTTTATCGAACCGTTGATGGCCGACGTGCTGGCACAAAAAGGCAGCCTGAGCCTGGCCGACCACGGCGCCGGTAAATCCTACCTGGGCTTCATCCTGTACGACCTCTTCCTGAAAGACAAAGCCGACGCCACCGTTTATGGCGTGGAAACACGGCAGGATCTGGTGGACAAATCTGTCGAACTGGCCGAGCGGCTGGGTTTCCCTGGCATGCAGTTCCTGAATCTCACTGTGGAGCAGTCCATCACCTCGGAAGCGCTGCCGGCGCAGGTGGACATCATTACCGCCCTGCACGCCTGCAATACCGCCACCGACGATGCCATCCGCTTTGCGCTGGCCAAGGATGCCCGCTATATCGTGCTGGTACCGTGCTGCCAGGCCGAAGTCGCCGCCGTGCTGCGCCAGAAAAAGAACGAGACCTTCGGCAAAACCCCGCTCTCCGAGCTGTGGCGTCACCCCATCCATACCCGCGAGTTCGGCAGCCAGCTCACCAATGTACTGCGCTGCCTGCAGCTGGAAGCGCGCGGCTACCAGGTAACGGTAACCGAGCTGGTGGGCTGGGAACACTCGATGAAAAACGAGCTGATCATTGCCAAGAAAGTCGGCGGGGGCAAAAAGGCCGCACGCGAACGCCAGGAAGCCATCCTGCGCGAGCTGAACCTGGAAGACCTGCGCGAACGCTTCGCCTACTGAGCCCGCTGCCACTGGCAGCTAGCCGGCCAGCAGCGGCAGAAACACCTCGTCCGGCAAGCCATGGCCGCCGCTGGTCCAGACCAGTGGTATCACCTGCTGCGGCCACTGGCTTGCGGCCAACCTTGGCGCGACAAAACCTGCTGCGGCCCAGGGCGCCAGCCGCAAGCCGTGCTGCTGCCACTGCTGGCGCACTTCGTGCAGCAGGCTGTCGTCGCTGACCGTGACCACGGCGTCCACCAAATGTTGTACCAGGCCGGCCACCGTGGCCGAGGCGCGCGGCACCGCCAGCCCATCGGCCAGCATGCGATTATCCAGCCGATATCGTCAACCGACACGGCGTCATCGCCGCTCGCCAGGCACAACAGGAGGCAGGGCGAGGCGACCGGCTCCACAAACACGCATTGCACCGCGTCGCCGTACAGGCACCTCAGGCCAAACGCCACCCGCCGGGGGCGCCGCCCATGCCGCAGGGCAAGAACACCCGTAGCGGGCAGGCCGGGGTAGGCGGCAGCCCGGCGGTGTCCTGCTGGGCTTACAGGTCATGTGCGGCCGCGGCGTAGCCAAAAAAACAGCAACAGCGAGCTTTCGCCATCGATGAAATAAGCCAGCGGGTCTGCTGCAGCTGATTCGCCAGCGTCATCGCGGGCGTGGCTGCACACTTTTACTACCCTGCTAGCAATAAGTGATTTATAGCGGCCATGCCAGGCGCACTATGCTGGCAGACATGACAGACCATCTGCGTACCCCTCGCCATGACTAACTCCCGTTTTGTCGAGCTTTTCCAGTCGTCGCTTGGCAGCTTGCCGCTGTTTGTCCTGCAGGCGGCCGCTGCGGTAGGCATGCTGGGTGCCATGCTGGTGCTGACACGCTATCGCGGGCGCGCCATTGCCCACCGGGAGGCTTACCTGGGCCTGATCATGGGCCTGGCCATTTATGTGATTGCCTGGTTTGTTTCCGGCTCGATGAAAGGCCCGGTCAAGCTGAACCTGGGCACCGACTTGCTTCTGCTTGGCGGCCTGCTGGGGGGCTGGCCTGGTGGCCTGGCCTGCTACCTGCTCAATACCTTGGCGCGGTACCAGTTTTCTGGCGCAGAACGCTTGCTGGGCAGCATGGTGGATACGGCGGTGCCGGTACTGGCCGGCCTGCTGCTGCGGCGCTGGTTTTACCCGGCTTTGCGGGCGGGCTTTCGCTGGCGCACTTTGCTGTACATCTGGCTGGCCCGCGTGGTGGCCACCTATCTGGGGCTGGCCCTGGCGCTGCAGATTACCCCGGTGGCGGCCGCGCTGATAGCGCAGTTTGTGATGCTGCGGCTGCTGGTTTTGCCTTTGTCGCTGGGTATTTTGTACCTGGCGCTGCAAATGGTGGCGCTAGACGCCCAGATCGACAAGCAACGCTCGCGCGCCTACCACCTTAGCCATACCGATGCGCTCACCGGCCTGCCCAACCGCAAGGCGCTGGGCGTGTATCTGGCGGACTTGCGCGCGTCGGGTGTGCGTGGGGTGGGCTGCCTGGCGGTACTGGAGCTAAGCAATCTGCGCGATTTTTTGCTGCGCTACGGCCTGCAGAACGGCAGCCGGCTGTGGGGCAGGGTGAACGATATCGAGCAGGCCATGCCGCTCATGCAGGCCATCAGCCGCTACCAGCCGCGGGTGTTCCAGTACGGTGACTTTTCGCTGGCTATCGTGCTGCGTAGCGCTCACCTGGCCGATATCGAGCACAGTGGCGAAGTGGAGGCTTTTTTGCAGCAGCTGTCGCAAGACATTTCGGCGGACTGGCACAGTTTCAGCCCGGTATTCCGCTGCGCGGTAGTGGAGCTGGAAGACGATTACCAGCAGGGGGAAGACGGCCTGCCCTACCGCAATATCACCCTGGCGCTGAACGCACACGATGCCGGCGTGGCGTATTTCAACGACTTTCTGCGCCGCGACGCGGTACTGGACGGCTATATCGAGGCGGCGCTGGACGCCTGGCTGGCGGCACCGGCCAGCATGCCGCTGGCCTACCAGCCCAAGATCCGGCTACAGGACGGGCAGCTGGCGGGCGGCGAGGCGCTTTTGCGCCTGCACGATGCTTTTGGCCAGCCGGTAGCCGCCATGCGCGCCATCGCGCTGTTTCGCCAGCGCGGCCGCCTGGCCGAGTTCGAGTGGGTATCGATCTGCGCCGTCGTGGGGGTGCTGCCGCAGGTGTTGTCGCGCTTTCCGGGCAGTGGCATTTCGGTCAACATCTCGGCCGAATCGCTGTGCAAGGCCGACTTTGGCCTGCAGGTGAACATGCTGCTGCTGCAGCAAGGTGTACCCGGCAGCGCGCTGTGCCTGGAGGTGGTGGAGTGGTCCGACGTGCTGCAGATGCCGCAGGTAGAGCAAAACATGGCCATGCTGGCGCAGGCGGGCGTGTGTTTGTCGCTGGATGATTTTGGCGTGGGCTATTCCACCCTGATGCTGCTGACGCAGTTTGCTTTTGCCGAGGTCAAGCTGGAACAGTCGCTGATTGCCACCATCGACAACCGCAAGTCGCGTACCGTGATCGCCCTGGCGGTCGAGGTGGCACACCGTAGCGGTGCCCGCGTGGTGGCCGAGGGCACGGAAACCCCGTACGAGCTGGAACGTGTGCGCGAGCTGGGCGTAGACCTGGCGCAAGGCTACCTGTTTTCCCCCGCCATGCCGCTAGCGCAGTTTTTGCACTTTTCCCTGCGCCAACCCCTGTCCCAGGCCAGTAGCTGAGCCCCTGCCGCACACGGCGTTCATGCGGTGTGCGCGGCCAGCCAGGCGCGCTTCTGTGCCGCGCTCATGGCCTTTACTGCGTGTTCTGCGGCCAACGCTTCCCCCTTGCTGGCAAAGGTCAGCACCAGTGCGATGCGCTCCGGTGGAAAGCTGCGCGTGTAGCGTGCGCCCTTGCCGGCGGCGTGCGCCGCGTAGCGTTTGTCCACATCGGTGGTAATGCCGGTGTACAGGCTGCCGCCGCGGCAGTGCAACAGGTACAGGTACCACGGGCGGCCAGGGTTGGCCGCAGCCTCCCCGCCGCTCACCCCAGCGCCTGCGCCAGGTCGGCGATGATGTCGCGCACGTCTTCTATGCCGACCGAACAGCGTACCAGCCCGCCCGGAATGCCCAGCGCCACGCGCTCGGCTTCGCTGCATTCCACATGGCTGGTGGTGCTGGGGATGCCCAGCAGCGTGTCTACCGAGCCCAGCGTGGCGGCGCGGATCAGCAGCTGGCAGCGCGGCAGCATGGCCTGTACGGCGGCAAAACCACCGGCCAGCTCGAAGCTCAGCACGCCGCCAAAACCCTGCATCTGGCGGGCTGCCAGCGCGTGCTGCGGGTGGCTGGGCAGGCCGGGGTAGTTCACCTGTGCCACGGCCGGGTGGCTTTGTAGCCACTGGGCCAGCGCCAGCGCGTTGGCGTTGTGCTGGCGCATACGCAGCGCCAGCGTCTTGATGCCGCGCAGGATCAAAAACGCGCTCATCGGGTCCAGGCAGGCGCCGTGGATCTCGCGGTAGTGGCGCAGCTTGTCGGTCAGCGCCTGGCTGCCGCAGGCGATGCCGCCCATGGCGTCGGCGTGGCCGCCCAGGAATTTGGTGGCGCTATGCAGCACCAGGTCGGCGCCCAGCGTCAGCGGTTGCTGGTTCACTGGCGTGGCGAAAGTGTTGTCGATGACTACCACTGCCCCCGCTGCGTGGCCGGCAGCCGCCAGCTGGCGGATGTCCTGCACCTTCAGCATCGGGTTGGTGGGCGATTCCAGATAGAGCAGGTCGCAGCCCTGCGCCATGGCGGCGGCAAAGGCCTCGGCGTCGGTGGTGTCGCACAGCGTCACCTGCACGCCCCAGTGTGGCAGCGTGTGCTGGAACAGGTAATGGCTGCCGCCGTAGGTATCCTTGCCGGCCACCACGCGCGCGCCGGGGCGCAGCAGTGCCAGCAGGGTGCTGCTAATGGCAGCCATGCCGCTGCTAAAGGCCACGGCGGCCTCGGCGCCTTCCAGTGCGGCCAACCTGGCTTCCAGCGCCAGTGTGGCCGGTTGTGCGGTATTGCGGCTGTACAGCGGGCCGGGCGCGTCGCCACGGGCCACTTGTTCCCAGCTGGCCACATCGGGGTAGCCGTGGGCAATGGCAAATTCCACCGGCACCGCCAGCGCGTCGTGCGGGCGGAACGGGTCTTCGCCAGCGCGGACGGCCAGCGTATCGGGGTGCAGGGCAGGGCGGGTCATGGCAGCTCCGGGCGCAAACATGGCGGCATGCTGCGTGGCCGGTGGTGGCACTGTCAAGCGCGCGCTGGCGAGCTTGATATGGATGACAAAGCCTGCTTGCCGCGCAAACAGGCTTTGTCTTGCCAACGGAAAGGTGGCGGATTCAAAGGCTTATGTGGCGCGGCCCGGTTTTGCCGGGCCGGTCAAACCCTGGCCGCCAGGGTGTCAGCCGCCACCAGCCGGCCCCGCGTGTTAGCGCTGGTAAGTGGCGGTGAAGCTGGCCTTGCCCAGGCCGTTGGCCCACAGCATATAGCCCACCAGTGCGGGGCTGGCGTCGGCTGGCAAGTCCAGGTGCGGTACTTTCAGCGCGTGCACGGTAAAGATATAGCGGTGCTTGCCGTGGCCGGGTGGCGGGCAGGCGCCGCCAAAGCCGGGCTGGCCAAAGTCGGTGCGGCTTTGCACGGCACTGGCCGGTAGCAGCGTGGCGTCGTTACCGGCACTGGCCGGCAGGCTCTGGGTCGTGGCGGGCAGGTTGAAAACCAGCCAGTGCCACCAGCCGCTGCCGGTGGGGGCGTCCGGGTCGTACACGGTGACGGCGTAGCTTTGCGTGCCGGCTGGCGCATTCTTCCACGCTAGCGCGGGTGACACATTGCCGCCGTCGCAGCCAAAGCCGTTGAACTCTTGGGTCTTGCTCAAGGCCTGGCCGTCGCGCAGCTGCGGGCTGCTCAGGTCAAAGGCCAGGGCGGGCAGGCTGGCGCAGGCCAGCAGGGTGGTCAGTAGCAGGGTTTTCATCATGCGTCTCCAGGTAGGGAATGGCCTGGCCAGTGTGGCAGGGCCGCAGGGCGCTGGCGCGCCGGTGGGCACCACGGGCTGTGCCGAAACGCTCAAGTTGCTCAGGCCGCCACGTCGCGCTGCTGGCGCAGCTGGCTGGGGGTAACGCCAAAGCGCTGGCGGAAGGCGGCAGTAAAACGCGACGGCGATAGATAACCACAGGCGGCCGCCACGTCGGCCAGCGGCTGGCTGCCGCTATTGACCAAGCCCAGCGCCCGCTCCATGCGCACCTCGCCCAGCAGGGTGGAAAACGAGGTGTGCTCTGCGGCCAACCTGCGCCGCAGCGTGGCGGGGCTCATGGCCAGGTGGCGGGCGATGTCGGCAGCCTGCCAGCCACGCGCAGGGTCGAAGGCTAGCAGGCTCTGGATCTGCGCCCGCACGTCCTGCCTTGGCTGGCGGAACAGCGCAGCGCCCTGGCGGGCGGCGGCCAGCGCCAGCATCAGCCCCTGCCAGGCGTGCTCGGCGCGCGCCTCGCCCAGCGTGCCGGCCTCGGCCTGTGGCAGCAGGGTTTGCAGCTGCTGCAGCGCGGCCACGGCGTCGGCGTGGGGCTGGAATACCGGGCTGGCATCCTGCCACGGTGGTGCCGGCAGCTGGCTGCCGTACTGTGCCAGCAGGCGCTGTAGCCAGTGCTGCGGCTGTACCAGTGTCCAGGCGCGGTAACCTTGGCTGCCTGGCTGGTTGATGATGTCCACCTCCTGCCCGCCGGGGATCACCAGCCAGCTGCCGGGCGGGCAGTGCCAGCTACCGTGCCGGGTGAGCAGCTGCTTTTCACCGTGTTCCACCGCCACCAGCAGGGTGGACAACACCGGCACCCGCGCCAGGCGCTGGCGTTGCAGGCTACGAAAAATGTACAGCGGTAGAGTAGACATGGCGGGCTCCTGGCAGGTTGGCCGCATCATGCCCTGCTGTGGGCTGGCCGGCGAGGGGCGTGAGCGGCCGGGGCCAGCGGGTGCGCGTTGCGGGCGGGGGCGGGGTAGCTTACTCGACGAGTGGATAAATAAAGCGTGCCACTTGCCATGGGCCTGCCCGACATTCGTCTAGTAGCTGAAAACCGTGCTTCTGATAATGCTGGCGCAGCGCGAGCCGCTCGGCGGCACAGTCCAGCCGGATATCGCGATAGCCGTGCCGGCGTGCCTCGGCTGCCGCGTGTTGTAAGAGGCAGGCCAACAGCCCTTGCCCCTTGTGGCGGCGTGAAAGGGCAATACGGTGCAGAAACAGGCTGTGTGCGTGGGGGAGCTCGGGCCAGAACAGCGGGTCATGGTGCACCATGCGGCATGTGCCCACGGCTTCCGCGCCTAGATACAGCAGGTGGTATTCACCAGCAGCAAGGGCATTGGCAATGGCCTGCGGGCTGACTTCTTCTGGTAGCCACATGGTGTCGCCACGCTGCTGCAGCCAGTCAGCCGACTGTTGCAACAGTCGCGTGACTTGCTCGCGGTCGTTGTTGCTGGCGGGTTTCAGGATGGTTTGTTGTGGTGCTACCAGCCATTGGCTGACGCTGGCTGGCCAGCCCTCGGGCTCGCCGGCGGGCAGCGTGTGTTCGCCATCGGCCAGCTGCAGCCGTGCGTGATGGTCGTCGAACCACAGCTCGCCCTGGGCAAAGCGGCGGTACTGCGCTGGTTCGGTCTGCATGGCCGCGAAATCCAGCCGTTGCCAGCCGTGGCTGGCGGCCGGCTGCCACAGCCAGTAGTACACCTGGTCGGGCGGGCTGCCCGCGGGCTGGTCCAGCCGCTTGATTTCCAGCAGGCTGCCGGCGGCACCGTGGAAGGCAAACAGGCAACGCAGCGGCAGCATCATGCCCCCGTTTTGTGTGCCATGTCCGGGCGGTGCTTCATGGCCAGGCCCTTGAGCAGGTAGCGCAGGAACTGGTCACCGCAGACGCGGTAGTTCTTGTGGCCGGGCTTGCGGAACAGCGCGCCGACCTCGGCGCTGGAGACGCTAAAGCCGGTGCGGGCAATCAGGGCCTCGATGTCTTCCTGCTTCAGCTCAAAAGCCACGCGCAGCTTTTTCAGGATGTCGTTATTGTTCAGGCGCAGTGCCGGTGGCGGCAGCGGGGCGTCGTCGCGGCGGCCGCGACGCTCGATGATCAGGCCGTCCAGAAAGGATGACAGCAGCTCGTCGCTGCAGCCGGCAAAGCCGTCTTCTTCGTCTTTTTTCAGCAGGGCGGCAAAGTCGTCGTCGGCGTAGGGCTCGACGTGCTGCAGGATGGCCAGCATGCGCTTGTCGCTGATGTTCAGGATAAAGCGCACGCTGCGCAGGATGTCGTTGTTAAGCATGGTGGTATCACAATCAAGGTTGGCCGCAGGGGGCGGCCAACGGGTGGTTTCACGGCGCCAGGCGGCTGCGTGCCCAGCTGGCGTCGGCAGCCAGCGTGTACAGCACGCGGTCGTGCAGGCGGCTGGGGCGGCCCTGCCAGAATTCGATGCGGTCCGGCACGATGGCGTAGCCGCCCCAGTGCGGCGGGCGCGGTACCGACAGCGGGTGCTTCAGGCCAAAGCTGGCGGCGCGGGTGACCAGCACGGTTTTGCTGTCGATTTCGCTGCTCTGCTCGCTGGCCCAGGCGCCGATGCGGCTGGTGTAGGGGCGGCTGGCAAAGTAGGCGTCGGACACCTCGGGCGCGACCTGCGCCACGCGGCCTTCGATGCGCACCTGGCGTTCCAGCTCGGGCCAGAAGAAGGTCACGGCAATATACGGGTTGGCCGCCAGCTGGCGGCCCTTGCGGCTAAGGTAGTTGGTATAGAACACCAGTTGGCCGTTTTCCACGCCCTTGAGCAGCACGATACGCGCCGATGGCCGCCCGCTGTCGTCTACGGTGGCAATGTGCATGGCGGTAGGCTCGTGCACTTGCGAGGCGATGGCTTCGTTCAGCCACACTTCAAACTGGGCTACCGCGTCGGGCAGGCAGTCGTCGGGGGACAGTTCTTTCTTGCTGTATTCGAGGCGGATATCGGCGAGGTTCAGCGACATGGTCGGGCTCCACGGGCAGTAGGGCGGCGTCGGCGCCGCACGGGGTTGGCCGCCATCATACGCCGCCTGCCGCCGGCTGGCCCAGCTTCCGCGCCAGGAAATCCACCAGCATGCGTATCTTGGGCGATAGCTGGCGCTTGTGCGGGTACAGTGCCCAGATGCCTTCTTCCGGCGGCTGCCAGGCGGTGAGCAGCGGTAGCAGCGCGCCGCTGGCCAGGTGCGGCGCCACGTAATAATCGGGCAGCTGCACAATGCCGTGGCCGGCCAGCGCGGCCTGGGTCAGCGCGTGGCCGCTGTTGCAGCGCAGGCGGCCCTGTACCCGTAGCGGGCGGCGTTTGCCGTGCTCGCCGATAAACCAGTGCTCGTGGCTGCCCAGCAGGCAGTTGTGCTGCTCCAGCGCGGCCAGGGTGTGCGGTGTGCCGTGGGCGGCCAGGTAGGCCGGGGCCGCGCATATGTGCAGGTGGCGGCCGGCCAGGCGGCGCGCGATCAGGCTGGAATCGGGCAGCTGGCCGATGCGGATGGCCAGGTCGTAGCCGTCGTGTACCAGGTCCAGCAGCTCGTTGCTGAGCTGCAGCTTGATATCCAGCGCCGGGTAGTGCTGGCCGAACTGCAGCAGCAGCGGCGCAATATGGCTTTCGCCGTAGGCCAGTGGCGCGGTGACTTTCAGGCTGCCCTGCGGCGTGGACAGGTGCTGCGACACGGCGCGCTCGGCCTCGCCCAGCGAGTCCAGCAGCTGGCGGCAGTGCTGCAGGTAGAGCTGGCCGGTGTCGGTTAGTGTGACGTGGCGGGTAGTGCGGTACAGCAGCTGGGTGCCCAGCCGCGCCTCCAGCCGGGTAAGCTGCCGGCTTACCTGCGATACCGATAGCCCCAGCGCCTGCGCCGCGCGGGTAAAGCTGCCGTGTTCCGCCACGGCGGCAAATTCGCACACCCCTTCCCATGCCAGCATTGTTGCACCCTGTAAAAAATCATTTGCCGATAGGGTGGATTATCCCGCAATCAAAGCCTAATACAATGCGGCCAACCTTTTTACTGACGGAAACCACCATGACTGCCACTACCATCACCTGTAAAGCCGCCGTTGCCTGGGCTGCCGGCCAGCCACTGACGATCGAAGACGTGCAGGTCATGCCGCCGCAAGCGGGCGAAGTGCGCGTGAAGCTGGTGGCCACCGGCGTGTGCCACACCGACGCGTTTACCCTGTCCGGCGACGACCCGGAAGGCATCTTCCCCTGCATCCTGGGCCACGAAGGCGCCGGCATTGTGGAGTCGGTCGGCGAGGGCGTGACCAGCGTGGCAGTGGGCGACCACGTGATTCCGCTGTACACGCCGGAATGCGGCGAGTGCAAGTTCTGCAAGTCCGGCAAGACCAACCTGTGCCAGAAGATTCGCGCCACCCAGGGCAAGGGCCTGATGCCGGACGGCACCACGCGCTTCTCGAAAGACGGCCAGCCAATTTACCACTACATGGGCACCTCCACCTTTGCCGAGTACACCGTGCTGCCGGAAATCTCGCTGGCCAAGGTGAACCCGGCGGCCCCGCTGGAAGAAGTGTGCCTGCTGGGCTGCGGCGTCACCACCGGCATGGGCGCGGTAATGAACACCGCCAAGGTGAAAGCGGGCGATACCGTAGCCATCTTCGGCCTGGGCGGCATTGGCCTGTCGGCCATCATCGGTGCGCGCATGGCCGGTGCCAGCCGCATCATCGGTATCGATATCAACGAGAGCAAATTCGCGCTGGCACAAAAGCTGGGTGCCACCGACGTGATCAACCCGCAGCACTTTGACAAGCCGATTCATGACGTGATCGTGGAGATGACCGACGGCGGCGTGGACTTCTCGTTCGAGTGCATTGGCAATGTAAACGTGATGCGTTCGGCGCTGGAGTGCTGCCACAAGGGCTGGGGCGAGTCGGTGATTATCGGCGTGGCTGGCGCGGGGCAGGAAATCAGCACCCGCCCGTTCCAGCTGGTGACTGGCCGCGTGTGGCGCGGTTCGGCCTTTGGCGGCGTGCGTGGCCGTTCCGAGCTGCCGCACTTTGTGGAGCGCTACCTGAAAGGCGAGTTCCGCCTGGACGACTTCATCACCCACACCATGCCACTGGACGACATCAACACCGCCTTTGACCTGATGCACAAAGGCAAGAGCATCCGCAGCGTGGTGCATTACAAGTAAATCACCGCCATGCGGCCAACCCTGGGGTTGGCCGCCGCAGGACACCACCATGACCATCGAACAGATCAGCTGCAACCGCAGCTTTGGCGGCGAGCACCGCCAGTACACCCACGCCTCGGCCGTGCTGGGCTGCAGCATGCGCTTTGCCGTGTACCTGCCGCCGGCCGCGCTGGACGGCGCACGCGTGCCACTGCTGTACTGGCTGTCCGGCCTGACCTGCAGCGACGAAAACTTCATGCAGAAAGCCGGCGCGCAGCGCGTGGCCGCCGAGCTGGGCATGGCTATTGTGGCGCCGGATACCAGCCCGCGTGGCGAGGGCGTCGCCGACGACCCGGCCTACGACCTGGGCCAGGGCGCGGGCTTTTACCTGAACGCTACCCAGGCACCGTGGGCGGCGCACTACCGCATGTACGACTACATCAGCCAGGAGCTGCCCGCGCTGCTGGCGGCCCATTTTGATTTTGGCCCCGCCGCCATTGCCGGCCACAGCATGGGCGGCCACGGCGCGCTGCTGTGCGCGCTGAAACGGCCGCAGGATTATGTCTCGGTGTCGGCGTTCAGCCCCATCGCCAACCCGGTGAACGTGCCGTGGGGGCAGAAGGCGTTTGCCGCCTACTTGGGCGACGATCCTGCTACCTGGCAGGCGTGGGACGCCAGTGTGCAGATGGCGGCGGCCAACCCGGCCACCGCGCTGCCGTGCCGCGTGGACGTGGGGCTGGCGGATGGCTTTATCGATAGCCAGCTGCAGCCACAAGCGCTGGAAGCCGCCGCCGCGCACAGCGGCTACCCGCTGCAGCTGTACCGCCACGAGGGCTACGACCACAGCTACTATTTTGTGGCCAGCTTTATCGAGGCGCAGCTGCGCTTTCATGCGGCCCATCTGGCGCGCGCCTGAGTTTTCCTGCCATGTTTTGGCCACGATCAACGCCGATCGTGGCCAGCCGCGCTGCCCCGCGCCGGGTTTTCGGCTAGAATAGCCCGTTTCCCAAAGCGGATTTTCCCTCGCCACCATGCAGCTGGTAGCCATCGGACTCAACCACCACACCGCGCCCTTGTCGATACGCGAGCGGCTGGCCTTTCCTGCAGAAACCCTGCCGGATGCGCTGGCGCAGCTGGTGGATTCGCAAGCCGCGCGGGAAGCCACCATTGTGTCCACCTGTAACCGCACCGAGCTGTACTGCGCCACGCAGCGCCCGGAAGACGCCCTGCGCTGGCTGGCCGGCTACCACGGGCTGACACTGGACGAGGTGCGCCCCTACCTGTACCTGCTGGATGCGCCGGAAACCGCCCGTCACGCCTTCCGCGTGGCCTCGGGGCTGGATTCCATGGTGCTGGGCGAAACGCAGATCCTGGGCCAGATCAAGGACGCAGTACGCGTAGCCGAGCGCGCCGGCACGCTGGGCAGCCTGCTCAACGGCCTGTTCCAGAAAACCTTCTCGGTGGCGAAAGACGTGCGCAGCCAGACGGCGGTGGGCGCCAGCTCGGTGTCCATGGCCGCTGCGGGTGTGAAGCTGGCCGAGCAGATATTTGCCAGCGTGGCCGGGTTGAACGTACTGTTTATTGGTGCCGGCGAGATGATCGAGCTGGTGGCCACCCATTTTGCTGCCCGCCAGCCGGCGCAGATTACCGTGGCCAACCGCACGCTGGAGCGCGGCCAGCGCCTGGCCGAGCAGTTTGGCGGCAACGCCATTACCCTGTCCGAGCTGCCAGACCAGCTGCAGCGCTACGACGTGGTGGTCAGCTCCACCGCCAGCCAGCTGCCGATTATCGGCAAAGGCATGGTAGAGCGTGCCATCAAGGCGCGGCGCCACCGCCCCATCTTCATGCTGGATCTGGCCGTACCGCGCGATATCGAGGCCGAAGTTGGCCGCATGGACGACGTGTACCTGTACACGGTGGACGATATCGCTGGCATTGTGGAAGTCGGCCACCAGGCGCGTAACCAGGCGGCAGAAGAGGCCGAGCTGATCATTGGCCACCGCGTCGCCGAATTCACCGACTGGCTGAAACGCCGGGAGTCGGTACCGCTGATCCGCGCCCTGCGCGACGAAAGCGAGCGCATTCGCCGCCACGCGCTGGAGGCGGCCATGAAACAGCTGTCGCGTGGCGACAACCCCGAAAAAGTGCTGGAAGCCCTGTCGCTACAGCTCACCAACAAACTGATGCACCCGCCGACGCAGGCGCTGTCTAGCGGCAGCGGCGCGGCGCACGACGCGCAGGTCGAGCTGATCGCGCGTTTGTATCGCTTACACCCGGAGCAGTAATGAAACCGTCGATCGCGGCCAAACTCGCCCAGCTGGTAGAACGGCTGGAAGAGGTTACCCACCTGCTGGCAGCAGAAAACGCCACGTCCAATATGGATGCCTTCCGCAAGCTCACGCGCGAGCACGCCGAGCTGACCCCGGTGGTAGAGGCGTTCAATGCCTACCGCCAGTGCGAGGCCGATGTGGCCACCGCCAGCGAGCTGCTGGACGACCCGGACATGAAAGAGTTTGCCCAGGAAGAAATCGCGGCAGCCAAAGACAAACTGGCTGCGCTGGACGTGGAGCTGCAAAAGCTGCTGCTGCCCAAAGACCCGAACGACGACAAGAACATCTTTCTGGAAATTCGCGCCGGTACCGGTGGCGACGAGGCCGCGCTGTTTGCTGGCGACCTGCTGCGCATGTACACCCGCTTTGCCGAGCGTAACCGCTGGCAGGCCGAGATCGTGTCCGCCAGCGAGTCGGATCTGGGCGGCTACAAAGAGGTGATCGTGCGCCTGATCGGCCAGGGCGCGTACTCGCGCCTGAAGTTCGAGTCCGGCGGCCACCGCGTACAGCGCGTGCCCGCCACCGAAACCCAGGGCCGCATCCATACCAGTGCCTGCACCGTGGCGGTGATGCCGGAGGCCGACGAAATCGCCGAGGTGGTGCTGAACCCGGCTGACCTGCGTATCGATACCTACCGTGCCAGCGGCGCGGGCGGCCAGCACATCAACAAAACCGACTCTGCGGTGCGCATTACCCACTTGCCCACCGGCATTGTGGCCGAGTGCCAGGACGGCCGCTCGCAGCACGCTAACAAAGCCAGCGCCATGCAGGTGTTGGCCGCACGTATCTACGATATCCAGCTGCGCGAGAAAAACCAGAAGGAAGCCGCCGAGCGCAAGAGCCTGATCGGCTCCGGTGACCGCTCCGAGCGCATCCGCACTTACAACTACCCGCAAGGCCGCATTACCGACCACCGCATCAACCTGACGCTGTACAAGCTGGACTACGCCATGGACGGCGACCTGTACGAGCTGACCGACGCGCTGGTGGCCGAGCAGCAGGCCGAGCTGCTGGCCCAGCTGGCCGAGTAAGGCCCCGCGGCCAACAGGCTGCGACGGCAAACAAAACACCCCTTTGCGCCCGGCGCACAGGGGTGTTTTGTTTTGTGGGGTGGGCAGTGTGCAGGATGCGCAGCGGTATCCATGTGGCAGCCAGGGTACAGTAGGGCGGTTTTATGGTGTGCTTACCTGTTTGAGATTGTTTTTCAATATATTTAAGAATATATTGAACAATATTTCATCAACAGGTGGCCATCATGTTTCAACGCAATATCGGTAGTACAGAACGTGTCATCCGCATCGTCGCCGGCTTGGGCATTACCGCTCTGGCCTTTATCGGTCCGCAAACGCCATGGGCGCTGCTGGGCCTGATACCGCTGGCCACCGGCCTGATGGGCTGGTGCCCGCCTTATGCCCTCTTCGGCATCAACACCTGCAAGCTACCCGCCAAACAAGACTAAGCCGGGTGCGGTAATAAAAAACGCGAGGCAGATGCCTCGCGTTTTGTTTGTGACCTGCTAGCAGCCTAGCGGGTAATCACCGGTGGCACATCCAGCGCCAGGGCGGCCTGGATGGCATCGTCGTCTTCATGGAAGGGGCCGATGCGTACACGGTACAAACCCTGCTGGTTCACGATGGCCAGCTTGTCGTTATAGCTGCTGGCCTCGTCGCGAATCAGCTGCTTGAGCTGCGCTTCGGCGGTGGCCAGGCGGTCGTAGGCACCCAGCTGCAGAAAGTAGGGCTCGCCGTTGTTACCCGGCTTTTGCAGGGAGGCCGGCTTGGTGGCAATGCGGTCACTGCCTTCTACCGGAAACACGCGCTCTACTACCACGCTGCCAAAACCGCTACGCACGATATTCAGCTTGTGGGCTGCGGCGTAGCTCAGGTCCATCAGGCGGCTCTTGTGAAACGGGCCGCGGTCGTTAATGCGCACAATGACGGATTCGCCATTCTTCACATTGGTTACCCGGGCATAGCTCGGGATGGGTAGCGTGGGGTGCGCTGCCGTCATGGCGAACATATCGTAGCGCTCGCCAGAACTGGTCTTGCGACCGTGAAACTGCTTGCCGTACCACGAGGCCTTGCCAGTCTGGCGATAAGGCTTCTCGGAGGGATCCGGGCGGAAACTCATGCCCAGCGCCGAGTACGGTTTGTTGGCCGAAGCAATCAGCGGTTCCGATTGCGGGATGGCATCTGGCACCAGGTCCAGATTGACCGGAATCCGGTCTGCCGGGCCGTCATTCTGGAAAAAAGCCCCAGTATTGCTGCCCGGTTTCTTCACATTGGCCTTGGCAGACTGCGTCGCAGTTGCCGGCCTGACAGTGGTACAAGCTACCAGAAAAATGCTGGCACACACGAGCCACAGCCATCGGTAAAAAGGTTTCATGACCTCTCCTTATGCTGTTGTGCCAACCGTGAATTGCTAAATCCCTCCGGCAAAACCATGCTGGCGCCAGGCTTCGAATACGAGCACGGCGACGGCGTTGGAGAGATTCAAACTGCGCGATTCGGGCTGCATGGGCAGCCTAACCCGCTGTTCCGTCGGCAGGGTAGCCAGAACATCTGCTGGCAAGCCGCGGGATTCGGGGCCGAAAAGCAACACATCGCCGGGATGGAAGGCGATGTGGTCGTGCCGCGTGGCACCTTTGGTGGTGGCTGCAAAGATTCTGCGGCCAGCCAGGTGGGCCAGACAGGCTTCCCAGTTCTCGTGAACCACCATGCGTGCGTACTCGTGATAATCGAGCCCGGCACGCTTCAGTTTGGCGTCCTCAAGCGGAAAACCCAGCGGTTTGACCAAGTGCAATTCACAGCCGGTGTTGGCACAGAGTCGAATAATATTGCCTGTATTAGGCGGTATTTCCGGCTGGTAGAGAACAACGGTAAACATCGTTGCGGGTCGAATATTCCAATGAATCAACAGGTTGGTCAAGCTTGACGAGCAATGGCCCTGGCCAGCACCCAGGCATCTACCTGTGTTGCCCCTGATTTTCTCAGGGTTTTGGCCAGGGAATGCAGGGTGGCGCCGGTGCTGGCCACATCGTCCACAATGGCAATGTGAAGCCCGTCACAGCGGCGTTTTACGCCGAATGCATCGCGCACATTCTTCAGTCTTTCGCGGCGGTTCAGATTGGCTTGCTGCGCTGTGTTGCGTTTGCGCCAACACAGCTGGTCGTCAAATCGGACGCGCATTGTATCAGCCAGCGCCCGCGCCAGGGCATCGGGCAGATTAAAGCCCCGCTCGTGTCGCCTGGCCGCTGCCAGCGGCACCGGGATCACCAGGTCGGGCAGGTCGCTGTGTGCATGCTGCAGTGCTTGCGGCATCAGGCTGGCCAGAACGCCCTGCAGGGCGGGGTCCGGGGCGTATTTGCAGCGTCTGATTAGGCCTTCCAGTGGGTAGTCGTAATCGTAGGCGCTATACAGGTGGGCGAAGGCGGGGTGCTTGCCCTGGCAGTCACCGCAGGGGGCCTGGGCACTGGCAGCGGGGGCCTGGCATATCGGGCAGCGATGGCCCTGGCGCCACGGCAGCTGCTGCCGACAGGGCGGGCATAGCCCGTGACGGGTGGCACGTTGGCCGCATAGCTGGCAGTGCTGCTCAAATAATGGGCAGCTGTCAATTATGTGTTTGCACAGGTTTGACAGCATGGGCCGGCTCCCGCAAGATTCGTTTCATGTTTTTACTCTAATGACGAGCGATTGCCCACCATGAGCCAGGCCACCATCCAATTTACCCGCCCAGCTACGCTGCACCCGGAAACCACGCTGTGGTCGCAGGCCGAGATCGAGGCGCTGTACGACCTGCCGTTCATGGAGCTGGTATTCCGCGCTGCCGAGGTACACCGCCAGCACTTTGACCCCAGCCGTGTGCAGCTGTCCACGCTGGTGTCCATTAAGACCGGCGGCTGTCCGGAAGACTGCGGCTACTGCCCGCAGTCGGCACACCACGATACGCCGGTAGAAAACCAACCGATGATGACCGTGGACGAGGTGGTGGCGGCGGCGCGTAACGCCAAAGCCAACGGTGCCGGCCGTTTCTGTATGGGCGCCGCCTGGCGTGGCCCGAAAGACGCCGACCTGGAAAAAACCCTGGACATGGTGCAGCAGGTGAAAGCGCTGGGCCTGCAAACCTGTGCCACCTTCGGCTTGCTGAAAGAGGGCCAGGCCGAAAAGCTGAAAGACGCCGGCCTGGACTTCTACAACCACAACCTGGATACCGCGCCGGACAAATACGCCGACATTATCCAGACCCGCGAGTACGAAGACCGCCTGGACACGCTGGGCAAGGTACGTGGCGCCGGGCTGTCGGTATGCTGTGGCGGCATTGTGGGCCTGAACGAAACGCGCGAGCAGCGTGCCGGCCTGATCCTGCAGCTGGCCAACCTGGCGCCGCAGCCGGAATCGGTGCCGGTAAACAACCTGGTCAAAGTCAGCGGCACGCCGCTGGATGACGCCGACGCGCTGGACTGGACCGAATTCGTGCGTACCATCGCCGTGGCGCGCCTGACCATGCCCAAGAGCTATGTACGCCTGTCTGCCGGCCGCCGCGAGATGCCGGAAGCCATGCAGGCGCTGTGCTTCCTGGCCGGAGCCAACTCCATTTTCTACGGCGACAAGCTGCTCACCACCGGCAACCCGGATGTGGACGCCGACCGCGCGCTGATGGACAAGCTGGGCCTGCAGCCGCTGTAATCCCGTCTGACCGTCTGGTTAAATGCAGAGCACCTCGCATGATGCAGGTGCTCTTTTTCATGATCTTGCAGAAAGGTTGGCCGCATGCACCCAGACCAGCTTGAACCCGCCCTGGCCGCCCTGGCGGCCGAGCACCGCTTGCGCCAGCGCCACGCGCTGCACAGCCCGCAAGGGCCGCACGTCACCATTGATGGCCGCGACTACCTGGCCTTTGCCAGCAACGACTACCTGGGCCTGGCCAACCATCCCGCGCTGAAAGCCGCGATGCAGCAGGCCATTGAGCAGTGGGGCGTCGGTGCCGGCGCTTCCGAGCTGGTAGCCGGGCACTTTGCCATCCAGCAGCAGGCCGAGGCGGCACTGGCCGACTGGGTTGGCTGCGAGGCCGCACTGGTGTTTGGCTCCGGCTATGCGGCCAACCTGGGGGTGATTACCAGCCTGGTGGGCCGTGGCGATGCGGTGTTTGCCGATAAGCTGAACCACGCGTCGCTGAACGACGCCTGTGTGTTGTCTCGGGCCGATTTTCAACGGTTTCGCCATAGCGACCTCGCCCATCTGGAAGCACTGTTGCAAAAAACCCCCGCCCGCACACGCCTGATTGCGGTCGACGCGGTGTACAGCATGGATGGCGACGAAGCCCCGTTGCGCGAGCTGCTGGCGCTGGCTGAGCGCTACGACGCCTGGCTATATCTGGACGATGCCCACGGTTTTGGCCTGCTGGGCGAGGGGCGTGGTGCCCTGGTGGAATACGCCTTGCACCACCCGCGTGTGGTGTACATGGCCACGCTGGGCAAGGCTGCCGGGGTAGCGGGGGCCTTTGTCGCTGGCAGCCATGCTTTGGTGCAGTGGCTAGTGAACACCGCGCGGACGTATATTTTCACCACGGCGCATCCGCCCGCGCAGGCTGCAGCCATTCTGGCCAGTTTGCAGGTGATGCAGCAGGAAGGCTGGCGGCGGGAGCAAGTGCAGCAGCATATTTTGACATTACGACAATTTATGCAGGATAAATCTTTGCGATTGCTCTCTTCCCGTTCGCCAATTCAAGCGATTATTATTGGCAGTAACGAGGCTGCGGTAGGAATGGCTGCCGCCCTGCGCGAGCAGGGTGTGTGGATACCAGCCATTCGGCCTCCCACGGTACCGGCAGGAACGGCAAGATTGCGCGTTTCCCTGTCGGCGGGTCATACCGCAGGTGATTTGGCGGCGTTGTTGGCTGCGCTACAGCAGGTAGCGCGATAAGGCGGCTGCCCAAAGTGCCAAGCAGTAAGACCACACGAGAATAATAGCCACCGCGCGCTAATGATGACGAGTGGGTCAATAAAGACTGTATGAACAGTACGGCTGATTTTCTGTTTACACCAGAAGAAGCTGCCGAAGCGGCACTGGACTTTTTGTTCCGCTTGCAGGCTCCTGAAGGTGCAGCAGTTTGGGGAAAACCGGGAACCGTCTGGCAATGTCTTGCCAGCCGGGGCGATTGCACTGGCTTGCCAGTGCCCGCGGCATTGTCGGGCGAGCTGTCCTGGCAGGACCCGGTACAGTGCCACCCGCTGGGTAGCCCCGGCCAGCCACTGGGCTGGCTGCTGTGGCATGGCGCCCGCCAGGCCGACGAGCTGACCCGGCGCCTGGCCGTGTTACTGTCTGGCCACCTGGTCGCCGGCAGCATGCAGGGCGAGCTGGCCATCGCTCGTACTACCCACGAAACCCTGCTGGAAATCAGCCGCCTGGCCAACCATGCCGACAGCGTGGACGACTTCCTGCCACGCATGCACCGCGCTGTCAGCCGCCTGATGCCGGCAGACAACTTCTACATTGCCCTGTTTGACGAAGAAGCCGGGCAGATCCGCTTCCCCTATTTTGTTGACCAGCGCGACCGCGAGCCGCCAGACGTTGGCCGCGCCTACCCGTTGCGCGGCCCCAGCGCGTCGCTGACGGCCTGGCTGATTCGCGAAAACCACTTTTTGCTGCTCAAAGGCGACGAAGTGCGCGTGCTGTGCCAGCGCGAGCGCATCCGCTTCATGGGCACACAGCCGCACTGGTGGATGGGCATGCCGCTGGTGAGCGGCGCGGGCAAGGTGATGGGCGCGGTGGTCATCCAGGGTTACGACCCCGCCTATACGCCTGCGCTGGCGGATGAATCCACCTTCCTGTACGTCGGGCACCATATCTCTTGCGCGCTGGACCGTCTGCTCTATCGCGCCCACCTGGAGCAGCAGGTATGGCAGCGTACCAGCGAGCTGGAAGGTATCAACGCCAGGCTGCGCGCCGAGGTAGTGGAGCGCCAGCGCAGCGAACAGCTGCAGCACATGCTGTTCCGCATTGCCGAGCTGTCCAATACCAGCCTGTCGATGGAAGCCTTCTTTGTCGGCTTGCACCGTTTGCTGTCCGAATTCATCGATGCCAGCAACTGCATGGTGGCGCTGTACGACCAGAGCCGCGACGAGCTGAGCTTTCCGTACTGCTCCGATCTGCGCCTGGCCGAGCTGTCGCCGCGCTCGCCCGGGCGTGGGCCGGTAGAGCAGGTGCTGCACAGCGGCCGCCCGCTGCTGCTGGCCGACATGCACAGCCACCCGCTGTTCGGCATGCAGAATGATGCTGGCAGCCCGCCACACAGCTGGCTCGGCGTGCCGCTGTACAGCGGTAATATGCTGCGCGGCGTGCTGTCGGTACAGAGTTATCAGGAGGACACTCGCTATAGCTGGCGCGACCAGGAAATCCTGGAATTCGTGGCCAACCATATCGGCAGCGCCCTGGCCCGCGTGCAGGCGCTGGACGACTTGCAGCGTGCTTATGTCGACCTGGAACAACGTGTACGCGAGCGCAGCGACGCGCTGGATGCGGCCAACGCCCAGCTGCAGCACGACAGCCTGCACGACCCGGTAACCAAGCTGCCCAACCGCAACCATTTCTCGCGCGTGCTCAAGCGCAGCTGGGACCACTTCCAGCTGGCGCCCGAGCAGCGCTTTGCCGTGCTGCTGATCGACCTGGACCGCTTCAAGCTGGTGAACGACACCCTGGGCCACCTCATCGGTGACCAGCTGCTGATAGAGGCCGGGCAGCGTATCCGCCAGAGCCTGCGTTTTGGCGACTTCATGGCGCGCCTGGGGGGCGACGAATACGCCGTGCTGCTGGCCTCGGTAGACGATATGGCCGAATGCGAGCAGGTGGCGCGTGACCTGGTGGCCGCCTTCGAGCGCCCCTTTGTGCTATCCGGGCGCGAGGTGTTCTCCACGGTGAGCGTCGGTGTGGTACTGGCCAGCAAAGAGCACTACAGCCGTGCCGAAGACCTGCTGCGCGACGCCGACCACGCCATGTACCGCACCAAGCAAAACGGCCGTCACGGCTACACCCTGTTCAACCACGCCCTGCGCTGCAACCAGGCCGACCAGCTGGCGCTGGAAGCCGAGCTGCGCCACGCGCTGACCAACGACGGCGAGCTGGTGCCGTACTACCAGGCCATTGTGGACAGCCACAGCGGCCGCCTGGCCGGCTTCGAGACCCTGGTACGCTGGCACCACCCCCAGCTGGGCATGATCGCACCGGGTGTCTTCCTGCCCATGGCCGAGGAAAGCGGGCTCATCCTCAAGCTGGACCGCTACATGATCGAGCGCGCCTGCGCCCAGCTGGCCGCCTGGTACGCCGACGGCACCATCAACCACGAAGTGTGCCTGCACATCAACCTGTCTAGCGCCCACTTCCACGACACCAAGCTGGTGGACTGGATGCTGCGCCTGATCCGCGAGCACCAGCTGCCGCCGGGTACCCTGCACCTAGAAGTGACCGAAAGCGCGCTGATCGACGTGCCCGACGTCGCCATCGAGGTGATGCGCCAGCTCAAGACCCATGGCATCTGCCTGGCGCTGGACGATTTCGGCACCGGCTACTCGGCGCTGTCCTACCTGCACCGCTACCATTTCGACGTGCTCAAGATCGACCAGGCCTTTGTGCGCGAAGTGCACTGCCAGGAAGAATCCATCGCCATCGTGCGCGCCATCGTGGCACTGGCCGAGGCGCTGGGTATGGAGGTCGTTGCCGAGGGCGTGGAAACCGAAGTCCAGGTACGCGCCCTGCGCGAGCTAGGCTGCCCGCGCCTGCAGGGCTACTACTTTGCCCGCCCGGCACCCGCGTCCGAGCTGGACTGGATGCGTCTGGCCGGCATGCCGGCCGAGCTGGCCCGCAGCGCCTAGGCCACACCGCCGCGCTGCGGCCAGTGCAATAAGCACGGCGGTATCTTTCCGCCGCGCTTATTGCGAAAATACGCCTTTGCCCCCACTTGGCTGTTCCATGAGCCTGTTTATTGAAACCCACGGCCGCGGCCCGGATGTGGTGCTGCTGCACGGCTGGGGCCTGCACGGTGGCGTATTCGACCGCGTTGCGGCCAACCTGGCCGCCGACTTTTGCGTGCATTGCGTCGACCTGCCCGGCCACGGCGCCAGTGCCGCTGTCGAACACTTTCACCCCGACGCCATCGCCGCCACCCTGGCCGAGCGTTTTCCGCTGCCGGTACACGTGGTGGGCTGGTCGCTAGGCGGCCTCATCGCTCAGCATTGGGCAGCGCGCTACCCGGCGCAGGTAAAAAGCCTGGCGCTGATTGCTACCAGCCCGCGTTTTGTACGTGATGACAGTTGGCCGCACGCGCAGCAGCGCAGCGCCATCGAGGGCGTGGGCGCCAGCCTGGATACCGCCTTCGAGCTCACGCTGGAGCGCTTTCTGGCGCTACAGATGCTGGGTGCGCCCGCGGCGCGGCAAACGCTCGCCGACCTGAAAGCACAGCTGTTCTCGCACGGCCGCCCGCAGGGCCTGCTGCCGGCGCTGGCCTGCCTGCTGACGGCGGATGCGCGGGAACTTGCTGCCGATATTCATTGTCCTGTAGGGCTGTTCTTCGGTGCGCGTGACGCGATTACGCCGATAGGCGCTGGCCGCTGGCTGGCTGATGCCCTGCCGGATGCTACCCTGTACGAATTTGCCCAGGCTTCGCATGCGCCGTTCTTGTCACATGAGAACGTGTTTATCGACCACCTGCGCCACCACCTGGAACAACACGCATGAGCGAAGCGTTTTACACCGACAAATCCCGCGTCCGCGCCTCGTTCGAGCGCGCTGCCGCCAGCTACGACGCTGCCGCCGTGCTGCAACGCGAAGTGTGCGACCGCATGGCCGAGCGCCTGGACTACATCAAGCTGCAACCGCAAGTGATCCTGGATGCCGGTAGCGGCACCGGTTACGGCAGCGCCGCCTTGCGCCAGCGCTACCCGGACGCCCGCGTGGTGGAGCTGGACCTGGCGCACGCCATGCTGGCCGCCTCGCGCGAAAAGCAGCGCGCCGGGCAGGGCATGCTGTCGCGGCTGTTCAAGCCGCAGCAGCCGTGGCAGCTGTGCGCCGACGTCGAGCGCCTGCCGCTGGCTGACAACAGCGTAGACATGATCTGGTCCAGCCTTACTATCCAGTGGGTGAACGTGCCGGATCAGGTGTTTGCCGAGTTCCAGCGCGTGCTCAAGCCAGGCGGCATGCTGATGTTTGCCACGCTGGGGCCGGACACGCTGTTCGAGCTGCGCGAGGCCTTTGGCCAGGCCGACGGTGCCACCCACGTGAACCAGTTTATCGATATGCACGATCTGGGCGACGCGCTGATGGCGGCGCAGTTCAGCGAGCCGGTGATGGACATGGAAAAAATCGTACTCACCTACGACACTGCCCGCGACGTGATGCACGACCTGAAGGCCATCGGCGCGCACAACGCCACCGCCGGCCGTGGCCGCGGCCTGATGGGCAAGCACGCCTGGCAGCGCGTGGTAGACGCCTACGAGCAGCGCCGCCGTAACGGCCAGCTGCCGGCCACCTACGAAGTGCTGTACGGCCACGCCTGGAAAGGCGAGCCAAAGAAAAAACCGACCATCCTGCCCGACGGCAGGCAGGTTATCGAATTTACCCGTAACGCGCCCAAGCGCTGAGAAAAGCCTTTATGTTGTCTGTTCGCCGTTTTGCCGCCCTGTCCCTGCTGGCAGGCCTGGCCGCCTGCACCACGCCGACCTCTGCCCCGGTAGTGCAACAACCCGTGCCCAAACCCAAAATCGCCTTTGCGCTGGGTGGCGGGGCCGCCAAGGGCTTTGCCCACGTGGGGGTGATTCGCGTGCTGGAGCAAAACGGCATCAAGGCCGACATCGTCACCGGCACCAGTGCTGGCAGCATTGTCGGCGCCATCTACGCCAGCGGTGTGGACGGCGAAGCGCTGCGCTTTCGCGCCATGCGCATCAACGAAGACGACCTGAAAGACTTTACCTTCTCCACCAGCGGTTTCCTCAAAGGCGAGAAGTTGGCCGCATTGGTGAACCAGCAGGTAGACGGCAAGCGCATCGAGCAGCTGCCGCGCAAATTCGGCGCCGTGGTCACCGACCTGGATAGCGGCGCCCGCGTGGTGCTGAAAAGCGGCGACACCGGCACCGCCGCCCGCGCCTCGGCGGCCATCCCCAATGTGTTCCAGCCGGTCTCCATCAATGGCCGTCGCTATGTAGACGGCGGCCTGGTGAGCCCGGTACCGGTGATTGCCGCCCGTGAAATGGGCGCCGACATCGTTATCGCCGTGGACATCTCGGCCAAGCCCACCGGCAAGGCCAGCAGCGGCTTTCTGAGCCTACTGGACCGCAGCCTGAACATCATGAACCTCACCGCGCTGAACCTGGAGCTGAAACAGGCCGACGTGGTGCTGCGCCCAGCGGTGCTGCACATTGGCGCCGCCGACTTTGACGAACGCGCCAGCGCCATCGCCGAAGGCGAAAAAGTGGCTCGCGCCATGCTGCCGCAGGTGAAAGCCGCCATCGATAACTGGGTAAAACGCAAACGTGCTGCCTAAGCCCCTGCCGCGTAGCCTGCGCGCCCTGGCCCCGCTGCTGTTGGCCGCGTGTAGCAGCGTGGCGCCGCCCGCTGCCCAGCCGCCTGCGGTCACGCTGCCCGCCACCCCGGCCAGCGCGCCGGTGGCCGAGGCGCCGCCAGCTGTGCCGGTGGCCCCGGCCAAACCCGTTGCGGCCAACCCTGTACCGGCCAAACCCGCTGCGCCAAAAGTGGTGCGCAAGCCGCGCATCGCCCTGGCGCTGGGCGGCGGTGCCGCCAAGGGCTTTGCCCACGTGGGGGTGATCCGTGTGCTGGAGCAGCAGGGCATCGTGCCCGACATCATCACCGGCACCAGCGCCGGCAGCGTGGTGGGCGCCATCTACGCCAGCGGTATCAGCGCCGACAAGCTGCGCCGCCGCGCGCTGGCGCTGAACGAAGACGAGCTGAAAGACTTCAGCCTGTCCGGTGGCGGCTTTCTGAAAGGCGACAAGCTGGCCGCCATGGTGAACCGCGAGGTTGGCCGCAAGCGCATCGAGCAGCTGCCGCGCACCTTTGCCGCCGTGGCCACCGATTTTGACAGCGGCGCGCGCGTGGTTTTCCGTAGTGGCGACACCGGCACCGCCGTGCGCGCCTCGGCCGCCATACCCAATGTGTTTCAGCCGGTGACTATCCGTGGCCGCCGCTACGTAGACGGCGGCCTGGTGAGCCCGGTGCCGGTGAGTGCCGCGCGCGAGCTGGGTGCGGATATCGTCATCGCCGTGGACATCACCGCCAAGCCGGCGCAGCGCAAAAGCGGCGTGCTGGGCACCTTCGACCAAAGCCTGTCCATCATGACCCAGGCTGCGCTCGCCAACGAGCTGAAAGGTGCCGACGTCATCCTGCGCCCGCAGGTGCTGGGCCTGGGCGCCGCCGACTTCGACCAGCGCCGCCGCGCCATGCGCGAGGGTGAACGCGTCGGCAAGCAGGGCCTCCCCGCCATCCGCCGCATCATCGCCGCCTGGCAGCAGCGCCAGCGCTAAGGCGCGGGCTTTACGGCGGCAGTTTGCTCGGGCAAGCTGCCGTTTTCCTTGCTGCATGCCATCCCCATGTCTGCCTACCGCATTCTGCTGGCCGAAGACGAGCCGGCCATTGCCGATACCCTGCTGTTCGCGCTGCAACGCGAGGGCTGGCAGGTGCGCCACTGCACGCTGGCCCGCGATGCCGAAGCGGCGCTGGCGGCCGAGCCGCCGCAGCTGCTTATCCTGGATATCGGCCTGCCAGACGATAGCGGCCTGGCGCTGCTGGGCCGTTTGCGCCGCCACAGCGAGCTGCCGGTGATGCTGCTGACCGCCCGCGCCGACGAAGTCGACCGCGTGCTGGGGCTGGAGCTGGGCGCCGACGACTACGTGGTGAAGCCGTTCAGCCCGCGCGAGGTGGTGGCGCGGGTGCGCGCCATCCTCAAGCGCAGCCAGCCCGCCGCCGTGGCTGCGGCCAACCCTGACAGCCTGTTTTGCCACGAGGCCGCGGCGCGGCGCATCCGCTTTGCCGGCCAGGCGCTCGCGCTGACACCGTCCGAATACCGCCTGCTGGCGCTGCTGCTGTCGCGGCCAGGGCAGGTATTTAGCCGCAGCCAGCTGCTGGACGCGCTGGGCGAGGCGGCCGAAGACAGCTTCGAGCGCACCATCGACAGCCACATCAAAAGCCTGCGCGCCAAGCTGCGCCAGGTGCGTGCCGACCTCGACCCGATTGTGACCCACCGTGGCTTCGGCTACGCGCTGGAGGCGGGCTGATGCGCTTTTCCTGGCGCATTTTTGCGGGTTACTTCCTGCTGCTGGGGCTACTGGCCGCCTACGTGGTGAGCGTGGTACGCGACGAGATCAAGCCGGCGATGCGGCGCTCGGCCGAGGCCGTGCTGCTGGACACCGCCAACCTGCTGGCCGAGATGGTGCAGCCAGACATGGTGGCCGGCCGGCTGGACGATGGCCGCCTGGCGGCCACGCTGCAGCGCTTTGCTGCCCGCCAGCCGCAGGCCGAGGTGTGGGGCGTGCGCCAGGACCATACCCAGCTGCGCGTCTACCTGACTGACGCCCGCGGCGTGGTGCTGCTGGATTCTGCCGGCCAGGCGGTAGGGCAGGACTACAGCCGTTGGCGCGATGTGGCGCTAACGCTGCGCGGCCAGTACGGCGCACGCAGCACGCTGGCCGATGCGGCCAACCCTTTGTCGACCGTGATGTACGTGGCGGCGCCGGTGCGCGACGGCCAGCGCATTATCGGCGTGCTCACCGTGAGCCGGCCCAATCTGGCCATGCAGCCACATATCGAGCGCAGCGAAGCCAAGCTGGGCCGGCTGATCGGCGTGGTGCTGTTGGCCGCGCTGCTGCTGGGCGCGCTGTTTTCGTGGTGGCTTAGCCGCGGCATTACCCGCCTGACACGCTTTGCCGACAGCGTGAGCGCCGGCGGTAGCGAGCCGCTGCCACATTTTGCCGCCAACCGCGAGCTGGACACGCTGGCGCAGGCGCTGGGCCGCATGCGCAGCGAGCTGGACGGCAAGGCCTACGTGGAGCACTACGTACACGACCTGACCCATGAGCTGAAGTCGCCGCTGGCCGGCCTGCGTGCCTCGGCCGAGCTGCTGCAGGACGACTTGCCGCCGGCTGATCGCGCACGCTTCCTGCAGCACATCGACAGCGAAAGCGTGCGGCTGCAGCAGATCGTGGACCACCTGCTGCAGCTGGGTGCGCGTCGCGTCACGCCAGCGGCCACGCTGCCGCAGGCTACGGTGGCGGGCGATGCCTTTTTGCTGCGCCAGGCACTGCGCAATATCCTGCAGAACGCCATTGATTTCACCGCCGACCACGGCGCCATCACCCTGCAATTACAGCCGGTAGCGGGGGGCTGGCAGCTGCAGATCGCCAACGACGGCCCACCGGTGCCGGACTACGCGCTGCCGCGGCTGTTCGAGCGTTTTTATTCGCTGCCGCGCCCGCACGGGCCGAAAAGCAGCGGCCTGGGCCTGGCGCTGACGCGCACCATCGTGCAGCTGCACGGTGGTGATATCCGCCTGGCCAACCAGCCGCCGGGCGTGTGCGTTACGCTGCAGCTGCCGGCGGCCGATGCGGCCAACCCCTTGGCGCGGGTGCTGGCCTGAGCGGTCAGCCGTCTCCACACAACCTCCACATTGTGTCCATGCTGCCTCCATGTGCAGGCGGCATGCTGCCCTCACGCTGACTGCTTGAGGGAGCACACAATGAAAATGGGATGGAAAATGCTGGTGTTGGCCGCCATGGCCTTACTGATGTTGCTGGCACTGGGCCTGGTGCGCAGCCTGCTGGGCGAGCGGCAGCATCGCGCAGAGGAAGTACAGCGCGAGATTGCGCAGTTCAGTGCGGGCGAGCAAAACCTGAGCGGCCCCTATCTGGTGCTGCCCTACACGGTGACGGTAGACAAGTGGCAGCCGGCGGAGGGCGGCAAGAGCGGGCGCTGGGCGCAAAGCGAAGAAAGCAAACAGCTGCTGATCAGCCCAAACCAGCTCACGGTAGAGGGCAAGCTGGCTGTAGAGCTGCTCAAGCGTGGCCTGTTCGAGGCGCCGGTTTACCGCAGCCAGCTGCAGCTGGGCGGGCAGTTTCACATACCGGCACTGGCCACGTATGAAGAAGCGCTCAGTAACGATAACGAGCGCCGCAGTACGCGCTGGGGCAAACCGTATCTGGCGCTGGGGCTAAGCGATGTGCGCGGCATCCAGCAGCTGGCCGGGCAGGCAGGTGGCCAGGCGCTGGCTTTTGTACCCGGGGCAGGGTTGGCGCATAGCCCGCGTGGGGTGCACGCCGCGGTGGCCCTGGCCGCCAGTGATGTGCTGAAAGCCCAGGGGCAGGCGCTGCCGTTCCGTCTGGGTTTGCAGCTGGCGGGCAGCAGCGCGCTGCTGGTGGAGCCCGCAGGCGATAGCAGTACGGTGAACCTGGCGGGTAACTGGCCGCACCCCAGTTTTGCCGGCAACTTTGCACCGCAAAGCCGTCGCGTGGATGCGCAGGGCTTTCGTGCCCGCTGGCAAACCAGCGAGCTGGCGACCGGTGGCAACCCCTGCCTGCAGGGCAAAAGCGACTGCGAGCAGAACTGGGTCGGCCTGCGCCTGCTGGACCCGGTAGACCGCTACGTGCTGAACGAACGCACCATGAAGTACGCCGAGCTGTTTGTGTTGCTGATGATGGGTGGAGTGTTCTTGCTGGAGGTGATTAACCGCGTATCGGTGCACCCGGTGCAGTACACGCTGGTGATGCTGGGTTTGGCCATGTTCTTCCTGTTGACCTTATCTTTGTCCGAGCACCTGGGCTTCACCATGGCGTACTGGCTGGCGGCGCTGGCGTCGGTGGCATTGCAGGGGGCGTACGGCAGCAGCGTGCTGGGCAGCTGGCAGAGCGGCGGGGTGTTTGCCGGCATGTTGGCCGCACTGTATGGCTTGCTGTTCATGATTCTGCAGTCGCAGGACATGGCTTTGCTTATGGGTAGCCTCAGCCTGTTTACCCTGCTGGCGCTTACCATGTACCTGACCCGCCGCATCGACTGGGGCAGCCTGGGCGGTAGCAGCAAACCGCCTGCTGTGACGGCTGACAGCCAGCAGGCCGACGCGCAATAGGGTGCCTCAGGCCGGTGGCAGCAGGCCGTGCTGTAGCGGCAGCTCCAGCTGCTGCATGGCGGGGTCGGCTTCTTGCAGCCGCACCCCCACGCCCAGCAGGCGTACCGCCTTGCCGCCACGGGCGTAGCCGGTGTGCAGCAGCTGGCGGTAGTTGGCCGCATCCAGGCTGTGGCCGGCGCATTCCACCGTGGTCTGGGTGAAGTCGGCAAACTTGATCTTGACGGTGAGCCCGCGAAAACGCGGGCTGCCGGTGCGCTGCAGCCGCTGTGCCAGCGTGGCCAGCAGGCCGGGTAGCTCGGCCTCGCAGCTGGCCAGGTCGGGCAGGTCGCGGGTGTAGGTTTCTTCCACGCTCACCGATTTGCGCTCGCGCTCCGGCTCTACTGCGCGGCTGTCCTGGCCGCGTGACAGCTCGTACAGCGTTTTGCCCAGTTTGCCAAAGCGGCGCAGCATGTCGGCCAGCGCCAGCTGTTGCAGGTCGCCACAGGTGTAGAAGCCTTGCTGGCGCAGCTTGGTAGCGGTGACTTCACCGACGCCCCAGATTTTTTCTACCGGCAGCACGCGCACAAAGTCGGCCACCTCATCGGGCCGCACCAGAAACTGCCCGTCCGGCTTGCGCCAGTCGCTGGCGATCTTGGCCAGAAACTTGTTGGGAGCAATGCCGGCCGAGGCGGTAATGCCGACTTCGCTGCGGATGGCGTCGCGGATGGCCTGTGCCATCAGGCTGGCGCTGCCCTGGCAGTGGGGTTGGCCGCTCACATCCAGATAGGCTTCGTCCAGCGAGAGCGGCTCGATCAGTGCGGTGTAACGCTGGTAGATGGCGTGCACGGCCTGGCTGGCCGCGCGGTAGCGGGCAAAATCGGGTGGCACGATCAGCAGCTGCGGGCACTGCCGCAGCGCTAGCGACGACGGCATGGCGCTGCGCACGCCAAAGCGCCGTGCTTCGTAGTTGCAGGTGGCGATCACCCCGCGTTGGCCGGGTTGGCCGCCCACTGCCAGCGGGATGCCGCGCCAGGCGGGCTGGTCGCGCATTTCCACGGCGGCAAAAAAGCAGTCGCAGTCGATGTGGATGATCTTGCGTTGTGCGCTCAAGGGGGTGTCTTAGGGCTGGCTGTCGGGCGTGCTGTGGTCGCTGTGGCCCAGGTGGCGCTCGGGGGCGATGCGGTCGCGCACGCGCTGTTTCAGCACCTTGATGTCAGGAAAACCGCCATCAGCGGCGCGGTCCCAGATCTGTACACCATCCACATGCACGGTAAACACGCCACCGCTGCCGGGCTGCAGCGCTACTTCGCCCACGTCTTTTTCAAAGGTGGTGAGCAGCTCTTGCGCCATCCAGGCGGCGCGCAGCATCCAGCGGCAGCCGGTGCAATAGCGAATGGCAATACGGGGCAGGGCAGGGGGTGTCATGAAGGTTGGCCGCAAAGTGTGGAGAGGGCCATGGTAATGCTGACAGCTGGGCTTGCAAACTGCGGGGTGGGGGACGTTGCACCGCCGCCTTGATCCGCTACTTTCTGTGTTGTATGTGTTGTGGCTCCTGTGGAGCTCGTCTCTCCTCCATCACCCGGTCTTCTCTGGAAACCTGGCGCAATGCTTTGGGAGGCAGGGTGCAACGTGGGGGCCAGTTTGCATCAAGTTGGCATGCCAAGCCAGCGTAGTGCTTGCTTGTCGGACAATATTGCGGCGCACCATGTTACATCCAAGCAACGTTTGGTTTGCTATTGCTCGCAATTTGGTTTCAATAAGCCTGAGTTATGACAAAAGCGATGCACTTACCGTATCGGCAGCGGCTCGGCATCTACCAGGAAGCGTTCCAGCGCGCCGGCCGTCAGCGGTTTGCTGATCAGGTAGCCTTGGGCGTAGTCGCAGCCGTGCTGCGCCAGAAAGCGCGCTTGCTCGATGTTTTCGATGCCCTCACCGGTAACGGACGCGCCCAGGGTGTGGCCCATGGCCACAATCATGCGCACCAGGTTGCTGCCGGCTTCGCTATCGGGCACGCGGTCCAGGAACAGTTTGTCGATCTTGAGTTTTTCTACCGGGAAGCGGCGCAGGTAGCTGAACGAAGCATAGCCGGTGCCAAAGTCGTCAATGGCGATGGCAATGCCCTGGGCGCGCAGCTTGTGCAGGTTGGTGTCGATTTCGGGGGTGTTACGCAGCGCCAGGCCTTCGGTAACCTCCAGCTCCAGCGCTTCGCCAGGCATGTGGTGGGTGGCCAGCAGGGCGGTCACGCTTTCGGCAAAGTGCGGGTCTTCCAGCTGCAGTAGCGACACATTGATGGAAATGGTGAAGTTTTCCAGAAAGCGCAGCCGCCAGCTGGCAGCATGGCGTATGCCTTCTTCCAGTACCCAGGCGCCAATGGCATGGATGGTGCCGGTTTCTTCGGCCATGGGGATAAAGTCGGCTGGCGATACCAGGCCCATTTCGCTGTGTTGCCAGCGTACCAGCGCTTCGGCACCGGCAACCTTGCCGTTTTTCAGCGAGATATAGGGCTGGTAGTTCAGCACCAGCTCATTGCGCGCAATGGCCTGGCGCAGCTCGGTTTGCAGGCGGTTGCGGCGGCGCCAGTTGCTGTTGATGTCGGGGTGGAAGCGTACCCAGTCGCCAGGGCCTTCGCGGGACATCTGCAGCGCCATTTCGGCGTGCTCCAGCAGCGATTCGGCGTCGTTGGTGTCGTGTGGGTACAGCGCCAGGCCAATGCTCAGCCGGATGTAAAGCTGCTGCCCCTGTATATCCAGCGGGCGGGCCAGCAGGGTGCTGAGGTGGTCTACCCGGTGGCACAGGCTTTCTTCGTCACGGCTGAGGATGAGCAGGGCAAAGCGGTTGTCGGCGTTGCGCGCCACCATTTCGCCGTGGCCGATGACGCCTTCCAGCCGTTTGCCCAGCTCGCGGATAACCAGGTCGCCATTATCGCGGCCGTAGAGCTCGTTGATATTGGTCAGCCCTTCTACCGCCAGCATCAGGCAGCCCAGCGGCTCGCTGTTTTGCGGGCTCTGGCTTTCTTTTTGCTGGATCAGCTCGTCCAGCTGCATCAGCAGACGGCTGCGGTTGGGCAGACCGGTAAAGCGGTCGTAGTAGAACTGGCGGTACAGCTCGCCCTCGGCGTGCAGGCGCGCGCGCGATTCCATCACCAGCGCCAGAATGTCGGCCGCCGAGCAGACAAAGTTGATTTCGTCCTGCTGCCATTGGCGGTGCGGGGTTTGCGACTCGGCACACAGGATGCCGTGGTGCAGCCCGCCTACCACGATAGCCGCATCCAGCATGGCACTGACATCGCGTGCGACCAGATAGGTACGCAGCGAGGCCAGGCGGTCGTCATGCTGGGCATGGTGGCTGGCCAGGCAACGCTGCTGGCGCATGGCCTGGAAATAGTCGGCGTGGTTGCTTTGCTCCAGCTGCTCGCCATGGCTGAACTGCCCGGTGATGGCGTTCAGGCTGGCCAGACAGAGCAGCTCTTTACCGTCGGGGCTGAACTGCCACACGCTGATGCGGTTCACTTTCAGCGTCTGGCTGAGCAGGGGGATCACTTCTTCCAGGTATT
This sequence comes from Neisseriaceae bacterium, assembly GCA_027489245.1. Classification (GTDB taxonomy): domain Bacteria; phylum Pseudomonadota; class Gammaproteobacteria; order Burkholderiales; family Chromobacteriaceae; genus Vogesella. Next base: position 103,897 of record JAIYAC010000016.1, on the reverse strand, counting down.
CGCGTAGCTCCTGCTGGTCGTCACGGCGGCTGGTGACCAGGTTTTGCAGTGCCTGCCCTTGCTGCTGCAAGCGTTCGGCCTGCCGCAGGCTGTGGCGCTGCCAGCGCTCGGCCATGCGCACGATGGCGGCGCCCAGCAGCAGGATAATGCCCAGCAGCAGCAGGCTTTGCGGCAGGATACGTTCCAGCATGTTGTTGCCCGGGGCCCGGCTTGGCCACCCGAGCCAGGCCAGGGTTTGGCCATTGTTGTCTTGTAATGGCAGGGCGGACAGGCCTGGCGGGCTTTCTGGCGTGAAATACAGCCGCATTTGCGGCAGCAGGAAATCGGCGCTTAGCTGTTGCAGGTTTTGCTGGTCCAGATAGCGCGCAAAAATCAGGTAGCGCTGCTGCGGGCCGTGGGTTGTTTTGTTCAGCTCGGGCGTGATGCGCTGGATGGATAGCATCAGGATGCGCGGCTCGGGGTGGCCGGTAAGCGGGTTGACGGTATCAACCCGCAGTAGCTGGCTGGGCATGGCGCCTGGCCTGGCCTGGCTGTAGCGGTCGGTTTGGCGTAGCAGGGCCAGCCATTGGTGGTCGGGCAGCGGCAGGGCGCGCTCTGGCGGGTTGACCAGCATGCCATCGCGCCGCGCCAGCAGCACCCCGGCGCTGGTGTCCACCAGCAAGGCCAGGTGTATGTTCAGGTTGTGGTACACCGAGGCGGTAAGGTTGTCGGTGAGCCACGCCAGGTCTGGTTGGGCGCGGTTGATCTTGTCGTCCATCTCATCCCAGTTGGCGTAGTCCTGCAGCGTATTGGCCAACTGGCGGCGCTCGCGGGCCAGCTCCTGGCTAAGCGCCAGCTGGCTGATGCGCTGCGCCTCGTCATCCACGTCGTGCGCGGCAGAGGCGGCCAGCCACCAGATACCCAGTACCCCGGACAGGAAAATCAGTACCAGCAGCAGGGCCGGGCGGAAGGGTTTTTGCAAGAACGGGCTCATGGCAACAGACAGCATCGGACAGAGACAAAGCATAGCAGTTTGCACCCTACCCTTGCAGGCAAAGCCGCAGCCTTGTCAAAAAAGCATCACATGCGTGTGCCAGACTGGTGGCTTTCATCGACACGTGTATTACTCAGGGGGTAGCAATGAACAAGAAGATCATCATCGCCATGGCTGTGTCTGCTACGTTGGCCGCACCGGCCTGGGCAGCCGGCAAGCCGGTTTTCCCCACGCTGGACGGCAAGGCACCGCTGGTCATTGCCCACCGTGGCGCGTCCGGCTACATGCCCGACCACACGCTGGAAGGCTACGCCAAGGCGATCGAGCTGGGTGCAGACTTTATCGAGCCGGACCTGGTGGCCACCAAGGATGGCGTGCTGATTGCCCGCCACGAGCCCAACCTGAAAGACACCACCGACGTGGCCAAGCGCCCCGAGTTTGCCAGCCGCAAGCGTACCATGAAGGTAGACGGCAACGAGGAAGAGGGCTGGTTTGCCAGCGACTTTACCCTGGCCGAGATCAAGACCCTGCGCGCCATCCAGCCGCGTGGCGACCGTAGCAAGGCCTTTGACGGCCAGTTCCAGGTGCCGACCTTTGAAGAAGTGCTGGCACTGCGCGAAGCCAAATCGAAGGAAACCGGCCGCCAGATCGGCATCTACCCGGAAACCAAGCACCCCACCTATCACCAGCAGCTGGGTCTGGGCCTGGAAAAACCGCTGGTCGCCCTGCTGCAAAAATACAAGCTGAACCGCAAAGACGCGCCGGTGTTCATCCAGTCGTTCGAAGCGGCCAACCTCAAGCAGCTGCGCAAGCTGACCGCCAACAAGCTGGTGTACCTGCTGGACGCCAACGACGTGCGCCCGGACGGCACCATTGATGCCAACACCCCGTACGACCACGTGGTATCCGGCGACAAGCGCACCTACGCCGACATGCTGACCCCGGCCAGCCTGAAAGAGATCAAGACCTTTGCCGACGGCATTGGCCCGTGGAAGCCGTACCTGATCAGCTGGCAGGCAATGCTGGACCCGAAAACCGGCAAGGCTGGCGACGTGGATGGCGACAAGGTCGTCGACCAGCGCGACATGACGCTGATCGAGCCGAGCGACGTGGTGAAGAACGCGCACAAAGCCGGCCTGCTGGTACACCCGTATACTTTCCGTAACGAGTCCAAGCACCTGGCGGCCAACTTCCAGGACAGCCCGCTGGAAGAGTATCGCGCTTACTTCGAGCTGGGCGTGGATGGCGTGTTTACCGACTACACCGACACCGCCGTGGCCGCGCGCCGCCTGCTGCAAAAATAAGCACCCGTAGCGGTAACAAAAAAGGCTGCCTTCGGGCAGCCTGAAATTGATGACAAAGCCTGTTTGCAACGCAAACAGGCTTTGTCTTGTAAGCAGGAAGGCTGCGGATTCAAAGACCTATGTGGCGCGGCCCGGCTTGGCCGGGTCCGGTAAAACCGTGGCCGGTACTTTGTCAGCAGCCTGAGGCTGCCTTCGGGCAGCCTTTTTCATGTGGCGCAAGCGCTTAGTGAGCGTGGGCGGCGGGGGCGCCGTCTTCCACTTTCACGTCTACTTTTACTTCACCGGCTTTTTCAAACTTCAGCACCAGCGGGAACTTGTCGTCCACCTTGGCTTGCTGCTTGATGTCGAACAGCATCACGTGCAGGCCGCCGGGGGCCAGCTTGGTGGCCTCGCCAGCCGGTACGGCAATACCGCCCGCCACTTCGCGCATGCGCATCACGCCGTTGTCGTTGACATGGGTGTGCAGCTCGATCTTGCCGGCCTGCGGGCTGCTGGCGGATACCAGTTTGTCGGCATCCTTGCCGGTGTTGTTGATGGTCATGAACACGCCTGCAGTCGGGCTGGTAGCCGGCATGGCACGGCTCCACGGGTGGCCGATTTTCAGGGCGCCAGCGGTGTAGTCGTGCGCCAGGGCAGGCAGGGACAGCAGGGAGGCCAGGGCCAGGACGGCGAGTTTGCGCATACGGATTCCTTTGCAAAAACATAAAGCGGACAGGGTTGGCCGCAAGGCTACCACCACCGCGCCTGCGGCACATTGTCCTGCGACAAAATGCCGCACCCGCCATGCCTGCCCGCGCGGCAGCCTGTGCGCCCCTGCTGGCCGCGGCCGCAATTTTATTGTCTTTCACGGCCGGGGCGTGCAGGGCGGCGCCAGCTGGCTACAATGGCGGCCAACTTATTGCTGAAATGCATCATGATCAAAGCGCTGTATCTGCAGTTTTTCTTTGGCGGGCTGGTCAGCCTGCTGGTCATTACCAACCCGCTGTCCAAGATTCCGCTGTTCGTCAGCCTGACCCAGGGCATGAGCGAGCTGCGCCGCGCCCACCAGGCACGCATGGCCTGCGTGTACGCGGCGGCCATCATGCTGGTGTCGCTGCTGGCGGGTAATGTGATTCTAGGGGCGTTTGGCATCAGCTACGGCGCGCTGCGCATTGCCGGTGGCTTTGTGGTGGCTACCCTGGGCTACCGCATGCTGTTTCTGTCGCAAGACCCCGGTATGGCGCCCAGCACCAAGCGGCGCGAGGATTATTCGTTCTTTCCGCTGGCCATGCCGGGTATCAGCGGGCCAGGGACCATCGCCGTGGTGATCGGTATGGCCACCGAAATTGCCGAGCTGGGCAACCATACCGCGCGCCTGCTGGCGCTGGGCATGACCACGCTGGCTATCTTTGCGACCTGCGCCGGTATTTTCCTGCTGCTGCGCTCGGCCGGCTGGATTGCGCAGCGCATTGGCCGCGCGGGTACCGAGGTGCTGGGCCGGCTGATGGGCTTTTTGCTGATTTGCGTCGGCGTGCAGTTTATCGGTTCCGGCATCCGCACCTTCATGGCGGGTTCCTGACAAGATCGTTCAAAACGGCGCGGCGGGGCTGTGCCAGAATGCAGCATCACCCCGCTGCCGCCGCACCATGACCGCTGCCCGCCCCGAACACGCCCGCTTCTTTCGCGCCGACGATATTGCGCCGCTGGAGCTGCTGGACGCCTTCTATACCCGCCAGGTGTTTGCCCCGCACTTCCACGAGGAGTACGTGGTGAACACCGTGCACTGGGGCGCGCAGTCCTACCACTGGCGCGGCGGCACCCACGTGGCCGGGCCGGGCGCGCTGATCCTGATTAACCCTGGCGAAGTCCACACCGGCCGCTCGGCGCACGACGCCGGCTGGGGCTATCACGGCTATTACCCGTCGGCCGCGCTGATACAAGGCCTGGCCAGCCAGATGGCGGGCCGCCCGGTGCAGCCTTATTTCCGTGACACCGTGGTATACGACCCCGAGCTGTGGCAACGGCTGTGGCAGCTGCAGCCGCTACTGCGCGACAGCAAGGACCGCCTGCTGCGCGAAAGCGTGCAGCAGGGCATTTTTGCCGATGTGCTCACCCGCCACATGGGCGTGCGCGAGGCGGCGCTCCCCGATGCCCATCCGGCCCTGCAGCGCGTGCGCAGCCTGCTGGCAGACCGCCTGGCCGACAACCTTTCCCTGCAGACGCTGGCCGACGAGGCCGGGCTGTCGCCGTGGCACCTCAACCGCCGTTTTCGCCAGCAGTTCGGCCTGCCGCCGGTAGCGTGGCGTAACCAGCTGCGCGTGGCGCGCGCCCGCCGCCTGCTGGCGCAGGGTGTGCCGCCGGTGCAGGTGGCCGCGCAGCTGGGCTTTGCCGACCAGCCGCAGCTGACGCGCGCCTTTCGCGCCGCGCTGGGCATTACGCCGGCCGCCTACCAGCGCACGGTGCGTGGCCGCTAGCTGCGCAAGATCGTTCAAGCCAGCTGTTTTGTCTGCCGGCATAGTGGGTGATGAACAAGCTGTTCCATCGCGCCGCCTGCGGCGCGTGCCAGAATGGCTTTTTACTTGGGGGGCATGCTATGCACACCTTTCACGGCCAGTGTCAGTGTGGCGCGGTGCGCTACCGCGTGCAGGGCGAGGTGGCCACTGTGTTTGCCTGCCATTGCCGCGAATGTCAGCGCCAGTCGGCCAGTGCTTTCGGTATGGCGCTGTGGGTACGCCAGGCGCAGCTGACCCTGCTGCAGGGTAGCTTGCAGCGTTGGCAGCGCCACACGCCGTCCGGGCGCGTGATGGACTGCGATTTCTGCCCGCAATGCGGTACACGCCTGTTCCACCGTACCTCGGGTAACGGTGACGTGCTCAGCATCAAGCCCGGCACGCTGGACGATGCACCGGCGTGGCAGCCGGTAGCCCATATCTGGACCGCCAGTGCACAGGCAGGCTGGCAGCCGCCCGCCGGGGCGCTGTGTTACCTGGGCAACCCGCCAGCGTGGGCACCCCTGCTGCAGGCCTGGCGCGACCACGCTGCCGCCTGCGGCCAACCTTGAACTTGTGGAGTCTTGCATGAACCTTACCCGTGCCGCCTTGCTGGCGGGCGCGCGCGATACGGTGCCGATGCTGGTGGGCGCGGCGCCGTTTGGCGTGATTTTCGGTACGCTGGCCATTGCCAGCGGCATACCTGTGTGGGCGGTGCTGGCGCTGTCGGCGCTGGTGTTTGCCGGCTCATCGCAGTTTGTGGCGGTGAGCCTGATCGGCGGCGGTGCCGCTTTGCCGGTGATCTGGCTGACCACCTTTGTGGTGAACCTGCGCCATGCGCTGTACAGCGCCAGCCTGCTGCCCTATGTGCGTCACCTGCCGGCACGCTGGCGCTGGCCGCTGGCGTTCTGGCTTACCGATGAAACCTTTGCCGTGGTGGAGCGCTACCTGCGCGAGCACGGTACCGGTGAGGCCGGGGTGTGGTACTGGCTGGGCTCGTCGCTGGCCATGTACCTGAACTGGCAGCTGTGGACCGTGGCCGGGGTGCTGCTGGGGCAAAGCGTGCCGGGCCTGGCCGAGCTGGGGCTGGACTTTGCCATGGTGGCGACCTTTGCCGCCATCGTGGCGCCGCAGTTGCGCCAGCGGCCGGTGCTGGCGGCGGCACTGGCTGCCGGGACGGTGGCGCTGCTGGCGCGCCATCTGCCGTACAAGCTAGGGCTGATGCTGGCTGCGCTGGCCGGGGTGCTGGCCGGTTTGCTGGTGGAAAGGTTGGCCGCAGGCCAGCCACGGGGGGAAAAAGCATGACGATGAACCTGTTGCTGGCCATCGCCGGTATGGTGGTGGTGACCTACGGCATCCGCCTGAGCTTTCTGGTGTTTGGCCACCGCCTGGTGTTCCCGCCGCTGTTGCAGCGTGCGCTGCACTATGTGCCTGCGGCGGTGCTGACCGCGCTGATCGTGCCGATGGCGCTGGCCCCGCAAGGCCACATCGACCTGAGTGCGGCCAACGCCTACCTGCCAGGCACCCTGGCTGCCGCGATGGTGGCGTTTTTCAGCCGCCAGACGCTGCCGGCCATCCTGCTGGGGTTTGCGGTTTACGGGGTGTGGCGCTGGCTGTTTTGAGCAGCAACGCGCTCGGCCACCTCGGGTGGGCCAAACAGCAGCACGAGTCGCGCACGCCAGCTGCGTGCGGCCAAGGTTTCGCGCAGCATGTCGCGCCACTCCACCACGCTGACCCATAGCGGGTTCACGCTGTTTACCGGCTTGAGCGTGCCGTATTCGCACGGGGTGTCGTCGCGTTCGGCCACGTAGCTGCCGAACAGGCGGTCCCAGATTACCAGTACGCCAGCGTAGTTGCGGTCGATATAGCAGGGGTTGCGTGCGTGGTGGCTGCGGTGGATGGACGGGGTGTTGAAGATGTATTCCAGCCAGCCCAGCTTGGGGATGGCCTGGGTGTGCACAAAAAACTGGAACGCCAGGTTCAGCAGCACCACGCCCACCACCAGCGGCGGGGCAAAGCCCAGCCAGGCCAGCGGCAGCCAGAACGCCCACATGCCGGCCAGCGGGTACATCAGGCTCTGGCGGAAGGCGGTGGACAGGTTCATGCGCGTGGAGCTGTGGTGCACGCTATGCGCCGCCCATAGCCAGCGCACGCGGTGGCTGGCGCGGTGAAACCCGTAGTACAGCAGGTCTTGCGCCAGAAACAGCAGCACAAAGCTGCCCCAGCCGTGGCCCGGGTCAAACAAGCGGTAGTGCTGGTAAACGTACTGGTACAGCGGTATCACCAGCAGCCAGGCCAGCTTGTCGGCGCCCTGGTGCAGCAGCGCCAGGCCCGCGTTGCACAGCGTATCGCGCCAGCTGTAGATGTCGTGGCGGCCGCGTTTGGCCCAGTACCAGGCCTCGGCGGCCACACAGCCGACAAACAATGGCGCGAGCGCCAGCAGTAGCAGATCGATGCTGAAATCCATATTGCCTCCTCGTGTCTGGCTGCACCGTCGTGGCGGGGCAGTCCTTGTGTTGCGCTCTCTAGAGTCGCGGCTCTATATTGCGGAGGGTGCGGTGGCTTTTGCAACGATCGTTTGAATGAAGACGGTATCAAACCAGGCGGGTGTACCCAAAGTACCACGTATAAAAATGCGGCCAACCCCGGGCAGGGTTGGCCGCAATGCGGTGCACGTCAGGCGGGTTTAGCGTTTGGTGTTGCCGATACTCATCAGCATGCCCAGCGCCACGGCCAGCGACACGGTGGCGGTACCGCCATAGGACATAAAGGGTAGCGGCACGCCCACTACCGGCAGAATGCCGGCCACCATGCCCATGTTCACAAACACGTATACAAAGAACGACAGTGTGATGGCACCGGCCAACAGGCGCCCGTACAGGGTTTGCGCGCGGGCGGTAATCAGCATGCCGCGGGTAATCACCCCCAGGTACAGCGCCAGCAGCAACAGGTTGCCGGCCAGGCCGAATTCTTCCGAGTACACGGCAAAGATAAAGTCGGTGGTGCGCTCGGGGATGTAGTCCAGGTGCGTCTGGCTGCCGTTGAGCCAGCCCTTGCCCCACGGCCCGCCCGAGCCGATGGCGATCATGGACTGGATAATGTGGTAGCCGTCGCCCAGCGGGTCTTGCATGGGGTCGATCAGTGTCAGCACGCGGCGGCGCTGGTAGTCGTGCAGCAGGTTCCACACCACGGGCAGGCTGGCCAGAAAGGCGACCAGGCCACCGATGATGATCTTCCACGACAGCCCGGCAAAGAACAGCACAAAGAAACCGGCGCCCATGATCAGCACGGCAGTGCCCAGGTCGGGCTGTTTCAGCACCAGCGCGCCTGGCACGGCAATCAGCGCCACCGCCACCAGATAATGCCGCCAGTTCAGCGTGCTTTCGTATTTCTGGAAGTACCAGGCCACCATCATGGGCAGCGCCGTTTTCATGATTTCCGATGGCTGGATACGCACAATGCCCAGGTTCAGCCAGCGCGTGGAGCCGTTCACCGTAATGCCGAACAGCTCCACACCCACCAGCAGCAGCACGCCGGCCGCGTACAGCGGCGGGGCAAAGTTCATCACCGTTTGCGGGCGGGCGTTAGCCATGATCCACATCACGGTCAGGGCCATGATGGTGTAGACCAGCTTGTTGTCTATCTTGTGCCAGCTTTGGTTGGACGCAGAAAACAGCACCAGCATGCTCATCACGAAGATGCCGGCCAGAAACGCCATCAGCCAGCCGTCAAACGGGGCAGCAATGGCATCCCAGATTCGTTTAGCGAGCGGCGCTTGCATCGTGCTTGTCTCCTGCCGGTGCCGGCTGTGGCATGGTCATCATCTTGCCTTGCAGCTCGGCCGGCACTTTGCCGGTGAGGGCAAAATCGCTCACGGCGCGGGCGATCGGCGCGGCGCTGGCGGCGCCGAAGCCGGCGTTTTCCACAATCACGGCAATGGCAATGCGTGGTGCTTCTACCGGAGCAAACGCAATGAACCACGAGTGGTCGCGGTATTGTTCTGCCAGTGCCGCCGCGTTGTACTTGGCACCCTGTTTGATCTGGACCACCTGGGCGGTACCGGTTTTGCCGGCCATGGTGTAGGTCAGCCCTGCGGCCAACCTGGCCGCGGTACCGCCGGGGCGCATCACCGCCACCATGCCGTCTTTCACGTGCTGGTACAGCTCGGGGCGGAAGGCCAGGGTGCGCACCGGGCGAGGCTCTACCAGGCGTATCTTGCCGCTGCCCGCCTGGGTGATTTCCTGCACCAGGTGCGGTTTGAACACCTTGCCGTCGGCTGCCAGGATGGCCGTGGCGTTGGCCATTTGCAGTGGGGTGTAGGCGTTAAAGCCCTGGCCGATGCCCACGCTCACCACGTCGGCCGGGTACCAGCGGCGTACTTCGGGTTTGAAGCGGGCAAAGCGTTTTTCTTTCCATTCTTTCGAGGGCAGCACGCCGCTGGCTTCGCCATCCAGATCGATGCCGGTTTTCTGCCCCAGGCCAAACTGCCCCACCAGCGGGTGGATGCGGTCTATGCCCATATCCCATGCCACGCGGTAAAAGAAGGTATCACTGGAAACAGCAATGGCCTTGCTGATATTGACCATGCCGTTACCACGCGGGTTGGAATCGCGGAACTGGTGGCTGGAGCCGGGCAGGGTAAAGTAGCCCGGCGCCGGGCGCAGGTCATACGGGCCGATGGCGCCAGACTGTAGGGCCGCCATGGCCATGAAGGGCTTGAAGGTAGAGCCGGGCGGGTACAGGCCGCGCACGGCGCGGTTTACCAGCGGTTTTTGCCAGTCTTCGTTCAGGCTTTTCCAGCTGGTGCTGTCGATGCCATCGATAAACAGGTTGGGGTCGAAGCCGGGTTTGGATACAAAGGCCAGTACGCCGCCGGTTTGCGGGTCGATGGCCACCAGTGCACCACGGCGCTGCCCGAACAGCTTGTCGGCTACCTCTTGCAGGCGGATATCCAGCGCCAGCTTCAGGTTGTTGCCGTGGATGGGCGGCGTGCGGCGCAGGCTGCGTACGGCACGGCCACCGGCGTCGGTTTCCACCTCCTCAAAACCGTTGGTGCCGTGCAGCTCGGCCTCGTACACCGCCTCCAGCCCCAGCTTGCCGATATGGGTGGCGCCGCGATAGTTGGCCAGCTTGTCGTCTTCTTCCAGTTTTTGCTGGTCGCGCTGGTTGATGCGGCCGATATAGCCCAGTACGTGGCTGGTGAGCTCTTTGTAGGGGTAGTCGCGAAACAGCCGGGCTTTGACTTCTACGCCGGGAAAGCGCCAGGCGTTGGCCGCAATGCGCGCGGCTTCGTCTTCGCTCAGCCGCAGCTTGAGCGGTACCGGCTCGAAGTCTTTGCTTTCGGACAGAAACTTGCGAAAGCGGCGCTCGTCGCGCGGGGTAATGTCGACCAGCCCACCCAATGCCTTGATGGTGGCTTCCATATCGGCCATCTTGGCCGGGGTGATTTCCAGTGTGTAGGCGGCGTGGTTTTGTGCCAACACCACGCCGTTGCGGTCCATGATCAGGCCGCGGTTAGGCTGTACCGGTACCAGCGAGATACTGTTGTTTTGCGCTAGGGTGGCAAAGTGCTCGTACTGCATCACCTGCAGCCAGATGAAGCGTGCTGCCAGGGTAAGCAGCATCAGCACCATGAAGCCGTAGGCAATCACCAGCCGTAGCTGGAACTGGCTTTCTTCGGCCTGTGCGTCTTTCAGTCGGGTAGGGCGGTGCATGCTTAAAGGGTGTGGTGACGGTAAGGCAGCAACAGCAGCTTGGTCAGCAGCGGCCACAGCAGCGCGCCCATCAGCGGCGGCAGGAAATAGCTGGCACCGACAAAGGCCGAGCCCAGCGCCAGGCGCACCAGGGCCATGATCAGCTGGTTGGCCAGCATCAGGGTCAGCACCACCAGCGCTTGCTGGCCCAGGTTGAACATGATCAGCTGGCGCTGGCGCAGCATCACCAGATAGGTGGTAACCGAGTAGGCCAGCGCATGCTGGCCAAACAGGCTGTTGGTGCTGACATCAACGATCAGGCCAATTAGGAAACCCATGCCGATGCCAATGCGGCGCGGCTGGTTAATGGCCCAGTACAAAATCAGCAGGCCGACAAAATCCGGCAGCCAGCGGGTAGAGCCTACCGGCAGCGGTAGTAGCTCCATCATCAGGGCCAGGGCGAAGGTCAGGGTGATGAAGCGGCGCTTCACCGGCTTGAGCAGCTCCTGCGGGCGGTCGTAGCTCATGAATCAGCCTTCATCCTCGGTGTCTTTTTTCTTTTTCGGCTTGGCAGGTACGGGGGCCGGTTCGGGGCGCGGCGGCATGGCGGCGCGCGGTGGCAGTACCAGTACGTAGCGGCTGGACTGTACGCCGGCAATGCTCTGGCACAGCACGCGGGCAAACGAGGCGCCAGCCGGGCGGTCTACCCGGGTGACATGCGCTACCGGTATGCCTTCGCTATACAGGCCGTCAATGCCGGATGTCACCAGCAGGTCGCCCGGCTGGATATCGGCAGCGGCCGGCAGGTAGCGTACTTCTACCCCGCCGCCATAGCCGTACAGCAGCGAGCGCTGGCCAGTACGCTGGTTGACCACCGGCACCATCTGGTTTTTGTCGATAATCAGCGTGACTTCAGCGGTAAGCGGCTGTACGCGGGTTATCTGGCCTACCAGGCCGCGCTCATCCACCACCGGCAGGCCTGCGGCCAACTTGGCGTCCAGGCCTTTGTCGATAATGATCTTGTAAGAAAACGGGTCGCGTGCGGTGTACAGCACCTCGCCTAGCTGACCGGCTTGCAGGCTACCGGTGCGCAGGCCGTTCAGCGCCTTCAGTTGCTGTACTTCCTGCTCTAGCGAAGTCAGGCGTGCCAGCCTGGCCGACTGTGCCAGCTCGCGGCTGCGCAGTGCGGCGTTTTCCTGCTTTAGTGCGGTCTGGGTAATAAAGAATTCGCCAATGTGCGCGGCGGCGGCCATGGGCATGTTGACGGCGCGCTGTATCGGGTACAGCACCACCGACAGGGCGTCACGGGTGCGGTCCATCAGCCCGAACTGGCTATCGCCAATCAGCAAGGCCAGCGAGGCAAGCGTGCACAGCAGCAGCTGCGAGCCGGGGCGCAGGCCCTGATTGGAAAAGCGGGGGGTATTGGCGAAGTTCATGCAGCCGTGCGCCACCCTTTGCAGGGTGGCGCCTGAAGAAGCGGTGAATTACGGTACGTTGGTGAAGATGGTGCCAGTCTTGTCCATCTTGTCCAGCGCCTTGCCCGAGCCACGTACCACGCAGGTCAGCGGCTCTTCGGCCACGAATACCGGCAGCCCGGTTTCTTCGGCCAGCAGGCGGTCGATGTCTTTCAGCAGCGCGCCGCCACCGGTCAGCACCATGCCCTTGTCGGCAATATCGGCACCCAGTTCTGGCGGGGTTTGCTCCAGGGCAATTTTCACCGCGGACACGATCTGGTTCAGCGGCTCGGTCAGCGCTTCCAGGATTTCGTTGCTGGATACGGTAAAGGCGCGCGGAATGCCTTCGGCCAGGTTACGGCCTTTCACTTCCATCTCGCGCACTTCGGCACCCGGGAAAGCCGAGCCGATGGTCTTCTTGATTTCCTCGGCCGTGGTTTCACCAATCAGCATGCCGTAGTTACGGCGAATGTAATTGATGATGGCTTCGTCAAACTTGTCGCCACCTACCCGTACCGAGTTGGAGTACACCACGCCACCCAGCGAGATCACGCCTACCTCGGTGGTGCCACCACCGATATCCACCACCATGGAGCCGGTTGGCTCCTCTACCGGCAGGCCGGCACCGATGGCCGCTGCCATCGGTTCTTCGATCAGCTCGACGCGGCGTGCGCCGGCGGCCAGGGCCGAATCCTTGATGGCGCGGCGCTCTACCTGGGTAGAGCCGCACGGTACGCAAATCACGATGCGCGGGCTGGCCGAGAAGAAGCGGCTAGGGGTCACTTTCTTGATGAACTGCTTCAGCATCTGCTCGGTCACGGTGAAGTCGGCGATCACGCCGTCCTTCATCGGGCGGATGGCCTGAATGCTGCCCGGGGTACGGCCCAGCATTTTTTTGGCTTCCAGACCCACGGCCAGAATGGATTTCTTGTTGGTTGGCGCATCGCTGTGAATGGCTACAACGGATGGCTCGTCAAGGACAATGCCCTTGCCGCGCATGTAAATCAGGGTGTTGGCCGTGCCAAGGTCGATGGCCAGATCATTGGAAAAGTAGCCGGTGAGCGAGCGAAACATATGGCAGTCCTGAGAATGGTATTTGTGCGGCGGCATGAGTTTACCGCATCGCAATGGTGGCGGTTTTGGACACCGCGCTAGCAAAAGGTTCACTTGTTTTTCAGTAAAACCGCTGGCATTTTTATGGCGCGATGCCCTTGTATTCTTGGGCGAAACAAACCAGTTATGATACCCTACAACGCTTGAATTATTAAAGGTTTTGACGAGGACGCCATGTCGCTGACCCATCAGGATGTTGCGCGAATTGCGCGACTCTCCCGCATCGCCGTGACCGACGCCGAAATCGAGGCAGTCGGCAGCCAGCTCAATAATATTCTTGGCCTTATCGAACAGATGCAGGCAGTGAATACCGACGGTATCGAACCGATGGCGCACCCGCAGGATGTTTCCCTGCGCCTGCGCGAAGACGCGGTCACCGAACCCAACCGCCGTGACGCCTGCCAGGCGGTGGCACCGCAAGTGGAAAAAGGCCTGTTCCTGGTTCCTAAAGTCATCGAATAACACGGCCAACGTTGGCCGCAGGCTGCCCGCCATGGGCAGGCCATTCTGGACGAGCATCAAGACAAGATGATTAACGCCACTCTCAAGCAACTATCGCAGCAGCTGACAGCCGGGCAGGTATCTGCCGTAGAGCTGGCCACTGCCTATCTGGACCGCATCGACGCGCTGAACCCCGCGCTGAATGTCTTCATTACCGTAGACCGTGAAAAAACCCTGGCCGAAGCGCTGGCTGCCGATGCGCGCCGTGCTGCCGGCCAGGCCGGTCTGCTGACTGGCGTGCCCATCGCGCACAAGGATATCTTCTGCCAGCAGGGCTGGAAAACCAGCTGCGGCTCGAAAATGCTGGACAACTTCATCTCGCCGTACAACGCGCACGTTATCGAGCAATGCCAGGCCGCCGGCCTGGTGACGCTGGGTCGCGCCAATATGGACGAGTTCGCCATGGGTTCGTCCAACGAAAACAGCTTCTACGGCGCCGTGAAAAACCCGTGGGACGTGCACGCCATTCCGGGCGGCTCGTCCGGTGGTTCGGCCGCTGCCGTGGCAGCGCGCCTGGCACCGGTGGCCACCGCTACCGATACCGGCGGCTCTATCCGCCAGCCGGCCAGCCACTGCGGCGTTACTGGCATCAAGCCGACCTACGGCGTGGTATCGCGCTTTGGTATGGTGGCCTACGCCAGCTCGCTGGACCAAGGCGGCGTGATGGCGCAGACCGCCGAAGACTGCGCGCTGATGCTGAACGTGATGGCTGGCTTTGACGAGCGCGACTCCACCAGCCTGGAGCGTACCCGCGAAGACTACACCCGCGACCTGGCGCAGCCGCTGGCCGGCCTGCGCGTGGGTTTGCCGCGCGAATACTTTGCCGATGGCTTGGCCGGCGACGTTGGCCGCATTATCGACAACGCGGTAGCCGAGCTGAAAAAGCTGGGCGCCGAGGTGGTGGAAGTGAGCTTGCCCAACACCCAGCTGTCCATTCCGGCCTACTACGTGATTGCCCCGGCAGAGGCATCGGCCAACCTGTCGCGCTTTGACGGCGTACGCTACGGCCACCGTGCCGACGAGTACAAAGACCTGGTGGAAATGTACGAAAAGTCGCGTGCCGAGGGCTTTGGCAGCGAAGTGAAGCGCCGCATCATGGTGGGCACCTATGTGCTGAGCCACGGTTACTACGACGCTTACTACATCAAGGCACAAAAAATCCGCCGCCTGATCGCCAATGACTTTGCCGCTGCTTTTGCCGGCTGCGATGTGATCCTGGGCCCGGTGGCACCTACCGCTGCGTTCAATCTGGGCGAGAAGTCCGGCGACCCGGTGCAGATGTACCTGTCCGACATTTACACCCTGTCGGTCAACCTGGCGGGCTTGCCTGCCATGAGCGTGCCGGCCGGCTTTGCCGACAACGGCCGCCCGGTAGGCCTGCAGATCATCGGCAACTACTTTGGCGAAGCCAAAATGCTGAACGTGGCGCACCAGTTCCAGCAAGTTACCGACTGGCACAGCAAGGCACCGGCCCTGTAAAACGATTAATTGGCCGCGAAACCCACGAAAGCGCACGAAATCAGTTTGTTATGTGATGACGTGTGACATGAATCAGCTTGATCCTGTCCTCGATTTTTTCGTGTCTGTCAGTGGATTTCATGGCTAAAAACAGAAGGATTTTCCGACCATGAAATGGGAAGTCGTCATCGGTCTTGAGGTGCACGTGCAGCTCAACACCGTCTCCAAGATTTTCTCCGGCGCCAGCACCGCGTTTGGCGCCGAGCCCAATACCCAGGCCTCGCTGGTAGAGCTGGCGCTACCGGGCGTATTGCCGGTGATGAACAAGGCCGTGGTGGATAAGTCCATCCGTCTGGGCCTGGCGCTGGACGCCACCATCAACCAGAAGAACATTTTTGCCCGTAAAAACTACTTCTACCCCGACCTGCCCAAGGGTTACCAGATCAGCCAGATGGAACTGCCCATCATCGAGCACGGCAAACTGGCCATTCTGGTAGGCGAAGAAGAAAAGATCATTCGCGTGACCCGCGCGCATATGGAAGAAGATGCCGGCAAATCGCTGCACGAAGACTTCCATGGCCTGTCGGGCATCGACCTGAACCGCGCTGGCACGCCGCTGCTGGAAGTGGTGTCCGAGCCGGACATGCGCTCGCCGGAAGAAGCCGTAGCCTACGCCAAGGCACTGCATACCCTGGTGACCTGGCTGGGTATTTGCGACGGCAATATGCAGGAAGGCAGCTTCCGCGTGGATGCCAACGTATCGGTACGCCCGTTTGGCCAGGCCGAGTTCGGTACTCGCCGCGAAATCAAGAACCTGAACTCGTTCCGCTTCCTGGAGCAGGCTATCAAGTACGAGATCCAGTGGCAGATCGACACCATCGAAGATGGCGGCAAGATCCAGCAGGCTACCGTACTGTTCGACCCCGATAGCGGCGAAACCCGCATGATGCGCAGCAAGGAAGACGCGCACGATTACCGCTACTTCCCGGACCCGGACCTGCTGCCGGTGCGTATCAGCAGCGAGCAGATCGATACCATCCGCGCGGCCATGCCGGAGCTGCCAGGTCAGATGAAAGCCCGCTTTGCCGAGGCCTTTGGCGTGTCGGCCTACGATGCAGCGCTGCTGACCAGCAGCCTGGCGCAGGCGCAGTATTTCGAGGCGGTGGCTAGCGCTACCGGCCAGGGCAAGCTGGCGGCCAACTGGGTAAACGGCGAAATCGCCGCGCGGCTGAACCGCGAAGGCCTGGACATTGCTGGCTGCCCGATTGCCGCCGAGCGTCTGGCTGGCCTGATCGTGCGTATTGCCGACGGTACGCTGTCCAACAAGCTGGCCAAGCAGGTGTTCGATGCACTGTGGGAGTCCGACCTGGGCGCCGACGCCATCATCCAGCGCGACGGCCTGAAGCAGGTGTCTGACGTGGGTGCCATCGAAAAGATGGTGGAAGAAGCCATTGCGGCCAACCCCAAGGCAGTGGAAGAGTTCCGTGCTGGTAAGGAAAAAGCGCTGAACGCGCTGGCAGGCCAAGTGATGAAGGCTTCCAAAGGTAAAGCCAACCCGGCGCAGGTGCAGGACATCCTGAAGCAAAAGCTGACACAAGCCTAGTTTCGATAAAATGCATTAAAAGCGGCACGCCCCAGGGCGTGCCGCTGTTTTTTGTGTGGTGAAAAACCGGGCATTGACAACAGTTCATACCCGTTCTGCAGATCATTTTGTAAGCCGCTGATTTCCCTTGCTTTCTGCCTTGTTGTATTCCGGTAAGTCTTTGTCGGCAAAGGCGAATTGTCCCATGGTGATGTTGACCGGGTAGAGTTGATTCCCTATAGTGGCGAAAAGTGGGGTGAAGTGGGTAATTGTGGAGCGACGGCTCCTAATTCCAGCGCGGTGAAATATCCAATATGTTCGGCGGCGTAAGTCATATCTCTCTCGATGCCAAAGGGCGTCTGGCCATCCCGGCCAGACACCGGGAGAGCCTGTTGTCTGCGTTTGGCCACCGCCTGGTCGTTACCCTCGAATCCTCCGATCACCTGCTGATTTACCCCGAACCCAACTGGAAGCCCGTTGAGCAACGCTTGCTGGCACTACCCACAGGCAATCCCACGCTGAAACGCTATCAGCGTCTGGTGCTGGGCCATGCGGAAACGCTGGAAATGGATGGCGCCGGCCGGATTTTGCTGCCTGCCAGGCTGCGAGAGCTGACCGGGCTGGACAAAGAAGTGGCACTGGTGGGGATAGGAAACCGCTTTGAATTGTGGGACGCACCCGAGTGGGACGCCCAAACGAACACCGCACTGGATATTGATCCTGCTGAGCTGGCTCAGCACCTTGGAGATTTCACACTTTGACCGACGCAGTATTTGCTCACCGCACGGTGTTGCTCGACGAGGCCGTAGCGGCACTGGCCATTCGCCCGGATGGCGTGTACGTCGACTGCACTTTCGGCCGCGGTGGCCACAGCCGGTTGATTTTGCAGCAGCTGGGCCCGCAGGGGCGGCTGATTGCTTTTGATAAAGACCCGGAAGCCATTGCGGTTGCTACCGCTCTGGCGGCAGCAGACCCCCGTTTCAGTATTGTGCATAACGGTTTTGCCCACTTTGCCAGCGAGCTGGACGCGCTGGGCGTGCAGCAGGTAGACGGTGTACTGATGGATCTGGGGATTTCTTCCCCGCAAATTGATGACGGTCGCCGCGGTTTCAGCTTCCGTTTTGACGCGCCGCTGGATATGCGCATGGACACCACCCGCGGCCAGACGGCAGCACAGTGGCTGGCCAGTGCGGACGAGGCGGACATAGCAGAGGTTATCAAGACATATGGTGAAGAGCGGTTTGCTCGCAAGATTGCAGCAGCCATTGTTGCGCAAAGGCTTGAACAGCCCCTCGAAACGACGCGTGAGCTCGCTGTCCTCGTTGGGAAAAACGTCCGTACTCGCGAACAAGGTCAAGACCCCGCGACGCGAACCTTCCAGGCGATAAGGATTTTTATCAACCGCGAGCTGGACGAGCTGAAAGACGTGCTACCGCAAACCGTGGCACGCCTGTCGCTAGGTGGCCGCCTGGCGGTGATCAGCTTCCATTCGCTGGAAGACCGCATCGTGAAGAACTTCGTGCGTGATGCCAGTACCACCGACACGCTGCCGTCCTGGGTGCCGGTGCGTGCCTGTGATATTGCCGAAGCGGCCATCAAGCCGGTAGGTAAGGCGATCCGCGCCAGCGAGGCTGAAGTGTCCGCCAACCCGCGTGCCCGCAGCGCCATCATGCGTGTGGCCGAGCGTACCGGTGGGCAGTGGCAGGGGGGCATGTGAGCCTTAATAAGCTCAATGCAGTGCTGCTGCTGGGGGTGATCGGCTGTGCGATGTCCGTGGTGACCTCGCAGCATGTGTCACGCCGCTTGTATGGCGAGCTGGAAAAAGAACAGAAGCTCCAGCGCCAGTTGAACGTGGAATACGGCCAACTGCTGCTGGAGCAAAGTACTTGGGGTGCACACGCGCTGATTGAAAAATCGGCAGTGGCACGCATGGCCATGTTGACGCCAACACAGCGTCAGGTGCACGTGATTACACCGGAGGGGGTGCGATGAGCCGCGTTTATACCCCGCCGATGCGCCAGCATCTGAAACAGCCCATGCGCCTGGCGCCAGGGCGGGTCACCGTTGTGCTGGTGCTGCTGGGCACCATGTTGCTGGCGCTGCTGTCGCGCGCGATTTACCTGCAAGTGGTGCAGCAAGACTTTCTGCAAAACCAGGGTGATGCGCGTTTTCGTCGCACGCTGCTGCTGGAGGCCAACCGTGGCGTGATTGCCGACCGCAACGGCGAGCCGTTGGCCATCAGCACGCCGGTGCAGTCCATTTGGGCGAGCCCGGTGGATATGAGCCCGGTGCCGGCAGCCAAGTTGGCCGCTTTGTCGAAGCTGCTGGAAATGCCGGTAGCCGAGCTGAACGAGAAGTTTGCCGACAAGAAACGCGAGTTTGTCTACCTGAAACGGCAGATCAGCCCGCAGCTGGCGCAGCAGGTGCTGGCACTGGAAATCCCGGGTGTCGCCAAGCAGCAGGAATACCGTCGTTACTACCCCGCGGGCGAAATGTTGTCGCATGTAATCGGTTTTACCGGTGTGGATGGCAAGGGCCAGGAAGGCCTGGAGCTGACGCGCGAAAAAATGCTGGCGGGCAAACACGGCAGCCGCACGGTACTGAAAGACCGTCGTGGCCATATCGTGGAAGACCTGGCAGTGATCGAGCCGCCGCGTGACGGCCAGACGCTGACGCTGTCTATCGATAAGCGTATCCAGTACCTGGCCTATCGCGAGCTGAGTGCTGCCATGGTGGCCAACAAGGCTAAAGCAGGGGGTGTCGTGGTGTTGGACGCGCAGACCGGCGAAGTGCTGGCGCTGGCCAATACGCCATCGTACAACCCGAACAACCGTGCGGTGCTGGAGCCGGAAATGCGCCGCAACCGTGCGGTGGTAGATATGTTTGAGCCCGGTTCCACCATGAAACCGTTCCCGGTGGCCATGGTGCTGGACGCGGGCAAAATTACGCCGAGTACCTGGTTTGATACCCGGCCTTACACGATAGGCCCGGCTGCGGTGCGCGATACGCACCCGAACCCGTCGCTGACGGTGACCGGCATTATCCAGAAGTCGTCCAACGTGGGCTCGTCCAAGATTGCGGCGATGTTCTCGCCGGAAGACATGTGGACGTTTTATCGCAAGTCTGGTTTTGGCCAGAGCCCGCAGTCGGGCTTCCCGGGTGAAAGCTCGGGCCGCTTGCGTGATTGGCAAGGTTGGCGGCCGATCGAGCAGGCCACCATGTCGTTTGGTTATGGTGTGACGGTAAGCCTGGTGCAGCTGGCCCGGGCTTATACCATTTTTACCCACGACGGCGCGCTGTTGCCGCTGTCGTTTACCCGGTTGGCGCAGGCCAACCCTGGCCGCCCGGTGATTCGCCCGGATACGGCCAAAAAGATGCGCGACATGATGATTACCGTTACCGAAGAGGGCGGTACAGCGGTGCGGGCACAGGTACTGGGCTACCACGTGGGTGGCAAATCCGGTACCGCGCGCAAGCTGGTAGGCGGGCGCTATGCGGCAGACAAGCACATTGGCCTGTTTGTCGGCTTTGCCCCGGCAACCAACCCGCGGCTGATTGTGGCGGTGATGATTGACGAGCCGGGCGCCGGTTATTACTACGGCGGCACGGTAGCAGGCCCTGCCTTCTCCAACATCATGGCGGGCAGTTTACGCATTCTGGGGGTCGAGCCTGATGCTCCCTCCAATAACACTCTGATTCCGGAACACAAGATTTCGGATGTGCGGGAAGAAACATGAAGACCACTTTGATCGATTTGCCGGATTGGGACCCCGCCGCCTTGGCGGGTCTTGGCGTTTCCGTGGCACGCGTCGAGGCCGATAGCCGCCGCGTGTTCCCGGGTGACGTGTTCCTGGCATGTCGTGGTGAATACACCGACGGCCGCGACTTTATCGCGGCAGCCATCGAAAAAGGTGCCGCTGCCGTGGTGTGGGACCAAGACGATGCTTTCCAGTGGAACGCAGCCTGGCAGGTGCCGAACCTGCCGGTAGCCCGCCTGCGCGAGCGCGCCGGCATTGTGGCTGCCCACGTGTACGCCTACCCCAGCCGTGACATGCAGGTAGTGGGTATTACCGGTACCAATGGCAAGACCTCCATCTCGCACTGGCTGGCGCAAGCGTATGCCCTGCTGGGCGAGAAAGCCGCGCTGATCGGCACCGTTGGCAACGGTTTTTACGGCCACCTCACCGAAACCACGCATACCACGCCCGACCCGATTACCGTGCAGCAGAAGCTGGCCGAGTACCGCCGTCAGGGCGCCAGCGTGGTGAGCATGGAAGTGTCCAGCCATGGCCTGGACCAGTACCGCGTGAACGGCGTGGAGTTCACCACCGCCGTGTTCACCAACCTTACCCGCGATCACCTGGACTACCACGGCAGCATGGCAGAGTACGCCGCATCCAAAGCCAAACTGTTCCACTGGGATGGCCTGAAGCACGCCGTGATCAATGCCGACGATGCCTTTGGCCGTCAGCTGGCAGCCGGCATCGACGCCAGCCGCACCCGCGTGATTACCTATGGCCTGGAACAGGGCGACGTGCGCCCGCTCAGCCTGGCGGCCAACCTGGATGGCCTGCAGCTGAGCGTGACCACGCCATGGGGCGACGCCGACATCAAGAGCCCGCTGCTGGGCCGCTTCAATGCGGCCAACATGCTGGCTTGCCTGGCCGTGATGTGCGCTGGCGGCGTGCCGCTGGCCGACGCCGTACGCGTGCTGGGCAAAATCCAGCCGGCGCGTGGCCGCATGCAGCGCATCGGCAACGGCCTGGAGCCGCTGGTGGTGGTGGACTACGCCCACACCCCCGATGCGCTGGAAAAAGCCCTGGCTACGCTCGCCGAGATCCGCCCGCAGGGCAGCAAGCTGTTTTGCGTATTCGGTTGCGGTGGCAACCGTGACAAAGGCAAGCGCCCGCTGATGGGCGGCATCGCCGAAAAAATTGCTGACGTGGCCGTGGTCACCAGCGACAACCCGCGCCTGGAAGAACCGCAAGCCATTCTGGACGACATTCTGGCGGGCATGCAGCAGCCTGGCCACGTGGAAATCAGCCGCGAGGCCGCCATCCACTGGGCCGTACTGCAAGCCCGCATGGGCGATGTGGTGCTGATTGCCGGCAAGGGACACGAGGAGTACCAGGACATCGGCGGCGTGAAACAGCCGTTTTCTGATTTCCGCGTAGCCGAAGACGCACTGACACTGTGGGGGGCTGCGCATGCTGATGCTCTCTGATGCCGCCCGTGTTTTAGCCGGCCAGCTGCATGGCAGCGACGCCCGCTTTCAGCGCGTCGTGACCGACAGCCGCGCGGTGCAAGCCGGCGATCTGTTCGTGGCGCTGGTGGGCGAGAAATTCGACGCGCACGACTTTGTGCCGGACGTGCTGGCTAAAGGCGCCCACGCGCTGGTAAGCCGCGACGTGGCAGGGCAGGGCAGCACCATCCGCGTAGCCGATACCCGCCTGGCGCTGGGCACGTTGGCCGCAGACTGGTGCGCGCGCCTCGATGTGAAGCGCATCGGCATTACCGGCTCCAACGGCAAGACCACGGTGAAGGAAATGGTCGCCGCCATTCTGCGTGCCCATGCTGGTGAGGACGCCGTGCACGCCACCGCCGGTAACTTCAATAACGACATCGGCCTGCCGCTGACCCTGCTGGGCCTGACGGCTGCCCACCGCTACGCCGTTATCGAAATGGGCATGAACCATTTTGGCGAGATCAGCTACCTCACCGGCCTGGCGCGCCCGCACGTGGCCATGGTGAACAACGCCATGCGTGCCCATCTGGGCGGTGGTTTTGACAGCACGGCCGACATCGCCCGTGCCAAGAGTGAAATCTTCGAGGGGTTGGCCGCAGACGGCGTGGCGGTACTGAACGCCGACGACGCACAGCTGGCCATCTTCGAGGCTGCCGCAGCCGGCCACGCGCAGCTGCGCTTTGGTTTGAGCGCTGCGGCCAACGTGACGGCGCGTGACATCCAGCTGGGCATTGGCGAATGCCGCTTTGTGCTGGTTTGCCCGCAGGGCGAGCAGGCCATCAGCCTGCCGGCTGCCGGCGAGCACAATGTGCGCAACGCGCTGGCCGCCGCTGCGGTGGCGCTGGCGCTGCAGGTACCGCTGGCTGACATTGCCACCGGTCTGGCTGCCTTTGCCGGTGTGAAAGGCCGTCTGCAGCTGAAGCAGGCCGCCTGCGGTGCCACCGTTATCGATGACACCTATAACGCCAACCCGGATTCCATGAAAGCGGGTATCGACGTGCTGGCGGCCTACCCGGCGCCACGCGTGTTCGTGATGGGCCAGATTGGCGAGCTGGGCGATACCGCACCGCAGCTGCACGCCGAAGTGGGTGCCCACGCCCGTGCGCGTGGTATCGAGCACCTGCTGTGTCACGGTGAGCTGGCGCGCCATGCCGCCACTGCCTTTGGCAACGATGGCGAGTATTTTGACGATTTCGATGCTTTGCTGGCACAGCTGGGTGGTGTGGTATCGCCAGCCAGCACCGTGCTGGTAAAAGGGTCGCGCTTCATGCAGATGGAGCGTGTGGTTGCCGCGCTGGTAACCCCCCAACAACAAGAACAAGGAAAGGGCTGACCGGTGCTGCTGCTACTGGCTGATCTGCTGCGCGAACATATCCGCGCTTTTAATGTACTGAACTACGTCACCCTGCGTGCGGTGATGGCGGCGCTGACATCGCTGACCATCTCGCTGTGGATGGGCCCGTGGGTGATTAGCAAGCTTACCGAGCTGAAAGTAGGCCAGGCCGTGCGCAAGGACGGCCCGCAAACTCACCTGGTAAAAACCGGCACCCCGACCATGGGCGGCACGCTGATCCTGCTGGCCATGACCGTCACCACGCTGCTGTGGGCCGACCTGTCCAACCAGTACGTATGGCTGCTGTTGGCCGTGACGCTGGGCACCGGCGCGCTGGGCTTCTACGACGACTGGCGCAAGGTGGTGTACAAGGACCCGAACGGTGTGTCTGCCCGTTTCAAGATGGTGTGGCAGTCCACCATTGCCATCGCCGCCGGCGTGTTCCTGATTACCACGGCCAAGCTGCCGGCCTCTACCGAATTCATCGTGCCGTTCTTCAAGAACGTGATCTACCCGCTGGGTGGTATCGGCTTCTGCGTACTGACCTATTTCGTGATTGTTGGCACGTCCAACTCGGTGAACCTCACAGACGGTCTGGATGGCCTGGCCGCGCTGCCGGTAGTGCTGGTGGCCGCGGGCTTGTCGATTTTTGCCTACGTGGCGGGCCACGCGGTGTTTTCCAAGTATCTGGGCATGCCTTTCGTGCCAGGCGCGCACGAGGTGGTGGTGTTCTGCGCTGCGATATGTGGCGCCTGCCTGGGCTTCTTGTGGTTTAACGCCTACCCCGCGCAAGTGTTCATGGGTGACGTGGGTGCGCTGGCGCTGGGCGCTGCGCTGGGTACCGTGGCCGTGATCGTGCGTCAGGAAATCGTGCTGCTGATCATGGGCGGCCTGTTCGTGATGGAAGCGCTGTCGGTGATGATCCAGGTGGCGTCGTTCAAGCTTACTGGCAAGCGCGTGTTCCGCATGGCACCGCTGCACCATCACTACGAGCTGAAAGGCTGGAAAGAAACCCAGGTCGTGGTGCGCTTCTGGATTGTCACCATGATGCTGGTGCTGGCCGGTCTGGCCACCCTGAAACTGCGTTAAGGAAACCACGTGATGCGATTCGACAACCGCCACATCATCGTTATCGGCCTGGGCGATACCGGCGTGTCTGCCGCGCGCTGGCTGCTGGCGCATGGCGCGCGCGTCACGATAGCCGATAGCCGCGACAAGCCGGCCAATGCGGCCAACATCGCCGCCGAGCTGGGCGTGGCGCTGCGCCTGGGCGCGTTCGATGCACAGACCTTTGCCGACGCCGACATGCTGATGGTGAGCCCCGGTGTCAGCATTCGTACCCCGGCGATTGCCGATTTTGCCCGCCGTGGCGGCGAGGTGGTAGGCGATGTAGAGCTGTGGGCGCGTGCCATTGCCGGCAGCGGTGCCAAGGTGATCGCCATTACCGGCTCCAACGGCAAAAGTACCGTCACCAGCCTGGTGGGCCACCTGTGCGAGGCCGCCGGGCAGGACACCGTGGTGTGCGGCAATATCGGCCTGCCGGTGCTGGACGCGCTGTCGCAGCGCGAAGCTGCCGGCAAGCAGCCCGACGTCTGGGTGGTGGAGCTGTCCAGCTTCCAGCTGGAAACCACCACCAGCCTGCGTGCCGATGCGGCCAGCGTGCTGAATATTTCCGAAGACCATCTGGATCGCTACAACGACCTGCTGGACTACGCCCACAGTAAGACTGCCATCTTCTCCGGTACTGGTGTGCAGGTGCTGAACCGCGACGACGCATTCTGCCGCGCCATGGTGCGAGCCGGCCGCCGTGTCGCCTGGTTCTCGCTGCGCGAAGCCGCGGATTACGCACTGCAACAGACGGATGGCCGCTACCTGCTTACCATCGCCGGCTCGCCGGTGTTTGATAGCGCAGAGATGCAGCTGCAAGGCTTGCACAATGCGGCCAACGCGCTGGCGGCGCTGGCGCTGACCGAAGCCATCGGCCTGCCGCGCGAGGCCTTGCTGGCTGCGTTGCGCAGCTTCCGTGGCCTGGCGCACCGTGTGGAGTACGTGGACGAGTTCGGCGGTGTGATGTTCATCGACGACTCCAAAGGCACCAACGTGGGGGCGACCGAAGCGGCATTGAACGGCATGACCCGCCCGGTGGTACTGATCGCCGGTGGCGATGGCAAGGGGCAAGACTTTGCCCCGCTGGCATCCGCTTGCCAGCGCATTGCGCGTGCCGTGGTACTGATCGGTCGTGATGCACCGGCCATCCACACCGCACTGGCTGGCAGCGGCGTACCGCTGCACCGCTGCAGCACCCTGGAAGAAGCAACGCGCCTGGCGGCCAGCCTGGCTCAGGCTGGCGACGTGGTATTGCTATCGCCCGCCTGCGCCAGCCTGGATATGTTCAAGAATTATGCGCACCGTGCCCAGGTATTTGTGGACACCGTTGCGGCGGTCAAGGCGGGGATCACAGCCTGATGAGCAGTATTAGCCGGCGCCATCATCACACAGCCCCCGTCACCGTGCTGGACGAAGCACTGATGTGGGCTATCACCCTGCTGCTGTCTATCAGCCTGGTGATGGTGTACTCGGCGTCGATTGCGTATGCCGAGGCGGATGCCGCCACCAATAACCGCTATTTCTACCTGTTCCGCCACATGATCTTCATGACCATTGGCCTGGCAGGGGCGGCGATTACCTTTCAGGTGCCCACCAGCATCTGGCAGAAATACGCAGGCAAGTTTTTCCTGTTTGCCGGCTTCTTGCTGGTGCTGGTGCTGATTCCCGGCATTGGCAAGGTGGTAAACGGCTCGCGGCGCTGGATCAATCTGGTGGTGCTGAACCTGCAGCCATCCGAAGTGATGAAGTTGGCCGCAGTCATCTATGCCGCCGACTACACGGTACGCAAAGCCGCCAAGCTGCACAGCGTGCGCGAAGGTTTCTTGCCCATTCTGCTTGCCATTGTGGTGGTGGCTTTGTTGTTGCTGCTGGAGCCGGACTTTGGCGCGCTGATGGTGGTGATGAGCATCACCATGGGCATTGTGTTTCTGGGCGGGATCAACCTGCGCATCTTTGCCGGCCTGGCGCTGATGGCGGTGTGTGCGGTGGTGGTGTTGATTGTGACCTCGCCGTATCGACTGAAGCGGGTGCTGGGTTTTCTGGACCCGTGGGACGACCCGTATGGCAAGGGCTACCAGCTCAGCCATTCCCTCATCGCGATTGGCCGTGGCGAGTGGTTGGGCGTGGGGCTGGGCGGTAGTGTGGAAAAGCTGTTTTACCTGCCGGAGGCACACACCGACTTCATCATGGCGGTGATTTCGGAGGAGTTCGGTTTTGTGGGCATTTGTGCGGTGCTGGGCTTGTACGCCTGGATTGTGCGCCGCGCTTTCCACATTGGTACCGAGTCTAAACAGCTGGAGCGCTATTACCAGTCGCTGGTGGCACAGGGGATTGGCATCTGGCTGGGTGTGCAGACCTTCTTTAACGTGGGCGTGAACATGGGTTTGCTGCCGACCAAGGGCCTGACCCTGCCGCTGATGTCGTTTGGTGGCTCGGCCATGCTGTGCAACCTGGCATCGCTGGCGGTGCTGTTGCGAGTGGATTATGAAAATCGCCGGCTGATGCGCGGCTTCAAGGTTTGAAGCCGGGTATCTGCTGCCATCAGGCAGCACGCTGCTGTGCAGCGTAGCCGGTGTAGCAGTCCGAGCCGCAGGGCGGCGAAGGAAAAATCGCCGGCTGATGCGCGGCTTCAAGGTATAGACGGTGCGGCCAAGGTTGGCCGCAAGGCAAGATAAGTAGATGGGCAGCCTGCCCGGTAACAAGAGAAGTGGAACGATGGCAAAGCGTACAGTGATGGTGATGGCAGCAGGTACCGGTGGGCACATTGTCCCGGGCATCGCCGTTGCACGCGAACTGGAAAGCCGTGGCTGGAAAGTACTGTGGGTGGGTACCGAGCGCGGCATGGAAAACAAGCTGGTGCCGCCTACCGGTTTCGAGCTGATACGCCTGGCTTTCCACGGCATCCGTGGTAAAGGCGCGCAGGGCTCGCTCAAAGGCGTCTTCCAGCTGGTGGCGGCGTTTGTGCGCAGCCTGGTGCTGATGTTCCAGCACCGCCCGGACGTGGTGCTGGGCATGGGCGGCTATGTCTGCCTGCCTACCGGCCTGGCTGCGGCACTGCTGTGGAAGCCGCTGGTGATGGTGAATGCTGATGCCGGCTTGCTGTTAAGCAATAAGGCCTTGCTGCCTTTCGCGGATCATCTGGCTTGTGGCTTTGATGGCGAGGCGGCACGCAGTGTGAAGAAGTCGGTGGTGACCGGTAACCCGGTGCGCCGTGAAATCGAAGACCTGCTGCCACCCGCGCAGCGCTTTGCTGGCCGTAGCGGCCCGCTGCAGGTGCTGGTAGTCGGCGGTAGCCTGGGGGCCAAGGTACTGAACGACACCCTGCCGGCTGCGCTGGCGCTGTTGCCAGCGGGCCAGCGCCCGCAGCTGGTACACCAGACCGGTGACAAGAATTTTGCTGCAGTGCAGGCCGCGTATGAAGCGGCCGGGCTGCAAGTTGGCCGCGATGTGACACTGCTGCCGTTTATCGATGACATGCCGGCGCGCCTGGCTGCCTGCGACGTGATTGTGTGCCGCGCCGGTGCCATTACCGTCAGCGAGCTGTGCGCGGCAGGCGTAGCCAGCGTGCTGGTGCCTCTGGTGGTCAGCACCACCTCGCACCAGCGCGATAACGCGGCCTGGATGGCGGCCGAGCAGGCAGCGATCCATCTGCCGCAACAAGACATGAGTCCGCCACAGCTGGCAGCACTGCTGGGCGGTTTGCAGCGCAGCCAGCTACAACAGCTGGCCGAGCGCGCCAAGGGGCTGGCCAAGCCCGGTGCGGCCCGTGCCGTCGCCGATTTGTGCCAGGCACTGGCTGATCAGGATTAAGTAACTGCCGCCGTGTGGCGGGCAGTGGGTGAGAAGAACGATGAAACATAGAGTCAAACACATTCATTTTGTCGGTATCGGCGGCGTCGGCATGTGCGGCATTGCCGAGGTGTTGCTGAACCTGGGCTACACCGTGTCCGGCTCCGATATGGCCGACAATGCGGCGACCAAGCGCCTGGCCGAGCAGGGCGCGCATATCTACTTTGGCCACGACGCGACCTATATCAAGGGCGCCGATGTGGTGGTGACGTCTACAGCGGTAAAAGCCGACAACCCGGAAGTGCGCGAAGCACAGGCGCACCATATTCCGGTGATCCCGCGCGCCATGATGCTGGCCGAGCTGATGCGCTTCAAGCAGGGCATCGCCATTGCCGGTACCCACGGCAAAACCACCACCACCAGCCTGACCGCTTCGGTACTGGGTGCGGCCGGCCTGGACCCGACCTTTGTGATTGGCGGCAAGCTGACCGCCGCCGGTACCAACGCCCGCCTGGGCAGTGGTGAGTATCTGGTGGCCGAAGCCGATGAATCGGACGCGTCCTTCCTGTACCTGCAGCCGGTGATGTCGGTGGTGACCAATATCGACGCCGACCACATGGACACCTACGACCACAGCTTCGACAAGCTCAAGCAGGCCTTTGTGGACTTCATCCACCACCTGCCGTTTTACGGCCGTGCCGTGCTGTGCGTAGACGACGAACACGTGCGCAGCATTGTGCCGCAGCTGAAAAAGCCGGTAACCACCTACGGCCTGGACGACAGCGCCGACGTGTATGCGGCCAACCTGGTGGCCGACGCCGGCCAGATGCACTTTGACGTGGTCGTAAAGGCTGAAGGCCTGCGCTTCCCGGTCACCCTGAATATGCCTGGCCGCCACAACGTACTGAACGCCCTGGCCGCGACGGTTATCGGCCTGGAGTGCGGCGCCGAGATCGACGCCATCCAGAAAGGCCTGGCCGAGTTTGCCGGCGTGGGCCGCCGCTTCCAGCGTTACGGCGAGCTGCCGGCCAAAGAGGGTGGCAGCTACACCCTGATCGACGATTACGGCCACCACCCGGTGGAAATGGCCGCCACGTTGGCCGCAGTACGTGGCGCATTCCCCGAGAAGCGCCTGGTGCTGGCTTTCCAGCCGCACCGCTACAGCCGCACGCGTGACCTGTTTGAAGATTTTGTGAAAGTGCTGGGCCGCGTGGATGCCCTGCTGCTGGCCGAAGTGTACGCCGCCGGCGAGGCACCGATTGTGGCCGCCGATGGCCGCGCGCTGGCACGTGCCGTGCGTGTAGGCGGCAAGGTAGAGCCGCTGTTCGTGGAACAGATTACCGATATGCAGCAAGCCATTACCGATATGGCGCGTGACGGCGACGTGGTGATCACCATGGGTGCCGGGTCGATTGGTGGTATCCCCGCCAAACTGGTAGCGGCCGCCAAGGCCTGACAGATAGCATCCCGCGCCCACACGGTGCGGTAGTGAGGACAGCATGAAGCAGTTTGGCAAAGTAGCAGTCATGATGGGCGGTACCTCCGCCGAGCGCGAGGTCTCGCTGATGAGCGGCAACGGCGTATTGGCCGCCCTGCAAAGCAAGGGTGTGGATGCGCACGCGTTCGACCCGGCAGAGAAGCCGCTGTCGGCGCTGAAAACAGAGGGCTTTGCCCGCGTATTCAACATCCTGCACGGCCCGTTTGGCGAAGACGGCACCCTGCAGGGCGCGCTGGAAGCCATGGGCATGCCGTATACCGGCTGTGGCGTCATGGCCTCGGCCATCTGCATGGACAAATGGCGCACCAAGCTGCTGTGGAAAGGCGCTGGCCTGCCAATTCCGGCGTTTGAGCTGCTGCACGACAACAGTGATTTCGACGCCATCGAACAGCAGCTGGGCCTGCCGATTTTCGTGAAGCCTTCCACCGAAGGCTCCAGCATTGGCGTGACCAAGGTGAAAACCCACGGTGGCCTGAAAGCCGCCTACGAAGAAGCACGCCAGTACGACAGCATTGTGATCGCCGAGCAGTTTATTGGTGGTGGCGAGTACACCTGTGCCGTGATCGACGGCCAGGCCTACCCCACCATCAAGATCGAACCGGCTACCGAGTACTACGACTACCAGGCCAAGTATTTCCGTGACGACACGGTATACCGCTGCCCGAGTGGCCTGGCCGCAGACGTCGAAGCGCGTGCACGCGAGCTGGCGCTGCAGGCGTTCAAGGTGCTGGGTTGCCAGGGCTGGGCGCGGATTGATTTCCTGATGGACGAACAGAACGGGATTTACCTGCTGGAAGCCAATACCAACCCCGGTATGACCAGTCACAGCCTGGTGCCGATGGCGGCGCGGGCCGAAGGCCTGAGCTACGAGGACCTGTGCGTCAAGGTGCTGGCAGCAGCTCATGTGGGATAACCATGCGGTATTGCGGGCAGTGGCCAACCTGCTGCTGACCGCCTCGTTATTGATGTTGTTGTATGCCGGGGGCTACTGGCTGACACACTCGCCCTTGTTCCCGGTGAAACGGATTCACATTGCTGGCCAAGTGGCCAAGGTGACGCCGGTGCAGCTGAAGTACATCGCGCAAAACGAACTGACCGGCACGTTTTTTACGCTGGATATCAACAAAACGCGCCATGCCTTTGAAAAGCTGCCCTGGGTAAGCCAGGTGCAGGTAAGGCGTGCCTGGCCGGACCGGCTGGATATCACGGTCAGCGAACATGTGGCGCTGGCGCGTTGGGGGGATCAGGGGCTGATCAGTACCAGCGGGCGCTGGTTTGATGCTGCCAGCGACCAGCCGCTGCCGGTGATGTACGGCCCGGCAGCGAGTGAAAAAGAAATGATGCAGGCACTGCAAGATTTCCGGCAGCGTCTGCAGCCCGCCCGCTTGCAACCCGTGCGGTTGTGGTTGTCCGAGCGCAGGGCGTGGCGAATGGAACTGGACAACGGTGTAACGCTGGAACTGGGGCGTGGCCCGGTGGCTGAACGGTTGACGCGGTTTGTCGACCACTGGTCACACAGCCTGGCTACGTTGCCATACCGCATTACGTATGTGGATTTGCGTTATCCCAATGGATTCGCTGTGCGGATGCCCGATTACAAGGCACCGCCTACGGCAACAAACAAGCTTTAAGCGTTGGAGCGACAGGTGAGCAAACCTAAGGAAAGCAAAAACATGCTGGTGGGCCTGGATATCGGCACCTCGAAGATCGTCGCGATCGTCGCCGAAGTGCTGGAAGAAGGCCAGATCAACATCGTGGGCATGGGGCAAGTGCCCTCGCGCGGTCTGAAGCGCGGCATGGTGGTGAATATCGAATCCACAGTGCAGGCCATCCAGCGCGCGCTGGAAGAGGCCGAGCTGATGGCCGACTGCAAGATCAATGAAGTGTTTACCGGTATC
The DNA here is from genome assembly GCA_027489245.1 of Neisseriaceae bacterium. GTDB lineage: Bacteria > Pseudomonadota > Gammaproteobacteria > Burkholderiales > Chromobacteriaceae > Vogesella. Next base: position 72,481 of record JAIYAC010000016.1, on the reverse strand, counting down.
GCCGGTAGCCACATCAAAGGGGTGAACTCGCACGGCATGGTAGCCATCAAGGACCGTGAAGTGACGCAGATGGATATCGACCGCGTGATCGAAACCGCGCGTGCCGTGTCGATCCCGCCTGATCACCAGGTGCTGCATATCCTGACCCAGGAATACAGCATCGACGGCCAGGAAGGCGTGCGCGAGCCACTGGGCATGAGCGGTGTGCGCCTGGAAGCCAAGGTACACATTGTGACCGGTGCCATTTCTGCGGCGCAGAACGTGGCCAAATGTGTGCGCCGCTGCGGTCTGGAAGTATCCGATCTGGTGCTGCAGCCGATGGCCAGTGCCAGTGCCGTGCTAAGCGAAGACGAAAAAGAGCTGGGCGTGTGCCTGATCGATATTGGTGGGGGTACCACGGATATCGCCGTGTATATCAACGGCGCCATCCGCCATACCGCGGTGATCCCGATTGCCGGCGACCAGATCACCAACGATATCGCCATGGCGCTGCGCACCCCGACCAAAGAAGCCGAGGACATCAAGATCCAGCACGGTGTCGCGCTGGTAGGGTTGGCCGACGCCGCCCAGATGATCGAGGTGCCAGGCGTAGGCGAGCGCGGCCCGCGCCAGATGTCGCGCGCCACGCTGGCCGAGGTGATCGAGCCGCGTGTGGAAGAGCTGTTCCAGCTGGTGCAGCAAGAGCTGCGCCGTAGCGGTTTTGAAGAAATGTCTACCGGTATCGTCATTACCGGTGGCGCCAGCCTGATGCCTGGCATGGTGGAGTTGGCCGAGGAGGTCTTCCACCTGCCTGTGCGCATCGGTGTACCCAAGTATGTAGGTGGCTTGTCCGAGGTAGTCAAAAACCCGCGCTTCTCTACAGGCGTCGGTTTGCTGCTGTACGGTAAGGACCAGATGCATCCTCGCGTTGGCCAGAAAAGCGAAAGCGCCGGCGTGGGGCAAGTGTTCCAGCGTATGAAGGCTTGGTTTGCCGGTAATTTTTAAGGCAAAACGGAATATTCCGACAATAGCTCATCTTTTTACAGGAGAGGAAAAATGAGCGGCATGGTATTCGAAGTAATGCAGGAGACTGCTACCGAGGCAGTCATCAAGGTGATCGGTGTGGGCGGTGGCGGCTGCAACGCTATCGACAACATGATCAGTAACCAGGTGCAAGGCGTGGAATTCATCTGCGCCAACACGGATGCTCAAGCGCTGAAACGCAACAAGGCACCGCAGAAACTGCAGCTGGGCAACAATCTGACCAAAGGCCTGGGCGCAGGTGCCAACCCGGATACCGGCCGCAATGCCGCCCTGGAAGACCGTGAACGCATCGCCGAGATGCTGCGCGGCGCCAATATGGTCTTTGTGACCGCTGGCATGGGTGGTGGTACCGGTACGGGTGCTGCCCCGGTGGTGGCCGAAGTAGCCAAAGAGCTGGGCATCCTGACCGTGGGCGTGGTAACCCGCCCGTTCGAGCACGAAGGCAAGCGCCTGCGTGTGGCCAACGATGGTATCGACTTGCTGAAAAAGCACGTGGATTCGCTGATCGTGATCCCGAACGAAAAACTGATGGCTGTACTGGGCGAAGACGTCACCATGCGTGAAGCCTTCCGTGCTGCTGACGACGTGCTCAAAGGCGCGGTAGCCGGTATTTCCGAAGTGATTACCTGCCCAGGCCTGATTAACGTCGATTTCGCCGACGTGCGTGCCGTCATGAGCGAGATGGGCCTGGCCATGATGGGTTCGGCCTTTGCCTCGGGTATCGATCGTGCTCGCGTAGCCGCCGAGCAAGCCGTTGCCAGCCCGCTGCTGGACAACATCACGCTGGAAGGCGCACGTGGCGTGCTGGTGAACATTTCCACCGCACCAGGCTGCCTGAAGATGAGCGAATACCGCGAGATCATGGGCATTATCCGCCAGTACGCGGACGAAGATGCCCAGGTCAAGTTCGGTACGGCCGAAGTGGAAGACATGCCGGAAGACACCATCCGCGTGACCTTGATCGCGACCGGCTTGGGTCAAAAACCCGTCAGCAACCGCGACGAGCGCCCGGATTACATCAAGATCGTGAAAACCGGTACCGATAATGTCGCGATGGAAATGGATTTCAACGACCTGAATACGCCTGCAGTGATGCGTAATCGTGGCCGTCGTGCACCGATTTCCACCGATTTTTCGGACCCGGAAGTCAGCGAGTCTTACGATATTCCGGCGTTTTTGCGCAAGCAGGCTGATTGATAGCTTGGGGCAATTGATTGTTGGATGGTAATCAATTAGCCGCATGGCGCGGCTATGCTAAACTGTCTGCAGTCGATATGTCCGAAAGCCCATCATGATCTTGCAACGCACGCTGAAACAGGCCATCAGCGCCACTGGCGTGGGGCTGCATTCCGGCGAGCGGGTCAAACTGACCCTGCACCCGGCTGCACCCGATACCGGTATTGTGTTCCGCCGCACCGACCTGCCCACGCAGGACGAGGTGGCGGTACGGCCTGCGCTCGTGAACGACACGCGCCTCTCCTCGACACTGGTCACCGAGACCGGTGTGCGTGTCGGTACGATCGAACACCTGATGTCCGCTTTTGCAGGGCTGGGCATCGATAATGTGATTGTGGATGTGACCGGTGCCGAGATGCCCATCATGGATGGCTCGGCGGCACCGTTCATTTTCCTGCTGCAAACGGCGGGGATTGAGGAGCAATCAGCTGCCAAGAAATTTATTCGCGTCAAGCAAACGGTAGAGGTGGTGGAGGGCGACAAGTGGGTAAAGCTGGCGCCGCACGACGGCTTTAGCGTACAGCTGTCTATCGAGTTCAACCACCCGGCGTTCAACCGTGCCCCGCAGACGGTGAGCGTGGACTTTGCCAACCATTCCTACATCGAAGAGATCAGCCGCGCCCGTACTTTCGGTTTCATGCACGAAGTAGAGTACATGCGCAGTCACGGGCTGGGCCGCGGTGGCAACCTGAATAACGCCATCGTGATCGATGACGAATATGTGCTGAACCCGGAGGGCCTGCGCTTTCCGGATGAGTTTGTCCGCCACAAGATTCTGGATGCCATCGGTGACCTGTACATCGCTGGGCACCCGCTTATCGCGGCATTCAGTGGCCACAAATCCGGCCATGCCATGAACAATAAACTGTTACGTGTCATGCTGGCGAACCCCGACGCGTGGGAGTTCGTCACGTTTGACAACCCGGAAGATGCGCCGGGCAGCTTTCATCGGCTGCCAGAGTTGGTTTGAGTCTGGCGCACCGCCCCGCGTCTGTTGGTGCGGTATGAATAAAAAACACCCCTTGCCTGTAAAGCAGACAAGGGGTGTTTTGCCAAGTGGATAGCCAGTTTAGCGCCGCTTGGTGGCCTGTTTCAGGTTGGCCGCCAGTTCTTCAGCGTTCAGCGGTGGTGCATCCTCGGGGCAAAGCGCTTTAATGACGGTTTGAAGCAAGGTATTGTTGCCATCCAGCCTGCGCCATTCGGCCCGCTGGGACGTAATCCAGCGCTGTCCTGTGGTATCGGCAAAGGCAAAGCTGCGCTGGGTACGCTCGCCGCAGTGCATCCCTTCCAGGCTGATATTGTCGATACCACTACTGCTTAGCTGGCGCAGGATAAAGCGCACCGTGCGATCTTCTGCCAGCATGAGGCTATTGCTGTCGACAAAAACGCGCGGCTTGACGGTCACCGGGGTATCCAGCTCTACCCATTGCGCTGTCACAGGGTAGCCGGGCAGGGGCAAGACTTGTTCCTGCCACGCTGTTTCAGGCTGATAGCTGCCTTTGCGGTTATTCATTTTATCCAGCATGTCCGCGTGGGCCAGGTTGGCCGCACATAGCAGGCCTAGCATGATAAGACGGGTTTTCACGGTATTTTCCTGATTTGTCCAATACGAAGCTGATGGCGGCGGCGTCCGCTTTCGCGCCCACCCATGCCGTAGCTTACCTCGGTAAAACTGACATCGCCGCGTGCCGAAACGTTCATGATGCTGCTGCAGCGTGTGCCGTAGTCGCGGCCAACGATAAAGACCGGCGACAGCATTTTTTCCAGTGCCGAACCGACGCCGGTATTGGGTAACTGCTCCGGCAGCGCCGGCTGCGCGTTCATCAGCCACGGTAGTACTTCGGCGTCGGCAGGCGGGCGTTTCAGCGTGCTTAGCTGGCTGCGTAGCTGCTCGCTTTTATACCAGCGCGTGTCCATGTCGGCGTTGGACAGCACGTGGATGCCCGGCGCAACCCGGTTTAACGCCTTGGTGCGGCTGTTGAAGTGCAGCAGGTCGCCCACCTGCCCGAAAATCAGATTAAACGGCCCGAATTCGCTAACGTGTTGCTTCAGCCATTGCCCGAAATCCAGTGCACTGTCGTCCCCGCTGACAAAGCGCTGCACCAGCTCGCCACGCGAGCGTGGCGCTTTGGCTGGCCGCCCTTCGCGAATGTGGGTCACGGCCGCAAAGCGGCCACGGGTGTCGATAGCCATCCAGCTGCCGCCGGCTTGTACATCGCGGCCACCCAGGATTTGCGGGTAATCTGGCCAGAAATCCAGCGGCAGGGCAGGGCGGGCGTAGTATTCGTCACGGTTGGCCAGCAGGCACAGCGGGCCCAGTGCCGGGGTCTTGTAGGCAAAAGCAATAATGCACATGTGCTGTTCTTGGGCATTTGGCCCAAGGCCCTTAAAATAACGGTTTGATTGTAACCGCTATACGCCTGGAGGATGAGTGTATGCAGCCAGATATCGCGCTGGATCTGTCCGGTTTGAATTGCCCCCTGCCTATCCTGCGTGCCAAGAAAGCCCTGGCGACCATGGATAGCGGCAAGGTGCTGTCGGTGCTGGCCACCGACCCCGGTGCCCCCAAGGATTTTGAAGCCTTCTGCCGCCAGACTGGCAATGTGCTGCTGGAATCGCTGGTGCAGCCAGACGGCCGTTTTGCGCTGTTGATTCGCCGTAAATGACAAACAGGCGCCCAGGGTGGCGCCTTTTCTTTATCTTGCTGATTGCATAAGGTTAAACAATGAAACTCACCATTACCCGCCCCGATGACTGGCATCTGCATGTTCGCGATGGCGAAGCGTTGGCTGCCGTGCTGCCGGACACCTGCCGCCAGATGGGTCGTGCCATCATCATGCCCAACCTGAAACCGCCGGTGACTACGGTCGAGTTGGCCGCAGCCTACCGCGAACGCATTCTGGCAGCACGCCCGGCCGGCAGTACCTTCGAGCCATTGATGACCCTGTACCTGACTGAAACCACCACTGCCGAAGAAGTGCGTCTGGCCAAAGCCAGCGGTTTTGTACACGGCATCAAGCTGTACCCGGCCGGTGCCACCACCAACTCGGATGCCGGGGTGCGCGATGTGAACAACGCCATGGCCGCGCTGGAAGCCATGGCCGAGGTAGGCATGCCGCTGCTGGTACATGGTGAAGTCACTGACCCGGCCATCGACGTATTCGACCGCGAAGCGGTGTTCATCGACACCGTATTCGAGCCGCTGCTCAAGCGCCTGCCCACGCTGCGCGTGGTGTTCGAGCACATCACTACCCGCCAGGCCGCCGAGTACGTGGCCGCAGCCGGTGACAATATCGCCGCCACCATCACTGCCCACCACCTGCTGATGAACCGTAACGCGCTGTTTACCGGTGGCATTCGCCCGCATCACTACTGCCTGCCGGTGCTGAAGCGTGAAACGCACCGCGAGGCGCTCGTCGCGGCTGCGACCAGTGGCAGCAAAAAATTCTTCCTGGGCACCGACAGCGCGCCGCACGCCCGCCACACCAAGGAAAATGCCTGCGGCTGTGCCGGCATGTATACCGCCAACGCCGCTATCGAGCTATACGCCGAGGCTTTTGACGCGGCTGGCGCACTGGACAAGCTGGAAGCCTTCGCCAGTTTCAACGGACCTGATTTTTATCAACTGCCGCGCAATACAGACACCTTAAGCTTGGTTCGCGAAGCATGGCAGGTACCGGCTACCTTGTCTTATGGAAATGACGAGCTTGTTCCGCTACGTGCGGGGGAGTATGTGCAATGGCGATGCGTACCATGAGTAATGCTCATGTAGCTAGTCCAAAATTGCTTAGCTGAAAGGAATAAGTGCAGGAAATGCTACGCATCACAAGCAATGTGACGCTGAAGTGACGATTCGGGGCTTGTAGTAGCCATGTGTGCTGTGCATAATTGCCTCGCCTTTGCGTACTGTATACACACAGTTTGTTTTTCTCGGGGGGCCCGCAACAAGACGGGCCACCTCTGTTCAAGGAGAGCAGGAGAATATGAAAAAATCGATTTCCTTCAGCGTTGTAGCAGCCTCTGTTGCCATCGCATTTGGTGCTTCCGGCGCAGCATTCGCTGCAAAAGTACCGGCTGGCGTAAAACTGGACCCGAAACAGGAACTGGTGCGTAGCAACGGCTCCGAACCGGAATCCCTGGATATTTCCCAGATCGAGACCACCACGGCCAACAACATTGCCCGTGACCTGTTCGAAGGCCTGACCGCTGTAGAAAACACCGGCAAAATCGTGCCGGGCGTCGCCACTTCCTGGAAGCAGAAAGACGCTACCACCTGGATCTTCAACCTGCGTAAAGACGCAAAATGGTCCAACGGCGATCCGGTAACCGCTGACGATTTCGTATACTCCTGGCGCCGTACCGTGGATCCGAAGACCGCTACCAAGTACGGTCTGTTCCACGAATTTATTGCTAACGGCAAAGACATCATGTCTGGCAAGAAGCAGCCAGCCGAGCTGGGCATCAAGGCACTGGACAAAAACACCCTGGAAATCAAAACCGAGATCCCGGTAGCTTTCCTGCCTGACATGCTGGCTAACTCCACCATGGCGCCGCTGCACAAAGCCTCCTTCGAGAAATTCGGCAAAGACTTCACCAAGCCGGGCAACCTGGTATCCAACGGCGCTTACGTGCTGAAAGACTGGATCCCTAACAGCCGCATCGTGCTGGAAAAGAACGCCAAATACTGGGATGCCAAAAACACTGTCATCACCAAAGTAACCTTCGACCCGACCGAGAGCGAAGATGCTGCCCTGAAGATGTACAAAGCTGGCCAGGTTGACATGACCCTGCGTATCCCGGCTGGTACCTTCCAGGCACTGAAGGCAGAAATGCCGAAAGAACTGAGCGCATTGCGCAACATTGCGCTGTACTACTACGGTCTGAACAATAAAGACCCGGTACTGAAAGACAAGCGCGTTCGCCAGGCCCTGTCCATGGTCATCGACCGTGACATCCTGACCCAGAAGCTGCTGGGCGAAGGCCAGGTACCTGCTTACAGCCTGATGGTACAAGGTACTGCCGGTGCTGACGTTACCCCGTACGAATGGGCAAAATGGCCGATGGAAAAACGCGTTGCCGAAGCCAAGAAACTGTTGGCCGCAGCAGGCGTAACCTCCGCTACTCCGCTGAAACTGATGTACAACACCTCCGAGTCGCACAAACGCGTAGGTCTGTTCATCTCCTCCGAGTGGAAAACCAAGCTGGGTCTGAGCGCCTCGATGGAAAACCAGGAATTCAAAGTATTCCTGAAGACCCGTCACTCCGGCCAGTACCAGGTTGCACGTAACGGCTGGAACGCTGACTACAACGACGCGACCACCTTCCTGGATCTGGTTCGTTGCGACAGCGACCAGAACGACCAGCAATACTGCAACAAGAAGGTTGACGAGCTGATGGCCCAAGGCAACCAGCAAACCGACCAAGCCAAGCGTAAAGCCCTGATGACCCAGGCTTCCAAGCTGGCGATGGATGACTACCCGCTGATCCCGCTGTACCAGTATGTACAAGCGCGTACCGTGAAGCCTTACGTTGGCGGCTACTACACCACCAACAGCTTTGACCGCTTCCGTACTAGCGATTTCTACATCATCAAGAAATAATTAGTCGTTAACCCGTCATGGTGGCTTCGGCTGCCGGGCGGGTTTTTCACTAGTGTTTTTGACGCATCACCGTGCCTACGGTCAGCCTCCGGGCAGTTATCCACTGCCCGGATTGCTTTATCTAGCGCCTACAGCGTCATAGGGCATGCACATGTCCTAGGTACATGGAGTTTTATCCCAATGTGGTCTTACGTTATTAAGCGTGTATTCGGGGCGGTACCAACGGTATTTTCCGTTATCACCCTCTGTTTCATCATGCTTCAACTCGCCCCCGGTGGTCCTTTCGACGGCGAGAAGAAGATTGCCCCCGAAGTGCTGGCTAACCTGGAAGCCAAGTACCATCTGAACGAGCCGCTGCACGTGCAGTTTGGCTACTACCTCAATAACCTGCTGCATGGCGATCTGGGTGCGTCCTTCCGCTACGCAGACTGGTCGGTCAACCAGCTGGTTGCCCAGGCATTGCCCAAGTCGGCAGCTATTGGTGGCACCGCGCTGCTGATCGCCATCGTGCTGGGTATCTCCCTGGGGGTGATTGCTGCCTTGCGCCAGAACAGCATTGCGGATTATTTCGTGATGTTTCTGGGTAACTTCGGCCATGCCGTGCCGTCGTTTGTAACGGGCCCTATCCTGATCCTGTTCTTTGCCTTGTGGATGAAAGTCGTCCCGGCCGGTGGCTGGTCTTACGATGACCCGAACTGGAGCATTGTGCAGTTCGCCTTGTTACCGGTTGCCCTGCTTACCATTGTCAACGTGGCCACACTAGGCCGCGTGATGCGCGGTAGCCTGATCGAGGTGATGAACTCCAACTTCATCCGCACCGCCAAGGCAAAAGGCCTGCCGATGCGCGTCATTATCGTGCGCCATGCCCTGCGCCCTGCGCTGCTGCCGGTAGTGACCCTGTTGGGCCCGATGGCCGTATCGGCTATTGCCCAAGCGGTGGTAACAGAATCCATCTTCTCCATTCCTGGTCTGGGTCGCCTGCTGGTGACCGGCGCCGTAAACCGCGACTACACCCTGGTACTGGGTCTGGTGGTACTGGTGGCCGTGTTTACCGTGGTGTTCAACCTGATTGTCGATATCGTCTACGCGATGCTCGACCCGCGTATCCGTTACTGATCGGGAGCCTGACATGAATACCAAAACTAAAAACGATCAATTGGTCAGCACGCTGTCCAATATCAGTGAAGTGGTGGAAGGCCGCAGCCCGTGGGCTGATGCACGCCGCCGCTTCATGAAGAACAAAGCTGCCGTTGCCTCGCTGGTGATCCTGATCCTGATCGGCTTGATCATCGTGGTTGGCCCGTACATGCTGCAACACACCCATGACGCGACCGACTGGAATGCCTTGAGCCTGGCACCCACGCTGGCCAACGGCCATTATCTGGGTACTGATGAGCTGGGCCGCGACCTGCTGGCGCGTACCCTGCAAGGGGGCGGCATCACCTTCCAGGTAGGCATCGTCGGTACGTTGGTATCGGTGATCATCGGTGTGTCCTGGGGGGCGATTGCCGGCTTTTTTGGTGGCAAGGTCGATGCACTGATGATGCGTATCGTCGATGTGCTGTACGCGCTGCCGTTCATGCTGTTTGCCATTCTGCTGATGACCTTTTTCGGTCGCGACCTGTACCTGATGTTCGTTGCGCTAGGTGCCATCTCTTGGCTGGATATGGCGCGTATCGTGCGCGGTCAGACCCTGTCGCTGAAATCCAAGGAATTTGTCGAAGCAGCGCACGCCATTGGCGTATCGCAGTTCGCTATTATTTTCCGCCACATCGTGCCTAACCTGCTGGGCATTGTGGTGGTGTACGCCACGATCACCATTCCTGGTGTGATCATGACCGAGTCGGTGCTGTCCTTCCTGGGCTTGGGTGTGCAAGAACCCAATACCAGCTGGGGTGTACTGGTGCAGGAAGGCCAGAAAGTAATGGAGAGCCAGCCGTGGATGCTGCTGGTGCCAGGCTTGTTCCTGTCCGTGACGCTGTACTGTGCCAACTATGTCGGTGACGGCCTGCGCGATGCGCTGGACCCGAAAGATCGCTAAGCCGGGGAGGACTCCATGTCTTTGCTACAAGTAAAAAACCTCGGCGTCAGCTTTGCTACGCACGATGGTATGGTTAACGCCGTAAACGGTGTGAATTTCGAGCTGGATCGCGGTCAGACGCTGGGTATCGTCGGTGAGTCCGGCTCCGGCAAGAGCCAGTCGGTACTGGCCATGATGGGCCTGCTGGCCAAAAATGGTCAGCCTAGCGGCGAAGCCCTGTACAAGGGCAAGAACCTGCTGACCATGAGCGCCAAAGAGCTGAACGGTATCCGTGGTGATCGCCTGTCCATGATCTTCCAGGACCCGATGACCTCGTTGAACCCCTACCTGACGGTAGAGCGCCAGATGACCGAGGTGCTGGAGCTGCACAAGGGCATGACCCGCAAGCAGGCCAAGAAGCGCGCCATCGAGTTGCTGGAAGCGGTACGCATTCCCGAGGCGGCCCGCCGCATCGATATGTACCCGCACGAGTTCTCTGGCGGTATGCGCCAGCGCGTGATGATCGCCATGGCCCTGCTGTGCGAGCCGGAAGTGCTGATTGCCGACGAGCCCACCACCGCACTGGATGTGACCGTACAGGCGCAGATCCTCACCCTGCTGAAAGACCTGCAGCGTGATTTTGGTACCGCCATCGTGATGATTACCCACGACCTGGGCGTGGTGGCAGGCCTGTGCGACAACGTGATGGTGATGTACGGTGGCCGCGTGATGGAATACGGCACCGCCAACGACATTTTCTACCAGCCGTCGCACCCTTACACCATCGGCCTCCTAGGCGCGCTGCCGCGTCTGGACCACGATGGCGAAGCGCTGATGAGCATTCCGGGCAACCCGCCGAACATGGCAAACATGCCCAAAGGCTGCCCGTTTGCCGAGCGTTGCGAACACGCCAGCCAGCAGTGTGTCGATAGCCTGCCACAGTTGGCCGTATCGTCAGCCAACAGTCGTGTGCTGCGCGCCTGTCACAAGCCGGCCAGCGAGCTGATTGTTAATGCCAATGCGGAGGTGGCCAATGGCTGAGAACCGTAAACCGATTCTGTCGGTCCGTAACGTCAAGGTTCACTTCAAGGTTGCTGGTGGCAAAGACTGGCCCTGGACCCCGAAAAAAACCCTCAAAGCGGTAGATGGTGTCAGCTTCGACTTGTACCCGGGTGAAACCCTAGGTGTCGTGGGTGAGTCCGGTTGCGGCAAGTCCACGCTGAGCCGTGCCATCCTCAACCTGATTCCCGCCACCGATGGCGAAATCCTGTGGATGGGCAAAGACCTGCGCAAGGGTAGCGATAAAGACTGGCTGAATGTCCGCAAGGATATCCAGATGATCTTCCAGGACCCGCTGGCCTCGCTGAACCCGCGCATGACCATTGCCCAGATCATTGGCGAGCCGCTGCGTGTACACCGCCCGGAGCTGTCTGGCGAAGAAGTGATGAAGCGCGTACGCGCCATGATGGTAAAGGTGGGCCTGCGCGAGCAGATGATCAACCGTTACCCGCACGAGTTCTCGGGTGGCCAGTGCCAGCGTATCGGCATTGCCCGCGCGCTGATTCTGGAGCCCAAGCTGATTATCTGCGACGAGCCGGTGTCGGCACTGGACGTGTCCATTCAGGCACAGATCATCAACCTGCTGAAAGAACTGCAGCGCGAGATGGGGCTGTCGCTGATCTTCATCGCGCACGATCTGGCGGTGGTGAAGCACATTTCCGACCGCATCCTGGTGATGTATCTGGGTCGCGAGATGGAGCTGGCCGAGAAGCACGCGCTGTACGACAAGCCAGCTCACCCGTATACCCAGGCCTTGCTGTCGGCCATTCCTATCCCCGACCCGAAGCTGGAACGTAGCAAGACGATCCAGATTCTGAACGGTGATTTGCCTAGCCCGATCAACCCGCCGTCTGGCTGCGTGTTCCGTACCCGCTGCCCGAAAGCGGTAGAGCGTTGCGCTCAAGAAGAGATCAAGCTGCACGCGGTCACTGCCGCCACGCAGACATCCTGCTTGCTGGTATAAGCGCCGGGCTTGGCCGCATGCGGCCAACCTAGGTGCAAAGAAAGCCCGGACGCGTCCGGGCTTTTTCTTATCCATAGCAAGGCGGCAGCGTCACGTGCTTGTGTGATGCGGGACGGTGCAAGCCATGCCTGCACCTTGTCAGCCGCCCGAAGTCCGGCCCAGACCGGGCTTTTTTACGCCTATTGCTGTGCTGGTTGCGGGCGTAAAAAAACCGGCGCACGGGGCGCCGGTTTTTGCAGGGCAGGGTGGCGATCAGGCCAGCTTGCCGTGGCACTGCTTGTAACGTTGGCCGCTGCCGCACGGGCAAGGGTCGTTGCGGCCAACACGCAGGCCTTGCGAGGCCAGGGCTTCCGGCGAGAACGGGTTGCCTTCGGTAGCGCTCGGGGCGTCGTCGTGGTGCATTTCCATGCCAGTCACTTCGTGCGGGGCCACGGCTTCCATGTCCTCTTCGCTGCGTACCTGTACGGTCATCAGCACGCTGACCACACCGCGCTTCACGCGCTCCAGCATGTCGGAGAACAGCTCGAACGCCTCGCGCTTGTACTCCTGCTTCGGGTTCTTCTGCGCGTAGCCGCGCAGGTGAATACCCTGGCGCAGATGATCCATGGCCGCCAGGTGTTCACGCCAGTGGTTGTCCAGCATCTGCAGTACCAGGCCGTGTTCGAACTGACGCATGGATTCTTCGTTGGCCAGCGCTACTTTTTCGGCGTAGCTGGCCGCAGCCAGGTCCAGAATGCGCTGCTTGATATCGGGGATATCCAGCGTTTGCTCGGCCTGCATCCACTGCGCTACCGGAGCGTGCAGCTGGAATTCGCTTTCCAGTGTGCGCTCCAGGCCGGCCAGGTCCCACTGCTCTTCCATGGAGTCCGGTGGCATGTGCAGGTCGACCACATCGCCCAGTACGCCTTCGCGCATGTGGGTGATGATGGCGGCCACGTCCTGGTCTTCCAGGATGTCGTTACGCTGTTGGTAGATGACTTTACGCTGGTCGTTGGCGACATCATCGTATTCCAGCAGCTGTTTGCGGATGTCGAAGTTGCGGCCTTCTACCTTGCGCTGGGCGTTTTCGATGGAGCGCGATACCCACGGGTGCTCGATGGCTTCGCCGTCCGGCATCTTCAGCTTGTCCATGATCATGGCCACGCGGTCACCAGCGAAAATACGCAGCAGCGGGTCTTCCAGGCTCAGGTAGAAGCGGCTGGCGCCGGCGTCACCCTGGCGGCCGGAGCGGCCACGCAGCTGGTTATCGATACGGCGCGATTCGTGGCGCTCGGTACCGATGATGTACAGGCCGCCGGCTGCCAGTACGGCGTCGTGGCGCACTTGCCATTCGGCACGGATGGTGGCGATGCGGCTGTCTTTTTCGGCGTCGCTCAGGCTGTCGTCGGTCTGGATAGCCTTGATTTCCGGCTCCGGGTTACCACCCAGCACGATATCGGTACCCCGGCCGGCCATGTTGGTGGCCACGGTCACGATGCCGGGGCGGCCGGCTTGTACCACGATCTCGGCTTCGCGCGCGTGTTCCTTGGCGTTCAGCACATTGTGGGCGATGTCGGCCTGGGTCAGCAGCTGCGATACCAGCTCGGAGTTTTCAATGCTGGTGGTACCCACCAGCACAGGTTGGCCGCGGCTGACGCAGTCTTTGATATCGCTGATGATGGCGTTGTATTTCTCGCGCGCCGAGCGGTAGATCTTGTCCTGGTGATCCTGGCGGATCATCGGGCGGTTAGTCGGGATCACCACGGTTTCCAGCGCGTAGATGTTCTGGAACTCGTAGGCCTCTGTATCGGCGGTACCGGTCATGCCGGCCAGCTTGCCGTACAGACGGAAGTAGTTCTGGAAGGTGATGGACGCCAGGGTCTGGTTTTCGCGGTTGACCTGTACGCCTTCTTTGGCTTCCACGGCCTGGTGCAGGCCGTCGGACCAGCGGCGGCCGGCCATCAGGCGGCCGGTGAATTCGTCCACGATCACCACTTCGCCGTCCTGTACCACGTAGTGCTGGTCCAGATGGAACAGGGCGTGGGCTTTCAGCGCGGCGTTCAGGTGGTGCATCAGGGTGATGTTGGCCGCAGAGTACAGGCTATCGCCTTCGCCCAGCAGGCCCATCTGGGTGAGGATGGCTTCGGCGTGCTCGTGGCCGGCTTCGGACAGCAGCACGCTGTGGGCTTTTTCATCTACCCAGTAATCGCCTTCGCCGTCTTCGGTTTCCTGCTTTTTCAGCAGCGGCGGTACGGCGTTCATGGCGCGGTACATGTCCACGTTGTCTTCGGCCGGGCCGGAGATGATCAGCGGGGTACGCGCTTCGTCGATCAGGATGGAGTCCACCTCGTCCACCACGGCAAAGTTCAGCTCGCGCTGCACTTTTTCGTGCAGGCTGAACACCATGTTGTCGCGCAGGTAGTCGAAGCCGAATTCGTTGTTGGTACCGTAGGTAATGTCGCAGGCGTAGGCCATTTTTTTATGGTCGTGCTGCATTTGCGACAGGTTCACGCCAACGCTCAGGCCCAGGAAGTTGTACAGCTTTTGCATGATGCCGGCGTCGCGGCTGGCCAGGTAGTCGTTCACGGTAATCACGTGTACGCCCTTGCCGGCGATGGCGTTCAGGTACACCGGCAGGGTACCCACCAGGGTTTTGCCTTCGCCGGTACGCATTTCGGCAATCTTGCCGTGGTGCAGCACCATGCCGCCGATCAGCTGTACGTCGAAGTGGCGCATGTTCAGCACGCGGCGCGAGGCCTCGCGGCATACGGCAAACGCTTCGGGCAGCAGGGCATCCAGGCTTTCGCCTTTGGCGTGACGCTCTTTGAATTCGGTGGTCTTGGCCGCCAGCTGCTCGTCCGACAGTGCCTTCATGGCGTCTTCCATACCGTTGATACGGTTGGCGACCTGGCGATATTGCTTGAGCAGTCGTTCATTGCGGCTGCCGAATACTTTCTTGAGAAGCGTCGAAATCATCGTGTGGACATCCAGCGGCCAGCGGGCCGATAAAAATGGCTAAAAGTGTAGCACAGGCAAACCTTCTTTTAATGGGGGCATTGCTGACCGGTATCAAGAGCCTGTGCATTGGAACAGTGTTGAAGCCTTATTTGTTTTGTTAGGTTATTTGCTCTAAACAAACGTATGAGCGTAAACGCCGTGTCATGCAGCAAGGTTAGCCTGTTTGGCATTGCCCTGTTGTAACGACAGATAACAAGACACACGAGGAGAAACACATGGATCGCAGACAATTCCTGAAAGCGGGCAGTTTCCTGACAGCTTCTGCCGCGACGCTGGGGCTCACCGGCTGTTTTGGCAGCGGCGGCGGGGGCAGCGAGCCCGAACGCAGCCATACCTTCCCGCAGGGCGTCGCCTCGGGCGACCCGCAGCCGGCCAGCCTGGTGCTGTGGACACGCCTGGGCGATGCCGTGGCGGATACCCCGGTGACCATCGAAATCGCTACCAGCCAGAGCTTTGCCAGCATCTTGCACAGTGTCACCGTCACTGCGCAGGCGCAGTGGGACTACACCGTGCGCCATAAAGTGACCGCGCTGCAGCCGGGTACCACGTATTACTACCGCTTCCGCGCGGGCCGCAGCGTGAGCCAGGTTGGCCGCAGCAAGACCGCACCAGCAGCCGGTACGCCGGTGTCACAGCTGAAATTCGCCTTTATCTCGTGCCAGGACTGGAGCGTGAACCACTGGGCGGCGTTTGACGAGCTGCTGCAGCAAGACCTGGATTTTGTCGTGCACCTGGGTGACTACATTTACGAAACCGTGGGTGCTGCCTTCCAGACTGGCAAGGTGGAAACCCGCCACAGCCAGATCACGCTGCCTGACGGCATCAAGCGCACTGATGGCGCTACCTACGCCAACACCCTGGCCGACTACCGCACCCTGTACAAAACCTACCGCAGCGACAGCCGCCTGCAGGCGCTGCACGCCGCGTTCCCCATTATTGCGGTATGGGACGACCACGAATTCAGCGATGACGCCTGGCAAGACCACCAGAACTACGCGACCGGCGAAGACGCTGCCAGGGTCACCAGCCGCCGTCGCAACGCCAACCAGGCCTGGTTCGAGTACATGCCGGCCGATGTGAGCCTGGATGCGGCCAACCCGTCGTTCCAGAACATCCAGATCTACCGCCAGTTCAGCTTTGGCAACCTGGCCACGCTGGTAATGACCGACCAGCGCCTGTACCGCGCTGACCACGTCATCCCCGAAGTGGGCGCCGGTAGCGAAATCGGCAGCCGCTACTTTGTGCCCAAATCCACGCTGGCCGCGGTAGAAGGCCAGAAGATGAGCGCGGCCAGCGGCAGCCTGGACCCGGTGTCTATTCTGGGCAGTACCCAGCGCCAGTGGTGGAAAGACCAGATGAGCGCGGCCAACACCACCTGGAAGCTATGGGGCAACGAAGTGTCGCTGCTGCGCATGCAGGTAGACGGCACCCAGGCGGTGGCCGGCATGATGGTGCAGGGGCTGATTGCGGCCAACGCCGGCCTGGCCACGTTGCAAGGCCAGCTAATGAACGCCCTGGTCGCCGACCTCACCACCGCTGCGGCAGCCGTACCCAGCGCCAGCAAGGCCACGCAGGCACCCGCGCCGAGCTACGCCGATACCAAAACGCTGTTTGCCAACCTGGGTATCAGCAACGCTGCATTCGATGCCGGTATCAAGCCGCAGCTGGACGCCGCGCTGCCTGCTGCGCAGTTCTTTGATGTGTTCCTGTTGAATGCCGACCAGTGGGACGGCTACAACGCCGAGCGCAAGGCGTTGATGAAGCACCTGAAAGACAACGCCATCGGCAATGTGGTGGCGCTCACGGGTGACATCCACGCCTTCTTTGCCGGTAGCGTCATGGACGACTACGACGCCGCCAGCCCGGTACCGGTGATGGTGGATCTGGTCACCGCCGGCATCTCCAGTAACTCTTTCTATAGCTACTTCGAGAGCGTGGTCGACAGCAGCGCCAGCTTCGGCAAAACCAAGCCGCTGATCTACACCGAGCAGAACGGCGTGCGCACCAATACCTTCAATAGCACGCTGACCACCTTCAACCCGTGGCTGAAAGTGGCCAACACCGACGCCCAGGGCTACGCGCTGGTCACGCTGACGCCTGCCAAGCTCAGCTGCACCTTTCATACCCTGAAAACCCTCAGCGCCGGTGTGGCACCCGCACAGCCCGCCACGCGCAGTACCACCCAGCTGGAGGTGGTGGCGGGTAGCCCGTCGGTTACCGTGCTGCCCTGAGCCCGCGTGCACCATCAGCCTGCGGCCAACCTGCTAGCCAGGTTGGCCGCAGGCTTTTTCACGGCTGCCACGCGGCAGATCGGCTACACTCTGTTACCCCGTCTTGCCATCAAAGCCCATGAGTAGCCAGCCCCTTAGCCAGTTCAGCAAACGCGACGCCCGCCTGGCCGACCTGACCGCTGCCGCCCACGCCATCTTGCAGCTGGACCGCGCCTTCAAGCGCCTGCTGCCCGGCATGCTGGGCCAGCACTGCCAGGTAGCCTGCTTTCGCGATGGCGAGCTGGTGGTGTACGCGCACAACAGCACGGTCGCCGCCCGCCTGCGCATGCTGGGCAATAGCGTGGTGGCGCCGCTGACCCGCCAGGGCTACCCGGTGCAGACCCTGCGTGTGAAGGTGCTGCCCACCCCGCCCAAGCCCGTGCGCAGCAAATCGTTCCAGCTGTCCGACGCCGGGCTGGACGCCTTTGCCCGCGCCGCCGGCGAGATCCGCAACCCGGTAGTGAAAGAAGCGCTGGGCAAGCTGCTGCGCCACCACCGCGGCAGCGATAACGAGCGCTAGCCGCGCCTGCGGCCAACCCTCGCGCAGCCAGCCTGTCATGCTGGCGTGATCCTTGCATGGTATAGCCTTGGGCAGCGCCGCATTGTGTGGCCTGGCTAGCCCGCCAGCGTGGCAGCAGGTAAGCTGCCTTGCAGAAGCCGCAGAGCTTCGCAATCAGGGATTCCACAAACAGATGATCACGCTCAATACGCACCCCCTTCGCCGCAGCCTGAACGACGAGGCGCACGCGCGCCCGCCGATCGCCATACCGTCACCGGCGCGGCTGACCACGCTCACCCTTTTTTTTGACGAAGCCGAAGCGCCGCAGCGCAGCGCCTTGCAGGATTTGCTGCAGCGCATGGGCCTGCCGCAGCCGGACGACGGCCAGATGCACTACACCGGCGTAGCGGGGGACCTCACCATCCGCTGGGCCTTGCATACCGAATTTGCCCGCTACACCTTTGTGCTGGGTGGCGACTTTGTCGAGCCATTCGAGCGCACCGCGCTAGACCGCCTGCCGGCAGACTGGCTGGGTAGCCTGCCGGGCGCGGTGATGGTGGCCATGCATGCCGTCCTGCTGCCTGCCTCGCAAGAAGCCCCCGCACCGGATATCGCCCAGCGCTGGTTTGGTGGCCAGGAGCTGATCGGTGCCGAAATCGGCGATGGCAATGGCGTGGCCTATACCGACCTGCGCCTGCACCCCGACCCGCGGCTGGCAGAAGGTTTCAGCCGCTACGTGGTGATCGACCGCGCCATGGGGCCCTCGCAGTCTGGCCGCATGATGCAGCGTCTGTTCGAAATGGAAACCTACCGCCTGCTGGCCCTGCTGGCGCTACCCGAGGCCAAGCGGCAGATGCGCGAGCTGGATCGTCTGGGCACCCGGCTGCGCAGCGTTACCCTGCATATGGCGCAACAAAGCGCCCACGACGCCGCCATGCTGGACGAGCTGACCGACCTGTCCGCGCAGGGCGAACAGCTGATTGCGCAAAGCCAGTACCGCTTTGCCGCCGCCCGTGCCTACTACAAGCTGGTGGCGCGGCGTATTGCCGAACTGCGCGAAACGCGGCTATCCGGCCTGCAGCCTTTTTACGAATTCATGGAGCGTCGCCTGGCCCCGGCCATGGAAACCTGTGAAACCGCTGCACAGCGGCAAGAAAGGCTGATGGCGCGTCTGCAGCGCAGTACGGCACTGCTGCGTACGCGGGTAGAGGTGGTACACGAGGCGCAGAACCGTGCCCTGCTGGCCAGTATGGACCGGCGTGCCGAACTGCAGCTGCGGCTGCAGGAAACGGTAGAAGGCCTGTCTGTCGGTGTGCTCACCTATTACGCCGTGGGGCTGCTGGGCTATCTGTTCAAAGCGGGCAAGGCTGCCGGTTTGCACCTGAACACCGAGCTGCTGACCGGGCTGGCCATTCCGGTTGTCGCCATGCTGGTGTGGCTGGGCATGCGTCGCGTAAAAAAGACATTGCAGCACGGCTAGTTCCTTGCTGACACCCAGGGGCGGGCATGCCGTCGTTAGTGTGTGCCTGCCTCTTGCTTATTGGCATGACAAGCCTTGTCAGGCGCAATCACGGGTGCAATCTGCCCATGAAGTGCGTTTGCACACTGACGCAGAAGACCGCATGCCATTTATAGAAGTTGGCCGCAGATCAAATGCTTGTCTGATAGCGCAAGCGCTGCCCGGCAAAAACCCTCAGAATAGGAGCGTTAATTTTCTTGCAAGTCCAGCCGATGTCTATTCCTTCCTCGCGCAAACTGCGCCCGTTGCTGATCAGCTTTGTTGTGGTGACTGTCCTGCTGGCGATCGCCCAGACGGTCATTGTGACGATTGGCCTCAACAAGATCATGGCCAATAGCCGCTATGAACATCAGGTGGCCGATGGTTTGGCCGACCGCATGGCTGACCTGCGTTTCCATGTGGTGCAGATTCAGCAGTTCCTTACTGATGCCAGTGCCACCGGTGACCGCGACGGTTTTGGCGATGCCAAAGAACATTACCAGGCGGCAGTTAAGCAACTCGACGAGCTCAAACAACTGGACGCTGCGTATGGTGATGACGCGCAGGCGACACGACAGCTGCTGGATACTTTTTACCAGGTAGGCCAGCAGATGGCTGACGCCTACATTACCCAGGGGCGTGACGCGGGCAATACCCTGATGAAGGCACCCGGTACCGGCTTTGACGAGCGGGCTGAGGCACTCACCAAAAAGCTGGATGCCCTGCATCAACGCGTAGAACAGAACCTGCAGCAGGTCGTGAGCGATAGCGAAGCCCAGATTGCCTCGGCACAGACCAGTTTGCTGCTGACGAGCAGCCTGCTGATCTTGCTGGTGACAGTAGGTGGGGTATTGCAGTACCGCCGGGTGTTCCGCAGCTTGGGGGGCGAGCCGGTAGAGGCCATGCGTCAGACCCGCTATATCGCAGCGGGAGACCTGAGCCATGCGCTGAAGGTGCCAGCCGGGCGCGAAAACAGCTTGATGGGTGCGCTGTCTGATATGCAAGACAAGCTGCGTGACATTACCGGCCGTATCCGCGACCTGGCCAGCCAGGTACAGGGTAATGCGGGCGATTTGTCCCGTTCGGCACACGATGTGCAGCATGCTTCGCATGCACAAAGTGAAGCCTCGCGCGCGATCGCCGTATCGGTGGAAGAGGTATTACAGAGTATCAGCCAGCTGGCCGAGCAGATTCGCTATGTAGAACAGGAAGCGCATCACGCCGATGCGGCAGTGAACCAGTGTGCCGGCCTGATACGTCAGTCGGCAGACGATATCCGTGGTATTGCTGGCCATATTTCCGGCGCGGCCGAGGCGCTGGATGGCCTGAGTACGCAAACCCGTACCATTGCCACGATTACCCAGACGATTCACGATATTGCCGATCAGACTAATCTGCTGGCACTGAATGCGGCGATCGAAGCTGCCCGTGCCGGCGAAAGCGGCCGTGGCTTTGCGGTGGTGGCCGACGAGGTACGCAAACTGGCCGAACGCACTAGCCAGGCTACCGTGGATATCAGCCGCCAGATCGATAACCTCAGCCATGGTATGCACGACGTGGTGGGTACCATGCAGGGCAGCGTTACTGCTACGCAAGATGGTGTGGAGCAAAGCCGACTGGCGAGCGAGGCGATTGAAGGCATTCGTGATAATGCGGCCAACATCAGCCGCCATATCGAATCGGTAGCGCTGGCGCTGGGCGAGCAGCAGCTGGCGGTACGCGATATTGCACAGCGCGCCGAAGTGATCTCGTCCATGACCGAAACCAACCAGGGGACGGTAGACCAGACTGCCGCAGCCGCGAGCCAGCTGAGCGTACACGCACAGGATCTGGGTGCGGTGGTTGCCACGTTCAAGATATAAACCGGCGGTGTAACCCATAAAAAAACCCGGCTACGGCCGGGTTTTTTTATGGGCTGGCGGTAAAAAAGGCTCCCCCTGCCTCGATACAGGGGGAGCCAAGGGGAGCCGGCGGCCTGCGCCGCCTTTGCTATGGCTGCTGGATGATCTGGCGGATCTGTTCGATCCCCGCCGGGTCGTCCAGCGTAGTGAGGTCGCCCGGGTCGCGGCCCTCCGCCAGCGCCTGGATCGAGCGGCGCAGCACCTTGCCCGAGCGGGTTTTCGGTAGCTGGTTCACAAAATACACCCGCGCCGGGTTGGCAATGGCGCCCAGCTGGGCGGCCACGCGGGTGATGACTTCTTTTTCCAGCGCGGCACGGCTGGCCGGGTCGTCCAGGATGGCCGGGTTTTTCACCACGGCAAATGCCTTGGGCACCTGGCCTTTCAGGCTGTCTTCCACGCCTACCACGGCCACTTCGGCAATGGCGCTGTGGCTGCTGACTGCCTCTTCGATTTCGCGCGTACCCAGGCGGTGGCCGGCGACGTTGATCACGTCGTCGGTGCGGCCAAGGATGGTGTAGTAGCCGTCTTCATCCTTGATGCCCCAGTCGAAGCTGGAGTACACCAGTTTGTCCTTGAACAGGCTGAAATAGGTGTCCACAAAGCGCTGGTCCTGCCCCCATACCGTGCTCATGCAGCCTGGCGGCAGCGGCGGTATCACACCGATCACGCCTTTCTCGCCGGGGCCAACCTCGGCGCCGGTGCTTTCGTTAAACAGTTTCACATTGAAGCCGTACACCGGCAGGCCGGGGCTGCCGAATTTCACGTCTTTTTTCTCTACACCATTGCACAGCGTCAGCATGGGCCAGCCGGTTTCGGTTTGCCAGTAGTTGTCCAGCACCGGGATGCCCAGCTCGCCGGCAATCCAGGTGGCGGTGGGTTCATCTAGCGGCTCGCCGGCCAGGAATAGCGCGCGCAGGCTGGACAGGTCGTGTTTGTGCAGCCACGCCGGGTCTTGTTTTTTCAGCACACGGATGGCCGTCGGGGCGGAGAACATCACGCTGACGCGGTATTTTTCTACCAGCTGCCACCAGATGCCGGCGTCGGGGCGGATGGGTAGGCCCTCGTATACCAGCGTGGTCATGCCGTTGATCAGTGGGCCGTACACGATGTAGGAGTGGCCCACCACCCAGCCGATGTCGGAGGTGGAAAAGTAGCACTCGCCCGGTTTGCCACCGTAGATGTATTCCATGCTGGCCGCCAGCGCCACAGCGTAGCCGCCGGTGTCACGCTGCACGCCCTTGGGTTTGCCGGTAGTGCCCGAGGTATACAGGATGTAGCTGGGGTGGCTGGATTCCACCCATTCCACCTCGGCACGGTCGTGCAGGTGCGCTTCGCGCAGGCTGTCGTAGTCCAGGTCGCGGCCGGGTTTCATCATGGGCGCTTCGGCCAGGCCACGGTTTACCACAATCACCTTGCCCGGGGCGCTGGCGCCGGCGTAACCCAGCGCCTCGTCCACCAGCGGTTTGTAGGGAATCACCTTGCCGCCACGCATGCCGGCGTCGGCGGTCACCAGCACTTTAGGGCTGGCGTCTTCGATACGGGTGGCCAGGCTGGCCGGGGCAAAGCCGCCGAATACCACCGAATGCACCGCGCCCAGCCGCACGGTAGCCAGCATGGCAAAGATGGCTTCGGGGATCATGGGCATGTAGATCAGCACGCGGTCGCCCTTGGCCACGCCCTGCGCCTGCAGGATGGCGGCAAAGCGGGCCACTTCCTCGTGCAGCTCGCGGAAGGTGTAGCCGGTTTCGATACCGGTTTCGCTGGACACGTAGGCCAGTGCGGTTTGTTCGGCGCGGTCCGTCAGGTGGCGGTCTACCGCGTTGTAACAGAGGTTGGTCAGGCCGCCGGCAAACCAGTCGCGAAACGGTGGCTTATCGTATGCCAGTACTTTATCGAATGGCCGGTGCCAGTGGATGCGGTTGGCTTCTCTTCCCCAGAACGTTTCGGGCTCGTTGATGGATTGCTGATAAAACGCCTGGTACGGGGTCATGCCGGTCTCCTGAAGGTCTTGTGCATCTGTCAAGCGGTTGCTTGTCGGACAAAATAAGGAGTAAGCACGATCGTGGTCAATCGTGCGGTGCAGTATCTGGCGGCTGCCGTGCCGGTAACGTTGTATAAATACCGATAAAACCTGAGCTTGCCCTCAAGTGACACGACAGTAGTAC
Organism: Neisseriaceae bacterium; assembly: GCA_027489245.1. Lineage (GTDB taxonomy): Bacteria > Pseudomonadota > Gammaproteobacteria > Burkholderiales > Chromobacteriaceae > Vogesella. The sequence goes on along the minus strand of JAIYAC010000016.1, from coordinate 49,249 downwards.
CGGCATGGTTTGATATGAACACTGGCCGAATCCCCCCGCTTTGCATTACTCTGAAAGCTAGGGACACCACATGTATTTCAGGACAAGACCATGGACGTTAAGCACTATATGAATGTCGTTGGCCAGGCTGCCCGCAAGGCCAGCCGCGCCATCGCCCGCGCCGATACCAACCAGAAGAATAAAGCCCTGCACGCCATGGCCGATGCCATCGAGCGCGACCTGGAGCGCTTGGTAGCTGCCAATATGCTGGACCTGGAGGCTGCGCGCAAAAACGGCCTGGAAGAGGCCATGATCGACCGCCTGACCCTGTCGGAAAAAACCGTGCACGGCATGGCAGAAGGCCTGCGCCAGATTGCCGCGCTGCCGGACCCGGTGGGCGAAATGGGCGAGTTCAGCTACCGCCCGTCCGGTATCCAGCTGGGCAAGATGCGCGTGCCGCTGGGCGTGATCGGCATCATCTACGAAGCCCGCCCCAACGTGACCGCCGACGCGGCCGGCCTGTGCCTGAAATCGGGCAATGCGGTGATTTTGCGTGGCGGCTCCGAAGCGTTCCATAGCAACCAGGCCATTGCCGCCTGCGTACATGAGGGCCTGCGTGTGGCCGGCCTGCCGCAGCACGTGGTGCAGGTGCTGGAAACCACCGACCGTGCCGCCGTGGGCGAGCTGATTACCCAGACCGAGTTTGTCGATGTGATTGTGCCGCGTGGTGGCAAAGGCCTGATCGAGCGCATCACCCGCGACGCCCGCGTGCCGGTGATCAAGCACCTGGACGGTAACTGTCACGTGTATATCGACGACACGGCCAACCCGGAAAAGGCCTTCAATATTGCGCTGAACGCCAAAACCCACCGTTACGGCACCTGTAACACCATGGAAACGCTGCTGGTGCATACCGCCTTTGCCGAGTTCATCCTGCCAAGGTTGGCCGCAGCGTACTGGGAAAAAGGCGTAGAGCTGCGTGGTTGCGAACGCACGCGTGGCATTCTGGGTGACAAAGTGGTACCGGCTAGCGCTGATGACTGGGGCACTGAATACCTGGCGCCGATTCTGGCCATCAAGGTGGTGGGCGGTATCGACGATGCCATCGAGCACATCAACCACTATGGCAGCCACCACACGGATGCCATCGTCACCGACGATTACGCCCGCTCGCGCCAGTTCCTGCGCGAAGTGGATTCGGCCAGCGTGATGGTGAATGCCAGCACTCGCTTTGCCGATGGTTTCGAGTATGGTCTGGGCGCCGAGATCGGTATTTCCACCGACAAGATCCATGCCCGTGGCCCGGTAGGGCTGCTCGGCCTGACCAGCCAGAAGTGGATCGTGCTGGGTGATGGCCAGGTACGTGGCTAAGCACGTGCTGCCATAAGGCAGTAAAGGGGCGGCCAGCGCTGCCGCCCCGGTACGACCAAGCCCGCGCGCTATCAGCACAGGCCATGCCCGCCATGGCAGGGCCCGTTTGTACAAAGGGGTCAGCATGTCTGCGACAGTCCAGGTGGACGACCACCTCCTTGCCGATGCGGTACTGGGCGAGCGCATTCGGCTGGTAGCCAGGCGTGGCTTTGTGGCCAGCTTGTCTACACCGGTTGCTGCGGCACTCTTGCTGTATCTGAGCTACGCCGAGCACCTGGCAGATGTGCAGCCGCTGTATATCTGGAGCGTGCTGATTACCCTGATCGTTATCCTCAATCTGGCCTGCTGTCTGCCGCAGGCGCTCGCCGAGGCCCAGCCGGCCAACAAACAGCGCTGGGTGCACCTGTACCTGGCTTCCAAAGGCCTGCTGGGGCTGGGCTGGGGCGCGAGCGTGTGGTTCCTGATGCCCATTGCTACGCCGGTATTCGCCATGATGGTGTATATCGTCCTCAGCGGTATCTGCGCCATGGTGGTACTGGTGCATTCGATGTTCTGGACATCGGTCGTGATTTTCCTGCTGGGCATCTATTTGCCGGTCTTGCTGTATGCCCTGTGTCACCCGCAACCGCTGGATGTTTACGTGGCGATTGCCGGTGCACTCTATGCCTTATTGCTGATTGTCTACAGCGGGGTGGTGAACCGCCAGCTGGTAAAGGGGGTTCGCGCGGCCCTGCAGGCCCGGTTGCTTTCCGAGGCGCTGCTGGACGCCAATAAACGGGCAGAGCAGTCGCTCGCTGCCCTGCAGGTGGAGCATGTCCGTTTACAGGCGGCGCTTGGCACGATTCGCAGTATGGCTCACCAGGATGAGCTGACCCGGCTGCCCAACCGGCGCGCCGCCCTTGCCGCACTGAACGACTACCTGGAGCAATGGGAAAACGGGCAAGCGGTCTGCAGCCTGATCATGCTGGATATCGACTATTTCAAGGCGATCAATGACTCCTATGGCCACGACACTGGTGACGAAGTGCTGGTGGCCCTGGCACACCGGCTGGCAGCACAGCTCAGACCCGGCGACTTGCTGGCACGCTTTGGTGGCGAGGAGTTCATCATCCTGTTGCCCGGCACACGGCTGCAAGAGGCCGCAGCCCTGGCACGGCGGCTCTGTACCGTGCTGGCTGCCAGCCCCCTGTTACCTGCACCGCTCTCCCTGGTGGTGACCGCTTCATTTGGGGTGACCCAGCTCAAGGAAGGGGATACCTTGCACGACTGGCTGCGGCGTGCCGACCAGGCGATGTATGAATCCAAACGCATGGGCCGTAATCAGTGCTCGGCCCTGCAGTAAGCAGGGCATAACTGTGGCGTGAATACCCGGCCCGGCTGTACTTTGGGCTTAATTTTTTAAACAGTTCTGCTGAGCGGAACAAGATGCTTGATTGCGGAATAGCTGCGTGCATACTCCCTGCATAGCGTGCCAGCCAGCCACCCTGGCCAGGCCCATAACAGGAGAGATGCCGTATGTCCCACCCCGTACCGCACGCCGAGCAGGCGCAATGGTTAAACCAGCTGGGTATCCGTGATGTCGAGCTGGCCTTTGCCGACGTGACCGGCTTTGCCCGCGGCAAAACCTTGCCACGACAGGCTTTCATCGATGGCCAGCAGCTACGCATTGCGCGTGCCGTGGCCATCCAGAGCTGCACTGGCGAGTTCCCCGACTACCGTTTCTACGGCGAACAAGACCCCGATGTCACCCTGCTGCCCGACATGGCCACCCTGCGCCAGCTGCCCTGGGCCAGCACACCACGGGCGCTGGTGCTGTGCGATTGTGTTGATCACGATGGCAGCTTGTCGCCGCTGGCCCCGCGCACGGTGTTGAAACAAGTGCTAGAGCGCTACGCCGAGCACGGCTGGACGCCGGTGGTGGCACCGGAGCTGGAGTTTTACCTGTTTGCGGCCAACCCCGACAGCGACGCCCCGTTTCAGCCCCCGGCTTTGCGTAGCGGCCGGCGCGAGCGCGGCTTCGACTCATTCAGTTTCAGTACCCTGAACGACCTGGAAGCCTTCTTCGACGATGTCTATCGTGGCTGCGAGATGCTGGGTATTGCCACCGACACCTGGGTACACGAGATGGGGCCCAGCCAGTTCGAGATCAACCTCAAGCACGGCGATGCGCTGGCCCTGGCCGACCAGACCTTTCTGTTCAAGACGCTGCTGAAAGAAACTGGCAACAAGCACGGCCTGAATGTGGTGTGCATGGCCAAGCCGCTGGCGGGCGAGCCGGGCAGCTCGATGCACCTGCACCAAAGCGTGGTGGGCCGCGATGGGCGCAATATTTTCAGCCTGGCCGACGGCAGCGAGAGCCCGCTGTTTCACGGCTTCATCGCTGGCATGCAGCGCTATCTGGCCGAGCTGATGCCTTTGTACTGCCCCAGCCCCAATTCCTACCGCCGCTTTGTCAAAAACCTGGCGGCGCCGGTGAACCTGAGCTGGGGGGTGGATAACCGCTCGGTGGGCTTGCGCGTACCGCTGTCGGCGCCGCAGGCGCGCCGTGTGGAAAACCGCTTGCCCGGTTGCGACGCCAACCCCTATCTGTCGCTGGCTGCCAGCCTGGGCGCCGGCCTGCTGGGGATGGAGCAAAATCTGCAGCCGGCGCCGGCGGTGAGCGGGAATGTCTTTTTGCAGCCCGATAGTGGCGATACCCTGCCGCGTACGCTCGATGCCGCGCTGGATCGCATGCAGCAAGGCAAGGCGGCTGAGCAGCTGTTTGGCAGCGCGTTCAGCCAGGCGTATGTCGCGGTGAAAGAGGTGGAACTCGCCAGCTTCCACCATGAGATTACCGCCTGGGAGCGCCGCTATCTGGGCGTACTGGCCTGATGACAGCCATGCAAAATGCCCCGCGTTGCGGGGCATTTTCATACGGAGCTAGCGGCAGCCTAACGTTCTTTGGCCAGCAGCTCGATGATCTCGCTACGTGTGTAGCCGGTCATGTTGCACTGCGCCTCTACGATCCACAGCTCCACCTGCTGGCGGTCACCCTGGGCGGCGCGTAGCAGCTTGCCGTAGGCCTCGCCAGTCATGTGGCTGGTAGGGGTCAGTACGCGGCGCTGCGTGTGGGCGGCGTACAGAGTGCGGCTGGGGGCATTGTTTTTCTGCTTTTTGCCTTGGCGGTAAAAGTACCAGACCAGCCCGGCAAGAAGAAAACAGACGACAAAAATGAAGATTCCCAGCACATCAGCCTCCGTTAAATAAACTGCCTGCCATGATAATTGAATTGCTCCGGCTTGATTATTCGTAGAAGTACTAAGTAGAAAGCATTTGAACCAGATCAAGCAAGACCCAAGCAGTCATAGGGTGCTGCAGCAGGGGTATAGCACAATCTGGATAAAGATCAGACACCCACAGGTAAGGAGAGTTTCATGTACAAACACCTCGCAATTGCACTGGATGGCAGCCATAACGCGCGCCCTGCATTGGTCGAAGCCGTACGTATTGCCGCGGCGGCCAATAGCCATCTTTCCCTGGTGCATGTCATCTGTCTGCACGATTTTGCGGTAGAGAGTGCGGGCTTGCTGGATACGCAAGCATTGTACGACGAGGCGAGAAAACAAGGACAGTGTGTGCTGGACGAGGCGGCCGCTTACGCACGGGAGCATGGCGTAAAAGACATCAGCCAGCAGCTACTGGAAGCACCGCAGGGGAGCGAGGCAGCCACCGGCCAGCTGGTAGACTTTGCTACCACAGCCGGGGCAGACCTGCTGGTGATCGGCACCCACGGCCATCGCGGCTGGCGCCACCTGCTGCTGGGCAGCTTTGCCGAGTCGGTACTACGCAAGAGCACCTTGCCCCTGCTGGTAGTACGCAACCCGGAAGACGACAACACCGCTGCGCCAAGCGCAGGCTAAGGTTGGCCGCAGCGTGCGGTAGCCGCGACGGCACGATGTGATACTAGCGGCGGCGTGCCAGGATGAAAAATTCGTGGTTGCCGTCGCCCCCCTTGATCGGGCTGTCAAACCAGCCCAGCTTGTCAAAGCCCAGCTCGGCCACGCAGCGGCTGATCTTGTCTTCCACGCCGGCATACAGCGAGGTATCGCGCACGATACCGCCGTGGCCCAGGCCCTCGCGCCCCACCTCGAACTGCGGTTTTACCAGGCTGAGCAAATAGCCGCCCGGACGGATCAGCGGCAGGGCGGAAGGGTAGATCAGCGCTACCGAAATAAACGATACGTCGCACACCATCAGGTCGAAGGCTTCGCCATCGTTGGCCGCCAGCAGGGCGGCATGGTCCAGCGCGCGGGCATTCACGCCTTCAAAATAGCGCACGCGTGCGTCGTTGCGCAGGCGTGCGGCCAACTGGTCGTGCCCGACATCCACCCCCACCACACGCTGCGCGCCAGCCTGCAGCAGGCAGTCGCTAAAGCCGCCGGTGGATTGCCCCACGTCCAGCGCCCGCCAGCCCTGGATATCGTGCAGGCCCGCCGCCGCCAGCGCCCCGGCCATCTTCAGCCCGCCGCGCGACACGTAGCGGTCGGCTTCATCCGGCACCACCTGAAACACGGCGTCGTCCGGCAGCTTCTGGCTGGCTTTGCCGATCACACGGCTAGCCGCCCCCTCTGCCACGCTCACGCGGCCAGCCTCGATCAGCTGCTGCGCGGCTGTACGCGACGGGGCCAGGCCCTGTTCTACCAAGAGAAGATCCACGCGCTTCATTCCTGCCCCCTGCTGCCAGTCCAAAACCGCGCAAGGGTGCGCAATCTGCCGGGTGCTGTCAAGGCAGGCTTGGCCGCGCACGATAGCAGTGCGATGATGCATTCATTTATTGCTATTTCAACCCCTCCACTTCACCCCAGACAGGTGCCGGTATGGACAATCTGACTTTGCATCCGCACACCGTGCGCGTATTGGGCGCACTGATCGAAAAACAGGCGCTCACCCCCGACAGCTACCCGCTTACCCTGAATGCCCTGCAGTCTGCCTGCAACCAGCTCACCAGCCGCGACCCGGTGCTCAGCCTGAGCGAGGCGGATATCAGCAGCGCGCTGGACGAACTGATGGCGCAAAAGCTGGTGGCCGAGCGCATACCGGCAGGCAGCCGCGTGGCCAAGTACGAACACCGGCTGAACTACGCCTGGAATATCGATGGTGCCAGGTTGGCCGCATTGGGCCTGCTGCTGCTGCGTGGCGCCCAGACCAGCGCCGAGCTGCGCACCCGTGCCGGCCGTGTCTACAGCTTTGCCGGTGTAGACGAAGTGGAAACCGCGCTGACGGCGCTGGCAGACAAATACCCGCCGCTGGTAGAGAAACTGCCGCGCCAGCCTGGCGAGCGTGAAGCACGCTGGGTGCACTTGCTGCACCCGCCAGCACAGGTTGCGCCAGGCCAGGCCATGGCAGAGCCTGCCCAGCCTGCGCTGCAGGAGCGCGTAGCCCAGCTAGAGGCGCAGCTGGCCACCTTGTTGCAGCGCATCGAAGCGCTGGAGGCGCAGCGGCCGAGCGCGTAATATGGCGGCGCTCTTCATGATTAACGGATAACGATAATGACACGCTACACCCTGTTGGCCGCCTTGCTGGCCATGCCCTTTGCCGCCCACGCTGGCGACACCACCTTTGCTGCGGGCAGCGACTACCGCTTTGTAACCCGTATGCCTACCGGCCTGGGCCCTGGCCTGGCGCTGGACTATGTCAAGTCGGATAACAAAGACAGCCTGGGTGACAAGCCCAGCTTTGGCGCCGCGGGTGTCATGGTAGGCCTGCCGGTACCCACCCTGCTGCGCGTGGACGTGGGCGGCAAGCTGGTGTACCTGGAAGCCAATGGCCCCGCCACCGCCGCCATGGCGGGTGGCCGCCTCACCGTTGACCTGCCCATGAGTGCCGAGGCATTTGTGCATGGCTTCTACGCTGGCGCTGGCGCCAGCAGCGGCACGGTAAAAGAAGTGATCGACACCATGGCTGGCGTGCGCTGGAGCCCGCTCAAAATGGTGGGTATCGAAGCGGGCTACCGCACGGTAGAAGTAAAGCGTGAAGACGGCCGCCGTAACATCAAGCTGGCCGATGGTGCTTACGCAGGTGTCTCGGTAGCGTTCTAAAGCGCAGGCAACACAGTGTACCGCAGCCCCCTGCCGCCCAGCGTCAGGGGGCTTTGCCATGTTGTGGCCCGGGTGTTTGCATTCTGCACGGCGGTCGCGGGCAAAAGCAGCGATAATCCCCGCTTGAATGTTTAGAGGTATGCGCCATGAGCGACGACAACACCATCCGCCTGTCCAAACGCATGACCGAGCTGGGTTTATGCTCCCGCCGCGAAGCGGACGAATTCATCGAGCAGGGGCTGGTCAAGGTAGATGGCGTGGTAGTAAACGTGCTGGGCAGCCGCGTGCGCCCCGAGCAAACCGTGACGCTGGAAAGCGGCGCGCTGAACGTACAGGCCGAGCGCGTGACCATTTTGCTGCACAAGCCGGTCGGCTTTGTCAGCGGCCCGGCCGAGATGCAGGGCGAGCGCCCGGCCTGGCTGCTGGTGAAGCCGGAAACCCGCGCCGAGCAAGACCGCTCTGGCGTGATGTTCCTGAAAAAGCACCAGCACAAGTTGGCCGCAGCGGGCAAGCTGGACGTAGACGCTTCCGGCCTGCTGGTGCTGACGCAGGATGGCCGCGTGGCGCGCAAGCTGCTGGCGGGCGAGTGCGAACAGGAATACCTGGTGTGGCTGAAAAACCCCGCCACGGCCGAGCAGCTGGCGACGCTGGGTAAAGGCGTACTGGTAGACGGCGACACGCTGGATGCGGCCCGTGTCAGCCGCCAGAGCGACCGCCAGCTGTGCTTTGTGCTGCGCCAGCAACAGCGCCGCCACATCCAGCGCATGTGCGCCGCCGTGGGGCTGGAGATCGAGCGCCTGCACCGCATCCGCATTGGCCGTGTGCGCCTGGGCGACTTGCAGCAAGGGCAGTGGCGCTACTTGCTGGAGAGCGAGAAGTTCTAGGGTAGAAAAGCAAAAGCCCCGGTCTCAAGACCGGGGCTTTTGCTTCATGGCGATTCGCCGCAGTTTATTCTTTGCGCGCCAAGCGGTCTTCTTCGAAGACGGCAAAGGTTTTCTTGGCGGGCTCCAGCACCTCCCAGACCCCTTCAAAGCCGGCGGGGATCACAAAGTGCTGGCCAGCGCGGATCTCGGCCACGCTGCCATCGTCGCCCAGCAGGCGCACATGGCCTTCCAGCAGGGTACAGAATTCGCACTCGGTGTATTTGACGCGCCAGGCACCCACACCGCCCGACCACAGGCCGGCGTGAAACTGGCCGGTGGGGTCGCTGTAGTGCAGCTCCACGCTTTGTTCGCATTCGCCACTGAGGCGGCGTTCTTGCGGGGCGGCAAAGGTATCCGGGGTAATGTCCTGGTGGTGAAATAACACAATCTCATTGGCGCTCGACACGGCCCTACTCCTCTGTACTGGTATCTTTGTACAAGCTGTTGATTATGTTTGACACTGTGGCACAGCCCAAGGTTGGCCGCAAGCCTTGGGCTGTGCCATGGGGGGGCTTAGCGCCAGTTGCCGCGCAGCTGGCTCACGGCTTCTTGCAGCCCAGCGGCGGAGACCTGTGCTGCCGGTACCGGTGCGGCGGCTTTCAGGGCGATCTGCGACCAGGCGCGGCGCGGCCAGCTCAGCATGGCTGGCCCGTAACGGCGCGAGAAAAAGCTGCCCCACATGCCACACAGTGCCATGGGCACCACGGGTACCGGGGTGCGTGCCACGATTTCTTCGATGCCGCTTTTGAACGGGTTGATCTGGCCGTCGTAAGTAATTTTGCCTTCGGGGAAAATGCACACCACTTCGCCCTCGGCCAGTGCGGCAGCTACCGCATCAAACGCCCTGGCCTTGGCTTGCGGGTCTTCCTTGGCCGGCGCGATGGGGATGGCACGTGCGGTACGGAACACGAAGTTCAGCAGTGGCACCTTGAAGATATTGTGATCCATCACGAAGCGCACCGGGCGGCGTACGGCACCGGCCAGAATCAGCGCGTCCATGAAGCTGACGTGGTTGCAGACCAGCACGCAGGGGCCGTCTTCCGGGATGTGCTCCAGCCCTTCGTGGCGGATGCGGTACAGCGTGTGGGTGGCGATCCACACCAGGAAGCGCATCATGAACTCGGGCAGCAGGCTGTAGATGTAGGCGGCAACCAGCAGGTTCAGCAGCGCAGCAATCAGCAGCACGGTAGGGATGCTGACCCCCATGCCGGCCAGGATGGCGGCAAAGGCGGCGCTGGCTACCATGAACAGCGAGTTCAGGATATTGTTGGCCGCAATGGCGCGCGAGCGGAACGCCGGGGCAGCGCGGCTCTGGATCAGGGCGTACAGCGGCACGATGTAGAAGCCGCCAAAGATGCCGATCAGGGTGAAGTCTGCCATCAGGCGCCAGTGGCCGATGTCACGCACAAAGGCCAGCCAGTCCAGCGTCTGTGCGGCGGCGGCCGGGGTGGCAAAGTACAGGTCGATACCAAACAGGCACAGGCCCAGCGAGCCAAAGGGCACTAGGCCCAGCTCTACCTTGCTGCCGGACAGCTTCTCGCACAGCATCGAGCCCAGCCCCACACCCAGCGAAAACAGCGTCATCAGCAGGGTGTACACACTGGCGTCACCGCCCAGCACATCGCTGGCGTAGGTAGGCAGCTTGGACAGGTAAATGGCGCCCAGGAACCAGAACCACGAAATACCCAGCAGCGATAGCCACACGGCACGGTTCTGCTTGGCTTCCCGGATGATGGCCCAGGTCTGGCGGCCAATGTGCCAGTCTATCGGCAGGTTGGCCGCAGTCGGCGGGGCTGGCGGCATGGCACGGGCCGAGGCATAGCCGGCCAACGCGCAGGCCAGCAGCGCGGCGATCAGCGTAAGGCGGCTGGGGTCGGCGTTGACCAGTACGGTGCCGGCTACCTGGCCCAGGATGATGGACACGAAGGTGCCCATTTCGATCAGGCCATTACCGCCTACCAGCTCCTGCGGCTTCAGGTATTGCGGCAGCACGCTGAACTTGAGCGGGCCAAACAGCGTAGAGTGGATGCCCATCAGCAAGATGGTGCTCATCAGGACGACGCCGTTGTGCAGCCAGAAACCCAGGGCCGCGATCAGCATGATGGCGATTTCCATCTGCTTGACCACCCGTGCAATCGCCGCCTTGTCGTACTTTTCGCACAGCTGGCCGGCGGTGGCGGAAAACAGGAAGAAGGGCAGGATGAACAGCGCGGCGGCCAGCTGGATCATCAGCTCGGGCGCCAGCCCCAGCATTTTCATGCCATGAAAGTTGATCAGTACCACGACCGCGTTTTTCAGCAGGTTGTCGTTGAAAGCACCAAAAAACTGGGTGATGAACAGCGGTACGAAGCGCCGCGTGCGTAGCAGGTCAAACTGGTTCGGGTGGTGCGCCATGGGGGCGGGTCTTTCGCGAGTCCAACGGGACGATGGCCTGATGGTATGTCATCCCGACAGCTGCTTACAAACCACGCACTATGACATTACCGTTTCGGCAGCGTATGCTAGGGGTCGTTTACCCATGCTGTGCCAATATCATGATCATTAATCCCATCCTCAATAGCGATTCCTACAAACTCAGCCACTGGGCGCAGTACCCCCCCGGTACGCAGGGTATGTACTCTTACGTGGCGGCAAGGGGTGGCACGGCGTCGCATGTGTTGTTTTTTGGCCTGCAGAGCCTGCTCAAGGACTACCTGAGCCAGCGCATTACCCGCGAACATATCGATGAAGCAGAGGCGGTGGTGACGCTGCACGGCCTGCCGTTCAACCGCGCCGGTTTCGAGCGCATCGTGCAGCAGCACGACGGCTACTGGCCGGTACGCATCCGCGCCGTGCCGGAAGGCGAGCTGGTGCCCACCGGCATACCGATGATTACCATCGAGTCCACCGACCCCGAGCTGTTCTGGGTGGTGTCTTTTCTGGAAACCGCGCTGCTGCGCGTGTGGTACCCCATCAGCGTGGCCACGCGCAGCTTCCGTGCCAAGGAAATCATTCGCCGCTACCTGCAGCAAACCGCCGATGATCTGTCCGGCCTGCCGTTCAAACTGCATGATTTTGGCGCACGTGGCGTATCCAGCTACGAAAGCTCGGAAATCGGCGGCCTAGCGCACCTGGTGAACTTTCAGGGTAGCGACACGCTGGCCGCGCTGGTGGCGGCGCGTCGCCATTACCACGAGCCATGTGCGGCGTTTTCCATCCCGGCGGCCGAGCACTCCACCATTACCGCCTGGGGCAGGGCGCAGGAAGGCGAAGCCTTTGCCAATATGCTTAGCCGTTTTGCCAAGCCCGGCGCGCTGCTGGCGGTGGTGAGCGACAGCTACGATGTGTTTCACGCCGTGAGCGAGCTGTGGGGCGAGCGCCTGCGCCAGCAGGTGATCGACAGCGGTGCCACCGTGGTAATCCGCCCGGATTCCGGCGAGCCGGTGCAAGTGGTGGCCGAGGTGGTGGAAAGGTTGGCCGCATCGTTTGGTACCACGGTCAACAGCAAAGGCTATCGCCTGCTGAACCACGTGCGCGTGATACAAGGCGACGGCGTGAATCTGGCCAGCATCGATGCCATCCTGTCGCGGCTGGCCAAGCTGGGTTATAGCGCTGACAACGTAGCGTTTGGCATGGGGGCCGAGCTGCTGCAAAAGCTGGACCGCGACACGCACAAGATGGCGCTGAAGTGCTCGGCCATCTGTATCAACGGCGAGTGGCGTGATGTGTTCAAAGACCCGGTGACCGACCCCGGCAAACGCTCGCTGGGGGGCCGTGTGGTGGCCGCGCGCGATAGCCGTGCCGCCTGGGGGGTGAATACGCTGGAGCGTGTATCCGATATTGACCTGCAAATGCGTGTGGTATGGGAAAACGGACGCCTGCTGGTAGACGAGTCCCTGGCCGATATCCGCGCACGCGCAGCCCTGCACCTGGAGGAAAGATGAGCCCTGAACAAGTGATACAGGCACAGCTGGATGCCTACAACGCCAAGAATCTGGACGCCCTGCTAGCGTGTTACGCGCCGGATGCTTGTATGTATCAGTACCCGGCTACGCTGGTGGCACAGGGCCAGGACGAAATCCGGCAGCGCATGAAACTGCGCTTTGCCGAGCCAGACCTGCATGCCCGGCTGCTGCGCCGCGTGATTGTGGGCGAGGTGGTGGTTGATGAGGAAATCGTCACCCGCAACTTCCCTGCCGGGCGCGGCAAGGTGGCGATAACCATGATCTACCGTGTCAAGCACGGCCGTATCGTGGACGCCTCTACCATCATGGGCGAACCCCAGCTGGATTAAGCCAGCCTTGCATCGCGCCTGGCGCATGCTTGCAGGCTGCCTAGCCGGTATGCACCGCCGGCTCAGGCCGGCGTGCCAGGCGGCGGCCCCACAGCACGGCGGCCAGCATCAGCAAGGCCATTACACCGTAGCTTAGCCACGGGCCCAGCGCCACATTACGCGCTACCGGCCAGTGAAAAGCCAGCCAGCTGCGCAAGCTGCACTCGCCTATCAGGCCGCTACCCCATAGCAGCGTGAGGTCGCGCCACAGCCGTGCCAGCCTGGGTGCCGGGCTGGCCAGCATGGCGGCAGCCGGGCTATCGGGCTGACGTTGTGCCAGGGCCGCCATCAATACGCCCAGTAGCGGCTTACCCCACACGACGCTGGCGAGCATCACCAGGCCGGCCGCGCCGGTGACCAGTGATTCGCGCACCAGTAGCCAGCGTGTATCGCCATCGCCCCACGCAGCCAGTAGTGACAGGGCAATCCCCCCCAGTACCATCATGCTTAAAGCATCCAGCCTGCGGTAGCGATACAGCTCCCACAAGCTCCACAGCAAAGGCGGCAGGGCCGACCACAGCAGCGCGCCACGCTCGCCCCAGGCGGGCAGACAGGCGTCGTATACCCACCACGGCAGCAACAGGTTGGCCGCCAGGTCGGGCAGTAGCGTGCGCCAGTTAGCCTGCATCGGCTACCAGCTCGTCCAGTGGCAGGACGCGAATCATATTGCCGGGTACGTCCATATTGCCCCACAGCCAGTTGAGGTGGGCCACCAAGGCCTCGCCGCTGACATAAGGGCGGTCTTTGCAGGTATGGGCGTCGCTCACCACGGTGACGGCGTAGCCCATCGAGGCGGCGCGGCGCACGGTGGTATCCACGCAAAAGTCGCTGGCGTAGCCACCTACCCACAGGTTTTCGATACCGCGGCTATCCAAGTACTGGCGCAGGCTGGTCTCGAGAAAGCTGTCGCAGGCGGTTTTTTCGATCACCACATCGCTGTCTAGCCGGGCCAGGCCCGGGTGCAGCTGCCAGTCTGCGCTGCCGCGTGGCAGGTCGTCGGCGTAGTGCTGGATAAAGATGATTTCATGGCCCTCGCTGCGGGCATGGGCAATCAGCCGGTTCAGCGTGGCTAGGGTTTCCGGGCCGCGCGTGGCCAGAGGGGGCATAGCGATCAGGCCGTACTGAAAGTCGATAACAAGCAAGGCTGTGGCAGACATCAGAAAGGCTCCAGAAAGGTTGGCCGCAGGGCGGCGTGCCTGCGCAGTTTACGGCAGCTGGCGCAGATAGTCTGGCCAGTTGGTGTTTTTGCCAGGGTAGGTCAGGCCATGGTTCTGGCTGAGCCTGGCGAGCTCGCCGCTCTCGGCCAGGCGTGCCAGTGCCTGCTCAAAGCGTTGCAGTGCCGGCTTATCGATAGCGTGCAGCGCGTAGCCCATATAGCCGCCCTGCAGGCTGATGGCCGGCAGGATGGGCACGATATCGCTGCTGCCTAGCTGCGCTAGCGTATGGCGTGCGTTGCGGTCGTTGCTGGCCACCAGGTCCAGCCTTTTCCTTTGCAGCTTGAGCATGCTTTGCAGCAGCGTGTCCGCATCATCTATTGCCAGGCGCGGCTTGGCTTCTTCAAAGCGCTGGCCCAGCGTCCAGCCACGCGTTACCCCCAGCCTTAGCCCAGACAAGCTATCGAAACGGCCATCCCACTGCACGTTTTGCCCGGCCCGGCGGTACCAGTACAGGGTATCGACATACAGCGGATAGCGCGAAAAGCGCATGCTGGCCGCACGCTCTGCGGTGCGGTAGGGGCCGATCAGTACATCGGCCTGGCCATTGGGCAGCATGGCCTGTGCACGCGGCCAGGGGAGCAGCTGAATGCTGCAGGTCAGCTGTTCGCGCTGGCACAGGGTGCGGATAACGTCTGCGGCCAAGCCATGCGGGTGTGGTGCGCCGGGTTGCACAATGCTGGGGAAGTCACTGCCGACAAAGCGTAGCGTGCTGGCCTGTAGCAGCGGGCAGAGCAGCATGAAGAGGAGTGCCCGGTATGGCCATCTCATCTGGCGGTTCCTGGTGAGGGCTCGGGCGTGGGCTGCCAGGCAGATGGCGTAAGGTATGTCATGGCGGCTACGGCGCCATGGCCATGTGTTGCGCTATCAGACTGGCGCAGTGTGCGCGGGGCGCTGCGGCATGGCTGCGGTGGCGGGAGATAAGCTGGAATGTCTCGCGGAAAAGGCATGGCATGCTCCTGGCAAGTCTATGGGTATTTTGTCACATAACGCTCTCGTTTTTATAGTTGTGTGTATGTAATAAGTAGATTTGATGTCATGGTTTGGCAATAAATCCAAGCATTTATTTCAGCAGCCCCGCTGTGCTTGCTATGCTGAAAAACCAAGCTTATGGCAGGACACAAGATGGTGCAGTTAACTACCCAGCAAGCGTTTGAGCGCTTGCTGTTCCGCGATGGCGAGGGTCGCTACTACGCCCGCTTTGCCGACTATCGCTTGCAGAGCGTGTTCCAGCCATTGTTCTATCGAAGTGGTGGGGTATTCGGTTATGAGGCACTGCTGCGTGTCTACGATGAGCAAGGCCGTGCCCTGCGGCCGGATCTGTTTTTCCTGAGCCTAGATACCGACGACCAGATCGACGCCGACCGGCTGGCGCGCGCATTGCACTTTCGCAACTTTGCCCAGGCCCGGGTGCCGGGCTGCCTGAGCCTGAACCTTATCCCCAGTACCGTGCTGCACGACAATGGCTACCGTAACAATTTCGACCTGATGATCCGGCGCTGCGGCGAGCTGGGGCTGGAAACCTCGCAAGTGATTCTGGAAGTGCTGGAATACGAAATCGAGCAAAGCCCGCTGCAGCTGGCTGCCAGTCTGCGTGCTGCCAAAGAGGCCGGTTTTGGTGTGGCGGTGGATGATTTCGGTGCCGTGGCATCTGGCCACGGCCGTGTGAAAGCGCTGTGCCCGGATATCATCAAGATAGACCGCAGCCTGCTGCTGGACTACATGCACGGCGATGCTGGCCGGCTGCAGCGCGTGCTGGAGCTGGGCTGGCAAATAGGCAGCCGCATGCTGATCGAGGGCGTGGAAACGGCCGAGCAGCTCGAGGCAATGCGTGCGCTGGGGCTGGAGCTGTACCAGGGCTTTCATCTGGCCCTGCCCGGCGAGCTGGGGGTGGCCGAGCTGGTGTAGCGCTGTGGCAAACGCATGAAAAAACGCCTGGCGGTGTATACCGTCAGGCGTTTTTTGTTACGGATGTTCAGGCGGTTTCGCCGTCGTCGTCTGCGCTTACCGGAATGTACAGGTCGATCACGCTGTCGGCGTGCTCCGGGCCCAGAAAGCGGCCATCCATGTATTCGAACTCGATGCCAGCCACCGCCGCCAGGCCGGCTTCTGGCAGCCACTCGGTATACGCGGCGCGGAAGGTATCCGGCAGGCCGCGCACCGGGCCACGGTGCTCCACGATGGCGTAATCCTGCTCTGGTACGTCCAGCGCCACCATGCCGTCCGGTACGGCGGTGTCGGCGGCTACCGCTACCGCCGCAATGTAGCGGAACTGGCCATCGGCCTGCGCCTGGCAGATGCCGTAGCTGGCCTCGCTCAGCGGTTTTGCCTCGGCAATGCGCGGGATAAAGCGCTGCCACAGCTCGGGGATGGTGCCGTCAGCCGGGCTGGTCCAGGCCATGCCGATGACGCGAAAGGCGGGTTGGGTCACAAGGGTAGGGGTTTGCATGGCAGGCTCCGCTAGCGGGTAAGGTTGGCCGCAGCATAGCAAAAAAGCGGCGTGCCGGCCTGAAAAGCACCGGCACGCCGCCTTGCGGCCAACGTGGCTAGTTACAGCAGTACGCGTTCCACGCCGCCGTTACGGGCGTTGTCGACGTACTCTTTCATCCAGTTGTCGCCCAGGATGTGCTTGGCCATCTCCACCACGATGTAGTCGGCCTGGGTGCCGGTATCGTCGCTGTAGCGGCTCAGGCCCTGCAGGCACGACGGGCAGGAGGTCAGGATCTTCACCGGCTTGTCGCTGGCGCCGACCTTGGCCAGGTCTTTGTTGATTTCTTCTTCCTTCCGGAAACGTACCTGGGTGGCGATGTCGGGGCGGCTAGCGGCAAAAGTGCCGGATTCACCGCAGCAACGGTCGTTCTGCACCACGCCGCCGCCCATCAGCTCGTTGACGACCTTGATCGGCTGGTAGGCCTTCATCGGCGTGTGGCACGGGTCGTGGTACATGTATTTCTGACCGCTGACGCCGTCCAGTTTCAGGCCTTTCTCCATCAGGTATTCGTGGATGTCGATAATGCGGCAGCCCGGGAAGATTTCTTCAAAGCGATAGTTGGCCAGCTGGTCGTAGCAGGTACCGCAGCTGACCACGACGGTCTTGATGTCCAGGTAGTTCAGCGTGTTGGCCATGCGGTGGAACAGCACGCGGTTCTCGGTGGTGATCTCGTCGCCCTTGTCTTTGAAGCCGGCACTGGTCTGCGGGTAGCCGCAGCACAGGTAGCCCGGTGGCAGCACGGTTTGCGTGCCCACGTGCCACAGCATGGCCTGGGTGGCCAGGCCTACCTGGCTGAACAGGCGCTCGGAGCCGCAGCCGGGGAAGTAGAACACCGCCTCGGCGTCTTCGCTGACTTTCGGGTTGCGGATCACCGGAATTACGTTGGCGTCTTCCACGTCCAGCAGGGCACGTGCGGTTTTCTTGGGCAGGCCGCCCGGCATGGGCTTGTTGATGAAGTGAATCACCTGCGCCTTGATTTCCGGCTGGCCTACCGTGCCGGGTGGCTGTGCGGTCTGGCTGCCGGTGAGGCCCAGCTTTTTGCCGATGCTGTTGCCCAGGCGTTGCAGCTTGTAGGCACCGCCGACCAGGCCGGCACGAATGCCTTTGATGGTGGCCGGGTCCTTGGCGGTCAGGAATGCCATGCCCAGCGCAGTGCCGGGGTTGAATTTCTTGTTGCCGGTCTTGCGCAGGAAGTTGCGCATGGCGACCGACACGTTGCCAAAGTCGATCTTCACCGGGCACGGCTTCACGCAGCGGTGGCACACGGTGCAGTGGTCGGCCACGTCGGACAGCTCTTCGAAGTGCTTGAGGCTGACACCGCGGCGGGTTTGTTCTTCGTACAGGAAGGCCTCGGTCAGCAGGCCCACGCCCAGGATCTTGTTACGCGGGCTGTACAGCAGGTTGGCGCGCGGTACGTGGGTGGAGCACACCGGTTTGCACTTGCCGCAGCGCAGGCAGTCTTTCACCGAGTCGCTGATGGCGCCCAGGTCGGACTGCTCCAGAATCAGCGATTCGGCGCCCAGCAGCGAGAACGACGGCGTGTAGGCCATGCTCAGGTCGGCGCCCGGCAGCAGCTTGCCCTTGTTGAAGTGGCCGTTCGGGTCCACGCGCGCCTTGTAGTCGCGGAAAGGCTGGATTTCTTCTTCGGTAAGGAACTCCAGCTTGGTAATGCCAATGCCGTGTTCGCCCGAGATCACGCCGTTCAGGCTGCGGGCCAGCTTCATGATGCGCTCTACCGCACGGTGGGCGGTTTGCAGCATCTCGTAGTCGTCCGAGTTCACTGGCAGGTTGGTGTGCACGTTACCGTCGCCGGCGTGCATGTGCAGCGCCACGAAGGCACGGCCACGCAGCACTTTCTGCTGGATCAGGCCGATGGCTTCGGTAATGGTGCTGTCGGCCTTGCCGTTAAACAGCCCCAGCAGGCTGGTTTGCAGCTCGCGTTTCCAGCTCACGCGCAGCTTGAAGTCGCGCATGGCAATAAACACGCTGGCCGCCGGGTTGGCCGCAGCGTCTTCCAGCGGGGCTTGCGGCCAACGTGTGGTGTACTCGGCCAGCGGGGTGTCCAGGTTGTCCAGCAGCCACTGCCAGCGGGTACGTACGGCGGTAATCAGCTCCAGGGCGCTTTCGCGGCGGTCGCCGATCAGCTCGTCGGCCGACAGTGTGCCACCTTCGGTATCTACCGGCAGGCGGCCGTGGAAGAACTCGGCCAGCTGGTCCAGCAGCTTGATCTTGCTGGCCACGGACAGCTCGATGTTGATGCGCTCGATGCCGTCGCTGTAGTCGCCCAGGCGGTCCAGCGGAATCACCACGTCTTCGTTGATCTTGAAGGCGTTGGTGTGGCGGGCAATGGCGGCGGTACGGCTGCGGTCCAGCCAGAAGGTCTTGCGTGCCTCGGGGGTCACGGCAATGAAGCCTTCACCGTGGCGGGCGTTGGCATAGCGCACCACCTGGCTGGCGGCCTCGGCCACCGCGTTTTCGGTGTCCGACACGATGTCGGCGATCAGCACCATTTTCGGGCGGCCACGGCCTTTGGCCTTGGTGGCGTAGCCCACAGCGCGCACATAGCGCCAGTCCAGGTGTTCCAGGCCGGCCAGCTGGACGCCCGCGGCCAGGCCGGCGCCGTTAGGCTTGAAGTAGTCGGTGATTTCCACAATCGCCGGCGTGGCTTCGGCCACGGTGCCGAAGAACTCCAGACAGACGGTGCGGATGTGCGCCGGCATGCGGTGCAGCACAAAGCGTGCACTGGTGATGATGCCGTCGGTACCTTCTTTCTGTACGCCGGGCAGGCCAGCGAGGAATTTGTCGGTTACGTCCTTGCCCAGGCCCACTTTGCGGAAGGCGCTGCCAGGGATCACCAGCTCTTCGCTGCTGATCACGGTTTTGCCGTCGTCCTGCAGGCGGGTGACACGGAAGGTGGCGGTGTCGACATCGTGGATCTTGCCGTAGTTGTGGCCGATGCGTTCCACGAACATCCAGTTGCCGTTGGGGTCCACCATTTTCCAGCTGGCCAGGTTGTCCAGCGTGGTGCCCCAGAGCACGGCCTTTTTACCGCCGGCGTTCATGGCGATGTTGCCGCCGATACAGGACGCCTCGGCCGAGGTGGGGTCCACGGCAAACACCAGGCCGGCCGCACCGGCCGCTTCGGCTACGCGGGCAGTGACTACGCCGGCGCCACACTGGATGGTGGCACGCTTTCCGTCCAGGCCGGGCAGCTCGACGAACTCCACGCCCAGGTGGCGGTCCATTTTTTCGGTATTGATCACCGCGCTGCGGCGGTCCAGCGGCACGGCGCCACCGGTGTAGCCGGTACCACCGCCACGCGGGATGATGGTGAGCTTCAGCTCGATACAGGCTTTTACCAGCGGGGCGATTTCGGCTTCGGTGTCCGGGCACAGCACCACAAACGGGTACTCTACGCGCCAGTCGGTGGCATCGGTCACGTGCGATACGCGGGCCAGGCCGTCGAACAGGATATTGTCGCGACGGGTCAGTTTGCCCAGGCGCTTGAGGATGGCGGCGCGCAGCTCGCGGGTTTCGCCAAATTGCTGCTCGAAGGTATCGACCGCGGCGTAGGCGGCGGCAATCATGCGGCCAACCTTGTCGTTGCCGTCGCGGCGTTTTTCGACTTCGCCCAGTCGGTGGCGCAGTGCGCCTACCAGTGCGGTAAGGCGCTGCGGGTTATCCAGCAGGTCGTCTACCAGGTAGGGGTTGCGGTCTACCACCCAGATGTCACCCAGTACCTCGAAAAGCATACGGGCAGAGCGGCCTGTTTTCCGCTCTGCCCGCAGTTCTTCAAGCAGTTGCCACATGGGTGCGCCCAATAGGCGGATGATGATCTCGCGATCCGAATACGAGGTGTAGTTGTACGGAATTTCCCGCACACGCTGCTGGGTGGTGTTGCTCATATGTCCCTGAACTTCGGCAAGTTTTGGATAATTCCCGAAATAGTAGCCGAAATGTTGCGCCGCGAAAAATGCCGCTAACGTCAGGGTTATAGGGAGAATGTAGTTTGGATACGGAAAGACTGCCCGCTATTGCACGAATGTAGCGCCGTGGCTACAAAAACCGGTGCATTATGCCGCGCTGCTGTCATATGGGGTGGCATCGTGCCGGGGCATTTGTTTTGCCGCAGGCCAACGCCACCACACTTTCTGCTAAGCCGCGTGCGTGGCCAGCTGGTACGCCAGCTGGCAGGCTTCAAACAGGCTGCCAGGGTCGGCGCGGCCGCTGCCGGCCAGGTCCAGCGCGGTGCCGTGGTCTACCGAGGTGCGGATGATAGGCAGGCCCAGGGTGATATTGATGCCGGCGCCAAAGCTGGCGTGCTTGAGCACCGGCAGGCCCTGGTCGTGGTACATGGCCAGCACGGCATCGCCTTGGGCCAGCTTGTCCGGGTTGAACAGTGTATCGGCCGGCAAGGGGCCGATGAGCTGCATGCCTTCGGCACGCAAGGCGGCCAGTACTGGCTCGATCACGTCGATCTCCTCGCGCCCCATATGGCCGCCTTCGCCAGCGTGCGGGTTCAGCCCGGCCACCAGGATGCGCGGCGTGGTGATGCCGAACTTGCCCACCAGGTCGGCGTGTAGGATGCGTAGCACCTGGGTGAGGCTGTCTGGCGTGATAGCGTCGGCCACGGCGCGTAGCGGCAGGTGGGTGGTGGCCAGCGCCACGCGCATGCCGGCACCGGCCAGCATCATCACTACCCGTGGCGTAGCGGTGCGCTCGGCCAGGTATTCGGTGTGGCCGCTGAAGGCGATGCCGGCGTCGTTGATGACGCCTTTGTGCACCGGCGCGGTGACCATGGCGGCAAATTCGCCGCGCTGGCAGCCGTCTATGGCGACATCCAGCGTGGCCAGCACATAGCGGCCGTTGGCCGCATCTAGCTGCCCTGCTACGCTCTCTGCGGCCAACGGTACGTGCCATACCTCCAGCGCGCCGGCGGGCGCGGCTTGCCCGGGCTGATAGTCGTACAACGGGGTGTGCAGGCCTAGCTGGGCGGCGCGGCTAGCCAGCAGGTGTTTGTCGGCAATCACCACCAGGCGGGCTGGCAGGCCCAGCTCGGGCAGGCGCAGTACCAGGTCGGGGCCGATACCGGCGGGCTCGCCGGCGGTAATGGCCAATACGGGGCGGGAGTGGGGCATGGCGGCTTCCGTAAAAAAAGCCGATGCAGGGATCGGCTTGGCGTGGCGGGCGTGGCCCGGTTTATTTTTCGACCAGGCGGTCTTCGATAAAGGCGCTGGCGCGTAGCTGTTCCAGCCAGTCGATGTAGCTTTGCTCGATCTTGCGCTGGCGGATCTGCTGTTTCACCACCAGCTTTTCGCGGTCAGTAGACACATCCTGGCTGCGGACGTCTTCCAGCAGGATCAGGTGCCAGCCAAACGGGGTTTTCACCGGCTCGCTGACTTGCTTGGCCTGCAGCTGGCGGAAGGTGCGCTCGAAGTCGGGTACGGTATCGCCTTCGTTTACCCAGCCCAGGTCACCGCCCAGCGAGGCAGAGCCGTCTTCGGAGAACTGGCGCGCCATGTCTTCAAACTTGGCACCGCGCTTGATGCGGTCTTGTACCTGCAGGATGCGGGCGTAGGCATCGGTGTCCGAGGTGGCTTCGTTGGTCTTCACCAGAATGTGGCGCACCTTGTGCTGTTTGACGTATTGCGGGCCGCTGGTGTCGCGTTTGTCTACCAGCTTGAACAGGTACAGGCTGCCGCTGGCGCGCACCAGCTCGGTGACGCCCCCTACGGGCAGGGTGTCCAGCAGCTGGATAAAGTCTTGTGGCAGGGCACTGGCGTTGCGCCAGCCCAGGTCACCGCCTTGCAGGGCATTGCTGGCTTCGGAGTAGGCGGCTGCAACCTGGGCAAACGACTTGCCTGCCTTGATCTCGGCGGCAGCCTTCAGCAGCTTTTGGCGGCGTTCTTCTACCTGGGCCGGGGTGGCGCGTTCCGGAATATTGACCTGAATGGCGGCCAGGCGGTACTCGATACGGTTCAGGCCGGTGGTGGTTTGCTGCACCTGGGCCACTTCCTGGTCGGTCACGTTCACGCGGCTGCTGACTTCACGTTCTTTGATGCGTTCCAGCAGCAGGTCGCTACGCAGCTGCTCGCGCAGCTTGGCAATGCTGCTGCCGTCTTTTTCGAGCAGGGCACGCAGGCCGGCCAGGTCGGTCTTGTTCTGCTGGGCGATGCTTTGCAGTGCCTGGTCCAGCTCCAGCTCGCCGATACGCAGGCCGTTATTGTTGGCGTACTGCAGCTGCAGCTGTTCGTTGATCATCATGTCCAGCACCTGGCGTGACAGTACGTCGGCTGCCGGTGCTTCAATGTTCTGCCGCTGCAGGTTGGCCTGTGCGGTGCGCACGCGTTGTGCCAGCTCGGACTGGGTAATGACGCTGTTATTCACCACGGCAACGATGCGGTCTACGGTGGAAATGGCTAGCGCAGGGGTGGCCAGGCAAGCAGAAACCAAGGCGGCAAGGAAAAGCTTTTTCATTATTTGTCTGCAGTCTCGTTGATCTTGCTGTAGCCCGGTATGGCCAGGCGCAGCGTTTCCAGTGGGTTGGTGCCTATGCTGCTGAGGTCTTTGAGCTCCAGCTGCAGGAAGAAGGCATTCTTGGTCTTGGTCAGGTCGGTGACGTAGCGCTGGGCCACCAGGCGTGTGCTCCAGCAGCCTTGCTGGTACTCGATACCGGCCAGTTGCTCCAGCGCTTTCCTGTCGCGCAGCGAGTAGTTCTGCCGTGCGACGGCGTACCACTGTCGTGTAATCGGCCATTGCCCGGCGATATCCAGCTGGCGCAATACGTCGCGCTGGCTGCTGGTACCCACGATTTCATCGCGGCCATAGCGGTAGCGGACGCTGACGGCTTTGCCGGGGGCAGGGTTGTAGCGTAGCTGCGCATTGTAGCGCTCGGTTTTGTCCAGTGTCTGGTTGTACTGGTAGCTGGCGTCCAGGCGCAAGGCGCGGCTGATGTCGCCGCCTAGCGTGAGCAGCAGGTCGGAGCCGCCCTGGCTGCGCTGGGTGGTGGTGCCAGCCAGCGTGGTATCGCTTTTATCCAGATAGAAGCGTTGACCCACGGCCACACGCAGTCGTTCCAGGCCGCTATCGTTATCCAGCATGCGGCTGGTCAGTGCGGCGGTGACCTGGTTGGCCGCATTGATGCGGTCGTAGCCGGAAAAGCGGTTTTCGCTGAACAGCTGGGCAAAGTTGAAGTCGTTTTCCGAGGTGTCAAAGTTAGGCAGGTTACTTTGCTCGGTACTCGGGATATTGACGTAGTACAGCCGTGGTTCCAGCGTCTGGCTGACCGCGCTGCCGTGCAGGGTACTATCGCGCTCGAACACCAGGCCACTGTCCAGGCTGGTAATCGGCAGGGTACGGTCCAGGGTATAGCCCGCCTGCCCTTGATAACGATCCAGCTGGTAGCGGGTATGGTGCAGGCCGATTTTGGGGCGAATGAAGCCCCACGGCCGCTCCAGTGCCCAGGTCACGCTGGGGTAGGCCACCGTGCGCCAGCCTTCCAGCTTGCTGCGGTGGTCAAAGCGGGTGATTTCACTTTCCAGCGCCAGGCGGAAATTGCCCAACTGCTGATTACTGGTGGCCACCAGCTGCGGGACCCGGGCGTAGGGCTCTTCCACACTGCCGGTGCTGTCTTGCAGGGTCTGGTAGCGCTGGGCTTTGAGTGTGATGCTGGCCCAGCCCGGGTTGTAGGCTAGCCAGGCTTCACGCAGCAGGTTTACGTTGGCCGCAGCACTGTTGCGGTCGCCAAAATCCTTGAAATAGTCGTTATCCGATACCTTGGTGCCATTCACCCCGGCGCTGAGCTGGCTGCCAAAGTTCTGGGTATGGCTGAGCTGCCACAGCGCGCGTTTTTTGTCCGCCTTGGTATCGTCCAGCTGTTCTGTGGAGATCTTGCCGCGGTAGTCCGGCTGCAGGTAGCGCCCCTCCACCCCCAGCATCAGGCCGCGCTGGGCCAGATAGGTAGGGGTAAGGGTGGCATCCATATTGGGTGCGATATTCCAGTAGTAGGGCACAGCCAGCTGCAGGCCGTCACTACCGGTTTTTACCGTGGGGAACAGCAGGCCGCTCTTACGCCCGCCATCCAGCGGGAAATCGATCCACGGCGTGTACAGAATGGGCACGCCCTGGAATTCGATGCGCGCATTGCGCGCCACACCCACGTTGCGGCCGTAGTCCAGGTCGATGGTGCCGGCCTTCAGGTACCAGGAATCATCGTTCGGGTCACAGGTATTGGCCCGCGTACCTTGCAACTGGTACAGCCCTTTGCCTTGCATGCGCAGGGCGTCGGCTTTGCCGCGCAGGCTGCGGCCCTTGTCCTGGAAGGCAAAGTCGGCTTGGCTGGCGCTGCCGGTCTGCGTGTCCAGATAGCTTTCCAGGTTGTCGCCTTCAATCGTACTGCCCGCCTGGCGCAGGGTGGCGCGCTGCCCTGCGCGTACGTACTGCTTGTCCACGTAGTATTCCAGCCAGTCCGCTTCAAACTGCTGGCCATCCCGCTCGGCGCGCACATTGCCTGCGGCTTTGAGCTGTACGTTCATCTGGCCGTCGATACTATCGGCCTCGATGTGCAACACCCCGGTGGACACGGCCTCGGCCAGGGCGGGCGTGCACAGGAACAGCGGGAACATGGCCGCAGCAAGCGGCGATAGGCGAAAGCGTGGCGGCATCGGGCAGTGTCGGCCCGGCGCGTGTTGGGGCCGGGCAAAGCGGTTACAATCGCTGCATTGTACCCAATTTACTGGTATACGCGACTATGCAGCGATTAGAAGCCTTGAAGGCGTGGCTGGCCACGCAGTTTCCCGGCCAGGACGTGGCCGTAGAGTTTGCCGCGGCCGACGCCGATTTCCGCCGTTATTTCCGTGCCACCCTGGCCGACGGCAGCACCCGCATCGTGATGGATGCCCCGCCCGAGCACAAAAACACCGACAGCTTCGTTAGCGTGCGCGCACTGTTTGCCCCGGCGGCCAACGTCCCGGCCATTCATGCCCGCGACGCAGAGCAGGGCTTCATGCTGCTGCAGGACATGGGCAAGGTGACCTACCTCGCGGCGCTGCTGCACGACGAGCGCACCCTGGTGCACAAACACCTGCTGCTGGAAGCGGTAGACACCCTGGTCGCCATCCAGAAACTGAGCCAGCCGGATGTGTTGCCCGTGTTCGATCGCGCCTTCCAGCTGCGCGAAGTCAACCTGCTGCCAGAGTGGTTTGCCAGCAAAGAGCTAGGCAAGCCGCTGACCTTCGCCCAGCGCAAACTGTGGGATGCCGGCATTAACGTGCTGCTGCCCGCCATCGATGCCCAGGCCAAGGTGTACATGCACCGCGACTTTACCGTGCGCAACCTGATGCTCACCCCCGGCCAGCCAGGTGTGCTGGACTTCCAGGACGCGGTATACGGCCCCATTGCCTACGATCTGGTATCGCTGCTGCGCGACGCCTTTATCGGCTGGGACGAAGAGTTCGTGCTGGACGTGGTGGTGCGCTACTGGGAAAAAGCCCGCGCTGCCGGCCTGCCGGTACCCGCGCAGATCGACGACTTCTATCGCGACTTCGAGTGGGCCGGTATCCAGCGCCACCTCAAGATCGTGGGCCTGTTTGCCCGCCTGGCGCACCGCGACGGCAAAACCCAGTACCTGGCCGAGATCCCGCGCTTCCTGCGCTACCTCAAGAAAGCCACCCGCCGCTACGGCGAGCTGCTGCCACTGTTCCAGCTGCTAGCCGATCTGGTGGGCCTGGACGAAGAAGACAACGACGACAGCATCCAGTCGGTGTTCAGCCACACCCGTATTGCCTCGGACGAGTAAGCCATGCACGCCATGATCCTGGCCGCCGGGCGCGGAGAACGCATGCGCCCGCTCACCGACCATACCCCCAAGCCGCTGCTGGACGTGGGCGGCCAGCCGCTGATCGTGTGGCATATCCAGAGGTTGGCCGCAGCCGGCTTTAGCCACATCGTCATCAACCACGCCTGGCTGGGTAGCCAGATCGAGGCGGCGCTGGGCGACGGCAGCCGCTACGGCGTGCGCCTGGCCTACTCGGCAGAAAGCACCGCGCTGGAAACCGCCGGCGGCATTGCCACCGCCTTGCCGCTGCTGGGCGATGCACCGTTTCTGGTGGTCAATGGCGACGTGCTCACCGATGTGGATTTTGCGGCGTTGCGGCCAACCTTGGCCGCACTGGATGGGGAGAGTCGCCAGGCACACCTGCTGCTGGTGACTAACCCGCCGCACAACCCGGCCGGCGATTTCGGCCTGCTGCCCGCTGGCGGCGTCAGCGCCAGCGCCGCCGACGGCGAGGGGCTGACCTTTTCCGGCATCGGCCTGTACCACCCGGCGTTGTTTGCGCAGACCCCGGCCGGGCAGCCGGCCAAGCTGGCGCCGCTGTTGCGCGACGCCATGGCGCAGCAGCAGGTCAGCGGCCAGGCGCACCGCGGCCTGTGGCTGGACGTGGGCACGCCCGAACGCCTGGCCGAGGCCGACGCCATCGCCCGCCGCTGGGCGCGGCCGTGAAGCGGCGCATCCTCGGCATCGACCCCGGCAGCCGCATCTGCGGCTTCGGCGTGATCGACATCGTGGGCAACCAGCGCCATTACGTGGCCTCCGGCGCCATCCGCACGCCGCAGGGTGCCAGCCTGGCCGAACGCGTAAAGGTACTGGTGACGGGTATCCATCAGGTGATCGACACCTACCAGCCCACCGAGGCGGCGCTGGAGCAGGTGTTCGTCAACGTGAACCCCGCTGCCACGCTGATGCTGGGCCAGGCACGCGGCGCCTGCATGACGGCGCTGGTGATCAAAGATCTGCCAGTGGCCGAGTACACTGCACTGCAGGTCAAGCAATCGGTGGTAGGGCAGGGCAAAGC
The DNA here is from genome assembly GCA_027489245.1 of Neisseriaceae bacterium. Classification (GTDB taxonomy): domain Bacteria; phylum Pseudomonadota; class Gammaproteobacteria; order Burkholderiales; family Chromobacteriaceae; genus Vogesella. The sequence continues at coordinate 22,029 of JAIYAC010000016.1, read as the reverse complement.
GCCCAAAGAACAGGTGCAGTTCATGGTGGTGACCATGCTCAACCTGTCCGGCACGCCGCAGGCCGACGCCGCCGACGCGCTGGCCGTGGCGCTCACCCACGCCAATCACAGCGGCGGTGCCGTGGGCAAGCTGGCCAAACTGGGCTACAAGATACGCGGCGGGCGGCTGGTGTAGCCAGCCAGCGTGATGCCTGCGCCAGGCCAAGGTTGGCCGCACGGCCTGCCATACTGCGGCCAACCTTGCCTGCCGCCACCGGCCTGCTGACATAAGTCATTTGCGCGATGGCCCCGCTCACGTATGCTGGCCGGGTTGTCCGCCCTAGAGTCTGCCATGCACGCTAGCACACCACACTCGCCCGAAACCGACCTCTCCGCGCTGCTGGCACATCCGGCGCGCTGGCTGCTGGCCACACGGCCAGCCTTTCTCACACTGACGCTGGGCGGCGTGCTGCTGGGCGTGGCCATGGCTGGCCCGCAGGCGCTGGCGCAAGCTTGGCCGCAGGCACTGCTGGCGGTGCTATTGGCCTTGCTGTGCCATGCAGCGGTGAATGTGATCAACGACGTGGCCGACCACGATAACGGCAGCGATGCGGCCAACCTGCAGCGCGAATACCCGTTTACCGGCGGTAGCCGTTTCATCCAGGCGGGTGTGCTAACACGGCGCCAGATGGCGTGGCTGGCAAGCGGCCTGTTTGCGCTGGTTACGGTAGGCGGCCTGTGGCTGGTGTGGCAGGCTGGTTGGGGTTTGCTCTGTACCGGCCTGGCAGGCGTGGTGCTGGGCTGGGGCTATTCGGCACCGCCGCTGCGGCTCAATAGCCGTGGCCTGGGCGAGCTGACGGTGGCGTTGTGTTTTGCCCTGCTGCCGCTGGGCGTACTGCAGGTATTGCAGGCGCCTGCACCGGCCGGGCTGCCATGGTTGGCCGCCGGTTACGGCGTAGCCGCGGCCTTGCTGCTGTTTGCCAACCAGTTTCCCGACCGCCAAGCCGACGCGCTGGCCGGCAAGCGGCACTGGGTGGTGCGCCTTAGCCATGCTGCGGCGGTGCGTGGCTACCTGTTGCTGGCCGGGCTGGCGGTCATGCTGCCTTTGCTCGCCGGCCAACCGTGGCTGCTATGTCTGTTGCCGCTCTACCTGCGCGCCTGGCGTGCCTTGCAGCGACAGCAACTGCGCGCCGCCATCATTCCCACTATCATGGCGGCCAACCTTTACCCTTTGTTGCTGGCCGCCAGCCTGTGGCTGCGGCCAACCTTGTGAAAGACACCCCATGATCGGACGACTCAGCGGTACGCTTATCGAAAAACTGCCGCCGCAAATCACTGTGGACGTGAACGGCGTTGGTTACGACGTCGACGTGACCATGACCACCTTCTACCAGCTGCCGGCGCTGGGCCAGAAAACCACGCTGTTTACCCACCTGGTAGTGCGCGAGGACGCGCACCTGTTGTACGGCTTTGCCACCCGCGACGAGCGCGAAACCTTCCGCCAGCTGATCAAGGTCACCGGCATCGGCGCCAAGATCGCGCTGGCCATCTTGTCCGGCATGAGCACCGACGAGCTGGCCGTGGCCGTGGCCAGCGAGGACCTGAAGCGCCTGTCCAGCGTGCCCGGCATCGGCAAGAAAACTGCCGAGCGCCTGGTGCTGGAGCTGCGCGGCAAGCTGGCCAGCGGCAGCAACCTGACCGTACCCGGCGGCCTGCCGTTTGCCGCCACGCCGGACGACAAGAGCGATATCGTGAACGCGCTGCTGGCGCTGGGTTACAACGACAAAGAAGCCGCCGCCGCCACCAAGGGCCTGCCGACGGATGTGACCGTGAGCGACGGCGTGCGCCTGGCGCTGAAAAACCTGATGAAAGGCTAAGGCCACGCCATGCAGAAAGTGCTGCTGATTACCGGCGCCAGCCGTGGCATTGGCGCGGCTACCGCCAGGTTGGCCGCACGCCGTGGCTGGGCAGTAGCGGTGAACTACCACCGCCAGGCCGGCGCCGCGCAGGCGGTGGTGGACGCCATCCGCGCCGAGGGCGGCCGCGCCGTGGCGCTGGCGGGGGACGTGGCCAGCGAAGCCGACGTGCTGCGCCTGTTTGCCGACACCGAGGCAGCACTGGGGCCCTTGTCCGCGCTGGTGAACAACGCCGGCGTGCTGGCCCCGCAAATGCCGCTGGCCGAGATGGACGTGGCGCGCTGGCAGTGCATGCTGGCCACCAATGTGCTGGGGCCGCTGCTGTGCTGCCGCGAGGCGGTGCGGCGCTTGTCCACCCGCCGTGGCGGGCAGGGCGGCGCCATCGTTAATGTATCGTCGGCCGCGGCGCGGCTGGGCTCGCCCGGCGAGTACGTAGACTACGCCGCCAGCAAAGGCGCGCTGGACACGCTGACGCTGGGCCTGGCCAAAGAAGTGGCCGCCGAGGGCATACGCGTCAACGGCGTGCGCCCCGGCTTTATCTACACCGACATGCACGCCGACGGCGGCGAGCCGGGCCGAGTCGACCGCGTCAAGGCCGGCATACCGCTGCAGCGCGGCGGCCAACCCGAAGAAGTCGCAGCGGCCATCCTGTGGCTGCTGTCCGACGAAGCCTCGTTTACCACCGGCCATCTGCTGGACGTGGCCGGCGGCCGCTAGGCATTCACCTTTAACCTGCAAGGACACCCCATGGCCAACGTAGCCGTATTGATCGACGCCGACAATGTGTCGCCCGCCTGGATAGAAGACGTGCTGGAAGAAGCCGGCAAGCTCGGCGTGCTGGCGCTCAAGCGCGTGTACGGTGATTTCAGCCGCCACGACAAAGCCTGGCGCGACCTGTGCGCGCGCTTCGCCATCCACCCGATACAGCAGTTCCCCAATACCAAGGGCAAGAACGCGTCCGACATCACCCTGGTGATCGACGCCATGGACATGCTGCACTCCGGCCGCTACCACAGCTTTTGCCTGGTCTCCAGCGACAGCGATTTTTCGCGCCTGGCCACCCGCCTGCGCGAAGACGGGCTGGAGGTGTGGGGCTTTGGCGAAGAGAAAACCCCCGGCGCCTTTGTGAACGCCTGCAGCAAGTTCGTGTACGTGGAAGTGCTGGCGCTGGACGATGTGGTGGCCAAGGTGGACGACGCCGGTGGCAAAGAAGAAGCCGCCAGCTCGGGCAAAGCCGCCCAGGCCAGCCGCGTGCTGCGCCCTCTGGATAAAAAGCTGCGTGCGCAGTTCCAGAAAGGCATCGAAAGCATGGACGACGACGAAGGCTGGGCCGACCTGGGCGGCGTAGGCAGCCTGCTGGGGCAGTGGATGCCGGACTTCGACCCGCGTAACTACGGCTTTGCCAAGCTGTCCGACCTGGTGGTGAAATCCGGCTGGTTCGACGTACACAAGGCCAGCAGCGGCCGTGGCGGTGTGTCCATCCGGCTGAAGCCGGGCAACGGCGGCGGCCGCAAGGGCGGGCGCTGAATACGCTGTACTGCTGCGGCCAACGTTGGCCGCACGCAGGGCGTTGCCCTGCGGTGGTAACATCAGCCTATTGCCTGTTAGCGACTTCGTCATGATCCAGACCGATAACCTGATCGGCGGCGCGCCCGAGCGCCGCATTGTTACCCCGCAGCGTGCTTCCGAGCAGGAAGAGGCGCTGGAGCGCGCGCTGCGCCCCAAGATGCTGGACGAGTACGTGGGCCAGAAAAAGGCGCGCGAGCAGCTGGAAATCTTCATCGAGGCCGCCAAAAAACGCGGCGAGGCGCTGGACCACGTGCTGCTGTTCGGCCCGCCAGGCCTGGGCAAGACCACGCTGGCGCACATTGTGGCGCGCGAGATGGGCGTGAATCTGCGCCAGACCAGCGGCCCGGTGCTGGAGCGCGCCGGCGACCTGGCCGCGCTGCTGACCAACCTGGAACCGCACGACGTGCTGTTCATCGACGAAATCCACCGCCTGAGCCCGGTGGTGGAGGAAATCCTCTACCCGGCGCTAGAGGATTACCAGATCGACATCATGATCGGCGAAGGCCCGGCTGCACGTTCGGTAAAAATCGACCTGCCGCCGTTCACGCTGATCGGTGCCACCACGCGCGCCGGCATGCTCACCAACCCGTTGCGCGACCGTTTCGGCATCGTGGCGCGGCTGGAGTTTTACACCGCCGAAGAGCTGACGCGGATTGTCAGCCGTTCGGCCGGCCTGCTGAACGTGGAGCTGGCCGACGACGGCGCTTTCGAGGTAGCACGCCGCAGCCGCGGTACGCCGCGTATTGCCAACCGCCTGCTGCGCCGCGTGCGCGATTACGCCGAGGTGCGCGCCAATGGCATTGTGAGCGCGCAGGTGGCCGACGCCGCGCTGGCCATGCTGGACGTAGACCCGGCCGGGCTGGATGTGATGGACCGCAAATTGCTTCAGGCCATACTGGATAAATTCGGTGGCGGGCCGGTTGGCCTGGACAACGTGGGCGCGGCCATTGGCGAATCCACCGACACCATCGAAGACGTGATCGAACCCTATCTGATCCAGCAGGGCTACCTGCAGCGTACCCCGCGTGGCCGCATGGCGACCGCACTGGCGTACACGCACTTTGGCCTGCCCGTGAAAGACTGAGCATGAAGCAGAAACTGATCATCAAGACCGGTGAGCCCGGCACCCCGGTGCGCGATAGCCGCGGGCGCTTTGAAGACTGGATCGTGCGCGAAATGGGCGAGCAGCCCGGTAGCTGGCGCGTGGTGTGGGTAGCCGCGGGCGAGACGCTGCCGCCGGTAGAACAGGTGGCCGGGGCGGTGATCACCGGCTCGCTGGCCATGGTCAGCGACCGCCTGCCGTGGAGCGAGGCCACGGCGGCCTGGCTGCGCGAAGCCCACGCCGCGCAGCTGCCGCTGCTGGGTATCTGCTTTGGCCACCAGCTGCTGGCGCACGCGCTGGGCGGCGAGGTGGGCTACCACCCGCAGGGGCCGGAGGTCGGCTCGGTGCAGATCCAGCGCCACGAACACGCAGCGGCGGACCCGCTGCTAGGCGGCCTGCCGCCACGCTTTGCGGCCAACGCTTTTCATTGGCAAACCGTGCTGCGCCTGCCGCCTGGCGCCACGCTATTGGCCAGCAACGAGATGGAGCCGCACCACGCGTTCCGCCTGGGCAATACCTGGGGTTTGCAGTTTCACCCGGAATTCGACGCCGACTCCACCCGCCACTTCATCCAGCTGGCAGCGCCCGCGCTGGAAAAAGCCGGCCTGCAGCCGCCACAGCTGGCGCAGCAGGTTTGCCCCACGCCCGAGGCAGCCAGCCTGCTGCGCCGTTTCGCCGTTTTGCTGGCCGGGCCCGCTACGGCGTAGAATGCAGCCAAGCCAACCATAGGCATACCAAAAGGGAGAAACCATGTTTTACGCCTTGCTCGTTGTGACGCTGGCCGTTGCGCTGCTGACCTCGGTACTGGTGGCGCGCTTTTTCAGCGACGCCGTGCTGAAAATCCTGAAAAGCATCATCGGGCCGGAGCTGGCCGACGCCTGGCGCAAATACATGAGCTTCGCCATTGTGGTGGTCGGTGTGTCCGGCGGTGTCAGCACGTATGAAATCCAGAAATACCTGCAAACCGGCCGCGAGCAGACCATCGAGCTGACCGGCCCGCGCTGGACTATCGAAATCTACCGCACCGTGATCGACACGCTGTCGCAGATCTCGTGGGTCATGTTGCTGTTCTTTCTGTGCGCCATGGTGGCTTACGTGATCGTGCGGGTTGCCGAAAGCACGCGCGACCAGCGCCGCCAGCGCAAGGAAGACGACGACGCGGTGTAAGCCCTTTTATTCGTTACCACACGGCTCGCCACGCAGGCGGGCCGTTTGTTTTGGAGCCTGCCATGCAACTGCGCCTGATCCTGGGCGACCAGCTCAACGCCGCCCACAGCTGGTACCGCGAACGCCGCGACGACGTGGTGTACGTGCTGATGGAAACCCGTAGCGAAGCCGGCTACGTGCGCCACCACGCGCAAAAGGTGCTGGCGCTGTTTGCCGCCATGCGCGGCTTTGCCGACGCGCTGCAGGCCGCGGGCCACCGCGTGCATTACCTACGCATTGGCGATGCGGCCAACCGGCACGACTTTGCGGCCAACCTGGCATGGTTGGCCGCGCACTATGGCGCCAGCAGCCTGGCATGCCAGCAGGCTGACGAGCGTCGGGTAGATGCGCTGCTGGCCGCGCTGCCGCAGCAGCTGGGCCTGCCGCTGCAGCAGGTGGACAGCGAGCACTTCTATACCACGCGTGACGAGGCCGCACGGCTGTTTGGCAGCAAGGGCTGGCGTATGGAAACCTTCTATCGCCGCATGCGGCAGCAGCACGGCGTGCTGCTGGATGCGGCTGGCAAGCCGGCCGGCGGGCAGTGGAACTACGATGCGGCCAACCGCGAGCCCTACCGCGGCGAGGTCGCGCTGGTGCCGTGGCCGTTTGCCGCCCACGATCTGCGGGCGTTGTGGCAAGAGATAGTCGAGGCCGGTGTGCAGACGCTGGGCGAGCCGCAGGCCGACGCGCTGCCGTGGCCGCTGACCCGGCGCGAGGCCCGCGCCTGGCTGGCGGACTTCATCCAGCAGCGGCTGCGCCATTTTGGCCGCTATCAGGACGCGCTGGTGCACGGCGAGGTCTGGCTGTTTCACAGCGGGCTGAGCTTTGCGCTGAATACCAAAATGCTGTCGCCGCACGAGGTGGTACAGGCTGCCGAGGCCGCCTGGCGCAGCGACCCCACGCTACCGCTGGCCAGCGTGGAGGGCTTTATCCGCCAGATTCTGGGCTGGCGCGAATACGTGCGCGGCGTGTACTGGGCACGGCCGGATTTTGGCAGCGTCAACGCGCTGCAGCACCGCCGGCCACTACCGCGCTGGTTCTGGGATGGCGATACCGGCATGGCCTGTGTGGCGCAGGCGGTGCGCGGCAGCCTGCAGCACGCCTATGCTCACCATATTCAGCGCCTGATGGTTACCGGCAATATCGCCCTGCTGCTGGGTTGTGATCCGGACGAGGTAGACGCCTGGTATCTGGGCATTTATATCGATGCTTTCGAGTGGGTGGAGCAGCCCAATACGCGCGGCATGAGCCAGTGGGCGGACGGCGGCTTCATGGCTAGCAAGCCGTATGTGTCCGGCGGCGCTTACCTGTCGCGCATGGGCGACCACTGTGCGCATTGCCGTTATGCGGTGAAGCAGAAAACCGGCCCCGCTGCCTGCCCGTTCAACAGCCTGTACTGGCATTTTCTGGCGCGGCACGAGGCGGTGCTGGCGGCCAACCCGCGCCTGGCCATGCCTTACGCCAGCTGGCGCAAGATGGATGAAGGCGCGCGCCAGGCACTGCTGGCGCAGGCCGAGGCCTATTTGCAGGATGTGGACAGCTTGTAGCGACGGCCATGAAAAATGCCGTTCTCCCGTGAGGGGGAACGGCATCCAGGTTGGCCGCAACGGCCCGCCACACGTGTTTACAGCGTGACCATATTGTCGCGGTGTACCAGCTCCGGCTCCACCAGATAGCCCAGCACGCCTTCGATGTCACGCGTAGCTTTGCGCATGATCAGGCGCGCTTCTTCGGAGCTGTAGTTCACCAGGCCACGCGATACCTCTTGCCCTTGCTCATCCACACAGGCCACGGCATCGCCACGCAGGAAGCTGCCTTCTACCGCGACTACGCCCACGGGCAGCAGGCTGGTGCCCTTTTCGCGTACCGCCAGCGCGGCACCGGCATCCAGTACCAGCTTGCCGGACAGCTGCAGGTGGTCGGCCAGCCACTGCTTGCGCGCGGCCAGGCGGGTGGTGGGGGCGTTCAGCTGGGTGCCGATGGCTTCGCCGTCGGCCAGGCGCGACAGCACGCTGGCTTCGCGGCCGCTGGCAATCACGGTGGCGGCACCGCTGCGTGCGGCACGCTTGGCGGCGATGATCTTGGTGTACATGCCACCCGTACCCACGCTGGAGCCGGCACCGCCGGCCATGGCTTCCAGTGCCGGGTTGCCGGCTTCGGCGTCGTGGATGAATTCGGCGTCGGGGTCTTTGCGCGGGTCGGCGCTGTACAGGCCGCGCTGGTCGGTGAGAATCACCAGCGCGTCGGCCTCGATCAGGTTGGTGACCAGCGCGCCCAGCGTGTCGTTATCACCAAAGCGGATTTCGCTGGTGACCACGGTGTCGTTCTCGTTGATGATGGGGACAACGCCCAGGGTGAGCAGGGTGGACAGCGTGGTGCGCGCATTGAGGTAACGCAGGCGGTCGGACAGGTCTTCGTGCGTGAGCAGTACCTGGGCGGTTTGCAGACCGTATTCGCGGAAGGCGCTTTCATACGCCTGGCACAGGCCCATCTGGCCCACGGCGGCGGCGGCTTGCAGCTCGTGCACGGCCTTGGGGCGCTTGGCCCAGCCCAGGCGCTGGCAGCCTTCGGCGATGGCACCGCTGGAAACCAGCACCACTTGTTTGCCGCGGCGGCGCAGCTCGGCAATTTCGGCGGCCCAGCGCGCCAGTGCGCCGTGGTCCAGGCCTTTGCCGTCGTTGGTTACCAGGCTGGAGCCTACTTTCACCACGATGCGCGTGGCGGTATGAATCACCGATTGCATCCCTACTGCTTCCTGTTCGACAAAAAACGAAGTGCCAGTGTAACGCATTCCGTGCGGATGGTGCGCTGCGTCAGAACTCGCTGCTGGGGCGATATTCCACGAACTGGTAGTAGGCGGTTTGCGAGTCGAGTGTGGTGGTGCGGATCAGCTGCTCGCCCTGTGCGGTCAGCATGCGGAACTCGCGCAGTTTCTGGTATTGCCGGCCGGGTATCACCAGCATGGCTGGGCGGCCGCTGCGTGGCAGGGCAGGCAGGTTTAGCGCCATCTGGAAGTGGTCGTTGGGGTGGGTAATGACCGGCATCAGCATGACGGCGTCGGGCAGCGGGCCCAGCTGTTCCAGCCCGCATTCGGCTTCCATGCCTTCACCGCGCAGGTTGACCCAGCGTATGACAGCCAGGTGCCATAGCTTGCCCGGCAAGCGCAGCATGGCCAGCTCGCCGGTGCGCAGCGGGTGCTGTAGTGACTCGCCACGCAGCAACATGCCCGAGGCGCTCAGGTTTTGCATGGTAATGCTGGCCGGCGCGGCGGGCAGTGGCCGGGCAGGTTTGGCCACAGGCGGTGCCGGGTCGTCCGGGCTGTGGATTTCTACACCATCCTGTTTGGCTGCCAGCACCTGCGGCATGTGCTCTGGTGGGGTGGCAAAGTCCCAGCTGGCCTGGTTGGCAATAAACCAGCAGGTAGGCAGCAGGGTAACCAGCTCGACCTGTTGCTGGCTGTCGTGCCGCGCATGGCGGCGCTGTGGCGCGCTTTGCCAGGTTTCCATCAGGCGCAGCACGCGGCGGATTTCCTCTGCCAACAGGGTGTCTTCGTTGTGGTTCTGTGCCAGGCGCTGCAAGCTGAGCAGTTTTTCCAGCAGCTCGTGCTGTAGTGCCTGGGTATCGATAACCCACCAGTGTGGCGTGGCCTGGCTGGGGGGCAGCTCGCTGTGAAAGCGCGGCGGGCTGTCTGCTTCTGGCTGGTAAAGAAACGCGCCATGCCGCTCTGGCAGGCGGTCTACCTGTACCAGGTGCAGGCATTTGGCGTATTTGCGTATCAGCAGCAGGGTGTAGTCGATCAGCGCCGGCTCCATGCGGTTGCTGGCGGTGAGCCCCAGCAGCAGCAGCTGGCGATACAGCGAGCCCAGGCTGTCTTCTTTATCGCTCAGCGCCTTGCTTTCCCATCCTTGTTGCAACACGTAAAGAAAGATCTGGTGGCAGTCGTGCCAGAAGCCTGCGGGAAACGGCGTGTAGGTGCGGGCATACAGCAGGGCGAGCTGGCGGGCGCTGAGCATGGTGAGGTTCAGCGCTTCGAGCTTGTGCCGGTCCAGCGCAAACAGGCCGTGTTCCTGGCTGCGGTCGAGCAGTACGCGCTTGAAACCGTTGTGGATCAATATCGACAGGTGCTGCGCCAGCAGGGCCGCACGGCGCGCCTTGCCATAGCTGGTAAGGTCGTTGGGCCGGGCTTCGGCCTCCAGCACTGGCAGCAGCTTGTCTTGTGCCTGCAGGTAAAGGCGCAGTAGCTGCAGGCGGCTGGCGGGCGGGAGCTTGATGCAGTTGAGCTGCGCCAGGGCGTCGCGGATCAGCTGTGCACAGTCAAAAGGCTGGGCATAAGGCAGGTGGTGAAGCCAGGCCTCTAGCTGGTCGGGGTCACACATGACCATAACCGGGTCGAGGTGTGGCGTGTTGAGCGACAGGTTCAGCATCAGAAAACGGTATGAATCCCTATTTAATGACGAAAGTATATTGAAATATGTAGTAGTACCGCTAGTAACATTTATGGCAAAGGGCTGTCTGGCTGGCCAGAGCAGGCCTTGGCCGCCAGCAGCTCGTCCAGTACGGCACAGGTACTGTCTACCAGCTGCAACATGTGTGCCTCCTCGATAATGTAAGGCGGCATGAAGTACACCGTTTTACCGATCGGCCTGACCAGGCAGCCGCGTGCCAGCATGCCACTGAAGAATGCCACGGCGAAGTCGGGCCGCTCGCAGTCCACATCAAATGCCCAGATCATGCCCTGCTGGCGAAAGTGTCGTACGGCCGGGTGGGCCGCCACGCTCGCCAGGTGGCGGGTGAAGTTGGCCGCGGTATCCCGGTTACGTGCCAGCACGGCTTCTTCTTCAAAGATAGCCAAAACGGTGAGCGCTGCACGACAGGCCAGGGCATTGCCGGTATAGCTGTGCGAGTGCAGGAAGCCACGCGTAACGTCATCGTCGTAAAAAGCCTGGTAAACGGTGTCGGTGGTGAGTACGCACGATAGCGGCAGGTAGCCACCGGTAATCCCCTTGGACAGGCACAGGAAGTCCGGGGTAATGCCCGCTTGCTGGTAGGCAAACAGCGTGCCGGTACGGCCAAAACCTACCGCGATTTCATCGGCGATCAGGTGTACCTGGTACTGGTCGCACAGGGCGCGGGCGCGCTGCAGGTAGACCGGGTGGTACATCGCCATCCCCGCGGCGCCTTGTACCAGCGGTTCGATAATCAGGGCGGCAATCTCATGGTGTTTTTCGTGCAGCAAGGCAGCCAGGGCATCTGCTGCACGCAGGGCCACGTCTTCTGCGCTTTCACCGCCTGCGGCCAACCTGCTGTCCGGGCAGGGCACGCGGTAGTTTTCTTTCAGCAGCGGGGCGTAGGTAGTAGAAAACAGCGGCACATCGGTCACCGCCAGCGCGCCGGCGGTTTCACCGTGGTAGCTGTTTTCTAGGCTGATAAAACGCTGCTTGCCGCTTTGCCTCACATTACGCCAGTAGTGAAAGCTCATCTTCAAGGCGATTTCCGTCGCACTGGCACCATCCGAGCCATAAAACGCGTGCCCCAGGCCGGATAGCGCGGCCAGCTTTTCCGACAGCTCTACCACCGGCTGGTGGGTAAAGCCTGCCAGGATCACATGTTCCAGCGTGTCCAGCTGGTCCTTGATGGCCTGCTTGATGCGCGGGTGGTTGTGGCCAAACAGGTTCACCCACCAGGAGCTGACCGCATCGATATAGCGCTTGCCGTCAAAATCTTCCAGCCAGATGCCATCCGCCCGGGCGATGGGCACGATAGGCAGGGTTTCGTGGCGTTTCATCTGGGTGCAAGGGTGCCAAACGGCGGCGCGGCTGCGGGCCAGCCAGTCCTGGGAGTGTTGCGTCATGGTGAGGCCTGATTCGGAAAGATGAACCGGATGCTAACACGTCTGTATCAGACCTATCGAACTGACAAAAATTGTCACTTATGACAAAAAAGGCCACGCATGGCTAGGTGTGATGGTGGTAATCGCGGTGGTAAGTCATTGATAAAAGGCGATATCGTACTTTTTCAGACCATTGGCATGGCGGTTGCTACATTGGCCCAGATCTTGCTGTTACCTGTGCCGATACGATGCGCAGTGAGCTAAGTTATGCACAAATTACAATCGGGTTTTACGCTGATCGAGCTGATGATCGTGGTAGCCATCATCGGTATCCTGGCCGCCATCGCCATACCGGCTTACCAGGATTACACACGTCGCGCTTACATCAGCGAAGTGCTGGTCGCCGCCAGCGCGGCTAAAACCGCGGTAGAGGAATACCATGCGGCCAACGGTAGCTGGCCAGCCAGCAACGCCAGTGCCGGTATTGCCGATGCCACCGCCTCGCGTGGCAGCAGTATCGCCCGGCTGGATGTGCAGGCTTCTGGTTCGGTAAGTGTGATTAGCGTAGAAGTCAGCAGCAAGATTTTTAGCGGTGCGCACGTGTGGCTCGCACCGCAAGTCACCACCTCCGGCAGTTATCGCTGGGTGTGCAGTGGCGATAACGATTTGACGCGGCTGTTGCCATCCAACTGCCGTAATTGAGTAGCTGTAACCCACCAAGGCCCAGCCTTGCATACAACCATGGAGTGTTTATTATGAAACGCGTACAACAGGGCTTTACCCTGATCGAACTGATGATTGTTGTGGCCATCATCGGTATTCTGGCTGCTATTGCTATTCCGGCTTACCAGGACTACACCAAGCGTGCCCACGTGTCGGAAGGCCTGAATCTGGCTGCAGCTGCTAAAACAGCGGTTACAGAGTACTACTCCACTAACAATGCTTTTATTAGTGGCACTGGTATCAAGAATGCTTCGTATGGCTTGGCCACTAACACTGATATCGCAGGTAATGCCGTGAAAGACGTGGCAGTGCTGGCATCGGGTGTTATCCAGATTCGTTATCGCACCCAGGTAGCTGATAACGCAGTGCTGTATCTGAACCCAACAGTTGGTGCTGGTGGTATCCAATGGGGGTGCTCGGTTACGGTTGGTTCAGGTGTCACTGCTGTAACGCCAGTTGTTACAATGGATACCAAGTTTGTACCATCCAACTGCCGCTAATACCGTAGTCTGATTTAACCAAAGGAGTGTGCAAACACTCCTTTTTTCATTGCCAGAGCTTATGCCACTAACTGCGATTCTGCTTCCTCTACTGCTGGTCTACAGCCTGCCTCTGCTGAACTTTGCCCGCTACAGTCCCGTGCAAGATTGGTGGACGAATGCGCTGACACTGGCGTTGGTTGCCATACCGTTTTTACTGGCTAGCTGGCTGGCGCGGCGCGATCAGGCCCGTTTTACCACCGTACCCTGGTTTGTGCCGGGCTTTGCCTTGTGGTGGTTGCTGCTATGGCTAGGCAGCTTGTGGCGCTACCAGCAGCACAGCGCAGGTATGCTGCCGTTTGAGCTGTTTGCCGTGCTGTTGGTCGCACTGGGTGCCTGCCTGCTGGCGGCGCAGCAACAGCACCTGGGCAGAGAGCGCCTTGTAGGCTGGCTGGCCTATGCGGTGCTGGCGGGGGCTGTGCTACAAGCGCTGATTGGCGTAGCGCAAATTGCTGGCTGGGCGCCACTGGCAGATGGCTGGCTAGTATTTAACGGGCGCGAAGTAATGGGGAATACCGGCCAGCGTAACCAGTTCGCCCATGTACTGACCTGGGGCGTGGTGGCGGCCGCTTACCTGTGGAGCCGGCAGCGCTTGCCTGTAATTCTGGCAGCGCTTGTTATCGTTTTTCTTGCCTTGCTTGCGGCATGGTCTGGCGGGCGCTTGCCGTTGGCCTATGCTGGGGCAATGGCTTTGGCCGGTGTCTTGTGGCAACGCCGTGCACCGCAGCTGTATATTGGTCGGGCCTTGCTGTGGGCCTCCGCCGCCGTGGTGTTTTTTCAGTTTACTGGCAAGCCTGTGGCGCAGTGGCTGTTTGGTCTGGATATTGGCTCTGGTCTGGATCGCATTGGCGAGGCGGGTTTTGGCGCGCGCCGCCGCGTGGAGTGGGCCAAATGCTGGGAGATCGTGCAAGCCTACCCGTGGCTGGGTACCGGGTACGGCGGTTACGGCTACCAGTCTGTGTGGCTGGAAACTTTCGGCGGTCTGCCCAAGGTGCCGGAAAGCAGCCTGTTTACCCATAGCCACAATCTGATCACCCAGTTGGTTGCAGAAACCGGCGTACCGGCCACACTGCTGGCCGCAGCGGTGGTGGCAGGGGCGCTATGGCCTTATCTGCAGTGCCAGCATGCCACGGCAGAGAACGCTTTCCTGCTGTTGATGGGTGCCATTACGCTGGGGCATTCCATGTTTGAGTACCCGTTGTGGTATCTGCCGTTTACCTTTGCCTTCTTTGTGGTACTGGCTTTGTCGCCGAAAGCGGGTGTGGAGCTTGCCTTGCGTGCCAGCATGCGCAGGGTAGGTGCGGTGATTCTGGGCGTGGCTACGCTGTTGTATGTCGCCAAGGGGGCGATGGTGTTTCCGCTGCTGGTGGGTAGCCAGAACCCGACGCGTGATATCAAGCAGAACCAGCAGCAGATCGAGCAGTTGATCAGCCTGTCGGCCAACCCGTTCTGGCGCTTCGAGTCCGAGCTGATGCTGAGCAACTTCCTGGTGCCATCACCCAACCAGTTGGCGATCAAGCTGCGCCACCATGAGGAGCTGGTAGCGTACCGGCCTTACCCCATGTTGCTGTGCAAGCTGGCCATGCTACAGCAGTGGTCTGCCCAGGCGGATAAGGCGCAGGATAGCTTGAACATGCTACTGGCAGCTTATCCGTACGATGCACCGCGTTGTGCCATGGTGATCGCCAACAGTGGCGATACCCGTCTGCAACCCCTGCTGGATAAAGCGGCCATGGGTGCCGCAACGCAGCAACGCAAGGGGGATGCTGCCTTGGTGCGCCAGGTCACCACGGGCTTGCCCGTGCGTTCGCCGCAGTTGCCGCACTTTAACTAGCTGTTTTTGCTCACCAGCCTGGCATCGGCTATGCTTCGGCCTTTGCTAGCGCCGGTGAGCGTGATTCATGTCTGCTTTTCTGATGGGTGACACCAAGCGTGTCCGTATTGCGGCCTTATTGTTGGCCGCGATCACTATTTTTCCTTTTCTGTCGCGTTTTCACTTTCTGCCTTTGCCGCAGTGGTGGGGCGAAATCACCGTGGTGTGCTGTGCCGCCATGGCGGGTTTGTTGCTGCCATCCGCCCCCTTGCCCTGGCCGCGCGCCAGCATCTGGATGATGGCCATGGGGCTGGTGTGGGCGTTGCAGCCCTGGTTTGTGCCGGTGCTGTTTCCCGGGCTGAACCAGGCTACCGCGCTGGCTTTCGTGGCGCTGTCCGTGTTGGCTCTGGCCGTGGTGCGCTTGCGCGTGCGCTGGGGGACGGTGGCACTGACGACCTTTTTGTGCCACGCGATCCTGATCGGTACGCTGTTGCAGTCGCTGATTGGCTTGGCGCAGGTCACCGGTTTGGCGCAGGCCATGGGTGGCGTATTGTTCTACGACAGCAGCCACCCTACGACCAATGTGTTCGGCCATATCGGCCAGCGTAACCAGTATGCGCACTACCTGACCTGGGGCGTGGTGGCAGCGGCTTGGTTGCTGGCCAGCGGCCAGCTGGCGCAGCGCCGGCTGTGGCTGGCGATTGCCTGGCTATCGCTGTCGATTGCCTTTGCCGGCTCGCGTACGGTGCTGTTGTACGCCTTTGCCCTGGCCGTGCTGGCGGGCTGGTGGCACTGGCGTTTGCGCGTGCCGCAGTCGGCCAAAATGATGCGTGTGATGTGGCTGGCGGTGGCGCTGATGGTGGCGATGCAGTTTGCCTTGCCCTTGGGCGAGAAGCTGCTGGCGCCCCTGCTGCATGGCCCTGTCGCGGCCAGTGGCCTAGAAAGGTTGGCCGCAAACAGCGACGGCATGGGCGCGCGGCGCCTGGCCGAGTGGGGCAAGGCCTGGATCGTGTTTATCGAGCACCCTGGCTACGGCTTTGGCTGGTACCAATACGCTTCAGAAAGCGTGCGTTTGCAGATGTTGCCGCAGTTTGCCAATGCCGGCGTTAATAGCGGCCTGTTTGCCAACGCCCACAACCTGGTATTTCAGTTGCTGGCCGAGATGGGGCTGGCTGGTACGCTGTGTGCGTTGCTCGGTTTTGTCTGGGCAGCCTGGCCGTACTTTGGCCGCCGTGTGGAGCCGGTACATCTGGTACCGCTGGCCATCATGGCCGTCACACTCATCCACAGCATGCTGGAGTACCCGCTGTGGTACCTGTACTTTCCTGCCGTGCTGGTGATGATGCTGGCGCTGGCGCCCGAAACAGAAGAAGCGCCGCTGCGCTGGGTTGCACCGGTGTACGCCGTCTTGGCCGTAGCCTTGCTGCTGTTGGCGGCCTACGGTAGCTGGCGTTATCGCGAGATGCAGGGCTTGTATTACCCCACTACCCAGCGCCAGCAGCAGCGACTGGAAGAGATCATCCGCCATGAGCCTATGTTTGCCTCGCACGCGCTGGGCCTGCTGGATGATGTCATCACTCCGACCCCGCAGGCCTTGAAAACACAGCGCCACTGGCTGGAACGGATGGCTGCGTTCCGGCCGTACCCGGACGTGCTGCGGCGCAAGGCGCAGATGGAGGCCCTGGCGGGCGAGCAAGACAAGGCGGCGCATACCTTCAGCCTGGCTTTGGCGTCCTTTCCGACCTACGCGCCCGACTTCTTGGCTGAGCTGGACGAAAACGAGCCGGCTTGGGCACGTCTGCGCGCCATGGCGCAAGCTGCGACGGATAAATTGCCTCCACAGTACCGATAGTTCAACGCCACCGTGAGGTGGCTTGATGCCCATGAAAAAGCCCGCTTGTGAAAGCGGGCTTTGTTTTATTGCGCTAACCGGTGGCGATCAGGCGTCGATCACGACACCGTGGCTGAGCGCCGCCTTCATCTTGCCCAGCGCCTTGGCTTCGATCTGGCGAATACGCTCGGCAGATACGCCAAACTCGGCGGCCAGGTCGTGCAGGGTGGCACCGCTATCATCGGCTAGCCAGCGTGCCTCGATAATGCGGCGGCTGCGCGGGTCCAGCGTGGCCAGTGCGTGTTCGATACCTTCGCCTTGCAGTGTGTCCAGTGCGTGGCGTTCCATAGCGCGGGTAGGCTCGTGGTGGCTGTCGGCCAGCCAGTCGATCGGAGCAAAGCCTTCGTCGTCGCCGTCATCGGCCATCAGGGCCATATCCTGGCCGCTCATGCGCGTTTCCATCTCGCGCACTTCTTCCGGCTTCACACCCAGCTGTTCGGCGATGGCCTGCGCTTCTTTTTCGGATAGCGCTGAAAAACCCTGCTTCATGCTGCGCAGGTTAAAGAACAGCTTGCGCTGCGGCTTGGTGGTGGCAATGCGCACCAGGCGCCAGTTTCGCAAGATGAACTCGTGAATTTCGGCCTTGATCCAGTGCACGGCAAACGAGAACAAGCGCACGCCACGGGTAGGCTCAAAGCGCTTTACCGCCTTCATCAGGCCGATATTGCCTTCCTGAATCAGGTCGGCTTGCGGCAGGCCATAGCCAGAGTAGCCGCGGGCAATGGACACCACGACGCGCAGGTGCGACAGCACCAGCCGTTTGGCTGCTTCCAGGTCGCCTTGTTCCTGCTGGCGCGTGGCAAGCTCGAACTCTTCTTCCGGCGTAAGCATGGGGATGCTGTTGACGGTCTGGATATACTGCTCCAGGCTGCCGTTGGCAGAGAGTACGGGCAAAGCAATCGTGGTCATACGCTGATTATCCTTGTGGAAACCTGAGCTTGATCTTAGCACTCCCGGTATGAGAGTGCCAGAAGTGCACAGGTTCCCGGCGATGGCATTTATTTATGATGGTGATAGCGCCTTAGCGGGCGCGCAGTCGGCGCAGATAGTGGCCTGCGGCCAGGCGGGCGCCCACAATCCCTAGTGCAATGCTGCTTGCGGCCAACATCAGCAGCTCGCCAGGCAACAGGCTGCGCAGGGTAATGCTTTCGCTGTAGAGCTGGGCAAAACCATTCAAGGCAGGCGCGGCTTGCGCCACAAACACGCTGCACAAGGCCCAGCAGCATAGGGTGCTGAGCAGGCCTTGCCACACCGCGTAGTACATGAAGGGGCGGCGGATAAAGCTATCGGTGGCACCAATGAGTTTGGCGACTTCGATTTCTTCCTGGCGGGCCAGTATCTGCATGCGGATGCTGTTATGGGTAATCAGCACCAGCGCCAGGCCAAAGCTGATACCCAGGAACCAAGCCAATTGCATGGCCAGCTCCAGCAGGCCGTGCAGGCGTTTGGCCCATGCTGCATCAAACTGGGCTTGCTCGACCATCGGCAAGCCGGAAAGCTCGCGTTGTAGCATTTCCAGTGCTTCCGGTGTGGCATCGGCTTTGGGCTGCACCACAAAAGCGTGGGGCAGGGGGTTGCTACCCAGGCCTTCGCCAATGCCGCTCATGCCGCTACGCTGCTCCAGCTGCTGCAGCGCGGCTTCTTTCGAGATGAAGCTGAAGCTGGCCACGCGCGGGTGGCTCTGCAGGCTGGCTTGTACCGCGGCCAGGTCGGCTTGCTCGGTAGAGAGCTCCATGAACAGGGTAATTTGCGGTGTGGCGGTCAGCTTGCCCACCCAGGCTTGCACGCTGGTGGCGGCCAGATATAGCGACACCGGCAGCGACAGGGCGATGGCCAGCATCAGCAGGTTCAACAGGCTGCCAATGGGCTGGCGCAGCATTTTCAGCAGGGCAAGGCGGGCGTCCTGCCAGTGCAGGTAGAAGTAATGTTTCATGAGGCAAACTGGCCCTCGCGCAGGCGGATAATGCGGCGACCGTAGTCTTCCATCAGCGTTTCGTCGTGCGCCGAGACGATGACGGTAACGCCTACCTGATGGAAGGATTTGAACAGCTCCATGATGTCCAGGGCGTAGGCGCGGTCCAGGTTGGCCGACGGTTCGTCGGCTAGCAGAATGCTGGGGCGGTGTACCACGGCCCGGGCGATGCACAGCCGCTGCTGCTCACCGCCGGACAGCCGTACCGGCATCACTTTTTCTTTGCCCAGCAAGCCTACTTTGTCCAGTGCCGCACGCACGCGGCGTGCCGCATCGCGCCGGTCAAAACCGATAATATCCAGCGGCAGCATGACATTATCGAACACGCTGCGGTCGAACAGGATCTTGTGGTCCTGGAATACGATGCCGATATGCTGGCGCACGTAGGGCAGCTGGCTGGGGCGCAGGCGGCTCAGGTTCTGGTCGTTCACCAGGACATTGCCGCTGGTGGCGCGCGCTATGCCGGAAATCAGCTTTAATAGTGTGCTTTTACCCGCGCCGGAGTGGCCGGCCAGAAACAGCATCTCGCCGCTGTCTATCGTGAACGACAGGTTCTTGAGCGCATCGTGCCCGCCCGGGTAGCGTTTGCTCACCTGTTCAAACTGGATCATTGCGCCTCCTCATCTGGGGCAAAGGTTGGCCGCAGCAAGCGGGTCTAGTCAAACAGCGCATCGATGTACGGGCCAGCTTGGAACGGGCGCAGGTCGTCGATGCTCTCGCCCACGCCGATAAAGCGCAGTGGCACCGGGCGCTGCTTGGCGATGGCGGCAATCACGCCACCCTTGGCGGTGCCGTCTAGCTTGGTGAGTACCAGGCCGGTCAGGCCCAGGGCATCGTCAAACGCGATAACCTGATTAATAGCGTTCTGGCCAATATTGGCATCCAGCACCAGCATGACTTCGTGCGGGCCGTCCGGAATGGCCTTCTGGATCACGCGCTTCACCTTCTTGATTTCTTCCATCAGGTGCAGCTGCGTTGGCAGGCGGCCTGCGGTGTCGGCCAGTACGATATCGATGCCGCGTGCCGTTGCGGCCTGGATGGCGTCGTAACAGACGGCGGCTGCGTCACCGCTTTGCTGGGCAATCACGGTCACGTTGTTACGCTCGCCCCACGCCATCAGCTGTTCGCGTGCGGCGGCACGGAAGGTATCGCCGGCAGCTAGCAACACGCTCTTGCCCTGGCTCTGAAAGTATTTGGCCAGTTTGCCGATAGAGGTGGTCTTGCCCGCGCCGTTAACGCCCACCATCATGATCACGAAAGGCTTTTTGCCCGCGGTATCCAGCGGTACCTCCAGCGGGCCGATCAGCTCGCCCAGGGACGACTTCAGGGCACCCTTCAGTTCGCTGGCGTCTTTCAGGCCATTCAGGCTCACGCGGTCGCGTACGTCTTTCAGCAGGTGGTTGGTGGCATCCACGCCCATATCGGCGGTTAGCAGTACCGTTTCCAGCTCTTCGTACAGGTCTTCATCAATCTTGCCGCCGCCAAATAGCGTGGCGAGCTGCTTGCCCAGTTTGTCGCGGGTTTTGGACAGGCCTGCCTTCAGGCGCTCGGTCCAGCTGGCTTTGCGCGGGGCTTCGGCGGGGGCGGGGACGGCCTCCTGTGTCACTGCCGGTGCCTCAGGTGCGGTTACCGTAGCTGGGGCGGTAGGTTCGATCGACACGGGCTCCGCAACCTGCTGGGTGGTGGCGGTATCGGCTGGCGGGGTCTTTTTCTTGAAGAAGCTGAACATGCTTGTGGAATCTGCGCACAAAATAAAGCCAGATTGTAGCCTTAAAACCGCTATGTACGGGGGAATGACGTATCAACAAATCGCAAAACGCCAGAATGTATATATAAGGCATAAGCCGCTAACGACGGCCTGTGTCAACAGTTGGGACGGCGCGGCGTTGACGATGTAGAATTCTGCCCTTGAATTCAGGAGGATGCATGACGCAGCAGCGCAACAAGGTTCGTATCATCGGTGGCAAATACCGCAGACGCTTACTGGACGTGCCAGAAGCAGAAGGTTTGCGGCCAACCCCGGATCGCGTGCGTGAAACCCTGTTCAACTGGCTGGGGCAGGAGTTGTATGGCAAGCGTTGCCTGGATTTGTTTGCCGGCAGTGGCGCGCTGGGTTTCGAGGCGGCTTCACGCGAAGCGCCGCGTGTGGTGCTGGTAGAAAAGATGCGTCCGGTGGCGGTGGTGCTGCAAAAGAACAAGCAGCTGCTGGCGGCCACAGAAATCGAGATCCTGGTGCAGGATGCGCTGGCGTATCTGAAAACCTGCCGCGAACAGTTTGATGTGATCTTTGTCGACCCGCCGTACCAGAGTGCACTGCTTGAACAAGTGCTGCCGCAGTTGGCCGCCATTCTGGCGCCAGGTGGCAAGCTCTATATCGAGACGCCGCAGCAGTGCGCGTTTCCGGGTTGGCAAGTGGAACGCAGCCTACGCGCGGGCAAGGTGCATTCATGGCTGTTGCGTGCAGAATCGCACGAATAAAGATATAACCCCGCGAACTTGCTTGTGCGAGGGGTGAGTGACAGAATTCACAATGTGGAATACTTGAGGAAATTACTATGGCTTTGATTATTACCGACGAGTGCATCAACTGCGATGTTTGCGAGCCGGAATGCCCGAATAACGCGATTTCGCAGGGTGAAGAGATCTATCAGATCGACCCGAACCTGTGCACGCAGTGCGTTGGCCACTATGACGAGCCGCAGTGCCAGCAAGTCTGTCCGGTAGATTGCATCCCCCTGGACCCGGATCGCCCGGAAACCCAGGAAGAGCTGCACAAAAAATACCTGATCATCACTGGCAAGGCCTGAGGCTAAGTGACTGATTCGCAACAAAGCCCCGCCATGTGCGGGGCTTTTGCTTGGAAATTTAGAAAAATTCTCGAAAAAGCTATTGACGCACCGGCAAGGTGTCTATACTATTCGGGCTTCTTCACGGGGGGATTCCCGAGCGGTCAAAGGGATCAGACTGTAAATCTGACGGCTCAGCCTTCGAAGGTTCGAATCCTTCTCCCCCCACCAGTTGCTATGCATCTTGGCGGCAAGATTGTGAAGTCGTCCGGATCGTAGGCGGGTGTAGCTCAATGGTAGAGCAGAAGCCTTCCAAGCTTACGACGAGGGTTCGATTCCCTTCACCCGCTCCAGGTTGTTGAATGGTTTGTATGTGAAGCTCATGTAGCTCAGGGGTAGAGCACTCCCTTGGTAAGGGAGAGGTCGGCGGTTCAATTCCGCCCATGAGCACCATCATTTAAATGTAGACTTTATTCGTTATCAGGGAATTTGCCATGGCAAAAGAAAAGTTTGCGCGGACCAAGCCGCACGTAAACGTTGGCACCATCGGTCACGTGGACCATGGTAAGACCACTCTGACTGCAGCTATCACCACCATTCTGTCCAAGAAATTCGGCGGCGAAGCTAAAGACTACTCCCAGATCGACAGCGCGCCAGAAGAAAAAGCTCGCGGTATTACCATTAACACCGCTCACGTAGAATA
>JAIYAC010000011.1 GCA_027489245.1 Neisseriaceae bacterium | reverse complement strand
TGGAACAACCAACCAACTTTGCCAAGATCGGTGATCTGGAACAGCCAACCAACTTCGCCAAGATCGGTGATCTGGAACAACCAACCAACTTTGCCAAGATCGGTGATCTGGAACAGCCAACCAACTTCGCCAAGATCGGTGATCTGGAACAGCCAACCAACTTTGCCAAGATCGGTGATCTGGAACAACCAACCAACTTCGCCAAGATCGGCGATCTGGAACAGCCAACCAACTTTGCCAAGATCGGTGATCTGGAACAGCCAACCAACTTTGCCAAGATCGGTGATCTGGAACAGCCAACCAACTTCGCCAAGATCGGCGATCTGGAACAACCAACCAACTTCGCCAAGATCGGCGATCTGGAACAGCCCACCAACTTTGCCAAGATCGGCGACTTGCAAGAGCCGACCATCTTTGCCTGATATCCGGTCCAGACAAGAAAAAAGCCCGCAACCGCGGGCTTTTTTTGCTTTTGCGGCCAACGTTGGCCGCATCAGGCTTAGCGAATGACCGGCTTGTAACGGATACGCTTGGGCTTGGCACCTTCTTCGCCCAGGCGGCGTTTCTTGTCGGCTTCGTACTCCTGGTAGTTGCCGTCAAAGAACGTCCATTGCGATTCGCCTTCCGCCGCCAGGATGTGGGTGGCGATACGGTCCAGGAACCAGCGGTCGTGGCTGATCACGAACACGGTGCCGGCAAACTCCAGCAGGGCGTCTTCCAGTGCGCGCAGGGTTTCCACGTCCAGGTCGTTGGACGGTTCATCCAGCAGCAGCACGTTGCCGCCTTTCAGTAGCGTCTTGGCCAGGTGCAGGCGGCCGCGTTCGCCACCGGACAGCATGCCCACTTTTTTCTGCTGGTCGGCGCCCTTGAAGTTGAAGCGGCCCAGATAGGCACGGCTGGACATCTCGAAGCGGCCAACGTTGATCAGGTCCAGGCCGCCGGACACGTCGTCGAAGACGGTCTTGTCGGCTTCCAGGCTGTCGCGGTGTTGCTCGACAAAGGCCATTTGCACGGTCTGGCCGATTTTCACGGTACCGGCATCCGGCTGTTCTTTGCCGGCAATCATCTTGAACAGCGTGGATTTACCCGCGCCGTTGGGGCCGATGATGCCCACGATGGCACCGGCAGGGGCCTTGAAGCTCAGGTTGTCGATGAGCAGGCGGTCCCCAAAGCCCTTGCTCACGTTTTCAAACTCGATCACTTCATTACCCAGGCGCTCGGCGACCGGGATGAAGATTTCCTGGGTTTCGTTGCGCTTCTGGTATTCGTGGCTGGACAGCTCTTCGAACTTGGCCAGGCGGGCTTTGGATTTGGCCTGGCGGCCTTTCGGGTTCTGGCGTACCCACTCCAGCTCCTGTTTCATGGCCTTCATGCGGGCGCCTTCCTGCTTGCTTTCCAGCTGCAGGCGGGCTTCCTTCTGCTCCAGCCAGCTGGAGTAGTTGCCTTTCCACGGGATGCCTTCGCCGCGGTCCAGCTCCAGAATCCATTCGGCGGCGTTGTCCAGGAAGTAGCGGTCGTGGGTCACGGCGACGACGGTGCCGGGGAAGCGCACCAGGAACTGCTCCAGCCACTCTACCGATTCGGCGTCCAGGTGGTTGGTCGGTTCGTCCAGCAGCAGCATGTCCGGCTGCGACAGCAGCAGTTTGCACAGGGCGACGCGGCGTTTTTCACCGCCGGACAGCGGACCGATCTTGGCGTCCCACGGCGGCAGGCGCAGCGCGTCGGCGGCCAGCTCCAGCTGTAGTTCGATGTTGTCGCCGGCACCGGCAGAAATGATGGCTTCCAGGCGGGCTTGTTCTTCGGCCAGGGCGTCAAAGTCGGCGTCCGGCTCGGCATACGCTGCGTAGACTTCTTCTAGGCGCTTTTGCGCGCCCATGACGTCGCCCATGCCGCTTTCTACTTCTTCGCGCACGGTTTTGTCGGCGTCCAGCTGCGGCTCTTGCGGCAGGTAGCCGATTTTCACGCCGGCCAGGTGCTGTACTTCGCCGTCGTATTCTTTGTCCACATTGGCCATGATGCGCAGCACGGTGGATTTACCGGCGCCGTTCAGGCCCAGCAGGCCGATTTTGGCGCCGGGGAAGAAGGACAGGGAAATGTCCTTGATGATCTGGCGCTTGGGGGGGACGATCTTGCTCACGCGGAGCATGGACATCACGTATTGAGCCATGGTTTACCTAGTTTCAGTATGAAAAGACAGAGCGCCACGGAGGCTGACGGAGCGCACGACAGGCCGCGAGGCAGGCAAAAGGCCCTGGGCTATGCCGTGTTTTCTGTGTGCTTTCGTGGCGAAAAAACAAAACATCAGTGTATCAAATCCGCTTGCGGCCAACCTTGTTACTGGCGCGCGGTGCGGGTGTTGGCCGGCGGTACGGCGGCAGCATCGTTCGTGCGCCACGGGTTGATGTCCAGGCCGCCGCGGCGGGTGTAGCGTGCGTACACGGTAAGGCGCTGTGGGGCGCAGGCTGTCAGTACGTCGGTAAAGATGCGTTCCACACACTGCTCGTGGAATTCGTTGTGCTGGCGGAAGCCGATCAGGTAGCGCAACAGGGCTTCGCGGTCGATGCGCGGGCCGGTGTAGCTGATCTGCACGCTGCCCCAGTCGGGCTGGCCGGTAACCAGGCAGTTGGATTTGAGCAGCTGCGAGCACAAGGTTTCGCTGACCACGTTGGCCGCGTCGGCGTGCAGCGCCTGCGGGCAGGGCGCGTAGCTGTCGATCTCGATATCCAGCTCGTCGATACTCTCACCCGCCAGCTCGGCCATCTGCTCGCGGCCAAAGTCGGCCGGGGCCAGCAGGCTTACCTCAACCTTGCCGCCCGCAGCGTTGGACAGGTCCATGGCCAGCTGCGCTTGGACTTGTTCCCAGCTGGCAATGCGCGTCTGGTTATAGCTGTTCAGGTACAGCTTGAACGATTTGGACTCCACCAGATTTGGGCTGTCGGCCGGGATGCGGAAGGTGGCAATGGCCACCTGCGGCTTGCCGCGCGCGTTCAGCCAGGACAGCTCGAAGCCGGTCCACAGGTCGACGCCGACAAAGGGCAGGGCATCGGCGGCCACGCCGATTTCGTCACGTTTTTGCTGACGGGCAATGGGGAACAGCAGGCTGTTGTCGTACTGGTCCTGGTAGTCTACTTTTTTGCCGAGTGGCGAAAATTCCGGGGTGTAAGTCGGGGTCATGATGGGTCCTCGTGCTGCAGCGTACCCGGTGGGGCCGCCGCCAGCTTTATTGTAGGCAAGCCGGCTGGGCTTGCCGGGGCATCAGGTGGTGCGGCGCATGAACTGGCGCGGGCGTATGCCCATGGCCAGCAGCGCGGCAAAGTAGGCGATGGCACCGGCGGCCACCAGCACGCTCAGCCACATCACGCGCTGCCAGCTATGGCCGTGCCAGTTGATGGGCAATACGTGCTGCAGCGCCAGCAGGGTGGCCGCCATGACCACTACCGCCAGCAGCAGCTTGAGCAGGAAGGCCGGCCAGCCCGCAGCGGGCTGGTAGATGGCGTGCTTGCGCAGCTGGTAGTACAGCAGGCCGGCATTCAGGCAGGCGCCCAGGCCAATGGAGAGCGACAGCCCGGCGTGTTTGAGCGTGCCGATAAAGGCCAGGTTCATCAGCTGGGTGGCGGCTAGGGTGACCAGGGCGATCTTTACCGGAGTCTTGATGTTCTGGCGCGCGTAAAAGCCCGGTGCCAGTACCTTCACCAGAATCAGCCCCAGCAGGCCTACTGAATAGGCAACCAGCGCCTGCTGCGTCATGGCGGCGTCGTGGGCGCTGAATTTGCCGTACATGAACAGGGTGGCGATCAGCGGCTGTGACAGCACTGCCAGCCCCACGCTGGAAGGAATAGCCAGCAGCAGCGACAGGCGCATACCCCAGTCCAGCAGCTGGCTGAACTCGCCGGCGCTGGCCGCGCCACGTGCGGCGTGCCGCGAGAGCGACGGCAGCAGGATGGTGCCCAGCGCCACGCCTAGCACGCCGGTGGGGAACTCCATCAGGCGGTCGGCGTAATACATCCACGACACACTGCCGGATACCAGGAAGGACGCGAAGATGGTGTTGATCACCAGCGAGATCTGCGCAATAGACACCCCAAAAATAGCCGGGCCCATCTGGCGGATCACCCGCCATACCGCAGCATCGCGCAGGTTCAGCCGCGGCATGGGCAGCATGTCCAGTTTTTTCAGGTGCGGCAGCTGGTAGGCCAGCTGCGCGATGCCGCCAAAGAATACCGCCCACGCCAGGGTCAGCACCGGCGGGTTGAAATAGTCGGCCAGCAGCAGCGAAAACAGAATGAACGACACGTTCAGCAGCGTGGGGGTAAACGCCGGGACCGAAAAGCGGTTCCAGGTATTGAGCACGCTGCTGGCCAGCGACGACAGCGAAATGAACAATATATAAGGGAATGTGATGCGCAGCAGGTCGCTGGTGAGCGCGACCTTGTCCGGGTTGCTGGCAAAACCCGGGGCGGTGAGCCAGATAATCCACGGTGCGGCCAACATGCCCAGCGCGGTAACGGCCATCAGTACGACGGTGAGCGTACCGGTTATGTGCGACAGGAACACCCGCGTTTCGGCCTCGCCACGCTGTTCTTTGAACTCGGCCAGTACCGGCACGAAGGCCTGCGAGAACGCGCCCTCGGCAAAAATGCGGCGCAGCAGGTTGGGCAATTTGAAAGCCACGAAAAAGGCATCGGTAGCGAGCCCCGCACCAAATACGCGGGCAATGATGGCGTCGCGTACAAAGCCCAGAACACGCGAAACCATGGTCATGCTGCTGACTTTTGCCAGCGCGTTAAGTAGGTTCATTCTTGGGTAAAATCAGACAGTAAATTGGAGTATTCAGGCCCACAGTTTACGCGGGGGGGATTGTTGTTGCAAAACCAGATGTTAAGGCTTAGAATCGCCGGTTTCAGATTCCGCTCATCAGGAGAAACACATGGCTAACAGCGCACAAGCTCGCAAGCGTGCACGCCAGGCTCTCAAGCAGCGCGCGCACAACGCCAGCCTGCGTACTGCATTCCGCACTGCAGTTAAGAAAGTTATCAAAGCCGTAGAAGCTGGCGATAAAGCCGCTGCTCAGGTTGTATACCAGGCTTCGACCAAGGTAATCGACCGTCTGGCTGACAAAGGCGTGTTCCACAAGAACAAGGCAGCTCGTCACAAGAGCCGTCTGTCCGCACAGATCAAGGCAATGGCTGCCTAATCTGCTGTAATGGCAAAGAATACGCAAGGGCCCCGCATTCGCGGGGCCTTTTGTGTTTCTGGGCTGGCACTTTGCCATGGCCTGGCGGTCTGTCACCTCTTTAAAAAGCGTGCCAATCACATGATGCGAAAACTGCTTCCCCTGCTGCTGTCGCCGCTGGCCTGGGCCGACAACGGTAGCCCGGCCAGCCTGCAACAGTGTGCTGCCCTGGCCGAGCCTGCTGCCCGCCTGGCCTGTTACGACCAGCTGGCCGCTGCGGCCAACCCTGTGCCGCCTGCCGCCCCGGTGGTGGCACCGCTGGCGGCAACATTGCCACCGCCCGACTTGGCCGCACCCGCTAGCAGCGCCCATCCGCCGCTGATCACCAGCAGCCAGCACAGTACCTTGTCCAATCAGTGGGACCTGGACGAAGACAACAAACTGGGTACCTTTGTGCTGCGGGCACACAAGCCGACTTACATGCTGCCGGCGTGGTACCAGGCGTCGCCCAATGTGCGGCCTGGCTCGCCCACGCAAGAGCCGGTGACCTTGTTTGGCCAGAAAATGAGCAATGTCGAGGTGAAGTACCAGATATCGTTCAAGAGCAAGATGTGGGAAAACGTGCTGGGTACGCCGGCGGACCTGTGGTTTGGCTATACCCAGCAGTCGCACTGGCAGATGTACAACAAGAAACAGTCGTCGCCGTTTCGCGAAACCGACTACGAACCGGAGCTGATGCTGACGACGCCGCTACCTAAAAACCTGCGCCTGGGTGACTGGCAGCTACGCATGGCCGGGGTAGGGGTGTTACACCAGTCCAATGGCCAGACCGACCCGCTATCGCGCAGCTGGAACCGTGTCTACGCCATGGCCGGTGCCGAAAATGGCAACTTGTCGCTGACCGGGCGCTGGTGGTACCGCTTGCCGGAAAACAAACAGGATGACGATAACCCCGACCTGCTGCGCTATATGGGGCACGGCGATGTGCAGGCGGTGTACCGCTGGAACCGCCACACCCTGGGCGCTACCGCACGCTATAACCCGCGTAGCGGCAAGGGCGCGCTGCAGCTGGACTGGACTTTCCCGGTAGCCGGCCGTTTGCGTGCTTATGTGCAGGCGTATGACGGCTACGGCGAGTCACTGCTGGATTACAACCACCACTCGCGTGGCGTCGGCTTTGGCCTGATGATGACCGACTGGCTGAGCAACTAGGCCATGCGGCCAACCCTGGCGGGCTGGCCGGCAGGGCTTACAGTTCGACATCCCCGCACAATAGCGCCGCCGCTTCGCGTGCCATTTCGCCTTCTTCGTCGGTAGCCATCACGTAGGCGTGCAGGGGGCTGGCCGGGCCGGTAATGCGGTAGGACTGCGCCAGGTTGGCCGCCAGGTCCGCCTCGAACCCCAGCCACGCCAGCTGTTTCAGGATGCGGCTGCGGATTTCCGGCGAGCGTTCGCCAATACCGGCGGTAAACACAATGGCGTCCAGCCCCTTCATGGCGGTAGCCAGCGAGGCGACCTCGCGCGCGGCGCGGTAGCAGAACAGCTCCACCGCCTCGCGTGCTTCATCGGTCTTGGACTGCAGCAGCTCGCGCATATCGCTGGACAGGCCGCCAGACACACCATACAGCCCGCACTGCTTGTACAGCTCTTGCCGTACGGCGGCAATGTCCATGCCTTCGTGTTCCATCCAGTACAGCACCACCTCCGGGTCCAGCGTGCCAGGGCGGGTGGACATCATCAGCCCGTCCAGCGCGGAAAACCCCATGCTGGAGGCCACGCTTTGCCCGGCATGAATGGCGCAGGCGCTGGCACCGCTGCCCAGGTGCAGCACCACCACCTTGCTGTCTCCCAGGCCCAGCTCGGGCAGGCGCCGCGTTATCGCCGCGTAGGACAAGCCGTGAAAGCCGTAACGACGCAAGCCCTGCTCGTGCCAGTGGCGGGCTATGCCAAAGCGCGTGGCCACCACAGGTTGGTCGCAGTGGAAGGCGGTGTCGAAACAGGCGATCTGGGTCAGGTGCGGGTCCAGCTTGGCAAAGGCATGCATCACCGACAGGCTCACCGGCTGATGCAGCGGCGCCAGCGGGATCAGCGCCGACAGGTCATCTACCACCTCGGGCGTCATCACCACCGGGCTGCGGTAATGCAGGCCGCCGTGTACCACGCGGTGGGCCACGGCCAGCGGCATCAGGTCGTGATCGGCCAGCGTGTTCAGCACCGCCGCCACGTTTTCGTCACGGTTGCCGCTGCCCAGCGGCTGCGTGTAGCGCTTGCCGCTTTTTTCCAGCTCCAGGCAGGCATGGTCGCGGCCAAAGTGGTCTACCATCCCGCGCGCCAGCAGGGTTTTGCCGTCGCTGCTGTAGGCACGGAATTTCAGCGTGGCCGAGCCCGCGTTAATGGCGATCAGTGCTTTGCCCATGCTTTCCCCTTGTGTCATGGCGTGTTTTTCTGGCTGGCTGCGCGCTTGTGGGCGGCGTACAGGTTGGCTACCGCGGCCGATGCCAGGCGCCCGGCAGCGTCGTCGGCGCGGCTGGTCAGCACGATAGGGACGCGTGCGCCCATCACGATACCGGCGCTGGCGGCGGCCGCCAGGTAGGTTAGCTGCTTGGCCAGCATATTGCCGGACTCCAGGTCGGGCACCAGCAGGATATCCGGCTCGCCCGCCACATCCGACTCGATACCCTTAGTATCTGCTGCCGCGTGCGAAATCGCATTATCAAATGCCAGCGGGCCGTCCAGCACAGCGCCTTTTATCTGGCCGCGGTCGGCCATTTTGCACAGCGCGGCGGCGTCCAGCGTAGAGCGGATTTTGGGGTTGATGGTTTCCACGGCCGACAAAATCGCCACCTTGGGCCGGGCAATGCCCAGGGCGTGGCACAGGTCGATGGCGTTCTGGCAGATATCGCGCTTGGTGGTGAGGTCGGGCTCGATGTTGACGGCGGCATCGGTAATGAACAGGTAGCGCGGGTAGCTTTCTACCTTCATCACAAACACATGGCTGATGCGGCGGTCGGTACGGATACCCTTGACGCGGTCCAGCACCGCGCTCATGAATTCGTCGGTGTGCAGGCTGCCCTTCATCAGGCTATCGGCAAACCCTTCGCGTACCAGCTCTACGGCGCGCTCGGCGGCGGCGTGGCTGTGTTCGGCATCGATGGTTTCAAAGCGGCCCAGGTCGATGTCCATGCTGCTGGCCAGTTTGGCCAGCTTGGCGCGCGGCGCAATCAGGATGGGGGTGGCAATGCCGTGCTCGGCGGCTTCCACTGCGCCCAACAGGGCTTCCGGGCTGCAGGGGTGGGCCACGGCCATGGGGCGGGGGCCGTTGCTCTGGGCTTGTTCGATAATGTCACTAAAGGCGTGGTCGTCGCGGGTCATGGCTCGGTTCCTCAGGCTATGGGTGGGGTGCCGCCATTGCCAATACCCGGCGCGGCAGGCGGCCTGCCACGCCGGGTAGCAGGCTTACGCCATGATGTTGAAGCCGCCATCCACGTAGGTGACCTCGCCGGTCAGGGCGCGGGCGGCGTCGGACGCCAGGAAGGCGGCGGTCTGGCCGATGTCTTCAATGCTCACCAGGCGGTTTTGCGGTGCGCGCTCGATGGCGTCGTCGATCAGCTTGTCGAAGTGAGCGATACCGCTGGCCGCGCGGGTTTTCAGCGGGCCGGGCGAAATGGTATGCACGCGGATGCCCTTGCTGCCCAGCTCGTGAGCCATGTAGCGGGTGGTGCTTTCCAGCGCCGCTTTTACCGGCCCCATGATGTTGTAGTTTTCTACGACCTTGTCGGCGCCGTAGTAGCTCATGGTCAGCAGGGCGCCACCATTCACCATCAGCGGCTCGGCCAGGCGAGCCATTTCGATAAAGGAGTAGCACGATACGCGCATGGCTTGCAGGAAGCCGTCCCGGCTGCAGTCGGTTACGCGGCCGTGCAGGTCGTCCATCGGGCAGAAGGCAATGGAATGCACCACGAAGTCCAGGCTGCCCCAGCTATCGCGGATCGCATCGAACACGGTGTCCAGCTGGCCGTCCTGCTGCACGTCCAGCGGCAGGATCAAGCTGGCATCCAGCCCCTCGGCCAGCGGGCGCACAAAGCGCTCGGCCTTGTCGTTCAGGTAGGTAATGGCAATCTCGGCGCCCAGCTCGCGCATGACTTTGGCGCAGCCGTAGGCAATGCTGTGTTCGTTGGCCACGCCAACAATCAGGCCGCGTTTGCCGGCGAGCGGCAGGTGGGATGTGGTCATTGCAAACTCCAGTTCGGATAACGATGGAAGGTGGCGTGCCCCATGCTGCAGCGCCTATGTTGCGCCGCCATGAATCCGATTTTTGTATTGGCGTATCAGTCGGATATAATCACCCGTTTGTGCGGGTTCAGGCTTGCCGTTGTGTGCATCTGGCCCCATTATCATGAGCCTGTTTATTGCGATGCGATTTGATGCACTGCAATATTTACCTGATTATGTCATCGTAGTTGTGGTTGGAGTGGTAAAACATGCCGATTTATGAATACCGTTGTGAAGCCTGTGGTGCACAGAAGGAACATCTGCAAAAAATGAGCGATGACCCGATTGCCCAGTGCCCGGCCTGTGGCAGCAACCAGTACAGCAAGCAGCTGTCTGCGGCGGGTTTCCAGCTCAAAGGCAATGGCTGGTATGTCACCGATTTCAAAAATGGCAGCGGCCCCGCCTGTGGTGGTGGCGGCGGTTGCGGCAGTGGCGGTTGCGCCTGAGGCCCTATGAAACATATCAAGATGACCCTGCGCGGCTACCTGGCTGCCGGTTTGCTGATCTGGCTGCCGGTAGCGATAACGCTATGGGTACTGAACCTGATCATCGGTACGCTGGATCAGACCATCAACCTGCTGCCACGCATGTGGCGCCCGGAAAGCCTGTTTGGCTTTGATATTCCGGGGCTGGGCGTGGTGCTGGCGTTTGCCATTCTGCTGGGTACCGGCTTCATGGCGGCCAACGTGCTGGGCCAGAAGCTGCTGGACCTGTGGAACCTGATCCTTACCCGTACCCCGGTGGTCAGCACCATCTACAACAGCGTCAAACAAGTGTCAGACACGCTGCTGTCCGACTCTGGCCAGGCGTTCCGCAAGGCGCTGCTGGTACGTTTTCCGCACCAGGACGCCTGGACGGTAGCGTTCCAGACCGGCACCCCGGCTGGCCAGGTCAAACAACAGCTGGGTGAAGAGGATTTTGTCAGCGTGTACGTGCCGACAACCCCGAACCCTACCTCGGGCTACTTCATCATCGTGCACAAGCGCGACACGCGCGAGCTAGAGATGAGCGTGGACGAAGCCCTGAAATACGTGATTTCCATGGGCGTGGTTGCCCCGCCTGCGCCCGCCGACGTGCGCAAACAGGAAAGCGACGAACGAAATTGACAGGGTTGGCCGCATGCGGCCAACCCGGCTTCGCTCCCTGTCTGGAAATCCATCAACGAATTCAACACAAAGGCATTGCAATGCGTACCGATTATTGCGGACTTATCGACAAGAAATTTCTCGGCCAGACCGTTACCGTAAAAGGCTGGGCCCATCGTCGCCGTGACCACGGCGGTGTGATCTTTATCGACCTGCGCGACCGCGAAGGTCTGGTGCAGGTCGTGATCGACCCGGATACCCCGGAAGCGTTCAAGACCGCCGATAGCGCCCGTAACGAATTTGTGCTGTCCATTACCGGCATCGTGCGCGAGCGCCCGGCTGGCACCGCCAACAGCAAAATGATCTCCGGCGAGATCGAAATCCTGGCCAAGGACATCGAGATCCTGAACACCGCGGCGACCCCGCCGTTCCAGATCGACGACGAAAACCTGTCCGAAAACGTGCGCCTGACCAACCGCGTCATCGACCTGCGCCGCCCGGCCATGCAGAAAAACCTGCGCCTGCGCTACCGCGTGGCCATGGGTGTGCGTAATCACCTGGACAAACAGGGCTTCATCGACATCGAAACCCCGATGCTGACCCGCTCCACTCCGGAAGGCGCCCGCGACTACCTGGTACCGTCCCGCGTACACCCGGGCGAATTCTTTGCCCTGCCGCAATCGCCACAGCTGTTCAAACAGCTGCTGATGGTGGCCGGCTTCGACCGCTACTACCAGATCACCAAATGCTTCCGTGACGAAGACCTGCGTGCCGACCGCCAGCCGGAATTCACCCAGATCGATATCGAGACTTCGTTCCTGAACGAAGACCAGATCATGGACATCACCGAAAACATGGCGCAGGAAATCTTCCGCGACGTGATGAACGTGGAGCTGGGCAAGTTCCCGCGCATGACCTACGGCGACGCCATGTTCTACTACGGCTCCGACAAGCCGGACCTGCGCGTGAGCCTGAAGTTTACCGAGCTGACCGACGTAATGAAGGCGGAAGAGTTCAAGGTATTCCGCGGCGCCGCCGACATGGCCAACGGCCGTGTCGTGGCCCTGCGCGTGCCGAACGGCGCCACCCTGTCGCGTAAAGAGATCGACGACTACACCCAGTTCGTCGGTATCTACGGTGCCAAAGGCCTGGCCTACATCAAGGTTAACGACGTGACCAAGCTGAACGAAGAAGGCCTGCAGTCGCCTATCGTGAAGTTCCTGTCCGCCGCCGGCCTGCAAGCCATCATCGAGCGTACCGGTGCCCAGAACGGCGACATCATCTTCTTTGGCGCAGACAAAGCCAAAGTAGTGAACGAAGCCATCGGCGCGCTGCGTATCAAGATCGGCCACGAGCGTGGCGAGAAAGACGGCTACTTCGTGCGCGAATGGCGCCCGCTGTGGGTTGTGGACTTCCCGATGTTCGAGCACGACGAAGAAGCCGACCGCTGGACCGCCTGCCACCACCCGTTCACCAGCCCGAAACCAGGCCACGAAGACCTGATGGACACCGACCCGGGCGCGTGCCTGGCCCGTGCCTACGACATGGTACTGAACGGTTGGGAAATCGGCGGTGGCTCGGTGCGTATCCACCAGGCTGCCGTACAGGAAAAAGTGTTCGCCGCGCTGAAGATCAGCCCGGAAGAGCAGCAGAACAAGTTCGGCTTCCTGCTGGATAACCTGAAGTTCGGTGCCCCGCCACACGGCGGCCTGGCCTTCGGTCTGGACCGTCTGGTGACCCTGATGGCCGGTGCCGAATCCATTCGTGACGTGATTGCTTTCCCGAAAACCCAGCGTGCACAGTGTCTGCTGACCAATGCACCGAACGCGGTAGACGAGAAGCAGCTGCGCGAGCTGAACCTGCGCCTGCGCCAGAAAGCCGAGCCCGCCGCCTAAGGTTGGCCGCAAGCGGTATCCGCGCAACAACGGGCCCCTCGACGGGGCCCGTTTTTTATGCGGTGGCCACTTGATAAAAGGTCACGCTGGCGTCATTTAAGCGCTGTAGCGTAGCGGTGATTGCCATCTGCTATGGCTGGAATTGGCAATTTCAATTTGAGCCAGGCGAAGGCCTGCTTTATAACCGCCGCAGCAGCCGGGCAAACCGGCCTTATCACGATAAATGTTTTCCCAAGGAGATCTTCATGGCCGTACTCGTAGGCAAACAAGCCCCGTTTTTTGCTGGTGAAAAAACCTTCTCCGCCGTACTGGGTGATGGTCAGATCGTAGACAACTACTCCTTCCAGGAAGCCACCGCCGGCAAATACGCCGTGGTGTTCTTCTACCCGCTGGACTTCACTTTCGTGTGCCCGTCCGAGCTGATCGCTTTTGACCACCGTCTGGCCGAATTCAAAGCCCGCAACGTAGAAGTGATCGGCGTGTCCATCGACAGCCAGTTCAGCCACGCTGCATGGCGCAATACCCCGGTAGAAAAAGGCGGCATCGGCCAAGTGGGTTACACCCTGGTTGCCGACATCCAGCACGAACTGTGCAAGGCTTACGATGTAGAAGCTGACGGTGGCGTGGCTTTCCGTGGCTCCTTCCTGATCGACAAAGCCGGTGTGGTACAGCACCAGGTGGTAAACAACCTGCCGCTGGGTCGCAACGTGGACGAAATGATCCGCATGGTTGACGCCCTGCAGTTCACCGAAGAGCACGGCGAAGTGTGCCCGGCTGGCTGGAACAAAGGCAAAAAAGGCATGACCGCTAGCGCCGAAGGCGTAGCGTCCTACCTGGCAGAGAACGCCAAAGACCTGTAATCCCGCACCGCCAGCCGTAAGGTTGGCCGCAGCAAAGCCAAAGCCCCGCATGAGCGGGGCTTTTTGCATGGTGGCGTGCCGTGTTAGCGTGTCAGCAGGCGCTGTAGCGGGCGGTGCTGGATCAGCACCGTGATAAGGGCCAGGGCTGCACAAGCCCACCACAGCATGGCCCCGCCGTATTGGCCGTAAAACCAGGTACCGGCGGCCGGGGCGTACAGTGTGCGGCCACCCCAGCCGGCGCTGTAAATGCCCAGGTAGCGCCCGCGCTGGCGGCCTTCCGAGCACTGCATGGCCACGGTAGACCACGTAGGCGACAGCAATACCTCGCCCAGCGTCAGCACCACCATGGCCAGGATGGGCCAGACGATGTGGCTGCCCATATTCAGTAACAGGTAGCTGCCGCCCAGCAGTAGCACCGCCCCATGCGAGCAGCGCACAATGCCCCAGCGGTGGATGCGCCGCGCCACCCATACCTGCAGGCCCACCACCATCAGCCCGTTGAGGGTAAACAGGTAGCCGATCCACTGCGGCCCCAGCTGGTAGTGCTCGCGTAGGTACAGGCCCATGGTGCCGTACATCTGGTCGAATACCGCCACGATCAGCAATAAACCCAGCATGAAGCGCAGAAAGTCCGCATCGCGCCACGGCGAGGCTTGGCCTTCGTCGGCCTGCTGGCTGGCGATATGCAGCGGCGCCGCGCCGCCCAGGCGGCGGTAGGCGGCCCACACCCACAGTGCGGCCAGCAGGCTGGCACAGCCCTGCGCCACGAATACCCAGTGGTAGCCGTAGGCCACCAGCAGGCCGCCGCTAATACCCGCCAGCGAGGTTCCCAGGTTGAACGACATGCGGTACAGCCCCTGCGCCGTGGGGCGCTGCGCTGGCGAGCAAGGCTCCAGCACCAGGCGCATATTGCAGGGGCGGAAGCTGCCGTCGGCCAGGCCGCTTGCCACCAGCAGCGGTATGTATACCCACACCGGCAGCTGCAACGCCAGGCTGAGGGTGAGCACGCCGCTGGCCAGTAGCAAGGCGGTAGCCAGGTGGCGGCTGTCGTAGCGGTCGGTCAGCGCGCCGCCCAGGTAGGAGCCGGCAAACATGCCCAGGCCGTAGCAGCTCATCAGCAGGCCGATCTGGGTGTAGGGCAGCTGGTAGCGCTCCAGGAAAAACAGCGGCAGGAACAGCTTGGCTATGCCGCCCATGGTGTTGATCAGGGTGGCGGCAATCTGGATGTAAACAGACGCGGGCAAGCCGCGGAAAGGGGAAAGCAGTTTGCGCCCCAGGGTGGGGGCGAGTGCGGCCAACATGACGGTTCCTTGTGGGAGGGGAGGTGGGCCGGCTGCAAGGCCGGGCAGGCAATAGCGCCCACCCCCAGCGTAACCGCTATGTCATGAATGTGGCAAAGCCTGGCCAGAAACGCTGCGTTCCTGGCAGAAAACAGCGGCAGGGTCAGGATTTCGGCAGCAAAGGCAGCAAGGCAGGTAACACATTACCCAGCATCTGCCCCTGGGCGTTGGCCGCAGGGTGGATGCCATCCGGCTGGAACTTGCCCAGGTCGCGCTCGAAGCCCTTCACCAGCAGGGGCACCAGCGGTGCCTTGCGCGCGCTGGCTACCTCGCGGAATACCCCCTGGAACTTGTTGCCGTACTCGGGGCCATAGTTTGGTGGCAGCGCCATGCCCACCAGCAGCACGCGGGTTTTTTGCGCTTGCGCCAGGCGTACCATCTGGTTCAGATTCGTCTGCATCTCGCCTAGCGGCAGGCCGCGCAGGCCGTCGTTACCGCCCAGCTCCAGCACCAGCACGTCCGGTTTGTGTTGCTGCAGCACGGCTGGCAGGCGCGACAGCCCACCGGCGGTGGTTTCACCGCTCAGGCTGGCATTGACAACCTGGTGCTGTGGCCCCAGTTTCTTTTGTAGCAAGCTTACCCAGCCCTGTGCCGGGTTTAGCCCGTAGGCGGCGGAAATACTGTCGCCGAACACCACAATCTTGCCGGCCTGAGCCAGCGGTGCGGCCAACAGGCAGGCCAACAACACATAGCGCTTGATCATCAACATGACATCCTCTTCGGTAAACAGCGCGATTCTGCGCGCCCAGGCAGTAAGCCGGCAAGTAAGCTACCACGGTCAGCAGCTGGCCATCCTGCACGATGCCAGCCTGGCGGTGGCCGCCGGCGAGAGTGT
Organism: Neisseriaceae bacterium; assembly: GCA_027489245.1. Classification (GTDB taxonomy): domain Bacteria; phylum Pseudomonadota; class Gammaproteobacteria; order Burkholderiales; family Chromobacteriaceae; genus Vogesella. The sequence continues at coordinate 37,301 of JAIYAC010000011.1, read as the reverse complement.
GGCCATTGTGGGTGCCAGCGGCAGCGGCAAATCCACCCTGCTGGCGATTCTGGCAGGGCTGGACGCCGCAAGTTCCGGCGAAGTCTGGCTGGCCGGCCAGCCGCTCTCCGCGCTGGATGAGGACGGCCGCGCCTTGCTGCGCCGCGATCAGGTGGGCTTTGTCTTCCAGAACTTTCAGCTGATGCCGCAGTTTACCGCGCTGGAAAACGTGATGCTGCCGCTAGAGCTGGCTGGCCGTGCCGACGCCCGTCCTGCCGCCGCCGCCATGCTGCAGCGCGTGGGCCTGGGTCACCGGCTAGACCACTACCCGCGCCACCTGTCCGGCGGCGAGCAGCAGCGCGTAGCGCTGGCGCGCGCCTTTGTGCTGCGCCCGGCGCTGCTGTTTGCCGACGAACCCACCGGCAACCTGGACCCGGCCACCGGCCAGCAGATCATCGAGCTGCTGTTCGAGCTGAACGCCGAAGCCGGCACCGCGCTGGTGCTGGTAACGCACGACACCACGTTGGCCGCACGCTGCGCCGCCGTGTATCGCCTGAGCGCCGGTGTGCTGGCACGGAGTGAGGCATGAAGGGGCTATCGTGGCTGATGGGCTGGCGCCTGCTGCGGCGCGAGCTGAAATCCGGCGAGCTTACCGTGCTGGCGCTGGCGCTGCTGGTGGCGGTGGCGGCCATGAGCAGCGTGGCCTTTTTTGCCGACCGTATCGACAGCGCGCTCACGCGGCAGGCCAGCCAGCTGTTGGCCGCCGACCTGGTGGTGAACAGCCGCGCCCCGGCCGAGCCCGCCTGGCAGCAGCGCGCGCAGGCGCAGGGGCTGCAGCAGGTGGCTACTGCCACCTTCCCGTCCATGGTGTTTGCCCGCGAGCAAGCTGTGCTGGCCAACCTGAAAGCCGTGGCCAGCGGCTACCCGCTGCGCGGCGAGGTACAGATTCGTACCCGCCAGGGCGTGAAGCAGGGCGTCTACAGCCCGGCGGCGGGCGAGGTGTGGGCCGATGCGCGCCTGCTGCAAAAGATGGGCCTGCAGCTGGGCGATAGCGTGCGCCTGGGCAGCCGCAGCTTTGTGCTGGCCGCCGAAGTGCTGCGCGAGCCGGACGGCGCGGTCGACGTGTTCAACTTTATCCCCCGTGTACTGCTGAACCACGCCGACCTGGCCGCCACCGGCCTGGTGCAGGACGGCAGCCGTATTCGCTACCGCCTGCTGCTGGCGGGCGAGGCGGCGCAGGTCAAGACCTACCGCGACTGGCTGGCGCCGCAGCTCAAGCCCGGCACGCGGCTGGAGGACATCGAAGAAGCGCGCCCCGAAGTACGCAGCGCGCTGGAGCGGGCGCGGCGCTTTCTCGGCCTGACGGCCATCCTGTCGGTGACGCTGTCGGCTGCAGCCGTAGCACTGGCGGTGCGGCGCTACCTGTCGCGCCACTGGCAGAGCGTGGCGGTGCTGCGCGCGCTGGGGCAAACCGCGCCCGAGGTGGCCACGGTATGGGGCAGCCTGTTCCTGTGGCTGGGCCTGCTGGCGGGTGTGCTGGGGACGCTGGCCGGTTTTGGCGTACAAGCCCTGCTGGTGTATCTGGCGCGGCAATGGCTGGGTGATGGCCTGCCGCCGCCAGGCTGGCTGGCGTGGCTTACCGGGCCGCTGTCGGCCTTGATCCTGCTGGCCGGCTTTGCCTTGCCGCCGCTGCTGGCGCTGCGCCGCGTACCGGCCATGGCGGTGCTGCGTGCTGACGTGCCTGCGGGTAGCCGCTCGCTACTGGCGCCGTTGCTGGCGCTGGTGGCTCTGCTGGGGCTTACCGCGTGGCAGATTGGCGACGGCCCGCTGGCGCTGTGGCTGCTGTCTGGCCTGGGCGGCTTTCTGGCGGCGGTGGCCTTGCTGGCCTGGGGCATTGTGGTACTGCTGCGCCGGGTACCGCTGTCTGGCGCAGTGGGCTGGCGCCACGGTGCGGCCAACCTGGCACGGCGGCCGTGGCTGGCGGTGATCCAGATCGCCGCGTTGTCGGTCAGCCTGTTGGCGCTGCTGACGCTGACCGTGGTGCGCGACGACCTGATCGGCGCCTGGCAGCGCTCGCTGCCGCCCGATGCGCCGGACACCTTCCTGATCAACCTGCAGGCCCCGCAGCGCGCACAGCTGGCGCAAGCGTTTGCCAAGGTTGGCCGCAGCGCGCCCGACGCGCTGCCCATGACCCGCGCACGCCTGCTGGCCATCAACGGCAAGCCGGTAAAAGCCGCCGATTACGAGGACGAGCGCGCGCAGCGGCTGGTGGAGCGCGAGTTCAACCTGTCGTGGCGCGATGCGGCCAACCCGCGCAACCAGATTGTGGCGGGCCAGTGGTGGCAGCCTGGCAGCAGCACGCCGCAGTTTTCGCTGGAGGAGGGCTTGGCCAACACCCTGCGCCTGAAGCAGGGTGATACGCTGACCTTTGATATTGCCGGCACGACCTGGCAGGCGCCGGTCACCAGCCTGCGCAAGGTAGCGTGGGACAGCTTTCAGCCCAACTTTTTCGTGGTAGCGCCATCCGGCTGGATGGGTGGCCAGGCCGCCAGCTACATCGCCAGCTACCGTGCGCCGGACGCCGGCTTCAATAACCGGCTGGTGGCGGCGCTGCCCAATGTGACCGTGGTAGACATCAGCACCATCGTGCGCGAGGTGCGGGCGGTGATCGACCGCCTGGCGCTGGCCATCGAGGCCATGTTCGCGCTAACGTTGGCCGCAGGCGTGCTGGTACTGTGGGCGGCCATGGCCGCCACCCGCGACGAGCGCCTGTACGACGTGGCGCTGCTGCGCGCACTGGGTGCCTCGCGCCGCCAGGTGCGCAACGTGCTGCTGGCCGAGCTGGCCTGGCTGGGCGGCGTGGCCGGGCTGATGGCCGGTGGCGGCGCCATGGCGCTGGGCGCACTGGTGGCGGTACAGCTGTTTAACCTGCCGCTGGCACTGAATCTGTGGCTGCTGCCGCTGGGCATGCTGGCCGGTGGGTCGGTGGTCGCGCTGGCGGCGTGGCCGCTACTGCGCCGCGTTACGCACACCCCGCCCAGCGAAGTGCTGCGCGCAAACTAGGAAAGCGATATGGATGCACTGGTACTGGCGGCCATGGATAAATGGCCGAATGTGCCCGCCGTGTACGGCTGGCTGCGCCTGGACGCCCGCGGGCAGTGGTGGCTGCGCGACAGCCTGCTGAAACAGCCGGCGATGGTGGATTTCTTTCGCCGCAACTACGCCCGTGACGGCGAGGGCCGCTACTACGTGCAGAACGGGCCACAGAAAGTGTACGTGGCGCACGAGGCGGCGCCCTATGTGGCCTGCCGCCACGGCGATGCCTGGGCGCTGATGCCGGACATGGCCGCCGACCGCGCCCGCCTGGCCTGGCTGGACGAAGAAGGCCGACTGTTTGTGGAGCTGGGCGGCGAGCTGGCCATTGTGGACGACCGCGACCTGCTGGCGCTGTGCGAGCTGATCTGCCGCCCCGACGGCCGCCAGCCGGCCGACACCGACTGGCAAGCCTGGGAGCAGGGCGCGCAGCCGTTACAGCTGATGTTGCCCGAAGGCAGCGTGCCGTTGCGGCGCAGTGCTTTTGCCGAGCTGGAAGCCGCCTACCACCTGGTACGCCAGCCACAGGGCTGAGCCCTGCAGGGTGTGGCCCTGCATGGTATGATCTGGCGGTTTTGGCGCAGGCCAGCAGATACCCGATATACACCCATGATCCGAACCTTTCTCCGGCTGTTTTCCCTGTTGGCCGCGCTGTGCGCACTGTGGCTGGCCTGGGTAATCGTGGTGCCCGTCACCCCAGATCGCCAGCCCTACACCGTTACCGTGGGCCTGAACCGCACCATGAGCCAGCTGGCCCGCACGCTGGAAGACGACGGCGCGGTGCGTAACCGCTACGTGATGGTGGCGCTGTCGCGCATGATGGGCGTAGACCGCAAGCTCAAGCCCGGCCTGTACCAGTTTGGCGGTGCCACCGCCATGTGGCAGTACCTGAACCGCTTTGCCGATGGCCACCCGGACCAGTCCAGCGTCACCATCATCGAAGGCTGGCGCTTTGCCCAGTTCCGCAACGCGCTGCGCAAAGAAGACGACCTGGTGCAGGACACCGCCGGCTGGAGCGATAGCCGCCTGCTGGCCGAGCTGGGTGTACCCGGCGACAGTGCCGAAGGGCTGTTCTTCCCCAGTACCTATTTCTACACGCCCGGCAGCAGCGACCTGGACGTGTACCGCCGCGCCTACCAGAGCATGCAGCAGCAGCTGCAAACAGTGTGGGAAGCCCGCGCCGCCGACCTGCCGTACACCACCCCGTACCAGCTGCTGACCATGGCCAGCCTGATCGAGAAAGAAACCGCGCACGAAGCCGACCGCCCCATGGTCGCCAGCGTGTTTGTGAACCGCCTCAAGATCGGCATGCGCCTGCAAACCGACCCGTCCGTGATCTACGGCATGGGTGCACGCTACAACGGCAATATCGCCAAGGCCGACCTGCGCCGCGACACGCCGTATAACACCTATACCCGTGCCGGCCTCACGCCCACGCCCATCGCCCTGCCAGGCCGTGCCGCGCTGGACGCTGCGGCCAACCCTGCCCAGAGCCGCGCGCTGTATTTCGTGGCCAAAGGCGACCGCAGCGGCACCTCCCAGTTTTCCGAGACGCTGGACGAGCACAATGCCGCCGTCCGCGACTACATCCTGAAGAAAGGCAAGTAATGTCCAAGGCGCGCTTCATTACGCTGGAAGGCCTGGATGGTGCCGGCAAGAGCACCCATCTGGCCTTTATCCGCCGCTACCTGGAACAAGCCGGTATCGACACCGTATTTACCCGCGAGCCGGGCGGCACCCCGCTGGGCGAAAAGCTGCGCGAGATCCTGCTGGATATCGACACCGAAGCCACGCTGGATACCGAAACCCTGCTGATGTTCGCCAGCCGCCAGGAGCTGGTGTCGTCGCTGATCCGCCCCAGCCTGGCCGCCGGCCGCTGGGTAGTGAGTGACCGTTTCACCGACGCCACCTTCGCCTACCAGGGCGGTGGCCGTGGCGTGCCGGCCGAGCGTATTGCCATCCTGGAGCACTGGGTACAGCAAGGCCTGCAGCCTGACCTCACCCTCTTGCTGGACGTGCCGCTGGAAGTCTCGCAAGCCCGCCTGTCGCAAAGCCGCCTGCCAGACCGTTTCGAGCGCGAGCGTGAAGACTTCCACCAGCGCGTGCGCCAGATGTACCTGGCCCGCGCCCAGGCCAACCCGGGCCGCTTTGTGGTGATCGACGCGCGTGGTGATATCGACACCATCCAGCAACACATTGCCGCCGCGCTGGCGCGCCTGCAGGAGGCCTGATGCACTACCCGTGGCAGCACGATGACTGGCAAAGGTTGGCCGCAGAGTTTGCCCGCCTGCCCAACGCCTGGCTGTTTACCGGCCCGGCCGGCATCGGCAAGAGCGAGTTTGCCCATCAGGTCGCCCAGGCACTGCTATGCGAAGCACCCGCCGCCGGCTACCACGCCTGCGGCCAGTGCCAGGCCTGCCACTGGTTTGCCGCCGGCAACCACCCGGACTACCGCCACCTGGCCCCGGCGCAAGACGACGAAGACGACGACGGCAAGGAAGGTAAAGCCACCAAGCGCAAGCTGCCGGTAATCAAGATCGACGGCGTGCGCGCCGTCATCGAGTTTGCCCACCTGAGCTCGCACCGCGGCGGCCGCCGCGTGGTGGTGGTCGAGCCGGCGGAAAGCCTGAACCCGGCTGCGGCCAACGCCCTGCTGAAAGTGCTGGAAGAGCCGCCGGCCGACGTGGTGTTCCTGCTGGTAAGCGGCGCCCCGCAGCGCCTGCTGCCCACCATCAAGAGCCGCTGCCGCCAGTTTCCGCTTACCGCGCCACAGCCTGCCGTGGCGCTGGCCTGGCTGCAGCAGCAGGGCGTAGACAGCGCCGAGGCCGAGCTGGCGTTTCACGGTGGCATGCCGATATTCGAACACGACGCCGAGCTGGCCACCCTGCGCCGCGACTTTGTGCAAGCGCTGACACAGCCCGCACTGGCCAGCCTGCTGGCGGCGGTAGAAAAGCTGGACCGCCACAAGCTGCCGCTGGCCCTGCCGCTACAATGGCTGGGCAAATGGCTACACGACCTGGCCAGTTTGAAGCTGGCCGGCAGCCTTCGCTATTATCCCGCCATGCACGACGCGCAGCAGCGCCTGCTGCCCCGGCTGGACATACACAAGCTGATGGCTTGCCAGCGCGAGCTCAATGCCCTGGTGCCGTTCGGCCAGCACACGCTGGTGACGCGCCTGCAGCTGGAAGCCCTGCTGATGCACTATATCAAGGCCTTTAGCAACAAGGCCGCCTGACCCAACCCAACCCGGTAACCTGCATATGGATAACGCAGCCAACAAGCAAGAAAAGCACGACGCCGGCCGCCCCGGCGTGCTCTCGCTGTCCATCAAGGAGCGTAGCGCCCTGTACGCCGCCTATATGCCGTTTTTGCGCAACGGCGGCATCTTTGTGCCCACCGCCCGCGACTACAACCTGGGTGACGAGGTATTCCTGCTGCTGACCCTGCTGGATGACCCGCAAAAAGTGGCGGTGCAGGGCAAGGTAGCGTGGATTACCCCGGCCGGTGCCAACAACAACCGCAACCAGGGTGTCGGTATCGAGTTTGCCACCGGCGACGCCGGCAAGCAGGCACGCGACCGCATCGAAACCCTGCTCGGCGGCGCGCTGAACTCCACCCGCCCCACCCACACCATGTAATACGGCGCTGCCCGCCCGCACTGTGCGGCCAACGCGGGCAGCCTGATGATTGGAACACCATGCTGGTCGATTCACACTGTCACATCAATTTTCCTGACCTGGCGGCGCGCATGCCCGAGGTGCTGGCCAATATGGCCGCCCACGGCGTGGGCCACGCCATGGTCATCGGCGTGAGCCGGCCCAAATACCCCGAGGTGATCGGCCTGGCCGAGGCGCACGCCAACCTGTTTGCCACCGTGGGCATCCACCCGGACGACCCGGACGCCGAAGAGTTCAGCGAAGACGAGCTGGTGGCGCACGCCGCCCACCCCAAGGTCGTCGGCATTGGCGAAACCGGGCTGGACTACCACTGGTGCGAGGGCGATCTTGCCTGGCAGCACGAGCGCTTTGCCGTGCACATCCGCGCCGCGCGCCGTGTGAACCTGCCGCTGGTGGTACACACCCGCAGCTCGGCCGACGACACCGTGCGCATGATGCGCGAACACGGCGCCGACGCCGTGGGCGGCGTGATGCACTGCTTTACCGAAACCTGGGACATCGCCCGCGCCGCGCTGGATTTGGGCTTTTACATCTCGCTGTCCGGCATCGTCACCTTCAAGAACGCCGCCATCGTGAAAGAAGTGGCGCAGAAAGTCCCGCTGGACCGCCTGCTGGTGGAAACCGACTCGCCCTACCTGGCGCCGGTGCCGTACCGCGGTAAAACCAACGAGCCGGCTTACGTGAAGCACGTGGCCGAGCACATCGCCGAGCTGCGTGGCCTGCGCTTCGAGCAGGTGGCCGAGGCCACGACCGACAACTACTTCCGCCTGTTTGCCAAGGCGCAGCGCACCGGCGCATAAGGGGGCCGCATGACGCAGCTGACATGGACAGTGCTGGGCTGCGGCTCCAGCGGCGGCGCGCCCGCCATCGGTTGCAGCTGCGCCACGTGTACGTCCACCGACCCGCGCAACACCCGCACCCGCTGCAGCGCCTACGTGCGCATCGGCGATATAGGCGTGCTGATCGACACCGGGCCGGACCTGCGCCAGCAGGCGCTACGCGAGGGCATTAGCCGCGTGGATGCGGTGCTGTACACCCACCCGCATGCCGACCACCTCAACGGCATCGACGACCTGCGCGCCTTCTGCTACGTGAAAAAGGGGCCGATTGCGCTGTACGGCAACGACTTCACGCTGGACAACATCAGCAGCCGTTTTGGCTACGCGCTGGCACCACCGTCGCCGGTGTGGGACAAACCCGTGCTGCGCACCGAGCGCGTCAACGCACCGTTCGAGCTGGCCGGCGTTACCATTACCCCGATACCGCTGCAGCACGGCCCCAGCTGGCCCTGCTTGGGCTGGCGCATCGGCAACACCGCGTGGCTGACCGACCTGTCGGCCATCCCCGATAGCAGCCTGCCGCTGCTGGCGGGCCTGGATACCCTGTTTCTGGACTGCCTGCGGCCGGAACCCTACCCGTCACACCTGCACGTGGCCGCCGCGCTTGACTGGGCGCAAAGGTTGGCCGCAAAACAGACCTGGCTTATCCACATGACGCACCAGCTGGAATACCATGCGCTGCAAGCGCAGTGCCCGCCTGGTGTTGGCGTGGCCTGGGACGGCCTGCAGCTAGCCGGCTAGTGCCACCGCCGCCACGGCGGCCAACCTTAACCCGAACCGAAAGCAAGCATGGAAACCCTGATTACCCTCTTTGTCGCCTTTGTTGGCCTGTTGTTTGCCGGCAGCGTCGCCGTGTTCTACCTGGGCTGCCTGGGCGTGACCATGGCCGCGCTCAACAATGGCCGCATCGTCTGGGGCAGCCTCAGCTTCTTCATCCCGCCGCTGTCGCTGCTGTTTGCGCTGAAACACCGCCAGCTGGTGGGCTGGGCCTACGGCTTTATTGTAAAAGGCGGCGCCATGACCGCATTGATGCTGGGCCTGGGCTGGGCGTCGGTGCATCTGCTGCCCATGCCGAAGCACAACACCGGCCAGCTGATGGAACGCCTGCTGCCCAAGCCGGCTGACCAAGCCAGCGCCCCGGCGCAGGCAGGCCCGGTGCAGCAGTAAGCTTGCTGCTGTTCTTGATATGAAAAAGCCGCCCGTGAAAACGGGCGGCTTTTTTGTTGCCTGCTGGCGGTGTCTGGTATGCGGGCGCCTATTTGGCCCGGCAAGCCGGTACCGCGCTATCGCCTTGTAGCGCGCGCAGCTGCCGCCAGCTGACACGCGGGCAGGCTTTCGGTTTTTTGGCCGGCTGGCACCAGCTGCTATAGCTGCCTTCATTCTGCTCGGCCAGGCATTGCTTGAAATCGGGTACCGACAGGTAGGCCGGTGGCAGCACGGCATAAGCGGGCAGGGTAATGGCTGCCAGTGCAGCGGCGAGGGCGAGGTGGCGTAGCGGGGGCATGGCAGCTTCCTTCCTGTTGGGATGGCGAGATGGTAGCACTATGGCATGCGCGGGTGAGAACAGGGTGGGCCGCATTCATGCCAAGGTTGGCCGCAGCACCGCTCGCGCCGCGTCCACCAGCACCTCGCTCAGCCGCGCCAGTCGGGGCGATTGCACCTGCCAGTGGTGCCAGTACAGCGCTACGTCCACTGGTTTGTCGGGCTGTAGTGGCAGCAGGGTGTCGGCCAGGCCGCTGGCGGCCAGCTGCACGTCGGGCAGCATGCCCCAGCCTAGCCCCAGCCGTACCGCCTGCAGATAGGGGTCGGAGGCGGGCAGAAAGTGGCAGGGGTAGCTGTCGTCCGGCAGGCCGAAGTGCTGCAGCAGCCAGTCGGCCTGCAGCCGGTCTTTGTGGTTGTAGATCATGACCGGCGCACGCCGTAGCGCATCGCGGCTGACGCCGCCAGCAAACCAGCGGGCGTGGTAGCTTGCGCTGGCCAGCGCCTGGTAGCGCATTACGCCCAGCGGGCTGGCGCTGCAGCCGCGCATGGCTTGCGGCTCGGTGGAGATACAGCCTAGCGCCATGCCGGCTTGCAGCAGGGTGTAGGTGTGGTCCTGGTCGTCCACGATCACGTCCAGCAGCACGCGCTCGCGGATGAGAAAGGGCGTGAGTGCCGGCAGGAACCAGCTGGCCACGCTGTCGGCGTTCACCGCCAGCGACACGCTGAGCATGGCGCTGTCGTCGCCGGCAAAGGTGGCGGCCAGGTCAGCTTCCAGCAGGGCGGCGCGTTGCAGGTGCTGGCGCAGCAGCTGCCCTTCGCGGGTGGCGCGGCAGGGGCGGCTGCGTACCAGCAGCGGCTTGCCCAGCACTTCTTCCAGCGCGCGGATGCGCTGCGAGATGGCCGATGGCGTGAGGTGCAGGTCTTGGGCGGCTTGTTCGAAGCTGCCGCTGTCCAGCGCGGCCAGGAAGGCTTCGCTGTGCTTGGGGTCGAGTTTCATGCTGGGGCGCGCCGGGTTAAATGAAGCCAGATTAATGATAGCCAAGATAATTTAATCTTGCTGTTGTTGCACGCGCTGCGCCGCGATACTGGCGGCCAACCTTACCCGACGGAGATCACCATGCTGACTGCCAGCTATTTCAAAGGCCTGGGCCTGGGCGCCAGCCTGATCATGGCCATTGGCTCGCAAAACGCGCACGTACTGAAGATGGGCCTGCTGCGCCAGCATGTGGGGGCGACGGTGCTGGTGTGCATGCTGAGCGATGCGGTGCTGATTGCCGCTGGCGTGGCCGGTATGGGCAGCCTGATCCAGCACAGCCCGCTACTGCTGAATATTGCCCGCTGGGGCGGTGCGGCGTTTTTGTTCTGGTACGGCCTGCGTGCCTGGCGGGCGGTGCTGGCTAATGACAGCTTGCAGGTTGCGGCCGGTGCGCAAGCCATGCCGCTGCAGGCGGCATTGCTGACCGTGCTGGCGCTGACGCTGCTGAACCCGCACGTGTATCTGGATACCGTGGTGCTGCTGGGCAGTATCGGCGGGCAGGAGGCGGGCGATGGCAAGCTGTGGTTTGCGCTGGGCGCGTGTACGGCGTCGGTGCTGTGGTTTACCGCGCTGGGCTATGGTGCGCGGCTGCTGGCGCCGCTGTTTGCGCGGCCGCTGTCGTGGCGCGTGCTGGACGGTGTGGTGGGCACGGTGATGTGGACGCTGGCCGGGGCGCTGGCGCTGTCCTGAGTGGGCTATGGGCATGAAAAAAGGCGGCACCGTGTGGGTGTCGCCTTTTTTGTCGTGGTGCGGTGGTGTGCCACCGCACCGTGGAAAAGCCAGAGCCGTCGTCGTTCATGCGCGCGCCTCCTGGGTGCCAACCAGGCGCAGCCGTTCTTCGCGTTCGCTTTCGATAAAGTGGGCGATCATGGTGCGGTAGATCTTGGCAGTGAGGGCGGCGTCGGCGCCCAGCTCGCCGGCCAGGCGGGTCACGCGGCGCATGACCTGGTCTACGCGCTTGCCGTCTTCCACTTCGGCATCGCTGTGTTTGAAGGCGGCAGCTTGCTGCACGTACAGGCCGCGGTGGGCGATCATGCTGACGATGGCGCGGTCTAGGCTATCGATCTGGGTGCGGACTTCGTCCAGGTTGCGGCATTGGTAAACCCATTCCATTTTTTGCTCCTTGATGCAGTAGTGTGGTGGTGGCTGCGGCCAACCTTGGGCTTGGCCGCATGCGCTGTTCAGTAGTAGTTCAGGCCCATGGCGGCCTTGACCTCGGCCAGCGTTTGCGCGGCCACGGCACGGGCTTTTTGTGTGCCTTCCTTCAGCATGGCCAGCACGGCGCCGGGGTCTTGTGCGTAGTCCTGGCGGCGGGCGCGAATCGGTGCCAGCAGCGCCTGCAGGATGTCTTCCAGCTCGCGCTTGATCACCGCGTCGCCCAGGCCGCCGCGCTGGTAGTGGGCTTTCAGTTCGGCTACACGGTTGGCGTCGGGGTGGAAGACGTCCAGGTAGGTAAACACCACATTGCCGTCTACCTGGCCGGGGTCGGCGACGCGCAGGTGGGTGGGGTCGGTGTACATCATTTTCACCGCCTGGCTGATGTCGTCGGCGCTGGCACCCAGCGTGAGCGCATTGCCCAGCGATTTGGACATCTTGGCCTTGCCGTCCACGCCTGGCAGGCGGGCGCCGGCATCGGGCACCACGGCGCGGGCTTCCACCAGCACCGGCTCGGCCACGCTACCGTTAAAGCGGCGCACGATTTCGTTGGTCTGCTCGATCATAGGGATCTGGTCGGCGCCTACCGGCACGATGGTGGCCTTGAAGGCGGTAATGTCGGCGGCCTGGGCGGCAGGGTAGGTCAGGAAGCCCGCCGGGATGTCGCGCTCGTAGCCGCGCAGCTTGATCTCGTCCTTGATGGTGGGGTTGCGTTCCAGCCGCGACACGGTGACCAGGTTGAGGTAGTACGACGCCAGCTCGGTGAGCTCCGGCACCAGGCTCTGGATGAAAATGGTGCTCTTGGCCGGGTCGATGCCCACTGCCAGGTAGTCCAGCGCTACTTCCAGTACGTTTTCGCGCACTTTCAGGTAGTTGCCCATATTGTCAGTGAGCGCCTGGGCGTCGGCCAGCAGCAGGAACTGCGGGCAGCGATTCTGCAGGATGACGCGGTTACGCAGCGAGCCCACGTAGTGGCCCAGGTGCAGCGGGCCGGTGGTGCGGTCACCGGTAAGAATGATGTCTTGGGGGGAAACTGTGTCCAGTAAGCTCATGCCGATCTCCGTGATATCGGGGAGGCTGAGTGGGCGCTGGGGAGGGTGCTGCTTGGTGTGAAAAACCCGGGCGCCTTGTCAGCTGCTCCCGGGTTTGCTTTACGTACGCAACCGCGGTGCCGCCGTTAGAGGCGCCACCAGGAAAAAAAGAAGAATGCGGATGCGTGTTTGGTATTCATGGGCTTCATAAAAACACGGTAGTCCGGCCGGCGTCAAGTGCCGTGGTGTGGCCGTGTTGCGGGGCAGCATCGATAAACAAAACGCCGCGACAGGCGCGGCGTTGGGCGGGGTTATCGCGGTTTAGCCTGCTGGCGGCAGGGTGTCGGCAAAGCTGGGCTGGGCGGCCAGCTTGTCGGCCAGCCGTGCCAGATTGGGGTAGCTATCGCGCCACGCCAGCTGCGGGAAGCGGAAGTCCAGATAGCCCAGCATGCAGCCGGTGGCGATATCGGCCAGGCTATAGCCTTCACCGTTGCACCAGTTACGCTCGCCCAGCATGGCAGACAATGCCGCCAGGCCGCGGGTGACTTTGCCGTGCTGGCGGTCTATCCATTCCTGGCTTTGCTGCGCTGGCGGGCGGCGGCCTTCCACCACGATATTGGCAGCGGCATCGCATATGCCGTCGGCCAGCGCCTCGAAGCGCCGTGTTTCGATGAGCTGGCGCTTGTCTTGCGGCAGCAGGCGCGATACCGGCGAGATGGTATCCAGGTATTCCACAATCACCCGCGAATCGTACAGGCTGCTGCCGTCGTCCATCAGCAGCACCGGCACTTTGCCCAGCGGGTTGAAGTCGGCCACGGTGGACGTGCTTTCCCACGGAATATCCAGCTGTAGCGGACAGTCGATCTTTTTCTCTGCCAGGACGATGCGCACCTTACGGGCGTAGGGGCTGGTTAGCGAGGCGATCAGTTTCATGGGTAGCCATCAAAAGGGTGAGTGGAATGAGTGCGTTATAGCGCATAGCTTAGGCAGCAACATAGCACAATATTTATGCATACTGTGTAAAGTGTTATCGAATTTCCACTTTGCCGTTAATGTTCAGCTGAATCACGCTCTGGCCGGGCTGAAAGTTTACCGGTGCCGCATCGGCTACCGCTGCGCCGGCCATCTCGGCTTTGGCACGCATCATCATCGGGTAGTGAGGCTGCGCGCTGCCGATACTCAGCTCGGTCACCTGCTGCTGGTGTTTGCCGAGCGCCTTGCCTGCAGCAGTGGCCTGGGCCTGCAGTGCGGCAATGGCTTGCGGAATCAGCTGTGCTTCGGCCTGGCTGCGGCTGCGGTCGGATACGCCGAACTGCACGCCTTCCAGTGCCATGTATTTTTGCAGGCGGGCGATCAGCTCGGCGGTGTCGGCAAACTCGTTGCTGCGCAGTTTTACCTCGGCACGCGCTTGCCAGCCCACGATCTTGCCGTTCTTGTCGTAGTCAGGCCAGGTGTTGTAGCTGCCACTGCTGAACGTCACCTTGCGGTAGGCTTCGGCGTCCTGGCGGGCGCGGTTCAGCGCCTTGTTGATGCGGTCGGCCAGCAGGCCGGCCTGCGGTTGGCGGTCTTGTACGTACAGGCTGGCGTTGATTTCGTCGTTGGCCAGCTCCTGGCTTGCGTTGGCGGACAGGTTCAGTACGGTGACGCCCGTATCGGCAGCCATGGCGGCCGCGGGCAGGGTGCACAACAGGGTCAGGGCGGGGAGTGTCAGGCGCATGGCGGGTTCCTTGTCAAAAACAATCAGACTGTGCGGCAGGCTGCCGGTTCTCTACCCTAGCGCATTCTGCTATCTGGCGGGCATGAAATAGCGTGGATAGCGTGATTTCATGCGCTGTCTGCCAGATAAGACAAACCCGGCCACAGGTGCCGGGTTTGTCGGGTGCCGGGCGGCGATCAGCCTAGCAGCAGGGCGTCGTCGTCGATGGCTTCGCCGCGGGTTTTTTCGAACATGGCCAGCAGGTCGGTCACCTGCATGCGGCTGCGCGCTTCACCCGCTACGTCCAGCACCACGCGGCCCTGGTGCAGCATCACGGTGCGGTGGCCGTGGTCCAGCGCCTGGCGCATGGAGTGCGTCACCATCAGCGCGGTCAGCTGGTTTTCGTGCACGATGCGGTCGGTCAGCTCCAGCACGAAAGCGGCGGTTTTCGGGTCCAGCGCGGCGGTGTGCTCGTCCAGCAGCAGGATGCGCGACGGCTGCAGGCTGGCCATCAGCAGGCTTACCGCCTGACGTTGGCCGCCGGACAGCAGGCCCATGCGGTCTGGCAGGCGGTTTTCCAGCCCCAGCTTCAGCGTGGCCAGCTTGTCGCGGAACAGCTCGCGCAGGCTGCGGTTCAGCGCGGGGCCAAAGCCGCGCTTGCGGCCACGGTAGTAGGCCAGCGCCATGTTTTCTTCGATGCTGAGGTTTTCGCAGGTGCCGGCCATCGGGTCCTGGAACACGCGGGCTACCAGCCCGGCGCGCTGCCAGCCCGGCGTGCGGGTCACGTCCTTGCCATCGATGTGCAGGCTGCCGCTATCCACGATCACGTCGCCGGCCAGCGCGTTCAGGAAGGTGGATTTACCGGCACCGTTACTGCCGATGACGGTGACAAACTGGCCACTGTCGATCTGCAGCGACAGGCCGCGCAGCACCGGGTTTTCGATCGGTGTGCCGGGGTTGAAGGTTTTGAACAGCGTATCGGCGCGCAGCATCAGCGGGCTCCTCCGGGTTTACGGGCCAGCTTGGCCTTCAGCTTGGGCAGCACCAGGGCAAAGCCCACCAGCAGTGCGGTAATCAGGTTGAGGTCTTGTGCCTGCAGGCCGATGAAGTCGGCATTCAGCGCCAGCGCAATCAGCAGGCGGTACAGCAGGGCACCCAGCACGGTGGCCAGGGTAATGACCCACAGCGTGCGCGACGGCAGCAGGGTTTCACCGATGATGACGGCGGCCAACCCTACCACGATGGTACCCACGCCCATAGAGACATCCGCCCCGCCCTGGGTTTGTACGTACAGGGCACCCGCCACGGCAATCAGCGCGTTGGACAGCGCCATGCCGGCCAGCACCATGCGTTCGGTAGCAATGCCCTGGGCGCGCGCCATGCGGGCGTTGGCGCCGGTGGCGCGCATGGCCAAGCCGGCTTGCGAGGCAAAGAACACGTCCAGCCCCAGCTTGGCTACCACGATCAGTGCGGCCAACATGGCGGGCTGTACCTGCCAGGCGATGTCGAAATTGTCACCGATATACGGGCTGAAAATGGTGGGGCTGCCGATCAGCGGCATATTGGGCGCACCCATGATGCGCAGGTTGATCGAATACAGCGCAATCATCACCAGAATGGACGCCAGCAGCTGCAAAATGCCCAGGCGTACATTTAGCCAGGCTGTTAGCCAGCCAGAGGCGGCACCGGCCAGTGCGGCCACGCCGCAAGCCAGCCACGGGTCGTGCCCGCCGGCAATCAGTGTGGCCGCCACGGCGCCGCCCAGCGGGAAGCTGCCGTCGGCGGTCAGGTCGGGGAAGTCGAGAATGCGGAAGGAAATCAGCACCCCCAGCGCCACCAGGGCGAAGATCAGGCCGATTTCCAGGGCACCCATCAGGGCGATCAGGGTCATGATGCGGGTCTTTCAATAGCAACGCGCAGCTCGTGGCTGCGCGATAGGGTGGCAGGTTGGCCGCAGGGTGTGCGGCCAACCTGACGGGCTTACTTCACGGTGTCGGTGGCTTCTTTCAGCAGTGCCGGGCTCAGGGTGACGCCCTGTTTCTGTGCAGCAGCCGGGTTCAGGCTGAGCGACAGTTTCTCGCCCACCTGCGGTGCAATGGCACCGGCCTTCTCGCCTTTCAGGATGCGTACGACCAGCTTGCCGGTCTGGCGGCCGATGTCGTAGTAGTTCTGGCCCAGGGCGGCAATCGCACCGCGTTTTACCGAGTCGGTATCCGACGCTACCAGTGGCAGCTTACCCTGCTGCGCCACAGCCACCAGCGATTCATAGGTAGACACCACATTGTTGTCGGTGCTGGTGTACAGCACGTCTACCTTACCGATCAGGTTTTTGGCGGCCGGGGCCACGTCTACGGTACGCGGGGCGGGGGCTTCTACCAGGCTCATGCCGCGCTTGGCCAGCTCGGCTTTCAGCTCTTTGGCCACCACCACCGAGTTCACCTCGCCCGGGCTGTACACCATGCCCACGCGCTTGGCACCCGGCTTGATCTTGGCGATCAGGTCCAGCTGCGGCGCCAGTGCCAGCTTGTCGGATACGCCGGTGACATTGGTCTTGGAAGGCTTCCAGCTCGGTACCAGCTTGGCGGCTACCGGGTCGGTCACGGCGGTAAACACCACGGGAATGCTGCGGGTGGCGGCCACGGCAGCCTGGGCGCTAGGGGTGGCGATGGCCACGATCACGTCCGGGGCATCACCGACGAATTTCTTGGCAATCTGCGCGGCGGTAGCCGGGTTGCCCTGTGCGCTCTGGTATTGGTACTTGATCTGCTTGCCCGGCTCGAAACCGGCGGCTTTCAGTTCGTCTTCAATGCCCTTGCGCGCGGCATCCAGTGCCGGGTGGTCCACGATAGCGGTAACGGCTACCGATTTTTGCTCGGCGGCGTGGGCAAACAGCGGCAGGCTGGCAGCCAGTGCTGCAGCCAGAAGGGTACGGCGGGCAATCATGCTCATCTTGCTAGCTCCGGGGCGTGACAGGGTGTGGTGCAATGCGATATTTGCGCAATGATATGGCAAAGCGCCGGGGCTTTCAGATTGTGCAAAGCAATAATATTCCAAATATTGTATTCAAAAAGTGGAATGTGCCAATTTGGTGCGCGCGCAAAAAGAATGCGGCCAACAAGCTTGGCCGCAGGGGGTGAATGCTGGCGAATTGTGTAGTCGCTTTATTTCAGCGCTGGCTTAATCCAGATACTCGGCCCCGGGCAAGGTAAAGAAATCGATAAATTCTTCGCTGCTTACCAGCAGGTCAAATAGCAGGGCGGCATCGTCAAAATGGCGGCTCCAGCGGCTGCCGTACTCGGCGTGCAGGCGGTTGATTTCGTCTGCGGCCAGGCTGCGCACCAAGTCCAGGCTGATTTTGCGGCCATCTTCCAGATAGCCCTTGGGGCTGTGCACCCACTGCCATAGCTGCGCGCGGGCAATCTCGGCGGTGGAGGCTTCTTCCAGCTGCTGGTGAATCAGCACGCAGCCGCGCCCGCTCATCCAGGCGCCCAGGTACTGGATGCCCACGCTGATATTGTTGCGGATGCCTTGCTCGGTAATGGGGGCTTCGGGCTGGAAGTTCAGCAGGTCTGCCGCGCTGATGTGCACGTCGTCACGCTGCCGCCCCAGCTGGTTGGCCGCATCGCCCAGCACGCTGCGGTAGGCATCCAGTGCCAGCGGTACCAGTGCCGGGTGGGCTACCCAGCTGCCATCGTAGCCGTCGCGCGCTTCGCGCTGTTTTTCCTGGTAGATCGCCGCCATAGCCTGATCATTCGCCGCCTGATCGTGCTTGTTGGGAGCCAGTGACGACATGCCGCCAATGGCCGGTGCGCCGCGCTGGTGGCAGGTCTTGAGCAGGAGCAGGGCGTAGGAGCGCATGAAAGGTACGGTCATGCTGATGCGTTCGCGGTCTGCCAGGCAGAAGTGCCGCGCCTGGCAAAACGCCCGGATGCAGCTGAACAGGTAGTCCCAGCGCCCGGCGTTCAGCCCGGCGCTGTGTTCGCGCAGGGCGTACAGGATTTCGTGCATCTCGAACGCCGCCAGGATGTGCTCGATCATGACCGTGGCGCGAATGGTGCCGATGGGCAGCCCCAGTGCGGCCTGTGCGGCCACAAATACGTCATTCCACAAGGCGGCTTCGTGGTGGTTTTCCAGCTTGGGCAGGTAGTAGTAGATGCCTTTGCCGGCGGCGTGCAGGGCGCTGGCGTGGTGAAAAAAGCTCAGGCCAAAGTCGAACAGGGCGGCGCTGACGGGCTGGCCGTCTACACGCAGGTGCTTTTCGGCCAGGTGCCAGCCGCGGGGGCGCACCATGAGTGTGGCAGGGGCCGGGTTCAGCTGGTAGTGCTTGCCTTCCGGGCTGTGGTAGCTCAGGGTGCCGCGCCAGGCATCGCTCACGTTCTGGTGGCCGCTCACGATATTGTCCCAGCCGGGGCTGGTGGCATCTTCGAAATCCGCCATGAAGCAGCTGGCACCAGCATTCATGGCATTGATCATGGCACGGCGCTCTACCGGGCCGGTGATTTCTACCCGGCGGTCCTGCAGGCCGGCGGGCAGCGGGGCAATTTGCCAGTCGCCGTCGCGGATGGCCTGTGTGTTGGGCAGGAAATCGGGCAGGTGGCCTGCATCCAGCTGGGCCTGGCGCTGCTGGCGCTGTAGCAACAGGCTGCGCCGCCGGGTATCGAACTGCCGGTGCAGGCTGGCAATGAAGTTAAGCGCGTCATGACTGAACAGCGCTTCATGAGCCGGTTTTACCGGGGCCAGTATTTCCACGCCTTGCGGCAGCTGCAACGCCATGTCTCTCTCCATTTTTGACGGTGTCATGGCTGCGGGGCGTGCGAGCCGTGCACCTGTTTTTGCCAGTGTACTGGCAAGGCAGTGACGGAAACAGATGTAAAAACCGATAACATTTTTTACTTTTATGGCAATAAATGCGGTGACGGTTTTGCTACGCTGCGGCCACATTTTGTGCATTGTTCCGGCATGCGATGGTACTTGGCGCGCTTTCGGCCTACTTATTGAAACAAAATAGCGATGACTGCCCTATCGGACAGTGTTGTGCCTGATTTGCACGGGATCAGGGCGGAATGCTGCACAGCTTGGCGATGGCTTGGCATAGACCTGGCGCTGCGCTGTGTATTGGAGTCTGTATCCAATGTGGCGAAATCAGGGCGCGGCTTGAAAATGTGCCGGGCCCTGCGGCATAGTCGCGCCCTTGCGCGCCAGCCTGAAGCAGGTGGGCGCCACGTGGACCACAACAACACTGACAAATCCGGCTGCTTACGCGCTCCACGAGGGCGCGTTTTCATTGGGCCGGGCAGGGACAAGAGAATGAGTTTGTTACGCAAAAAAGACGTCCATCAGATGATGGCCGCATCACAAAGTGCCGGGGGGCTGCGCAAGGAGCTGTCGGCATTTGACCTGACCATGCTGGGTATCGGCGCCATTATCGGAACCGGTATTTTTGTCCTGACAGGGACGGGCGCCACGGTAGCCGGCCCCGGCTTGGTACTGTCTTTTATTATCGGTGCCATCGCCTGCGGCTTTGCTGCGCTGTGCTACGCCGAGTTTGCCGCCATGCTGCCGGTATCCGGCTCGACCTACACCTACGCTTACGCCACCCTGGGCGAGCTGGTGGCGTGGATCATCGGCTGGGACCTGATGCTGGAGTACCTGCTGGCGTCCTCTGCGGTGTCGGTGGGCTGGTCTGGCTACTTCCAGAGCCTGCTGGCCGGTTTTGGTGTGCATCTGCCTGATGCGCTGACCGCTGCGGCGGGTGCGCGCCCGGGGGTGGACACCGTATTCAACCTGCCGGCTTTTGTGATTGCCATGCTGGTGACGGCGCTGCTGGCGTTCGGCATCAAGGAATCCAAACGCGTGAATAACGTGGTGGTGCTGATCAAGGTGGCGGTGGTGCTGGTGTTTATCGGTGTGGCCGTTTGGCACGTGAAACCGGCCAACTGGAGCCCGGCGCTGCCTTACGGTATGGATGGCGTATTCCATGGCGCGGCCATCGTGTTTTTCAGCTTTCTGGGTTTTGACGCGGTAACGTGCGCTGCCGAAGAGGTAAAAAATCCGGACCGCGATATTCCGCGTGGCGTGTTGTGGTCGCTGGGTATCTGCTCGCTGCTGTACGTGGTGGTATCGGCTATCATGACCGGTATCGTGCCTTACATGCAGTTCAAGGGTATCGATCACCCGGTATCGCTGGCTCTGCAAGTAGCCAAGCTGGACTGGTTTGCCGGCTTTGTCGACTTGGGCGCGATTCTGGGCATGCTGACCGTGATTCTGGTGATGACCTACGGCCAGACCCGCATCCTGTTTGCCATGTCGCGTGACGGCCTGCTGCCGAAAATCTTCAGCGACGTACACCCGAAATACGGTACGCCGTACAAGGCAACCTGGCTGATTGGCATCATCATTGCGCTGATCGCCGGTTTCGTACCGCTGGGCACCCTGGCCGAGCTGGTGAATATCGGCACCCTGGCGGCGTTCTCGCTGATTGCCGCCGCGATCATCGTACTGCGCAAGCGCGAGCCAAACCTGCCACGCAAGTTCCACTGCCCGGGCGTGCCCTACGTACCGGCACTGGCCATCGTGTTTTGCGTGTTCCTGATGAGCCAACTGTCCTGGCTGACCTGGGTATGCTTTGTGGTGTGGCTGCTGATTGGCCTGGTGGTGTACTTTGGCTACTCGCGCCAGCGTTCGCTGCTGCACAAAGCCTGATGCTGACAGCAAGACAGTAAGCTGACCCACACAAAACCCCCGTCCACGTACGGGGGTTTTGTTTGTCTTGGGCGTGGGTTGGCTGGCTATTGCCGATAGCGATAGTTGGCCGCACGGCAGAAAAGAAAAACCCCCGTCGCAAGACGGGGGTTTTTGACGCAGACGGCGGGGTCGAGTCGCCGTTTGATGTCGTAAAGCTTAGTGGAACTGCTCTTCTTCGGTAGAGCCGGTCAGTGCGGTAACCGAAGACTTGCCACCCTGAATCACGGTGGTGATGTCATCGAAGTAGCCGGTGCCCACTTCCTGCTGGTGCGATACGAAGGTGTAGCCACGGTCGCGTGCAGCGAACTCTGGCTCCTGTACCTTCTCCACGTAGGCGGACATGCCGCGTGCTACGTAGTCTTGTGCCAGATCGAACATGTTGTACCACATGTTGTGGATACCAGCCAGGGTGATGAACTGGTACTTGTAGCCCATGGCGCCCAGCTCGCGCTGGAACTTGGCGATGGTGGCATCGTCCAGGTTTTTCTTCCAGTTGAAGGAAGGCGAGCAGTTGTAGGCCAGCATTTTGCCCGGGTGTTTGGCGTGCACGGCTTCGGCGAAGCGGCGGGCGAACTCCAGATCCGGGGTACCGGTTTCGCACCATACCAGGTCAGCGTATTCGGCGTAGGCTACAGCGCGGCTGATGGCTTGTTCCAGACCTTTCTTGGTCTTGTAGAAGCCTTCGGCAGTACGCTCGCCAGTCAGGAACGGCTTGTCGTTTTCGTCGTAGTCGCTGGTCAGCAGGTCGGCAGCTTCCGCATCGGTACGGGCGATCACCAGGGTAGGCACGCCGTATACGTCGGCAGCCATACGGGCGGCGATCAGTTTCTGTACTGCTTCCTGGGTCGGTACCAGTACCTTGCCGCCCATGTGGCCGCATTTTTTCACGGAAGCCAGTTGATCTTCAAAGTGCACGCCGGAAGCACCAGCGCGGATCATGGCTTTCATCAGTTCGTAGGCGTTCAGTACGCCACCGAAACCGGCTTCGGCATCGGCTACGATCGGGGCGTAGTAGTCTACGTAACCGGCATCACCTTTTTCCAGGCCTTTGGAGTGCTGGATTTCGTCAGCGCGGGTGAAAGCGTTGTTGATGCGCTCTACCACTTTCGGCACCGAGTCAACCGGGTACAGCGACTGGTCCGGGTACATGGCGGCGTATTCGTTGTTGTCGGCAGCAACTTGCCAGCCGGACAGGTAGATGGCTTTGATGCCTGCTTTAACTTGCTGCATAGCCTGGCCGCCGGTGAGCGCGCCCAGACAGTTGATGTACGGCTCGTTGTTCACCAGATTCCACAGCTTCTCGGCGCCGGCACGGGCAATGGTGTGCTCCACTTGCAGCGAGCCGCGCAGACGCTCTACATCAGCAGCGGTGTAACCGCGTTTGATGCCTTTCCAGCGCGGATTGGTATCCCAGTCGTGTTGAATGGCGGCGATGCGTTGTTCGCGAGTAGTCATGGTAAACCCTTCACTTTGATAGTTTCGTTTTGCCGGTAAGCCGGCACTCCCAGTTTCTCTTGATGCGGGCCGGTGTTCCGGCCTTTCTGCGTCTTACCGCCACCGGATTTGGGGGTGGCTCTGGCTGCCGGAAACCGCCCCGGATAAGGGGCTGGCGGGCCGTGCAGTAGCGCTGTTGTGGAAACATTTAAGCATAAAAAAATCCGGAAGTGTGCAGTGCAGCAAAAAAAAATCCTTTGTTTTCAATTGGTAACAATCGTGCACGCAAACGAACCGATTCGAACGCTTGTTTTGGTGCACTTGCGAAAAGAATGGCAAAGAAGCGCGCATGGAAAAGCCAGCAACAGGGGGCTTGAAATCCACCACGATGCCCCTATCTGGAAAAGGTCTTTTTGACTTCAGCCAAATGGAAGCGTCATGCAGGAAAATCAGAATATCCAAGCAGAAGAAGTGCTTGATCAGGGCCAGACCCCGAACGACAACGCGGCGGATACCGCAGAAACCCGCGTCGCTGCACTGGAAGCCGAAGTTGCAGAACTGAAAGAGCAGTATCTGCGTGCACGGGCCGAAACCGAAAACGTACGCCGCCGTGCTGCCGATGATGTGGTGAACGCCCAGAAATTTGCTGCCCAGAAGTTCGCCTCCGAACTGCTGGCGGTAAAAGACAGCCTGGAAATGGCACTTTTGGATCAGTCCGGCCAGTTTGAAACACTCAAGTTTGGCGTAGACCTGACCCTGAAGCAGCTGAGCGCCGCTTTCGAGAAAGGCCAGATCACCGAGATCAGCCCGCTGGGCGAAAAGCTGGACCCGCACAAGCACCAGGCCATCAGCACCGAAGAATCGGAAGCCGAAGCCAACACCGTGGTGCGCGTGATGCAAAAAGGCTACCTGATTGCCGACCGCGTACTGCGCCCGGCCATGGTCGTGGTGGCCAAGCCCAAAGCCTGAAGGCCAGCGTGGTGTGAGTCCCTCTTGAAATTGTGGCGATAGCCAATATCTGACAGAACAACAGGCCGCTGCGGCCAACCCCGCGGCGGTTTAAGAGACAAAGTTTGACGAAAGGAATAGCCAGTCATGGGCAAAATTATCGGTATTGACCTGGGTACAACCAACTCCTGCGTGGCCGTAATCGAAGGCGGCAACCCGAAAGTAATCGAGAACGCCGAAGGCGCACGTACCACCCCTTCCATCATTGCTTATATGGAAGACGGCGAGATCCTGGTCGGTGCACCGGCCAAGCGTCAGGCGGTAACCAACCCGAAAAACACCCTGTACGCGGTGAAGCGCCTGATTGGCCATTGTTTTGAAGACAAAGAAGTGCAGAAAGACATCGACATGATGCCTTTCGAAATCATGCGCGCCAAAAACGGCGATGCCTGGGTAAAAGTACGCGACCAGGAACTGGCTCCGCCGCAGATCTCCGCAGAAGTCCTGCGCAAGATGAAAAAAGCCGCCGAAGACTACCTGGGCGAAGAAGTGACCGAAGCCGTGATTACCGTACCGGCTTACTTCAACGACAGCCAGCGTCAGGCTACCAAAGATGCCGGCCGTATTGCCGGCCTGGATGTAAAGCGCATCATCAACGAACCGACCGCTGCTGCGCTGGCCTTTGGCCTGGCCAAGCAGGAAGGTGACCGCAAGATCGCCGTATACGATCTGGGCGGCGGTACTTTCGATATCTCCATCATCGAGATCGCCGACGTAGACGGCGAGCACCAGTTCGAAGTGCTGGCCACCAACGGTGACACTTTCCTGGGCGGTGAAGACTTCGACCAGCGCGTGATCGACTACATCGTGACCGAGTTCAAGAAAGAACAAGGCGTTGACCTGAAGAACGACGTGATGGCCCTGCAGCGCCTGAAAGAAGCCGCTGAAAAAGCCAAGATCGAGCTGTCGTCCGCGACCCAGACCGAGGTGAACCTGCCGTACATCACCATGGACGCCACCGGCCCGAAACACCTGGCCATGAAGATTACCCGTGCCAAGTTCGAAAGCCTGGTAGACGACCTGGTACAGCGCTCCATCGAGCCGTGCAAGGTTGCGCTGAAAGACGCTGGCGTATCGCTGGCCGACATCACCGACGTGATTCTGGTGGGTGGTCAGACCCGTATGCCGAAAGTACAGGAAGCGGTAAAAGCCTTCTTTGGCAAAGAGCCACGCCGTGACGTGAACCCGGACGAAGCCGTAGCCGTGGGCGCCGCCATCCAGGGCTCCGTGCTGTCGGGCGATCGCAAAGACGTGCTGCTGCTGGACGTGACCCCGCTGTCGCTGGGTATCGAAACCATGGGCGGCATCCTGACCAAGCTGATCCAGAAGAACACCACCATCCCGACCAAAGCGTCGCAAGTGTTCTCCACTGCGGCCGACAACCAGACCGCCGTGACCATCCACGTGCTGCAAGGCGAGCGTGAAAAAGCGGCAGCCAACAAATCGCTGGGTCAGTTCAACCTGGGTGACATTCCGCCGGCACCGCGTGGCGTACCGCAGATCGAAGTGGAATTCAACATCGACGCTAACGGTATCCTGCACGTGTCTGCCAAAGACAAGGCTACCGGCAAGCAAGCCAACATCACCATCCAGGCTTCGTCCGGTCTGTCCGAAGACGAAATCCAGCAAATGGTGCGCGATGCCGAGCTGAACGCCGAAGAAGACAAGAAACTGTCCGAACTGGTACAGGCCCGCAACCAGGGTGAAGGCCTGATCCACAGCGTGAAAAAATCGCTGACCGAATACGGCGACAAGATCTCGGCTGACGAAAAGTCCGCCATCGAAGCCGCACTGAAAGAAGCGGAAGAAGTGATCGGCGGTGACGACAAGGAAGCCATCGATGCCAAAGTACAGGCCCTGATGACTGCCTCGCACAAACTGGCCGAGCACATGTACGCCGACAAAGGTGCCGAAGGCGCTGCTGCCGAGCCACAGGCTGATGGCAAGAAAGATGACGGCAACGTCGTAGATGCCGAATTCGAAGAAGTGAAGAAGTAAGCTTCTGCGATAACGGCAAGGCACAGGCCCTTTCGGGGGCGCTGTGCCTTTTCCTTGATGGGCGGCCAGCCAAAGGTTGGCCGCAGGCTGCAGCAAATGGCCGGGCAGTGCGCGCAAGTACACGGTTCGGCACGGTGCGTAGCCCTTCTTTTCAGAAGCAGGCCCCAGCATGCAGACAGGGGTTTGCCAGCAATTGCGGCCAACCTGCCGGTTGGCGCTAGGGTGATACAGCATGGCGAAAAAGGATTTCTACGAGGTACTGGGCGTCAATCGTGATGCGTCGGACGACGACATCAAGAAGGCCTATCGCAAGCTGGCGATGAAGTACCACCCGGACCGTAACCCGGACAGCAAGGAAGCAGAAGACAAGTTCAAGGAAGGCAAAGAGGCCTACGAGATCTTGTCCGACCCGCAAAAGCGCGCCGCCTACGACCAGTACGGCCATGCCGGCGTGGACCCGCAAGCCGGTATGGGCGGCGGTGGCCAGGGCTTTGGCGGCTTTGATTTTGGCGATATTTTCAGCGATATCTTTGGTGGCGGCGGGGGCGGCCGTGGCGGGCGCAGCAATGTGTACCGCGGCTCCGACCTGCGCTACAACATGGAAGTGTCGCTGGAAGAAGCGGCGCGCGGCTGCGAAAAGCAGATCCGCATCCCTTCGCACGAAAACTGCGATGTCTGCCACGGCAGTGGCGCCAAGCCGGGCACCCAGCCCAAGACCTGCACCACTTGCGGCGGCCACGGCCAGGTCCGCATGAGCCAAGGCTTCTTTTCCATCCAGCAAACCTGCCCCACCTGCCATGGCAGCGGCAAGCAGATTACCGACCCGTGTCATAAATGCCACGGTGCTGGCCAGGTAAAGACCCACAAAACACTGAATGTGAAGATCCCGGCGGGTGTGGACGAGGGCGATCGCATCCGCCTGTCCGGCGAGGGTGAGCCAGGCCAGAACGGTGGCCCGTCGGGCGATTTGTTCGTGGTGATTCATGTCAAGAAGCACAGCGTGTTCGAGCGCGATGGCAAAGACCTGCACTGCGAAATGCCGATCAGCTTTACCATTGCCGCGCTGGGTGGCGAGGTGGAAATCCCTACGCTGGACGGCATGGTGAAGGTGAAAATTGCCGCCGAAACGCAAAGCGGCCGTGTTTATCGCGTGCGTGGCAAAGGCGTGAAGTCGGTGCGTGGCAGCGATGTGGGCGACCTGATGTGCCATGTGGTGGTGGAAACACCGGTGAACCTGACCGAGCGCCAGCGCGAGCTGCTGCGCGAGTTCGAGGCCATCAGCCAGGGCGATGTGGCTACCCACACCCCGCGTGCCAAGTCGTTTGTGGACAAGCTGAAGGATTTCTTCGGCTAAGCTTATCGACATATTGTTGTGGCCAAGACGCACCGTGAGGGTTTCCCCGCGGTGCGTTTTTTATTTTCGGGCAATCATCGTGCGTGCGGCGGCGATTGTCTGACAAATAATGGTTAATGTATCCAGGTGTCTAGCTCTATAGGTTTTGTTTCAGTATGGTTGCGGCTTCGCAAAGCAGGCGGTAATGACCTGCGCGATGCGGTAGCCACTGACCAGGCTGCCGGCTTTGTGGGAAAGCAAATACCTGACATCAAAGGAGCAAACATGCAGGAACTCGTCGATTTTCTGAACGGCTGGATCTGGAGTAAAGGGCTGATTTTCCTTTGCCTGGGTGTGGGCCTGTACTTTTCTATCCGTAGCCGCTTTGCACAAGTACGCCACTTTGGCGAAATGATCCGCCTGATGTTCGACGGCAAGTCCAGCGACAGCGGCGTGTCGTCCTTCCAGGCGCTGGCCATGACCCTGGCCGGCCGTGTGGGTACCGGCAATATTGCCGGTGTGGCCACTGCCATTACCTTTGGCGGCCCCGGTGCCGTGTTCTGGATGTGGATGACCGCTTTCCTGGGGGCGAGCTCGGCTTATGTGGAGTCGACCCTGGGCCAGATCTACAAAGAAAAGATCAATGGCGAGTACCGTGGTGGCCCTGCTTTCTATATCGAAAAGGGCTTGGGCATGAAACGCTACGCGCTGGTATTTTCCATCGCCACGATTTTTGCCTGCGGTCTGCTGCTACCTGGTACGCAAGCCAACTCCATCGCTGCCGGCCTGCAGAATGCCATGGGTGTTGACCCGAACGTGACGGCGGCACTGTTGGCCGTGATCCTGGGCTTCATCATTTTTGGCGGCGTGAAGCGCATTGCCTCCTTTGCCGAGATCGTGGTGCCGTTCATGGCGCTGGGCTACATCATTGTGGCCTGCGTGATCGTGGCGCTGCACATTGACCAGCTGCCGCACGTGCTGAGCCTGATCTTCAAGAGTGCCCTGGGTCTGGATGCTGGTTTCGGCGCCATCCTGGGTATGGCGATCCAGTGGGGCGTGAAGCGTGGCGTGTACTCCAACGAAGCCGGCCAGGGTACCGGCCCGCACGCTTCGTCGGCTGCTGCGGTATCGCACCCGGCCAAGCAGGGTCTAGTACAGGCGTTCTCGGTATACATTGATACTCTGTTCGTGTGCTCCGCCACCGCCTTCATGCTGCTGATTACCGGCCAGTACAACGTACAGGGCCCGGATGGCAAGGCGCTGTATACCGGTATTGCTGGTGTGGTTGCCGGCCCAGGCTACACCCAGACCGCCATGGAAAACATCATGCCGGGCTTTGGTTCCATCTTTGTGGCTGTGGCACTGTTCTTCTTTGCCTTCACCACCATCGTGGCGTACTACTACATTGCCGAAACCAATATTGCCTACCTGAACCGCAAGGTAAACCGCCCATGGCTGACCCTGGTGCTGAAGTTCGCCCTGATGGCTTCTACCGTGTACGGTACCGTGAAAACCGCCGACCTGGCCTGGGGCCTGGGTGATATCGGTGTGGGCATGATGGCGTGGCTGAACATTGCCGCCATCCTGATGCTGCAAAAGCCGGCCTTCATTGCGCTGCGCGATTACGAAGCACAAAAAGCACAGGGCCTGGACCCGGTATTCCACCCGGAAAAACTGGGCATCAAGAATGCCGATTACTGGACCGGCCACCAGTCGGAAGACAATCTGGCAGCCGAGCGCAAGCATGGCGGCCAACCGGTATACGACAAGGTTTGATATCCTTGCTGCCATCCGCGACACCATCACGCCGGGGAAACCCGGCGTTTTTTTATTTGAGGCCTGTATGGATCTGCTGCATTCCACCTGGTTCTGGGTGTTGATGATCGTCGCCCCGGTGGGCACCGTGATTGCCACGCTGGCGCGCATGTCGCGCAAAACCGGCGATGGCAAGCTGCCGCCCGGCGTGCTGCCCGGTACCTATGCGCCGTCCAGCAAGGATGGCAGCCCGTATCGCCGCCCCGGCGAAGCCGCCCCCGCCGCAGAAGACACGCCCCCCGAACAGCGCTAGGTACAAGGTTGGCCGCACGGCGGCCAACTTGTGCTGCCGCAAATCGTATTGAACTAGTGCTGTCAGCCTGGTCTTAGCTTTGCTATCTTCATGCCCGTCCTGACACCTCTTGCTGAAAGACCTTCATGTTTGCCAATCGCTACTTTCCCGCTACCCGCCTGCGTCGCATGCGCCGTGATGACTTTTCCCGCCGCCTGATGCGTGAAAACGTGCTGACCACCAACGACCTGATCTACCCGGTATTCGTACTGGAAGGCGAGGGCCGCGAGGAAGAGGTGGCTTCCATGCCTGGCGTCAAGCGCCAGAGCCTGGACAAACTGCTGGAAACTGCCGCCGAAGCCGTAGCGCTGGGCATCCCCATGCTGTCCATTTTTCCGGTCATCGAAACCGGCAAGGACAACTCCGGCGAAGAAGCCTACAACCCCGACGGCCTGGTCCCCACCGTGGTACGCGCGCTGAAAGAACGTTTCCCGCAGCTGGGCATCATGACCGACCTGGCGCTGGACCCGTACACCGAGCATGGCCAGGATGGCCTGCTGGACGATAGCGGCTACGTACTGAACGACGAAACCACCGAAATCCTGGTACAGCAGGCGCTGTGCCACGCCGCCGCCGGTGCCGACGTGCTCGGCCCGTCCGACATGATGGATGGCCGCATCGGTGCCATCCGCAGCGCGCTGGAAGACGAAGGCTTTATCCACACCAAAATTCTGGCGTACAGCGCCAAATACGCGTCTGCCTTTTATGGCCCGTTCCGCGACGCGGTAGGCTCGGCGGCCA
Organism: Neisseriaceae bacterium; assembly: GCA_027489245.1. GTDB lineage: Bacteria > Pseudomonadota > Gammaproteobacteria > Burkholderiales > Chromobacteriaceae > Vogesella. The sequence goes on along the minus strand of JAIYAC010000011.1, from coordinate 7,948 downwards.
ACCTGGGCAACGCCGACAAATACACCTACCAGATGGACCCGGCCAACCTGGACGAAGCGCTGTACGAAGTGGCCATGGATCTGGAAGAAGGCGCCGACATGGTGATGATCAAGCCCGGCATGCCCTACCTGGACGTGATTCGCCGCATCAAGGACACCTTCAAGGTGCCCACCTACGCCTACCAGGTGTCTGGCGAGTACGCCATGCTGAAAGCCGCTGTGCAAAACGGCTGGCTGAACGAAGAAAAATGCATGATGGAAAGCCTGCTGGCGTTCAAGCGCGCCGGTGCCGATGGCATTCTTACCTACTATGCACTGGATGCCGCACGGGTGATTCGCCGCGCTTAAGCTATCGCACGCTCTGCCATGCAATGCGGCCAACGTTGGCCGCATTTTTCATGGCTGGCGCACCGGTTTGGCGGCAAACATCACGCAGGGGCGGCCGGTGGCTTCCTGGACATCCAGCGTTGGCGTGCGTTTGCTTTTGATCTGCATGGCACGGCATCCGTAGGGAAAGCGCACATCGTGGGTAATGTAGTAGTGCTGGCAGTGGCGGCACTGCGGGGTAGGGGCGGGCTGGCTCACGGTAGAACGGGCAGGGCAATCAACAGCCGGCTATTGTCGCACGGCAAGGTAACACTCACCCCCGCAAAATCGCGCGAAACTGTCCCTGCTAATGTAGCGGGCAGGGGTCTAGAATGGTGACAGAACCATTGCTGCCATGCGCTTGTGCCGCAGCGGCTACACACCAGGAATCGCCCATGAACCCTAGCTACCTCGCCCATCTGCAAACCACCCTGGCGCAAATCCGTGCCGACGGTTTTGAAAAGCCGGAACGCGTGATTGCCACCCCGCAACGTGCTGGCATCACCCTGAGCGGCGGCCGTGACGTGTTGAACTTCTGCGCCAACAACTACCTGGGCATGGCCGACGACGCCCGCCTGATTGCCGCTGCCAAGCAAGGCCTGGACGACTACGGCTACGGCTGTGCCTCGGTACGCTTTATCTGCGGTACCCAGCAGGTACACAAAGACCTGGAAGCCGCGATTTCCGGCTTTCTGGGCACCGACGACACCATCTTGTATTCCAGCTGTTTCGACGCCAACGGCGGCGTATTCGAAACCCTGCTGACCGAAGAAGACGCGGTGATCTCGGACGAGCTGAACCACGCCTCCATCATCGACGGCGTGCGCCTGTGCAAAGCCAAGCGCTTCCGCTACAAGAATAACGATATGGCCGACCTGGAAACCCAGCTGCAAGCTGCCGACGCCGCTGGCGCGCGCTTCAAGCTGGTGGTGACCGACGGCGTGTTCTCCATGGACGGCATCATCGCCGACCTGAAAAACCTGTGCGACGTGGCCGAGCGCTACGGTGCCATCGTGATGGTGGACGATTCGCACGCGGTCGGCTTTATCGGTGACAGCGGCGCCGGCACCCCCGAGCTGTGCGGCGTAGCCGACCGTGTGGATATCTACACCGGCACGCTGGGCAAGGCGCTGGGCGGCGCATCCGGCGGCTATGTGTCGGCGCGCCAGCCTATCGTGGACCTGCTGCGCCAGCGTTCGCGCCCCTATCTGTTTTCCAACACACTGGCCCCGGCCATTACCGCCGCCAGCCTGAAAGTGCTGCAGATTCTGCAAACCGCAGAGGGCGACACCCTGCGTGCCCAGCTCAAGCGCAATGCCGATTACTTCCGCAGCGCCATGAGCGAGGCCGGCTTTACGCTGGTGCCGGGCCAGCACCCCATCATTCCGGTGATGCTGGGCGACGCCAAACTGGCCGGCGATATGGCCGCCGCCCTGCTGGACGAGGGCGTGTTTGTGACCGGCTTCTCCTACCCGGTGGTGCCCAAAGGCAAGGCGCGCATCCGCACGCAGATGTCCGCGGGCCACACGCTGGAGCAGGTGCAGCACACCGTTGCCGCCTTCATCAAGGTTGGCCGCAAACTGGGCGTGATTTGACCAAATGATTCTTTGCCACGACAAGACACGACAACACAGCGAACCCGCCTGCAGGGTACTTGCCCTGTTGGCATGCCCGAGCCCCGCTGATGGCGGGCAGGGTGGTTCGTGTTGTGCCGTGTGCTTCCGTGGCAAAACACAGGAGTAATTGCATGAAAGCACTCGCCAAACTGCAGGCCGCACCCGGCCTGAGCATGACCGATGTACCAATGCCGGCAGTGGGCCATAACGACCTGCTGATCAAGATTACCAAAACCGCCATCTGTGGCACCGACATCCATATCTGGAACTGGGACGACTGGGCGCAAAAAACCATTCCCGTGCCCATGCACGTGGGCCACGAGTACGTGGGTGTGGTGGCCGGCATGGGCTCGGAAGTGCAGGGCTTCACCATCGGCCAGCGCGTGTCCGGCGAAGGCCACATCACCTGCGGCTACTGCCGTAACTGCCGCGCCGGCCGCCGCCACCTGTGCCGCAATACCACCGGCGTAGGCGTAAACCGCGAAGGCGCGTTTGCCGAATATCTGGTGATTCCGGCGTTCAACGCCTTCCCGATTCCGGACGACATTTCCGACGACCTGGCCTCCATCTTCGACCCGTTCGGCAACGCCGTGCACACCGCGCTCAGCTTCAACCTGGTGGGCGAAGACGTGCTGATTACCGGTGCCGGCCCTATCGGCATCATGGCGGTGGCCATTGCCAAGCACGTGGGCGCACGCCATGTGGTGATTACCGACGTGAACGATTACCGCCTCGATCTGGCGCGCCAGATGGGTGCCACCCGCGCCGTGAACGTTGGCCGCGAAGACCTGAAAGCCGTGATGCAGGAACTGCACATGACCGAAGGTTTCGACGTGGGCCTGGAAATGTCCGGCAACCCGCACGCCTTCCGCCAGATGCTCGATGTGATGAACCACGGCGGTAAGGTCGCGCTGCTGGGTATCCCGCCAGCCAACACATCCATCGACTGGAACCAGGTGATTTTCAAGGGCCTGGAGATCAAAGGCATCTACGGCCGCGAGATGTTCGAGACCTGGTACAAGATGGTGGCGCTGATTCAGTCCGGGCTGGATATCACCCCGATTGTGACCCACCACTTCAAGGTGGACGACTTCGAGGCCGGCTTTGCCGCCATGCTGTCCGGCCAGAGCGGCAAGGTGATTCTGGACTGGCAGTAAGCACGGGCACGATACTTCGTGCATGGCTTATCGAACCCGGCTACGGCCGGGTTTTGTTTTATCGGCATGATGCGGCCAACCTTCTGCTTGCCAGCGGCAGGGCGGCCGCTCGAACGCTAGCCAGCCATGCTAGAATCGGGTGAGATCACACAAGAATTCAGGGATAAAGCGATGTCTGGCAATAGCATGGGTTTGCTGTTTACTGTTACCTCTTTTGGCGAAAGCCACGGCCCGGGAATCGGCTGCATTGTGGATGGCTGCCCCCCGGGGCTGGCGCTGACCGAAGCGGATATCCAGCTGGAACTGGACCGCCGCAAACCCGGCACCAGCCGCCACGTTACCCAGCGCCGCGAACCGGACGCTGTCGAGATCCTGTCCGGCGTGTACGAAGGCAAAACCACCGGCACGCCCATCGCCTTGCTGATTCGCAACACCGATCAGCGCAGCAAAGACTACGGCAATATCGCCGACACCTTCCGCCCCGGCCACGCCGACTACACCTACTGGCACAAGTACGGCATCCGCGACCCGCGGGGTGGCGGCCGCTCCTCTGCCCGCGAAACCGCTGTGCGCGTGGCCGCCGGTGCCATCGCCAAGAAATGGCTGAGCGAGCAGTTCGGCATTGTGATTCGTGGCCACATGACGCAGATTGGCGACGTCGCCATCCCGTTCAAGAGCTGGGATCACGTAGACAACAACCCCTTCTTTGCCGCCGACGACAGCGTAGTACCGCAGCTGGAAAGCTATATGGACAGCATCCGCAAGAGCCTGGACTCGGTGGGTGCCCGCCTGCGCGTGGTAGCCGATAACGTGCCGGTAGGCTGGGGCGAGCCGGTATACGACCGCCTGGACGCCGATATCGCCTACGCCATGATGAACATCAACGCGGTGAAAGGCGTGGAAATCGGCGCCGGTTTTGGCTGTGTTACCCAGCGTGGCAGCGAACACGGCGACGAGCTCACGCCCGAAGGCTTTGCCAGCAACCACGCTGGCGGCATCCTGGGCGGTATCTCAACCGGCCAGCAAATCGAAGTGTCCATGGCCATCAAGCCGACCTCGTCCATCGCCCAGCCGCGCCGCAGCATCAACCGCGCCGGCGAAGCCATCATGGTAGAAACCCACGGCCGCCACGATCCCTGCGTGGGCATTCGCGCTACCCCCATCGCCGAGGCCATGCTGGCCCTGGTGCTGATCGACCATGCGCTGCGTCACCGTGCGCAGTGCGGCGACGTTCGTGTGGACACCCCGCGCATCCCCGGTCGCATCGGCTAAATTGACATTAACCTATCGCACCATGATGGATGCCTGACCATGTTCAAGAACCTGTTTGACAAGCTGTCCCGCAAAGAAGACACACCGCAGGCGGCCAACGAGCCCGGCGCCGTGCCGGGGGCAGGCAAAGCCGCGCCAGCCAGCCAGGCTGCGGCGAGCCCGGCGCCGGTGCTGCCGCATACGCTGGGCTTTGTCACCCACCAGCCGCTGCACGATATGCAGCTGCGCGTGGTGGCCTACGAGTTCATGGTGCGTGATGCGGTCAAGCGCCGTGAGTCCAGCGCCAGCCAGTGGTCGCAGTTCGACCGCCTGATGATCAGCACGCTCATCAATATGGATGTGTTCCGCCTGCTGGCTTTCCGCCGTGCGCTGGTGCATATCTCTACCATCTCGCTGGGCGACCCGGCGCTGGAAGGCTTTCCCGCCGAGCGCGTGATTTTTGTGCTGAACCCGGCCATGGATGAGCCGGTTACCGCCGACACCATCAGCAGGATTGACGCGCATCGCGCCGCCGGCCGCCGTTTTGCCATCGAGCCGGCACTGTTTGGCCACAGCGTGTTGCCCCCGCCGCTGCAGGACGAGCTGCTGTCGCGCATGGACATGCTGATCATGGACTTTGCCGCCCCGGCGGACGAAGTGCTGGCACCCTTTATGGACCAGCTGCCAGGCAAGTACCCGGCGGCGCGCTGGTACGCGCGCAATATCGGCTCGGCGGAAGAGTTTGACGTGTGCGTGAAAACACCGGGAGCGGCCAAGCGTTTTGCGCTGTACCAGGGTAGCTTCCTCACCAACTTCCACCCGGTGCCCAACGCCAAGGCTGACGCCAGCCAGATGCGCGTGCTGGAAATCATGCGCCTCTTGCGCGCCGGTGCCGAAAGCCGCGAGATCGACGCGCAGTTCAAGCTGGACTCGGTACTGCTGTTCAAGCTGCTGCGCTTTATCAACTCGCCCATGAACGGCTTGTCGCGCAAAGTCATGACCATCGAAGAGTCGCTGATGCTGCTGGGGCGCGAGTCGCTGTTCAAATGGCTGACCATGCTGCTGTTTACTTCCCGCAAGAGCGAGGACGGCCGCTCGCTGGCGCTGCTGGAGCGCTCGCTGTTCCGCGCCCGCTTCATGGAGGCGCTGGGTCAGCAGGGCGGTAACCACAAGCTGGAGTGCGAACACCTGTTCCTCACTGGCATGTTCTCGCTGCTGGATTCGCTGATGCAGGTAGAGCTGAGCGATGCCCTGTCGCCACTGGAGCTGCCGCCTACCGTGATCGATGCACTGCTGAACCAGCATGGCCTGTTTGCGCCGTACCTGGCGCTGGCTATTTCGGCCGAGCAAGACAACCACGAGCGCATGACCACCCTGGCCCGCATGCTGAAGCTGGATGCAGAAGACGTTAACCGCATCCACCTGGACGCCATGGTGTGGGCGCAGGAAATTCTGGGGCAAAACGCCGACTAAGTCGGCACCGCCCCGCCAGCTACGCCAAACACCGCCTTGTGCGGTGTTTTTTCATGTTGGCCGCCATGCAGCTGGCTTGCTCGGAATATTTGAAAAGCCTCGGCAGTTTTTTAATCTTTTATCAGCACGGCCATGTTTGTATATTGTCGCTATCAGCAATCAAGCAAGGAGTCAGTGATGAGCAGCGTTTTCCCATCCCGTCAGGTAGAGCGTCTGGTACGCGGTATGGATACCGCCGACGGCGCAGGTGTCAAACTCAAGCGCGTGCTCACGCAAGACTTGCAGCGCCGGCTCGACCCCTTCCTGATGCTGGACGAGTTTCGCTCCGACAACCCGGGCGACTACATTGCCGGCTTTCCGCCGCACCCGCATCGCGGGTTCGAAACCGTTACCTATATGTTGGCCGGCCGTATGCGCCACCGCGACAGCGGCGGTAGCGAAGGCTTGCTCGGCCCGGGTGGCGTGCAGTGGATGACAGCCGGGCGCGGGGTCATCCACTCCGAAATGCCCGAACAGGAAGAAGGCCTGATGCACGGCTTTCAGCTGTGGATCAACCTGCCCGGCGCCCGCAAGATGATTCCGGCTGCCTACCAGGACATCCCTGCGGCCAACATTCCGCTGCTGCAGCTGGAGAATGGCATCAGCGTCAAGGTCATCGCCGGCCATTACGGCCAGCAGGCAGGTAGCATCCAGCAGCCCGATACTGAGCCGCTGTATCTGGACATCAGCCTGCCGGCGGGGCAGCAGCTGGATGTTGCCATCGAGCCAAGCCACAATGCCTTCATCTATGTGTATCAAGGCAGTTTGGACGTAGTAGATCGCCCAGTGAGCGCTGGCCATATGGCCATCCTGTCGGCACAAGGGGAGGGCGTATCGCTCGCCACCGCAGAGGGTGCCCGCGTACTGGTACTATCCGGCCAGCCGCTCAAGGAAAGCATTGCCCAGTACGGCCCCTTTGTCATGAACACCCGTGCCGAGCTGGAGCAAGCGTTTGCCGATTACCAGCAAGGCCGCCTGGCCTGAGGAATACGCCATGAACGACATCGTCCGCCGTATACAGCCAGCCAGCAAAGACATCGGCTTCATCGTACGCCGCCTGCTGCCGGCCATCGGTACCCGCAGCATCGGGCCCTTTGTGTTTCTCGACCACATGGGCCCGGCACACTTTGCAGCAGAAGGCACGGCCGGCGATGTCCGTCAGCACCCGCACATCGGCCTGGCCACCGTTACCTTTCTGCGACAGGGCAGCATGATGCACCGCGATAGCCTGGGCACCGCCCAGCGCATCACGCCGGGTGACATCAACCTGATGGTGGCCGGGCGCGGCATCGTGCACTCCGAACGAGTGCCAGCCGATGTGCGCCAAGCTGGCCAGGCCATTGAAGGTTTGCAAATGTGGCTGGCGCTACCGCAAGCCGACGAGGCCTGCGAGCCCGCCTTTCATCACTACGCCGCCAGCACACTACCCGCCTGGCAAGAAGGCGGTGCCCAGCTACAGCTCTTGATAGGCCATGCGGCCAACCATCAGTCGCCGGTACGCACCTTTGCTCCCACGCTCTATCTCTCCTGGCAGCTGGCCGCCGGCGCCAGCCTCACCCTGCCGGCGCATGTAGCAGAGCGTGGCCTGTATCTGTTTGATGGTAGCGTCCAGATCGGTGATGAAACCATCCAGGCTGGCGAACTGGTGGTGCTAGGTGACACAGCCAGCCAGATCAGCACATCAGCAGGCGCCAGCGGTGTACTGTTTGGCGGCGCCCCGCTGGACGGCCCGCGTTATCTGGACTGGAACTTCGTGGCCAGCGACCGTAGCCGCCTGCAGCAGGCACGCGACGACTGGGCCAATGGCCGTTTTGCCATGGTAAATGGCGAAAGCGAGTTTATTCCGCTGCCCTGATCCACTCGCTGGTACATCACACCTCACCAGGTTGGCCGCCTGTGGCCAACTTTTTTGCTTTTAGGTGCCTTTTCAAATCAACACCTTAAGCAAATACTTGCAGTTTATTGCTGGGTAGGTGTTGACGGGTTTGGGTGGGGTGGGTATAGTTCGCCTCCTCAGCTGACGACGCAAACGAAACAAGCAGTCAGC
>JAIYAC010000020.1 GCA_027489245.1 Neisseriaceae bacterium | reverse complement strand
CGAACAGGACCGTGAAACGCCTCAGCGCCGATGATAGTGCAGATACCTGTGTGAAAGTAGGACACCGCCAGACGCCCGATACCGAAGCCCAGCTCATACGAGCTGGGCTTTGTGCTTTGCGGCGAAGAAAGCCACGCCGTTTGATGAGAAAAGCCCGCGGAAGCGGGCTGAGTTGTTGGTGCGTGGCGCAGTCGACAAACGCTGCTGCGGCCAAACTGCCTGCTTCTTGATCTATCCCCGCCAGCCCCTGTGGCCCCCTCGTTGCTTCCCGTGCTACATCCGACGTCCACCCTAGCATTGCTGGCGTTACCTGCGGCCAACCTTGGCAGCTCGCCTAGGCGCCGTTGGCGCTTTTCCGTGTGGCATCCTGCCGCTAGGCACGCTTTCTGCTGTGATTCTCGCCAAAAGTCTCCGCTTGTCTAAGCTGTTATTTGCACTGTTGCATATTCATTGCACGCCCTCGGCTTTTTATTGCGATCCTCTGCCTTAGGCTACTGTTATCCGATATTTTGTATACAATAGTCAGATAACCTTATCTGCTGGATTTTGGAAAGATACTCATGCAATTTGTAGAGTTTGCACGCAGCCAGACTGCGCTTCGGGATGCCATTACCGCTGCTTATCGTCGCGATGAGCGTGACTGCGTAGCGTTGATGATGGAGCAGGCCGCCATGCCTGATACGCAGGTCAGCAGCATCAAGGCGCTGGCTGCCAAGCTGGTGGCGCAGGTGCGCAAAGAGCGTACCAAGTCCAGTGGTGTGGATGCGCTGATGCACGAGTTCACTCTGTCCAGCCAGGAAGGTATTGCGCTGATGTGTCTGGCCGAGGCGCTGCTGCGCATTCCGGATCGCCTGACCGCCGACAAGCTGATTCGCGACAAGATTTCTGGTGGCGACTGGGCTTCGCACCTGGGTAATAGTGCGTCGCTGTTCGTTAACGCTGCCGCCTGGGGCCTGCTGGTCACGGGCAAACTGGTGTCGTCGCATAGCGAGCAGGGCTTGTCTTCTGCGCTGACCCGCATCATTGCCAAAGGTGGCGAGCCGCTGATCCGCAAGGGTGTGGACCTAGCCATGCGCATGCTGGGCAAACAGTTTGTAACGGGTGAAACCATCGAAGAAGCGCTGGCCAATGGCCGCGAGCGCGAAGCACGCGGCTACCGTTTCAGCTACGACATGCTGGGCGAAGCGGCGATGACCGAAGACGACGCGCAGCGTTACCTGCGTGACTACGAAGTGGCGATCCACGCCATTGGCAAAGAGTCCAATGGCCGCGGTATCTATAACGGCCCGGGTATCTCGGTAAAACTGTCAGCCATCCACCCGCGCTATGCCCGCATGAAGCACGAGCGCATGATGGCCGAGCTGCTGCCGCGCCTGAAAGGCCTGTTCCTGCTGGCCAAGCAATACAATATCGGCCTGAATATCGATGCCGAAGAAGCCGACCGCCTGGAAATTTCGATGGATCTGGTGGAGGCGCTGGCCAACGACCCGGACCTGAACGGCTTTGAAGGTATCGGTATCGTGGTACAGGCTTACCAGAAGCGCTGCCCGTACGTGATCGATTTCCTGATTGACCTGGCTCGCCGCACTGGCCACCGCTTTATGGTGCGTCTGGTGAAGGGCGCCTACTGGGATGCCGAGATCAAACGCGCCCAGGTAGACGGCCTGGACGGCTACCCCGTGTACACCCGCAAGGTGTACACCGATGTGTCCTACCTGGCCTGCGCCAAGAAACTGTTGGCCGCACAAGACGCCATTTACCCACAATTTGCTAGCCACAACGCCTACACCCTGTCTGCCGTGTATCACCTGGCCGAGGGCAAGGACTACGAATTCCAGTGCCTGCACGGCATGGGCGAGACGCTGTACGACCAGGTCGTGGGCAAGGGCAAACTGGACAAGCCGTGCCGCATCTACGCGCCGGTGGGCTCGCATGAAACCCTGCTGGCCTACCTGGTACGCCGCCTGCTGGAAAACGGTGCCAACAGTTCTTTCGTGAACCGCATCGTGGACGAGAACGTATCCATTGATGAGCTGGTAGAAGACCCGGTGGCCGAAGCGGCACGCTTCGGCGGCCTGCCACACAACAAGATCGTCTTGCCGGTAGCGCTGTACGGTGCCGGCCGCAAAAACTCTGCCGGGATGGACCTGGCCAACGAGCACGTACTGCAAAAGCTGCAGCAGGCGCTGGTGGCCAGCGAACAGCAAGCGTGGTTGGCCGCACCGCTGCTGGGCGACGCCGAGCCGAATGGTACAAGCCCGCAAGCCGTACTGAATCCGGCCAACCATCAGGACGTAGTAGGCCAGGTGCAGGAAGCCACACGTGAGGACGTAGAGCTGGCGCTGCAGGCGGCTGTGCGCGCCGCCCCGGTATGGGCGGCTACCGCCCCGGCCAAACGTGCCGAAGCGCTGGACCGCATGGCAGACCTGATGGAAGCCAATATGCCGGCGCTGATGGGCCTGGCCGTGCGCGAAGCCGGCAAGACCCTGAACAATGCCATTGCCGAAGTGCGCGAAGCGGTAGATTTCTGCCGCTACTACGCCGCCCAGGTGCGCGAGGAGTTCGACAACAGCCGCCACCCGGCACTGGGCCCGGTGGTGTGCATCAGCCCGTGGAACTTCCCGCTGGCCATCTTTATTGGCGAAGTGGTCGCTTCGCTGGCTGCTGGTAACGTGGTACTGGCCAAGCCGGCCGAACAAACTGCGCTGATTGCCGCCTACGCTGTGCGCCTGCTGCACGAAGCCGGCGTGCCGCGCGATGTGCTGCAGTTCCTGCCGGGCCGTGGCGAGGTCGTGGGTGCGGCGCTGACGACTGATGCGCGCATCAAGGGCGTGATCTTTACCGGCTCCACCGAAGTGGCACAAATCATCAACCGTGCGCTGTCTACCCGTGGCGAAGAAGTACCGCTGGTAGCCGAAACCGGTGGCCAGAACGCCATGATCGTGGATAGCTCCGCGCTGCCGGAGCAAGTGGTCACCGACGTACTGAGCTCGGCTTTTGATAGTGCTGGCCAGCGCTGCTCGGCCCTGCGCGTGCTGTACCTGCAGCACGACATCGCCGACAAGGTGGTGAACATGATCAAGGGCGCCATGGACGAGCTGCGTGTGGGCAACCCGGCGCGCTTCAACACCGACATCGGCCCGGTGATCGACGCCGAAGCCCAGCAAGGCCTGCTGCGCCATATCGACGGCCTGAAAGACAAAGCCCGTAGCATCTACCAGGCCAAGCTGACCGCCGAATGCGCCAACGGCACCTATGTGGCACCGACGCTATTCGAGATCGACCATATCGGCCTGCTGCAGCGCGAAGTTTTCGGCCCCGTACTGCACGTAATCCGTTTCCACGGTGGCGATATCGACAAAGTCATTGCCGAAATCAACAGCACCGGCTACGGCCTGACCCACGGCGTACATAGCCGTATCGATGAAACCATCGAGCGCATTACCGGCAACATCAAGGCGGGTAACGTCTACGTAAACCGCAATATTGTCGGTGCCGTGGTGGGTGTGCAGCCGTTTGGTGGCGAAGGCAAATCCGGTACCGGCCCCAAAGCCGGCGGTCCGTTCTACCTGTACCGCCTGACCCGTGGCCACTGGGATGCGCAGCTGGGCCAGAGCCACAGCCCGCAAGCCCTGGTCAAACTGGATGCCCTGCAGGCTGCCTTGCCGCAGCTTGGCCTGGACGACGGCGCGCGCCAGCACCTGCAAGCGCTGATTGCCCAGGCACGTAGCGACAGCCCGCTGAACCATGCCCTGGTACTGCCAGGCCCAACCGGCGAAAACAATACCCTGCGCTTTGCCCCACGCGGCGTGGTAGGCTGCGCTGCCGACAGTATGGAAGCCCTGCTGATGCAGCTGGTGGCAGCCTTTGCTGCCGGTAACGATGTACAGCTGGCCGACAGCGTGCACGCGCAGAAAGTCGCCGGTGTGTTGCGTGGTGCCGTGAAGGTGGTGGCGCAGATCTATAACGCCGACGTGGCTGCCGTGCTGTACGCCGGCCCGGACGCCGAAGTCCTGCGCCAGACACTGGCGCGTCGCGACGGTGCGCTGATTCCGCTGCTGCTGGTAGAGCGCGGCGGTTATAACCTGCACCGTCTGGTAGTAGAGCGCGCGCTTAGCGTCAATACCACAGCGGCAGGCGGTAATGCCAGCCTGATGAGCATTGGTGACTGATCAGGCTTGCTAAAGGTGTGGCGGCATTGAAATAATGCCGCCACCGTGTTTTACCGTCGGCCAGACGGTGTCAAAGATGGCAAGAGCAACCCCGAGATAAAGAAGAGAGACAAAATGCAACTGACCAAACTTACCAGCATCACTGTAGCTGTTGCCGCTGCCCTGGCTTTTGCCGGCTGCAGCAAAAAAGAAGAAGCCCCGGCAGCCGATGCCTCCAGCACTGCCGCGGCCGCCCCGGCTGGCGCAGAAGTCATCAAGATCGGCTTTGCTGCCCCGCTGACCGGCCCGCAGGCTCACTACGGTGAAGAGTACAAAAACGGCGTGACCCTGGCCATCGAAGATGCCAACGCCGAAAAACCGACCATCGACGGCAAGCCGGTTTCGTTTGAACTGGTGGCAGAAGACGACCAGGCCGACCCGAAAACCGCTACCCAGCTGGCACAGAAGTTTGTGGACAACAAAGTGAACGGTATTGTTGGCCACTTCAACTCCGGTACCTCCATCCCGGCTTCCAAGATCTACTCCGACGCCGGCCTGCCGCAAGTAGCCATGGCCACTGCCCCGACCTTTACCCAGCAAGGTTACAAAACCACCTTCCGCTCCATGACCTCCGACACCCAGCAAGGTTCGGTAATGGGCAAGTTCGTGGTAGAGAAACTGGGCGCCAAGAAAGTGGTGATCGTGGATGACCGCACTGCCTACGGCCAAGGCCTGGCAGACGAGTTCGAAAAAGCCGTGAAAGCCGCTGGCGGCGCCGTGGTAAAACGCGAATTCACTAACGACAAAGCCACCGACTTTGCTGCCATTCTGACCACCATCAAAGGCGCTGCGCCTGACGTGGTGTTCTACGGTGGTGCCGACGCCCAGTCCGCCCCGATGGCCAAGCAGATGAAGCGCCTGGGCCTGAAAGCCCCGCTGATCTCCGGCGAAATGACCAAGACCCCGACCTTCCTGAAACTGGCTGGCAAAGAAGCCGACGGCACCATCGCCTCGCTGGCAGGCCTGCCGCTGGAAAAAATGCCGAAGGGCCCGGACTACGCGACCCGCTACAAGGCACGTTTCAACATGGACGTGGCTACCTACTCCCCGTACGGCTATGACGCTACCCGCGTACTGATCGCTGCCATGAAAGAGGCGAACTCCGCCGAGCCGGCAAAATACCTGCCGGTACTGGCCAAGATCAACTACGCCGGTGTGACTTCGTCCAGCTGGTCTTACGATGACAAAGGCGACCTGAAAGACGGCGGCATCACCGTGTACAAGGTTGAAGGCGGCGAGTGGAAAGTGATGGAAACCATTGGTGGCGGCGCACCTGCTGCCGCTGCGGCTTCCGCAGCTCAATAAGCCTGGCCTGCGCACCCGAGAGGGTGCAGGTGGGAAAAAGCCCTTCCGCTAGCGGAAGGGCTTTTTGTTGCCGCTGTCGCTAGCGCATGCGTTGCGGCCAACCCGGCCAGCCTGGCCGCCGGGTCTGGCCAGGCTTAGCCTAGCTCGTGGCGGCGCGGCAGGTCCGGCCCGCGCCGCGAGCAGGTCAGTGCCGCTGCGCGGGTAGCAAACTGCACCATGGCCTCGATCTGTGCACGGGCCAGGCTGGCCACGCCTTGTGGCGAGGCCAGGCCATGCTCGGCCAGATAGCACAACAACGCAGCCTGGAAGGTGTCACCTGCACCAACGGTATCGACCACGCTTACGCTGGCCGCCGCGTGTTGCCACTCACCATGTTGACGGCTGAATACGCTGACACCGTCGCCGCCACGCGTCATCAGTACCAGCTGACAGCGCCCGCTCAGCCAGCGCTGCGCGGTCATGGCCGGGTCCGTATCCGGGTACAGCAGCTGCAGGTCTTCGTCGCTGACCTTGATCAGGTCGACCAGATTGGCATGCTGCTCGATGACCTCGCGCCAGCGGGCCAGGTCGGGCTCCACGTTCAGACGGATATTCGGGTCCAGCGTGCACAGGCGATGGCCACTTTCACGTTGCAGTAGCGCGCCGAGAGCTTCTGCCGTCGGCGAGCGCACCAAGGCGTAGGAGCCAAAGTGGATGCCGGCAATCTGGTGATCCAGCGTTGGCAGCTCGGCGGCAGTCAGGCTGGCTTCCGGTGCTTTGTCGCCATAAAAAGCGTACTGCGGATGGCCGCTCGCATCCAGGCTGACCAGTGCCAGCGTGGTGGGTAACGCCCGTTGCAGCAGGTAGCGGGTAGCCACGTTTTCCTGCTGCAGGACGGCCTGCAGCTGTTGGCCCAGAAAGTCGGTGGATACGGCACCTAGTAGCGCCGACGGCTGGCCAAGCCTGGCTACGCCGATGGCTACATTGAATGGTGAACCACCGGGGATGGCGCGATAGTCCAGCGCAGGCCAGCTGGACTGACCGTTTTGCAGGAATACATCGAATAGTGCTTCGCCACAGATCAGGAACATATGGCAGCCTCCTGGCTAGAACCAGACAGCAGGCTCATGGCTGCTGCCCGGTAAGGGTTAAGGCCGGCGGGCGGTGACGATAGATATCGCGGAAGCGTTGCAGGCGGGGTTGCAGGGCTGCATGGCGGCTGGTATCCGGCTGATACACCGCCTTGACCGGCGGGCGGGTACACACGGTGGCCAGCTCGCCACCATCAGCCAGCCAGCCCAATCTGGCCGCGCCCAGGGCTCCGCCAGACTCGCTGCCGACATGCGTCACGATCTCCAGGCTCAGTGCATCGGCCAGTAGCTGTGCCCAGTACGGGCTGCGGGCCCCACCACCAACTAGCGACAGCTTGCTGACCTGGCTGCCGGCGGCACGTAGTGCATCCAGCCCGTCTACCATGCCAAAGCTCACGCCCTCCAGCACGGCATAACCCAGTGCGGCGCGGTCATGCGCCTGGGTGAGGCCCCAGAACACGCCGGGCGCGAACGGGTCGTTGTGAGGGGTCCGCTCGCCGGACAGATAAGGCAGAAACAGCGGCGCACTCGCCAGCGCCTGGCTATCCAGTGCGGCGATTTCTTGTAGCAGGCTGGCTTCGTCCACGCTGGTGAGGCGGCAAAACCAGCGCAAGCAGCTGGCTGCGGCCAACATGACGCTCATCTGATTCCAGCGCCCAGGCAAGGCATGGCAGAAAGTGTGCAGCGCCGAGTCGGGGTTGGGGCGGAAGTGGTCGTCTACCACGAACATCACACCGGACGTGCCCAGCGACAAGAAGCCGTCGCCTGGGGCGACCGCACCGATACCGATGGCACTGGCAGCGCCATCACCGGCACCGCCGGCCACGATGACATCCGGCGACAGCCCCCACTCGGCGGCCAGTGCCGGCAGCAATGTGCCAGTAGCCTGCGGGCCTTCTACCAGCCGTGGCATGTGGCTACGATTCAGGCCGCAAGCAGCCAGCAAGGTGTCCGACCAGTCCCGCGCGGCCACATCCAGCCACAGGGTGCCTGAGGCATCCGACGTGTCGCCGACCTTGTCCCCGGTCAGGCGCAGGCGCAGGTAGTCTTTGGGCAGCAGTACGCAGCGGGTGGCGGCAAAAATGGCGGGCTCGTGGCGGGCGACCCATAACAGCTTGGGCGCAGTAAAACCGGGCATGGCCAGGTTGCCGGCTACCTGATGCAGCGATGGTGCGGCGCGGGTCAGCGCTTCGCACTCTGCCACGCTCCGCAAGTCGTTCCACAGGATAGCCGGCCGCAGTACGCGGTCTTCTGCATCCAGCAGTACGGCACCGTGCATCTGGCCGGACAAGCCAATGGCGCGGATGGTGGCAAAGGCTGCCGGTGCCTGGCTGCGCAAGCGGGCAATGGCGGTGCCGGTCGCATCCCACCAGGCTTGCGGGTCTTGCTCGGACCAGCCCGGCTGTGGCCGCGACACGCTCAGTGCCTCGCCAGCCACGGCCGTCAGGTTGCCTTGCCCATCCAGCAGCACGACTTTGACTTCTGACGTGCCAAGATCAATTCCTAGATACATCCCTTCCTCCGCAATCGGGTACTAGTTGGCCGCATCCTGCGTGGCCAGCCAGCGGTCCACCCGTGTCAGTGCACGGTTGAGCAGGCTGTTGAGCACCGGGGTGCCGGCCAGCTCGCCCCACAACATGGGGTTGGCCGCGTAGGCGGCCACGACATCGTCTGCGGCCAGCATGCGCTGGCAGGCTGCCGGGTCCATGATGCCGTCTTGATAGGTATACGGTAGTGCACCGGCCTGCCAGCGTTGCAGGAAACGCAGGAACAGGGCGGGCAGCACGGCAGTATGAACAGGGTCGGCGCCGCGTGCCACTGCCTGTTGCAGGGTAGGGGCAATAAAGCCGGGTATCTTGGAGAAACCATCCGCGGCGACGCGCTGGTTGCTGTCCAGGATATAGGGGTTGCTGAAGCGCTCCAGTACCGTGTCGCGGTAGGCGGCCAGGTCCAGCGGGCTGGGGCTTAGGCAGGGGATGACATCGTGGGTGACGTAGTCGTGCGCCATCTGGCGGATGCTGGCTACCGCGGTACTGTCGTGGATGTACAGCAGGCCGCGCAGGGTACCAGCCCAGGCAATGCAGCTATGGCTGGCGTTGAGGATGCGGATCTTGGCTTCTTCGTACGGCAATACCGAGTCGACGGTTTCCACGCCTACCGCTTCCAGTGCCGGGCGGCCGCCGATAAAACGGTCTTCCACTACCCACTGGATGAACGGTTCGGCCATCAGCGCGCAGGGGTCGTGCTGACCGGTGGCTTGCAGTACACGGGCGCTCACGTCCGGCGTCGGGCGCGGGGTGATGCGGTCAACCATGGTATTGGGGGCACTGGTGTAGCGGCCTACCCAGTCCAGCAGCGCGTGTTCGCCGCGCAGCGCCAGGAACTGTTGCAGGCCCTGCTGGAAACGCTCGCCATTGTGGCGCAGGTTGTCGCAGTTCAGCAGGGTGACCGGGGCATTGCCGGCAGCTTGGCGCGCACGCAGGATGGCGCTGATGGCACCGTAGATAGTGCAGAGCCCGCCTGCCAGGTCGGCTGCCAGGTCGGCGTTCGCGGTATCCAGCTGTTGTGACTGGTCCAGATAGTAGCCGCCCTCTGTCACGGTAAACGAGATGATGCGGGTATCGGCGGCAGCGCCTTTGCTGATCAGCGGTTGCAGGTCTGGCTGCCACGGCAGGATGGTGTTGATGGCGGCGACGGTTTCATAGCGGTGCTCGCCGGCCGGCGAAATGGTTTCCAGCGTATAGCGCCCTTGCTGTGCGGCCAGTTGCGCCAGCAGTGGTGCCATGTCGGCGCGGATATTGGCCAGTGCCAGCTCCCAGCGGGCCTGGCCGTGTTTGTCCAGCTGGTCCAGATACCAGGCTTGGTGGGCGCGGTGAAACGAGCCGGCGCCGATGTGCAGCCAGCAGGGGGTGGAAGAGGCGGTAGACATGGTCGGGTTGTCCTGTAATGACGATGAAGACAAGACCTCCCCCTGCCGGGCCGGTGACCGGCCTGGCATACGGGGCAGGGTTGGCCGCAAGGCGGCCCGGAAACGGTATTAG
Organism: Neisseriaceae bacterium; assembly: GCA_027489245.1. GTDB lineage: Bacteria > Pseudomonadota > Gammaproteobacteria > Burkholderiales > Chromobacteriaceae > Vogesella. The sequence continues at coordinate 172,451 of JAIYAC010000020.1, read as the reverse complement.
TGTGCTGGCGCTACAGCCTGCGTGATGGCCTGTGTGCGTGGCAGGGCCAGGCCATCCTCGCGGAACAGGTGGCAGTGGTGCGGCGGTATGCTGAACCCGGCCAGGCTGCCGTTGGCCGCGTGTTCGCCATCCGGCATGCGGCAGATCAGTGGCTCGCTGGCACTGTCCGACTCGGCATACAGGTAGGAGAAGTCGCCCAGGCTTTCTACGGTGCTGACCCGGCCATGCACGGTGGGCTGGCTGTCATCGCGGCGCAGGTATTCGGGGCGTACGCCCAGGGTCACTTTGCTGCCTGGCTGTAGCGTGCTGCCATCCACACACACGGTTTGTACGCCGCCGTGGCTGATTTGCACGGTGACGTGTTGTGCGTTGGCGGATACCACTACACCGTCGATAAAGTTCATCTTGGGCGAGCCAATAAAGCCCGCGACGAAGCGGTTTGCCGGGTGGTGGTATAGCGTTTGCGGGCTGCCTACCTGCTCGACGCGGCCTGCGGAGAGCACCACGATCTTGTCGGCCAGGGTCATCGCTTCTACCTGGTCGTGGGTAACATAGATCATGGTGGTCTTCAGGTCCTGATGCAGGCGGGAGAACTCCAGCCGCATTTTTACCCGCAGCGCGGCGTCCAGGTTGGACAGTGGCTCGTCAAACAGGAACACCTTGGGTTCGCGGGTAATGGCGCGGCCAATGGCTACACGCTGGCGCTGGCCGCCGGACAGCGCCTTGGGTTTGCGGTCCAGCAGGTGATCGATATGCAGGATCTTGGCGGCTTTCTGTACCGCGGCATCGATTTCCGGCTTGCTCTTGCCTGCCAGCTTCAGGCCAAAGGCCATATTGTCGTACAGCGACATGTGTGGGTAGAGCGCATAGCTCTGAAACACCATGGCGATGCCACGTTTGGCAGGCGGGATGTCGTTCACGCGCTCGTCGCCGATGTACATATCCCCGCCGCTGATATCTTCCAGGCCGGCAATCATGCGCAGCAGGGTGGATTTACCGCAGCCGCTGGGGCCGACAAACACGACGAATTCACCATCGGCGATGTCCAGCTGGATGTCGCGCATTACTTCCGGGCTGTCGCCGTAACGCTTACTGATGTTACGCAGGGTAACGCTAGCCATGATCTGTCTCCTTGGGCGGCCGTCCGGGCCACCCGGTATCTTTTAGGTGTGTGGCTGGCACAGGCGGGCCACCAGGGCCGGCAGCTGTGCCATGTCATCAAAGGTGTAGCGGGCACCGCAGTCGCGCAGCCGCTGGGCCTGGCCGTCGGCAATATGCCCGGCACCGGTAAAGCCCAGCACTGTCATGCCGGCGGCGCTGGCCGCCCGGGTGCCGGTAACGCTGTCCTCTACCACCAGGCAGCGTGCAGGGCTGGCACCCAGCGCGCGTGCAGCGTGCAGGAACAGGCCGGGGTCGGGCTTGGCGATGCCCACTTCGTCGGCGCAGTACACGTGCGGGCCGAAGTGCGCCAGCAGGCCGGTCTGCGCCAACGTGCTGCGTACACGGTTGGCCGCACTATTGCTGGCGCAGGCCTTGGGCAGCGGGATGGCGCGCAGGGCGGCGTCTACGCCATGGATGGGGCGGGCCAGGCGGGCGACTTCGTCCTCGATGTGGTGGCGCATGGCGGCGATATCGTCATCGCTTAGCGGTAGCGGGTGCTGGCGGCCGATGTCGGCTAGCAGGTCGGGCAGGGTCAGGCCCAGGCGCGGGCGTACCAGCGCGTCCAGGTCCTGCCCCGGCAGCAGCGGTGCCAGCTGCTGTAGCAGCGTGTCGAAGGCGATGGCTTCACTATCCAGCAGTACGCCGTCGCAATCGCTGATCAGGTGGGTGTAGGCCTGCATCACTTCACGGCTCCGAAGGTCAGGCCGCGTACCAGCTGTTTCTGCGTGAGCCAGCCCAGCACCATGATGGGGGCCACGGCCAGTAGCGAAGCAGCAGACAGCTTGGCCCAGAACAGGCCCTCGGGGCTGGAGTAAGACGCGATGAATACCGTCAGTGGTGCGGCGTTCGCGCTGGACAGGTTAATGCTCCAGAACGCCTCGTTCCACGACAGGATCAGCAGCAGTAGCGCGGTAGAGGCCAGGCCGGGCAGCGACATGGGCAGCAGCAGGTAGCACACTTCTTGCCAAGTACTGGCCCCGTCAATGCGCGAGGCTTCCAGGATTTCCTTCGGTACTTCGCAGAAGTAGGTGTAGGTCATCCATACCGCAATCGGCAGGTTGATCAGCGTGTAGATGATGATCAGGCCACTCACGGTATCGAGCAGGCCGATGTTCTTCCATAGCAGGTATACCGGCAGCAGCACGCCAACTGACGGCATCATTTTGGTAGACATCATCCACAGCAGGATTTTCTGCGTCTTGTTGGTGGGGAAGAACGCCATGCTGTAGGCCGCCGGTATGGCGATTAGCAGGCTCAGTACGGTGACACCACCGGAAATGGCGATGGAGTTGGCCGCAAAACTCACGTAATCGCTGCGCGAAAATACCTCGTGGAAGCTTTCCAGTGTGGGCATGAAAAACAGCGACAGCTGGTAAGCCTGGCTTTCGGTTTTGAACGCCGTCAGCATCATCCACAGGATGGGAAAGAAGATCAGCAGGGCCAGCGACCAGGCCAGCGCCGTCGTGAGTACATATTGCAGCTGGCGGGATGCGGTGCGTTTCATCGTTCGTTCTCCCCCTTCAGGTTATTGGCCAGCATGCGCACCAGGAACACCGACACGATATTGGCCAGGATCACCGCCAGAATGCCGCCGGTAGAGGCCATGCCGACATCGAACTGCTGCAGGCCCAGCTGGTAGATCAGGTAGGACAGCGTGGTGGTCGCGGTGCCGGGGCCACCTGCGGTGGTGGTGTAGATTTCGGCAAAAATGGATAGCAGGAAAATGGTCTCGATCATCACCACCACGCCAATGGCGCGTTTCAGGTGGGGCAGCACAATGTAGAAAAACATGGCGATAGGGCCTGCACCGTCGATTTGCGCGGCTTCTTTTTGCTCCTGGTCCAGTGACTGGATGGCAGTGAGTAGAATCAGGAAGGCAAACGGCAGCCATTGCCAGCTGACAATGATGATGATGGACAGCATCGGGTATTCGCCCAGCCAGTCGATGGGCGGCAGCCCCAGTGCTGTTGTAGCGGCGGCCACCAGGCCGTATACCGGGTGCAGCAGCATGTTTTTCCAGATCAGCGCGCTGACGGTAGGCATCACGAAGAAGGGCGCAATCACCAGTAGGCGGGCAATGCCACGCCCCATGAACGGCTGGTCGTACAGTACGGCTAGCAGCACGCCGCCAACCACGGAAATGACCAGTACCGCCACGGTCAGCAGCAGGGTGTTGAATACGGCTGGCAGAAACGCCGGGTCACTCCACATGAACTGGTAGTTTTGCAGCCCGACAAAACCGGTATCTTCCGGGCTAAGCAGGTTGTAGCGAATCAGCGAAAACCAGACCGTCATCAGCAGGGGCACGATGGACCACAGCAGCAGGCTGACGACAGCCGGCGATTGCAGCCAGCGCTGCGTCCCGCGGCCGGGGCGTGCACTGGCGGCGTGGCCAGGGCTGCTGTCGGTGCCTTTGCGCAGGGCAGGGTGGGCAGAGGTGTGCATGGGTTATCTCGTTTTGTTATGGTCCTGAAACCGGGTTGCCGGCAAACGGTGGCAACCCGGCGGCGGGGTGCTTACTTCTGGTAGCCGCCCTGGATCACGGCACGGTTGGCCGTGGCCTGGCCGGCTTTCAGCGCAGCGTCAACGGTCATATTGCCGGCCAGCGCGCCGGAAATAGCCTGCCCCACCACGGTGCCGAAAGACTGGAACTCCGGAATGCCGACAAACTGGATGCCGCTATACGGTGCCTTTTTCAGCGTGGCATCGTTCGGGTTGGCCGACTGGATGGCACTCAGCACGAACTTGGCAAACGGCGCGGCCTTCACGTATTCCGGCTGGTTGTAGGTGGAAATACGGGTACCTGGTGGCACCGAAGTCCAGCCCAGATCGTTGGCCACCAGCTTGATGTACTCCTTGGAGGTAGCCCACTGTACGAACTTCTTGGCTGCGTCGTCCTGCTTGGACGACTTCGGTACGGCCAGGGCCCACGACCACAGCCAGCTGCTGCCCTTGGCGGTGACGCCGGTCGGGGCCTGGGCAAAGCCCACCTTGTCGGCCACTTGTGACTCTTTCGGGTTGAACAGCATGCCCGCGGCCACGGTGGCATCGATCCACATACCGCACTTGCCGCTGGCAAACAGGGTCAGGTTTTCGTTGAAGCCGTTGGTGCTGGCGCCGGGTGGGCCGTATTTCTTCAGCAGGTCGACGTAGAACGTCACCGACTTTTTCCATTCCGGGCTGTCGATAGTGGCTTTCCAGCTTTCATCGAACCAGCGGCCGCCGTTGGCGTTCACCAAGGTGGTGAGGTAGGCCATGTTCTCCCCCCAGCCCGCCTTGCCACGCAGGCAGATACCGTAGACACCGCCCTTTTCTTTCAGCACTTTGGCGTAGTCGGCAATCTGGGTGTAGGTCGGCTTCTCCGGCATGGTGAGACCCAGTTTGGCGAACAGGTCCTTGCGGTAGAAGGTCATCGAGCTTTCTACATAGAACGGCAGCGCGTACAGCTTGCCGCCATAGGACAGGCCGTCACGCGCGGTTTTTACCACGTCGTTCAGGTCGTACTCGGGTGCCAGGTTGTCCATCGGGTTCAGCCAGCCCTTCTTGGCCCACAGCGGGGCTTCGTAGGTGCCGATCATCATCACGTCGAACTTGCCGCTATTGGTGGCGATGTCGGTGGTCACGCGCTGGCGCAGCACGTTTTCTTCCAGCACGACCCAGTTCAGCTTGATGTCCGGATTCTGCTTTTCAAAGGCAGGCGACAGCTTCTTGAGCTCCACCATGTCCGGGTTGTTCAGGGCGGCAATGGTCAGCGTGGTGGCTGCCTGGGCAGACAGGGCGGCCAGGGCCAGAGTGCAGGCGGCGGCCAGACGGCCGGCGTGGCGTGCGGTGAGTCGGGTCATGCTTTATCTCCTCGTTATGTTGTGGTGCTGCACGGGCAGCGTGGCTGGGCAACCGGCCAGCCAGCGGTAAAAGCGGGCTTAGCTCATCCAGTTGCCGCCATCCACGTTCAGGGTCTGGGCGGTGATGTAATCGGCGTCGGCGCTGGCCAGAAACACGGCAGCGCCGACCAGGTCGTCGGGGCGGCCCATGCGGCCCAGCGGTACGGCTTCGCCTACCAGGCGTTTTTTCTCGCCGGGCGCACGGCCTTCATAGCGGGCAAACAGGGCATCAACCGCCTGCCACATGGGGGTGTCCACCACGCCCGGGGCAATAGCGTTCACGCAGATGTTATGCGGTGCCAGGGCCAGGGCGGCAGACTGGGTATAGCTGATCACGGCAGCTTTGGTGGCGCAGTAGTGGGCGACCAGTGCCTCGCCACGACGGCCAGCCTGCGATGACAGGTTGATGATCTTGCCGCCGTGGCCCTGGGCCACCATTTGCTGCGCCACGGCCTGCATCAGGAAGAACATACCTTTCACGTTCACGTCGAACAGGCGCTGGTAGCTGTCCAGGCTGGCTTCCAGCAGCGGGGCCATGTCGAAGATGGCGGCGTTGTTGTACAGGATGTCTATGCGGCCGAAACGCGCTACCGCCTGCTGCACCAGCTGCTGGATATCGCTTGTCCGGGTGATATCGGCCTGTAGCCACAGCGTGCGTTCCGGGTGGCTGGCCAGCAGTGCGGCCAACTCGTCAGATAGCTGCAGGTCGGCCAGTACGCACTGCGCCCCTTCTGCCAGATAACGGCGGCTCACTGCCAGCCCGATACCGTTGGCCGCACCGGTGAGTAGCGCTACTTTGTTGTTGAGCTTCACTTGTTGGCTCCTGTATTGTCTTGTTTTGGGCATTTGCCCTTAGTGCGGGCAAATATTCATATCAATGAAAAGCAGTGTCAAGCGGCCAAGCTGTAAATGTCAGGATGCTGCTTTGCACCATGATTCCTTTTTGCCACCGCACACCGGGATAAAGCGGTGGCTTGACGTAGCAGGGGCGTTCGGTGGTACAAATCGCCACGCGGTAGCAAAACTGCATTAACAGGGAGGGGTGGCATGCCCAGACAACAAGACAAGCTGGATCTGGCAGCGCGGGCGGCCTGGCTGTATTTCGTGGCAGGCAAAACCCAGAACGAGCTGGCCGACCAGCTCAATGTGTCACGGCAGGTAGCGCAGCGCCTGGTGGCCACGGCCGTGGAGCGTGGCCTGGTGAAGGTGACGGTGCATCACCCGGTAGCCGACTGCCTGTCGCTGGCGGAGCAGCTGCAGGCACGTTTTGGCCTGGCCATGTGCGAAGTGGTGCCTTACGACCAGGACAGCCCGGCAGAGCTGCAGCGCAAGCTGGCGGTGGCTGGGGCGCGGGTGTTCGAGCGCTATCTGGATGTGCCGGAGCCGAGGGTGGTAGAGCTGGGCTCTGGCCGTACACTGAAAGCCATCATCGACGAGATGGCCGAGCTCAGTTGCCCGCAGCACCGGCTGGTGTCGCTGATCGGTACCATCGCCCACGACGGTGCATCCAATCGCTACGATGTGGCCTTGCCTGCATCGGAAAAGACCCAGAGCCAGTACTACCTGTTGCCTGCACCGCTATACGCTGATAGCGCAGAAGATCGCGCCCAGTGGTGCCAGCACCGTCTGTATCGCGTGGTGGAGTCGATGAGCCGCCGTGCCGACGTGGCTTTTATCGGTATTGGTACCATCGATGACGGCTGCCCGCTGCAGGCAGATGGCTTTCTGGATGCGGACGAGATTGCGGCGCTGAAGTCACGCCAGGCAGTGGCCGAGTTGATCGGCCGGCCGATTGATGCTCGCGGCGAACTGGTGGATAGCCCGGTACAGCAGCGGGTAACCAGCCTGGCGCTGGACCGCCCGCCACGCCGCCCGCTGATTGCCTTTGCGGTTGGCGAGCGCAAGGCCGCAGCCATTCTGGCGGTATTGCGTGGCCATTGGCTAAGCGGCCTGGTCACCGACGAAGCCTGCGCCCGCTATATTCTGTCGCATAGCGAAGACCTGGCCTGAGCCCATGGCCGGCAGCATGGTACAAGGCCCTGTCCGTATCGGACAGGGCCTTGTTGTGCCTGTGCGGCCAACCTTATCCCTTGCCAGGGTTGGCCGCAGCCGTCTGCCAAGCTCACGAAGCCTGCGCGTCTGGTGACAGTACCGATTGCATGGTGGACCTCATCAGGCCGATGGCGAGCAGGTAGCCCAGCAGCCAGAAGGGGTTCAGTAGCGATAGCACCCGTGGCCTTGCCAGCCATGCCGCCACCTGCTGCTGCGCGTCCTCTTCGGGGTAGAACCAGTCTGGTAACGCCATGCCCGCGCTGGCGTACACCGCCAGCGTAAACAAGGCGAACGCCCCGCACACTTCGCGATAGGCAATATGCTGCAGTTGCTGGCTGCTCAGGCCGGTAGCGGCCAGCTGGGCGCGGAATGCGGCCAACTGCGCTTCGTCGTAGGACGTGTCTACCCATACCTGGGCCAGCACGCCCCACGCTATCTGCCGCCTGGCCAGATCCTCCATTGCCGTTAGCGGCTGTACCAGCCTACCGGGCCTGGCTGCAGGTTGATGTTGACCTGTTTCACCTGCTGGTATTCCAGCAGGCCGTTCACGCCCAGGTCGCGGCCGTAGCCGCTCATTTTGTAGCCGCCCCAGGGTGCTTCGTTGAAGGTGGGGTTATAGCAGTTGATCCAGGTCACACCGGCGCGCAGCGCCTTCATGACCCGCAGCGCCCGTGCGCCGTCGCTGGTGAACACGCCACCGGCCAGGCCGTACGGCGTGTCGTTGGCTAGGCGGATAGCCTCGGCTTCGTCGCTAAACGTCTGGATGGCTACCACCGGGCCGAATACTTCTTCGCGGCAGATTTCCATGTCGCTATGGCAGTTATCGAAGATGGTGGGGCGCAGGAAGTAGCCCTTGGCGCAGTCGCCGTCGCTATGGCGCTGGCCGCCGCATACCAAGGTGGCACCTTCGGCCTTGGCGCGTTCGATGAAGCCCAGCACTTTTTCCAGCTGGCCGGCGGACACCAGCGGGCCCATGTCCGGGTCGTTGACGCCGGGGCCGATGGTCATGGCGTTGGCGCGTTCGGCCAGCCGGGCGACAAAGCGGTCTTTCAGTGAGGCCTCGATCAGGATGCGCGAGCCGGCCGAGCACACCTGGCCCTGGTTGAAGAACACGCCGATCATCGCCCATTCCACCGCGCCTTCCAGGTCGGCGTCGGCAAAAATGATATTGGGCGACTTGCCGCCCAGCTCCAGCCCCACGCGTTTGAGGTTGCCCACCGCGGCGCGGGCGATCAGCTGGCCGGTGCGCGTGCTGCCGGTGAAGGTGATCATGTCTACGTCGTGGCTGTCGGCCAGCGGCTGGCCGGCGGCCGGGCCGGTGCCCAGTACCAGGTTGGCCGTACCGGCGGGCAGGCCCACCTCATGGAAGATCTCGAACAGCACTACCGACGACAACGGGGTGAGCTCGCTGGGCTTGAACACCACACAGTTACCGGCCGCCAGCGCGGGGGCCAGCTTCCAGGTGGCCATCAGCAGCGGGTAGTTCCATGGCGTAATCAGGCCGCACACACCCACCGGCTCGTGCAGGCTGTAGGCGTGCATGGGGCCAAAGCCGTCGGGCACCTCGTACACGCCGCCTTGCGGCTTGCCGATGAGCCCGGCGTAGTAGCGGAAGCAGGCGGCGGCGTCTTCGATGTCACAGCGTGCCTCGCGCAGCGGTTTGCCGTTGTCCAGGCAGTCCAGCAGCGCCAGCTCTTCGGTGCGGGCGCGGATGGCGTCGGCAATGCGGTACAGCATGTCGGCGCGGCGCGGGCCGCTCATGTGGCGCCAGTCGCCTTGCTCATAAAAGGCGTGCTTGGCGGCGGTAATAGCTTGCAGTGTGTCCTCGGCGGTGCTGTCGGCTACCACGCCGATGATTTCCCCATTGGCCGGGTTGAGGATGTCGCGGGTCTGGCCCAGCACGGCGGGCTGCCACTGGCCGTTGATGTAGTTTTGTCTGCTTTGCATGGTGCTCTCTGTGTGTGGCGCCTAGCTTCGGGCGATGTAGATCTTGCGCAGCGTCTGGCGCACGGCCCAGGTGGTGGCGCTGCCGGCGGTCAGAAAACCGACGGTGCCGGGCTGCAGCTGCAGCGGCGCGCTGCCGTCGTCAAAGGTCACGGTGGCGTCACCGGCCAGTACCACGAAGCATTCGTCTACTTCGATATCAGTGGTCACCGACGGCGACATTTCCCACACGCCAATGGCCACATCGCCCAGCGTGGCCAGCTCGGCCACGCCCACGGTGGCGGGGCCTTGGACGATTTTGGCCGGGTCTACCGGCTGGTAGGCCAGCTCGGCGGTGGTGGCCTGCAGGGCGTAGTTGCCCAGCAACGCTTGCATGGTCATGGCAGGTTTCCTTGCGGTAACAGTGTTGGTGCCAGCGGCGGCCAGGGTTGGCCGCCGCCGTGTGTCAGGAATCGAAACCCAGGCCCAGCGCGTCCATGCCGCGCAGAAAGGCGTTGCGGCGGCCGTGGTTGTGGTCGGCGCGGTCCAGGCTCCAGCGCATGGCCTGCACCACGGTGTAGGTCAGCGGCTCGGGCGGGAAGGGCAGCGGCATCTCGCGCACCATGCGCAGGCGGGTGCGTTCGGTATCCAGGCCTTCTACCTTGTCCAGCAGCACGTTGGCCGCAAAGCGGGTTGCGCCTACGCCCAGGCCGGTAAAGCCGGCGGCCAGCGCTACCTTGCTGTCCATGGCGTCGGTAAAGAAGGCGCAGAAGCGCGACGAGGTGTCGATCACCCCGGCCCAACGGTGGCTAAAGCGCAAGCCGGCCAGCTGGGGGAAGGTGGTGAAAAAGTGGCTGGCCAGGCGCGCAAAGCTTTCCGGGCGTTCTTCGTATTCCGGCTTGATCTTGCCGCCCAGGTGGTAGATAGCGTCGTAGCCGCCAAACAGGATGCGGTTGCCGCGCGTTAGCCGGTAGTAGTGAAACTGGTTGCCTACGTCGGCAATGCCCTGGCGGTGCTGCCAGCCGATGGCGGCCAACTGCTCGGTGCTGAGCGGTTCGGTCATCAGCACGTAGTCGTATACCGGGATGGTGTGCCAGCGGTAGCGCTTCAGCAGCGACGGGAAGGCGTTGGTGGCCAGGATCACCCGCTCGGCCAGTACGTGGCCCTGCGCGGTGTCCACGCGCACCAGCGCGCCCTGGTGGGCGATACCCGTTGCGGCGCTGTGTTCGAAAAAGCGTACGCCCAGCTGGCGTGCCACGCGGGCCAAGCCTGCCACCAGCTTGCCGGGGTGGATCATGGCGGTGCCGTCGCGGTCCCAGTGGCCGGCCAGAAAGGTGGGCGAGTTCACTTCGGCGCGGATGGCCGCTTCATCCAGGCAGCCTTCGCCAGCAAAGCGCGCGGTCTGGTACGGTTCTACCGCCACCTCCAGCACACCGGTGCGCTCGAAATCGCAGTCTATGCCGTAGCGCGCCAGCGTGGCTTCCAGCTGGTCCAGGTTTTCCAGCCCCAGCTCTTCCAGCCGGGCGAACTCTTCCGGCCAGCGTTTCAGGCCGTTGTCCTCGCCGTGGGTCAGGCTGGCTTCGCAAAAACCGCCATTGCGCCCCGACGCTGCCTGGCCGATGCGGCCGGCTTCCAGTAGCACCACGTCACGCTCGGGCTGGCGCTCCTTGGCCATCAGCGCCGACCACAGCCCGAGGAAGCCGCCACCGACAATCAGCAGCGCGCTGCGCACCTCCCCCTGCAAGGCAGGCGCGGCCGGGCCGCGGTCAACGTCGTCCAGCCAGAAGGGCGTGGCCTTGCTGGCGGCGAGGGCATGACGGATGGTGTCCGCACTGGGCGGTAGGCGTTCGTAGACGGTCTGTGCCATAGGGGTGGTGTGCGTGTGGTAGATGGGTTGTTTATAGCGCGTATCGGCCAGATGTGGCGATAGCATGACTTGCCAATCGCGCAAGTTAAATACAATATTTCCAAACTTCAGTTTACGAATGGCTCATCCAATGAACAAGCCGGTAGCGCTGGGGCAGGTTAGCGATTTTGATATCCGCCTGCTACGCATTTTCAAGACCGTGGTGGAGTGCGGCAGTTTCTCGGCCGCCGAAAGCGTGCTGGGCATCAGCCGCTCGGCCATCAGCCTGCATATGGGCGACCTGGAAAAGCGGCTGGGCGTGTGCCTGTGCCGCCGCGGCCGCGCCGGCTTTGCGCTGACCGACGAAGGGCGCGAGGTGCTGCGTGCGGCCAACATCCTGCTGTCGGCCATCGAGGACTTTCGCGACGAGGTAAACCAGCTGCACCACCAGCTGCGCGGCGACCTGAACATCGGCATCATCAATAATCTGGTGACGCAGTCGCACATGCACATCACGCAGGCGCTGAAGGCGCTGAGCGCACGCGGCCCTGGCGTGTGCATCAATATTGCCATGATGGTGCCCAGCGACATCGAGCAAGGCGTGCTGGACGGCACCCTGCACGTGGGGGTGATACCGGAAACCCACCCCTTGCCCGGCCTGGCTTATTTGCGGCTGTACGAGGAGCAGTCGTCGCTGTACTGCAGCAGCGAGCACCCGTTTTTTGCCACCCAGGCGCCAGACGACGACGCCATCCGCCAGGCGCACGCCATCTTCCCCAACTACCGCATTACCGACCAGGCGCACCGCTGGCTGGGCCAGCTGCACTGCACCGCCAAAGCATCCGACCGCGAGGGCATTGCCTTTTTGATACTGACCGGGCACTACATCGGCTTTCTGCCCGACCACTACGCCGCCAGCTGGGTAGCGCGTGGCCAGATGCGCGCCATCCGCCCGGACGAATACCGCTACAGCACGCCGCTGAGTGTGGTGGTACGCAAGGGGCGGCGCAGCAATATGGTGCTGGACAGCTTTCTGGGCGAGCTGGGGGCAGAGGATACGGGGCGGGAGGGCGGCTAGGGAGTACAGGGTTGGCCGCAGCAGGGCACCATGAAAAAACCCGCCATGTGGCGGGTTTTGTTTTGGCAGGCAAACAGCACCGGCTTAGAACGGAATATCGTCGTCCATGTCGTCCATGCGGGCGGCAGGCTTGGGTTCCTGGCGGCGCGGCGCGGCTGGCGGGGCGGACGGGGCTTCCTGGCGGGCTGGCGGGGTGGCGCTGTAGCCGTCGTCCATTGGCGGCATGTCGTCGCGGCGGCCGCCTTGCAGGCTGATTTCGCTCACGCGTACGTCTGGCGACAGGCGCTTGATGCCTTCCTTGTCTTGCCATTCGCGCAGGGTCAGCTGGCCGTATACGGTCACTTGCTGGCCTTTGTTCAGGTAGTTTTTCAGCGATTCGCCACGCTTGCCCCATACCTGGCAGCTAAACCAGTTGGTGGTTTTGCGCTCGCCAAAACCGATGTCGCTGGCCACGCGGAAGCTCAGCACCGATTCGCCGCTGGGGGTGTAACGCAGCTCTGCGTCTGCGGCCAGGCGGCCGTCAAAAGTAATGCTGTTCATGGAATCCTCCGAAAAATCTGTTCAATGTGTGGGGCGGTAGCGTGTACCGCCCGTGCAGGGCTGTTTCAGCGCCTGTGCATGTTCTCAGGCCTGGGCCGGGTAGGTGCTGGCAATCAGGGCGCGGGCGCTGGCTTCGTCCCAGCCTTGCTGGGCCACTTTCAGGAAGGCCACGCGCTCGTCCAGCATGATCACTACCTCGCTGACACCTTGTACCGCCAGCAGCTGGCGCGATAGCGTGGCCACGTCGCCTTGCCAGGTGTCGCCAATGTGGAACATTTGCGTTTTGACGGCCTTGGGTGGCGTCATGGTAAACGACAGCCACAGCCAGCTAGCCATCAGCAGGCTGGTAAAGCCGAACACGCCACCGGCACCGTGGTGGCTGTACAGCCAGCCACCCAGTGCGGCGCCCAGAAACAGGCCGAGCGATTGGGCCGTATTATACACGCCGATGGCGGTGCCCTTGGCGTCGGCTGGGGCGATTTTCGAGATCAGCGAGGGCAGTGTCGCTTCCAGAATATTGAAGGCAATAAAATACAGTGCCAGCCACACCACGATCAGCCAGAAGCTGGACAGCGCCAATGCCATGCCCAGCTGGGCGGCAGTCATCAGCGCCACTGCAGCCACAAACACTTGCTTGAGCTTGGCTTTTTTCTCGCCATAGATGATGGCTGGCACCATCAGGAAGAAGCCGGCTACCACCACCGGTAGGTACACCTGCCAGTGCTCGGATTTATCCAGCCCGCCGGTGCTGGTGAGCGCGAAGGGGATGGTAACAAACATGGCCATTTGCGCGGCGTGCAGGGCAAAGATGCCGTAGTTCAGCCGTAGCAGCTCGGGGTGGCGCAGCACGGCGGGCAGACGCGCGGTATTGGTGCCGGTGTCGGAATGAAAGCGCGACACCACCGGGTCGGGGATGATCTTCCACACGCCCACCAGCGCCATCAGCGACAGCACGCCGGTCAGGGTAAAGATGCCGTCCACGCCGATGTGCTTGGCCAGCAGCGGGCCCAGTACCAGGCTTACCGCAAAGGTGGTACCGATACTCATGCCGATCATGGCCATGGCGCGGGTGCGGTTTTCTTCACGGGTAAGGTCGGCCAGCAGGGCGGTAATGGCGGCCGAGATGGCGCCGGCGCCCTGGATGACACGGCCCAGCATCAGCCAGTAGATGTCGTCGGCTTGGGCGGCCATGAAGCTGCCGGCGGCAAACAGCAGCAGGCCGGCGTAGATCACCTTTTTGCGGCCAACCTTGTCGGACAGCATGCCCAGTGGCAGCTGCAGCAGTGCCTGTACCAGGCCGTAGCTGCCCAGCGCAATACCCACCAGGGTGTGGTTGCTGGCACCGGGTAGAGTGGTGGCGTACAGGGCAAATACCGGCAGGATCAAAAACATGCCCAGCATGCGCAGGGCGTAAACACCGGCCAAACCCAGGCTGGCGCGTAGTTCTAATGCAGTCATGTGTATGCGTATCAGAGGTGGCAAACGGGCAGCTGCGGTCGGGCAGGGCTGCCGGTGGGCCAGTGTAGCGAGGTTTGTCTGCCGTGCTGTGACAGTGTGTAAACCCTGCTTGCTGTGTGGCCTGCTCAGGCTGCTGGAGCCTGTTGCAATAAGTCCGGTATAGTAGCAGGTTCCCCGATTCACGGTGAGACAGGCATGGACTCCATCCGCATACGCGGTGCACGCACGCACAACCTCAAGAACGTAAACCTGGATCTGCCCCGCCACCAGCTGGTGGTGATTACCGGCTTGTCCGGCTCCGGCAAGAGCTCGCTGGCGTTTGATACGCTGTACGCCGAGGGCCAGCGCCGCTATGTGGAAAGCCTGTCGGCCTACGCGCGGCAGTTTCTGCAGCTGATGGAAAAGCCCGATGTCGACCTGATCGAAGGCCTGAGCCCGGCCATTTCCATCGAGCAAAAGGCCACCAGCCACAACCCGCGCTCCACCGTGGGCACGGTGACCGAAATCCACGATTACCTGCGCCTGCTGTACGCCCGCGTGGGCGACCCACATTGCCCCGAGCACGACGTGCCACTGGCCAGCCAGACGGTGAGCCAGATGGTAGACCACGTGCTGGCGCTGCCGGCCGAAACACGGGTGATGATCCTGGCGCCGGTGATCGTTGGCCGCAAGGGCGAAAACCTCGACCTGTTTGAAGACCTGCGCGCCCAGGGTTTTGTGCGAGTGCGGGTAGACGGCGAGGTATACGAGCTGGACGCCGTGCCCAAGCTGGACAAAAACAAGAAGCACACGGTCGAGGTGGTGATCGACCGCCTGAAAGTGCGCGACGACATGAAGCAGCGCCTGGCGGAAAGCTTTGAAACCGCGCTGCGCCACGCCGAAGGCCGCGCCATTGCGGTAGAGATGGATAGCGGACAGGAGCACTGGTTCTCGGCCAAGTTTGCCTGCCCGGTGTGCAGCTACAGCCTGCCCGAGCTGGAGCCGCGCCTGTTCTCGTTCAACAACCCCATGGGCGCCTGCCCCAAGTGCGACGGCCTGGGCGAGATTACCTTCTTCGACCCCAAACGCGTGGTAGCCCACCCGGAGCTGACGCTGGCCACCGGCGCCATCAAAGGCTGGGACAAGCGCAACCAGTTTTACTTCCAGATGCTGCAGGCCCTGGCCGCGCATTACGATTTTTCGCTGGAGCTGGCGTTTGAAGACCTGCCGCAGCGCGTGCAGCACGTGGTGTTGCATGGCTCGGGCAAGGACGAGATCGAGTTTACCTACGTGTCCGAGCGCGGCACCAAGTTCCAGCGCGCGCATGCCTTCGAGGGCATCATCCCCAACCTGGAGCGCCGCTACCGCGAAACCGACTCCAGCGCCGTGCGCGAAGAGCTGGCCAAGTACCAGAACAACCAGTGCTGCCCGTCGTGCAAAGGCTCGCGCCTGCGCCTGGAAGCGCGCCACGTGTTTATCGGCCGCAAGACCCTGCACGAAGTGAACCAGCTGGCGCTGAAAGAAGCCGCAGCGTTTTTTGCCGGCCTGCAGTTTTCCGGCCAGAAGCAGGCCGTGGCCGAAAAAATCGTGAAAGAGATCAGCGACCGCGTGTCGTTCCTGAACAACGTGGGCCTGGACTACCTGTGCCTGGCGCGCTCGGCCGACACCCTGTCCGGCGGCGAGGCACAGCGTATCCGCCTGGCCAGCCAGATCGGTAGCGGCCTCACCGGCGTGATGTACGTGCTGGACGAGCCATCCATCGGCCTGCACCAGCGCGACAACGACCGCCTGCTGGCCACGCTGATGCGCCTGCGCGACCTGGGCAATAGCGTGATTGTGGTGGAGCACGACGAAGACGCCATCCGTGCCGCCGATTACCTGGTGGACATGGGCCCCGGCGCGGGCGAGCACGGCGGCGAGGTACTGGTAGCCGGCACCCCGGCCGAAGTGGCCGCCTGCGAGCGCTCGGTCACCGGCGACTTTCTGTCCGGCCGCCGCCTGATACCGGTACCGGCCAGCCGCCGCGAGGTCAACCCCGAGCGCATGCTGCATATCGACGGCGCCAGCGGCAACAACCTGAAAGACGTCACGCTGGACCTGCCGCTGGGCATGCTGGTGTGCATTACCGGCGTGTCCGGTTCCGGCAAATCCACGCTGATCAACGACACCTTGTACAAGATCGCCGCGCGCGACCTGAACGGTGCCAGCGAAGAGCCGTCACCGTACCGCCGCATCCGCGGGCTGGACCACCTGGACAAAGTGATCAACGTGGACCAGAGCCCCATCGGCCGCACCCCGCGTTCCAACCCGGCCACCTACACCGGCCTGTTTACGCCGATTCGCGAGCTGTTTGCCGGCGTGCCACTGTCGCGCGAGCGCGGCTACGGCCCGGGGCGCTTCAGCTTTAACGTGAAAGGCGGCCGCTGCGAAGCCTGCCAGGGCGATGGCGTGATCAAGGTGGAAATGCACTTCCTGCCCGACGTGTACGTGCCGTGCGACGTATGCCACGGCAAGCGCTACAACCGTGAAACGCTGGAAGTACAGTACAAGGGCAAGAACATCACCGAAGTACTGGAAATGACGGTAGAGCAGGCGCTGGAGTTCTTCAGCGCCGTGCCCAGCGTCGCGCGCAAGCTGAAAACGCTGATGGACGTGGGCCTGGGCTATATCCGCCTGGGGCAAAGCGCCACCACGCTGTCCGGCGGCGAAGCGCAGCGCGTGAAGCTGGGGCTGGAGCTGTCCAAGCGCGACACCGGCAAAACGCTGTACATCCTGGACGAGCCCACCACCGGCCTGCACTTCCACGACATCGACCTGCTGCTGCAAGTGCTGCACCGTCTGCGCGAGCACGGCAACACTGTGGTGGTGATCGAGCACAACCTGGACGTGGTCAAAACCGCCGACTGGCTGATAGACCTGGGCCCGGAAGGCGGGGCGGGCGGTGGCCAGATCATTGCCAGCGGCACGCCAGAGCAAGTGGCGGCCAACCCGGCAAGCCATACCGGCCACTATCTGGCACCGTTGTTGCAGCCGCGCAGCTAGGTGCCGCTAACAAAAAACCTGGCCCTGTGTTGCGCCGCCTGACGTACTGTCGGCGTCGGCGCGCCTTGGCTCAGGTGTGCAGCGTGGTTTGTTCGCGGCGCTAAGCCACAGATCATCGGCAAAATGCGGTTAGAATCAGTTACCGGGCTGCAATCTGGCAGCCGGCTAAAGGGGAAAGCATGTTAACGCTAGGCAAGATCGATCATATTCACATCCGGGTCAGCGACGGCAGCAAGGCCGTAGAGTGGTACGACCGCGTGCTGGGCCTGGCGCCGGATGCACGCTTCAAGCACATGCAGGAAGGCCCGCACAGCGCCATGATGCTGGCCAACCCCAGCGGCACCGTGCGCCTGGCCATCAGCGAGGAGCCGGGTGCCGGCTGCCTGGCCGGTGCCGTGGCCTTTGTGGTGAGCGGGCAGGATTTTCTGGAGTGGATAGACCAGCTGGCCGGCGAGCGCGTGCTGAACCGCGACGGCCAGACCATCGCCCGCGACAGCGTGCACGACCACGGCTTTTTCTGCTCCATCTCGTTTGTGGACCCGTTTGGCAACCCGTTCGAGATTGTCAGCTACGACCACACCTGGCTATCGGGCAAGCTCAAGCTCAAGCGCGCACCGGCTTGATCAGGCCGTCAGCCGCTTCACCATCGCACACCACCCGCCGCATACCGGCGGGTTTTTCTTGCGTGGCACAGCGGCATAACGATAAGTTAACGCGTCGCCTTTGCGGCCAACCTTGTTCTTTACCGGAGCCTGCCATGTCACTGGCCACCTTGCTGTTGTTCCTGCCCGCCTGCTTTGCCCTCAACCTGGCCCCCGGCCCCAACAACCTGCTGTCGATCAGCAACGCCACCCGCTACGGCTTCCGTACCGCCTGCGTGGCTGGTGTGGGCCGCTTGCTGGCGTTTGCGCTGATGATTGCACTGGCGGCTACCGGGCTGGCCGTGGTGCTGCAGGGCTCCGTGTGGCTGTTTGGCGCCATCAAGCTGGCCGGTGCCGGCTACCTGTTCTGGCTGGCGTGGCAGCTGTGGCGTGCCGGCAGCCTGAGCGGCCCGGCCGATACCCGCCCGCAGCAAGGCCTGCGCGAGCTGATGCGGCAAGAGCTGTGGGTGGCCGCCGGCAACCCCAAGGCCATTCTGATCTTTACCGCGTTTTTGCCGCAGTTTGTCGAGACCGCGCAGCCGGTGGCACCGCAGTTTTTGCAGCTGGGCGTGGCATTTTTACTGCTGGAGTGGGTAGCCATCGCCGTGTACGCTGCGCTGGGCGTGCAGCTGAAGCGCTGGTTTGCTACGCCACGCGGCCAACGTGTGTTCAACCGCAGCTGCAGCGTGCTGCTGGGCGGCGCTGGCCTGGGGCTGCTGCTGGCAAGGCGCTAGGGCGGGGCCGTTATGGGGTAAGGCAAGCTGGGCGACGGCGCTTTTCCCGGATGCGGCGGTGCCTTATCCGGGCTACCCGCGCCTTGCTACGTTGGCCGCATGCCGTCACGGCTTGGCGGCAGGGCATGAAAAAGCCTCACCCACGTTCAAGGGGTGAGGCTTTTGGTTTTTGTGGCCGGTCGTCGCTGGCTCAGGCCGCTTGGCGCTGGCTGGACAGCAGGCTGGCCAAGCGCGCCTGGTTGCCGGCGTTCTGCACATTGGCGAAACCGGCGCTTTGCAGCTGCTTGCAGGCCATGGCCGAGCGCATGCCGCTGGCGCAGTACAGCAGTACGGCTGGCGGCTTTTGCTGCTTCAGCCAGTCTATGTGGCTGGCCAGCTGGCCCAGCGGAATATTGATGGCGCCAGCTGCATGGCCATTGGCGTATTCGCCGTGCTCGCGTACATCGATGATCAGCGCCCCTTGTGGTATGGCCGCAGCCGGTTTGGCTGCCGTGCCGAACAGTTTTTTTAACCAGTGGATCATGGCCTGTCCTTGTGTGTCCGGTAGATATTGTTATCGGGTGGCAGCGGGTAGCTGCCGCATTTTTTATCGACAGCAATAAATCATTTCTGAAGGCAGGCTGTCTGTTCGGGCAGGCCCAGTTTTTTCAGCAGCATGGCCAGCGGGCAGAAGTTGCTCAGCGAATACTGCAGCAAGTTGGCCCCCACGAAGGCGGTAAGCCACAGCCAGTGCTGGCTGGCAAATAGCGGGCTGGCTTGGGCACCCAGTGCCAGCGAGAGCAGGATCATGCAGCCGGCAAAAAAGCGGATGGCGCGTTCTATGGTCATGGCGAGGTTCTTTCCTGAGGTTGGCCGCGGAAGGCGATGTAATACAGCAGCGGGATCACCACCAGCGTGAGCAGGGTGGACACGAAAATGCCGAAGATCAGCGCAATGGCCAGGCCGTTGAAGATAGGGTCGTCCAGGATGAACAGCGCGCCGATCATGGCGGCCAGGCCGGTTAGCGCAATAGGCTGGGCGCGGGTGGCGGCCGAGCGCACCACGGCGCTGGCCAGCTCGCTGCCGGCGGCCACGTCCAGCCGGATGAAGTCCACCAGCAGAATGGAGTTGCGCACGATGATGCCGGCCAGTGCGATCATGCCGATCATGCTGGTGGCGGTAAACGGCGCCCCCAGCAGGGCGTGGCCCGGCATGACGCCTACCAGCGTTAGCGGAATCGGCGCCATGATGATCAGCGGCATCAGGTAGGAGCCAAAGTGCGCCACCACCAGCAGGTAGATCAAGACCAGGCCCACGGCGTAGGCTGCGCCCATGTCGCGGAAGGTGTCGTAGGTGATCTGCCATTCGCCATCCCATTTGATGGCGTACTCGCGCTGCGGGTCGGCGGGCTGGTGGATAAAGTACTCGCCCAGCGGCTGCAGGTTGGCCGTGCGGATGCTGGCAAGTTGGCCGCGCAGGGCAAACATGCCGTAGAGCGGGCTGTCTGCGCCGCCGGCCATGTCGCCGGTCACGTAGTCCACCGCCATGCCGTCTTTGCGCAGGCGCGGGCGTTCGGTACTGGCCGGTACGGCGCGCACCAGTTCGGACAGCGGCATCACGCTGCCGTCGCCCGCGCGCACCGGCAGCGCCAGCAGGGCGTGGGTGTCGGCTTGCAGCGCTTGCGGCAGGCGTAGCTGTACCGGCACCGCGTATTTGCTGAGGTCGTGTAGCCAGGTGGCGTTATCGCCCGACAGCCCGGCGGCCAGGGTGGTGACGATGGCAGACTGTGGCACGCCGCGCTGCATGGCTTTTTCGCGGTCGATCAGCAGCACGGTTTTTGGCCCCGTGGGCTGCACGCTGCTATCGATATCCACGATGTGGCTGCTGCGCTTGAACACGGCTTCCAGCTGCTGCGCCACGCTGGCGCGGCCGGCGGCAGACGGGCCGTACACCTCGGCCACGATGGGCGCCATCACCGGCGGGCCGGGTGGCACTTCTACCAGCTTGATGCGGGCGCCGTACTGGCGCGCAATCTGCTGCAGCGCCGGGCGGTAGCGTAGCGCCAGGCTGTGGCTGGATGCCGCGCGCTGGTGTTTGTCCTGCAGGTTGATCAGGATGTCGCCGCTGTCAAAGCCGCCGCGCAGGTAGTACTGGCGCACCAGGCCATTGAAGTTGATCGGCGCGGCGGTGCCAGCGTAGGCCTGGTAGTTCACCACCTCGGGCTGCTGGCCTAGCCACTGGCCCAGGCTTTGTAGCGCGGCGGCGGTGTCTTCCAGCGGCGTGCCGGCCGGCATGTCTACTACCAGCTGCAGCTCGGATTTGTTATCGAACGGCAGCATTTTCAGCACCACCAGCTTGGCCACCGGCAGCGCCAGCGACAGCACCACCATGCCGGCCACCCCCAGCATCAGCAAGCTGCGGGCGCGGCCGCCGCTGTGCGGGTGCAGGAAGGGGGCGAACAGGCGTGCGGCCAACGGTTGCAGGCGGGCAGACAGGCCGTCGTGCTGGGTGTGCTGGCGAGCCAGCCAGCGCTGCGCCAGCCACGGCGTCAGTACAAAAGCGATGGCTAGCGAGATCAGCATGCCCATCGAGGCATTAATGGGGATGGGGCTCATGTACGGGCCCATCAGGCCGCTGACAAACGCCATCGGCAGCAGCGCGGCAATCACGGTGAGCGTGGCCAGGATGGTGGGGCCGCCCACTTCGTCTACCGCCCGCGGAATCAGCTCGCCCAGGCGGGCATCCGGGGTGAGCTGGCGGTGGCGATGGATGTTTTCCACCACCACGATGGCGTCGTCCACCAGAATGCCGATGGAGAAAATCAGCGCAAACAGCGACACGCGGTTCAGCGTAAAGCCCCAGGCCCAGGACGCAAACAGCGTGGCGGTAAGGGTCAGGATCACCGCTACGCCCACGATGGCAGCTTCGCGCCGGCCCAGCGCCAGCATCACCAGCGCCACCACCGCGGCGGTGGCAAACGCCAGCTTCTGGATCAGCTTTTGCGCCTTGTCGTTGGCGGTGGCGCCGTAGTTGCGCGTCAGGGTGACCTCGACATCGGCGGGGATCAGGCTGTTTTTCAGCTGGGCGACACGGGCTTCCAGCGCATTGGCGATATCTACCGCGTTCTGGCCTGGCTGTTTGGTGATGCTGATGGTCACGGCGGGACGCGTGCCGTGGGCATCGCCGTACCACACGTACTGGCTGGCCTGCTGCGCGCCAGCGCTGACCTCGGCCACGTCGCGCAGGTACACCGGGCGGCCGTTACGCACCGCCACGATCAGGCTGGCGACCTGGTCGGCGTTTTGCAGGTAGGGGCCGGCTTCCAGCGTGATGGCACGCTGGTTCACGGTTTGGCCCAGTGGCAGCGCCAGGTTGGCCGCAGACAGTGCCTGGCGCAGGTCGGCCACGGTGAGGCCGGTGGCTTGCAGTTTGTGTGGCTGCAGGCTCACGTTGATGGCCTGGCCGGGGTCGCCGCTGGTGGTCACTTCGCGGGTACCCGGCACGCGTTTGAGCTCGCCTTCTAGCGCGCGGGCAACGCGGGCCAGGTCCAGGCTGCCCAGGCTGTTGTCGCGGGCGTGCAGGGTAAAGGTGACGATGGGCACATCATCAATGCCCTTGGGCTTGATCAGCGGCTGGCCGACGCCCAGGCCCTGCGGCAGCCAGTCGGCGTGGCTGTGGATGGTGTCGTAGAGCCGTACCAGCGCGTCGATACGCGGCACGCCCACCTTGAACTGCACGGTAAGAATCGCCATGCCGGGGCGGCTTACCGCGTACAGGTGCTCTACGCCGTCGATCTGCCCCAGTACCTGCTCGGCGGGTTGCGCCACCAGGCTTTCCACGCTTTCCACACTGGCGCCGGGGAAGGGAATCAGCACATTGGCCATGGTCACATTGATCTGTGGCTCTTCTTCGCGCGGTGTCACCAGCACGGCAAACAGGCCCAGCAGCAGCGCCAGCAGGGCAATCAGCGGCGTGATGCGAGCGTGCTGGAAATACGCGGCCAGCCGGCCGGCCACGCCCAGCTTGTGCGGGGTGCTCATCAGCGTGCTCCTGCCTGGGTGGCGCTCAGGGCGGCCGCCTGTTCGGCGTTGGCCGCAATGCGCTCGCCGGCGCGCAGGCCTGCCAGCACCGGGAAATAACCGTTATCGGCGCTGCCCAGCCGCACAAAACGCAAGCTGGCGCGGCCGCTGTGGTCTACCACGTACACGGTGTCGAATTCGCGCTGGCGGCTTACGGCTGCGGCGGGTACGCGCAGCTGGGTGCTGCTGCCGCGCAGGCTAAACCCGGCTTGTACCATCTCGCCCACCGGTACTGTGCTGCTGCCGGCTTGCAGGTTGATGCGCACGGTGCGGGTCTGGCTGCCGGCGTCGGTAGCGGGGAACCACTCGATGCGGCCAACCTTCAGCGCCTGGCCGCGCCAGCTGAGCGTGGGCATGGCCTGCTGGTTGACGTTGCCGTACACGCTGGCAGGCAGCTGCACCTCTACGCGCAGCGCGCTGCCATCGTATAGCTCGACAATCGCCTGGCCCGGCATGGCCAGCGCGCCCAGATCGCCGTTAACACGGGCGATGGTGCCCGCAAACGGGGCGCTCAGCTGGTACAGCCCGGCCTGTGCGCCGCTGGCACGGGCGCTGGCCATCTGGGCACGGGCCTGGGCTTCGGCAGTTTTCAGCTGCGCCTGGGCGGCATCCAGCGCCGAGGCGCTGATGAAGTGTTGCGCAGCCAGCTGTTGCGTGCGGGCAAACTCGCGTTGCGCTTGCGCGAGCTGGGCTTGGGCGGCAGCGATCTGCGCCTGGCTGGCGCTGGCGGTCTGCTGTGCCGCTTCGCCATCCACGCGGGCCAGCACGGTGCCTGCTTTGACGCTGTCGCCAGCGCGCGCCGATAGCTGGGTAAGGCGGCCGGAAACCGGTACCGACAGCACGGCGCTGCGCTGCGCCTGCACCACGCCCTGGCTGTGATAAAGCTGGCTGTGTTGCTGGCTGCCCAGTAGTACGGTAGGCAGGGGGGCCGCCAGCGCGGGGCTGACGTAAAGGGCAATGACGCTGATGCGAAGCAGGTGCACGGTCGGCTCCCGGTAAAGTTATCTATTACATAACATAATATAAAAATTGATAATGTACAACGTCAGGATTATCATGGACTTGTGATGGGCACCCAGGCCCGAGACAGGAGAGATCATGCTGAAACGCAACGCACACGAATTGGTAGCTGCCGCCAGGGCGCAAATCCACGAATGCACACTAGAGGAAGCCAAGGCGCAGATAGCCGCAGGCCAGGTGCTGCTGCTGGATGTGCGCGAGCCAGACGAATATCAGGCTGGCCACCTGGCCGGTGCCATCAACGTGCCGCGCGGCCTGCTGGAGTTTCGCCTGTCTGGCGAGGCCGCGCTGGGCGATACCGGCCGACAGGTGCTGGTGTACTGCAAGACCAGCGGGCGCGCAGCGCTGGCAGCATGGGTGATGCAGCAGATGGGCTTTGCGCAGGTGGTGTCGATGGCCGGCGGTTTTGATGCCTGGGTGGCGGCCGGCCTGCCGGTAGACAAGCCACAGGCGCTGGGCTTCGAGTAAGCCTGCCGCTCAAGCAAAAAGGTTGGCCGCGGCCAACCTTTTTGTGGTGTGCGGCGTGCTCAATACAGGCCGAAGATGCCCATCAGGGTAAACACCAGCACAAAGCAGGTGACGCCGGTGAGCACCAGATTGGTCTGCTTTTCCTTGCTGAGCGAGTCTTCCAGCGAGCGCTCCTGGGTTTTGATGGCGTGCACCTGCCGCTGCAGCTCGGCCTTTTCGCCATCCAGCCGCGCGATATTGTCCAGCAGGGCGCTGACCGGTACCTCGGTGATTTTCTCGGTTTCCCAGCTGCTGATCAGACGCGAGATTTTGTCTTTGAAATAGCGCCCCGAGCGTTGCTCGCTATCCAGAAACTCGATGTCAAAACCCTGCGCGGCCAGGCGGGCGTTACGCTTGATGCGGGCTTCTTCACCTTCGGCCTCGGGGTTGGGCAGGGTGGTGGGCTGCACGCTGTATTCGGAATAGTGCGCCTTCAGCCACAAGATAGCCTGGGCGTAGGCGTAGCTGGTCAGGCCCAGGCCGGTCAGCTCGGCGCTCAGGTTAAAGCCGGATTTGGGGCCAAACTGCACTATCTGGCGTGGGTGGTCTACCGATACCTGCAGGCAGTTGCGCGTGTTCAGCCATTCGCTCACCTCGCCCTGATACAGCTTCCACTGCCCGCCTTGTACCTGGGCGTAGGCGGCAAACTGGATACGGAAAAAGTCAGACTGCTGGGTTTTGCCAAAGCTGCGCCGCACAAACACATAAATTGGGCTACCACCATCCATCAAGGCCAGTAGCTGCTCGCCATGCGTCGTAGACAAGCCGGCCAGAAACACCTCGTTTTCAACGGGCGGCAGTGGTGGCGGCTCTGGTGGTGGCGCGATGGCGGGTGTCTTGCTGGCTTTGGTATTCATGGTGGTGCAGGCATTAAGAAGTAGCAGCTTTCAGCCTACACGATTTTACAGCAAATGATTATAACTATAGACAGCGCAACTATCGCTTTGTCATCAGTGATGTGGCAAAGCCACACCCCCGCAGGCGGCGGTGTGGCTGGCGGGCTTAGGCCCAGGGTACGTCTATGCTGTTTTCGCTGCCGCTATCCGGCGTAGCGGCAGCAGGAGCCGGGGCGGGGGTGTTGCCGTTTTGCTGGCTGGCTTCCAGGCCACCCAGGGCGGCCACCAGGTCGTTCACCAGGTCGCCCAGCTCTTCTGCCATCAGCAGGAAGGTGGCCTCGAACAGGCTGGCCAGATCGTCGCCGGCCTGGCTGGCTTCTTCTTGCAGCACATCCAGAAACTGCAGGCGTTTCAGTTGCAGCTGGTCGGTTAGCACAAAGCGGATGCGCTCGCGCCAGATCAGGCCCAGGCGGGTAACCTGCTTGCCGGTGGCAATGTGCTGGCGGATTTCGTCGGCGGTCAGGTCGATGCGGGTGCAGCGTACTACCGCACCGTTTTCGCTGCTGTCTTTCAGCTCGCATTCGGCATCCAGCTCAAAGCCAAAACCGGCTTCGCCCGCGGCCAGCCAGTCGGTCATCACGGCATGCGGTGACAGCGTGGTGCGCGGCAGGGCGGCGGGGAAGGGCGGCAGCGCTTCGCGCAGGGTGGAGACCAGGTTTTCTGCCTTGCTGGCGGTGCCGCTGTCTACCATCAGCCAGCCGCGCTGGCTATCGATGTAGGCGGTGGTGCGGCCGGAGCGGGTGAAGGCGCGTGGCAACAGGTCGTCGGTGATTTGTTCTTTCAGCGCCAGCTTTTCCTTGCGGCCAACCTTGCGCAGCTCGGCGGCTTCGATCTCGGCCAGCTTGCTGTCCAGGTGGTCGCGAATCACGCCCGCCGGCAGTACTTTGTCTTCACGGCGCAGGGTCAGCATCTGGTAGCCGCGTGCCTGGTGCAGCGGGCTGTCCAGGTGGCTGGCCGGGGCAACCCAGCCCTCGCTGAACCAGTCCAGGCCGCTACAGCGCTGGAAAGGGCGGCGGGCTAGCTGATCGGCCAGCTTGTCGCTATCGATAAGGAAATTCTCGTCCAGCCGAAAGAAAGACAGTTGCTTAAACCACATAATTGATAGATAATCTTTGTCCTCTGAGATCGGCAGATTGTAACGCAAAACAGCGGCGCACTGTCAGTTTCAGGATGAATGAATGGTACGCGGGGTGTAGCTTAGCCTGGTAGAGCGCTACGTTCGGGACGTAGAGGCCGGAGGTTCGAATCCTCTCACCCCGACCATATTGCAAAAGCCTGCTTTCGAGCAGGCTTTTTTCATGGTGTTTGTGCCGGCAAGGCAAACTCTTGCAGCTGGTGCATGGCCACAATCTGGCGGTAGCGCCCGCTTTGATGCAGTTTCCATAGCCCCTGGTTGAATGATTTCATCCAGAACGGGCGCATGTTGCTGGCAGCAAACCCTACCGACAGTGCCTCTTGGGCCAGCACGACTTCTCCCCATACCAGCTTTGGCCTGCCGGGCAGTTTGCCCGAGCGGATCAGGGCATCGCCTACCGCTTTTTCGGTCATGGCCAGCTGTATGCGCTGCTGTTGCAGTTTGCGCAGGTTGGTTTCGTCATCCCGTGTGCTGTCCAGCACCATTTTCAGCCCCAGTATATTCGCCGGGTAGTGGTAGCCGGCTACGGTGCCGGCCAGCTTGCCGCCCAGCCAGCTGCTGGTCAGCGGAAGCGGTGCTCTGCCTTGTAGGGTATAGGCGCCGATCAGGCTGCGGAATACCGGGTGGCCTGCTTGTAGCTGCATGCTTTTGAGGTCGGTTTGCCATATGCCGATAACGCCATCAAAACGGCCGTGCTGGCTAAGCGATACCACGCGTTGCCACGGCATGACGACCACGTTGACGGGTATGTCTTCCAGGGCAAACGCTTCGCGCACAATGGCCACCAGGGCGCCGCCGCCAGGTTTCTGGCTGTCGCAAAACGGTGGGTATTCGAGTGTGGCCAGCGTGATAGCGGGGTTCACTGTCATGGCCAGCGCCAGGGCGGGGGACAAACAGGCCGGCAAGCCAAGCGCCAGGCAGATGCGCGACATGTTCATGGCTGGCCTCCTTGGCTGTGGGGTGGTGGGTAGGGTTGCTATCAGTGCGCTATGGCGGCAGCGCTGGCTTGACTGGATTGTGCTTGCAGGCAGGAATCTAGATAAAACAACAATTTTCTATCGGCTACATTTCAATAAATTAGCCTGTTGGTATTTTGGTACTGTGTGCTGATTGAATAAGAAATGCAGTGAAATGACGCGCCTTCGCTAGGGTTGGCCGCAAAAAAGAAAACCCCTCTCGCGCTGGGCGAAGAGGGGTTTTGCCGTAGTCGGCCGGGTGCGGTGCTTAGCCGCGGATGCGGCGCAGTACTTCCTGCTGGCCAATCAGGGCCAGTACCGCGTCTACGGATGGGGTCTGGGTGGTGCCGCAGACCAGTACACGCAGCGGCATGCCCAGCTGGCCCATCTTGATGCCTTCGTCGGCGCAGAAGGGCTTGAACAGGCCGTGGATGCTTTCGGCTGTCCAGCTGTCCAGTGCCGCCAGGCGGTCGGCGAAGCGCTGCATGCGCGCCAGGCTGTCGGCGGACAGGTGTTTTTCCACGTCTTCTGCTTGTGGCGTGCGCTTGCTGTAGAAATAGTCTACTTCGCGCGCCAGCGCGTTCAGGTCTTGCACGCGCTCTTTTACCAGGGCAATCACGTCGGCCAGGGCCGGGCCTTGGCTGGTGTCTACGTTGGCCGCAGCCAGGCGCTCGGCAATCAGGCCGGCCAGGCGCTGGTTGTCGGCAGCCTTGATGTGCTGGGCGTTCAGCCACAGGAATTTTTCGTTGTTGAAGCGGCTGGCCGACGGGCTAACGGCTTCCAGGCTGAACCACTCGACGAACTGTTCCATGTTGAAGAACTCTTCGTCGCCATGGCCCCAGCCCAGGCGCGCCAGGTAGTTCAGCAGCGCTTCCGGCAGGATGCCCTTGGCGGCGTAGTCCACCACGCTTACCGCGTCGCGGCGCTTGGACATCTTCTGGCCGTCCTCGTTGAGGATCATCGGCAGGTGGCCGTATACCGGCAGCGGGGCGCCCAGTGCCAGCAGGATGTTGATCTGGCGCGGGGTGTTGTTCACATGGTCGTCACCGCGGATAACGTGGGTGATGTTCATGTCCCAGTCGTCTACCACCACGCAGAAGTTATAGGTAGGGCTGCCGTCCGGGCGGGCGATGATCAGATCGTCCAGCTCTTCGTTATTGATTTCGATGCGGCCTTTTACCGCGTCTTCCCATGCTACCGAGCCATCCAGTGGGGTTTTGAAGCGCACCACGGGCTGCACGTCGGCCGGTGGCTGCGGCAGGGTTTTGCCTGCCTCCGGGCGCCAGCGGCGGTCGTAGCGTGGCTTTTCGCCACGCGCTTCTTGCTCGGCGCGCAGGGTTTCCAGCTCTTCCTTGCTGCAATAGCAGTGGTAAGCGTGGCCGCTGGCCAGCAGCTGCTGGATCACTTCTTTGTAACGGTCGAAGCGGTGGGTCTGGTAGAACGGGCCTTCGTCGTAGTCCAGGCCGACCCAGTGCATGCCATCCATGATGGCTTTGACCGATTCCGGCGTGGAGCGCTCCAGGTCGGTGTCTTCGATGCGCAGCACAAAAGTGCCGCCTTGCTTGCGGGCAAACGCCCAGGAGAACAGTGCCGTGCGCACGCCGCCGATGTGCAGGAAACCGGTGGGGCTAGGGGCAAAACGGGTGCGGATCATGGTCTACGCCTGCGAAATCGTAAAAGCACCATTGTACGTTGCCAGCGAAAGGGCGGGCAAACCGCCTGTGCGATAAAACCGCCCCGTGCCAGGTAGCCGTATTGCGCGGCGGCCGGGCTCAGGCACTAAACGGCAGGGCGGCCAGGCGGCTGGCTGGCAGGTTGTCCAGTAGCAGCCACAGCGCGGTGCCGGCCAGGGTGGTGGCCATGGCGCTGTTGAACCATGCCATGCGGCGCGGCGTGTTCAGCAGGCGCTGCAGTGCCACGCCGGCACCGGCCCAGACGCTGATGCAGGGCATCATGGTGACAAAAACCAGCGCAAAAAACAGCACGGCGGCCTGGCCGGCGGGCATGTCTTGCGGCAAAAACACCATGCCCATGTTCAGGCTCATCATCCAGGTTTT
The DNA here is from genome assembly GCA_027489245.1 of Neisseriaceae bacterium. GTDB lineage: Bacteria > Pseudomonadota > Gammaproteobacteria > Burkholderiales > Chromobacteriaceae > Vogesella. The sequence goes on along the minus strand of JAIYAC010000020.1, from coordinate 143,487 downwards.
CGGGTTCAGCCACTGGAACCAGATACCGCCCATGAAGCTCATGGGTTTCACCTCGTCGTCTTGGCTGCCCAGGGCACCCGCCTGCTGCATTTGCCACGCCAGGTACAGCAGGTAGGCGCAGCCGGCCAGGGTGAGAACGGGCTTGAAGCCGCTTAGCAGTGGCGCCAGCTCGCTCATGAACAAAATGATGATGGCGGCCTGCAGGGCTATGCCGGTAGAAATGCCCAGCAGCGCAGGCAGGGTGCGGCCAAAACCGTGGTTCAGCCCGCTGGCGGCCAGAATCAGGTTATTCGGCCCCGGGGTCAGGGCCATGACGGACAGATAAATCAGCAGGGCAACAGTGTTCATGTGCAGGCGCAGCAAAGGTAGCAAGGATGCGCTGCATGATAGGCGGAAGCGATTTATAATAACAGATTCAGAAAATCACTTTTGAGACCGTAACAGTTTGGTGCTTTTAAAACTGTTACTATCAAGGGTGGCGGCAACTGTACTGGTGAAACCCGATGGCACAAGAATTACGCTATATGCAGCTGGTCAACGAATGGACCGCCCTGATGCAGCGCGGCGTGCTGCGCCCGGGCGAGAAAATGCCCTCGGTACGCAAGGCCTGCGCCCAGTACCAGCTGAGCCCGGCCACCATTTTGTCGGCCTACCGGCTGCTGGAAGAGCGCGGCTTGGTCGAGGCGCGGCCGCAGTCCGGCTTTTATGTACGGGCGCAAACACGTTTGCCTTTGCCCCATATGAGCCGGCAAAGCGGCACCGTGGCTACCGGCGACGAGGTGCTGGACAATATCGAGCTGGTGTTGGCCGCACAGCAACAGCCGGGCTATCTGGACCTGTCCATGGCCTCACCGCGCGGTGGTGACTTTTACCCCACCACGCGCCTGAAGCACATCCTGCACAAGCTCACCCGCGAGCAGCCCACGCTGGCCACCGATTACAGCTACCCGCCCGGTTCGCACGCCCTGCGTGAACAGGTGGCGCGGCGCGCGCTGGCCTGGGGCGTGGCGCTGGCGGCCGACGACATCGTCACCACCAATGGCTGTACCGAAGCGCTGCAGCTGGCGCTGCGCACGGTGTGCAAGCATGGCGACACCATCGGGCTGGAATCACCGACCTACTTTTTGCTCCTGCCTCTGCTGAAGAGCCTGGGCGTGAATGTGATCGAAATCCCCACCCACCCCACCAGCGGGCTGTCGCTGGACGCGCTGGAGCTGCTGCTGGAAGAAAAACGGCTGAATGCCATTGTGGCGATGCCCACGGTACACAACCCGCTGGGCGCCACCATGCCGCTGGAAAACAAGCAAAGGTTGGCCGCACTGGCCAACCGCTACCGTGTGCCGCTGATCGAAGACTGCCCGCATGCGGATCTGTTTTATGGCCAGGTAACGCCGGATGCAGTGAAAGCGTTCGATACCGATGGTTATGTGCTGCTGTGCGGCAGCTTCAACAAAACGCTGGCTCCCGGCTTTCGCGTGGGCTGGATTGCCCCCGGCCGCTACCGCCGCGAGCTGACGCGGCTCAAGTTTGCCTCATCGCTTTCCCAGCCACGCCTGCTGGAGGAAACCTTGGGTGTCTACCTGCAAGACGGCGCCTACGACCAGCACCTGCGCTTTTTGCGCCGCCACTACCAGGCGCAGATGTCGCGCTTGCAGGACGTGGTGGCACAGGCTTTTCCTGCCGGCACGCGAGCTACCTCGCCCTCTGGCGGGTGCTTGCTATGGGTAGAGCTGCCCGGCGAGGTAGATTCACTGGCGTTGTCGCGCGCAGCGTATGCCGAAAAAATGCTGCTGGTGCCAGGGGCGCTGTACTCGCCACGCGGGCGCTACCGCAACTGTGTGCGGCTATCGTGCTGCTACCCGTGGAGCGACGCCTACGAGCGTGGCCTCCACCGACTGGCCGAGCTGAGCGCCCGGCAGCTACCCTGACGGCGGCTCAAGGGAAAGGCAGGGGTGTCGATAAAACCATAACCCGCATTGTGCGCTAGCAGACATAGCTGGTTTAAAATGGCGCTTGGCTTTTAACAGCTATAAGCAAACATGGGAAATATGTTTGTATCGATAGAGTGCGCTGCGGTACGCTTGCTTTTGTTGCAAGGTTTTTTTGTAAAAGTGCGCGCCGGGTCAGAGGTCTGATGGGCTATTTTGAAGGTAGTGTCGTGCAGGGGCGGATAAGTCAGCCATGAGGCAGGAACGGGGTTTTACGCTGGTAGAGCTAATCATTACCGTGGCGATCATTGCGATCGTCATGGCCTATGCCGTGCCGGCGTATTCGCGCTTTGTCGCGCAGAACAAAGTACAGTCGTTTGCCTATGCACTGGCGGCCGATCTCAACAATGCCCGCTCGGAGGCAATACGGCGCGGTTTTGATATCAGCGTGTGTGCAGCGTCTTCCAGTACGGCTACAGCTTGTGGTGCTGCCTCTGACTGGAATAAAAACTGGATCACCATTGTACAGGGTGGCGGGGCTAGCGGCACCGTGCTGAAAGTGCATCAAGCCGAGGCGGGTGCCAATGCTTCCAGCGCCCTGGCCGGTTTGCGCTTTGCGCCGAGTGGCCAAGTGAAAAGTACCGCAACCAATCTCCGCATAGGCAACCAGCTCATCACCTTTAGCAATAGCGATAATACGGTGTCTGCCAGCGTTACGGTGGCACCCTACGGTACGATCAGGGTGACGAATTAATGAATAAGCCTCTTCGTATGCACGGTTTTGCCTTTGTCGAGCTGCTGGTGTCGGTGGTCATCATCGGCTTTGGCTTGCTGGCTATTTCTGCATTGCAGACCAATGCCTTGCAAGCCACGCGCACGGCTTATCTGCGTGCTGCCGCCAGCGAGTTTGCCGTGGCTTTTTCGGAACGCATGCGTACCAATACCGGGGACAGCATCTACCGTTACGACGAAGACAATAGCGTGTACATCCTGGCACCTGTGGTGGCTTGCTACCTGCAGGCGGCGTCCAATACTGCGCTGACCGACCGGGCGACAGAGTGTGCCAAGGTGACCAATGCCAGCCAGACCACCATTGTGAATGCTGACGTCGCCTCGATGACGCAATGGGTCAGCGACGCATCCGGCACGCTGCCGCAGGGCACCTGGGCACTGAACTTGCTGCGCAATGGCGCTGTGGCCAGTGGTATTACAGCGGCCAACTGCAATTTCTCGCTGGCATCCGGCGCTGCGGCAAACCAGCCCTGCTCGTTGCAGGTCGCGCTCACATGGCAAGAGTCGCGTGCCTCAGCGCCCATTGCCAGCATCAGTTACACATTCCGGTGAGTGCCATGAGACACAAGCAAACCGGTTTGACCATTATCGAGCTGATGCTGTCGCTGGCATTGTCGCTTTTTCTGATTCTGGTGGCAGCGCAGTTTTTTGTGGCCAACAAGATGACCTACCGCACCCAGCAGGCACAGGCCGATATTCAGGAACGTGGCCGTTTTGCTACGTCCTGGCTGGCCCAGCAGCTGCGCCAGGCGGGGTATATTGGCGCGGTGCAGGTAGCCACGACGGATTTTAACACCGTGTTTGTCCAGCAAAACGCCAGTGGGACAGCATTGGCCATGGCGGCAGGGCAAGTACTGCTGGGGGCGTCTGGCGCGGTGCAGGTACGTTACCGCGGTGCAGACGACACCAGCCTGGTGGATTGCCAGGGGCGGGGTGTGGCCGCCAACACCACGACCACGCACCGTATCAATACCAGCGGTACCAGCCTTGCGTGCGATGGCACCGAAGTGGTGCCTGGTGTGGTGCAGTTTCGCTTGGAGTACGGGCAGGATAGCGTGAACCCGCTGGACCGCATTGCTGACCAGTATGTACAAAATGCACCGGCTTCCGCGGTATACGCCGTCAGATTCTGTCTGCTGGTACAGTCGCTGGAGAACAATGTCAGCCCGGTAAGCCAGACCATCGCGGCAGACTGTGATGGTAATGCCTACACCCCGGCCAACAGGGCGATTGCGAAGGTGTTCCGGTCTTCGGTTTATCTGAGGAATATCCCATGAGCAGGGTAGCAATGCAGCAGGGCTTTTCCCTGCTGGTGGTGATGGTGTTCCTGCTGGTACTGGGCCTGCTGGGCTTTGCCGTGACCAAAAGCGCGATTGTGCAAGAAAAGATCTCGGGCAACCTGCGCGAAAAGAACGTTTCGTTTCTGGCGGCCGAAGCCGCGCTGCGTGAAGGTGAAATCTACCTGACCACGGTGGATGATCTGGCGAACATCACCGCATCAAACGCCCTGCCAGCGCGGGGTGTCGTGTCATCGCTGGCGGGGGCGTCGGCCAGCTACACCATAGGCTGTGTCAACAACTGTACTGCATCGGCAGGCCGGGTGTATTACCGCATTGTGGCCAGTGGCACCGGTGTGCGTAATGACTCGGTCACCGCACTGGAAGCAGTCGTTTCGGTAGAAGAGTAGCTGGCTACCCAGCCGGCCTCAGCATGCAAAGGCAGGCCGGTCTGGCCCCGCCGGATGGAGAAAAAATGAACAAAAATCGGGGTTTTACCTTGATCGAGCTGGTGATTGTGGTCGCCATTGTCGGCATCTTGTCGGCCATCGCCATGCCGATGTACCGCGATTACGTGGTGCGTGCCAACCGTACCGAAGCCAAGGCCGCACTGGCGGCGGTAGCCCTGGCGCAAGAGCGCTACTATTCGGTTAATAACCAGTACAGCACCACCATTGCCTCGCTGGGTACGGTGATGAGCCTGAGCAGCAGCGGCGTCACCGAAAACGGCTTTTACAGCATCAGCATTACGGCGCCCAACCCCACTGCCAGTTACACCCTGAACGCTACCCCGCAAAGCAAAGCGGGTCAGAATACCGACAAGTGCAATATCCTCACGCTGAGCAGTACGGGCAGTAAAGGTGTCAGCACCACGTACAGCGGGTATAGTGCGGCCAACTGCTGGTAAAACGGCAGCCGGGCGTATTGTTGCTGGCATCTGCGCCGTAGCTGCATTAAGATAGCCCCCTTTTTGCCGGATGGCGTCGCTGTCCTAGTGTCTTGTTTTTGAAAGGACTGCGCGCAAACGTGTTTTGCCCAGTGACTTGAACCATGAAGAATGCAATGAAATCCAATAATGAAACGGCACTGGGTGCCGCACTGAAGACGGCAGTACAGAGTCTGAGCAAGAAAAGCCAGACCGAGATGATTGCCGCTCACGTTTACGCCAAGTACGAAGTGTTCAAGCGTTTCCTGCCGCTGGCACTGGGCATCCACGAGGCGCTGATCGCCGCGCTGCCGCAGTTTGATGCACAGCTTGTGGCCCGCGTGCTGGCCAACCACTGCCGCCGTCAGCGCTATATCAAGTCGCTGGCGCGTGGTGGCAAGCGCTTTGACCTGGCCATGAAGCCGGTCGGCGTAGTCAGCCCGGAAGAAAAGGCCGCTGCCGAGCGCATGGCTCAGCCTCGCCCGGCCAAAGCCGACGCTGCCGCACCGGTAGCCGCTGCTGCGGCACCAGAGGCGGTTGCCCCGGTCGATACCCCGGCAGCAGAACCTGCCGCGGAATAAACCCTGCGCCTGTTGACCCAACCCCTCCAGCCTTTGCTTGAGGGGTTTTGTTTTTGTATTTGCTGCCGCTATGGCAGCCAGGAAAGGATGCGCATGCTCACCCGGCAACACGGTGTCACTATCGAGCTGTGGCGCGGCGATATTACCCGGCTGCAGGTAGACGCCATTGTCAATGCGGCCAACCCTGGCCTGCGTGGTGCGGGCGGTGGTGTGGATAGTGCCATCCACCGTGCTGCCGGCCCGGGCATGCTGCAGGCCTGCCTGGCACTGGGCTTTTGCCCGGCAGGGCAGGTGCGTGTCACACCTGGCTTTCAGTTACCGGCGCGTTTTGTCCTGCATACTGTGGGCCCGGTATGGCGTGGCGGGGACGATGGCGAGGCAGAGGTGCTGGCGGCGTGCTATCGCCACTGTCTGGACGAGGCCGCTGCGCGTGGCGTGGGCACGCTGGGCTTCCCTGCCGTGAGCGGTGGTAGCTACCCGGCGCTGGCCGCCATGCACGTAGCGTGGCAGGCAATCAACCAATGGTTGGCCGCAGCACCACCGCACAGCCTGCAGCGCATCGTACTGGTGGCATCCGACGACGCTGCGTGGCAGGCCGGTTGCCGCGTGATGCCCGGTATCAGCTAGCGCCGGTTATAGGCAGCGGTTCGAAACATAGCAAAAAATGATATTAGGCAGGCCGTGGTGGGCTGTATAGAATTGCCCAGCATAACGGCCGTGCCGTAAGCTTAATTGGGAGAACAAGACAATGCGTATCGCCGCTTCTGTAACAGACCTCATCGGCAACACCCCGCTGGTGCGCCTGAACCGCGTTACCGAGGGCGCTGGCGCCACCGTGGTGGCCAAGCTGGAGTTCTTCAACCCCGGCCACAGTGTGAAAGACCGTATCGCCGTGGCGATGATCGAGGCGGCCGAGCGCGACGGCAAGATCGGCCCCGGCACGGTCATTGTCGAGCCCACCTCGGGTAATACCGGCATCGGCCTGGCCATGGTCTGCGCCGCGCGCGGTTACAAGCTGATCATCACCATGCCGGAAACCATGAGCCGCGAACGTCGCCAGCTGCTGCGCGCCTATGGCGCCGAGCTGGTGCTTACCCCCGGCCCGGACGGCATGGGCGGTGCCATTGCCAAAGCGCGCGAGATCGTGGCCGCCAACCCCGACACCCACTTTCTGCCGCAGCAGTTTGAAAACCCGGCCAACCCGGCCATCCACCGTAGCACCACCGCCGAGGAAATCTGGCGCGATACCGACGGCCAGGTGGATATCCTGGTTGCAGGCGTAGGCACCGGCGGCACCATTACCGGTGTGGGCGAGGTGCTGAAAGAACGCAAACCCGGCGTACAGATTGTGGCCGTAGAGCCGGATGCCTCGCCGGTGCTGTCTGGCGGTGCCAAAGGCCCGCACCCGATTCAGGGTATTGGCGCCGGTTTTGTCCCGCCCATCCTGAACACCGGCATCTACGACGAAATCATCCGCGTGGGCAACGACGACGCCTTTGAAACCGCGCGCCATGTCGCCACACAAGAAGGCGTACTGGTGGGCATTTCGTCCGGTGCTGCCGTATGGGCTGCGCTACAGCTGGCCAAGCGCCCGGAAAACGCTGGCAAGCTGATCGTGGTGGTGATCCCGTCCTTTGGCGAGCGTTACCTGTCCACCGCACTGTTCCAGCATCTGGCCGACTGATTGCCAGCTTGGCGCTCAGCCGCAACCCCGCCCGTGTGGCGGGGTTTTGCATTTATCAACAGAGCAGGGCCGTGCAGGCATTACAATCACCGCCATGAAAAAACTGATTCTTTTCCTGTCACTGCTGTGGCTGGCCGGCTGCGCTGCTCTGCCGGGCCTGGGGGCGTCCCGGGCAGCGGATACCCTGATGCAAGAGGCGCAGCAGCTGGCCCCGCGTGTGGCCAAAGGCGAGCTGACTCGCGTGCAGGTGGCCGACCGGCTGGATGCCCTGCGCCAGCAGCAAGTTGGCCGCAACGCGGTAGATGACGACCTGTTTCGTACCTATCGCCGCATTGCCCAACAGCGCGATGCCGGCCAGATCGACAGCGCCCGTGCGCAAAAGCTGATGGAAGACCGCCTGCAGCTGTGGCAGCGGCGCTGGCCTGCCTTGCCGGACAAGCCCGCCCAGCCAGCCTTTGCCCATTTCTTGTTCAAGCTTTACGGCCTGCCGCCACTGGGGGCAACACCATGAAAAAAAACCTGCCTGTTAGCGGCTGCCACTGCGGCCAACCCTTACCGTATGCGCAATGCTGCGGGCGCTACCACGCCGGGGCGCTGCCTGCCGAAGCGGTGCAGCTCATGCGTTCGCGCTACAGCGCTTTTGTGCTGCGGCTGGAACCCTATTTGCTGAATACCTGGGCCAGTCGCACCCGGCCCGCCAGCCTGGACCTGTCTGCCGACGACGGTGTGAAATGGCTGGGGCTGCAAGTGTTGGCCGCATCGGCTGGCCTGGCGGGGGATACAGCGGGAACGGTGGAGTTTGTGGCGCGCTACAAGGTGGGCGGGCGTGCCTACCGCCTGCACGAAACCAGCCGTTTTTGCCGTGAAGACGGTGCCTGGCGCTATGTAGATGGCGACCTGCACGAAGGCGGCTAGTGCTTGACCTAAGCATTTGATAGCGATCATTTTTTATCGCTATGGTGCTGGGAATAGGCGGTGCATGTGCCATGCTGAAACGGGTATTCCCCGCAAAGCAGAGGTGACACATGAACGATACGCTGCACGACTTTATCGCCCAGCTGGAGCGCCATCAGGCCGAAGGCCGCGACCTGGGCCAGCTACTGTCGGTAGACCCGGTACGCCAGCTGGTTCTGCCGCTGAATCACCAGACCTGCAGCCAGCTGCGCGCCATGGCCCAGGTGTTCCAGTGCGACGAAGCACTGCTGGCCTCGGCTATTCTGGCCGGTGCCTTGCGCCATATGCAGCAGCATCTGGACGAAGACCTGGGGGCGCTGGCCAGGCTAGCGCGCGAGGCGCTGGACAGCCCGTGCCAGGCGGCCAGCGAGGCGATCTAGTCCTGATCCTGCTTGCCCTGCAGTAGCTTGGTCAGTTGCTGCAGGGTTTGCCGCAGCATGGCCGACTCGGCCTCGCGCCCCTCGGCCCCGTAGCGGCAGCGCATGGCTTGCGGCACGGCGGCGGCCTGGGTTTCCAGCGCCTTGCCGGCCGCGCTTAGCCATACTTCTACCCGCCGTTCGTCGGCACTGGCACGCTGGCGCACCAGCAGGCCAGCCGCCTCCAGCCGTTTCAGCAGTGGCGTCAGCGTGCCCGAGTCCAGCAGCAGGCGTTCGCCCAGCCGCTTGACTGTGGCGCCGTCTTCTTCCCACAGCACCAGCATCACCAGATATTGCGGGTAAGTCAGCCCCAGCTCGCCCAGCAGCGGCTGGTAGGCCTGGGTCATGCTGCGGCTGGCGCTATACAGCGCAAAGCACAGCTGGCTGTCCAGCAGCAGGGCCGGGTTCACAGCAGCGCCTCGATCTGCGCGCGCAGGGCTTCGGGCTTGGTGCGCGGGCCAAAGCGGCCAACAACCTGGCCCTGGCGATTGACCAGAAACTTGGTGAAGTTCCATTTGATGCCACGCGTGCCCAGGATGCCGGCTTTCTGCTGTTTCAGGTGCTGCCACAGCGGGTGGGCGTTGGCGCCGTTTACGTCGATCTTGGCGGCCATGGTAAAGCTCACGCCGTAGTTCTTCTGGCAGAAGCTGCCGATGGCTTCGGCGCCGCCTGGCTCCTGCTGGCCAAACTGGTTGCAGGGGAAGCCAATCACCGCCAGGCCTTTGTCACCCAGCTCGCGGTGCAGGGCTTCCAGCCCTTCGTATTGATAGGTAAAGCCGCAGGCGCTGGCGGTATTCACCAGCAGCATGACCTGGCCCTGGTAGCTGGCCAGGTTGATTTCGCCGCCCAGCAGGGCGGGTACGCGGTATTGGTAGATGGACATGGCGGGTATATGATTGTGAAAAATTTGATTGTACACAACTAAAATGGACAAAAAAAGAGCGAAGCGGCAAGGGGGAACCACAACGCTCATAAGAAACGGCTTGCTGTGCCCAGGGTGGCAGTATTGGCACACCCTGAATTCATCCTAGACCAGTAGCGGCAAAATGCGAGCTTTGATCCAAAACAAAAAACGCGGCCTGGGCCGCGTTGTGTGGTGGGGGCTTGCCGCTCAGGGGCGGGGCAGGGTCACGCCTACCTGGCCCATGTATTTGCCGGCACGGTCTTTGTAGGACACATCGCAGATTTCGTCCGACTCGAAGAACAGCACCTGTGCCACGCCTTCGTTGGCGTAGATCTTGGCAGGCAGCGGGGTGGTATTGGAAAACTCCAGTGTGACGTAGCCTTCCCATTCCGGCTCAAACGGTGTCACGTTCACGATAATGCCGCAGCGGGCATAGGTGGATTTGCCCAGGCACACCGTCAGCACCGAGCGCGGGATGCGGAAGTATTCCACCGTGCGGGCCAGCGCAAAGCTGTTGGGCGGAATAATGCAGTAGCCCTTGCCAGATACTTCTACAAACGAATCCGGGTCGAAGTTTTTCGGGTCCACAATGGTGCTGTTGATATTGGTAAACACCTTGAACTCGTCCGCGCAGCGGATATCGTAGCCGTAGCTGGAGGTGCCGAACGAGATCACCTTTTCGCCGTTTACGTTCTTGATCTGGTCGTGAACAAACGGCTCGATCATGCCGTGCTGTTCTGCCATGCGGCGAATCCATTTGTCGGATTTGATGGTCATCGTACTGTTCTCTTTCGGGCTGGCTTTCAGTTGGCGGGATTTTACTGGTACACAGGCACAGGCGCTACTTTGCCATGTACCGCCCTGGCTGTGGCTGGATTCGGCGCGGCTATTCCATGCACCTTGTTTTAAGTGCATGTTTTTTGTATTTTTTGATATTTAATGCCTTCTTGCGGCATATTGATGGTGCTAAAGATAATATTATTGCGAATGGTTCGCAAAAATGTACCATGACAGCCCTGCCGGCCTGTACTAGAATCCGCGTGTTAACGTTATTACCAGCATTACAGGGGCACACATCATGCAAGGCCATCCAAAAATTATCGCGTTGCTCAACGACCTGCTGGCAGAAGAGCTGTCCGCCGCCGACCAGTATTTTGTTCACGCCGAAATGTATAAAGACTGGGGCCTGAACAAGCTGTTTGCCCGTATCGACCACGAGCGCGAAGACGAGCTGGAACACGCCCGCACGCTGATTGCCCGCATCCTCTTTCTGGGCGGCAAGCCCAACGTGGCCAAGCGCGTACCCATCGTGATCGGTGACGACGTGCCGTCCATGCTGAAAAGCGACCTGGACGTGGAGTACCGCGTTGCCGCCGCGCTAAAAGACGTGATCGCCGTCTGTGAGCAAGAACGCGACTACATCACCCGCGAGCAACTGATGGTGCTGCTGGAAGAAACCGAAAACGACCACGCGCACTGGCTGGAACAGCAGATCAAGCTGATCAGCCTGGTGGGCCTGGCCAACTACCAGCAGTCGCAAATCGCCGGCGACGCCAGCGCCAGCTAAGCCCGGCTGGCCGCGCCGTGCGGCCAACCTTGCCATCAACCCTGCCTGCCATTGCATGCAGGGTTTTTTATTGCCTTCGATTTGAAATAATTGAAACACACGCCACACGGCTTTCTGTTAAACCTGATGGTAAAAAACAGGGAGACAACAATGGACGACAAGCATGCCGTGCTGATCGTGGATGACGAGGCCGATATCCGCGACTGGCTGGCCACGCTGCTGCAGGACTGTGGCTACGCGGTAGTGGGGGCTGCCAATGGCCGCGAGATGCAAGCCGCGCTGCAGCAGCAGGCGTTTGCGCTGGTGGTGCTGGACCTGCGGCTAAAAGGCGAAGACGGCCTGCAGCTGGCGCGCACCCTGCGTGCCCAGTCGGCCGTGCCTATCATCATGATGAGCGGCAAGGGCGACGAAACCGACCGCGTGCTGGGGCTGGAGCTGGCCGCCGACGACTACCTGACCAAGCCGTTTTCTGGCCGCGAGTTCCTGGCCCGCGTGCGCGCCGCGCTACGCCGTGCCACCGAGCTGTCGCTGCCCATGCTGCGCAAGCCGGGCGAGGCGCACGAATGCTATTGCTTTCACGGCTGGGTGCTGGACGCCACCGCCCGCGAGCTGCGCCATAGCCGTGGCGGCGAGCCGTGCCCGCTTACCCAGGGCGAATACGCACTGTTGGCCGCACTGGTGCGCCACCCTGGCCGCGTCTGGAGCCGCGAGCAGCTGCTGGAGCAAACCCGTGGCCTGGATACCGAGGTGTACGACCGCACCATCGATGTACTGATTCTGCGTCTGCGCCGCAAAATCGAGCCCAACCCGCGCCTGCCCGAGCTCATCTGTACCGAACGCGGCGCCGGCTATGTGTTTCGCGCCAGTGTCAGTAAAACCCAGGCCGCATGATGCCCGCCCTGCTGCACCAGCTACGTACGCAGCCGATACGCGCCCGCTTGCAGGCGGCATTTGTGCTGTTGTTTGTGCTGATGCTGGTGGTGATCGCCGTCAGCATCAGCGCCATGCGCAACACGCTGGACACCCTCACCGGCTTTCGCGAACAGGTCATGCCCGAGCTGGCCCGTGTGCTGGTGCTGGCCGAAAAGGTATCGCAGATTGCCGCCATCGCGCCGTCACTGGCCGATAGCTACGCGCCAGAAACGCTATCGCGTGATATCAACCGGCTGCAGGGGCTGACACGCGAGATTCGCCTGCTGTCGCAAACCCTGCCGCCGGAGGCTGACCGCCAGCTAGCGGTCAGCAGCATGCTGGAGGGTGCCGAGCGCGACCTGTCGCAGCTACTGCTGTTGTCGGCCCAGCGCCGGCGCAGCCAGCAAATCCTTAACACCTACATGGCGCGGCTGGACGAGCTGGGCAGCAGGTTGGCCGCACAGCACGCCGCGCAGGCACGGCGTGCGCCCACGCTGATCCCGCTGTGGCAAACGCTGCTGGCGGTGCCGCTATCGCGCGACCGCGCCCGCTTGGGCGAGCTGGAAGCCAGCGCCGAAGCGCTCATGCTGGCCATGGCGCGCCGTGGCGAAACCGCGCAGCTGCCGCCCTGGCTGGTGGTGGAGCTGGAGGTGATGGTGCAGGCACCGCAAAACCTGTTTGAACAGCAGCGCGAGCTCACCGAAAGCGGCGGGCGCATTGCCGTGCTGCTGCAGCTGTACCGCAGCAATGCCGAACACCTGAGCCGCCGCACCGCCAGCTACGTGCAGGCCATACGCCAGCAGGCCGACGACCGCAGCGGCCAGATGGCGACCGAAATCCGCTCCGGCAGCAGTAGTGCCTTGCTGCTGGCCGCCATCGGCGTGGCGGTGGCCATGTTGGCCGCAGCCTATGTACGGCGCGTGGCGCAGCGCATGCAGGCGATTGCCAGCGTGATGAGCCGCTTGGCCGGCGGCGATACCGGGCAACTGACCCCCGCCACCGAGCAAGCCGACGAAATTGGCGACCTGGCGCGGGCTTTCCAGGTATTTCGCGACAATTTGCTGGAAAAACAGCGCCTGTCGCACGGCATCGAAGCGCAGCGGCGCTTGCTGCAAACCGTGTTTCGCAGCATGCACGACGGCCTGTCGGTATACGACGAAGACGGCAAACTGATGGTGTGGAACCCGCAGTTCCCCGCCCAGCTGGGCATGGCGGCAGATAGCCTGCACGGCGGCATGCCCTATACCGCCCTGCGTGCTGCCATGCCGGCCGGTACCCGCTGGGAGGCGGTCGCCGGCGATACCGTGGCGCGGCCGGACGATAGCCATCGCATTGCCAGCCACGCCGAGCTGCACCTGCCCGGCGGGCGCGTGCTGGAGTTCATGAGCCACGCCATGCCCGAAGGCGGTTGGGTAGCGGTATGCCGCGACGTGTCCGCCCGCCGCGCTGCCGAAGCCCAGCTGCAGCAAATGCAAAAGATGGAAGTGCTGGGCCAGCTCACCGGCGGTGTGGCGCACGACTTCAACAACATCCTGATTGCCATCCTGGGCAACCTGGAGCTGCTGGAGCTGCGCACAGACCTGCCGCCCGAGGCGCGCCAGCGGCTGGAGCGCGCCCACGGCGCGGCCAACAAGGCGGCGGCGCTCACCCGGCGCCTGCTGGCCTTTGCCCGCCGCCAGCCCCTGTGCACCGAGCCGGTAGACGTGGGCGACATGCTGTACGAAATGCTGGACCTGGTGGAATACAGCGTGAGCAATGGCATCCGCGTGAGTGTGGACGCGCCGGAAGGGCAGGTGGTGCAGGTAGACCGTGGTCAGCTGGAAAACGCCATCCTCAACCTGGCGCTGAACGCCGCGCAGGCCATGGGCGAGCGCGGCAGCCTGCAGCTGCGGGTTGGCCGCATGCAGCGCGATGGCCGCGACTGGGTAGCGATCAATGTGCAGGACGATGGGCCGGGCATCCCGTCCGAGGTGCTGCCGCACGTGCTGGAGCCATTTTTTACCACCAAGGCGCAGGGGCAGGGCAGCGGCCTGGGGCTGTCCATCGTGTATGGTTTTGTGAAGCAAAGCGGTGGCGAGCTGGCCATCCACAGCCGCCAGGGGGAAGGCACGACCGTGTGCATCGAGCTACCCGCCAGCGCCAGCCCGTGCAGCCCGCAAGCCTGCGCCACCGTTTTGCCAGCGGTGCTGCCGGCCCGCCACGTGCTGCTGGTAGAAGACGACGCCGACGTGCGTGACACCGCACAGCAACAGTTGGCCGCACTGGGGGCGCACGTCAGCACCTTTGCCAGCGAGGCGGCGCTGCTGGGCTGGCTGGCTGCCGGTGGCCAGGCCGATGTGGTGCTGTCCGACATCATGCTGGGAGAAGGTGGCGACGGTGTGCGGCTGTACCGCACGCTGCAGGCCGCCTACCCCGCGCTGCGCGTGGTGCTGACCTCTGGCCTGCCGCCCGAACACCACGCCCGCCGCAGCGACTGGCCCGCCGGTGTGGCCTTTCTGGCCAAGCCCTACCGCCGCGACGACCTGGCGCGGCTGCTGGCCAAGTCATAAGGGCAGGGCGCATGGCCGGGTATATTGCAATTGTTAATGGCAACGGCATGGCGATGAAATGCCGCATTAATGTTTCCGCGTTTAGATGGCAGGGCGACGGTACCGCTGCCGGCTGGCAGGCTGCGGTGCGGCCAACAACACAACGAGGAGACGCATGATGAAATACAGCCTGATGAGTGCTGCCGTACTGATGACCCTGGCAGCTACCGCCCAGGCCGCCCCGCTGAAGATTTCCTGCGGTGCGGTAGGCCAGGAGCTGGAGCTGTGCAAGCAGTCGGTGGCCGAATGGAGCAAGAAAACCGGCAACGACGTGCAGGTGGTATCCACCCCGAACGACTCCAACGAACGCCTGGCGCTGTACCAGCAGATTCTGGGCAGCGGCTCCGACAAAATCGACGTGTTCCAGATCGACGTAGTGTGGCCCGGCATTCTGGCCAACCACCTGCTGGACCTGAAACCGTACACCCATGGTGCCGAAAAGCAGCACTTTAGCGGCATCATCGGCAATAACACCATCGGTGGCCGCCTGCTGGCCATGCCATGGTTTACAGACGCGGGCGTGCTGTACTACCGCAAAGACCTGCTGGAAAAACACAAGCAGCCGGTACCCAAGACCTGGGAAGAGCTCACGGCCAGCGCCAAAAAAATCCAGGACGCCGAGCGCGCTGCCGGTAACGACAAGATGTGGGGCTATGTATGGCAAGGCCGCGCCTACGAAGGCCTGACCTGCGACGCGCTGGAGTGGGTGGTGAGCTACAAGGGCGGCACCATCATCGACGCGGCCAGCGGCAAGCCCACCATCAATAACCCGCAGGCGGTGAAGGCGCTGACCACCGCCGCCGGCTGGGTCGGCACCATCACCCCGAAAGCGGTACTGAACTACGGCGAAGAAGAAGCGCGTGGCGTGTTCCAGGCGGGTAACGCCGTGTTCATGCGCAACTGGCCCTACGCCTGGGCGCTGGCACAAAAGCCGGATAGCGTGGTGAAAGACAAAGTGGGCGTGGTGGCGCTGCCTAAAGGCGGTGCCGATGGCCGCAATGCTGCCACCCTGGGCGGCTGGCAGCTGGCGGTATCCAAGTACTCCAAAAACCAGAAGCTGGCTGCCGAGCTGGTGGCTTACCTGACCAGCAGCAACGTGCAGAAAATGCGCGCCATCAACGGCGCCTACAACCCCACCATTGCCGCGCTATACCGCGACCCGGACGTGCTGAAAGCCAACCCCTTCTTTGGCGAGCTGTACAACACCTTCACCAGCGCCGTAGGCCGCCCATCTTCGGTGTCTGCCGCGCGCTACAACCAGGTGAGCAACCAGTTCTGGAATGCCACCCACGAGGTGCTGTCCGGCAAGAGCGATGCCAAAACCGCGCTGGCCCAGCTGGACGCGCAGCTCAAACGCCTGGCACCGCAAGGCTTTAGCGGCGCCAAGTAAGCCCCCGGCGGCTGCCTGGCGGTAGCCGCTGCCTGTCCTGTACGGGGTGGCGGGTGCCTGCGGCCAACCTTGGCCGCAGGCCACGCCCGCCCTGCGGAGAACCCTATGTCTAGCTCTACCCTCACTGCGCCCGTGCCGGCAGCGGGTGCCTTGTCGTCGCTGCAGCGCAGCCGGCAGCGCATGGCCTGGCTGCTGGTGCTGCCCTCGGTTCTGGTGCTGTTTGCCATTGCCGGGCTGCCGCTGGCGCGTACTTTTTTCATGAGCTTCACCGATGCCCAGCTGTCGGACCTGTCGGCGCGGCAGTTTGTTGGCCTGGCCAACTACCTGGGCGATACCGGCGTGCTGAACGACCCGCAATGGTGGGGCGCCGTGCGCAATACCCTGTGGTTCGCGCTGCTGTCGGTGTCGCTGGAAACGCTATTCGGCCTGGGCATCGCGCTGATGCTGAACCACCCGTCGCCACTGAAGGCGCTGCTGCGCGCCGCCGTGCTGGTGCCGTGGGCCATTCCCACCGTGGTGTCGGCCAAGATGTGGACCTGGATGCTGCACGACCAGTTTGGCGTGATCAACGCCATGCTGCTGTCGGCCGGCCTGATCGACGCCCCGCTGGCGTGGACGGCCGACCCCGACCTGGCTTTTACCACCATCGTGCTGGTAGACGTATGGAAAACCACGCCCTTCATGGCGCTGCTGATCCTGGCGGCGCTGCAGATGGTGCCGGGCGACTGCTACGAAGCCGCCCGCGTGGACGGCGTGCCCGCGTGGTCGGTGTTCCTCAATATCACCCTGCCGCTGATTACCCCGGCCGTGCTGGTGGCCATGATCTTCCGCACGCTGGACGCACTGCGCGTGTTCGACCTGATCTACGTGATGACATCCAACAGCCGCAGCACCAAGAGCATGTCGGTGTACGTGCGCGAACAGCTGATCGACTTTCAGCTGGCCGGCTACGGCTCGGCCGCCGCCACGCTGCTGTTCCTGCTGATTGCGCTGATTACCCTGTGCTACATGGCGCTGGCGCGCCGCCGTATGGAGGGCCACTGACATGCTGCCTAAACGATTGCACGCCGCCGACCTGGCGTATTACCTGCTGCTGCCGCTGGTGCTGGCGTTTTCGCTGTACCCGTTTGCCTACGCTATTGCCAGCTCGTTCAAGCAGGGCAGTGCGCTGTTTTCTAGTGATTTCTGGCCCAAGGTGTGGAGTGCGGCCAACTACGTGGCCGTGTTTGCCGAGCAGCCCTTTGGCCAGAACCTGCTGAACTCGGTGCTGGTGGCGGGCGGCGTGGTGCTGCTGTCGCTCACCGTGTCGCTACTGGCAGCCTACGCGCTGGGCCGGGTGCAGTTTCGCGGCCGTGGCGTGCTGATGATGACCATCCTGGGCGTGTCCATGTTTCCGCAGGTGGCCATCCTGTCCGGCCTGTTCGAGCTGATCTCGTGGCTGGGCCTGTACGACAGCCTGTGGGCGCTGGTGTTGTCCGACCTGATCTTCACCCTGCCGTTTACCGTGTGGGTGCTGGTGACCTTCATGCGCGAGCTGCCGCGCGAGCTGGAGGAAGCGGCGCTGATGGACGGCGCCGGGGTGCTGACGGTGATCTTCCGCATCTTTCTGCCGCTGCTGTGGCCGGCGGTGGCGGCCACTTCGCTGCTGGCCTTTATCGCGGCGTGGAACGAGTTCCTGTTTGCGCTCACCTTCACGCTGTCCGGCGAGCAGCGCACGGTGCCGGTGGCCATTGCGCTGATTAGCGGCGCCAGCAGCTACGAGCTGCCGTGGGGCAATATCATGGCCGCCTCGGTCATCGTGACTGTGCCGCTGATTGTGCTGGTGCTGATTTTCCAGCGCCAGATCGTGTCGGGCCTGACTGCCGGTGCGGTAAAAGGCTGATTTTATTTTCGCCACAGAATGCACAGAAAATACGGAAAACACGCCCTGGCGCAATGAGGCAAATGGTTTGAATCGCCAAACATGCTGGTTTGAATGCCTTCTGTGGTTTCTGTGTATTCTGTGGCTAACGAGGTTTTCGCAATGAAACAGAATCAACACTGGTGGCAAAACACCGTTATTTACCAGATTTACCCGCGCAGCTATCAGGATAGTAATGGCGACGGTATTGGCGATTTGCCGGGTATTACCCACCGCCTGCCACATATTGCGCAATTGGGTGCCGAGGCTATCTGGATTTCCCCCTTCTTTACCTCGCCGATGGCCGATTTCGGTTATGACGTATCCGATTACTGCGACGTGGACCCGATGTTCGGCACGCTGGACGATTTTCGCACGCTAGTTGGCCGCGCGCATGAGCTGGGCCTGAAAGTGCTGATCGACCTGGTGCTCAGCCATACGTCCGACCAGCACCCGTGGTTTGCCGAAAGCCGCGCCAGCCGCGACAACGCCCGCGCCGACTGGTACGTGTGGGCCGACCCGCGCGCCGATGGCACGCCGCCCAGCAACTGGCTGAGCATTTTTGGCGGCAGCGCCTGGCAGTGGGATGCCCGCCGCGGCCAGTATTACCTGCACAACTTTCTGGCCAGCCAGCCGGACCTCAACTTTCACCAGCCGGCGGTACAAGACGCCGTGCTGGACGTGGCGCGCTTCTGGCTGCAGCTGGGGGTGGACGGCTTCCGGCTGGATACCGTCAACTTCTACACCCACGACGCACAGCTGCGCGACAACCCGCCGCAGCCGGCCGGTAGCTACGCCGGTGGCGTGCCGCGCAGCAACCCGTATGCCTTCCAGCGCCATCTGTACGACAAGACGCAGCCGGAAAACCTGCACTTCATCCGCCGCCTGCGCCGCCTGTGCGACGAGTTTGGCGCCATCACCATGGGTGAAATCGGTGACGACCTGCAGTACCAGACGCTGCGCGACTACACCGCCGGCAGCGAGCTGCTGCACATGGCTTACGTGTTTACCCTGCTGACCGATGAATGCCACCCGCGCTACCTGCACCGCGTGCTGCAGGAATACGTGGCCGAGGCTGGCGACGCCACCGTGTGCTGGGCGCTGTCCAACCACGACAACATTCGCGTGGTCAGCCGCTGGGCGGCGCTGGGTGGCAGCGAGGCGGCGCGCGCCCGCGTGTTTGCCATGCTGCTGCTGGCCTTGCCTGGCCCGGTGTGCGTGTACCAGGGCGAGGAGCTGGGCTGGCCGGAGGCCGAGATACGCTACGAGCAGCTGCAAGACCCGTACGCCAAGGTGCTATGGCCCGAGTTCAAAGGCCGCGACGGCTGCCGCACGCCCATGGCGTGGGATAGCAGCGCCGACGGCGGCTTTGGCAGTGATCAGCCGTGGCTGCCGCTGTGGCCGGCGCACCGCGATACCGCCGTTGCACAACAGGCGGCCCAGGCCGATAGCCCGCTGGCGTTCTGGCAGCAGCTGCTGACCTGGCGTCGTGCGCAGCCGGCCTTGCATGGCGGTGACTTTGTACTGGGCGAGGCCGACGACAGCCTGCTGCGCTTTAGCCGCAGTGGTCACGGCCAAGTGCTGCAGTGTGTCTTCAACCTGGGCTGCGATGCGGCCAACTTGCCGCTACCGGCGGGTGCCAGCGTGCTGCTGCATAGCGACGGCAGCCAGGCTGCCGGGCAGGTTATCGAACTGGCGCCGATGTCGGCTGCCTTCATCCAGCTGGCCGTGGAGGGCTGATCATGAGCGAAATCCGTTTGCAGGGCATCCATAAACGCTTTGGTGGCAACCCCATCCTGGCCGACATCAACCTCACCATTGCGCCGGGCGAGTTCTGCGTATTCATCGGTCCGTCCGGCTGCGGCAAGTCCACCTTGCTGCGCCTGATTGCCGGCCTGGACGACGCCAGCGGCGGCGAGCTGCATATTGATGGCCGCTGCGTGAACGACGTGCCACCAGCACAGCGCGACGTGGCCATGGTGTTCCAGAGCTACGCGCTGTACCCGCACATGACGGTGTACGACAACATGGCCTTTGGCCTGCGCCACCTGAAACTGGGCAAGGACGAGATCGAGCGCCGCGTACGTAGCGCGGCCGAATCGCTGCACCTTACCGCGCTGCTGGACCGCAAGCCGGGCGCGCTGTCCGGCGGCCAACGTCAGCGCGTGGCCATTGGCCGCGCCATTGTGCGCCAGCCCAAGGTGTTTCTGTTTGACGAGCCGCTGTCCAACCTGGACGCCTCGCTACGGGTGAAGACGCGGGTGGAGATTGCCCGCCTGCACCGCCAGCTTGGCAGCGCCAGCATGGTGTACGTGACGCACGACCAGGTAGAGGCCATGACGCTGGCCGACAAGATCGTGCTGCTCAAGCCGCTGGCCGGGCAGGAAGGCGTGCCCAGCATCGCGCAGGTGGGCCACCCGCTGGATTTGTACCACCACCCGAAAAACCGTTTTGTGGCCAGCTTTATCGGCTCGCCAGGCATGAACTTTTTCCCGGCCGAGGTCAGCCAGGCCAGCAGCAGCGGCTTGCAGTGCCTGGCCGGTACCGCCACGCTGCAGGCCGCGGTGAATGCCAGCGGCCAACAGGCCGGCACAGCGGTGACGGTGGGCATTCGCCCCGAGCACGTGCAGGTAGGCGAGGGCAGCCTGCTGGGCCGTATTACCCATCTGGAGCACTTGGGCGAGCATAGCTATGCCTACCTGGAAACCGGCCTGTCGCCCGCACCGCTGGTGGTAAAGCTGGCCGGTAGCCGCGCCGCTATCGGCGATAGCCTGCGCTTTGCGTTGCCGGCGGCCAGCCTGCATGTGTTTGACGCAGCAGACGAAGCCTTGCCCAGGTTGGCCGCCAATCTGGCCGCGGCCTGAGGCAGCAGGCGGGCTGGTTTTCTGCTTTGCCCATAAAGGCACCTTGCGGTGCCTTTATTTTTTGTGCTGTATTTCAATTGTGAATGGCGTGTTTTATTTGTGAATAATGTTTTGTTGCGGGTAACCAAGTGATTTTAAAAAAATGGCGGGGTTTGTTTTGTAATGTGTTGGCTACATGCGTGTGGGCGTTTTTAATCATCCTTACCGGCACGCGCTGGAAAATAAACACAAACGGAGACAAGCATGAATAAAAAACACATTGCCCTGCTGGTTACTGGCACACTGATGGCTGGCCACGCTTTTGCCCTGGATGGCGATATCAAGTTTACCGGCAAAGTGGAAGTCGGCATGGCATCCAAAAAAGAAAACGGTATCAGTAACCGTGCCGTAGAAGACGGCGGTTCCGAATTGAATGTGGTGGGTAGCGCTGATATCGGCAATGGCCTGAAAGCGCTGCTGCAAGTGAATACCGATATCAAGCTGGATAATAATAAAGGCACCGACCATTTTGCCAATGGCGATACCTTTGTCGGCTTGCAAGGCGAGTTTGGTACCGTGAAACTGGGCCGTGGCATCAATGCCTACGGTGATGGCTACTTCAAAGCCAACCTGTACGCCTACGACGTGGGCCCGGACCGCGGCGACATCGCCAGCGGCGGTGGTAATGCGCGTGGTGCCTTCAAGTACGAAGCACCCAAGCTGGATGCCCTGGCGCTGTCGTTCAGCTACTCGCCAGGTGAAGATAAAACCACCACCCAGCCGCGTGCTACCGATGCCTGGGCGGCCAGCGGTACTTACGAGCAGGGCATGTTCGGCGCCCGTTTGTCCTTTGGCCAGCAAAAAGTGGCTGCCGGTGGCACGCTGAAAGACACCCTGCTGGCGTTCAAGCTCATGCCGGCTGCCGGTCTGACGCTGGCCACAGAGCTGAATAATTCCAAGAATGCGAGCGGCCCTACGCAGAAGAGTGTGGGGGTGTACGCCGAGTACAAACCGCAGCGCGTGGGCGTGCGTGCCGGCTACATCAATACCAAAGACTATGGCTATGTGAGCGGCGGTAAACACAAGGTGAGCCTGCTGGGGGCCGACTACGATCTGTCCGGCAAGGACAGCCGCTTCCAGACCAGCTTGTTTGCCGAGTACAAGTCGGACAAGAAGAACAACGGCAAGCGTGACAATTATCTGTTTGGCGGGGTGCACATCGGCTTCTGATGCCGCGGTGCATGGCAGCATGGGCTGCCCGTTCCGGATGAGGTCCTAGCCTGCCGCGCTGCGTCAGGCGAGATTGAAGACAAAGCCTGTTTGCGTTGCAAACAGGCTTTGTCCTGTAAACAGGAAGGCTGCGGATTCAAGTGCAGACGTGACGCGGCCCGGCTTTGCCGGGTCCGGCAAGACGTGGATCAGTACGCTATCAGCAGCCTGGCCTGCCGCGCTGCGGCAGGTTTTTTTCATGCAGGAGATGCAATGACACAGCCCTTAGCGGCCTTGCTCTGTTTTGGCGAGGCATTGACCGACATGATCATCCAGCCCGACGGCCGCTGGTTGTCGCGCCCCGGCGGTGCGCCATGGAATGTGGCGCGTATCCTGGCGGGCTGGGGGCTGCCGGCAGCGTTTGCCGGGGCCATCAGCCGTGATTGTTTTGGCGAGGCGTTGCGGGTAGCCAGTGCTGAGGCAGGGCTGGACCCGCGCTATATGCAGCCCGTGGACGCCTCGCCTTTGCTGGCCATGGTGTACAGCACGCAGCCGCCGCAGTATTTCTTTGTGGGCGATCACAGCGCCGACCTGCATTTTGACGCGGCCAACTTGCCGCCAGGTTGGCCGCAGGCAGCGCGCTGGGCCTTGTTTGGCGGTATCAGCCTGGCCCGCCCGCCGCTGGCGGGGCATTTGCTGGCGCAGGCGCGGCAGCTGAAGGCCGCCGGGGTACGCCTTGCCTACGACCCGAATTTTCGCGTGGCGATGGACGCCCGTTACGACGATATGCTGCGCCAGATGGTGGCGCTGGCCGACGTGGTGAAGGTGTCGGACGAAGACTTGGCCGGGCTGTTTCGCCACCACGACCAGGCCGCCGCATTGGCCACGCTGCAGCAATGGAACCCGCAGGCGCTCATCCTGTACACCTGCGGTGCGGCAGGGGCGCAGCTGTGGGCCGGCGCCGAGCGTTGGCAGCTGGCGCCGCCGCCGGTGGCGGTGGTGGATACGGTGGGGGCTGGCGACGCCAGCATGGCCGGCCTGCTGGCCAGCCTGTGGCAGACACCGCAGGCCACGCCGGGGCAGCATCTGGCTGCGGCGGTGGCCAGTGGTAGCGCGGCGTGTGGGGTGGCCGGGGCGGCCGTGCCGCTACGCAGCGCGGTGGATGCGCTATGCCAGCGCTTGTGGCCGCAGGTGCGCGCTATCGGCTAGCGTGCTGCCTGCCATGTTTACGGTGCCTGGCAGCACTGCAAAGCACAAGGCCGCCCGTGGGCGGCCTTGTGTCTGGCTGGTAGCGGCAGCTTAGTCCAGCTGCGAGGTGCAGCACGGGCAGCGCGTGGCTTTCACCGGGATGCTGGACAAGCAGTAGCGGCATTCTTTGGTGGTCGGTTCGCCGGCAACTTCTTCCACTTTTTCTTCGCGCTTCAGGCGGTTGATGACTTTTACCAGCATGAAGATGGCGAAGGCCACGATGGTGAAGCTGACCAGCGCATTGATGAACAGACCGATGTTCATGGTAACCGCGCCAGCTTCCTTGGCAGCGGCAACCGAGGCGTACGGGGCGGCTGCCTTCGCGCCTTCTTTCAGTACGATGAACATATTGGCAAAGTCGACATTGCCGATCAGCAGGCCGATGGGCGGCATGATCACGTCGTCTACCAGCGATTTGACGATGGCGCCGAAGGCACCGCCGATCACCACACCCACCGCCAGGTCGATCACGTTGCCGCGCATGGCAAATTCGCGGAATTCTTTCAGTACGGACATGTGTGCCCCCCTTGTGATTTTGTAATGAAGCTTAACAAGCTGGATAAGTATCGAACGAAAATCGGAAAATTTGAAGCAGATTAGCCTATTTGATTATTTACCATTTAAATTACACGGCAACTGTTTAGATTTAGCTTATTACTGATACTGTTTTTGCCGGCCAAATGACAAAACCCCGGCCGGGGCCGGGGTTGGGGCGCGTACTATTTGTTAGTACATGCTTACGGGTGGATCACCAGCGCGGTGAACGGTGGCAGGTAGGCCATGGCCGACACCACCAGGCCCACCAGGCAGGCCAGCGCCAGCGAGTGGAAGAACACGTAGCGCAGGATCACGCCTTCCTTGCCGTAGTACTGGGTAGCGGTGGACGCTACCACGATGGACTGGGCATCAATCATCTTACCCATCACGCCACCGGACGAGTTGGCCGCCGTCATCAGCACGGGCGACAGGCCCAGCTGCTGTGCCGACGCTTTTTGCAGGCCGCCAAACAGCACGTTGGCCGCAGTGTCGGAGCCGGTCAGCGCCACGCCCAGCCAGCCCAGCAGAGTGCCGAAGAAGGGGTAGAACACGCCGGTATGCGAGAAGGCCAGGCCCAGGGTGATGTCCACACCGGAGAAGCGGGTGACATAGCCCAGCGCCAGCATGGCGACGATGGTAATCAGCGAGTAGCGCAGCGACCAGAAGGTCTCTTTGTACACTTTTACCATCTCGGACGGGCGGTAGCCCATGATGAAGGCGGAAATCAGGCCGGCGACCAGAATGCCGGTACCGGTGGTGGACAGCAGGTTGAACTTGTAGATGGCGGCTTCCAGGTGCGGCTCGGCAACCACGGGTGGCATCTTGTAGATCAGGTTATGCAGGCCTGGCCACTGGATTTCCAGCGTGAAAATACCGTCCAGGATTTTCTTGATGGCCGGCGAGCCGAAGGCAAACACGCAGACCGACAGGATCAGCCAAGGCAGCCAGGCGCGAATCACTTCGCCACGGCTGTAGCCATGCTTGCTGCTGGATACCACTTCTTTGGCGCCCAGCGCGGCTTCGCCACCCATGGTGCCGGCGGTGGAGGTGTAGATCTCGGCCGGTTTCCATACCTTCAGGAAGCCTACCAGCGCGGCGATAGAGCACACCGAGGCGATAACGGCGACCAGCTCCGGGCCCATGGTGTTGGACACGATCAGCTGCGGAATGGCAAACGACAGGCCAGCTACCAGTACGGCCGGCCAGATGCGCAGGGTATTGCGCCAGCCGCAGAAGGCAATCAGCAGCCAGAACGGCACGATGATGGCGAAGATGGTCATCTGGCGGCCAACCATGGACGAAATCTGCAGCACGTCCAGGCCGGTTACCTTGGCCAGGGTGGTAATCGGGGTACCCAGCGCGCCGTAGGCTACCGGGGCGGTGTTGGCGATCAGCGACAGGCCGGACGCGGCCAGCGGCGAGAAGCCCAGACCGATCAGCATGGCGCCAGTCACCGCTACCGGGGTGCCAAAGCCGCCGGCACCTTCAAAGAACGCGCCAAAGCAGAAGGCAATCAGCAACAGCTGCAGGCGGCGGTCGGTGGTGATGCCGGAAATGGATTCGCGCAGCACGGCAAACTGGCCTTTGCGCTCGGTAAGCTGGTACAGGAAGATCACGTTCAGGATGATCCAGCCAATCGGCATCAGGCCGTTGGCCGCACCCAGCAGGGTGGCGCTCATCGCCATGTCGCCAGGCATGCCGAATACGGCCACGGCAACCAGCAGCGAGGTCGCCAGGCCCAGCAGGGCGGCAATGTGCGCTTTGATATGGAAAATGCCCAGTGCGCCCAAGAGGACGATTACCGGGATGCTGGCAGCCAGCGTGGACAGCCACGGGTTGCCTAGCGGGTCATAAACGTGTGACCACATGATTGCTCTCCTTGTTGTGTCGGGCCGCGGCCACCGGCAATAAACCCTGGGGTTCGTCCGGTTTTACCGCTTCTGGCGCGCACTGTAGCGGCAGGCAAATCGTGTGTCAGTTGGGGCTGCCCCTTGCGGGAAAACCCTTGCGGGGTAACCCTTATGGCCGTTTGCAGGTGTGTTGGCGGGTGTCTGGCAGAGTGGGTGTAGTGGGACATGGGTTGGCCGCAGCGTGCGGCCAACGTGGTTTACAGTGACAGCGGGTGGGCGCTGAGGCCGTGTTCGTCCAGGCGCAGGTAGCCACCGCGGCCGGCGTACCAGTCGGCAATGACCCAGCGCTGGCGGGTTTCGCCGTTTAGTTGCTGTGTATGGCAGGCCGGGCGGTGGGTGTGGCCGTGAATCAGCGTGGCGCCGGGGTGGGCGGCCAACAGCGCATCAATGGCGGCGGGGGTGACATCGCCCATCTCGTTCAGGCCTTCATCCTGCTTCTTGGCCTGGCTCATGCCGCGTATCTGCTGGGCGATGGCGTGGCGTTCGGTCAGCGGTTTTTGCAGGAAGGCTGCCTGCCAGGCTGGCTGGCGCACCATGGCGCGAAACTGCTGGTAGGCTGCGTCGTCGGTGCACTGGCCGTCGCCGTGTACCAGCACATAGGGTTGGCCGCAGGCTTGCAGCAGGTGGGGTTCGTCCAGCAGGGTGGCACCGCTGGCGGCGGCAAAGCCCGGCCCCAGCAGAAAGTCGCGGTTGCCGCGCATCACGTACAGCGGCGTGCGGGCGCTGAACGCCTGCATGGCGGCCAGCATGTCGTGCACAAACGGGTCGGTGTCGTCGTCGCCTACCCAGTACTCGAACAGGTCGCCCAGGATATACAGGGCGTCGATCTGCCCGGCCCAGCTGGCGAGCGTGCGGGTAAACAGCTGCCCCAGCCAGGGCTCGCCCGGGTGCAGGTGCAGGTCGGATATGAAGTGTATGGCCATGTGCAGGGTGCAAAAAAAGGCCGCACGAGGCGGCCTGGGCAGGGCGGCTTAGCCCTGGATGATTTCGGCTTTTTCGATGATGACGGCGTCGGACGGTACGTCCTGATGGCCACCTTTGCGGCCGGTGGCCACGGTCTTGATGCGGTCTACCACGTCCTGGCCTTGTACGACCTGGCCAAATACGCAGTAACCCCAGCCTTGCATGGTTTCGCTGCGGAAATCCAGGAAGTCGTTATCGGACACGTTGATGAAGAACTGTGCGCTGGCCGAGTGCGGGTCCGGCGTGCGGGCCATGGCAATGGTGTAGGTCTTGTTGGACAGGCCGTTGTTGGCTTCGTTTTCGATGGTGTCGCGGGTGTCTTTTTGCTGCATGTCGGCAGTAAAGCCGCCGCCCTGGATCATGAAGCCATTGATCACGCGGTGAAAGATGGTGCCGTCGTAGTGGCCGTCGATCACGTATTGCTCGAAGTTGGCCGCCGTTTTCGGGGCTTTGTCGGCAAACAGTTCCAGTACGATGTCACCGTGGTTGGTGGTCAGCTTGATCATGTTGTTTATCCTTGCTATCAGGGTTTATAGGTGGCTTTGGTGATAACAACCGGCTCGATAGGCACATCCTGCATGCCGCCTATCATGGCGGTGCGGGCTTTGGAAATGCGGTTTACCACATCCATGCCGGCCGTTACCTTGCCAAATACGGCATAACCCCAGCCTTGCGGGGTTTTGCTGCGGTAATCCAGAAAATCGTTGTTCACCAGGTTGATGAAAAACTGCGAAGTGGCAGAATTCGGGTCATTGGTGCGGGCCATGGCAATGCTGCCGATCACGTTTTTCAGGCCATTGTCGGCCTCGTTGGCGATAGGCGCGCGCGTGGGCTTTTGCGCCAGTTCGCCTTCCTTGATGGCAAAGCCGCCACCCTGGATCATGAAGCCGTCGATCACGCGGTGGAACAGGGTGCCGTTGTAGTGGCCGGCTTTCACGTAGGCAACAAAGTTGTCTACCGACTTGGGCGCACGCGCGGCGTCCAGCTCGATGGTAATCAGGCCTTTATTGGTAGCCAGTTCCACGGTAGGGGCGGCCAGTGCCGACAGCGGCAGCAGCATCAGCAGGGAGCACAGCAGTTTTTTCATGGTGAACTAAAGTCCTAAAGTGCGGGCGGTTGGCAGTTTATCACGGCGGCCACCACGCGGTAGATTGCGCAAGGTCAGGGCAGCTTTCTAAATTAAAAGTGTAAGCTGGCTCAAGATTTTTATTTGATGTCCGATAAGCCGATGTGGCTATAAAATGATATGCATACTCGGCGGAGCGAAATAATGAAGAATATCACCCGAATGATTCCCGGCTTGCTGGCCATGACCGTACTGTCGGCCTGCGCCTCCACGCCTGCGGCCAACACTGCGGGTGAGGGCTGGTCTGTCGTTGCCGTGGCGCCGGCCGCCCCGGCCGCCGCCGATATGCATGGCGCGGTGGCGCATGCCCCAGCGGTGGGCGGTAGCCACGAGCAGCCCGGTATTTCGCGCCAGCCGGTGATGTCGCCTGGCGGCGTGATGATGGGCGGTGCCTATGTCGGCCCGCTGGCCGACCCGCCAGCAGAGCACAAGCAGGAGTCATTCAATGCCCTGCGCATTCGTGTTGTGGGCTATGGTGCGCCGCCTACCAGTAAAGAGCTGTCGCCGGTACAGCGCCGCCTGCTGGCCATGCGCGCCTCGCAGCTGGACGCCTATCGTGCCGTGGCCGAGCAAGTACAGGGCTTCAAGCTGTCCGGTAGCAGCTCGGTGGGTAACCTGGTGACTGTCAACGATACCTTCCGCGTGTACGTGGACGCCTATCTGCGTGGCGTGCGCTTGCTGTCTACCGAGTTCAAGGCCGACGGCAGCAGCGAAACCATTGCCGAAGTGGTACTGGATGAAGGCTTCTTCAAAGCGTATCGTACAGCCTTGGTCAGCGCGGGCAACGTTGCGGCTGCAGCGCGGGTATTGCCTGCGGCAGATGGCAGCAAGCTGGGCTGCACTGACAGTGGTTGTGTATACGGCGGGGACTTCTACGTTTCGCACTAGGACATGATGCGACTATCCATACTGTTACGCGCCGCCTGCTGGGCGGCGTTTGTTTTCGCGCTGCCTGGCGCGCAGGCCGAGGTGTATCAGGCCGAGGGCGTGGCTTCGCTAGAGGCGGGCCGCGTGGCCGCGCGCGAGGCGGCCATTGGCGATGCCTTGCGCCAGATTGCCATTACCCACCGGGGCGGCATGCTGGCGTCTACCCAGGTGGTGGATGGGCTGCAAACGGCAGAAAGCATGATGCTGGGGCCGTTGAGCTTGCCGGGTAAAACGCGCGTGTTGTCCGAGACCCTGCGCGATGGCCTGCTGCTGGTGCGGGTAGAGCACGATACCGATGCGCCCGAAGGCGAACAAAAGACCGACACCTGCCAGCGCGCCGCCATGCCGCCGGGGCGCTTTCTGGCCCGCCGTATCGTTACCAGCTATTTCCAGCTGGAGCGCCCTGCAGACGCCGGCGACCTGGGCAGTATTGCCACCTGGTTTCCCGGTGAGCTGGTGAGGCTGTTTAACCTGCGCCGCGAAACCCAGGCGCTCTACGCTGGCACCATGTCGGTTTTCCCTGGCGGGCGCATGCAGGAAGCTAGCGCCGCGGCTGACACCGTGCGCGAGATAGGCCGCCGCGAGGGCGCACAGTTTGTGCTGGCCGGGCGCATTATCGATACTGCCGTCACCCGCCGTGAGCCTCGTGTTGACGTGTTTGGCAGTGGCACCCCTGGCGGGCAGGGCACGTATTACACCGGGCCGCTGGCTGGCTTGCTGGGCATGTCGGTGCGCAACGTGCCCGTGGAACGCCGTTTTGAAATCGAATACTGGCTGTACGACACCCTGAGCGGCGGCATCTTGCTGCGCGATAACCTGCGCCGTGTGGCCCGGGGCGATGTACACCCGCAGTCCAGCCGCGTGTTTAACGTGGACGCCATGGTGGAGTCGGAATACGGGCAGGCCATGGGTCAGGTGCTGGAAGAAATAGCGGCCAAGGTGTCCGGTGCCGTGCAGTGCCTGCCCTTTGCCACCCGTGTGGCCAGGGTAGAGGGGGACAAGGTTTATCTGTCTGCCGGCGCGCTGGACGGCCTGGCCGTGCGCGACCGCCTGGTGGTGTACAAGCCGCGCCCGGCGACCGAGATCCGCCGTACCGATGGCGAGGTGCTGGGGGTGCCCGAGCTGCAGCTGGGTGATGTGGAAATCGAACAAGTGCAGCCGCGCTTTGCGGTGGCGCGTTTGCGTAACGGCAAACTGAAAGTAGATGCAGGTGACTGGGTAAGGTTCCCTGTTTTACCTAAATAATACTGAAATACGAAATGGTGTTGATAACGGTTATCTTCACTGTTTATACTCGGCCCCCATGTTGATACACCTTGCCCTTGCCGGGCAATGCACAAGGAGTGGGTCATGAAGAAACAAGTAATGTTGGCTGCGGTACTGGCAGCGTTCAGTGGTGTGGCCATGGCCGAAGAAGTCACGCTGTATACCGCGCGTGCCGAGCAGCTGATCAAGCCGATTCTGGAAGTTTACGAAAAAGAAACCGGCGTGAAGGTCAATGTGGTCAGCGGTGGCGAAGGCCCGCTGATGGAGCGACTGAAAGCCGAAGGCACCAACACCCCGGCCGACATCTTCATGACTGTGGACGCAGGCAACCTGTGGCAAGCCAGCAATATGGGCCTGTTCCAGCCGGTAAAATCCACCGTGCTTGCGGCCAACATTCCGGCCAACCTGCGTGACCCCGCCGGTAACTGGTTTGGTCTGTCCGTGCGTGCCCGCACCATTTTCTTCAACAAGAAAACCGTGAAGCCGGACCAGCTGTCCAGCTACGAAGACCTGGCCGACGCCAAATGGAAAGGCCGCCTGTGCCTGCGTACTTCCAAGAAGGTGTACAACCAGTCGCTGGTAGGCACCATGATCGCCGACAAGGGCGTGGCTGCCACCGAAAAAGTGGTAAAAGGCTGGGTAGATAACCTGGCGGCACCTGTGTTTGCGGACGACACCAAGATGCTGGAAGCCATCGACGCCGGCCAGTGTGATGTGGGCATTGCCAATACCTACTACTACGGCCGCCTGCTGAAGAAGACCCCGAACCTGCAGGTAGGCATCTTCTGGGCCAACCAGAAGCAGAACGGCGTGCACGTGAACGTGTCCGGTGCGGGCGTGACCAAGCATGCCAAAAACCCGAAAGGCGCCGTGAAGCTGCTGGAATGGCTGTCTTCCGAAAAAGCGCAGAAGCTGTACGCCGATATCGATATGGAGTTTTCGGCCAACCCTAAAGTCAAGGCCAATGCGACCGTGGCATCGTGGGGCAGCTTCAAGTCTGACCTGATCAACGTGTCCGAAGCCGGTGCCAAGCAGGCCGAGGCCGTGAAGCTGATGGACCGCATGGGCTACAAATAAGCCGGCAAGCCATGGCTGGCGGCAGATAAGCGGGGGCGCTGCGGCGCCCCTGTTTTGTTGCTGCAGCCTTTTTGCGCTGCGCTGTCTTTCCTAAATTGCACGCCTGCAACGATAATGCCCCTTTTTCTTGCCCCTTTATTGCCATGAGCCGCCTGCACACGCTTGTGATTCCCTGGCTAGTGGCCGGCCTCATTGCCCTGTGCACCATCGTGCCGCTGGGCGTGGTGATGCTGTCTGCGCTGACGCCCGACCCGGCCATCTGGTCGCACCTGATCGAGTTCACCCTGCCCGAGCTGTTCAAAAACACCGCCATCATGCTGTTGGGCGTGGGGGCCGGGGTGCTGCTGTTGGGTGTCAGCCTGGCCTGGCTGGTGGCGGTATACGATTTCCCTGGCCGCCGCATTTTCAACTGGGCGCTGATGCTGCCGCTGGCCATGCCGGCTTATGTGCTGGCTTTTGCCCAGGTAGGCCTGCTGGAATTTACCGGCCCGGTGCAAACCTGGCTGCGGCCGCACTTCGAGGATATGCGCTGGTTTCCGCAAATCCGTAGCGCCTGGGGCTTGGTGCTGGTGATGACCCTGGCGTTTTACCCCTATGTCTATCTGCTTAGCCGTAATGCTTTCGCCACCATGGGCCGCCGCGCCCTGGAAGTAGGGCAGAGCCTGGGGCTGTCGCGCAGCCAGGGGTTCTGGCGCATTGCCCTGCCCATGGCGCGGCCGTGGATTGCCGGCGGGCTGATCCTGGTGATCATGGAAAGCCTGGCCGACTTTGGCACCGTGGCAGTGTTTAACTACGACACCTTTACCAGTGCTATCTACAAGGCCTGGTTTGCGCTGTTTTCGCTGGATACCGCCAAGCAGATTGCGTCGCTGCTGGTGATGCTGGTGTTCATCGTGCTGGTACTGGAGCAGCGCAGCCGGGGCCGCCGCGCCTATGCGCAGGCCGGGCGTGCTGCACCGCAGCCACGGCTGCTGCTGGCTGGCTGGCGTGGCTGGGCGGCGACGTTGGCCGCAGGCAGCGTTGTACTGGCGGCGTTCATCATTCCCATGCTGCAGCTGGCGTACTGGGCGTCGCTGGATTTTGCCAACCAGTTCAGCAGCGATTTTCTGGGCTACGCCTGGCGCTCGGTCAGCCTGTCGCTGATTGCCGCCGTGCTGGTGACCGCTATTGCCCTGGTGCTGGCCTACCTGGTACGCCGCCAGGGTAGCCAGGCCATGCGCAACCTGGCGCGGGTGGCCACCATGGGTTACGCCATCCCCGGTACCGTGCTGGCGGTGGGGGTGTTTGTGCCGGTGGCGTGGCTGGATAACCAGATCATTGCCCTGATGGGCTGGGGCGGCGACGTGACGGCGGTGTTCAAAGGCACCTTGCTGGCCATGCTGCTGGCCTTTGTAGCGCGTTTTCTGGCGGTGGCGTACTCGTCGGTAGACACCGCGATGAACCGCATTACCCGCAGCCATGATGAAGCCGCGCGTAACCTGGGCTGCTCGGGCTGGGCGTTGCTGCGCCGCGTGTATCTGCCGCTGTTGTCCGGCGGCCTGTTTACCGGCGTACTGATGGTGTTTGTCGATGTGATGAAAGAAATGCCCATCACGCTGATGACCCGGCCCTTCGGCTGGGACACGCTGTCGGTACGCGTTTACAACATGACAGCCGAAGGCATGTGGGACCAGGCTGCGCTGCCGGCCATTGCCATCGTGCTGGTGGGTCTGATCCCTACCATATTGCTGTCGCGCCAACGGGATGTTGCCTGATGAGTGCCTTGCTTGAACTACAGTCGGTGTCGCAACGCTACGGCGACAAAACCGTCGTCAATGACATGTCGTTTGCCCTGCAGCAGGGCGAGATTGCCTGCCTGCTGGGCAGCTCCGGCTGCGGCAAGACCACGGTATTGCGCTGTATTGCCGGCTTTGAGCCATTGGCCGGCGGCGACATCCGCCTGGCGGGCCGCCGTATTGCCAGTGTGGCCGACAGCGTGCCGGCGCACCTGCGCCAGATCGGCATGGTGTTTCAGGATTACGCCTTGTTCCCGCACCTGAATGTGCAGGAAAACGTGGGCTTTGGCCTGGGCAAGCTCTCGCGCAGCGAGCGCGAGGCCCGGGTGATGGCGGTACTGGAGGTGGTAGGGTTGGCCGCTTATGCCCAGGCCTTCCCGCACGAGCTGTCCGGCGGCCAGCAGCAGCGCGTGGCGCTGGCGCGTGCGCTGGCACCCAAGCCGCAGCTGCTGCTGTTGGATGAGCCGTTTTCCAACCTGGATGTCGACCTGCGCGAGAGGCTGTCGCGCGAGGTGCGCGACATTCTGAAATCGCAAGGCACCACGGCCATTCTGGTGACGCACGACCAGCACGAAGCCTTTGCCATGGCCGACAAGGTAGGCGTGATGCACCAGGGCCAGCTGCAGCAGTGGGCGCCGCCATACGAGCTGTACCACGAGCCGGCCAGCCGTTATGTGGCCGATTTTATCGGCCAGGGCGCCTTTGTGCCGGGGCGGGTCACTGGCCCGCGCTGCGTCACGCTGGAGCTGGGCGAGTACTGCAGCGCCGTGCCGCGCCAGTTTGCCGAAGGCGACCAGGTAGACGTGCTGCTGCGCCCCGATGACGTGGTGCACGACGATGCCAGCCCGGTAACGGCCAAGGTACTGGGCAAGGTGTTCCGCGGCTCCGAGTTTCTGTACACGCTGCAGCTGGATTCCGGCCAGCAGGTACTGGCGCAGGTGCCCAGCCACCACAACCACGCCATTGGCGAGGCCATCGGTATCCGGCTGGAGCTGGATCACCTGATCGCGTTCCGCCGCGCCTGAGTGCGGCGGTTAAACAAAAAAGGTTGGCCGCGGCCAACCTTTTTGTCGTACTGCGATGGCTTGCTTAGCCCGACAGCCAGCTATTGGGGTGGGCTTCCAGCCAGGTCTTGATGGACTTGGCATCGTTCACCCGCGCTGCCGAGCCATTGGCCGCCAGCAGCACCACAATCAGGCGCTGGCTACCCATGGTGGTTTCCATCACCAGGCAGCGGCCTGCTTCTTCGATGTAGCCGGTTTTGGACAGGCCGATATCCCACTCGCCCTCACGTACCAGCGGGTTGCTGTTTTTATAGTGCAGCACGCGGGTAGGGCTGGGGTGGGCAATGTATTCGTGCGTGGTGGAAAACTGGCGGATCAGCGGGTACTGGTAGGCGGCTTTCACCATGCGCACCAGGTCCATGGCGGTGGCGCTGTTGCGCATGTCCAGGCCGGTGGCATCGTGGAACACGGCATTGCGCATGCCGATGCTGCGTGCCTTCTGGTTCATTTTGGCAATAAATGCAGCCTTGCCGCCGGGGTAGGTGCGCGCCAGCGAGGCCGAAGCACGGTTTTCCGACGACATCAGCGCCAGCAGCAGCATTTCGCGGCGGGTAAGGGTAGAACCCACACTCAAGCGCGAGCTGGTGTTTTTCAGGCGGTCTACTTCGTCTTCGGTAATGGTGATGGGCTCATCCAGCGACAAGCCGGCATCCAGCATGACCATGGCGGTCATCAGCTTGGTGATCGACGCGATGGGCTGGGTTTGCAGCGGGTTTTTTTCGTAAACCAGCTTGCCGGTTTGCGAGTCCACTACCACGACGGACTGGGAATTCAGCCGCGGGCTACTGGTCAGTGCCTGGGTTTGCAGGTTTACAGGCTGGGCGGCATGCGCCACCATGCTGCTGGCGGCCAGGCAGCCTAGCAGGACAAAGGTTCTGAGCATCATTCATGACTCCGATGCAGTGTTCATGCGGCAGGTAAGGCGCTGGCAGGGCTGTATCACACCCGGTGATGCGCAAAAGCGCCGTGTCTTGGCACGGCCTGTCAGGCTTACCCTGTTGTTGGTTTATCGAGCCCTTTTATTTTAAATTGATTCCCCTGCTTTGTCCGGCATTACTTTTAGTCAAAACACATGAAATGTGGGCTAGTTACCGGCATAAAGCGTGACAAATGAGTGAAATTCCATGGTCGTAAGCTATCCAGGCAGCGCTTTCAAGCTCCATCAGCCTTTTGCCCCGGCGGGCGATCAGCCAGCGGCGATTGCCAGCCTGGTAGAGGGCCTGTCCGACGGCCTGAGCTACCAGACACTCCTGGGCGTGACCGGTTCTGGCAAAACCTACACCATGGCCAATGTCATTGCGCAAACCGGCCGCCCGGCCATCATCATGGCGCACAACAAAACCCTGGCCGCGCAGCTGTACAGCGAGATGCGCGAGTTTTTCCCGGAAAACGCGGTGGAGTATTTCGTGTCGTACTACGACTACTACCAGCCCGAGGCCTACGTGCCCAGCCGTGACCTGTTCATCGAAAAAGACTCCAGCATCAACGAGCACATCGAGCAGATGCGCTTGTCGGCCACCAAAAGCATTCTGGAGCGGCCCGACTGCGTGATCGTGGCCACGGTGTCGGCCATTTACGGTATCGGCGACCCCTCCGACTACCACCAGATGATCCTGCACCTGAAAGAAGGCGAAACCACGCCGCAGAAGGATATCGTCAGCCGCCTGGTGGCCATGCAGTACGACCGCAACGACACCGACTTTGCCCGCGGTACCTTCCGTGTACGCGGCGACGTCATCGACGTGTTCCCGGCCGAAAGCAACGACACCGCCGTGCGTATCAGCCTGTTTGACGACGAGGTGGAAACGCTCACGCTGTTCGACCCGCTCACCGGCACCACCAAGCAGCGTGTTGGCCGCTTTACCGTGTTTCCGTCCAGCCACTACGTGACGCCGCGCGACACCGTGCTGCGCGCCTGTGAGCAGATCAAGCTGGAGCTGGCCGACCGCGTGGCCTGGTACCTGAAAGAAGGCAAGCTGGTGGAGGCGCAGCGCATCGAGCAGCGCACGCGTTTTGACCTGGAAATGCTGTACGAAATGGGCTTTTGCAAGGGCATTGAAAACTACTCGCGCCACTTTTCCGGTCGCGAGCCGGGTGGTGCGCCACCCACGCTGATCGACTACCTGCCCAAGAACGCGCTGATGTTTATCGACGAAAGCCACGTCACGGTGCCGCAGGTGGGCGCCATGTACAAAGGCGACGCTGCGCGCAAGCAAAACCTGGTGGATTACGGCTTCCGCCTGCCGTCGGCCGTGGACAACCGCCCGCTGAAATTCCACGAATTTGAACAGCTGATGCCGCAGACCATTTTTGTGTCTGCCACGCCAGCCGACTACGAAAAAGAGCACGCCGGCCAGGTGGTAGAGCAGGTGGTGCGGCCAACCGGCCTGGTAGACCCGGTGATCGAAATCCGCCCGGTGGGCACGCAGGTGGACGACCTGCTGTCGGAAATCCACCTGCGCATCGAGCGCGGCGAGCGCGTGCTGGTGACTACGCTGACCAAACGCATGGCCGAGCAGCTGGCCGATTACTACACCGAGCACGGCATCAAGGTGCGCTACCTGCACAGCGATATCGATACGGTAGAGCGGGTGGAGATCATCCGCGACCTGCGTCTGGGTATGTTCGACGTGCTGATCGGCATTAACCTGCTGCGCGAAGGCCTGGATATCCCCGAGGTAAGCCTGGTGGCCATTCTGGATGCCGACAAGGAAGGCTTCCTGCGGAGCGAACGCAGCCTCATCCAGACCATAGGCCGCGCCGCGCGTAACCTGCACGGCAAAGCGCTGCTGTACGCCGACCGCATCACCAACAGCATGCAGCGCGCCATGGATGAAACCGAGCGCCGCCGTACCAAGCAGATGGCGTTCAACGCCGAGCATGGCATCGTGCCGCAGGGGGTGAACAAGAAGATCAAGGACATTATCGACGGCGTGTACCAGAACGAGCCGGTCGACAAGAAGGCGCTGGCCGAAAGCGCCCGTATTGCCATGCTGGACGAAAAAGCCCTGGCCAAAGAAATCAAGCGCCTGGAAAAAGACATGATGGAAGCGGCGCGCAATCTGGAATTCGAAAAAGCCGCCAAGCTGCGCGACGAATTGAAAGCCTTCAAGGAAAAAGCCTGGATGAACGGCCTGTAAGCAGCAGCCACGCCAGTTGGCCGCATAGGGAAAACAATGAGCAAACAACGCATACTCATGGTCTGCATGGGCAATATCTGCCGCTCGCCTACTGCCGAGGGGGTGATGCGCAGCATGTTGTTAAAGCATGGCCTGCAAGACCAGCTTGAAGTAGACTCCGCCGGCACGCATGCCTATCACATAGGTGAAGCGCCCGATTTACGCAGTACACAAGCCGCGCTGGCGCGGGGCTACGATTTGCGCCAGCAGCGTGCCCGCCAGGTCAGCCCTGCCGACTTTAGCCGCTTTGATTACATGTTGGCCGCAGACCGCGCCAACCTGGCCAGCTTGCAGGCCATGCGTCAAAAAGGTGTGACACCGCAGCTATTGTTGTCGATATTGGGTACAGAGGCCGATGTGCCCGACCCTTACTACGGTGGCCCGCAGGGTTTTGAGCAGGTGCTGGATCTGATAGAGCAGGCGTGCGAAGCGTGGTGTCTGGCGTTTCTGCGCCAGGCCGGGCGTGAATAGTGTTTGTTTGCCGCAAAATGACTAAGGGAAAGTATGGCCCTCGATAAAAAAACAGCTGCGTCCAAGCCCATAGAAGTGGCCCCCAGCCATAGTGCCGACATGATTCTGCCGCGCCAGCCGGGCAAGCTTTCGCTGGGGCGGCAAACGGTGATTGTGATTGGTTCTTCCACGGGTGGCACCGAGGCGCTGCGCGTATTGCTGACCGCCTTGCCCGCCAGCATGCCACCCATTGTCATTACCCAGCATATGCCTGAAATGTTTACCAAGTCGTTTGCCGTGCGGCTGGATGCACTGTGCAAGCTGACGGTAAAAGAAGCCGAAGACGGCGAGCGCCTGCAGCCAGGCCATGTCTACATTGCCCCGGGGCACTCGCACTTGCTGGTCAAGCCTGCCAGCACCATCGGTTACGCCACCAGCTTGCACCACGGTGTGCCGGTCAACCGTCACAAGCCATCGGTAGACGTGCTGTTCCGCTCTGCGGCCAACGTGATCGGTAAAAACTGCATCGGCGTGATTCTTACCGGCATGGGGCGGGACGGCGCGGCGGGGATGGCCGAGCTGAAAGAAGCCGGGGCGCACAATATCGCCCAGGACGAGGCGTCCTGCGTGGTGTTCGGCATGCCCAAAGAAGCCATTGCCTGCGGCGGCGTGCACGAAGTATTACCCCTGGCGGGGATTGCCCCGCGCCTGATCGCGCTGTGCGCAGGCCGCGCGCACGCTGACTGAAGTTTTACGGATGTAGAAACACATGAAACGATTGCCGGTACTGGTAGTAGAAGATGACGCAGACCTGCGCGAAGCGCTGGTAGATACGCTGGAGCTTTCCGGCTTCAGCGTGGTAGAGGCCAGCGATGGTGAGGCAGCACTGGCAGTATTGCGCCGCGAGCCGGTGGGCCTGGTGGTGTCCGACGCCCAGATGCAGCCCATGGATGGCTATACCCTGTTTACCCACGTGAAAGACCGCTACCCGGGCCTGCCTTTCGTGTTGATGACCGCCTACGGCGTGATCGAACGCGCCATCGAGCTGCTGCGCGCCGGGGCCAGCCATTACCTGCTCAAGCCTTTCGAGCCGCAACGCCTGATCGACGAGGTTGAGCGCTTCTTGCTGGATGCGCCCGAAGTGGCAGCCGAATCCATGGTGGCAGAATCGCCCGCCATGAAGCAGATCGTATCGGTAGCCAGCCGCGTGGCACCCAGCGACGCCAGTGTGCTGATTACCGGCCCCAGTGGCGCGGGTAAAGAGGTGCTGGCGCGCTTCATGCATCAGCACTCGCGCCGCAAGGATGGCCCGTTTGTGGCGGTAAACTGTGCAGCCATACCGGATAACCTGCTGGAGTCCACCCTGTTCGGCCACGAGAAGGGTGCGTTTACTGGCGCGGCCACCGCGCTGCCGGGCAAGTTCGAGCAGGCGCAGGGCGGTACGATCTTGCTGGACGAAGTCACCGAAATGCCACTGCCGCTGCAGGCCAAGCTGTTGCGCGTGCTGCAAGAGCGCGAGGTAGAACGCGTGGGCGGGCTGAAAACCATCAAACTGAATATCCGTGTGCTGGCCACCAGTAACCGCGATATCCAGGCCGAGGTGGCCGCCGGGCGATTCCGCGAAGACTTGTATTTCCGCTTGAATGTTTTCCCGCTGAATTTGCCCGGGTTGGCCGCGCGTCCGGAGGATATCCTGCCTTTGGCACGAAAATTGCTGCGTAAGCACGGTGATGCAATGGATAAACCGCGATTAGCGCTAGGCAGCGATGCCGAGCGAGAATTGACGGCCTATAGTTGGGAAGGTAACATCCGCGAGCTGGATAATGTAATGCAACGGGCGGCAATTCTTGCCGCAGGCACGGAAGTTTCTGCCGCTGACCTGATGCTGAACATTGGCCTGTTTGCCAAAACTGTTACCCCGCCAGAAGCAGTACAAGAGGCGCCGCAAGAAACCGATATGCGTTCGGTGGAAAAACGGCATATTCTGGATGCGCTGGCAGCAACGGGTGGTGCCAAGAAGCTGGCAGCTGAAAGGCTGGGTATCAGCGAACGCACCTTACGGTACAAGCTGCAGCGCTACCGCGAAGAAGATGGAGAATCTGTCTAGGCAGATTCGTTCACGGGTAGAGGTCAACATGTCTACGCAAGGCATCAATCAGCTGCTGGGAGAGCTTCGAGCCATGTCTGCGCTTGCCGCAGGCAAGCAGGCACCCGCGGCCGAGGAAACACCGGAAGTTGATTTCTCCAATGTGCTGAAATCGACGCTGGAGCAGGTCAATCAGGTGCAGCAAACATCACAAGAGCTGCAAAAGCGTTTCGAGCTGGGTGAAGAGGGGGTCGACATCCAGGACGTGATGGTGACAATGCAGAAAGCCAGTCTGAGCTTCCAGACCATGGTGCAGGCTAGGAACAAGCTGGTTTCGGCTTATCAGGAAATCATGAATACGCAAGTGTAGCGCTGCGCTGCCCCGGTTTGGCTTGCAGCGGAAGATCAATAACGAAACAACCACTGTATGGCTGATCTGGTAGACAACGCTGCGCCTGCCTGGAAGGTGCGCCTTAACGAAGTGCTAGAGCGCTTCAAGGCCCTTCCAAACAACAAAAAAATTCTCTTCTTCACCGCTGTTGCAGCGGTGTTGTCTATTGCTATTGCCCTTTTCGCTTTTAACCGCGAACCCGCTTACAAAGTCCTGTTTACTGGCTTGGCCGACCGTGATGGTGGCCAGATCACTGCCTCGCTGCAGCAAATGAATGTGCCCTACCAGATCAGTGATGGCGGGGTGATTTCGGTGCCTAGCGACAAGGTCTATGATGTCCGGCTGAAGCTGGCCAGCCAGGGCCTGCCCAAGGCTGGCGGTGTCGGCTTCGAGCTGATGGACAAGCAGAAATTCGGCATCAGCCAGTTTGCCGAGCAGGTGAACTATCAGCGTTCCATCGAGGGTGAGCTGGCCCGCACGATCGAGTCGGTCGGCGTGGTGGAAACCGCCCGTGTCCACCTGGCCATGCCCAAGCAAAGTGTGTTTGTGCGCGAGCAGCAGCTGCCCACTGCGTCGGTGATGCTGAGCATGCGTGGCGGGCGCATTCTGGATGCAGGCCAGATCGCCGGTATTTTGCACCTGGTGTCCAGCTCGGTGCCTAATCTGCCGGTGCGCAATGTGTCGATTGTGGACCAGGACGGTAACCTGCTGTCCAGCCTGCCAGACCTGAACAATGCCTCGGGTCTGGATCGCCGTCAGCTGGATTACGTGCGCCAGATTGAAGCCGACTACGCCAAGCGGGTCGAAGCCATTCTGGAACCCATCTTTGGCAAGGGTAACGCCCGCGCCCAGGTGACCGCTGCGGTAGATTTTGCGGAAGTGGAGCAAACCTCGGAAACCTACCGCCCCAACTCGACGCCCAACCCGTCGGCTACCCGCAGTCAGCAGATTGTCGAATCGCTGGGCAAAGATGCCAGCTTGCCTTCTGGTGTGCCGGGTGCGCTGACCAACCAGCCGCCGTCTGCAGCCTCTGCGCCGTTAACGCTACCGCCGGGTGCTGCCCCGGGTACGGCTACGCTGTCTGGCTTGCCCATGGGTACCGCATCGGGCACGACGCACCGTGAAATCACCACCAATTACGAAGTCGACAAGACTATTCAGCACACCAAGATGCCTAAGGGCAATATCAAGCGTCTGACCGCTGCGGTAGTGGTGAATTACAAAATGGTGCCGGATGCTAATGGTGAGGCAAAACCCACACCGCTCACTGATAAAGAGTCAGCCCAAATCCAGAGCTTGGTGCAAGAAGCCATCGGCTACAATAAAGATCGTGGTGATTCGGTTAACGTGGTGAATGCCAGCTTTGCCGACGCCGTGCCGGTGACCACGGCAAAAGACCGTGCCCTGGATTTCCTCAGCGCCAATGCGGGTGAGTTGATCAAGTATGGGTTGCTGGCGCTTGCCGTGCTGTACCTGCTGTTTGGTGTGGTGCGCCCGATTATGCGTGACGTGGCTAAACCCCCTGCCGCGGACACGCCGGAAACCGCAGAAGAAGCTGCGGCGGCTGGCGGGCGCCTGCTGGCCGTGGCGGGTGAAGATGGCGAAGAGGGCAGCGAGGCCGGTGGTGAAGGCGGCACAGCGGGTGGCGGTGATAGTGGTGATCCGAAAGAGCAAGCCCGTCGCCAGTACGAAGCCCATCTGCAGGCTGCACGTGATCTGGTGAAAGCTGACCCGCGCATGGCTGCGCAGATCATTAAAGAATGGATAACGTCAGATGAGTGATGCCGGTATTCGTCGCAGCTCGGTGCTGCTGTTCAGCCTGGGTCAGGCCGAGGCCATTGAGGTATTCAAGTACCTGGGGCCCAAGGAAGTACAAAAGCTCAGCCTGGCCATGGCCAGCCTGAGTAACCTGAGCCATGAAGAAGTCGAAAAAGTCGTGGGGCAGTTCCGCGAAGAGTGTGCTGCCCGCGCCAACTTCGGCGCCACCGACGAATACCTGCGCAACGTGCTGGTCGAGGCGTTGGGGCCGGATAAAGCGGCCAACCTGCTGGACAAGATTCTGCAGGGCAACGATCACAGCGGTATCGAAAGCCTGAAGTGGATGGACCCGTCGTCCGCGGCAGACCTGATCCGCAACGAGCACCCGCAGATTATTGCCACCATCATGGTGCACCTGGATCCCGACCTGTCCAGCGCCATCCTGGCGTATTTCCCCGAGCGTATGCGTAACGAGGTGCTGATTCGTACGGCCACGCTGGAAGGCGTGCAGCCGCAGGCCCTGCGCGAGCTGAACGACGTGCTGACCCAGTTGTTGTCCGGCTCCGACCGCGTGAAGAAGAGCGCGGCGGGCGGTGTGGGCATGACCGCCGAGATCCTGAACTTCCTGGGGTCCAATGTGGAGGCGTCTGCGCTGTCGTACATCCGCGAGTACGACCCGGAGCTGGCGCAGCGCATTCAGGACAAGATGTTCGTGTTCGACAACATTCTGGAAATCGACGACCGCTCTATCCAGACCATCCTGCGCGAAGTGCAGTCCGACTCGCTGGTGGTGGCACTGAAAGGTACCAGCCAGGAGCTCAAGGACAAGATCTTCCGCAATATGTCGTCGCGTGCGGCTGAAATGCTGCGTGACGATCTGGAATCCAAAGGCCCGGTCAAACTGTCCGAAGTGGAAGCCGAGCAGAAAGAGATTCTCAAAATTGTGCGCAAGCTGGCAGACGAAGGCCAGATTGTGATCGCAAGCAAAGGTGGAGACGAAGGCCTTGTCGAGTAACAACATCATCCCGGCGGAAGCGCTGGGTCAGTGGCAGTCCTGGCGCTTTGGCGAGATAGGGGCGCAGCCCGCCCCGCAGCCGGAAGCCAGCATTGCCGCGACAGAAGCCCCCGCAGAGGGGGTTTCTGCTTTGCAGCAGGCGCCAGCAGACGAGACGCCGCCCGAGCCGCCAGTCGAGCCAGAAGGCGCGTTGCCACCGCCGGCTTACCCGACCGCAGCCGAGCTGGAGGCGATACATCAGGAAGCCTGGCAGGCCGGCTTTGAGGCCGGCAAAGAGGAAGGCTTGCAGCAAGGGCAGGCAGAAGGCGCGCAGCAAGCATTGGCCGATGCCGCCCAGCAGTTCGAGAGCTACTGGGCTCCGCTGGCCGAGCTGCAGCAAGCCATGGAAACCCAGCTGCAGCAGCTGGGCGCGGCCCTGTCTGCCGACGTGTTGCAGCTGGCCGTCGGTTTTGCCGAGCAGATTGTCGCCAGCAAGATTGCGTTGGACAAAGCGGCTGTTCTGCCCGTGCTGCAGGCGGCGCTGGATGAGCTGGGGCAGGCCCTGCTACAGGCACGCGTGCGTGCCCACCCGGAAGACATGGCCGTGATACAGGCTTTTGCGCAGGAGCGCTTTTCGGGGGTGAGCTGGCAGTGGCTGGCGGATGAGGCGGTCGTGCGCGGCGGCTGCATCGTGGATACCGGTAGCGTCAAGCTGGACCTGACACTGCCGCCAAGGTTGGCCGCATTGCGCCAGGCGCTGGGGTTGCCTGCGCATGATTGACCTGCTGCAAAGCCAGCGCAGCTATCTGGCGGCCTGTCAGCAAACCATTGCCACCACCCCGGCCTGGTTGCCAGAGGGCCAGCTCACCCGTGTAACCGGCCTGGTGATGGAGGCCGTTGGCCTGCGTTTGCCGGTGGGCAGCGCCTGTGAAGTGCACATCGCCCAAGGCCACAAGGTAGAAGCCGAGGTGGTCGGTTTTGCCGGGGACAAACTGTTTCTGATGCCGGTAGCCAATATCCAGGGGCTATTGCCGGGTACGCCGGTGCGGCCGGCGCGCAGCGTTCAGCCACCGGCCTACGGGCAGCAGCAGGTGAATGCCGAGGTGAATGGCCCGCTGGGGCGCCAGGTGCCGGTAGGGCTGAGCCTGCTGGGGCGCGTACTGGACTCGCTGGGCCGCCCGCTGGACGGCAAGGGCCAGATTTTCCCGGAAGCCTACTTTCCGCTGTACAGCCAGCCCTTGAACCCCTTGCAGCGTACGCCGGTACGCCATGTGCTGGATGTCGGCGTCAAGGCCATCAACGGCCTGCTCACGGTTGGCCGCGGCCAACGTTTGGGCCTCTTTGCCGGTTCGGGCGTGGGTAAATCCGTGCTGCTGGGCATGATGGCGCGTTACACCCGCGCCGATGTGGTGGTGGTGGGCCTGATAGGCGAACGGGGCCGCGAAGTGAAAGACTTCATCGAGCACATTCTGGGCGAAGAAGGCCTGGCGCGCTCGGTGGTGGTGGCCGCCCCGGCTGACATGCCAC
This sequence comes from Neisseriaceae bacterium, assembly GCA_027489245.1. Lineage (GTDB taxonomy): Bacteria > Pseudomonadota > Gammaproteobacteria > Burkholderiales > Chromobacteriaceae > Vogesella. Next base: position 99,339 of record JAIYAC010000020.1, on the reverse strand, counting down.
CGCTGATGCGCCTGCACGGCGCCGCCTACGCCACGGCGCTGGCCGAGTACTATCGCGCCCAAGGCCTGGACGTGCTGCTGCTGATGGACTCGGTTACCCGTTACGCCATGGCACAGCGCGAAATTGCCCTGGCCATTGGCGAGCCGCCGGTCAGCAAAGGCTACCCGCCATCGGTATTTGCCAAACTGCCGCAGCTGATCGAGCGCGCCGGTAATGGCGAAGCGGGTGGCGGCTCCATCACCGCCTTCTACACCGTGCTGTCCGAGGGCGACGACCAGCAAGACCCTATCGCCGACTCGGCGCGGGCCATTCTGGATGGCCACTTTGTACTGTCGCGCGAGCTGGCCGAGTCCGGCCACTACCCGGCTATTGATATCGAGCAGTCCATTTCGCGCGTGATGGTAGACGTGGTGCCACGCGAGCACATGGACAGCGCCCGCCGCTTCAAGCAGCTGTTCTCCCGCTACCAGCGCAGCCGCGACCTGATTAGCGTCGGCGCCTACGTGCCCGGCTCTGACCCGATGCTGGATGAAGCCATTCGCTTGCATACCCGGCTCACCGGCTTTCTCACCCAGGCGCAGCATGAAAACGTGGATGCCGGCATGACCACGCTGTTGCTGAACGACGTGCTGGCGGGCTAAGGGCTAGATCATGAGCAAATTTGCCCTGCTGGTCCGCCTGGCCACCGACCGCATGGATGCGGCGGCAGAGCGCATGCGCAAGGCGCAGCTGGCGCATGCCCAGGCCGAAAACACGCTGGAGCAGATCAAGGGCTATATCGGCGACTATCAGCAGCGCATGCTGTCGCTGGGCCAGTCGGGTACCAGCGTGGCGCAATGGGCCGACTATCGCCTGTTTTTGCAAAAACTGGACGATGCACGCGAGCAGCAAACGCGCGAGGTAGAGCGCAGCCTGCAGCGCTTCCTGATGGAAAAACAGGCGTGGCTGCAGCAGCGCAAGCAGCTGAAGTCTTACGAAGTACTGCAAGAGCGCGAGAAAGCCCGCCTTGCGCTGCGCCAGCGGCGGCAAGAGCAAAAAGCGCTGGACGAATTTGCAGCGCGGCCCAAGCCGGACTAGCCACATGTGCCTGGCCGGCAGGGCAGTGTAGTGGCTGCATTTCTATTGGCATGTTTCCTGCTTTAACCGCCTCATTCCGTACATGGGGTGCCGGCCATGAGCTTCTCCTTGAAACCCGTATCACACAGCCCCACGGCGGCCGTTGCCAGCCAGGGCGCAGCCACGTCCGCAGCGGGGGCAACTGCTGCCACCACAGGTGATAGCTTGTTTGCCAGCCTGTTTGCCGGCCAGCTTGGCGAAGGGGGGCATGGCCAGCAGGCCGACCTGAGCAGCGCGCTGGGCTTGCCTGTGGCTACGCCTGTTTCGCTGCTACCGGCTACACCCGCCGCACCGGCCTCGCCGGCAGAGCTACCGTTGGTCGCACAGCCTGCGGCGGCCGATGCGGCCATGATGATGCAGATGTCCGGTTTGCTGCAGCCCCCGGTGCCCACACCCCCGCCCGTGCAAGAAAAGCAGGCCTTGCCGGCATTGGGCGACAGCACACAACAGCAACAGCAAGACCAGCCCGCCCAGCCAGACCAGGCTTTGCTCGCGGCACAGGCTGGCATGGCGGCATTGCCGTTGGCTGCGCCACAAGCGGCGCCTAGCCCGGCAGTGAGTCAACCCGCACCGGCGGCTGCGGTGGTGGTGGCGCAGCAGGCGGTGCAGGGGACCTTGCCGTTGGCCGCACCAGCCCAGCAGCGCCCTGATGCCCTCATGTCCAGGCGCGATACCAGTGCCTTGCCGGCAGCTACCGCGTCGGATGTAAGCAAACTGCTGGCAGACAAGGCCGGCCAGACTACGGTGTTGCCATCGGCGCAAACCGTCCCCGTGCTGGCCCAGCAGGTCGGCCAGCAAAGCGGCTTTACCGCCCGTGACGACACCCCGATGCAGGCTGTGACCACGCCGGCACCGGGCAAGGCTGATATCCTGCCAGCGGACGTACGCCTGATGTTCCGCAAGGAAATGCAGCAGGCCGGGCAGGCTGCCAGCACGGTGACGCATGAGGCGGCAGAGATGGTAGCAGGCCAGCGGCAAATCTTGCCGCCAGCGTTGACAACTGCCGCGCCTGCCGCAGCAGCGCAAGAATGGCGTATTGACCCGCCGATGGCGCGTAGTGCCGAATGGCAGTCAGCTTTTGGCGAGAAAGTAGGCAGCATGGTGGCCATGAAACTGGATAGCGCTTCTATTCGAGTATCGCCAGAAAACCTGGGGCCGCTGGATATCTCGATTCGTTTCGATAGCCAGGACCAGGCAGCCATTTCCGTGGTGGCGGCCAACCCCGAGGCCAAAGCCATTGTAGAAAGTAGCCTGCCCCAGCTGGCACGCATGCTGGAACAGAGTGGCATTCAGCTTGGCAGTACCCAGGTCTCTACCCAGCAGCAGCAAGCACAGCAGCAGGCGCAAGAGCAAGCGCAACGCCAGGCAGGCAGGCAGGGGCAACAATCTGGCCATGCGGCAGGCCAAGATGCTGAACTGCCGGAGCCAGAGTTGGCACTGTCTACCGTATCCACACGCCAAAACGGCCTGAGTATTCACGCTTGATGCTTTAATCTGTGGAAACGCTGTTCAATTGGCCCGGAAATGGGGAAAATACGCTTTAACAATTTCCTCATGACGAGTTAAACCCAAATGGCTGAAAAAGAGAAAAAAGAAGACCCGAAAGCAGCAGCTGCAGGAGCGCCGGCACCGGCCGGTGGCAATAAAAAGCTGATGATTATCGTGATTGTTCTTTTGGTTCTGGTCTTGGCTGCCGTTGGCGGTTTGGGTGCCTACCTGTTCCTGGGCCAGAAGCACGCAGCCGAAGCGGCTGCCGGTGGTCCGCACGGTGCTGCTGCAGCCGAGCACGAAGAAGCCCCGAAGAAAAAAGAGAAAAAAGAAGGCCCGCCGATTTTCGAGAAAGTGGAGCCATTCGTGGTGAACCTGTCCGGCGGCCCTACAGCCCCGATGCTGCAGCTTGAAATGCAAGCCGAGCTGATGGATGAGCATGCCAAAACCAACTTCAAAGCCTACATGCCCAAGATCCGCAGTGCCGTGATTTTGCTGCTGTCTTCCAAAACCGAAGAAGATGTTGCGTCGGCCGAAGGCAAGGTGAAGCTGCGCGCCCAGATCAAGCGCATCATGAATGAATCCATGGACGCTGCCGAAGAAGAGCCGGTAGACAGTGTCCTGTTCACCTCCTTCATCATCCAGCAGCAGTAACCCGTATGGCTGATGAAATCCTGTCCCAGGAAGAGGTCGACGCGCTATTACGTGGCGTCACCGGGGAAGAGGACGACGAAAGTGGTGGCGCGGACAGTGGCGCGGTACGGTCGTACGATATCGGCCGGCAAGAGCGCATTGTCCGCGGCCGCATGCCGACGCTCGAGATTATCAACGAGCGTTTTGCGCGTAACCTGCGTATCGGTTTTTTCAACTTTATCCGCCGCAATGCCGAGATATCGGTGGGGCCGGTACGGGTACAGAAATACAGCGAATTCATCCGCAATCTGGTCGTACCCACCAACCTGAATCTGGTGCACATCAAGCCGCTGCGTGGTACCGGCTTGCTGATTTTCGACCCGGATCTGGTGTTCCTGGTGGTGGATAACCTGTTTGGTAGCGATGGCCGCTTTCATGTGCGGGTAGAGGGCCGGGATTTCACCCCTACCGAGCAGCGCATTATCCAGAAAATGCTGGAAGTGGTGTTTGCCGAGTACCAGAAAGCCTGGGAGCCGGTGTACCCCATCGAGTTCTCCTACCTGCGCTCCGAGATGAATACCCAGTTCGCCAACATTGCCACCCCTACCGAAGTAGTGGTGGCGGTGACTTTCCATATCGAGCTGGGGGCGGGTGGCGGCGATTTTCACGTTTGCCTGCCATACTCGATGGTGGAGCCGCTGCGGGACATCCTGGCCAGTACCATGCAGGCCGACCGCACCGAGGTGGATAACCGCTGGGTCAACCTGATGCAACGCCAGGTGCAGGCGGCCGAGGTGGAGCTGGTGGCCACGCTGGCTACTGCCAAGATTAGCCTGGGCCAGATCCTGAACCTGAAAGAGGGCGATGTGGTCATGGTAGAGATCCCGGAAAAAATTGTCGCAGACGTATCGGGCATTCCTGTGCTGGAGTGTAGCTATGGCACGGTTACCGGTAACTACGCACTGAAAGTCGATGCAATTCTGGCCGGCGCGCACGACCTGGCCGACCTGCCCAATGGAGAGAACGAAGATGGCTGAAGAACAAGCCTTTGACCCGGATTCTGTTGCGGGTGCCGTAGACGGTAGTAGCGACGCTGGCGTCATGGACGACTGGGCCGCCGCCATGGCCGAGCAGGAGGTGGCCGAAAGCGCCGCCGCTGCCGAGGTCAAGACTGCCAGCTCGCTGTTCCAGGACTTCTCCGGTGCCGCCAGTGCGCAATCGGTACCGCAAAACCTGGACATGATTCTGGATATCCCGGTACAGCTCACGGTAGAGCTGGGCCGTACCAAGATCGCTATCCGCAACCTGCTGCAGCTGGCGCAGGGTTCGGTGGTAGAGCTGGATGGCCTGGCCGGCGAGCCGATGGACGTGCTGGTAAACGGCTGCCTGATTGCCCAGGGCGAGGTGGTGGTGGTGAACGACCGTTTCGGTATCCGCCTGACCGATATCATTACCCCTGCCGAACGTATCCGCCGCCTGCAAAAATGAAACTGAACTATACGCTATGCGTTCTGCTAGCCAGCCCGGCCTGGGCGGCCCCTCCGGTAGAGGGGCCTTCGCCTTTCTGGAGCATGGTGCAAATGGTGTTTGGCCTGCTGCTGGTGCTGGGGCTGATTTTTGCCGCGGCCTGGCTGTTTCGCCGTTTTACCATGGGTAGCATGCTCGGCCGTTTTCAGCCGGCCCGCGTGGTCAGCGGGGTGATGGTGGGCCCGCACGAGCGCGTGGTGATTGTGGAGCTGGGCGGCGAGTGGCTGGTACTGGGCGTGACCGCCCGCAGTGTCAATCTGCTCAAGACCATGGATAAACCACCGCAGGCCGATGCGGCCAACGTTGCTGCGGCTACCCCGCCATTTGCGCAATGGTTGGCCGCAGCCATCGAAAAAAGCCGTAAGCGCCAAGGGGGCGAGGGCGAATGAAACGAAAGTTATGGCTGGTGATGCTGCTGTCGCTGGTATTGCCGGTAAGCGTGTGGGCCGCGGGCCTGCCCATGATGAATAGCACCCCGGCGCCGGGCGGCGGGCAAAACTATTCGCTTAGCCTGCAGATGCTGCTGTTCATGACGGGTCTGGGTTTCATACCGGCCATGACGCTGATGATGACCGCGTTTACCCGCATTGTGATTGTGCTGTCGCTGCTGCGCCAGGCGCTGGGCACCATGCAGTCGCCGCCCAACCAGGTGCTGATCGGCCTGGCGTTGTTTCTGACCATTTTCGTGATGACCCCCACGCTGGACCAGGTCTACAACAAAGCCTGGGTGCCGCTATCGGAAGACCGCATCAGCTTCCAGCAGGCCGCCGATGAAGCGGCCACCCCGATGAAGGCTTTCATGTTGTCGCAGACGCGCGAGAAAGACTTGCAGTTCTTCATCGAGATCTCGCAGTCACCCGCCCCCGCCAGCAAAGCCGACGTGTCACTGAAAACCCTGGTGCCGGCGTTTGTGGTGAGCGAGCTGAAAACCGCTTTCCAGATCGGTTTCATGGTTTTTATCCCGTTCCTGATCATTGACCTGGTGGTGGCCAGTATCCTGATGGCCATGGGTATGATGATGGTGTCGCCGGTGATCATTTCCCTGCCATTCAAGATGATGTTGTTCGTGCTGGTCGATGGCTGGGCACTGGTCATGGGCTCGCTGGTGCAGAGCTTTGCCGCCAAGTAGGAGCTGACATGACCCCTGAAACCGTCATTAACCTGGTGCAAAACGCGCTGTTTGTGCTGATTCTGGTGTCGGCACCGCCGCTGGCCGTATCGCTGCTGGTGGGCTTGCTGGTCAGCATTTTGCAGGCGGCTACCCAGATCAACGAGATGACGCTGACCTTCATCCCCAAGCTGCTCGCCATGTTTCTGGTGCTGGTGCTGGCCGGCCCGTGGATGATGACCACGCTGCTGGACTACATGACACGCTTGTTCCAGAGCATTCCCAGCGTTATCGGTTAAGGCATGATCAGTTTCAGCGATGCCCAGATCAATGCGCTGCTGGCGTATTTCCTGTGGCCGTTTGCCCGCATTGTGGGCCTGATGCTGGCCGACCCGCTGCTGTCGTCCAAAAGCATACCGCGTCGCTACAAGGCGGGTTTTGCCATGTTTCTGACCATCCTGCTGGCCCCGGTACTGCCGCCGATGCCCGAGGTGTCGGTGGTGTCTGCCCAGGGCACGCTGATCGTGATCCAGCAGTTGCTGATCGGCATCATCATCGGCACGGTGATGCGTATCGTGCTGACCGGCGTGGAAATGGCCGGTTTCCTGATGGGTAGCCAGATGGGCCTGGGCTTTGCCATGTTTTTCGACCCGCAGCACTCTGCCCAGGTACCGGCGGTCTCCCGCGTACTGAGCGTGTTTGCCACCCTGATTTTCCTGACCTTTGACGGCCATCAGGTGTTGATTGCCACCCTGACCGAAAGCTTCCGCCTGATGCCGGTGGGTGCGCCGTTTCCGGCGGCGTCGCTGTATAGCCTGGCCGTATGGGGGGGCAAGCTGTTTGAATGGGGGCTGTGGCTGTCGCTACCGGTCGTGGGCACGCTGCTGGTGGTGAACCTGGCGATCGGGGTGATGACGCGTGCAGCACCGCAGTTCAACGTGTTCTCGTTTGGCTTTCCCGTCACGCTGTTTATCGGCTTTGTGGCGCTGTACCTGTCGCTGCCGCTGATGGAGCCCGCCTTGTCGCAGCTTTATCGCGAGTCTTTCGACTTTATTGCGGCGTTGCTGAAGGCGCGCTAGCTTTTTGCTAGAATCCCGCACTGAAAATTTTTGCGGCTTGCCGGTGGCAGGCTGCCAACACACTGAAACCGAGGCTTTTATGGCTGGCCACAGTAAATGGGCGAATATCAAGCACAAGAAGGAACGCGCTGACGCCAAGCGCGGCAAAATCTTTACCCGTCTGATCAAGGAAATCACCGTTGCTGCCAAAATGGGCGGCGCCGACATCGATTCCAACCCGCGCCTGCGTCTGGCGGTGGATAAGGCTTGGGATGCCAACATGCCCAAGGACAACATCCAGCGCGCCATCGACCGTGGTGCCGGCACGCTGGAAGGCGTGGATTACCTAGAATGCCGTTACGAAGGTTACGGCATTGGCGGCGCAGCCGTGATGGTGGACTGCCTGACCGACAACAAAACCCGTACCGTGGCCGACGTGCGCCATGCCTTCTCCAAATACGGTGGCAATATGGGCACCGACGGCTGCGTGGCATTCCAGTTCACCCACTGCGGTTACCTGGTGTTTGCGCCGGGTACCGACGAAGATGCGCTGATGGAAAAGGCACTGGAAGCCGGTGCCGACGACGTGGTCAGCAACGACGACGGCTCGCTGGAAGTGATTACCCCGCCGTATGAGTTCACCCGCATCAAGGGCGAGCTGGAAGCCGCCGGCTTCAAGTCGGAAATGGGCGAAGTGACCATGCGCCCGCAAAATGAAAGCGTGCTGGCCGGCGACGACGCCGTGCGTATGCAAAAGCTGCTGGACGCGCTGGAAGACCTGGACGACGTGCAAGAGGTATACACCTCGGCCGTGCTGGACGACTAAGCTTGGCCACCAAGCTGCCCAAAGCCTGCCTAGCAGGCTTTTTCTTTTGCTTGCTCATGCCTGTGCAGGCCGAGCCGCTGCGCATGTACTGCAGCGAGCACACGGTGCCCAAGCACTATGCAGAGTATGGCCAGCCGCGCGGTTATGGCGTGGAGCTGGGGCTGGCCATTTTGAAACAGGCGGGTATCGAGGCCGAAGCGCGCTGCCTGCCCTGGGCGCGTGCCATACAAGAGGTGGCCGCGGGGAAGGGCATCATGGCGCCGGTGTTTTCCCGTACGCCGGAGCGCGAAGCGCAGATGCTGTTTTCCAGCGTGGTGATGGACGACCCGGTGGTGCTGGTACAGGCTGCGGCACGCCCCTTTGCTTTTCATCACCCTACCGACCTGGCCGGGCGGCGGGTGGGTACCACCCGGGCATCGCGTTTTAGTGATGCCTTCAATACCGCCATGCCATCCATGCGGATCAACGAAGACGGCGGGCCAGCCCAGCGTCTGCAGATGTTGATAGCGGGCAGGCTGGACGCTGCCGTGATTGCCGGCGGCGCCCATGCCGTGCGCTACAACGCCCGTCAGGCGGGTATTCCCATCGAGCAGCTGCGTATTGTCAGCCTGCCGATCATGCAAGACCCGAACCACTTTGCCATTGCGCGCCAGCACCCGCAGGCGCAGGCGCTGATCACGCGCATCAACCAGACGCTGCGGCGCATGAAGCAGGACCGCAGCCTGAACCGTTTGCTGGCCGAGGCGCAGGCGCGGTATTAGGGATATGGCTTGCCAGGCCAAAGGTTGGCCGCATGCCGTGGTGGTGTAGGCGGCCAACCTTCATCAGAACACTATCAGAACACCGATTCGCCGCTGCGGGTGGTAAAGCGGTCTAGCGCCTCCAGCCCGGCCAGCGAGTTGCCACGGGCATCCAGCCCCGGGCTCCATACGGCAATGCTCATCTTGCCTGGCAGGATGGCCAGAATGCCGCCGCCCACGCCACTCTTGCACGGTAAGCCGACGCGGTAGGCAAACTCGCCTGCGGCGTCGTAAGTGCCGCAGGTCAGCATGATGGCGTTCACCTGCTTGGCCTGGCTACGGCTCAGGCGTTGCTGGCCGCTGACCGGTGACGCGCCGTGGTTGGCCAGAAACAGGCCGGCGCGGGCCAGCTCGCGTACCGACATGCGCAGGCTGCAGGCACGGAAGTAGTGCGCTAGCACCTGGTCTACCGGGTTGCGGATATTGCCGCAGCTTTTCATGAAGTGTGCCAGCGCGGCGTTGCGGTGGCCGTGCTCGGCCTCGGACGAGGCAATCACGTAGTCAAAATCCAGCGCCTGCTCGCCGCTTTCCTCGCGCAGGAAGGTGCGCAGTGCCGCGCTGCTGTCGCCTTGCTGGCTCAGGGCGATGTCGGTGACCACCAGTGCGCCGGCATTGATGAAGGGGTTGCGCGGTATGCCCTGTTCGTATTCCAGCTGCACCAGGGAGTTGAACGGGTTGCCGGACGGCTCTTTGCCTACCCGTTGCCACAGCGATTCGCCGCTTTGCGCCAGCGTGTGTGCCAGCATGAAAGCCTTGGAGATGCTCTGGATGGAAAAGCGCTTGTCTGCCAGGCCGGTGTGGAAGTGTTGCCCGTCCAGCGTGGAAACCGCCATGGCAAACTGTTCGGCACTTTCACCCGCCAGGGCCGGAATGTAGTCTGCCGGCTTGCCGCCCGGCAGGTAGGGGGTAACATCGCGGGCGATGTCGTCTATCAGTTGCTGAATGTCCATTGTTATCACAGGTGTTGTGGTGGGGATGGTGGCGCGGGTGGTCTTTGCCACCCTGCTGCCGGTGCCTGTGGCCCAGGTTGGCCGCAGGCTGCCGCGGGCGCTGCCCGCGTGCATTCAGGGTGGGGTGGTGCCCCATTCCGCCAGAAAGGTCTCGCGGAACTGCATTACCCAGGCCAGGCGCTGTTCGCCCAGTGCGCGGCCGGCGTCGGTTTGCATGGTTGCGGGCAGGGTGGCCAGCTTCACGGTAATGTGGTCCAGCGCGTAGCGGCGGTCGTCCTGCGGGCGCTGTCTGGCTTGCGGGTCGTCCGGGTGTGCCAGCTGGCTGTCCATTTTGCCGGCGGTGTAAAACAGCCTGGCCAGCCCGACTGCGCCCAGGGCATCCAGCCGGTCGGCATCCTGTACGATTTGCGCTTCCAGGGTTTGCGGGGTAATGGCGGCAGAAAAACTGTGCGCCTCGATGGCGTGGCCTACTGCGGCCAACTTGTCGGCGGGAAAGCCGGCGGCCGCTAGCTCGCGGCACGCCAGCGCGGCAGCCTGGCGGGAGGCCAGGTGGCGTTCCGGGTGGTTCTTGGGCAGGTTGACCAGGTCGTGCAGGTAGCAGGCTGCCATCACGACCAGCGCGTCGGCTTGCGGGTAGCTGGCCAGCAGCTGGCTGGCGCTTTGCCATACGCGTTGCAGGTGGGCCAGGTCGTGGGCGCCGTCGTTGCCGGCGTGGTGGCCGGCCAGCTGGCGGCAGTGGCTTTGCCAGTGTGTCAGATCGTGCGTCATGGGGTGGCTTTCCGGTAAGGGCCGCCCATTTAAAAAGCCTGGCGCCGGGCTGTCAATGCGCATCTGGCCAAAAAAAAAAAAGCGCCCCGCAGGGCGCTGTTGTCGGCATGAAGCAGGTTATTTCTTGCCTTTGATGCTTTCTTCCAGCTCCTGGAAGGTAGGGCGCTCGGTGGAGTACAGCACCTTGCGGCCAAACTCGACGGCAGTTTGCGGGGCGTAACCCTGCATGCTGGCCAGCAGCACGGTCTTGATGCACTGGAATTCCTTGGAGCTCTCGTCCAGTTTCTGTTCCAGCAAGGTCCCCAGCGGCGCCACGATACCGTAGGCCAGCAAAATACCCAGGAAGGTCCCCACCAGGGCCGAGCCGATCATGCCGCCCAGTACGGCCGGGGGCTGGCCCACCGAGCCCATGGTGTTCACCACACCCAGCACCGCCGCCACAATACCGAAAGCCGGCAGCGCATCGCCCAAGCGGGTAATGGCCGCGGCAGGCGCATGGCCTTCGTGGTGGTGGGTTTCGATTTCGATATCCATCAGGTTTTCGATTTCCATCGCGTTCAGGTTGCCGGACACCATGATGCGCAGGTAGTCGGTGATGAAGTCCATCACGTGGTGGTCGTGGGCGATGGCTTCGTATTTGGAGAACACGGCGCTGCTGTGCGGGTCTTCGATGTCTTTTTCTACCGACATCAGGCCTTCTTTACGAATCTTCACCAGAATTTCGAACAGCATGCCCAGCAAGTCCATATAGCGGGCCTTGGTGTAAGGCGAGCCTTTGAACAGCGTAGGCAGGGCGCCCTTTACCGCTTTGAGCGTTTTGCCCTGGTTGGATACCACAAAGGCACCAATGGCACCGCCCAGAATGGCCATCAATTCGGTAGGCAGCGCATGGACAATCACCATGATGTCGCCGCCGTGAATGATGTAGGCGCCAAAAATGCAAATCAGCGCAATTGCGTAACCGATACCAACGTTCATGAGCCTGCGTTCCCCTAAGTGTGCAAGGCGTGGATGTGAGTGAATTTAAGGACAGATGCAGCCGGATTGCCAGCCGCAGTGCAACATGTCAGTAGTCTACTTTCCCGCGCATGGCCTTGATGCTACCGCGATTGCATTTGCCTGCCAACCGGCGCTGCTGGCTGCCCCAGGTCGGTTTGGTGGCCTTGCGTGCTTTTATCGTGATGTTGGCCGCATCGATCATGGCCTGCAGACGCTGCAGTGCATCATGGCGGTTTTGCTCTTGTGTGCGGTACTGCTGCGCCTTGATGATTACCACGCCGTCTTTGTTGATGCGCTGGTCGCTGCAGGCCAGCAGCTTTTCTTTCAGGCTGTCTGGCAGGCGCGAGGCGCGGATATCAAAGCGCAGGTGAATGGCGGACGACACCTTGTTCACGTTCTGCCCACCCGCGCCCTGGGCGCGTATGGCGGTAAAGGTCACGTCATCCGGGTGGAGCTGGGCCAAGTCATTCTTCCTGCGGCAAAAGTCTGGCGGCAGTGTAGTGCCTGCCGTGTCTGGCGGCTAGCGCTACGTGCGCTGCTGCCGCCGCTCGGCAAAGGGCAGCTGTTGGTCGCAGCTACGTTCGCGCTTTTTCAGATACATGGCATTGTCGGCTTGCTCGATCAGTGCTTCCAGCTTGCTTTGTGCATCGATAGCGCAGTAGCCGATGCTGGCACTGACCGATACCAGTACGCCGGATGGCAGCGCGATAGGGCGGCTTAGCTCGTAGTCCAGCGCATCGATGGTGCGGCGGATCGCCTGGCTGCTGTCCCGGCACAGCGCCACGATGAATTCATCGCCACCAAAACGGCAGCAGACATCCTGCTGTTGCAGCGTGGTCAGCAGGCGTTCTGCCGTGATCTGCAGCACGACATCACCTGCCTTGTGGCCGTATTGGTCATTGATGGGTTTAAAGCGGTCCAGGTCGATTTCCAGCAGGGCTTTTTCCCCTTGGCCGCTAGCCTGTTCCACCAGCTGGCTGATATGCCGTATGCCTGCCCGACGGTTATACAGGCCGGTAAGCAGGTCGCGGTCGGCCATGTGCTGCATTTCGCGGTGGCTGCTGGCGAGTTGGCGCATGGCTTGTTCGGCCCGCTGCCGCGCATTTTTCAGCAAGCGCAGGTTGTCGTAGTTGCGCCGTGCCTGCTTGCACATGATGCGCCCCACCGCCAGGCTGAGCAGCATGCTGATGGTGACATTCTCTATCACGGTCGCGACGGCAAAGCTGGACAGGTCGAATAGCAACAGGGACGCAATGGCAATGAGCCAGTTGCAGACGGAGGCGATGCATAGCAGCCGGAAGCGTGATGTGGTGGCGATCAACACCAGGTCTATCACGGCAAAACCCTGCGTCATGGATAGATAACTGATGCCAATCCGGTTCAGCTCATAGCCGAACCATACCACGGTGAGGGGGTAGACCAGGCCGCAGCCAACATGGAATGCATTGCCCCACTGTCGTGCATGTCGGCCATGCATCAGGGTGAGGGTGCCAAATGCCCAGCCTATGCCGATGACGCGTGGCACCAGAATGCTCTGCCAGTGGGCGTAGTTCTGCACGTACTCCAGGCAGAACATCAGCGTGAAGATGCTGCCAACCAGTAGCGCAGCCGTACGCCTGGCGACCAGCGCTTGCTGATCCTGCCGGGTATGGAACCGCGCCATACGGTAGGGTTTATCCTGCATGGCCATGCTAGCGCGAGAAGATTTTTCCGGGGTTGAGCAGCTGCGCCGGGTCCAGTGCCTGCTTGATGGCGCGCATCATGGCGATGCCGTGCGTGCCGGCCTCGGCGGCCAGATAAGCTTGCTTGCCGATACCGATGCCGTGTTCGCCGGTGCAGGTGCCTTCCATCTCCTGTGCCCGTTGTATCAGGCGGTGGTTCACGGTTTTGGCCTGTGCCATGGCCGCCTCATCGCCGGGCTGTACCAGCAGCATCAGGTGAAAGTTGCCATCCCCCACGTGGCCGAACAGCGGCGCTTGCATGCCTTGGGCACGCAGGTCGGCATAGGTGGCTTCTATGCACTCGGTCAGGCGGGAAATCGGCACGCAAACATCGGTCGCCACGCAGCGGCTGCCAGGCTGGAGCTGCAAGCCGGCAAAGTAGGCGTTATGGCGCGCTTGCCACAGGCGGTTGCGTTCTTCGTCGCGCGTGGCCCAGGCAAAACCGCCGCCGCCGTTGGCCGCGGCCAGCTCGCCTACCATTGCGGCTTGCTCGGCCACGCCGGCACTGGTGCCGTGAAACTCCAGAAACAGGGTGGGGCGTTCGGGGTAGTCGGTACGGCTGTGGCGGTTCACCGCTTGCATGGTGAGCGCGTCCAGCATTTCGGCGCGGGCCAGTGGAATGCCGTACTGGATGCTCTGGATAACGGTGTCTACTGCACCGGCTACGCTGTCGAAGTTCACCACCGCAGCCGACATCGCCTCCGGCATGCCATACAGGCGCACGGTGACTTCGGTAATGATGGCCAGCGTGCCTTCGGAGCCCACCAGCAGGCGGGTCAGGTCATAGCCGGCAGAGGATTTGCGTGCCCGGGTGCCGGTGTGTACCACCTCGCCGCTGGCCAGTACGGCAGTGAGCGCCAGCACGTTTTCGCGCATGGTGCCATAGCGTACCGCGTTGGTGCCGCTGGCGCGGGTGGCGGTCATGCCGCCCAGCGTGGCATCGGCGCCTGGGTCGATGGGAAAGAACAGCCCGCTGTGGCGCAGCTCGCGGTTGAGCTGCATGCGGGTCACGCCGGCCTCTACCGTGGCGGTCAGGTCGGCTTCGTGTACCGCCACGATGCGCTGCATCTGCGACAGGTCAATACTGATACCGCCATGGATCGCCAGGGTGTGGCCTTCTACCGAGCTGCCGGCACCGTAGGGGATCATCGGTATGCCGTGCTGGCTGCACAAGCAGGCGATGGCACTGACCTCGGCGGTGCTGTGTGGCCACACTACCGCATCGGGGAGCGCGTCCGGGTGGCAAGATTCATCGTGCCCGTGGTGGGCACGCACGGCGTCGCTGGTGGAGATGCGGTCGCCCAGCAGGGCGCTGAGTGCTGCCAGCAAGGGGCCACAGGAAGAAGGGGCTGTCATGGGTATCTCGCAGAGGGCCAAGGTTAAATTATCACCCATTATGAATAATTTAACAGTATTTATATAACGTTAACTTGCTAGCACAGGTTTCTGTTGTGAAACAGGCAAGCCGGCCAGATCAGGCTGCCCGGCTTGCATGGTGTGGTGTGTGGCGGGCCGCTACAGCAGCTGCCAGCGCCCTTCGCCGTGTAGCTGTAGTTGGTGGCTATGGTGCGCCTGCAGGGTGCTGCGGTGGCCTACGCTTACCAGCACGGTGTCCGGCAGCTGGCTGCGTACCAGGCGGTACAGCGCGTCTTCCAGCCCTTCATCCATGGCCGACGTGGCTTCGTCCAGGAAAGCCACTTTCGGTGCGGCCAACAGCAGGCGGCCAAAGGCCAGCCGTTGCTGCTCGCCCAGCGACAGGATGCGGCTCCAGTCGGCTACCTCGTCCAGGCGGCTGGCCAGCTGCCCCAGCTGCACGGCTTGCAGCACGCTGCTGATGCGGGTGCTGTCGGCAATGGCCGCTTGCGGGTAGCTCAGCGCGTCACGCAAGCTGCCTAGCGGCAGGTAGGGGCGCTGCGACAAGAACAGCGCGGCTTGCTGCGGGTAGGCGATCTGGCCGTCGCAATGCGGCCACAGCCCGGCAATGGCGCGCAGCAGCGTGGTTTTGCCGCTACCGGACGGGCCGCGTATCAGCAATGCGTCACCACTGTGCAGCGACAGCTGCAGCGTATCGATCAGCAGCTGCTGGTCTGGCCGGCGTACGTTGAGGTTGTGCAGCGTCAGGCCGCTATCGAGGTGGCTGCTCGTCGCTTGCGGCAGCAGTACGGCTTGCTGGCAGGCGTCCTGGAAGCCGGTCAGGCGGTCCAGTACGGCTTTGTATTCGGCAAAGTTGTCGTACGAGGTGCGAAAGAACGACAGGTTGGTTTGCAGCTGGCCAAATGCCTGGGCGGTTTGCACCATGTCACCCAGCGAGATTTCCTTGGCAAAAAAGCGCTTGGCCTGCAGCAAGAAGGGGAAAATCACCCCAGTCTGGCTCACGGTCAGGTTGAAGCCGGTCAGCTTCAGGTTCTGGAAAACCAGCGCCCAGATATTGTCGATGACTGCGCCAAAGCGATGGCGCAGGCCTGCGCCCTCTACCTGCTCGCCGCGGTAAAAAGCAATGTTCTCGCTGTACTCGCGTACCCGCATCAGGCTGTAGCGGTAGTCGGCATTGAGTTTTTCGTTCAGGAAATTCAGGCGGATCAGCGGGCGGCCAATACGGAAGGCAAACACCGTGGCAATGATCACGTAGAGGTAGGCAATGAATACCGTGCTGCGTGGAATCTCCACCCCGAAGATGGCCAGGGCGCCCGATAGCCCCCACAGGATGATGGTGAATTCGAAGGTAGACACCAGCGCGTCGATTACGCCCATGGACAGCGACAGGCTGCTGCTGACAAAGCTGGTAATGTCCTGCTGGATACGCTGGTCCGGGTTATCCGCCGGGGTCGCCAGATGGTGGCTTCGGTAGTAAGCCTGACCCTGCAGCCATTGCCCCAGCAGGCGTTCGTTCAGCCACTGCCGCCAGCGGATTACAAACGCCTGCTGCAGGTAATATTCAAACAGCACGCGGCCAACGTGTGCCGTGGCCAGCGCCGCAAACAGCAGCATGGACGCCCAGAAGGCTTTCTGGTCCAGCTTTTGCAGCGCGGTGTACATGCCGTTGTACCAGTTGGAAAACAGCACGCTCAGCCGCACGCCGGCCAGGGTGACCAGCACAATCAGCAGCAGGCTCAGCAAGGGCCGCCAGCCGTGTTTACCCGGCTGAAAGTAGTCGCCCGATAGCTGCCAGAACTGTCGCCCCCACTGCGTGTGGCGTGTCAGCAGCCACAGCGCGCCGCCGCTGAGCAGCAGGGTAATCACCATGGCCTCGCCCAGCCATACCAGGCTGGCCAGCACTTCGCTTCCCCAATTCACAATGCATTACTCCTGTCTTGGTTTTGTTGTTTTGGCCAAGCCTGCCAGCGGCTGGCCACGCTACACGCTAGGGGCTTGACGGCTTTGCTACAATAGCGGTTCGTTAGATAACCGATACAGGCTAAGACGCCATGCTCAAGCTCTATAACACACTGACCCGCCAGAAAGAAGAATTCAAACCGCTCGTACCCGGCCAGGTAAAGATGTACGTGTGTGGCATGACTGTCTACGACCTGTGCCATATCGGCCACGCCCGTATGCTCACCGCCTTTGACGTGATCTACCGCTGGTTTGCTGCCAGCAACTACGACGTGACCTATGTGCGCAATATTACCGATATTGACGACAAGATCATCAAGCGTTCTGCCGAGCGTGGCATTACCGCCGAGGCGCTGGTAGAAGAAACCATCGCCGACATGCACGCCGATACCGAAGCGCTGGGCCTGCTGCGGCCAACCTTCGAGCCGCGCGCCACCCAGCATATTGGCGGCATGCAGGACATCATCAGCAAGCTGATTCACCGTGGCAAGGCCTACCCGGCGCCCAATGGCGACGTGTACTACGCCGTGCGCGAGTTTGACGGCTACGGCAAGCTGTCCGGCAAAACGCTGGAAAGCCTGCGCGCCGGCGAGCGCATCGACGTGGATCCGAACAAACGCGACCCGTTCGACTTTGTGCTGTGGAAAGCCGCCAAGCCGAGCGAGCCGCAGTGGCAAAGCCCGTGGGGCGCTGGCCGCCCTGGCTGGCACATCGAGTGCTCGGCCATGAGCTGCCACCACCTGGGTGAGCATTTCGATATTCACGGTGGCGGCGAAGACCTGCAGTTCCCGCACCACGAGAACGAAATTGCCCAAAGTGAAGGCGCACACGGCCACCAGTACGTGAACTACTGGATGCACAACGGCTTTATCAATGTGGATGGCACCAAGATGTCCAAGAGCCTGGGCAACTTCTTTACCATCCGCGACGTGCTGGGCCATTTCGACGGCGAAGTCATCCGTTTCTTTATCGTGCGCAGCCACTACCGCAGCCCGGTGAACTTTACCGACGGCATCCTCAACGATGCCAAGCAAGGCCTCACCCGCCTGTACACGGCGCTGCGCGGCCTGGACCTGCCGGCTAGCACCGCTATCGACTGGGCCAACCCGTACGCCGCACGCTTCAAGGCAGCCATGGACGACGACTTTGGCACCTCCGAAGCGGTGTCGGTACTGTTCGAGCTGGCTGGCGAAGTGAACAAGAGCAAAGACCTGGCGCTGGCACGCCTGCTGAAAGACCTGGGCGGTGTGCTGGGCCTGCTGCAGCGCGACCCGGAAGCTTTCCTGCAAGGCGATAGCGCCGAGGGCGGCCTGAGTGCCGAACAGGTCGAGGCGCTGATCCAGGCGCGCAAGGATGCACGTGCCGCCAAGAACTGGGCCGAATCCGACCGTATCCGCGACGAGCTCACCGCCGCCGGCATCGTGCTGGAAGATAGCGCCGGTGCCACCACCTGGCGCCGTGCCTGAGCAGAAAACATCGTGCATATAGCAGGAAAGGTTGGCCGCAGCCAGCTTTTCCTTGCCAATGCCGGTTTTAGTCTGGATAATCACGCGTTTTGAAGAAGTACAGGCAAAACCCCTGTACCCGAGTTAAAAGGAAAAGCCATGCAAGCCGATATCCAGCCGAACTACAAAGAAGTAGCCGTTACCTGCTCCTGCGGTAACCAGTTCACCACCAAGTCCACCATGGCTAAAGACGCCTTCCACATTGAAGTGTGCTCCCAGTGCCACCCGTTCTACACCGGTAAACAGAAGATCGTTGATACCGCTGGTCGCGTTGATCGCTTCAACCAGAAGTTCGGCAACTTCTTCAAGCGCTAATTCACGCTTGCAAGATGGACATAAAGGCAGCTACGGCTGCCTTTTTTCATGTCTGTCGTGTAGCCATGGCGCCCTGCAAGCCAGCCTTGGCTGAAATGTCAGCTACAGCGCGTAGTCATATCGTCTACACTATGCCGGTTTACGTTTTCGAGCTTGTTAGATGATGCCCGTCAATATCGTGTACCTGTCGCACGGCAGCCGCAAATACCACGACCAGACCCGCTTTTCGGTGCTGACCCTGCTGCATTTGCTGCTGCAACAGCAGCGCAGCGATATCCGTATCGTGGTGTATACCGACGATGCCCGCGAAGTACCGCAGCACCCGCTGATTCGGGCCATTGTCTTGCAACGCAGCGAGTTGGCCGCATTCCGTGGCCCGTTTGACTACGTGCACCGCATCAAGCTGAATGTTCTGCGCCGCGCCAGTACCGAGCTGGATGGCCCGCTGCTGTACGTAGACTGCGACACCCGCTGGCTACACCTGCCGGACAATATCTTCAGCCGCCTGCGTGGCGACGGCGGCCAGGCACCGTTGTGCTGCATGCACGTGGCCGAGGGCGCGTTTTCGCCAGCATTCTTCCCCGATTATCACCGCTACGTACAGCAAAAACAGGCGCAGCTGCAGCAGCTGGGTATTGCCGATACCTCAAGCCTGCTGATGTGGAACGCTGGCGCCATTGGTGTACCGGCGGGTAGTACAGCCTTTTTTGATGACACGATCCGCGTCAGCGATTACCTGTTTACCCGCGTGGTGCCGCGTAACTGGGTAGAGCAATTTGCGCTGTCGCTGGTCGCCTGCAGCCGCTACGAGATGGTGGCGCTGGATACCGCGCTGCACCACTACTGGAACTACAGCTACGAAGCGCCGCTGTACCTGGCCAGCTTTTTTGCCGCACAGCCGCCAGGGCTGTCGGTGCCACAGCTGGCCGCCGCGTGCGCCCAGCACCACTGGCGCGAAGACGAGCTGAAACGCCTGCAGGCCGCCCCCGAACACAAACGCCAGCGCCGCCGTAACAAGCTGCGCAATTCGCTGCAAAAGCGCCGTATCGACCTGAAAATCGCCATCGCCCGCCTGGGCCTGCGCCTGCGCGGCCAGCTAGGCTAGCCCGGCAAGCCGGTTTGCCCGCCCACGCCACGCCGCCTGCCGCGTGGCGTTTGTTTTGCCTGCTAGGTGCGCGCGGCGATTATCACTACAATGTCGGCTTACTTTCACTTGGTCATGTCCGCGCATGCTGACTTATTCCGCGCAGAGCCAGGTTGCCGCCCGGCCTACCGAAAAACCCTGGGTACTCTTGCTGTTGTGCTTTGTCTGGCTATGGCCCGGCATTCTGGGGCATACCCCCTGGAAGCCGGATGAGCCCTATGTCACCGCTGTGGTACAGGGCTTTGTGGCCGGTGGCCACTGGCTGCTGCCCGCCATAGACGGCCAGCCTTATCTGGAAAACTCGCCGCTGTACTACTGGGTAGCCGCCGGCCTGGCACGCTTGCTGTCGCCATGGCTACTCCCCCTGCACGACGCCGCCCGGCTGGCTACCCCGCTATTCATGGCGGTGGCGCTGGCGTTTGCCGGCGGGGTAGGGCGCGAGCTGATCGGCCGCCGCCACGGCCGCAGCGTGGTGATGATCCTGATTGGCTGCCTGGGGCTGATTGTTACCGGGCACGAAATGAACCCTGTGGTTGCCGGGTTCGCCGGTTTTTCTGCCGCCCTGTACGCCATGGTGCTGAGCTGGCGATCCCCCGCGCTGGCGGGGGCGCTGCTGGGCGCCGCCAGCGTGGTGGTGTTTTTGTCTACCAACCTGCTGCAGCTGATGCTGGTGTGGAGCGTGGCGCTGCTGCTGCCTGCCTTTGCCAGCTGGCGTAACAAGCGCTACGCCATCACCCTGGCCATGGCCCTGCTGTTTGCCCTGCCATTGCTGATGGTATGGCCGTGGGCGCTGTATAAAGACTACCCGCTGGTGTTTCAGCAATGGTGGCAGGCCTACGCGCTGGGGCCGCTGCACGGCTTTGGCGGCATCGGGTTGTTTCACGAAATAGGCTATTACCCCAAGCTGGTGCTGTGGTACGCCTGGCCTGCCTGGCCACTGGCCGCCTGGGCGCTATGGAAAAACCGCCGTTACGAGCTGCCCATGCTGCAGCTGCCGCTACTGAGCTTTGCGGTGCTGCTATTGCTGCTGACGTTCTCCAACAACAGCCATACCGAAGAAGCCATGCCGCTTCTGCTGCCGCTGGCCGTGCTAGCTGCCGTAGAGCTGGACAGCCTGCGTCGTGGCGCGGCGGCTTTCCTGAACTGGTTTGGCCTGATGGCCTTTGGCTTCTTTGCCGTGCTGGTATGGCTGGGCTGGGCGGCCATGAACTTTGGCTGGCCGGCCAGGTTGGCCGCCAGGGCCGAGTACTTTAGCCCCTATTACACGCCACAGGTATCGCTGCTGGCGGTGCTGTTGGCGCTACTGGCATCGGCAGTCTGGGTGTGGGCAGTCACGCGCCGTCACCTGCGTGGTCGCCAGGCCATTACCAACTGGGCTGCCGGGCTATCGTTGCTATGGGGTTTGCTACTCACCCTGTGGCTACCGTTTCTGGATGCCGCCAAGAGCTACCAGCCGGTAGTAGCCGGCATGATGAAAGCCATGCCGGCAGGGGATAAATGCGTGGCTATCGACACCCGCCAGATGATGGCGCGTGTGAGCTGGCAGTACTACGCCCAGCTGCGCCTGAAGCCGGTAGCGGCAGGGCAGCCGGTGCCGTGCACACTGCAGCTGGCGGTGGGAGATAAGGATCGCCCGCCGCAGATGGCGGGCTGGCAGCTGCGCTGGCAGGGCAGCCGCCCGCGTGACAAGCACGAGGTGTACTACCTGCTGCAGCGGGTCCCGACAGCACGCTAAGCCCCGGCGCCCAAAGACAAGGCCACCGCATGCGGTGGCCTTGTTGTTTGTGCGGTTGCGGCCAACCTGATGTTGGCCGCACGGTAAAGGCTAGCTTTGCAGCTCGGGTAGCCCCGCAAACAGCTGCAGCGCATCCGGGTTAGCCAGTGCGCTCAGGTTGTTTACCGGCTCGTTGTGAATCACGTTTTTCACCGCCAGCTCTACAATCTTGCCGCTGATCGTTTTGGGGATATCGGCTACGGCAAGGATCTTGGCCGGTACATGGCGCGGGCTGGCACCGTTTTTGATTTTGTCCTTGATGGCCGCCGTCAGTGCGGCATCCAGTGCCTGGCCGTCGCGCAGCTTCACAAACAGCACCACGCGCTCGTCGTCCTGCCAGCGCTGGCCCACCACGATGCTTTCCAGTACCTGCGGGAAGGTTTCCACCTGACGGTAGATTTCTGCCGTGCCGATACGCACGCCACCGGGGTTCAGCACCGCGTCGGAGCGGCCGTAGATCACCATGCCGTCGTATTCGGTCAGCTCGGCGTAGTCGCCGTGGCACCACACGTCGGCGAAGCGGTCGAAGTAAGCCTTGCGGTATTTTTCACCGCTGTCGTCACCCCAGAAGCCCACAGGCATGGACGGGAAGGGCTTGGTGCACACCAGCTCGCCTTTTTCGCCCTGTACCGGCTTGCCGTGGTCGTTGCGTATCTCTACCGCCATGCCCAGGCCGCGGCACTGCAGCTCGCCGCGGTATACCGGCAGGGCGGCGCAACCCAGCGCAAAGCACGACACAATATCGGTGCCGCCAGAGATGGACGCCAGGTTCATGTCCGCCTTGATGGCGTCGTAGGCCCAGTCGAAGCTTTCTGCCACCAGTGGCGAACCGGTGGAGAACACGGCGCGCAGGCAGGACAGGTCGTAGTGCAGGCGGGGCTGCAGGTCGATTTTCTTCAGGCCGTCGATGTACTTGGCCGAGGTGCCAAAGTGGGTGCAGCGGTAGGCTTGGGCGTACTCCCACAAGATGTGCCCGCCTTTGGCAAACGGCGAGCCGTCGTACAGCATCAGTGTGGCGCCGCTGCCCAGGCCGGACACCAGCCAGTTCCACATCATCCATCCGCAGGTGGTGAAGTAGAACAGGCGGTCGCCCGCGTGAATATCGGCGTGCAGCTGGTGTTCTTTCAGGTGCTGCAGCAAGGTGCCACCGTGCCCGTGCACAATGCATTTGGGTTTGCCGGTGGTGCCGCTGGAATACAGGATGAACAGTGGGTGGTTAAACGGCACGCGGGTAAACACCAGCTCGCGCGCGACAAAGCCCTGCAGGAAAGCATCCAGCGTGCTGGCCTGCGGCAGGTTGGCCGCAAAGGCATCGGTGTCGCCCAGGTAGGGCACCACCACGATTTTTTCCACCGATGGCAGGCCGGCAGCGATAACACGCAGTTTGTCCAGAATCTGCACCTGCTTGCCGTTGTACCAGTAGCCATCCGGGCAGAACAGGATGCGCGGCGCGGTCTGGCCAAAGCGGTCGATAGCGCCATCGGTGCCGAAGTCCGGCGAGCAACTGGTCCACACCGCGCCCAGGCTGGTGGCGGCCAGCATGGCGGCCAGGGTTTCCGGCATATTGGGCATATAGCCGGCAATGCGGTCGCCACGCTGGATGCCATGTTCTTTCATGGCCTGCTGCAGGCGCGATACCAGGTCGTTCAGCTCCCACCAGCTTAGCTCGCGTTTGACCCGGTCTTCGCCCCAGAAGGTGACCGCCAGCGCGTCGTCTTTACGGCGCAGCATGTTTTCGGCGTAGTTCAGCCCGGCTTCAGGGAAAAACCGCGCCTCGCGCATCGTGCCTGCCTGCTGCAGGGCAATGCTGCCTTTGTCACCCAGCACGCCACTGTAGTCCCATACCTGGTTCCAGAAGCGGTCTGGCCGATCTACGCTGGCCCGCCACAGGCTGGCGTAGTCGGCATACTGTGCACCGTCTACGGTGGACATCAGCTTGCTAAACGCCGCCAGATGGGTGGCGGCGGCGCGGCCCGGGGCGGGCTGCCAGATTGGGGTATCCGGTGCGTGCATGGGTGGGGTCTCCTCTTTGTCGTGTTATTCCGGCGGTATGGCCAGGCGCTAGCGCTAGTGTACGACGACTTACGTTAACGTAACAGGCTCAGTCTTCCTGGTAGCTGCCATCGTGCATCCAGCGGGCGTGCTGTGGTGCTTTACGCGTCGCTGCCCACTCGTTGAGCATGTCCCATTTCACCTCGTCCAGCATCTGCATCATTTTGGGCGTGCCAGTATTGCAGGCCAGCTCCAAGCGGTGGCCGTTAGGGTCGAAGAAATAAATGCTGTGGAAAATGGTGTGGTTGGTGGGGCCGAGCACCTTGATGCCTGCCGCCTCCAGCCGTGCCTTGGTGGCCAGCAGGGTGTCCATGCTGTCTACCTGCAGCGCCAGGTGCTGCACCCAGGCCGGGGTGTTGGTATCGCGGCCCATTTCCGGGCTGTTTGGCAGCTCGAAAAACGCCAGGATATTGCCCTGGCCAGCATCCAGAAACACGTGCATGTAGGGGTCTGGCTGCTTGGTGGACGGTACTTCGTTTTCGGCAATGGCCAGTACGAACTTCATGTCCAGGTGCTTTACGTACCATTCAACGGTTTCTTTGGCGTCTTTGCAGCGGTAGGCCACGTGGTGAATTTTCTGAATCAGCATGGGTGTCTCCTTGTACGGGGCAGCGGTGGCTGCATGGCCAGCACCATACTGCATTGTTATATATTGCTCAATAAGTTTGATATTAACGAATCATTGCCGCAAGGCAGCAATGCTACACTGTGGCCACACTTATCTTCATTTATCGTTATGGACGCAGAAAAAGACCCCCGCCGTGGCATTCAATCCATAGAAGTAGGCGGCACCCTGCTGCAAGCGCTGGTGCGGGCGGCTACCCCCATGATGCTGAAAGACCTGGCGCGCAGCGCCGGCATGCCACCCGCCAAAGCTCACCCCTACCTGGTGAGCTTTGGCAAGCTGGGGCTGGTAGAGCAGGACAGCGTTACCGGCCAGTACCGGCTGGGTAGCTTTGCCCTGCAGATGGGCCTGACTGCCCTGCACGGGCTGGATGCGGTAAAAATAGCCAGCGATGCCGCCACGCGCCTGGCGCTGGACATCAACCAGAACGTGGCACTAGCTGTGTGGGGCAACCACGGCCCTACCGTGGTGCGTATCGTGGAATGCAACCGCATGGTGCATATCAATATGCGCACTGGCAGCGTGATGTCGGTGCTGGGTTCAGCTACCGGCCGCGTGTTTGCCGCCTGGCTACCGGCCGAGCTCACACGCGGCATGATCGAAACCGAGCTGGCACACCAGCCTGCCGGCCAGCAGACCGACCTGCCCGCCATGCTGGCCGAGGTGCACCAGCATGGCATGGCCCGTGCTGTGGGCTACCCGCTGCCCGGCATTAATGCGCTATCGGCGCCGGTATTCGACAGCAGCGGCCAGCTGGCACTCGCCATGACCACACTAGGCCCCGCCGCAGATTTTGACCCCGCATGGGATGGTGCGCTGGCGCAGCAGCTGGCCGCCTGTGCTGCGGCCATATCGCGCAGCCTGGGTTTTCATGCCGTAGCTGGGGGGGAGTAGTATTGCTGTGGTGCAGCATCAACACCGAATCGAAACAAAAATACCTTCAATTGGATGTCAATTTTAAACATCCATTTTAATAACATATGCTGTCATAGCCGCCTTTGGTGGCTATTTTTTTTATAATCAAAGGCTTATGGTGCTATGCACCACGGCTGTGCAGCTTATCCTATAAGATTAAGTATAAAAAAAACCGCTTGGCATTCATGAAAGTTGTCTGATTGCTGTAAAATATCGATGAAATAATGGCGACACGACCGAGACCAGCCAACCATCGAAATACCACGCCGCCTTACCCCATTGCGGCGGTATGCTTACTGCAGGATGTACACCATGAAAACCGGCCGCCTAAAACAAGGTTCTGCCATCGTTAGCAACATCATTCTATTACTGGATGCCCTTACTGTATGGCAGGCCGCCGAGCTGGCGGCCTGGCTGCGTTTTGGTGGCAGCAGTGGCACCCTGCCACTGGGCTACGACAGCCTGATAGTGGCTACCAGTCTGCTGGCCATGCTGTGCTCGTCGCTGGTGTACCAGTCTTTCCGCGGTGGCTCGTGGCAGGCCATGTATGGCCGCGTGGTGCTGGTGTGGGTGATTACCGTAGGCCTGCTGCTGTCGTGGCTGTTTTTCAGTAAAAGCTCCGAGGCGTATTCGCGCATATTCGTAGGCACCTGGATAGCAGGCATGCTGCCGCTACTGCTGCTGCAGCGTACCGTGGTCGTGCAGGCCCTGCGCTGGCTGCACCGTCGTGGTGTCAACACCCGCGAAGTGCTGCTGATAGGCAAAGGCCCCATGAGCAACGACTTGGCCAAGCGTGCCCGCCAGGCATCGTGGAGCGGCTTTAAAGTCACGCGCCAGGTCAGCGCCAACGACCTGGCCCGCATTACCCAGCTAGCCAGCGACGCCACCTACGACGAAGTGTGGATCAACCTGCCCGCCCACGAAGCCTCCAGCATCCCTGCTGTGCTAGAGGCACTAAAGCACAGCGCCGCCGATATCCGCGTGGTGCCAGACCTGTTGACCTACCGCATGATCAACCACGGCGTCACCTTCATCATGGGCGTACCCATGTTGGACATTAGCGGCAGCGCCCTGGGCGGCGTAAACCGCCTGATCAAGCAGATAGAAGACTACATCCTGGCCAGCATCATTCTGCTGATGATCAGCCCGCTGATGCTGGGCATTGCCGCAGCCGTGAAGCTGACCTCGCCCGGGCCGGTGATCTTTCGCCAGAAGCGCCACGGCTGGGGTGGGGAAGAAATCGTGGTGTACAAGTTTCGCAGCATGGCGGTGCACCAGGAGCACGACAAAGTGACCCAGGCCACCAAAAACGATGCCCGCATTACCCCGCTGGGGGCCTTTTTGCGCCGCACCAGCCTGGACGAGCTGCCGCAGTTCATCAACGTGCTGCAAGGCCGCATGAGCATAGTGGGCCCGCGCCCGCACGCCATACAGCACAACCACTACTACAAAGAGCTGATCCCCAACTACATGCTGCGCCACAAGATGAAGCCCGGCATTACTGGCTGGGCCCAGGTAAACGGCCTGCGCGGCGAAACCGACACCATAGACAAAATGAAATGGCGCGTGGAATACGACCTGCACTACCTGGAGCACTGGTCGGTATGGCTGGATCTGCGCATTGTGTTTCTGACGGTATTCAAGGGCTTTGTGAACAAAAACGCTTACTAAAGCGCACAAGGCAACCCGGCAAATTTATCGATATAAAGAGCAATAAATCATGAACGTAACCGTATTTGGCACCGGCTATGTCGGCCTGGTGCAAGCTGCCGTACTGGCTGACGCTGGCCACCATGTCTGCTGCGTAGACGTAGACCAGGCCAAGATCGACAACCTGAACAAAGGCATTATCCCCATCTACGAGCCCGGCCTTACCCCGCTGGTGCAAGACAACCACGCCCAGGGCCGTCTGCGTTTTACCACCCGGGCAGAAGAAGGCGTGCACTTTGCCGACCTGATTTTTATTGCCGTAGGCACCCCGCCAGACGAAGACGGCTCGGCCGACCTGAAATACGTGCTGGCCGTAGCTGGCACCGTGGCGCAGCACATGGCCAGCGATAAAGTCATCGTGAACAAATCCACCGTGCCGGTAGGCACCGCCGACAAAGTAAGCCAGCACGTGCAGGGCATACTGGCCCAGCGCGGCAGCCAGCTTGGCTTTACCGTGGTATCGAACCCGGAGTTTCTGAAGGAAGGTGCGGCAGTAAGCGACTGCAAACGGCCAGACCGCATCATTATCGGCACTGACAGCGCCGACGCCGTAGCGGTAATGCGCGAGCTGTACGAGCCGTTTAACCGCAACCACGAGCGCATTATCGTGATGGATGTGCGCAGCGCCGAACTCACCAAATATGCGGCTAACTGCATGCTGGCCACCAAGATCAGCTTTATGAACGAAATGGCCAATATTGCCGAACGGGTAGGGGCGGATATCGAGGCAGTACGCAAAGGCATAGGTTCGGACGAGCGCATTGGCTACCACTTTATTTACCCTGGCTGCGGCTACGGCGGCTCGTGCTTCCCGAAAGACGTGCAGGCGCTGGTACGTACCGCTGAAAGCATCGACTACCAGCCACAGCTGCTGCAGGCGGTAGAGGCGGTAAACCATCGCCAGAAGCGCAAGCTGTTTGAATACATTACCAAGCACTTTGGCAGCGACCTCAGCGGCAAAACCTTTGCACTGTGGGGCCTGGCATTCAAACCCAATACCGACGACATGCGCGAGGCATCCAGCCGAGTGCTGATGGAACAGCTATGGGCTGCCGGCGCCCGCGTGCAAGCCTACGACCCGGAAGCCATGGAAGAAACCCAGCGTATCTACGGCACCCGTGCCGACTTGGTGCTGATGGGCACCAAAGAAGCCGCCCTGCAAGGCGCCGACGCGCTGGTCATCTGCACCGAATGGCAGCAGTTCAAGGCCCCAGATTTTAATAGCATTAAAGGGGCACTGCAGACGCCGGTAGTATTTGACGGTCGCAATCTGTATGACCCAGAACGTCTTGATAAGAAAGGTATAACTTACTACGCAATCGGGCGTGGCAATCATGCCTTGGACGATAAAGATGCTTAATGTCATTATCCCAGCTTACAACGAGGCACGTACAATTGGTAAGGTCATTGCACCTTATCATGCGTTCGCTGCAACTGGGCATGTAAAAGTGTTTGTAGTTTGTAACGGTTGTACTGACTTGACTGAAGCAGAAGCGAAGAAGTTTGATTTTGTGACAGTAATTTCACTGCGTGAAGGTAGCAAGATAAAAGCGATAAACCATGCTGTCAGAGATATAAAATCTGGTCATGTACTTGTGCAGGATGCGGACGTGATAGTGGGTGTTGAATCTATTAGCAGAATAGTAGATTTTTGTAAGCAAGATGGTTGGGATTTGGCAGCAACTGAAGTGAATTTCAATAAATCCAGATCATTTTGGGTGCGCAAGTATTACAAAGCACTGGAGAGTTCCCCGGCTTTCATGAAAGGAATGGTGAGCTGTGGGAACTATCTAGTGAATAGCAGGTTGCTAGATTATATCTTTCCCCTGCCAAATGTTATTGCTGATGATGGCTATGTAAAATTTAAAATGGCAGACAAGACTTTCAAGAAAATTGATGGTGCTGTTGCTATTGTTTCTCAGCCAAATAATTTTCTTAGCCTTTTAAAGATAAAAACCAGAAGCAGATTAGGTAATAAGCAACTAGGTGAATTGTTCAAAAAAAGTGGTAGTTCATATAAAAACAAAGCGTCTTCATTAATGAAGGGGATTGTGAAAGAAGCAGGTTGGCTACCTTTCCTTCTTTATATGACTGTTGTTTTTATTTCAGCGATAAGATCGAAAATGCAAGCTTCAAATCCACCTGAGTGGGAAAGAGACGAGAGTACAAGATGAACTTGAAGAGATTCATTCATGTCTATCTTCGACATTTCATATTGCGAGGTAGGAATAAATTTTATCTCAGTGGTCTCTTTGGGATGAATATACATGAAACTGCCCTTATTTCACTAAAAGCAAAGCTGGACAAAACAAATCCAAAAGGATTGCACGTCGGTGCCTATACACATATCGCGTTTGGTGCAGTTGTGCTGACGCACGACATGGTTAGAAAGCTCCACACTACAACACGAATTGGAGAAAATTGTTTCATCGGTGCCAACGCTATCATCATGCCTGGGGTGACTGTAGGCGACAATGCTATTGTTGCAGCTGGTGCCGTAGTGACCAAGGATGTTAAACCAAGATCAATAGTGGCAGGAAACCCTGCTGTGGTAATAAAAGAAAATATATCGACAGGACATTTTGGTATTTTAGAATAATGAAAAAAATCATCTTTGTCGCATCAACAGGTGGCCATTACGTTCAATTGAAACGTATTTTTTCTTGTCTTGATAATTACAAAAAGGTCATTGTCAGAACGCGTGCAACTGCTGGTGAAATAGCGACGGCTGAAGTCCATTATATGGTGACTGACTTTTCGCGATCTGATTTACATAAATTACCAGTTGCATTTTGGGAATCAGTAAAAATAATCGCAAAAGAGCGTCCGGATCTAGTGGTTTCCACTGGAGCACTACCTGGTGCAATCATGTTGTTTGTCGGAAAGTTATTTTTTTGTAAAACACTGTGGATCGACAGTATTGCTAATACAGAGAAATTATCCGCCTCAGGAAAAATTGCAAGCTTTTATGCGGACAGTGTATTGACACAGTGGGAGCATATAGCAGATGGGAAGATCAAATACGTGGGGGCAGTATTGTGAAAATTTTTGTAACAGTGGGTGCTCAGCTACCATTTGATAGGCTGGTGGCGGAAGTTCGACGCATTGAGTTGAGTAAGTCGGTGCTAGTTATTGGGCAGACTGGCAAGACAATGTTAGATTTGCCTGAAAATTACAAAAACTACCTTGATGCATCTGAATACAAAAATGCTGTGCACGAGTGCGATGTGATTGTATCTCATGCAGGTATGGGTTCTATCATTACAGCACTGGACTATGGCAAACCAATAATAGTGTGCCCAAGGTTGGCCGAGTTAGGTGAGCATAGAAATAACCACCAGCTAGACACTTTGAAACACATTAAAACTAAAGCATCCAAAAGTAATGGTTTGTATGTGTGTGATGATGAAAGTCAGATAGAAGATATGCTATCTGAAATTAGACTTTCCGTTGATGCTTTTTCCATGCAATCACCAAAAGGTATTTTGGACTTTATTGAAAGATTGGTTCGGTGAAAAGGATCGCTAGCTTTCTTGAGGCAATACTATTTTCGATGGCAAACTTTGCCATCATTTTTTATTTTGGGAGCATGAAAGATTTTGAATTTATATACTATTTTGGCATGTCGCAGACTTCTGCACTTGTATTCTTGTCGTTTTACAGAAATTTCTTGTTGCTAAAAATTGGTACGTCGGTGCCAATTTATTCTAATTCTGTCTTGCTTAGTATTTTTTTTGGGATAATATCTTTTTTTGTTTTCGGGGTTTTTGATTTTAATTTTTTCAAATTATTTACGATTGTTTTTTTATATAATATTGTCTACGAGTCATGTAGGTACCAAATAGGATCCTCAATATTCTTGTCAAAGATTATTTTCTTTTTGGCATGTTTGGCAGCCTTGCTGGCCGGATGGGAGATTTCTAGAAGTTACATATTAAATTTAATGTTTGTAGAAATTGCATTTTGCTTGTTATTATTGCTTGCAAAGAATTTTAGTTTTTATAAAACCATAGATTTTAGATTGATGCTGCAGCAAGAGCTAAAGTCTCTGACAGGTTTGTCGCTTGCGCAAATAAGTATAGTTCATCTCCCATTTTTTTATCTTTCATGGTGGTGTAGTAAAGACGTTGTCGCACTACTTTTTGTGTATAGATCAGCATTTCAGCTGGTTCAAGTGATATTGAGATCACTAGAGATAAAGAATGTGAAAATTATACAAAGTGGACGCTTTTCATTTAACTCTGTGAGGCGTAGTTTTGTGTTGGCAGGCATGCTGTTCGGCGTAATCTCATTTTCTTGTTTTTGGTGTGTGGAGTTTTTTCTTGGGAAGAAGATTGATGTCCCAGTGATAGGCTTTGCAATATGGTACCTCATATTTATAGTTGTAAGCTACTCACGATTTTACGATCTTCATGTTCATTATTCTAAACAGTATGAGAGTCTAACGAAAGCCTATATGGCTGGTGCAGTTAGTAGTTTATTATTTACGCTGCTTTCGGTAATTATTGGGATCAATGTAGTATTGGATAATCCATCAGTGTCGATACTTGTCGGGTGGTTTTTCTTTGCTATAATTTCACATATAAATTACAAGGATATAAGTCGTGCTATATAAGAGATACAATTGGATAATTATTTTTTCTTTTTTTGCATATTTTTTCTCAACACAGATAAGCCTGAAAAGCATCGATTATGCCGAAAGATCTATTGATTTTCAGGTGCTATCCCGATTGCTCATAACTGGTGTGTTGTTCTTCTTCTCCTTAAGATATCTATCTTCGTATATTAAAGGATATCTTGAAAAGCTTTGGGGGATACATGCTTTCCTTTTTTTGGGTCTTTTTTTTGCTTTGGTAAGAGGAGATTATTATCCAGCATATGCAGTTATGACCTTGATTATGGCGCTGCTGATAACATACAGGTTCTCTGCCATTTTGGGCAGGGATATCATATATTTTTATCACGCTTTTGTATTATTTTTCACATTGATATCAATTTTTTACTATTACTTTATTCCTGAGGTTGGGCGTTATACGTATTGGCAAGATGGTGTAATATTTCAGAGCCCAAGGATGCAAGGTATCGCGGGTCATCCTAATACACTAGGCTTTATGCTAGGTTCAGCTCTTTTGTTGTCTATGACTTTCGGAAAGGATTTCATTCTTTCTAAGTATGGTATTCTGTCTAATGCTATTATCGTTTTGGGTTTGGTTTTGACAAACAGCAGAACTAATCTGATGGCAGTAATGATTCTTGGTTCTTTTTATTATTTTGCAGTAATGGGTTATGGTTTTCAGTTCATTCTATTTCTGATTGCTTTTTTTCTGGTACTCTTTTCGGTATATCAAATTGCGCCTGATATTATTCAGAGCTTTTTGGGAGGTTTTTCTAGAACCGGTGATTTGCAAGAAATTTTCTCATTCACTGGAAGGTCAGATATTTGGCAAATTGTACTAGATAAATTCTATGAAAGCCCGATATTTGGATGGGGTTATGCAAAGAGTGCAGACATTTTGGGTTTGAATTCTGATGCTGTTGGTTTTACGGTGGGTCAAGCCCACAATCTTTATTTGCAAGTTTTGATCTCTTTAGGCCTACTTGGGGCTGTTGTTTTCTTTTCTTGGTATGCTGGGCTACTGTCGCTTTCAATGCGGGAAAAGAAATTTGGTCAATTGATCATACTCCTGTATATAGCTTTTGTCGGTTTTACGGAAACTATCATTTTAAATACAATCGCAAATAATGCATTTCTTGTTTTTTGCATGGTGCTAGTTTCAGATTTTCCCGATGAGTAATTCTTACATGTTAAGATTTTTTTTCTTTCTTTTATTTCCTATTTTTTCGTTTGCATTGCCGTATGGTGTTGGCATCCCCTGTTCTAATCGTTCCTACTGGGATGCACTAGCTGATAATGCTAGAGTGAAAATTATAATAAAAGATGCTGAGAAAAAACTTAATCAACCTATCCCACCCTGGGATGAGTCGGTATATGATGAGTTCTTTCGCAATGGCAGCCGACGTAGTGCAGAGGATATGCTTAATGCTAGGAAAATGTTTCTTTTTCCATTAGTCATTGCTGAGTGTGTCCGGTATGATGGCAGGTACCTGGCTAAGATTTCTGAAGTAATGAGCACTTTACTCAGTCAGCCAAGTTGGGTTTTGCCGGCCCACATTGGTACGCTATCAAACAAAACTTCTAAACCTTATATATTTGATTTGTTTACATCACAGTTGGTGGTTGAATTAGCACAAACAACGCACCTTTTGGAAAAAGAACTGCCTCCAAGAATTATAAGTAATACTAATGCTGTGATATATGAAAGAGTAATTAAGGCGGTTGACAATGATCTGGATGGCTTTGTAAATCAGAATTGGTGGTTTGTGGCAGATAATAATTGGATTCCTGTTTGTGGTCGTGGTTTATATTATGTTGTTGCGAATTATAGTAAAAATGCCTCTGCAAAAAAGCGATTGTTGATGTTGCTTGATAAGAAAATTGAGGATTATAGAAATTCCTTTGCCCATGATGGTTATGCTGACGAAGGTATAGACTATTGGCATTATGGACTTTCTCATTATGCAGAGCTTGAATTTTTTAAACATAGAATATTAAAAATCGTAGATAATGATGAATCTACGTGGCCTAGTTTTTCCCGTGTTGTTCTTTTTCGTCAAAAAATTGATATGGGTGGTGATGTTTACTCATCGATTGGTGATTCAATATATGGAAAGACTCCTGAACGTTTCATCGATTATTGGTATGTGAATAATAGCGGTGTTAAAAAAGATGCTGTTTTACCATTTAGCTCAGCTATAAATATTGCTGGGCTATTTCGCTTTCCTATGGTGGCTTTTTTTCAAAATAATAATGTATTGCAAGCTAATGATATTGGGCGTTATGACTATTTTGATAGTAGTGGTGTTCTTGTGTTTAGGCCCGAAAATCTAAGTGATATCGCTATTGTTTTTAAGGGTGGAGTGAGTAAAAGTCATGCACACAACGATTCAGGCTCTTTTAGTTTGGCAAGAAATGGTCATATTGCAATTGGTGATATAGGTAGACCTATTTATAAAAAATCTACGTTTGGTGTTGATAGGGATAAAATATTGACTATAGGCTCCTTTGGGCACTCTGTTCCAGTTATTGATGAGAAGTATCAATTGCCATACCCCAAGGTAAAAGATGTGCCTGTTTTAAAGAGCGAAAGTAAGGATTTTGTTTCAGTTAAAGCGATCTTGGGAAGACTCTATGGTAAAAATCCTGAATCATTCGTCAGGGAAATGAGGGTAAACTTGTCAGGAAAGCAGGCGATAGTACTTACTGATAAATTTAACCTTGATCATGATGTCAAGGTTGAAGAGGTATTTGTAACAAGGGAGCCGGCGGAGATTTTTGCTAGAAATATTTTGCAATTTGGAAGTGAAAAAAATGCCGTATGTATGATAGTAAGCAAGCCACACAACGTAAGTTTCTTAATGGAGAATTTTTCCAGTGACGGTGTGCAGTTTGCAAGATTCTCGGCCTTATTACCATTTGGGAGCGCTGAATTTTTAGCTAAGTTTTATCCAGGTTTTTGTTCTTAGTATGTCATTACAATACGTGATACAGAAACGCCCCGGTATGCCATGTGCAGGCCGGGGCGATTTGTTTTGCGCTGCTGTTGGCCGCTAGGGTTGCAGTAGCTGGCGGGCGGTGGGGCCGGGTAGTTGTTTTAGCAGGTGTTGCAGCTGCTTTTGCGCCGGCTCGCTCTGCTGCGCGTACACCTGGCGGGCAAACGCCATGCTGGCGAGCGGCAGCTTGTCTTCAAATGGTAGCGTGGCTAGCAGCAGGCTGCGGCTTACGCTGTAGTCGCTGGGTGCCTGGCGCAGGGCGGTGGCCAGGGCCTGCTGGTATACCGGCCCTTGGTCGCCGGTAAGGATGCGCAGCAGGGCGATATTGGCCCAGGCGCGGCCGTTTACCGGGCGCAGCGCCAGAGACTGGCGGTAGTAGTTTTCTGCCCGCTCGGCCATATAGGCTTGCACGCTAGCTACACGGCCGGCGCGCAGGGTGCGCAGGGTGTACAGCGTGGCCAGGTTGTCCAGTATCTGGTGGTGCGGGGGCTGCCTGTCCAGGCTGGCCTGGGTGAGCTGGCGCTCTATGGCTACCGTTTCTTCCAGTAGTAGCGGGGTTTGCTGGTCGGCAGTGGCGCGTTCCAGCATGGCGCGGGGTTTGGCTAGCGCCAGGTCTTGCCAGGCGGTGCGCAGGGCACCGGGTAACACCAGGGCGGCGCAGCCTGCCATGGCCAGGACCAGTGCGTAGGGCGCGGCGGCTTTCATGGTGTGTCTTCCAGGGTGGGTATGCTGGTGGGGGTGCTGTGGTACAGCAGGCCGGGGTGTTCGGTGGTGAGCATGTCGGCGTAGCCGCTATCAAAGCGGCGGCTTAGCCACTGGTGGGCCTGGGCCATATTGGGTTGCCGGGCTTTCAGGTTGTGGGTATCGGTGGCTACTAGGTACACCAGGTCATCTTCCAGTAGCTGCTCGGCGGTGGCCTGGGCGCGGCTGCCAAAGCTGCCCAGCAGGGCACCGGTGGTCACCTGCAGCCAGCAGCCGGCGCGGTGGAGGCGGCTGGCTTCGCTGGGGTCGGCCATCAAGGCTTTGTTGCGCTCGGGGTGGGCAATCAGCGGGCGTACCTTGTGCCGCATTAGCCAGGGTATGAGCTGCCACAGGCAGGCGGGTATCTGGTGGTCCGGCATTTCCAGCAGCAGGATATCGTAGCCGTTTACATGCCCAAGCATGGGGATGCGCCCGGCTTGTATCAGCTGCGGTAGCTCGTCGCACACGCGCACCTCGGCCCCCAGCTTGATGTCTAGCGCCAGGTTGGCCGCAGTCATGGCCTGGCGCAGCTGGTCTAGCGCGGGCTGCAGGTTGGCGTAGCCATTGTCCCAGCGGCCGGGGTAGATATGCGGGGTGCAGATGGCCTGGCGTATGCCGTTGCTGGCGCTGGCTTTCACCAGCGCCAGCGCGGTAGCTAGGTCTGCCGGGCCATCATCTACGCCCGCTAGCAGGTGGCAGTGTACGTCTATCAAGCGGGGGCCTTACTTTTTGGCGGGTGTGCCATAGTTGCCGTAGTACTGGTCATAGGTGCCGTAGTCGCCATAGCGTTCGGCCTGTTTCAGGTCTGCACCGTTCAGCACAATACCCAGCAGGTGGCCACCGGCGCGCTGCAGTCGGCGGGTGCCTTTTACTACCAGCGGGGCGGCGGTTTCACCGGCACGTACTACGTAAATCAGGCCGGTGGCTTTCGGTGCCAGGGCTACCGCGTCGCTCACCATTTCGCACGGTGTGCTGTCGATAATGATTATTTCGTACTGCTGTTTCAGCATGGCCAGCAGGTCGTCAAAACGGCGCGACAGCAGCAGGTCCAGCGGGTTGGGTGGCAGGGTACCGGCGCTGATCAGGTCTACCTGGCTGCCCGGCAGCTGTTGCAGCACGTCGGCCAGCTGTTTGGTACCGGCTATCAGGTCGGACAGGCCGGCAGCGTGCGGGTCCAGCCCCAGCGATGCGGCTACCGACGGACGGCGCATGTCGGCGTCTATCAGCAGGGTGCGTTTGTTTTGCGATAGCGACAGCGCCAGGTTGCAAGACGTGGTGGTCTTGCCTTCGCCGGCTACGCTGGACGTTACCAGCAGTACGCGGCGTTCCTGATCGATATCCGACAGTAGCACGCCGGTTTTGGCTGTACGCACCGCCTCGGCAAATGGGGTGTGCGGGTCTTGCTGGCTCAGCAGGGCAGCTTGCTGGCGCTGTTTTTTGTCCAGCATGGGGAAGGTAGACAGC
Source organism: Neisseriaceae bacterium (assembly GCA_027489245.1). GTDB lineage: Bacteria > Pseudomonadota > Gammaproteobacteria > Burkholderiales > Chromobacteriaceae > Vogesella. The sequence goes on along the minus strand of JAIYAC010000020.1, from coordinate 63,156 downwards.
AATGGCTGTTTTACCTTGCTTTCCACGTCGGCCGGCAGCTTCAGCGTGTTGTCCAGGCGGGCACGCAGCAGGGCGGTGGCGGCACCCAGCAGTAGGGCCAGTACAAAGGCCATCAGGGTAACTTGGGCTTTTTGGGGGGCCACCGGTTTTTCGGGTACTTCGGCCATGTCCACAATGCGGCCTACGCTGCTTTGCAGGTCTTGCGAGGCGGCGGTTTCTTTGGCGCGGGTCACAAACATGTCGTACAGCTGGCGGTTGGACGCTACTTCGCGTTCCAGTACAGCTAGCTCAAAGTTTTTCCGGTTGTCGGTTTGTGCTCCGCTACGTGCCTGGCCCAAGGTGCCTTCCAGGCTGCGCTCGGTGGCGCGGGCTACTTCGTACTCGTTGGTTACGCTGGCCACAATGCTGTTGATCTGGCGCTTGGCGCTATCGCGTGCCGACTGCAGCTCGGCCTCTGCCTGGACCATGCGCGGGTGTTCCGGGCCATAGCGCTGCGACATTTCGGCGTGCTTGCGCTCGGCGTCTGCCAGCTGTTTCTTGGCTTCGGCTACCAGCGGGTTGCGGATCACGGCAGGCAGCGAGCCCAAGTCTTGCACTTTGCCGCCGCGTATCTGGTTGTAGGCGTTTTCGGCTTCGGCACGGCGCATGCGGGCTTCTACCAGGCGCTGGGTTACTTCTTCAATCAGCTTGCCGGTACCAAATTGGTTGCTGGCGTCTACGGTAATCACACCGGCGCGCTCGCGGTAGCCTTGCAGTTTGCGCTCGGAGGTTTCCAGGGCTTCGCGCAGGCTCTTGGTGCGGTTTTGCAGCCAGTCGCTGGCTTGCTGGGTCATCTTGAAGCGCGCTTCGCGGTCGTTCTCGATGTAGGCTTCGCCCACGGCGTTGGCAAAGTCGGCAGCGACTTTGGCATCGGTAGAGTCAAAAGACACGTTGACCAGCTGGCTCAGGCGTACCAGCTCGATATTCAGGTCTTTACCCGCTGCGATTTTCTGGTAAACGGCAGCAGCCAGCAGCTCTTCGTTCCACTGTGGTTGCGGTTTGCGTTCCATGCCCAGCATGTCCAGCACCGGTTGGTGTACTGGTAGTTTTTGCAGGCGCGGGTTGTAGTCCGGGTGCTCCCACAGCTTCAGTTTCTTGATGGCGCGCAGGGCTACCTCGCGCGATTTCATGATTTCAGCCTGGGTCTGGAAGTATTCGCGGTTGCTGCTTACGCCGCCGTATACCTCGTCGATAGACAGTACTTTGGCCTTGTTGGCTTCTATCAGTACTTCGGCCGTGGCACGATAGGTTGGCCGCATGGCCTGGGTGGTGACCAGTGCCACGGCACCTACGGCAACGCCCAGCGCCAGAATGCCCCATTTTTTGGCATTCACGATGCGCCAGTATTCCAGCAGGGGGGAGGTGTGCTGCTGGTCGTTATCCTGCAGCAGCAGCGCAGGTTTGGCGGCCTGGGCTTGGGGTTTGGTTTCTTCACCAAAAAGCGACATTCGGTCTCTCCGCGCGGCTTAGCGCACTATCAGCATTTCGATCAGAAAAAGCTTTGTTCCACAATAACCGTATCGCCCGGGTACACGGGCGTGTTCATATCGGCTTTGATGGCGTCCTGGTTTTTGTCGTTGGCACGAATCACATATACCTTGTCTACCGAGGCACGAATCTTCAGGCCGCCTGCAATAGAAGCGGCTTTACGCACGGTCAGTGCCGGCTGGTAGGGGTAGCTGCCCGGTTTTTCTACCAGGCCGTTTACGTAAAACGGGCGGTATTCGTCCATTTGCACGGATACCTGCGGGTTTTTCAGGTAGCGGCCGCGCAGGCCGTCGGTGATGATTTTTTCCAGCTCGCCTACGGTCAGGCCTAGCAGGCGTATTTCACCCAGCACCGGGTAAGACAGCGTACCGGCGTCGGTCAGGCGGATTTTTTCCAGTGTCAGTTCCGGCTCGCCCAGCACGCGTATGGTAAGCATGTCCCCCGCGCCCAGCTGGTAGGTAGAAAACAGGCTGGCAGAATCGACAGGCACCTGCAGGGTGGTCTGGGCACTGGCTGCCAAAGGCTGCATGCCTGCTACAGCGAGCAGGCATGCAGACAGCCAGCATTTCAGCGTAGAGCTACGTTGAAAGGCATTCAGGGCCATGAATTACAGTCCAATCAGGGTATTGAGCATGATCACGTTGCGTTTGTAGCTGCTGGCTTGCACGGTGGAGTTGTTGTCGGTGGTGGTCCACTCCAGCGATACCTTCATCCAGCGGCGGGCGTCGTAGCTTACACCGGCTTTGTAGCTCTTCTTCTTGTCGTGGCGGGTCGCTCCTACGTAATTAGAGTCGGTGTAGGTGTAGCCCAGTACAGTAGAGAACAGGTCGGTCAGCTTGTGGTTCCATTGCAAGCTGTAGTTGCTGCGCTTGATGTAGTCGCCGGTACCGCTGGAATCATCGGTAGCGCGGCGGGTGTTCAGGTCTACTACCGAGTATTCCAGTGGCGACCAGCGTACGGCACCTTCCCAGGTCAGGCCACTAAAGTCGCGGCGGCTGGCTTGGGCAAAGTCTTTTTTCAGGTTACCGGCTTTCACGGTGCCCTGGGTGGCGGCAGTGGCTTCCCAGGTGTAGCCCAGCAGCAGGCGCTGTTCGGTGCTGTCCTGGTCCGCGCTGGCCAGCTTGTAGTCGTAGTCGGTGTAGCGGCCTTCTACAAACACTTTGCTGTTGGGGGCCACGCGGTAGTAAAAGCGGCCGGCGGTGTCCAGCGCGGCAAAATCGCCGTCTGCGGTGGTGGCGCGGTTATTGGTGTAGCGCTTGTTGTTGTAGTTGATTTCTGCTTCCAGGCGGCCTTGTGCTTCTGGCGCGCCGTAGCCTACCAGGTAGCCGGCGTAGCTATTGCGGAACTCGTCCGGCGTGCTGGCGGTAGCGCGGTCGGTGGTTTCGCGGGGGTCGGCGCTTAGCAGTATGCCGGCGCGGAACAGGGTATTCAGGCGGTCGTCGTACTGCACGGCGGCCTGGCCTTGGAATTCATGCAGATCGGTGTTGTCGCTGCTGCTATTGGTGTACTGCGTAAACGAGCCGCTGTAGCCCAGGGTATAGCGGTCGCCACCGTTGGTGTGTTCCAGCAGGGCGGCGGGGCTGAAGTTCCATACTGCAGACGATACTTTGTTGCTGTTGACGGCAGTCACGTTGTCGTCGTGGCCTACGCTTACGCCTACACGCGGGTACAGGTAAAAGCTGCCCACACGCATGGCACCATCCGGGTCGGCTTGTTCGTTAGGTTTGTAGGTGTCAAACGCTTTATAGATGTCGTGTTGCTGCGGAATGGCAGCATTAGGGGCAGATTGCGCCACGGCATAACCACTCAGCAGCGACAGGGCTAGCGCTAGAGGGGTGAGTTTGTACATGGTGGGGCTCCACATTATTCGATAAAAATTCAGATATTAAAGCTGCCGGGCTGGCCGCTCGATGAATCCGGCACTCCAGCCCAAGCCTAAAATGCAGGTAAACAGCATGGCATTGGTGGGTACCTGCAGGTTGAAATCCACCAGACTGTGTAATAGTGCAGCGCAACATGCCATGATCGTAGAGAAAGCCAAGCCTTTGGCCAGCGCCGATCTTCTATGTCTCAGTACCGCAATTGTACGTGCTATGACACACAGAACAAGAGCGGCGAACAGTGAAATACCGATAAATCCATGATCTGTAAGTAACTCTACATAATCATTGTGCGCATGATCGTAGTAGTGGTTTACAGTAGCAGGTTTGTACGTAGGGAATATTGTATAGAATGTGCCGGCGCCTGTGCCGGTTAATGGATAGTCTTTGATAATGTTTGCTGCATAATCGGCTGGCAGCATGCGTGCCTCTACCGATTCATCGCGTGGCCATTCCGGGCTGTTTTCCTGGCCGCGTATCATGGCGCTGAGCGTGGCGCTGTTCTTGTTCAGCGCGGTATTGCCGATGCGTTCGGCGACCTTGTCCAGCCCTACCCAGCTGCCGAGTACCACGATATCGATAATCACCACGCTGGCTACCAGCCACAGCAGGTTTTTGTTACGCGGTTTTACCAGTGCCAGGTACACGACCATGCTGGCCAGCAGTGCGGTAAAAAAGGCGGCATTGCCCATGCGCGATTTGGTCAGCACCAGCGCAATCACAATCACGATCAGCCCCAGGCGCAGCAGCATTTTGCGGCTTTCCACAAAGGCCAGCAGTTTGTTCAGGTGCTGCTTCCAGCCACCACCTTGCTGTGCGGCGGGCTCGGCCATGATCAGTCCTAGCCCCAGGCACAGTGTCATCACCAGGTAAAAGGCGTAGTGGTTGTGGTAGGTAAAGGTGCCGATGGTGCGCACGTGGTGCAGTGCAAAGTAAAACAGCGTGTAGTCCGCATTCACCGAGTACAGGTAGATGCCAGCTACTGCCTGAAAAATGCCCGCCAGCACCAGCACCAGCAGCAGCTGCTTTATCAGCCGTGCAGACTGCAGGGCAAAGTACTGGATAAACACAAAGGCCGATGCATAGCACAGGGTAAGTGTGGCGTAGAGCTGGGTGTTGAAACGGTCTAGCGACAGGCTGCCTTGGCCCTGCCATAGGGTAGTCAGGCCGGGCGACAGGGTGGCCAACCAGCTGGCGGGCAGGGTAAGTGTCTGCACTGTTTGCAGCAGGGCAATGCCTGCCAGGCAGGCCAGAGGGAGCTTGCTCTGGCCGATAGCCTGGCCCAGCTGGTACCGGCTAGCATCACTGGCTAGTAACAGGCCCCACACGGCCAGCAGACCGGGGACGATAATCAGCAGCACCCACGAGCGGTTGCCGCCCAGCGGCAGCGGCATCAGCACCAGGGTCAGGCAAAACAGCCACCAGGCCAGCTTTGGCAGGTGTGGTGTCCGCAGCATGCGGTCTCTCCATTAACGTTAGGCAATAAAAAACCGAACTTGCGTTCGGTTTTTTGTGTAGCAAAGCCGGTTCAGGCTTAGCTGCGGCTTACGCTGCTACCGCCACCGCCGCCCAGTGTCGGGCTGGAAGGGAAAGATAGGGCTGGATTATTGCCAAACGTACCAATACCGTTAGCCTGGGCGGCTGCCTGTGTAGGTGCAGGGCCGGCAGCCGTAGGCGATACCACAGTGTTCAGGTCTACGTTTTGTGCTAAGGCTACTTGTACTAATGTTGCTGCGTCAGCACCAGCTGCTTGCAGGCTGGCGATTGCTTGCTGCGGTGTGACACCAGCTGCGACTAATGCACTTGCAATCGTTTGTGCATCAACCCCTGCTTGCATCATTGCTTTGGCAATATCTGCTGGTTTTGCGCCAGCAGTAACTGCAGCAGCAGCCAGCACAGAACTGTCAAGTTTTGCAGCTATAGCTTGGGTAATCAATTCACCTACTGGCTCGCCTTTGGCGACTGCTTCAGCAATTTGGGCCTGTACTTGAGCCGGAGCCATGTCGGCAGTAAAAGTGGCTGCAAACGACACGGATGCCACCAAGGCTGCAGCAAGAATGAATTTCTTGGTCATGGTTGATTCTCCTGCTCACTAGAGCATGAACTTATCGATATGTTTGCATGATACGGGGGCAAAACCGACTTGGCAAGGCAAGATGGCAATAAATTTTGCCATCGCGTACCGGCTAAAAGCTTGTTTACATTAATATTTTTTATATTAAATTATCGCTGCAAAATGGCGGGGTATTTTATTAAGCGGTTGCGTGTTAATGCTTTGTCATGGTGCATGTTCATGCACCCCAAGCGTGCGCCAGGCGCGAGCCGGCAGGCCTGCCAAGGGCGCTGGCGATGAACCTGGACGCCGCCACCAGCTTATCCATATCCACCCCGGTGTGGTAACCCAGGCCGTGTAGCAGATACACCACGTCTTCGGTCGCCACATTGCCGGATGCGCCTTTGGCGTACGGGCAGCCGCCCAGGCCGGATACCGAACTGTCAAAGGTGTGCACGCCCGCTTGCAGCGCGGTGTGGATATTGGCAATGGCCATGCCGTAGGTGTCGTGGAAATGCCCGGCCAGCTTTTCTACCGGTACCCTCTCGCTTACTGCATCCAGCATGGCGGTCACTTTGTCCGGTGTGCCCACGCCAATGGTGTCGCCCAGCGAGATCTCGTAACAGCCCATGTCATACAGTGCGCTGGCTACTTCGGCCACCTTGCGCGGCGCGATCGCGCCTTCGTAGGGGCAGCCCACCACGCAGGACACGTAGCCGCGTACGCGCAGGTTGGCCGCCGTGGCGCGCTTCATCACGGACTCGAAGCGCTGCAGGCTTTCGGCAATGCTGGCGTTGATGTTTTTCTGGCTAAACGCTTCGCTGGCGGCGCCAAACACGGCAATCTCGCGCACACCGGCTGCCAGCGCCGCGTCCAGGCCCTTGTCGTTGGGCACCAGCACGGGGTAGTTCACCGTGCCGTCCAGCGGCAGCGCTTGCAGCACCTCGGCGCTGTCCGCCATCTGCGGCACCCATTTGGGCGACACAAACGCCCCGGCTTCAATGTTCAGCAGGCCGCTTGCGGCCAACCTTTGAATCAGCTCGACCTTTACCGCCAGCGGTACGGTCTGTTTTTCGTTCTGCAGCCCGTCACGCGGGCCGACTTCCACAATTTTTACGTGTGTCATGCCGGTTTTTCTCCACGCGCCCGTTGCTGATGGGCGCAGATCATTCAATAGCGGCTGCGGTAGCCAAAACGGGCCAGCCATAAGCCGGCTGCTACCCAGCCCGCGCGCACGAGCAGCCGCGCCAAGCCGGGCGGAGCGATCCAGGACAGCAGATGAATAAAGCTGCTGAGTGCACCTAGTCGCCCCGGCCTGGCCGGGTCGGGTGGCAGAAGTTGCAACCACGCCCACAGCCCGGAGTTTGGCGGCCTGGCATCCCAGGCCTGCCAGAGTGCAAACAGGTGGTAAGCCGCTAAAGCCAAGCCGGCCAGGGTGACTAGCCAGCCAAAGGTGTATCGACTCATAAGGTGGGCAACGCGATGACGACGATCACCATGTTAACCCAACAGCATCAGTCAGCCTCAAAGTCCACCAGCTCGTCGCCGTCGCCTACCTGCTCGCCGGCGGCAAAGTAGAACGCCTTCACCACGCCGTCTGCCGGCGCGGTGATGGTGTGTTCCATCTTCATGGCTTCCAGAATCAGCAGCGGCTCGCCCTTGGCGATGCGGGCGCCGGCTTCGGCCACCAGTGCCACCACGCGGCCCGGCATGGGCGCCTTGAGGTGCGTTTCGCCGTGCACGCCCGCTTCGCTAAACGCATACGGGTCGAGGTAATCCACGGCCACGCGTTCGCCGTCGGCAAACAGCACGCGCTGGCTGCCGTGGCGCACCACGGTGGCGGCTAGCTGCTTGCCGTCCAGTGTCACGCGCAGCGTGTGGCCGTGCAGGGTGGCTTGTGCCAGCAGCGTGCTGCCGGCAGCTTCGATGTGGTAGCCGTTAGCGCTGTGCTCTAGCGTGACAGTGTGGCGCTCATCACCCAACTCGAAGCCAATGGTGCGGCGGTGGCTGCTGTTCAGGCGCCAGCCGTATAGCGTGGCAAAGGCATCATCGCCCCCCGCCTGGCTAGCCAGTGCTTCGGCCAGTGCCAGCAGCGCCAGCTGCGTGGCGGTGGGCGCAGCGGGGGCGGGCAGCAGGCTGTCGTGGTGGCGGGCGATCAGGCCGGTGTCCACGTTGCCGCTGGCAAAGTCCACGTTGGCCGCAATGCGGCGCAGAAAGCGGATATTGGTGGTAACGCCCACCACCTGGTAGGCGGCCAGCGCGGCGTCCAGCTGTTGCAGTGCGGCTTCGCGGCTTTCGCCCCATACGATGAGTTTGGCGATCATCGGGTCGTAAAACGGGCTGATGCTGTCGCCCTGCAGTACACCGGTATCCACGCGCACGCAGTCGCTTTCCGGCGGCGGCACCAGGTGCACCAGCGTGCCGGTGGCCGGCAGGAAGCCTTTGTCCGGGTCTTCGGCGTAGATGCGCGCCTCGATGCTGTGGCCGTGTATCTGCAACTGGTTCTGCGCCAGCGGCAAAGGTTGGCCGCAGGCCACTTTCAGCTGCCACGCTACCAGGTCCTGGCCGGTGATCATTTCGGTGACCGGGTGCTCTACCTGCAGGCGGGTGTTCATTTCCATGAAATAGAACTGCCCGCTGTCTACGTCCATGATGAATTCCACCGTGCCGGCGCCCACGTAGCCCACGGCGCGGGCGGCGGCCACGGCGGCCTCGCCCATGGCGCGGCGGGTGTCGGCTGGCAGGTGCGGTGCTGGCGCTTCTTCCAGCACTTTCTGGTGGCGGCGCTGCACCGAGCAGTCGCGCTCGAACAGGTACACGCAGCCGCCCAGGCTATCGGCAAATACCTGGATTTCCACGTGGCGCGGGCGGGTCAGGTATTTTTCTACCAGCACTTTGTCGTCGCCAAAGCTGGCGCGTGCTTCGCGCTGGCAGCTGGCTAGCGCCGCCTCGAAATCGGCGCTTTTTTCCACAATGCGCATGCCCTTGCCGCCACCGCCGGCACTGGCCTTGATCAGTACCGGGTAGCCCATGGCGTCGGCCTGCGCCTGCAGGAAGGCGGGGGCTTGCTCGTCGCCGTGGTAGCCGGGCACCAGCGGTACGCCGGCTTTTTCCATCAGTGCCTTGGCGGCAGATTTGCTACCCATGGCGGCAATGGCGCTGGCTGGCGGGCCGATAAAGGCAATGCCTGCTGCCTGGCAGGCGGCGGCGAAGTCTTCGTTTTCCGACAGAAAGCCATAGCCGGGGTGCACGGCCTGGGCACCGCTCTGGCGGGCAATGTCCAGGATCAGCTCGGCCTTCAGGTAGGATTCTGCCGCCGGGGCCGGGCCCAGGCGCCAGGCTTCGTCGGCCAGCTTCACAAAGCGGGCGCCTGCGTCCGCGTCGGAGTACACCGCCACGGTGCGGATGCCCATGGCACGGGCAGTCTTGATGACACGGCAGGCAATCTCGCCGCGGTTGGCAATAAGGATCTTGCTGAACATGGGGCGGGTTTCCGGTGTGGCAGCCGCTGCAGGGTTGGCCGCAGCGGGGCTGGCGCAAGGGGTAGGGTAGGCGTGCATGATGTGTCCTGTTTGGCCACGAAAGCACACGAAAGGCCGTTTCGCTAACGGGAAATGGCGTGTTTTTTCGTGGGTTTCGTGGCCAAAAATGGTGCTACAAGCAAGTTGTCTGATCAGGCCCAGTTCGGCGGGCGTTTCTCGAAGAAGGCCGCCAGGCCTTCGCGTGCCTCGTCGGTAATGCGTATCGCGGCAATGCGGTGCGCGGTGTCCGACAGCAGTTCGTCGTCCAGCGGCGAGCTGTCGTGCAGGCAGCCCAGCAGGTCTTTGGCGGCGGCTAGCGCGTGCGGTGCGCCCTTGCCCAGCTCGGCGGCGATCTCGGCGATGCGGCTATCCAGTGCGTCTTCCGCCACCACTTCGTGCACCAGGCCGATGCGTAGCGCAGTAGCGGCGTCGATGCGCTCGGCACTGAGGAAGTAACGCCGCGCCTGGCGCCAGCCAATGGCGTCGGCCACATACGGGCCGATGGTGGCGGGAATCAGCCCCAGGCGTACTTCGGTCAGGGCAAAGCGGGCGGCGTCGGTGGCCACGGCAATGTCGCACACGGCGGTCAGGCCGGTACCACCGGCCAGCGCGGCACCATGGATGCGGGCGATGACGGGCTTTTTGCTGCGGTAAATGCCTTTGAGCATGGCGGCCAGCTTGTTGGCGTCTTCCAGGTTTTGCGCCTCGGTATAGCCGGCGGCGCGGCGCATCCAGTCCAGGTCGGCACCGGCCGAGAAGCTCTTGCCATGGCCGGCCAGCACGATCACGCGCACGCTGTCGTCACGGTTGAGCTCGCGGAAGGCGGCGCTCAGGTCGGCGATGAGGTGCTCGTTCATCGCATTGTGCAGCTCGGGGCGGTTCATCCAGACGGTGGCCACCTGGCCGCTGCGGGTGATTTCCAAAGTGCTGTAGTTCATTTGAAAACCCTTTCATTTTTTGCCACTGAATCACACGGAAAACGCGGAAAAGAGCGAATGCGTCTTCTGGCAGGCCGTACGGGTTCGGGTTTGCTTCCGCGTGTTTCCGTGGGCTTCTGTGGCTAAATAAAAATCACATGCGGAACACGCCAAAGCGTGTGCTTTCTACCGGTGCCGACAGGCTGGCTTCCAGCGCCAGGCTCAGCACCTCGCGCGTTTGCGCGGGGTCGATCACGCCGTCGTCCCACAGGCGCGCACTGGCGTAGTAGGGGTGGCCCTGGGCTTCGTATTGTTCGCGTACCGGCGCTTTCAGGGCTTCTTCCTGCTCGGCGGTAAAGGCGTCGCCCAGCTGCTCTTTCTTCACCTGGGCCAGCACGCCGGCGGCTTGTTCACCGCCCATTACCGAGATGCGGCTGTTGGGCCACATCCACAAAAAGCGCGGGCTGTAGGCGCGGCCGCACATGCCGTAGTTACCGGCGCCGAAGCTGCCACCGATCAGCACGGTGAACTTGGGCACGCTGGCGCAGGCCACGGCGGTCACCAGTTTGGCGCCGTCTTTGGCAATGCCGCCGTTTTCGTACTTTTTACCCACCATGAAGCCGGTGATGTTTTGCAGGAACACCAGCGGAATGCCGCGCTGGCAGCACAGTTCGACAAAGTGCGCGCCCTTGAGCGCCGACTCGGAAAACAGAATGCCGTTATTGGCGATGATGCCCACACGATAGCCATTTAGCCGGGCAAAGCCCGTCACCAGCGTGGTGCCGTAGTTCTGCTTGAATTCGTCGAAGTCGGAGTCGTCCACCAGGCGGGCAATGATCTCGCGCACGTCGAACGGCTTTTTGCTGTCGGCCGGAATCACACCGTAGATTTCCTCCGCGCCGTAGCGTGGCGGGCGCGGCTCGATGCGGTCCAGCCGGCCTTGCTTATGCCAGTTCAGGTCGGACACGATGCGGCGGGCAATGGCCAGCGCGTGGGCGTCGCTTTGCGCCAGGTGGTCGGCCACGCCGCTGATGCGGGTGTGTACGTCGCCGCCGCCCAGCTCCTCGGCCGAGACCACTTCGCCGGTGGCGGCTTTCACCAGTGGTGGGCCACCCAGGAAGATGGTGCCTTGTTCTTTGACGATCACGGTTTCGTCGCTCATGGCCGGTACATAGGCGCCACCGGCGGTGCAGCTACCCATCACCACGGCGATTTGCGGTATGCCGGCGGCAGACAGCTTGGCCTGGTTGTAGAAGATGCGGCCAAAGTGCTCGCGGTCGGGGAAGACCTCGTCCTGCAGCGGCAGGAAGGCACCGCCGGAATCCACCAGATACACGCAGGGCAGGCGGTTTTCGCGCGCGATTTCCTGCGCGCGCAGGTGTTTTTTCACCGTCATCGGGTAGTAGGTGCCGCCTTTGACGGTGGCGTCGTTGGCGACGATCAGGCAGTCGATGCCGCTGATGCGGCCAACCCCGGTGATGACACCGGCGCCCGGCGCGTCGTCGTTATACATGCCGAAAGCGGCCAGCTGCGACAGCTCCAGAAACGGCGAGCCCGCGTCCAGCAGCAGGTCGATGCGCTCGCGCGGCAGCAGCTTGCCTTTGGCCACGTGCTTGTCGCGGGCCTTGCTGCCACCGCCCAGGGCGGCCTGGGCGACTTTGGCTTTCAGGTCGGCCACGATGCTGCGCATTTTGTCGGCGTTGGCCTGGAAGTCGGCGGCGCGGGGGGAAAGCTTGGATTCGATGATGGGCATGGTGTAGACCCTGTTATTTTTGCCACGGAATCACACGGAAAACACGGACTGCGAGCAGCTGGGCTGTGCCGGAAGCCAGCGGATAGCTGGCCGGGGCGTGCGTTGTTTTCCGTGTTGTTTCGTGTGTTTTCGTGGCGAAAGAATAGTCTTTGAAGGCTTAGCGGGTTTCGGCCATCAGTTCACGGCCGATCAGCCAGCGGCGGATCTCGCTGGTGCCCGCACCGATTTCGTACAGCTTGGCGTCGCGCAGCAGGCGGCCGGTGGGGTATTCGTTGATGTAGCCGTTGCCGCCCAGACACTGGATGGCGTCCAGCGCCATCTGGGTGGCGCCTTCCGCGGCGTACAGGATGGCGCCGGCGGCGTCCTTGCGGGTCTGGCGGCCGGACTCGCCACGGTCCAGCGCCTGGCCTACGGCGTAGACGTAGGCGCGGCTGGCAGAAAGCTTCACGTACATATCGGCCAGCTTGCCCTGCATCAGCTGGAAGTCGCCAATGGCCTGGCCAAACTGTTTGCGGTCGTTTAGGTAGGGCACCACCACGTCCATGCAGCCTTGCATGATGCCCAGCGGGCCTGCGGCCAATACGGCGCGTTCGAAGTCCAGCCCGCTCATCAGTACTTTCACGCCGTTGCCTTCGCCGCCCAGTACGTTGGCGTCCGGCACGAAACAGTCGTCAAAGAAAATAGGGTAGGTGTTGGAGCCGCGCATGCCCAGCTTGTCCAGCTTGCTGCCGTGGCTGAAGCCGACAAAACCTTTTTCCACGATGAAGGCGGTAATGCCTTTCGGGCCGGCGTTGATGTCGGTCTTGGCGTACACCACCAGGGTGTCGGCGTCGCCGCCGTTGGTGATCCACATCTTGCTGCCGTTCAGTTTGTAGCCGCCGTCTACTTTGTCGGCGCGCAGTTTCATGCTGACCACGTCGGAGCCGGCGTTGGGTTCGGACATCGCCAATGCGCCGATATGGTCACCGCTGATCAGCTTGGGCAGGTATTTCTGGCGCTGCGCGTCGTTGCCGTTCTTGAAAATCTGGTTCACGCACAGGTTGGAATGTGCACCGTAGGACAGCGCGACCGAGGCGCTGGCGCGGCTGATTTCTTCCATGGCGATCATGTGTGCCAGGTAGCCCATATTGGCACCGCCGTATTCTTCGGACACGGTGATGCCCAGCAGCCCCAGGTCGCCAAACTTCTTCCACAGGTCGGCCGGAAACAGGTTATCGCGGTCGATATCGGCGGCGCGCGGTGCAATTTCGCTGGCGGCGAATTCGCGTACCGCTTCGCGCAGCATGTCGTAGGTTTCGCCAAAGTCAAAGCGCAGGCTGCTGTACATGTTTTCTCCTCTGTGCCCGGGCGGGCGGCTGTATCCGTTTGCCCCTGGTGCACGCTGCCGGGGCGTTCTTGTATTGATAGGCGGTTTTCTGCCTGGGTATGGCTTTATGTTGACTTACGCTTACGTTAACGTCAATGCAAAATGACAGAACCATCCTGCTGGATGGTGAAAAACGGGCTAGTTTGTGGCGTCCTTGCCGGTGACCGTGTCGATAACCTGGCGGCAATGGCCTTCCAGGGTCACGATCTCGGTCAGGACGGCATCGATGTCGCGGCGCTGTTCTTCCAGCTGTTTTTTGCGCTCGGAGAGCAGCTGCAGCAGCTTCAGCGACTGGCTGGCTTCATCGCGGGCCAGCTCGTACAGATCCAGAATCTCGCGGATCTCCGACAGCGCCAGGCCGATGCGCTTGCCGCGCAGAATCAGCTTGAGCCGGGCACGGTCGCGGTGGGTAAACAGCCGCTGGCGGCCTTCGCGCTGTGGCTCTATCAGGCCCTGTTCTTCGTAAAAACGGATGGTGCGCAGCGTGATGTCGAAATCGCGTGCCAAGTCTGAAATGGTAAAGAGGCGTTCTTCGCTCATGATGGTTCCTGTTGTTCTGCCGCGATTGTAGCGTTTTTTGCCTGGCCTGCCCGATTAAGCTTGAGTTTACGTTAACGTAATAGTAAGTTTTGCGCACAAAGACAACGGCATCGCCAGTGGAGACCTCATCATGACCCTTGCCCCCAGCTACGTGCACGGTACCAGTGCTACCCCGCTTATCGGCCAGACTATCGGCCAGTATTTTGACGAAGCATGCCAGCGCTATGCCGCGCGCGACGCGCTGATCGTGCGCCAGCAGAATGTACGCTGGACGTATGCCGAGTTTGGCGAGCAGGTAACGCGCCTGGCCTGCGGCCTGCTGCGGCTGGGCCTGCAGCCGGGCGAGCGGGTGGGGATCTGGTCGCAAAACAATGTGGAATGGGTGCTGATGCAGTTCGCTACCGCCAAGGCGGGGCTGGTGCTGGTCAACATCAACCCGGCCTACCGCCGCAGCGAGCTGGAATACGCGCTGAACAAGGTCGGCTGCCGCGCGCTGGTGCTGTCGCCCAGCTTCAAGAGCAGCGACTACCTGGCCATGGTGGCCGACCTGGCGCCCGAGCTGGCGGGCAGCGCCCCCGGCCAGCTGCACGCGTCGCGGCTGCCCGAGCTGCGCTGGGTAGTGCGCATGGGCGAGGAGGCGAGCGCTGGCATGCTGAATTTTGCCAGCCTGCTGGCCCCGCCAAGCGAGGAGGAACGGGCAGGGTTGGCCGCCACAGCCGCCACGCTGCAGTTCGATGACGCGATCAACATCCAGTTTACCTCCGGCACCACCGGCAGCCCCAAGGGTGCCACGCTCACGCACCACAACATTCTGAATAACGGCTTTTTTGTGGGCGAGGCGATGCGGCTGGGCCCGCACGACAGGCTATGTATCCCGGTGCCGCTATACCACTGCTTTGGCATGGTGCTGGGGGTGCTGGCTTGCGTAACCCATGGCGCTGCCATGGTGTTCCCCAGCGAGGCCTTCGAGCCACTGGCAGTGCTGGAGGCGGTGCAGGCCGAGCGCTGTACCGCGCTGCATGGCGTACCCACCATGTTTATCGCGGTGCTGGATCACCCGCGCTTTGCCGAGTTTGACCTGGGCACGCTGCGCACCGGCATCATGGCCGGCAGCCCGTGCCCGATCGAGGTGATGAAGCGCGTGGTGGCACAGATGCATATGGCCGAAGTCACCATTGCCTATGGCATGACCGAAACCAGCCCGGTGAGCTTCCAGAGCCATACCGACACGCCGCTGGAGAAAAAGGTCGCGACTGTTGGCCGCATCCACCCGCATGTAGAGGTAAAGATCGTGGATGCCAACGGCCGCATCGTACCGCGTGGCGACACCGGCGAGCTGCTGACCCGTGGCTACTCGGTGATGCTGGGCTATTGGGGCGACCCGGCCAAAACGCGCGAAGCCATTGATGACGCCGGCTGGATGCACACCGGCGACCTGGCGGTAATGGACGACGACGGCTACTGCAATATCGTGGGCCGCGTGAAAGACATGGTGATTCGTGGCGGTGAGAACATTTACCCGCGCGAGATCGAAGAATTTCTCTACCGCCACCCCAAGGTGCAAGACGTCCAGGTCATCGGCGTACCCGATGCCAGATACGGCGAGGAGCTATGCGCCTGGATACGCCTGCGCGAGGGCGAAAGCTGCAGCGCCGACGAGATACGCGCCTTTTGCGACGGCCAGATCGCCTACTACAAGATTCCGCGCTACATCGAGTTTGTCGATAGCTTCCCCATGACCATCACCGGCAAGATCCAGAAGTTCGTGATGCGTCAGCAGATGAAAGAAAAGCTGGGGCTGGACGAGGCAAAAACCGCCTGATGCGCTGCGGCCAACCCCGCCGGATGGCGGGGTTTTTTGTGCTGTCACAATTCTGTGGCAGCGTGGATACGCTACAATGCGCGCCATACTTTTGGAGATTGCATCATGACCGTATTCAACGAAGCCGACCTCACCCGTCTGGAAACCCTGCTCACCCCGCTGTCGCAAGCGGGCACCACCATGCGCCCCGACGAAGTGCAGGGTTTCTTCACCGCGCTGGCCTGTGGCCCGGACCGCCTGGGTGTGGACGAGTGGCTGGATGACGTATTGGGTGATGCGCCGGCATTTGAAAGCGCCGAGACCGAAGCCGAAATCCGTGCCCTGCTGCAGAAATTCTACGACAGCGTAGCGGCTGCGCTGGCCGACGGCGAGCTGCCGGAGCTGGTGCTGTACAGCGCCGACGACAGCGACGAGCCGGACTTCCGCCCATGGTGCAACGCTTATATGTATGCCCTGGATGTGGTGCCAACCGACTGGTTTGAAGCGGCAGACGACGAAGGCTTCGAAGAGCTGCTGATGCCGGTCATGGCGCTGGGCGGCATGTTCGATGCCGAAGACGGCGAAGCCCCGCTGATGCAGTTCAGCGCCAGCGAGCTGGAAAGCTTCAAGGGCGAGCTGGACGACGCCGTGGTGGCCGTGCACAACTACTGGCGCGCCAAAGAGGCCGCGCCGGTTACCGTGCGCAACGATGGCAAGGTTGGCCGCAACGACCCGTGCACCTGCGGTAGCGGCAAGAAATACAAAGCCTGCTGCGGTCGTAACTAAACCCTGCCCGGCGACCCGAAAGCCCCGCAGAATGCGGGGCTTTTTGTTTGTGTGGGCTAGACTGCAGTATCACCTGTTGTGGAGTCTGGCCATGAAACTGGGGCTGGAAGAAGTACTGACCCTGCTGGCTGCGATCGAGCAGGATTACCCTTGGCTGACAGAAGAGCTGCCATTTGACGAGAATGCCCTGCGCCGGCTGGTGGTGGCAGACTTGCTGGAGCGCGACGCCATGCTGCGCCAGCAGGGCGTAAGTGCCGAGGATTGCCAGCTGGTGTACCTGGTGTCTACAGCGCGCCTGGTGCTGGATAATCTGCTGCTGTATTTGCGCCTGATGCGCCATGAAACACTGCCGGGCGAGCAGCTGGCCGAGGTGCGCCAGCTGATGCAGCGCCTGGCGCGTGGCGAGGGCAGGGAATAGGCCTGCTAAAAGCAACAAACCCCGCCTGTTGCCAGTGCGGGGTTGTGTGGTCAGCGGCTTGCTTAATGGGCCAGGCTGATGTAGGCGTCGCCTTGATAGCTGGCGCTGGCAATGCCCAGCGCGGAGCGGAATGTTACCAGAAAACGGCGGCCGATCTGGCGGATGGCAACTACTTCAAAAGCAACAGTACTGTTATCAAGCTCTTGGGTGACACAGTCACCCGGTTTCAGTTCATTAATTTTCATTGGATTCCTATACGACACAGCCGGAACCCGGTTGTGTCTTTTTCAATAGCGGCGTTTGGCAGGCGGCAGGCCTTCCATCTTCGCCGTTGGATGGCGGAAGTTAATGCGGCCTTTAGTCAGGTCATAAGGCGACATTTCAACAGTAACGCGATCACCCACCAGCACACGGATACGGTGCATTTTCATTTTGCCGGAGCCATAGGCAAGGATTTCCACATTGTTATCGAGCCGAACGCGATAACGCGATTCCGGCAGCATCTCGATGACAACACCTTGCAATTCGATCATGTCTTCTTTAGACACAGTGTCTCCTTCCGGATGAGGGGTGAGCCCGGTCCAATCACGCAAAGCACAAGGTCTTGCGCCGCCGGGCGGCGGTTTGCATCGTTTAAACCTAAGCGGGAAATTGCTGTGCGGAGTGGTAACAGCAGTTAAAGCAAGGCAGGTTTGGTAATGTGCGCCAAACCAGAAAATGAGGCAAAAAGCAGTGTAAGGGTAAATGCATGATTTGTCTAGAAAAACTTTTATTGCCATTCATGGTGGCCATGCGGGCCTGCGCCTTGGCGGGCGGTGCCTCTGGCGCTAGGCGGGTAGGGTGGGGCGAGCCAGCTCAAAGCGCTGGTGGGTGGTGCAGTAAGCGTCGCCACCCATTTTCCCTATTACATCAAGCTGTTCGGCGCAGAGTTGGCCGTTTTGCATCAGTTGGTCGTCTACGGCGAAACCCAGCACATCCAGCAGCAATAGCGTGCCACTTTGCGCTGCGGGGCTGATTTGCAGCTGCTGGCGCAGACGGCAGGCAATGTGTATCGGTGCGCCTGCTACGCCAGGCACATCCAGCCATGGCAGTACGGTGGTGCCTAGCCCTGCAGCGGCCAGCTCGCTGATATCTGGCGGATAGGGCGCACAGCTTTGGTTCATGGCCTCGGCCTGGGCGTGGGTGACGATGTTGACTACGCACTCGCCGTTGGCCTGCAGGTTGCGCAGGGTGTCTTTGCTGTGGCCATCACGCGGGTTGACCTGGGTAAACAGCAGGACCGGCGGGCTGATGCTGGCCACGGTAAAGAAAGAAAACGGCGCCAGGTTAATGACCCCGGTCGGGCTGCGTGTGCTGACCCAGGCAATGGGGCGCGGGCTGACGGCATGGGTCAGCAGCTGGTAGGCAAGGCGGGTGTCCAGGGTGGTGCTATCTAGCAGCATGGCAGCGTGTCCGTGGCGGGTTGGGCATGATTCTATCAGTCCAAGTGCTTGCTGCCGGGCTTGCTTTGCCTGCTGCAACCGTGAATAACGATAAAAATATCCTTATCGAGCCCGGCATGAGTGACCCCCTAACGATCGTACAAGCCAACATTACTGTTTGCTGGGTAGCTGCTAGCGGCTGGGCTGTAGCAGGCATCGTGCTGAAGATGGCCCCTACTGTGGCGCGCCGTTTTTTCCTGTGCGATTTCCTGATGGGTTTGAGCCTGTTGCTGACACTGCAGCGCGATGGCATGTTGCCGGTGTGGCTAGCTTACCCGTTTGCCGATGTGCTGGGGCTACTGGCATTTTGCAGCTTGCGCTTGGGCATACGCTTTTTTGTACGGCGTGATGGTAGTGGTGTCGCCGAAAGCCTGGGGGTGGTTTTGCTCGGTGGGGCTTTGTTGCTTAGCCAGCCTTACGGTCAGCCAGCTGGTTTCCATGCGGTGGTGTATTCATTGACGGCAGCCTGGCTCTTGTTACGTGCCACACAGGATGCGTTGTTGCATGAGCAGCAGCACTTTACCCGCGGGGCGCGTGCCTTGGTAGCTAGCCCCTTGGCGGCGGTAGCGGGCCTGTTTTTGCTGCGTGCCCTGATGGTGCTGGGGGGCAACGTGGCTACGGCATCGGTCGCGTCACCCGAGCCATTTAATGTGCTGTTCCTGCTGGTGGGCCTGGTATTGAACCTGGCAGTCAATATTGCCATGGCCGGTGTCGTTACGATGCGCCTGGTGGGCAAGCTGGAGCTTTTGTCCATGACCGACCCGATGACTGGGGCGCTGAACCGCCGTGCCTTCAGTGCCAGCCTCAAGCAGCAGCACAGTATGGCGCAGCGTGGCATGCCGTATGCGCTGTGCGTGCTGGATGTTGACCATTTCAAACAGATTAATGACCAGTTGGGCCATGCGGCAGGCGATGCCGCCATTGTGCATCTGGTGCGGGTGTTGCGCCGCGAGCTGCGCGAGCAGGACCTGTTGTGCCGGGCAGGGGGCGAGGAGTTTTGCATCCTGCTGCCAGATACCGTTGAACACGGTGCCAGCGTGGTGGCAAACCGCTTGCGTCTGGCGCTGGAGCAAACGCCTTTCACGTGGGAGAACACACTCTGGCCGCTCACGGCCAGCTTTGGCGTGGCGGTGTTGTCGCCAGGTAGCGATAGCCCGGAAAGCCTGCTGCAGCGTGCCGACCGTGCGGTATACCATGCCAAAGAGCGCGGACGTAACCAGGTGGTATTGCTGTAATGGCCCGCTTGGCGGACCCCCATGAAAAAGCCCCCGGCTAGCGGGGGCTTGGGTAGCACTACGCTACTGGCTTAAAAGGCAAACTGCTCGTCTTCCAGCGACATCAGCGGTTTGGCGCCACCCTTGATCGTGGCTTTCAGGCTTTCTACTTCGGGCAGCAGCTTGGCAAAGTAGAAGCGGGCCGTGGCGATTTTGGCCTTGTAGAAGTCATCGCTGGCGGTATCCAGCTTGGCATAGGCGACCTCGGCCATGCGTGCCCACAGCCAGGCGTAGGTCAGGTGGCCGACCAGGCGCAGGTAGTCGGTCGCTGCAGCACCGGCTTCGTCACGGTCTTTCATGGTGGCCATGCCAATGCCCATGGTGATATCGCCCACGTCTTTCAGCAGCTTGGCCAGGGGTGCCACGAACTCGGCCAGTTGGGCGTTGCCTTCGTTCGCCTGGCAGAACTTGTGGATCTGCTTGGTGAACTTGCGCAGCTTCTGGCCCTGGTCCATCAGCACTTTGCGGCCCAGCAGGTCGATAGCCTGGATACCGTTGGTGCCTTCGTAGATCTGCGAGATGCGGCAGTCACGCACCAGCTGTTCCATGCCCCATTCGCGGATAAAACCGTGACCACCGAATACCTGCATGCCCATGTTGGCCGCAGTGTAGCCGTTGTCAGTCATGAACGCTTTGGCTACCGGCGTCAGCAGGGCTACCAGGTCGGCAGCCTCGGCGCGGGCGTCGGCATCCGGGTGTTTTTCTTCGATATCCAGCTGCAGTGCCAGCAGGGCGGCCAGTGCGCGGCCTGCTTCGGTGTAGGCTTTTTGCGTCAGCAGCATGCGGCGTACGTCCGGGTGCACAATGATCGGGTCGGCGGCTTTTTCCGGGAACTTGGCACCGGCCATGGCGCGCATCTGCAGGCGGTCGCGTGCGTAGGCCAGCGCGCCCTGGAACGAGGCCTCGCCAATACCCAGGCCTTGCATGCCGCAGCCCAGACGGGCGGCATTCATCATGGTAAACATGCAGGCCAAGCCTTTGTTCGGCTCGCCGATCAGGTAGCCTTTGGCGTCATCCAGGTTGATGACGGCTGTGGCGTTGGATTTGATACCCATCTTGTGTTCCAGGCTGCCGCAGTACACGCTGTTGCGGCTGCCGTCAGCGTGGAATTTGGGCACGATGAACAGCGAAATGCCTTTTACGTCTTTTGGCGCATCCGGCAGGCGGGCCAGTACCAGGTGGATGATGTTGTCCGACATGTCGTGCTCGCCGGCCGAGATGAAAATCTTGGTGCCGGTAATGCTGTAGCTGCCGTCGGCATTGGGCTCGGCCTTGGTTTTCAGCAGGCCCAGGTCGGTGCCGCAGTGCGGTTCGGTCAGGCACATGGTGCCGGTCCAGCTGCCGTCTACCAGCTGTGGCAGGTAGGTGGCTTTCTGTTCGTCGGTGCCGTGGGCATGGATGGCAGAGTAGGCGCCGTGCGACAGGCCGGGGTACATGGACCACGCCACGTTGGCCGAACACTGCATTTCAATGATGGGGAACGAGAGGGTCTTGGGCATGCCCTGGCCACCATAGGCCGGGTCACAGTCCAGTGCGGTAAAGCCCAGCTCGCAGAACTGCTTGTAGGCCTCTTTGAAGCCCACCGGGGTGGTAACCGACTTGGTGGCCGGGTCGAAGCTGCAGCCTTCTTCGTCGGCCTGGCGGTTCAGCGGCGCCAGCTCGTTTTCGCAGAACTGGGCGGCGGCTTCCAGGTAGGAACTGAAAATGTCCTGGGTGGCTTCTTCGTAGCCAGGCAGGCCGGGCAACACTTCCTGAACTTTGATCAGCTCGTTCAGGACAAAGTCGAAATCGCGCAGGGGAGCTTTGTAGCTAGGCATGTCGTATCTCCAGTGTTGTCGCAGCCCGCAGGCGGTGCTGCTTCCTCGTGTTGGCCGCTTGTGGCCTGTTGGTTTGTTACTGCCGTGTTTCGGCGAGTGAGGGTGATTATAGAACCGGTTCAAACGCTTGTTTTAATTTTTTCAGACTTTTTTATTACGCCAGGAAAAAACATGAAAACAGATAAGCCATGTCAAAGTTAAAGCGCTGGGTGCGGGGCAAAATGCAGCACATACACGGCTGGGTGCAACAGCCGGGTATGGCGTGGTTACAGCCCTATCTGGACAGGGACGAGCTGTGGTACGTCCAGCGGCGCAAGGTCGCCGGGGCGATTGCAGTGGGCATGTTTGCCGGCCTGATGCCCGGGCCCACGCAGATGCTGGCGGCCGGCATGCTAGCGTTGTATTTTCGCACCAATTTGCCCTTGGCCTTGTTGTGTACTCTTTATACCAACCCACTGACCTACCTGCCGCTTTACTTCGTGGCTTACCGCTTGGGCAGGCTTTTACTCGGGCAGACAGACACCGCTACAATGCCCGTCATACCGGATGGCACGTGGCACGACATCACCGTGTGGGGGCCGCAGCTACAGGCCTGGCTGGCGGAGTACGGCCAACCGCTGCTGCTGGGTGTGCCTGCGCTGGGCTTGCTGCTGGCGGGCTGCGGCTATGTGCTGGTAATGGTGCTGTGGCGTGCTGCCGTGGCGTGGCAATGGCGTAACAGAAAGAAAAACAGTGGATCTCACCGAAAAGCAGCTGGATAGCGAGCAGGTATTTGAAGGGCGTTTCCTCAAGGTGCGGCGCGACACGGTCAGCCTGCCGGATGGCAAACAGGCCACCCGCGAGTTTATCCGCCACCCCGGGGCGGTAGCAGTGCTGGCACTGACCGACGCTGGCGAGCTGGTACTGGAGCGCCAGTATCGCTACCCGGCCGGGCAGGATTTCATCGAAATACCGGCTGGCAAAATCGACCCCCAGGAAGCCCCGGCCAATACCGCCAAACGCGAGCTATGGGAAGAAACCGGTTTTATTGCCGCGCAGTGGCGTTATCTTGGCAAGGCCTACCCGTGTATCGGTTATGCTGACGAGGTGATTCATTACTATCTGGCTACCGGGCTCACGCAAACGCCCCGCCAGCTGGACGAAGGCGAGTTTCTGGAGGTGATGCTGCTGCCCGCCAAAGAAGCGCAAGCCATGTCGCTGGATGGCCGCATTACCGATAGCAAAACCCTGGTCGGCCTGCACTGGTTGGCCGCATGGCAACAAGGAACCCTGCCAGGTGAAGCCATTTGACACCCACTATCACGACCGCCGCGTAGGCAGGCGCCTGCGCATGGGCTGCCGTGCCAAGATGAAGTCGCTGCATACCGGTGAAACACACTATGGCGAGTGTGTCGACCTGTCGGTAGACGGCATGGCCATACGCTGCATGTACGTGCCGCAGCATGGCGAGCGGCTGGAAGTGATCGTGATTGTGCCCGGTGTCGGGAATATGCCGATGAAGCCGCTGGAGGCGATGGTAGAGGTGCGACGCTGCAATGAAGTAGAGCGTGGCAAGCTGTACGAAATCGGTACCCGCATTCTGGATCGCAAGGCATGACAAAAAAATGTGGTAATAAAAAGCACAAGGCCGGCAGCATGCCGGCCTTGTGCTTTTATGCGTGTCGGTTTGTCCGCAGGTGTGCTGGTGTTGTTTAAGTGATTGAATCGTAATGGAATGGTGTTTTTTTGAAGGCTGTTGTCAAAAGCCTGTTACGCCATGATGGTTTTTTTGTATCGGTTTTGGCATAACGATAGCTTTAGATTTTGTACTTGCCTTTTTTTTGCTGTGCTATACCCAAACCAAGAACAGGTTTTCCGCGTCAGCAGACTAATAGGCAAGGGGGAGCACGGTGCGCCGCATCGTGGCTCGTGCTTGCCTTCAACAGGAGGGTCACGCCATGAGCCCGGACATCTTCAGCCACTACGCATCCCGTTACGATCGCACCCGCGAAGAAGAATTCACCATCCAGGAGTACCTGGATATCTGCAAGCGCGAGCCACTGGCCTACGCCAGCGCGGCCGAGCGCATGCTGATGGCCATCGGTGAACCGGAGGTCATCGACACCCGCCACGATACCCGGCTGTCGCGCATCTTCAGTAATAAGATGATTCGCGTCTATCCGGCGTTCCGCGAGTTCTACGGCATGGAAGAGGTCATCGAGCAAGTGGTGGCCTACTTCCGCCACGCCGCCCAGGGCCTGGAAGAGAAGAAGCAGATCCTCTACCTGCTGGGCCCGGTGGGCGGTGGCAAATCGTCCATTGCCGAAAAGCTCAAAGAGCTTACCGAGCGCGTGCCGTTCTACGCTATCAAGGGCAGCCCGGTAAACGAGTCGCCGCTGGGCCTGTTCAACTTTGAAGAAGACGGCCCCATTCTGGAAGACCAGTACGGCATTCCGCGCCGCTACCTCCGCGCCATTCCCAGCCCGTGGGCGGTAAAACGCCTGCACGAGTTCAACGGCGACATCAGCCAGTTCCGTGTGGTGAAACGCTACCCGTCGGTACTGAAGCAGGTGGGGGTGGCCAAGACCGAGCCTGGCGACGAAAACAACCAGGACATCTCCAGCCTGGTGGGCAAGGTGGATATCCGCAAGCTGGAAAGCTACGCCCAGGACGACCCGGACGCCTACAGCTACAGCGGTGGCCTGTGCTTGGCCAACCAGGGCCTGCTGGAATTTGTGGAAATGTTCAAGGCGCCCATCAAGGTGCTGCACCCGCTGCTGACCGCCACCCAGGAAGGCAACTTCAAGGGTACTGAAGGCTTCGGTGCCATTCCGTTTGATGGCATCGTGCTGGCGCACAGTAACGAAAGCGAGTGGAAGCAGTTCCGCAACAACAAAAACAACGAAGCCTTCCTCGACCGTATCTACATCGTGAAGGTGCCGTACTGCCTGCGCGTGTCGGACGAGATCAAGATTTACGACAAGCTGGTGCGCAACTCCTCGCTGGGCGGCGCCCCGTGCGCGCCGGGTACGCTGAAAATGATGGCGCAGTTTGCCGTGCTGTCGCGGCTGAAAGACCCGGAAAACTCCAGCCTGTACAGCAAAATGCTGGTGTACGACGGTGACAACCTGAAAGACACCGACCCGAAGGCCAAATCGCACCAGGAGTACCGCGACTTTGCCGGCGTAGACGAGGGCATGAACGGCCTGTCCACCCGCTTTGCCTACAAGATCCTGTCCAAGGTGTTCAACTTTGACCACACCGAGGTAGCGGCCAACCCGGTACACCTGATGTACGTGCTGGAGCAGCAGGTAGAGCGCGAGCAGTTTCCGGCAGAGCAGGAGCAGAAATACCTGACCTTCCTGAAAGAATACCTGGCGCCCAAGTACGTAGAATTTATCGGCAAGGAAATCCAGACCGCCTACCTGGAAAGCTACAGCGAATACGGCCAGAACATTTTTGACCGCTACGTGACCTTTGCCGACTTCTGGATCCAAGACCAGGAGTACCGCGACCCGGACACCGGCGAAAACTTCGACCGTACCTCGCTCAACGCCGAACTGGAGAAAATCGAGAAGCCGGCAGGCATCTCCAACCCGAAAGACTTCCGTAACGAGATCGTGAACTTTGTGCTGCGTGCCCGCGCCAACAACGCCGGCAACAACCCGGCCTGGACCAGCTACGAGAAGCTGCGCACCGTGATCGAGAAGAAAATGTTCTCGAATACCGAGGAGCTGCTGCCGGTGATCAGCTTCAACGCCAAGGCCAGCGCCGACGAGGCCAAAAAGCACGAAGACTTTGTCAACCGCATGGTCACCAAGGGTTACACGCCCAAGCAGGTACGCCTGCTGTGCGAATGGTACCTGCGGGTACGCAAGTCGTCCTGAGCAGTAAGCGGCAAAAGGTTGGCCGCAGCGTTGCGGCCAACCCGTCACCGTGACCACACGGCTAGGAGGCAAGCATGTCGCACATTATCGACAGAAGACTGAACGGCAAGAACAAATCCGCCGTCAACCGCGAGCGCTTTTTGCGCCGTTTCAAAGCCCAGATCAAGGACGCCGTCGGCAAGGCCATCAAGGGGCGCAGCATTACCGACATTGAAAGCGGCGAGAACGTATCCATCCCTGTAAAGGATATTTCCGAGCCGTCGTTCCACCACGGCCGTGGCGGCGTGGGCGAGCACGTGCACCCCGGGAACGAAGAGTTTGTACAGGGCGACCGCATCAAGCGCCCGCAGGGCGGTGGCGGCGGCGGTGGCGGTGGTAAAGCCAGTAACGAAGGCGAGGGTGAGGACGACTTTGCCTTCCAGCTGTCGCGCGAAGAGTTCATGAACGTGTTCTTCGAAGACCTGGCGTTGCCCAACCTGGTGAAAACCCAGCTGATGGGCATCGAGGAAATGAAACCGGTGCGCGCCGGCTATACCAACGACGGCACGCCGGCCAATATCAGCATTGTGCGCAGCCTGCGCGGCGCACTGGCGCGGCGTGTGGCCATGGCCGCTCCCACGCTGGCCCGCCTGCGCGAAGCCGAAGAAGACCTGGACACGCTGCTGGAGTCGGACGACGACAACGGCGTGGAGGTGCGCGAGCGCCGCCGCCATATCCATGCGCTGCGCGAGAAGATCAACCATATTCCGTTCATCGACCCGTTCGACCTGCGCTACAACAACCGCGTCAAGCAGCCCAAACCCACCAGCAAGGCGGTGATGTTCTGCCTGATGGACGTGTCCGGCTCCATGGACGAGGGCAAGAAGGATATGGCCAAGCGCTTTTTCATCCTCTTGTACCTGTTTTTGCAGCGCAATTACGAAAAGATCGAGGTGGTGTTCATCCGTCACCACACCAGTGCGGTAGAGGTAAACGAGCAGGACTTTTTCCACTCGCGCGAGTCGGGTGGCACCGTGGTGTCGTCGGCGCTGAACCTGATGGCCGACATCGTGAAAAAACGCTACGCCAACAGCGAGTGGAACATCTACGCCGCGCAGGCGTCTGACGGGGATAACTGGGACAGCGATTCGGCCAACTGCGGCAAGATACTGCAAGAGCACATCCTGCCGTGGTGCCAGTACTACGCTTATATCGAAATTACCGAGGGCGAGCCGCAAAACCTCTGGTACGAGTACCTGCGCGTGGCGGAGCAGCACAAGCACTTTGCCATGCAGAAAATCCGCTCGCCGGCTGATATCTATCCGGTTTTCCGCGAACTGTTCAAGCGGCAGCCGGCCACCCGCTAGGGTTGGCCGCAGGCACAGCAGCAGGAGGGCAGCACCATGACAGCGATCTCCACCGGGTCCGAATGGACCTTCGACCTGATTGACGAATACGACAAAGCCATCCGCGATATCGCCGTGAACGAGTTCCAGCTGGACTGCTACCCCAACCAGCTGGAGGTGATTACTGCCGAGCAGATGATGGACGCCTACTCGTCGGTAGGCATGCCGGTGAACTACCACCACTGGAGTTTCGGCAAGCACTTCGTCAGCACCGAAAAAAGCTACAAGCGTGGCCAGATGGGCCTGGCGTATGAAATCGTGATCAACGCCAACCCCTGCATCGCCTACCTGATGGAAGAAAACTCCATGACGATGCAGGCGCTGGTGATTGCCCACGCTGCCTACGGCCACAACAGCTTCTTCAAGGGTAATTACCTGTTCCGTACCTGGACCGACGCCAGCGCCATCATCGATTACCTGGTGTTTGCCCGCCAGTACATCAGCCGCTGCGAAGAGCGCTATGGCATTGATGCCGTAGAAGAGCTGCTGGACAGCTGCCACGCGCTGATGAACTACGGCGTAGACCGCTACAAGCGGCCGCAAAAACTGTCGCTGGCCGAAGAACAAGCCCGCCTGCACGAGCGCGAAGCCTATTTGCAGACGCAGGTCAACGACCTGTGGCGCACCATTCCGCGCCGCGAGCGCGACGACAGCGCCAAGGCTGCCCCGCGTTTCCCGGCCGAGCCGCAGGAAAACCTGCTGTACTTCATCGAAAAATCGGCACCGCTGCTGGAGCCGTGGCAGCGCGAGATCATCCGCATCGTGCGCAAGGTGGCGCAGTATTTCTACCCGCAGCGCCAGACCCAGGTCATGAACGAGGGCTGGGCCACGTTCTGGCACTACACGCTGCTGAACCGCCTGTACGAAAAAGGCATGGTCACCGACGGTTTCATGATGGAGTTTCTGCAAAGCCACACCAATGTGGTGTACCAGCCGCCCGTTACCGCCCGCTGGTACAACGGCATCAACCCGTATGCGCTGGGCTTTGCCATGTACCAGGACATCAAGCGCATTTGCGAGGCACCTACCGCCGAAGACCGCGAGTGGTTCCCCGATATTGCCGGCACGCCGTGGCGCCCGGTGCTGGAATTTGCGATGAAGAACTTCAAGGACGAGAGCTTCATCTCGCAATACCTGTCGCCCAAGCTGATTCGCGACTTCCGCCTGTTTGCCATCCGCGACGACGACCGCGACGACAAGCTGGAGGTGGCCGCCATCCACGACGAGCGCGGCTACCGCCGCATCCGCCAGATGCTGTCCGAGCAGTACAACCTGGGCTCGCGCGAGCCGAATATCCAGGTGTGGAACGTGAACCTGCGCGGCGACCGCAGCCTCACGCTGCGCCACAGCATGCATAACCGCAAACCACTGGAAGCCGGTAGCGCGCAAGAGGTGCTGAAGCACGTGAGCCGGCTGTGGGGTTTTGACGTGAAGCTGGAAAGTGTGGATGCCGACGGCAACATGACCCAGACGTTCAGCTGCAAGCCGGACGTGTCCGCCATGGCCTGAGTCCACCAGCCACCGGGTTGGCCGCAGCCTGGCCGCTGGCGTACGCGCACCGTTAATGGTGCGCTTTTTCTATTGCCAGGCTTTTAAGATCAGCGGGGAAAAGCCCGCTTGGCCTGCTTCTTGCCAGTAAAGCGGCATGGATACGCATACCGAAGCCGCCGCCGCACCACCACAAACCGTCGTGACCATCCGGCGCGACTACAACCGCTGGGTCGCCAGCGAGACGCTGGAAGACTACGCGCTGCGCTTTACCCCACAGCGCTTCCGGCGCTGGTCGGCGTGGCGGGTAGCCAATACCGCCGTCGGCGGCGCTGCCTCGTTTCTGGTGCTGGAAGCCGTGGGCGCCACCATGATGGTGGAGGCCGGCTTCCTGAACGCCTTTCTGGCCATTCTGGCCACCGGCCTGATTATCTTTCTGGCCGGCCTGCCCATCAGCCTGTACGCCGCCCGCTATGGCGTGGATATGGACCTGCTCACCCGTGGCGCTGGCTTTGGCTATATCGGCTCCACCATCACCTCGCTGATTTACGCCTCGTTTACCTTCATTTTCTTTGCGCTGGAAGCGGCCATCATGGCCTATGCACTGGAACTGGGCTTTGGCATACCGCCGCAGTGGGGCTACCTGCTATGCGCGCTGGTGGTGCTGCCGCTGGTGACGCACGGTGTCACTGCCATCAGCCGGCTGCAAGTGTGGACGCAGCCGCTGTGGCTGTGTTTGCTGGTGCTGCCCTATGTTTTTGTGCTGTGGCACGAGCCGCAGGCGCTGGCCGGGCTGTGGCGCTACGCTGGTGCGCACCATGCACCGCAGGCGTTTGACCTGCATCTGTTTGGTGCGGCGCTGACGGTGGGCATTGCACTGATTACCCAGATGGGCGAGCAGGCAGATTACCTGCGCTTCATGCCGCCGCGTACTGCGGCCAACCATAGACAGTGGCTGCTGGCGGTGATGGTGGGCGGCCCTGGCTGGGTGCTGCCCGGCGTGCTGAAAATGCTGGGCGGCGCGCTGCTGGCTTGGCTGGCGCTGCGCAACGGCGTGGCGGCCGAGCGCGCGGT
Source organism: Neisseriaceae bacterium (assembly GCA_027489245.1). Lineage (GTDB taxonomy): Bacteria > Pseudomonadota > Gammaproteobacteria > Burkholderiales > Chromobacteriaceae > Vogesella. The sequence goes on along the minus strand of JAIYAC010000020.1, from coordinate 34,209 downwards.
GGACCCCAACCAGATGTACCTGATCGGCTTTGCCCATGTGTTTGACAATACCGGCCTGGCCATCGCGGCCACCACGCTGTTTGTGCTGGTGTCGCAGCTGAAGATCAATGTCACCAATGCCTACGCCGGCTCGCTGGCGTGGTCCAACTTTTTTTCGCGCCTCACCCACAGCCACCCCGGCCGCGTGGTGTGGGTGGTATTCAACCTGGCCATTGCCCTGCTGCTGATGGAGCTGGAGGTGTTCCACGCGCTGGGCCAGGTGCTGGGGCTGTATGCCAATATTGCCATCTCGTGGATCATGGCCGTGGTGGCCGACCTGGTGGTCAGCAAGCCGCTGGGGCTGAGCCCGAAAGGCATCGAGTTCAAGCGCAGCTATCTGTACGACATCAATCCGGTAGGTGTGGGTGCCATGGCGCTGGCGTCTTTGCTGTCGATTGCCACCCACGTGGGGGTATTTGGCGAGCACTGGCAGCCACTGGCGCCTTTTGTGGCCATGGCGGTGGCGTTTTGTAGCGCCCCGCTGATTGCCTGGCTGACGGGCGGGCGCTATTACAGCGCACGGCCCGCCATGGCTGCCGGTGCCAGCCAGTACCGCTGCGTGGTGTGCGAGCGCGATTACGAGGCGGAAGACATGGCGCCGTGCCCTGCCTACCAGGGCATGATCTGCTCGCTGTGCTGCACGCTGGACGTACGCTGTGGCGATGCCTGCAAGCCGCAAGCCAGGTTGGCCGCACAGTGGGCCGCGCTGTTACGTTACCTGCTGCCGCGGGCTTTGCAGCCGTATCTGGCGCACGGGCTGGGCCATTATCTGCTGCTGATGACCAGCATCGGCAGCGTGCTGCTGCTGGTGCTGGGCTTGCTGTATTACATCGAATGGCAAGGCGCGCTGCAGGGCGGCTATGAGGCCTGGCTGCCGCAGCTATTCTGGCGGCTGTTTGCCGTACTGCTGCTGGTGAGCGGCGTGGTAGCGTGGTGGATGGTGCTGACTGCCCAGAGCCGCGAGGTGGCACAGCTGGAATCGAACCGCCAGACCGCCCGCCTGCTTGCCGAAATCGAATCGCACCGGCTCACCGACGAGCAGCTCAAGCGCGCGCGCGAGGCGGCAGAGCAAGCCAACCAGGCCAAGAGCCGCTATGTGTCGGCCATCAGCCACGAGCTGCGTACCCCGCTGAACAGCATTCTGGGCTACGCGCAGATTCTGGATGGCGACGCCGAGATCCCGCCGTCGCGCCGGCAGGCCATCGAGGTGATACGCCGTAGCGGCGACCACCTGCTGTCGGTGATCGAGGGCAGCATGGATATTGCCCGCATCGAAAGCGGCAAGCTGCAGCTGGCGACCCGTGCCATGGACTTCGATGCCTTCCTGCGCCAGCTGGTGGCCATGTTCGAGCTGCAGGCGCGTAACAAGGGGCTGGATTTTCACTACGCCCCCGCCGCCCACTTGCCGCAGGTGGTGCGCGCCGACGAAAAGCGCCTGCGCCAGATCCTGATCAACCTGCTGGGCAACGCGGTCAAGTTTACCCGCCGCGGCAGCGTGCGTTTTGCTCTGCAATACCGTGGCGAGATGGCTACCTTCGAGGTGATCGATACCGGGCCGGGCATTGCCGAAGGTGAGCTGGTCCGCATCTTCGAGCCGTTCGAGCGCGGCAGTAGCAGCGGCGCGGGCGGCACCGGCCTGGGCCTCACCATCAGCAAGATGCTTACCGACCTGATGGGCGGCGAGCTGACCGTGCGCAGCACGCCAGGGCAGGGCAGCCACTTCACCGTGCGCCTGTTCTTGCCGCACGTGCACGCCGCGCTGGCCGAGCGCGAGCTGCCGCGCCGCAACCGGGTGGGCTATGTGGGCGTGCGCCAGCGCATCCTGCTGGTAGATAACGAAGCCATCGACCGTGAAATGCTGGCCGGCGTGCTGGAGCGCCTGGGCTTCGAGGTGGCCCAAGCGGCCAACGGTTATGACTGCCTGGCCATGGTGGGGCGTTTTCAGCCGCACCTGGTGTTCATGGACCTGGCCATGCCGGGGATCGACGGCTGGGAAACGCTGCGCCGCCTGCGCCAGGCGGGCTGTACCGCACAGTTGGCCGTGATTTCGGCCAATGCCTTTGATAAAGGGCAGGACAACGACGCCGGCATTGCCAGCGAAGATTTCATTCTCAAACCGATACGCGTAGAAGAACTGCTGGACTGGATAGGCCACAAGCTGTCGCTGGAGTGGGTGATTGGCCAGCCCGCCACGGCGGCGGCCAACCCTGTGCCGGTGCTGCCCGCCCTGGTATTGCCGCCGGCTGCCGAGCTGGCCGGCCTGCTGGAGGCGGTAGAGCTGGGCTATGTGCGCGGGCTGCGCAGCGAGCTGGCCAGGTTAGCCGCACTGGATGCGGCCTACGGCGAGTTTGCCCGCGTGGCCGGCGAGCACGTGCGCCAGTTCCAGTTTGAAGCCTTGCGCGAGCTGCTGCACCACGGTTTGCAGCCGGAGAATAAAGCATGACTACCCCACACCTGCAGCACGTGGTACTGATCGTAGACGACCAGCCGGATAACCTGTCGCTGCTGCACGACGCGCTGGATGAGGCGGGCTACACCGTACTGGTGGCTACCGACGGCGAGGCTGCCTTGCAGCGCGCCCGGCTGTCGCTGCCCGATGTCATCCTGCTGGACGCGGTGATGCCGGGGCTGGATGGCTTCGAGGTGGCGCGTCGCCTGAAAGCCGCGTTTGCCACCCGTGCCATCCCCATTGTGTTCATGACCGGCCTGACCGAAAGCGAACACGTGGTGGCGGCCTTTGCCGCCGGCGGGGCCGACTATGTCACCAAACCGCTGCGCCCGCCCGAGGTGCTGGCGCGCATCGCCGCGCATATCCAGAACGCCCGCCAGATGACGCAGGCCAGCAGCGCGCTAGACGCTTTCGGCCAGGCCACGGTAGCCATTGCCGCCCGCAGTGGCCGCCTGGTGTGGCAAACCGCGCTGGCACGGCGGCTGATCGAGCATTATTTTGGCGCGGGTGACCAGGCCCCGCCGGCCTTGCTGGCCTGGACCCAGGCTGCCCAGGCCGCCAGACTAGCCGGTACCGAGCAGCCGGCGCTCTTGCTGGCGCAAGCCGGGCGGCGGCTACGGGCCAGTTTTCATGACCAGACCGGCGATGAGGAATGGCTGGTGGTGTTGCGCGAAGAAAACGACGAAGCCAGTATCCAGACGCTGATGGGGGCGTTCCGGCTGACCCAGCGCGAGGCCGAGGTGCTGCACTGGCTGAGCCTGGGTAAGACCAACCGCGATATCGCCGATATCCTGGGCATGAGCCCGCGCACGGTAAACAAGCACCTGGAACATGTCTTCGACAAGCTGGCGGTGGAAACCCGCACCGCTGCTGCCAGCCTGGCGCTGGGCAAGCTGCGGGGGAGTACCGCGTAGCGTGGTGGGCCTGGGGCGGTGCTAGTCCAGCGCCAGCCGGCTGGCCAGGAAATCGCGCAACGCCAGGGCCTGCGGCGTGAGTGTATCGTTGGCCGCCAGCGCCACTAACGTCAGCGCCGGGCATTCCCAGTCGGCCAGAACGGCCACCAGGCGGCCGCTGCGTACGGCCTCTTGTGTCAGCAGCTTGGGTAGCATGGCAATGCCCGCGCCATGCTCGGCCAGCACGCGCATCAGGCCCAGATCATTCAGGCTTACCCGCCCGTTGAGCATTGGCTGCTGCGGCTTGCCGGCTTGGCGCAGCGCCCACTGCACCTGGCCACGGCTGAGCAGGCAATCGTGTGCCGCCAGCTCTGCCGGGGTGAGGGGTGCCATGTGCCGGGCCAGATAGGCCGGCGCCGCAAACAGGCCCTGTGTCAGCGTGGCCAGTGGCCACACCGGGCGGCCCGCCGGGCGACTGCTGCCTTGGCGGATGATGATGTCTGGCTGGGTGTCGGCGTGTTCGTCTACCACGCCACTCAGGTCCAGATCCAGCGTGATATCGGGGTGCAGGCGGGTGAACTCGGCCAGCAGCGGCCCTACCCACAGCACGGCGATATCGGCCGACATGCACACGTGCAGCGTGCCCGCGGCCATGGCCTGCTGGCTTTGCAGCAGCGATTCGGCCTGCCTGGCCTCGTCTACCAGTACGGCACAGCGCTCGAAAAAAGGCCGCGCACGCTCGCTCAGCGCCACCCGCCGTGTGGTGCGCTCCAGCAAGCGCACCCCCAGGCGTTTCTCCATGGCCGCAATGCGGCGCGACAGCGTGGCACCGGGCATGTCCAGTAGCTGGGCGGCACGGTGAAAGCTGCCGGTGCGCACCACCTCCACAAACAAGGCCATGTCGTCCAGCGAAGGGGTGTGGTGAAACTGTCTCTTTTCTTTCATATATGGATAATTTATCTGACTTTGTTCTTTAAATGCAAGAATCGCTTTCGCGCACACTGGCCATTCGTTGCTGATTACGGCGGGAGGTAGTGTGAAAGCGATTCGATTCTTTACGTATGGCGGCCCCGAAGTCATGCAGCTGGACGAGATACCCATCCCGGACTGTGGCCCTGGCGAGCTGTTGGTACGCGTGGTGGCGGCCGGTATCAACCCGCTGGACTGGAAGCTGCGCTCTGGCGCCATGGCTGGTGCACGGCCGCTTTCCTTGCCTTTTACCCCGGGGCTCGATGGGGCAGGTGTGGTGGTAGCGCTCGGCGGCGAGGTGCCGGGCTTTGCGCTGGAAGACCGCGTGTGCTTTTACGCCGACCTGGGTCAGCATGGTACCTATGCCGAATACGTGGTAGTGCCTGCACAGCAGGCAGCGCTGATTCCGCCAGAGGTATCGTTTGTTGATGCCGCAGCATTGCCCACCCCCGGGCAGGCTGCCTGGACAGCGCTGGTGGATATGGCACAAATCAAGCCGGGCAACCGCGTGCTGATACACGGCGCGGCGGGCGCGCTGGGCGGGGTGGCGGTGCCGCTCGCCAAGCAGCACGGTGCGTACGTGGTGGCCATGGCCAGCGGTAACAGCATGGCGCGTGTCCGGGCGCTGGGGGCGGACGAGGTGCTGGACTACCAGGTGGACTCTTTTGGCCAGCAATTGCGCGATATGGATGTCGTGCTGGACACCATCGGCGGCCCGGTACAAGAGGCCTCATGGCGCACCTTGCAAACGGGTGGCTTGTTGTTGGCCACCGCCATGCCGCCGCCGCCCGGGCGTGCCGAGCGGGCAGGTGTGCACGCCGAGTTTGTCATGACCCGGCCGCGTGGCAGCGTACTGGCCAGCTTGCTGCAGCGGCAGTTGCGGGTAGAGGTCGCTCGCACGCTGCCCATGGCCGACGCTGCCGAAGCGCACCGGCTGGGCGAGCGCGGGCAGTCAGGCGGCAAGATGGTACTGCTGATGCCGCCTCGGGTGCTGTAAACGGGCCGGTTTCCTGGCCTGTTGGCCGCAGGCTGTGTATTGCGAGGTCACCATGAACCGTTTCAATCTAGACGATACCGCCATGATCCTGATCGACCACCAGGTAGGCACCAACACCTGGGCTGTCACCACGCCATTGGCCTTGTTACAGCGCAACGTGCTGATACTGGCACGCTTTGCCACCGGGACCGGCATGCCGCTGGTGCTGACGTCCAGCCAGGAGGACAACGTGGATATCCAGGGCCCGCTGATGCCCGAGCTGGCTGCGGCCAACCCGGCGGCCTTTGCTGCCCGTATCCGCCGCAGTGGTGTGGTGAACGCCTGGGATGACGAAGCCTTTGCCCAGGCATGCCGCGCTAGCGGGCGGCGGAATCTGGTCATGGCAGGGGTTACCACCGATGTCTGCATGGTGGGGCCGGCCATCAGCGCGGTGCAGGAGGGTTTTAATGTGCAGGTGGTGTGTGATGCCTGCGGGTCCAGTAACCAGATCGCTGAAGAAATGGCCTGGCGGCGCATGGAAAGCGCCGGGGTAGGGCTAAGTAGTACTCAGGCCATGGTTGCCGAGCTGGTACGCAACTGGGCTAGCCCTGCTGGCGGCGTGGCCTTTCCCTTGCTACTGGGCTAGGTGGCCGGTTAAAGCAAAGCCCCTGCGATATGCGGGGGCTTTTTACGTGGCAGGTGCGCTGGCGGCAGGGGTGGCGCCGCGGGTGGCTTAAGGGTGTCTGGCCTGGCGTTTTAGCCAGCAGCCCATCTGGTGGCCGATGGTCAGCAGCAGCATGGCTACCGGCAACATGATCAGCGCCAGGCCAAACCACGCGACCCAGCCACCTTGCTGGCAGAGGCCAGCCAGAATCAGCAGCACAATCAACAGCAGCATGCTGGCAACATAGGCGAGCAGCCACCGGGTAGCCGCGTGGGGCCTGGTATTGACGACCAGACCGTGCACCAGCCCCAGCAGCCATGCACCAGGAAAAATCAGCTGCTGCAGTAGCGTTTCATCCGGCATGGCGGCTTAGTAACGCAGCTGGCGCCACAGTGCATAGGCCAGCATGGCCGGTACCGCAAAAACCAGCAGGAAAATCGGCAGCTCTTCCATCACGCTATAGCCGGCCCCCTGTACACCCGCCCACATATTGCTCGCCGCTATCAGTAACCATAGCGGCACAAAGTACAAGGCTGCCTGGGCCTGGCTGGTAATGCCGGTAAAACGGGCAAACAGTTGGCCGCATAGTAGTAAAACCACGCCCACAGCCATAACCATAATGGTGTGCATGATGTCTCCTTTTGAAGATGGATGCAGTTGCATTGCGGCTTGATCATGAGGCGCGGCGGCGTTTCTTTAAAAACAGATGTTTATAGATTGCTTAAAGAAGCGATGGGCTGTCGTGCACACCTGACACCTGGCGGTCTGTCTGTTCATGTTGCATTGCAGCGTGTACGCAATTTGACGTATTCCCGCCAAGGCACCGGCACCGTAATCTGGTCCCGCACTGCAACAAAACCAACTGTTCATCAGGGAGCTTTGCCATGACTACTCGCCGTCTCGTTTTGAAGTCTTCTGTTATTGCCGCCTCGCTGCTGGCTGCCGGTTTCAGCGTGCAGGCCCGTGCTGCCGACACCATCAAGGTCGGTGTACTGCATTCGCTGTCCGGCACCATGGCCATTTCTGAAACCTCGCTCAAGGACATGGCGCTGTTTGCCATCGACGAAATCAACGCCAAGGGCGGTGTGCTGGGCAAGAAACTGGAGCCGGTGGTGGTAGACCCGGCATCGAACTGGCCGCTGTTTGCCGAAAAAGCCCGCCAGCTGCTGACCCGCGACAAAGTCGCCGTCACCTTTGGCTGTTGGACATCCGTATCGCGCAAATCGGTACTGCCGGTGTACGAAGAGCTGAACGGCCTGCTGTTCTACCCGGTGCAGTACGAGGGCGAAGAGCTGTCGCCTAATGTGTTCTACACCGGCGCCGCGCCAAACCAGCAGGCCATCCCGGCAGTGGAATACCTGATGAGCAAGGAAGGTGGCGCCGCCAAGCGCTACTTCCTGCTGGGTACCGATTACGTTTACCCGCGTACCACCAACAAGATCCTGCGCGCTTTCCTGAAATCCAAAGGCGTGAAGGATAGCGACATCCAGGAGGTGTATACCCCGTTCGGTCATAGCGATTACCAGACCATCGTCGGCAACATCAAGAAGTTTGCCGCGGGTGGCAAGACCGCCGTCATCTCCACCATCAATGGCGACTCCAACGTACCGTTTTACAAAGAGCTGGGTAACCAGGGCCTGAAAGCCACCGACGTGCCGGTGGTAGCGTTCTCGGTAGGGGAAGAGGAACTCAAGGGTATCGACACCAAGCCGCTGCTGGGCCACCTGGCCGCCTGGAACTACTTCATGAGCGTGAAGAACCCGGTCAACAGCAAGTGGATCGCTGCCTACAAAGCCTGGGCCGCCAAGAAAGGCATGGCAGGCGCTGACAAGCTGGTGACCAATGACCCGATGGAAGCCACCTATGTCGGCATCAATATGTGGGCCGAAGCGGTGAAAAAAGCCGGCACCACCGATGTGGCTGCGGTAAGCAAAGCCATGGCCGGTATCAGCTTCAAGGCACCGTCCGGCTACACCCTGCAGATGGATGTCAAAAACCATCACCTGCACAAGCCGGTGATGATTGGCGAAGTACAGCCTAATGGCCAGTTCTCGGTCGTGTGGAAAACCAAAGGCCCGATCCGTGCCCAGCCATGGAGCCCGTACATCCCGGGTAACGATAAAAAGCCAGACACCCCGGTAAAAACCAAGTCCTGATCGCCGTAGCCGCTGGCTGGCCACTGCCACTCGCCGGTGTTTAGCCACGCTGCGGTATTTCCCGGGCTGCCCTGTGCAGCCCGTTTTTTTGCAAGGACCTCACCATGAACAAGCTCAAGCACCTGATGGCCGTACTGGCATGCAGCCTGCTGTGGGCACCAGCTTTTGCCGCCAGCCCCGCGGCCGAGCTGGCCGCTGCCGACCCGGCCGCCCGCGCCGAGCTGATCGCCAGCTGGGCCGCCAACCCCACCGCAGCGCACACCGCAGCGGTAGCGGCGCTGGAAGAAGGCCGCCTGCTGGCCGACCCGGATGCCACCCGCTTTTTTGTGCAGCAAGGCGAGCTATGGCTGGATGCCGATAGCGGCCAGCCGGTAGACAGCGTGCCCGATGGCACCGACAGCGTACCGCTGAACAACAGCGTGCGCAGTGCGCTGCAAACATTCCACGCCGCGGCCGGTTTGCACGCAGTAGACAGCGGCAGCCGCCTGGCCGCCGTCAAAGCCATACAGGATGCGGCCAACCCGGCCTTGCTGCCCCTGCTGCAAAAGCAGCTGCAAATCGAACGCGAAGACAGCGTGCGCGACGCGCTGCGCCTGGCTGCCGCCACCTTGCAGCTGGGTAGCCCGTCTACCGCCGACAAGCTGGCCGCCATCGCCATCATGGGCGAGGCGAGCGACCCGGCGCTGCTGACCCAGCTGGAACCGCTAGCGGCCAACCCGCAAGAAAACAGCGACGTACGCCGCGCCGCCGACGAGGCTATCGCCAGTATCAAGGCCACACAGTTCAGTTACAGCTTGCTGGGCCACCTGTTCAGCGGTGCCAGCCTGGGCTCCATCCTGCTGTTGGCCGCACTGGGGCTGGCCATTACCTATGGCTTGCTGGGCGTGATCAATATGGCGCACGGCGAAATGCTGATGCTGGGGGCCTACACCACCTGGCTGATACAGAACCTGTTCCGCCAGTACGCCCCGGCCGCGTTCGACTACTACCTGCTGGCCGCGCTGCCCGCCGCCTTTGTGGTGACAGCCCTCATCGGCATGGCGCTGGAGCGGCTGGTGATTCGCCACCTGTACGGCCGCCCGCTGGAAACGCTGCTCGCCACCTGGGGTATCAGCCTGATGCTGATGCAGGCGGTGCGCGTGGCGTTTGGTGCGCAGAACGTAGAAGTAGCCAACCCCAGCTGGTTGTCCGGCGGCATTGCGCTGTCCACCACGTTAACGCTGCCGTACAACCGGCTGGCCATCATCGCCTTTGTGGCCGCCGTGCTGGTGCTGACCTGGCTGCTGCTGAACCGCACCCGCCTGGGCTTGTTTGTGCGCGCCGTCACGCAGAACCGCCGCATGGCCGATAGCGTGGGCGTGCCCACCGGCCGGGTAGACATGCTGGCCTTTGGCCTGGGCTCCGGCATTGCCGGCCTGGGCGGCGTGGCGCTGAGCCAGATCGGCAACGTAGGGCCGGACCTGGGCCAGAGCTACATCATCGACAGCTTCATGGTGGTGGTGCTGGGCGGGGTAGGGCAGCTGGCCGGTACCGTGGCCGGTGCGCTGGGCCTGGGCATGCTGGCCAAGGTCATCGAGCCGTCGCTGGGTGCCGTGCTGGCCAAGATCCTGATCCTGGTGTTCATCATCCTGTTTATCCAGAAGCGTCCTCAGGGCTTGTTTGCCCTGAAAGGCCGCGTGCTTGACTGAGGCCTGCCATGTCACAACCTTACTCTCTCAAGTTGGCCGCAGCGGCCGGGCCGCGTGCCACCACGCTGGGCGTGGGCCTGCTGCTGGCCCTGCTGATGCTGCTACCGCTGGGGCATGCGGTGTTTCCTGAAGGCCACGCGCTGCACGTGTCGGCCTACACCCTTACCCTTACCGGCAAAATCCTGTGCTACGCCATCGTGGCGCTGGCCATGGACCTGGTGTGGGGCTACACCGGCCTGCTCAGCCTGGGCCACGGCCTGTTTTTTGCGCTGGGTGGCTACGGCATGGGCATGTACCTGATGCGCCAGATCGGCCGCGACGGCAATTACCAGAGCGACCTGCCCGACTTCATGGTGTTTCTGGACTGGAAAGAACTACCGTGGTTCTGGCAGGGCAGCGAGCACTTTGCCTGGGCGCTGCTGGTGATCGTGCTGGTGCCGGGCCTGCTGGCGCTGGTGTTCGGCTGGCTGGCGTTCCGCTCGCGCATCAAGGGCGTGTACTTTTCCATCATGACCCAGGCGCTCACCTTTGCCGCCATGTTGCTGTTCTTCCGCAACGAAACCGGCTTTGGCGGCAACAACGGCTTTACCGACTTCAAGCGCATCCTGGGTTTCGGCATTGCCGAGCCGGCCACCCGCGCCGTGCTGTTTGCTGCCACCGTGCTGCTGCTGGCGCTGGCGCTGTGGGGCGCACGCTGGCTGGTGCAAAGCAAGTTCGGCCGCATCCTCACCGCCATCCGCGATGCCGAAAGCCGGCTGATGTTCTGCGGCTACAACCCGCTGTACTACAAGCTGGCCATCTGGGTGCTGTCGGCGGTGCTGTGCGCGCTGGCCGGTGCGCTGTACGTGCCACAGGTGGGCATTATCAACCCCAGCGAAATGTCGCCGGGTAACTCTATCGAAATCGCCATCTGGGTGGCGCTGGGCGGCCGTGGCACGCTGATCGGCCCGGTGCTGGGCGCGGGCATCGTCAGCGGGGCCAAGAGCTGGTTCACCGTGGCGTTTCCCGAGTACTGGCTCTTCTTCCTGGGCTTTTTGTTTATCGCAGCCACCCTGCTGCTGCCTAACGGCGTGCTGGGCCTGCTACGCAAGAAAGGGGCGCAATAATGTTGGCCGCATCCACACCCACCAGCCCGCGTGAAAACTGGGACGGCGAGGCCCGCGGCCTGGCCCACCCGGTAGACGGCCAGCTGGACACCCGCCACGGCGCCATCCTGTACCTGGACGACGTCACCGTCAGCTTCGATGGCTTTCGCGCGCTGAACAAGCTCACGCTGGACATTGGCGTAGGCGAGCTGCGCTGCATCATCGGCCCCAACGGCGCCGGCAAGACCACCATGATGGATGTCATCACCGGCAAGACCCGCCCCGACAGCGGCAGCGTGTTCTTTGGCCAGACCATCGACCTCACGCGCCACACCGAGCCGGAAATCGCCCAGCTGGGCATAGGCCGCAAGTTCCAGAAGCCCACCGTGTTCGAAGCCATGAGCGTGCACGACAACCTGGCGCTGGCGCTGGCTGGCAATAAATCGGTCTGGGCCAGCCTGCGCTCGCGCCTGACTGGCCAGCAGCGCGACCGCATCGGCGAGCTGCTGGCCACCATCCGCCTTACCGACCATTACCAGCGCCCGGCCGGCTTGCTGTCGCACGGCCAGAAGCAGTGGCTGGAAATCGGCATGCTGTTGGCGCAAGAGCCGCAACTATTGCTGCTGGACGAGCCGGTAGCCGGCATGACCGACGCCGAAACCGAAAAAACGGCTGAACTGCTGCTCACGCTGAAAGGCCAGCACTCGCTGATGGTGGTAGAGCACGACATGGACTTTGTCGGCAGCATCGCCCAAAAGGTCACGGTACTGGCCGAGGGCAGCGTACTGGCCGAAGGCAGCCTGGCGCAGGTGCAGGCCAATGAACGCGTTATCGAAGTGTATCTGGGGCGCTGAATCATGCTGAAAGTAGACAAACTCAACCAGTTCTACGGCGGCAGCCACATCCTGCGCGACGTAGCCTTTACCGCGCCGGTAGGCGAGGTCACCTGCATTCTGGGCCGCAACGGCGTGGGTAAAAGCACGCTGCTGCGCTGCCTGATGGGCCAGATCGCCGCCAAAAGCGGCGCCGTGCAGTGGCAGGGCGAAGACATCCAGCGCCTGGCCGCGCACCAGCGCGTGGCGCGCGGCATGGCTTATGTGCCGCAGGGGCGCGAGATCTTTGCCCGCCTCACCGTGGAAGAAAACCTGAAAATGGGCCTGGCGCGCTTTAGCGGCCGCCAGGGGCGCGACATCCCCGCCAGCGTGTACGAAATGTTCCCGGTGCTCAGCGGGATGCGCCACCGCCGTGGCGGCGACCTGTCCGGCGGCCAGCAGCAGCAGCTGGCCATTGGCCGCGCGCTGGTCAGCCAGCCCAGCCTGCTGATTCTGGACGAGCCCACCGAGGGCATCCAGCCGTCCATCATCAAGGACATCGGCACCGTGATCAAAAGGTTGGCCGCACGCGGCGACATGGCCATCTTGCTGGTAGAGCAGTACTACGACTTTGCCGAGGCGCTGGCCGACCGCTACGTGGTGATGTCGCGCGGCGAGGTCATCAAGGCCGGGCAGGGCAAGGACATGCCGCAGGACGGCGTGCGCGAGCTGCTGGCCATCTAGCCCCGCCGTGTGCCAAACCGGCCCCGTGCCATGCACTGGCACGGGGCTTGCAATACCGCATCTGACTTCACTTTCTGCCCATCCCCCCATGAAACCCGACGCTGTTGCCGCACTGCTGCCCCCGTCCCTGCTACAAGGCTGGCCGGCTACCCTGCAGCTGGCTTACGCCCGCGACGGCGCGCGCACCATTCCGGTGCTGCGCCGCCACACTGGCCCGCTGCGGGTGCAGAAGCACTTTATCGGTGCCGACGGCAGCTGCGAGCACATCATCGTGCATCCGCCCGGCGGTGTGGCTGGCGGCGACAGCCTGACGCTGGATATCGACCTGCAGGCCGGCAGCGAGGTGCTGCTCACCAGCCCCGGCGCCGCCAAGTGGTACGACGGCTTTGGCCGCCAGGCGCAGCAGCAGCTCAGCATCCGCCAGGCGGCCGGCAGCGTGCTGGCGTGGCTGCCGCAAGAAACCATCCTGTTTGATGGCGCCGAGGTGCGCTTTGCCAGCCGTGTTGATCTGGCCGGTGACGCCCGCCTGTTGTGGGGCGACGTGGTCTGCCTGGGCCGCCCTGCGGCCAACCTTCTCTACCGCCGTGGCAGCTGGCGCCAGCAGGGCGACATCTACCGCGATGGCCGGCTGATTTACAGCGAACGCACCGTGCTGCCCGCCGATAGCCACCTGCTGCATTCGCCGGTAGGGCTGGCGGGCCACAGCGTGGTGGCCACGCTGCTGTGGGCCGGGCCGGCGCTGCCGCCCGCGCTGCACGAGGCGGTGCTGGCGCTACCGCTGGCCGGCTGCGCCGCCGCCAGCCAGCTGGACGACGTATGGCTGGCGCGCTTTGTCGGCGACGGTGCCGAGGCAGCGCTGGCCTGGCTGCGCGCCGCCCGCGCCCTGATCCACCCCTTTACCCACGGCCGCCCGGCGCATGCGCCGCGCATCTGGGCTACCTGATACCGAGGCAACACACCATGGAACTGACCCCCCGCGAAAAAGACAAGCTGCTGATCTTTACCGCCGCCCTGCTGGCCGAGCGCCGCCGCGCCCGTGGCCTGAAACTGAACTACCCCGAGGCCGTGGCGTTCATCAGCGCCGCCATCATGGAAGGCGCACGCGATGGCCAGAGCGTGGCCGCGCTGATGCACTACGGCACCACGCTGCTGACCCGCCACGACGTGATGGACGGCATACCGGAGATGATTCCGGATATCCAGGTAGAAGCCACCTTTCCCGACGGCACCAAGCTGGTGACCGTACACCAACCCATTGTTTAGGAGCCGCCATGATCCCAGGGGAACTGCTCGCTGCCAGCGGCGAGATCGAGCTGAACGTTGGCCGCGCCACGCTCACGCTGACCGTGGCCAATAGTGGCGACCGCCCGGTACAGGTGGGCTCGCACTACCACTTTGCCGAGGTCAACAACGCACTGCTGTTCGACCGCGCCGCCGCGCGCGGCTACCGGCTGAACATTGCCGCCGGAACCGCCGTGCGTTTCGAGCCGGGCCAGACGCGCACCGTCGAGCTGGTGGCGCTGGCGGGTTTGCGCCGTGTGTACGGCTTTCAGGGCAAGGTGATGGGGGCATTATGAAAATCAGCAGACAGGCATACGCCGAGATGTTCGGCCCCACCACCGGCGACCGCGTGCGGCTGGCCGATACCGGCCTGCTGGCCGAAGTGGAGCACGATTACACCGTGTACGGCGAAGAGGTGAAATTTGGTGGCGGCAAGGTCATCCGCGACGGCATGGGCCAGGGCCAGGGCCTGGCGGCCGAGGTGGCCGACACGGTGCTGACCAACGCGCTGATCCTGGACCATTGGGGCATCGTGAAAGCCGATATCGCGCTGAAAAACGGCCGCATCGCCGCCATCGGCAAGGCCGGCAACCCCGATATCCAGCCCGGTGTGGACATTGTGATTGGCGCGACCACCGAGATCATCGCCGCCGAGGGCATGATCGTCACCGCTGGCGGCATCGACACCCACATCCACTTTATCTGCCCGCAGCAGATCGACGAAGCGCTGATGTCCGGCGTGACCACCATGATCGGCGGCGGCACCGGCCCGGCCACCGGTACCAACGCCACCACCTGCACGCCGGGGCCGTGGCATATGGCGCAGATGCTGAAAGCCGCCGAGGCGTTTCCCATGAACCTGGGCTTTACCGGCAAGGGCAACGCCAGCCTGCCGGAGCCACTGCGCGAGCAGGTACGCGCCGGCGCCATCGGCCTGAAGCTGCACGAAGACTGGGGCACCACGCCTGCCGCCATCGACAACTGCCTGAGCGTGGCCGACGAGATGGACGTGCAGGTAGCCATCCACACCGACACGCTGAACGAAGGCGGGTTTATCGAGGCCACGCTGGCCGCGTTCAAAGGCCGCACTATTCACACCTACCACACCGAGGGCGCCGGTGGCGGCCACGCACCCGACATCATCAAGGCTTGCGGCCAACGTAACGTGCTGCCCAGCTCCACCAACCCCACGCGGCCGTTTACCGTCAACACCATCGACGAACACCTGGACATGCTGATGGTGTGCCATCACCTGGACCCGGCCATCGCTGAGGACGTGGCCTTTGCCGAAAGCCGCATCCGCCGCGAAACCATCGCCGCCGAAGACATCCTGCATGACCTGGGCGCCTTCGCCATGATGTCGTCCGATAGCCAGGCCATGGGCCGTGTGGGCGAAACCATCCTGCGCTGCTGGCAAACCGCCGACAAAATGAAGCAGCAGCGCGGCCCGCTGCCAGGCGACGGCCCCGGCAACGACAACGCCCGCATCAAGCGCTACCTGGCCAAGTACACCATCAATCCGGCCATCACCCACGGCATTGCCCACGAGGTGGGCAGCGTAGAGGTAGGCAAGCTGGCCGACCTGGTGATCTGGCGCCCGGCGTTCTTTGGTGTGAAGCCCAGCCTGATCCTGAAGGGCGGCATCATCGCCGCAGCCGCCATGGGCGACGCCAACGCCAGCATCCCCACGCCGCAGCCGGTGCATTACCGGCCGATGTTCGGCGCCTACGGCGGCGCCATTGCTGCCGGTAGCGTCACCTTCGTATCGCAGGCGGCGCTGGCCGCCGGGGTGGGCGAGGCGCTGGGGCTCAAGAAGCGGCTGGTGGCGGTGCAGGGCTGCCGCAGTGTGCAGAAAACCGACCTGATCCACAACGACTACCTGCCGGTGATCGAAGTGGACCCGCAAAACTACCAGGTGCGTGCCGACGGCCAGCTGCTGTGGTGCGAGCCAGCCAGCGTACTGCCGATGGCGCAGCGCTACTTTCTTTTCTAAGGGGACACCATGCTGGTATTGCGACAACACGCCAGCGGCGGCCAGCCTGCCGACGAGCTGGTGCTGGATTTTGACCGCCGCTGCAAAACCCGGCTGCTCACCCGCAGCGCCGCCGGCGAAGAAGTGGGCGTGATGCTGCCGCCGGGCAGCCCGCCACTGCGCCATGGCGACCTGCTGCTGGCCGACGATGGCCGCTGCGTGCGCGTGGTGGCCGCCGCCGAACCGCTGCTGCACGTGGCCTGCCACGACGCCGTCACGCTGGCGCGCGCGGCCTACCACCTGGGCAACCGTCACGTCAAAGTAGAAGTCGGCAACGGCTGGCTGCGCCTGCTGCAAGACGACGTACTGGCCGACATGCTGCAGCAGATGGGCCTGCAGGTAGACAGGTTGGCCGCAGGCTTCTCGCCGGAGCACGGCGCCTACGGTGGCGGCCATCACCATTCGCACGGCCAGGAAGCGGCGTTTCACTACGCGCCGAAAATCCACCAGTTCGAGAGCCAGCCATGAGCGGCACCGCCACCCGCCTGCAGCTGCTGCGCCTGGCCAGCCCCGGCCTGCCAATTGGCGGCTATAGCTACTCGCAGGGCATGGAAACCGCGCTCGACCTGGGCCTGGTACACGACGAAGCCAGCGCCCAGCGCTGGCTGGCCGACCTGCTGGCCGGCCCGATGGCGCAGTTTGACGGCGCCGTGCTGGCCGCCTGCTGCCGCGCGGCAGCCGATGGCGACGTGGCCGCGCTGCAACGCCTGAACGCGCAGCTGCTGGCCAGCCGCGATAGCCGCGAGCAGGTGCTGGAAAGCACGCAGATGGGCTACTCGCTGCGCCAGCTGCTACTAGGCCTGCCCGAAGGCGGCGACGCCCAGCTGTGGCCAGCCGGCGAAGCGCTGAGCCTGCCAGTAGCGTGGGCGCTGGCCGCCCGCTGCCTGCAGCTACCCGGCCAGCAGGCGCTGGAAGCCTGGCTGTGGGGCTGGCTGGAAAACCAGATCATGGTGCTGATGAAAGCCATGCCCATGGGGCAGAGCGCCGGCCAGCGCCTGATCTCCAGCCTGCTGCCCGAGCTGGCCACCGCAGCCGCCCGCGCCTGGCAGCTACCGCAAGACGACATCAGCAACTTTGCCCCCCTGTACGCCTGGGTGGCACAAAAACACGAAACCCAATACAGCCGGTTGTTCCGGTCTTGACCCGATAAAAGGACACAGCATGAAACAGGCAGCATTACGCGTCGGCATCGGCGGCCCGGTGGGCTCCGGCAAGACCCACCTTACCTGGGCTCTGTGCACGGCGCTGCGCGACAAATACAACGTGGCGGCGGTCACCAACGACATCTACACCCAGGAAGACGCGCAGTTTCTGGTGCGCAACGAAGCGCTGGCGCCAGACCGCATCATCGGCGTGGAAACCGGCGGCTGCCCGCACACCGCCATCCGCGAAGACGCCTCCATCAACCTGGAAGCCGTGGCACGGCTGAACTCCCGCCACCCCGGCCTGGACGTCATCTTCATCGAAAGCGGCGGCGACAACTTGGCCGCCACCTTCAGCCCGGAGCTGTCCGACCTGACGCTCTACGTGATCGACGTGTCCGCCGGCGACAAGATCCCGCGCAAAGGCGGCCCCGGCATCTGCAAGAGCGACCTGCTGGTGATCAACAAGATCGACCTGGCGCCGCTGGTGGGCGCCTCGCTGGAGGTGATGGACCGCGACGCCAGCAAGATGCGCGGCGAGCGGCCGTTCATCTTCTCCAACCTCAAAAGCGGCCACGGCCTGGCCGACATCATCCGTTTCATCGAAGAAAAAGGCATGCTCACCCTGAATGCCGAAGGAGCCCATCATGCGTAAACCCCTGCTATTCGTGCTGCTGGCCGCGGCGGCCAACCTGGCGCAGGCCCACACCGGCCACGGTGCCGACGGTTTTGCCCACGGCTTTGGCCACCCGTTCTCCGGCCTGGACCACCTGCTGGCCATGTTCGCTGTCGGCCTGTGGTCGGCGCAGCTGGGCGGCCACGCCCGCTGGCAAGGCCCGGCGCTGTTCGTGCTGATGCTGGCCGCCGGCGCTGCATTGGGCGTAGCTGGCGTGGCGCTGCCGTGGCTGGAAAGCGGCATTGCGCTGTCGGTGTTGCTAAGCGGCCTGCTGGTGGCCGCGCTGGCGCGCCCGCCACGC
Organism: Neisseriaceae bacterium; assembly: GCA_027489245.1. Classification (GTDB taxonomy): domain Bacteria; phylum Pseudomonadota; class Gammaproteobacteria; order Burkholderiales; family Chromobacteriaceae; genus Vogesella. The sequence continues at coordinate 16,302 of JAIYAC010000020.1, read as the reverse complement.
CTGTTGGCCATGGCCGCCATCGCCGCCTTTGCGCTGTACCACGGCGTAGCCCACGGCCTGGAAATGCCAGCCGACGCTAGCGGTGCCGCCTACGCAGCCGGCTTCATGCTGGCCAGCGCCCTGCTGCACATCGCCGGGGTGGCGGTAGGCCAGGGCACGCTGCGCAGCGCCATGCTGCTGCGCGCGCTGGGCGCCGCCATCGCCGCCTCGGGCGCGCTGCTGCTGGTGGGCACGCTGTAACGGCCCTGCGGCCAACGTTAGCGTGGTAGGGTGGGCAAAGGCCGCAGGCCGTGCCCACCGTTGTCTGTGGTGACGGGGTATGGTGGGCACGCTGCGCTTTGCCCACCCTACGCGCTGAAACGGATGGCCGCATTGCGTCCGCAGTAGGGAAATGGGAGGGGATATCGTGCGTAAAAGGCCGAAAACCCCAAAAATCGGCCAGATCCGCGCCGCGTTGCGCCTGTTGGACGGTTAAGTCCGACAGGCTGCTAGATGTTTGCTTGGAGCAGCGTCGTTTTCTGTGTGGTTTGTTATTTTGGTTTATTCGCGGCCAACGTTTTGGTGGCCGGTCGTGAAGGTTGGCCGCATTTGAATGGTTTTTTGGTGGGCTGCGCTGGTGCGGTTGTTTGCTTGTGCAGTTCTAAGAACGTGTTCACGATCTCAGTAGCCCCACACTCAAGGCAGCCAATTAATTCATTGAAACCCAAATAGATGACCAATCCCAGCCAGACATGCCAAACCCTGTCTTAGCTTGGCGACACTCCTCATAAAATTTGCCATCAGCATTTATCGGCACGCTTCTCTACAGCCACCCCCGCCGCTAAACTGACCCTTTTTATGCCTTTGGCAAAGGCTAAGTCATGATCAACCCCTACCACCTCGCCTTTCCCGGCCGTTTCGGGCTCGATCTGTCGGTGCTCAGCTTCACGCTGGACGAGGCGCTCGATGTGCCTTACCGGCTCACGGTGGCGGTGACCTGTCTCGATGCCGATCTGCCGCTGGCGACGCTCATCGACCAGCCGGTGGCGTTCACGGTGCAGCCGGTGGCGCTGGCGGCAGGCATCCCGGGGCTGGAGCTGCCTGGCGCAGGGTTGGCCGCACGGGCTTGGCACGGGGTGGTGCGTTCGGCCACGCGCGGGCGCAGTACGGCGGAGGAAACGCTCTACACCTTCGACATCGCCCCGCGTCTGGCAAGGCTGGGCGATGGCAAGACCACGCGGCTGTTCCAGAACCAGACCATCCCGCAGGTGATCGAGACGGTGTTGCGCCAACATGATTTCAGTGGCAGCGATTTCAGCTTCAGCCTCAGTCACGAACAGCCGTCTTTCGAGCATCTCACACAGTACCGCTAGAGCGATCTGGCCTTCATCCAAAGGTTGGCCGCACGGGCGGGCATCTTCTATCACTTCACCCAGTCGTCCGATGGCAAGGAGGTGCTGGTCTTTGGCGACAATCTGGAGCACTACACGCGCGGCACGCTGGCGGCGGTGTCTTTGAGCGAGTCAGCCGGGCTGGAACAGACCCTGTTGAGCTATTTGAACGTTTACAACCATCACATCCCGCAGCGAGCCCTGGGTCACAAATCCCCGGTTGAGGCGCTGAAGAAGTGGCAGGCAAAGCGGCCTGAAATATTCGTTAAACGGGTATATAAACTGGCGGGACTGGACATGCTTGTATCTGATGGTCATCGGTGCAACTTACCCTACTTGGGGCTGTTGCACTTCGGATTTGAAACCGCCGAAATGTCCCAGTGGCTCAACTCCAGCAGCTTCAACCCGGCCGCATGCACAGCGGCAAATCAAGCTCGCCTTCATAGCGACAAATTCGACGCCATGAACACCAGTTAGAATCAACAGCATCGCTCAACCACGTTTCTCGTCTCGCTTGCCGAGACCAGCATCCCCCCTGCGGCCATAATTCGCGGAAATTTCGCAATTGACTCAACTGGCTAATTTTTGCCAAATCTCTTTGGAGCAATAAGATGAACCGTAGCGCACCTAAAAATTTTTCAAAGGAATTTTCTGAGCAAATCGATAAAGCAGTCGCGCCAACCGTGCACGTTGCCCTTCTCATTTGTTTATTTGCGATAGGCCCGGTGGCGTTTCAAATCTTTTTACCGGCTTTGCCCGGTTTGAGTGCCGATTTCCGCGCCTCGCCCAGCGTCCTGGCACTCACCGTTTCCCTGGCCACGCTCAGTTTTGCGATTGCCGCCCTGACCTACGGCGGGATCGCCGATAAATTCGGCCGCCGCCCGGCGATTTTGATCGGCATGTCCCTGCTGACCTGCGGCAGTTTGCTGGGGGCGTTTGCACCCAGTATCGAAGTGCTGTTATTGGCGCGGATTATGCAATCGGCAGGTGGTGCGGCCGGGATTGTGGTCAGCCGCGCGGTTGTGGTTGACGTTTATAAAGGCTCGGAAATCCCGCGCATTATGTCCAAGCTGGTGGCGGCGATGATGATCGCGCCGATGCTGGCCACCCCATTGGGCGGGGCAATTACTGACCATATCGGCTGGCGCGGCAATTTCGTCGCCACCGCCTTGTTTGCGGTCAGCGTATTGTTGCTGTCTTTCACCCTGCTGCCGGAAACCCGCGCCGCACAAGCTGCTGCCCAGCATAAGAGTGGCGGCCTGTTCAGCGGCTGCGGGCAGTTGCTGGCTTCGCGCAACTATCTCGGGTTCACCCTCAACAACGGCCTGTTTATGGCGGCCAATACGGTGTTCCTGGCTGCTGCCCCGTTGCTGCTGGCCAATCAACATCACCTTTCCTCCTCAAGTATCGGTTTGATTTACATCCTCGGCGCTTTGATGTTCGCCGCCGGTGCATACACCTCGGCCCGTCTGCCGGAAGATGCCTACCCGGTGGTGGTTAAGGCCACTCTGGTCGCGCTGGTGGCAGCGTCAATCGCATTTGGCCTGGCGCTCTCTTCGGTGTGGGCAGTCAGCGCAATCGTGTTACCGGCGGCAGTGGTCAGCTTCGTGGTCGGCTTTACCGGCTCCACCGTGCAGTCCGGCGCAGTGAGTGCGATTCCCGGCATGCAAGGCAAGGCATCAGGGATGTTGATGTTTTTGAGCAGCGCCCTGACTGCGGCGGTGATTCAAATCGAAGCCAAGCTCTCAAATGGCACCGCGTTGCCATTGACCGCCATTGTGGCGACCTGTTGTTTCGGCGCGTTGTTGGCGCTGCTGGCTGTGCGTCGTCGTTGATCCAACCCTGAACAAGGTCTCAGTCATGAATGCCAGTACTGATGAATTTGACAGCGGCGGCCTGGGCGTTGCCATCGTTGGCTTCGCCTGTCGCCTGTCGCGTGCCTGGTGCGCAGGACGCCGCCGCTTTTTGGGAAAACCTGTTGGCCGGGCGCGAGGCGCTAACCCGTCTCGAAGCAGACAGCGCAGCCACTGCCAGCGTCGATAGCGGCCTGGAGCACCATGTTCCGGCCGGGTTTCTGTTGGCCGATGCTGATTGCTTTGACGCCGGATTTTTCTCGATGTCGCCGCGCGAAGCGGCGCTGACCGATCCGCAGCGCGTAGCCCGGATAAGCCAGCGGCGCATCCGGGAATCGGATGGTGCAACGCGATGGGGTGATCTCACCACTGGGTATTAATGACCCCGGATGCGGCCCTGCCTTATCTGGGCTACGATTTACGCGCTATGGTACGGCATGCCTGCTTGAGCGAAGCCCACATCAGACACAAACCGCCAGCCATGAAAAAAGCCAGCCCGCGGGCTGGCTTTTGCGTAGTGCAGGCAGTGTTTAGCGCAGGCCCAGCACGTCCTGCATGTCGAACAGGCCGTGCGGCTTGGTGGCCAGCCAGCCGGCGGCGCGTACGGCGCCGTTGGCGAAGGTGGCGCGGCTGCTGGCTTTGTGGGTGATTTCCACGCGTTCGCCCAGGGCGGCAAACAGTACGGTGTGGTCGCCCACTACGTCGCCGGCGCGCACGGTGGCAAAGCCGATGGTGCCGGGGTCGCGTTCGCCGGTAACGCCTTCGCGGCCGTACACGGCGCAGTCTTTTAGGTCGCGGCCCAGCGCGTTGGCGACGACTTCGCCCATGCGTAGTGCGGTGCCGGACGGGGCGTCTACCTTGAAGCGGTGGTGCGCTTCGGTGATTTCGATGTCGTAGCCTTCGTTCAGCACGCGGGCGGCCATGTCCAGCAGCTTGAAGGTGAGGTTCACGCCCACGCTGAAGTTGGCCGCAAACACGATGCCGATGTGCTCGCCAGCGGCCTGGATGGCGGCTTTGCCGGCGTCGTCGAAACCGGTGGTGCCGATGATCATCTGTACTTTGTGCTGTACGCAGGCGGCCAGGTATTGCAGGGTGGCTTCCGGGCGGGTGAAGTCGATCACCACGTGGGCGCCGTCCAGCGCGGCGGTAAAGTCGCTGCTGATCTTCACGCCGGTGTCGCGGCCCATGAACAGGCCGGCGTCCTGGCCGATGAACGGCGATTCGGCGCGGTCGATGGCGGCGTGCAGGCGCGCGCCCGGGGTGGCGAGGACGGATTCGATCAGCGTGCGGCCCATGCGGCCTGCGGCGCCAACGATGACGATGTTCAAGGTGCTCATGCTTTATCTTTGTCCGGCATTAGGGTTGGTGTTATCCAGTGTCGGGCGCAGGGCAGGGAAGGCCTGGCCTTCGATACGGCTGACGACGTCCTTATCGAAATAGACGGTCAGGCGCTTTTCTTCGGTAGGTTTGCCCTGGCGTTCTATGCGGTAGGCGTAGTCCCAGCGGTCGCCGTGAAAAATATCGGCCAATAGCGGGGTGCCCAGCAGAAATTTTACCTGGGGGCGGGTCATGCCGGTTTTGACGCGGGAAACGGCATCTTCCGTTACATAATTGCCTTGTTGCACGTCCATCCGGTGTGCGGTCAGCCAGGTCGTAGGGTTAAACGAGCTGCAGGCGGACAGGAACAGGACTGCAATAAGGGGGAAAGACTTGAGCATCATAGCCATGGCGCCAGGGTCACAGTTGGGGAATCGGTGAAAAGGTTTTATCATACTGTAAGACCGCCAACCACGATATACATACACCACATGAACAAAGCCAGCCATTTGAAGGGGATCGGCCTGAAAGCCACCGGTCCGCGCCTGCGTATTCTCGACCTGTTCGAGACCAGCGATGATCGCCATATGTCGGCTGAGGACGTCTACAAGAAGCTGATCTCCGAGGATGCCGATATCGGCCTGGCCACCATCTACCGCGTGCTGACCCAGTTCGAGCAGGCGGGCATTCTGATTCGCCACCATTTCGAGTCGGGCAAAGCGGTATACGAGCTGAACCAGGGCGGCCACCACGACCATATGGTGTGCTACCGCTGCGGCAAGGTGACCGAGTTTTTCGACCCGGAAATCGAAGCCCTGCAAAACCGCATTGCCGAGCAGCATGGTTTCAAGATCAAGGACCACTCGCTCTACCTGTATGGCGAGTGCAGCGATTGCGTGAACTGCGAGCCTAAATACTTCAAGCGATGATTCCGGTACTGGGCCCCGCCCATGCCTTTCCGCCGGTAAGCCGTGCGCTGGCAGAGCCGGATGGCCTGCTGGCAGCTGGCGGCGATTTGTCCGCCGGCCGTTTGCTGTCGGCCTACCGCAGTGCTGTCTTTCCGTGGTTTTCCCCCGGCGACCCTATCTTGTGGTGGTCGCCATCGCAGCGCATGGTGCTGGAGCCGGCACGGGTACGTGTGACCCGTTCGCTGGCCAAGGTGCTGCGCAACCGCGCTTATCACATCACCATCAATCAGGCTTTTGAGACCGTTATGCGTGCCTGCGCCGCGCCACGGGGTGGCCAGGCCGGTACCTGGATTACCGACGAGATGGTGGCAGCGTACAGCGAGCTGCACCGCCAGGGCTACGCGCATTCTTACGAGTGCTGGCAGGATGGCCAGCTGGCCGGTGGGCTGTACGGGGTGGCTGTTGGCCGCATGTTTTATGGCGAGTCCATGTTTCACCGCGCCACCGACGCCTCCAAGATTACCTTTGTCAGCATGGCGCGGCACCTGCACCGGCATGGTTTTGCCATGGTGGATTGCCAGATGTTTACGCCGCATCTGGAAAGCCTGGGTGCGCAGCTGATAACGCGTGGCGAGTTTATTGCTAGACTGGAAAAAGCCATCCATCTACCGCAGCCGCCAGGCATGTGGGAGGACGAATTCCGCCATGAGCCACCGCGATGACGCGATTGCCGTTGTGCATTTCTATGCTACGGCACCTTACCCCTGCAGCTATCTGGAAGGCCATCAGGCCCGCTCCCAGGTAGCCATTCCTGCCGATGCCATCGACGGGGCGGTATATTCGCGCCTGGTGGGGCTGGGTTTTCGCCGCAGTGGCCACTTTACCTACCGCCCGTATTGCGATGACTGCCGCGCCTGCGTGCCGGTGCGCCTGGCTGCGGCCGAGTTTCGCCCCAGCCGCAGCCAGCGTCGCGCGGCCAAGGCGCACGGCGCGTTGTCTACCCGCATCTTGCCATTGGCGTTTTCCGACGAGCATTACCAGCTGTACTACCGCTACCAGCACGCCCGCCACGACGGTGGCGGCATGTCGGATGACGACCCGGTGCAGTACGCCGAGTTCATCCTGAAAAGCCGGGTGGATAGCTGGCTGGTGGAGTTCCGTGAGGATGGCGTGCTGCGGATGGTGAGCCTGATCGACCGGCTGGATGACGGCTTGTCGGCGGTGTACACCTTTTTCGACCCGGATGTGCCCGGTGCCTCTTACGGCGTGTACAACGTGCTGTGGCAGGTGGAGCTGGCCTGCCACCTGGGCTTGCCGTATGTGTATCTGGGCTACTGGATCAAGGCCTCGCCCAAGATGGTGTACAAGCAGCACTACCGCCCGCTGCAGATGCTGGATAACGGCCGCTGGGTGCCGTTTCGCGACGATATGGTGCCCTGATGCAGGCCAGGTTGGCCGCATAAACAACAAGGCCCGGCATAGCCGGGCCTTGTGCTTTGCTGCTGTGCCGCTTACTTGCGCTGCAGCGCCTCGGCGCATTCGCTGATCAGCCCCGGGCCACGGTAGATCAGGCCGGAGTACAACTGCACCAGCGTAGCGCCAGCGTCGATTTTTTCGCGCGCGTCGTCACCGCACAGGATGCCACCCACGCCGATGATGGGCAGCGCGCCGTCCAGCGCGCGCGCCAGATTGCGGATCAGCGCGGTGGAGCGCTCGCGCACTGGCGCGCCGGACAGGCCGCCAGCTTCACCCGCCAGCGCGTGGCCGGCGATTTCGCTGCGCGACAGCGTGGTGTTGGTGGCGATCACTGCGTCCAGACGGTGCTGGGTCAGCAGACGGGCGATGTCGTCGGTCTGCTCGGCGTCCAGATCGGGGGCAATCTTCACTGCCAGTGGCACGTAGCGGCCGTACTGGTCTGCCAGGCGCGACTGGCGGTTTTTCAGTGCGGCCAGCAGGTCGGACAGCTCGTCGGCTTGCTGCAGCTGGCGCAGGTTTTTGGTGTTGGGCGAGGAGATGTTTACCGTTACATAGCTGGCGCATTCGTACACGCGGTCCAGGCAGGTCAGGTAGTCGTCCTTGGCGTTTTCGATGGGCGTGGCAGCATTTTTGCCGATATTGATGCCCAGAATGCCCTTGAAGCGGCTGTGGCGGACGTTGTCCAGCAGCACGTCCACGCCTTTGTTGTTAAAGCCCATGCGGTTGATGATGCCCTGGTGCTCGGGCACGCGGAACAGGCGCGGCTTGGGGTTGCCGTCTTGCGGGCGTGGGGTGATGGTGCCGATTTCGATAAAGCCGAAACCCAGCGCGGCCAGCGCGTCGATGTGGTCGCCGTTCTTGTCCAGGCCAGCGGCCAGGCCTACCGGGCTGGGGAAGGTCAGACCCATGGCTTTTACCGGGTTGCGGCCAACCTTGCGGGTAACGAGGCCGGTGAGCTGCAACTGGTGGGCGGTATCCAGCATTTTCAGCGTGGTTTCGTGGGCAGACTCGGCATCGGTGCGGAACAGCAAGGGGCGTAGCAGGGGGTAAAGCATAGGGTCTCCGTGGGCGAAAAAACGCCCGGCATTATAACCGGGCGGGGGTGTTTTGGGGCTGCGCCTTGTGGGGCGTTGTGGCGCAGCCGGCCACAGCCCTAGACGATCTGGCAGGCTTCGTCAAAGCCCAGGCGTGGCGAGCGCGGGTACACCTTGGTGGCGTCGCCGTAGCCCAGGTTGATCAGGAAATTGGCTTTCACGTTGCCCTGCGGGAAGAACGCTGCTTCCACCGCGGTGGCGTCAAAGCCGGACATCGGGCCGCAATCCAGCCCCAGGGCGCGGGCGGCCATGATCAGGTAGGCGCCTTGCAGGCTGCTGTTGCGAAACGCGGTGGCCTGGATGGCGGCGTCGTTGCCGGCAAACCAGCTGCGGGCGTCGGCGTGTGGAAACAGCTTGGGCAGCTGGTCGTAAAACTGCATGTCCATGCCCACGATCACACATACCGGGGCAGTCATGGTTTTGTCCACATTGCCTTCCATCAGGCAGGGTTTCAGTTTGGCCTTGGCGGCGTCCGACTGCACGAATACAAAGCGGGCCGGGCTGCAGTTGGCGCTGGTGGGCGCCATTTTCAGCAGGTCGTACAGCTGGTGCAGGGTGCTGTCGCTGATGGTGCGGTCTTGCCAGGCGTTGTGGCTGCGTGCGTTGCCGAACAGCTGTTCCAGGGCAGATTGGCTGATATGCGTGCTCATGGCGTGTGGTCTCCGTGCTGTAGGTCTTGTCAGGTGCTTACTGCGGTATTTTTACCGCGATGCCGCCCGGCAGGCTGCCCTGGCTGCTTGCGGTATTGGAAATAATGGTAATGGCGACGCGGCGGTTTTGCGCGCGGCCTTCCGGGCTGTCGTTCTCGGCGGTGGGCTTGGTTTCGCCACGGCCTACCGCGACCAGCCGGTCTGGTGCGATGCCGTTTTCCATAAACAGGCGCACGATGCTGCCCGCGCGGGCGGCAGATAGCTCCCAGTTGGACGGGAAGAAGGCATTGCGGATGGGGGTGTTATCGGTAAAGCCTTCTACCTGCACCTGGTTGTCGACGGTAGCCAGCTGGCGGGCGACATCGGCCAGCAGGGCGGGCGAGGTGCCATTGGGCGCCGCCTGGCCGGCGGGGAACAGCGCGGTATCCTTGATTTCGATATGCACGCCTTCGTCGTCTTGCCGCATGGACAGCTGGCCGCCTTGTATCAGCGGGGCCAGGCTCTTGGCCAGGCCGCTGGACAGTGTTTCCAGCTTGCGCCGCTCTTTCATGCGCGCTTCGCTCTTGATGGCGGTGGCAATCGGCTTGGTATCGGGGATCTCGATCATGGTGTTGGCCCCGCCGCTGGGCGGCGTGACCTGGATGGCCAGGTTGCCGCTGCGGAAGGCGTCGGTCATGGCGCTGGACAGTACGCGGTACTTGCCTTCGTTGACCTGCGAAATGGCGTACATCACCACAAAAAAGGCGAACAGCAGGGTAATGAAGTCGGCGTAGGAAACCAGCCAGCGTTCATGGTTTTCGTGTTCTTCTTCCTCGCGTCGGCGTCGAGCCATAGTGCGCTTCCTGCAAAAAGGTTGGCCGCACGCTGCGGCCAACGTGGGTTGCTAGCCAGGGTGGCTTAGTGCAGCCGGGTGTCGCCCAGCATGGCGCGCACGCCACCGCTAAACGATACGCCAATGCGGCGCGCTACGCGGCTGGCCAGGTCGTCGTCCGGTGTGAAATCCACCAGCTCTTCGGCCTTGATGACATCGCGTGCTACCGAGCCCACCGAGCCCAGGCCGTCGGCCAGACCCAGCTGTATGCCACTGCTACCCAGCCAGACGCGGCCGCTAAACAGCTCTGGGTCGTCTTTCAGGCGTTTGCCACGGCCTTGCTTGACCACGGCAATGAACTGAGCGTGGATTTCGTCCAGCATGGCCTGGCGGATGGCTTCCTGCTGCGGGTTTTTCGGCGAGAACGGGTCGCCCATGCCTTTGTTGCTGCCAGAGGTAGCCAGGCGGCGTTCGATGCCCAGCTTGTCCATGGCCTTGTCAAAACCGAAGCCGTCCGAAATCACGCCGATGGAGCCCACAATGCTGGCCTTATCAACATAGATACGGTCGGCAGCCGCGGCAATGTAGTAGCAGCCGGATGCGCACACTTCTTCAACCACCATGTACACCGGTATCTTGGGGTGCAGCTTTTTCAGGCGCAGGATTTCATCGTTGGCCATGCCGGACAGGGCAGGGCTGCCGCCGGGGCTGTTGGCACGGATAATGATGCCGCGGGTGTTGTTGTCTTCATAAGCAGCTTGCAGGCCATCTAGCATCTTGGCGGTGACATTGCTTTCGCTGTCGATGGCGCCATCCAGCGATACCACGGCGGTGTGGGGCTGACCCATGGCTTTGCTGTTATTGCGGCTTTCCATGTCGCTGTACATCAGCCAGACAAAGCCAGCCAGCACGGCGAGCCAGGCCAGGCGGAAGAAGATTTTCCAGCGCCGGGCACGGCGCTGTTCGGTCAGGGAGGCGGTAGCCAGTTTTTCGATCAGCTGGCGTTCCCAGGTGCGGTCTTGTTCCACGCTATTCCTTTGTTCTAGGGGGCTGAGTCAGGCAGATAGTATACATGCCCGTCGCATTCTGCCGTGCGCAGCTTCTGCAGGCTGCGCCCGTGGCAGGGGCCGGCGATGCACAGACCGCTGTCTGGCCGGTACAGCGCGCCGTGCAGGCTGCAGATCAGGTACAGACCGCTGCTGTCGTAAAAGCGGCCGTCTTGCCAGTCCAGCTCGGTGGGCACGTGGCGGCAGCGGTTCAGGTAGGCGTGTACCACGCCCTGGTGGCGTACGGCAAAAGCCGCGGCCTGCTCGCCCTGCCATGGCACGGTAAAGCGCACGCCCTTGCCGCCGTCTGCCAGCTCGCTGCTGGCAGCGATCAATTGCCGTGCATCAGCCATTGTTGCAGCTCGGTGTAACGGTGGAAGATGGCCTGCGGGCCGCAATCTTGCAGCACGTCCAGCGGGTGGGCGCCGTAGCTCACGCCTGCGCTGTGGGTGCCGGCGTGGCGTGCCATCAGCAGGTCGTGGCTGGTGTCGCCTACCATCAGCGTGCGGGCGGGCAGCATGCCGGTTTGTTCGCAGATCTGCAGCAGCATGTCCGGGTGGGGCTTGCTGTGGCATTCGTCTACTGTACGGGTGGTGACAAAGCGCGTTTGCAGGCCGGTGCTGGCCAGGGCGTGGTTCAGCCCGCTACGGCTCTTGCCGGTGGCCACGGCCAGCAGGTAGCCGGCGTCTTCCAGTGCGGCCAACCCTTCGGCTACCCCATCGAATAGCTCTACGGTTTCTTCCTGATGCACATACTGGTGGCGGTAGGCGTCGGCCATGGCCTGGTGGGTGGCGGCCGGCAGCTGCGGGTAGATATGGCGCATGGCGTCGATCAGCCCCAGGCCGATCACGTGGCTGGCGGCCTCGCGGCTGGGTTCGGGCAGGCCCAGCTGCACGCAGGCGCGCTGGATGCTGCGCACGATGTGCGCGGTGGAGTCCATCAGGGTGCCGTCCCAGTCAAAGACGATCAGGTCGTAGGCGTGTCGCATGGTGTTTACTGTTTGTCCAGGGTGTCCAGAAAGCGGCTGAGCTCTTTGGGCAGCGGCGCGTGCAGCTGCAGCGGCTCGCCGGTGAGCGGGTGGGGCAGGCTCAGGTTGGCCGCATGCAGGAACATGCGCTTTAGCCCACGGCGCTGCAGCTCGCGGTTGGCGGCAAAGTCACCATATTTTTCGTCACCGGCAATAGCGCAGCCATTGGCCTGCATATGCACGCGAATCTGATGGGTGCGGCCGGTGCGCAGCAGGGCTTCTACCAGTGTCAGGTCGGCGTAGCGTTGCTGCACGGTGAAAATGGTGTGCGCGTAAATGCCCTGGTCTTCGTCCACCCTTACCATGCGTTCGCCACTGGGGGTGTGAAAGCGGTGCAGCGGCAGCTTGACGTGGCGCACATTGCCCGGCCACTGGCCCAGGCCCAGTGCAAAGTAGCGTTTTTGCGGCACGTCGTTGCGAATCATCTCGTGCAGCTTCACCAGCGCCGAGCGCTTTTTGGCGATCATCAGCAGGCCGGAGGTTTCACGGTCCAGGCGGTGCACCAGCTCCAGGTAGCGCGCGTCCGGGCGGGCTCGGCGCAGCTGTTCGATCACGCCAAACGACACACCGCTGCCGCCATGCACGGCCACGCCGGCCGGTTTGTTGATCACCAGCAGGGCCTCGTCTTCGTACACGATAGGGAACTCGTGTTGCGGAATGTGGCTGGTGGCCGCGGCAGGTTTTTCGGCAATGCGGATGGGCGGAATGCGCAGCTCGTCGCCCAGGCTCAGGCGGTGCTGGGCGTCGGCGCGGCCTTTGTTTACGCGCACCTCGCCCGAGCGGATGATGCGGTAGATATGGCTTTTCGGTACGCCTTTTAGCAGGCGCACCAGGTAGTTATCCAGGCGCTGGTCGGCGCCATTTTCGTCTACCTTGTGAAGTGTCACGGAATCTTTGCGAATATCAGTCATATTGCTTATACTTCGTGGGCTTTGTCGCGCAGAAATTGCAGCGGCAGAAAGCACACCGGTTTAGGGTCGCAGAGTTATCGATTGCGGCGCTGCTGCGCAACATCAACCGGCCGGCAGGCTAAGCGCCTGACCTGATGCCGGTTTCCCGGTCGCAGCCAAGGTTATCTCGCTCACCCAAAAGTAGCGATGTTAATGCATTTACATGCATGACGCACTCACGCCAGTTTCCATTCCGGAACGATCAAGCCCGTTCCGGGGTTCGCAGCAAAATTTGACCCGGCGTGGCCCGCACGCCTCTTTTTTCCCGGCCAGGTGCTGGACGGGACAGAACCATCGCAAGTGCGCAGTTTGCACTACCGGGGCCACGTGAAATAACAACAGGAAGTCGGCTTAGCCATCGCAGTCATTTCGCTCTTTACTGAACACTTCTTTCGGCATGCGCCCATCTCAATCACTGGGCCGTCAAATACTTGCTGTACCCCTTCCGTGAGTGCACGCGTAGGGATTGTTATTACATGAAACGCATGCTTTTCAATGCGACGCAGGCAGAAGAACTGCGCGTCGCCATTGTTGATGGTCAAAAGCTGATTGACCTCGACATCGAAACCGTTGGTAAAGAACAGCGCAAAGGGAACATCTACAAAGGCACGATCACCCGCATCGAGCCGTCCCTGGAAGCTTGTTTTGTCGATTACGGCACCGAACGTCACGGTTTCCTTCCTTTCAAAGAAGTTTCCCGTAGCTATTTCCAGAACTACGACGGCGGCCGCCCGCGCATCCAGGATGTACTGCGCGAAGGCATGGAAGTGGTCGTACAGGTAGAAAAAGACGAGCGTGGCAACAAGGGCGCCGCCCTGACCACCTACGTCAGCCTGGCTGGCCGCTACGTGGTGCTGATGCCGAATAACCCGCGTGGTGGTGGCGTATCGCGCCGCATCGAGGGCGAAGAGCGCCAAGAGCTGAAAGACCTGCTGTCGCAGCTGGAAGTGCCAAACGGCATGAGCCTGATTGCGCGTACCGCCGGTATCGGCCGCAGCCTGGAAGAGCTGCAATGGGATCTGAACTACTTGCTGCAACTGTGGCGTGCCGTAGACGGCGCTGCTGGTGCGCAGTCTGCGCCGTTCCTGATTTTGCAGGAAGGCAGCCTGGTGATTCGCGCTATCCGCGATTACTACCAGCCTGACATCGGCGAGATCCTGATCGACACCGAAGAAATCTACGAACAAGCCCGCCAGTTCATGAGCCACGTGATGCCCAACAACGTTGGCCGCGTGAAGCTCTACAAAGACCCGGTGCCGCTGTTTTCCCGTTTCCAGATCGAACACCAGATCGAAACTGCGTTCTCCCGCGCAGTGACCCTGCCGTCCGGCGGCGCCATCGTGATCGACCACACCGAAGCACTGGTGTCGGTTGACGTGAACTCGGCGCGTGCCACCAAGGGTTCCGATATCGAAGACACGGCCTTCCGTACCAATCTGGAAGCCGCCGAAGAAATCGCCCGCCAGCTGCGCCTGCGCGACCTGGGTGGCCTGATCGTGATCGATTTCATCGACATGGAAAGCCAGAAAAACCAGCGCGACGTGGAAAACCGCCTGCGCGAGGTGCTGAAGCATGACCGTGCCCGCGTACAAATGGGCAAGCTGTCGCGTTTCGGCCTGCTGGAGCTGTCGCGTCAGCGCCTGCAGCCTAGCCTGGGCGAAACCAGCCACGTGCCGTGCCCGCGTTGCCACGGTATCGGCTTTATCCGCGGTATCGAATCCTCCGCCCTGCACATCCTGCGCATCATCCAGGAAGAAGCCATGAAGGAAAACACCGGTGCGGTACACGCACAGGTGCCGGTAGATGTGGCGACCTTCCTGCTGAACGAAAAGCGCGCCGAGATTTACTCCATCGAAGCTCGTCTCGATGTGGCCGTGGTGCTGATTCCGAACCTGCATCTGGAAACTCCGCACTACAAGATCGTGCGCGTACGCCACGACGATCTGGCCGAAGTCAGCGAGGCACCAAGCTATCGCCGTGTTGAGCTGCCGGAAGAAGATGCAGCCCACCCGTTTGGCCAGGAAAAGCCGAAAGTAGAGCGCCAGGAAGCGGCAGTAAAAGGCATTACTCCGGCCCAGCCCGCCCCGATGGCGGCTGACCCGGTGCCTGCTGCCCCGGCAGCGCCTGTGGCTGCCCCGGTAGCTGCCCCTGCGGTGCGCCGCGACGAGCCTGGTTTGATTGCCAAGATCGTTGGCTGGTTCAAAGGCCTGCTGGGTGAAGAGCCGGTTGCTGCCGCGCCAGCACCGGTGGCCGAAGTGAAAAAGCCGCAACGCGAAGCGCGTAACCCGCGCCAGCGTAACGAGCGCCGCCCGGGTGCGCGCCGTGACCGTGAAGACGGCCGTGGTAACCGTGATGAAAATCGCGGCAACCGTGAGCCGCGCGAAGATCGCCAGCCACGCCAGGCCGACGAGCAGCGCCGCCGCCCGCAGGCTGCCGATATGCCGCAGCGTGAAGAGCGCGAGCCGCGTAGCGAGCAACAGCCACGTCAGGAACGCGCACCGCGTCGCGAACGCGAACCGCGTGAGCCACGCGAGCCGCGTGAAAACGTGCAGCGTGCCGAGCTGGGTGATGCCGCGCCGAAAGAGCGCGAAACCGCCCCGCGTAACGAGCGCCGCCGCGAACGCAACCGCGACGCCGCCCGTGAGGCCAAAGAACAGGTGCAAGCACCTCAGCTAGCGGAAGAGCAGCAAGTCGCTGCGCTGGTACCGGCTCAGGAAGACGCTGTCGAAGCCGTGGCGGATGCCACCGTGGTTGCAGCAGCAGATGCCGGTAGCGCCGAGCCGCGTGAGCGCCGTCGTCGTCGTTCGCGCCGTGATCGTCGCGATGATGCCGTCGTGGCAGAGCAGGGCGAAGCTGTAGCCGATGCCGTGGCAGATGCTGCGACAGAAACCGTAGCCGACGTGGCCGAGCAAGCAGCAGCCCCTGCGCTGCAGCCAGTGGTAGAGGCGGCACCTGTGGCCGTTGAAACTGCGGCTGTAGCAGCAGAGGCGGTAGTGGTTGCCGAGCCTGTAGCGGTGGTGGCAGAGCCAGTAGCTGTTGACGTTGTGGTAGAAGCGGCTGCAGAGCCGGTGCAGCCTCAAGTGGAAGCGGCAGCTATCGAGCAAGTGAGCGTAGTAGAAACCGTTATTGAAGCCGTTGTCGAAGCACCTGCGCAGGTAGACGCACCAGCCGTTGCCGTGGCTGACGAGCAGCCTGTAGTACACGCTGTGGTCGAGGCTGTCGTGGCGCCTGAGCCTGCTGAGGTTGCCGAGCCGGTAGCGGTAGCTGCAGCCGAGCCAGTAGCCGATCTGGGTGGCTTGGTACTGGTGACCACGCGCCCTGCCTCCGAGCTGCCGGTAGTAGAAGTGGCGCCGGTAGAAGTGAAAGGCAAGCGCCGCCGCGAGGTGGTGCGTGAGGTGGCTGATGTGGCCCCGCTGGAGCTGGTGCAGGTACAAACTGCACGTGACGACAGCTAAGTCATTGTTCCTTCGTCAGGCCTGAAAAGTTTATCGATTCAGGCTTGACGAAAAGGCAGGCGCTGCCTACAATGCGCACCTCTCTAAGGCAATTCCCTGATAGCTCAGTCGGTAGAGCGACGGACTGTTAATCCGCAGGTCGCAGGTTCGAGCCCTGCTCGGGGAGCCAAAAAAAAATTTAGAAGTAATACCTCGGTAGTACTTCAAGCAAGTTGTGTTCCCTGATAGCTCAGTCGGTAGAGCGACGGACTGTTAATCCGCAGGTCGCAGGTTCGAGCCCTGCTCGGGGAGCCAGAAAATTTAGAAGTAATACCTCGGTAGTACTTCAGCAAGTTGTGTTCCCTG
>JAIYAC010000003.1 GCA_027489245.1 Neisseriaceae bacterium | reverse complement strand
TGGCTCCCCGAGCAGGGCTCGAACCTGCGACCTGCGGATTAACAGTCCGTCGCTCTACCGACTGAGCTATCAGGGAACACAACTTGCTTGAAGTACTACCGAAGCACTACTTCTAAATTTTCTGGCTCCCCGTTCCGGTCTTGCTGCGAACCGTGGAGCTGAGTTTTGCTCTACCGACACGTTTTGTTCGTCGTGCCGCTTGAGAGGTGCGAATACTATAGTCACTTCGCTTTTCCGTCAACCCCCTGCCCTGCCATTTCCACCCCTGAAACGCTGACTGCGGACCTGCTGTAATGCAGCATGGCCACGAAACGCGACCTTTCCTCCCCGCTAGATTCCGTTACCTTCCGCTGCACACCCTGCCGTCGCACTTTCGATGCGCCGCCGGCTGTCGTGGAGGATGAGCCGTCCGCCGAGCATCACCCTTACCGCTATTCTGCGCCGTGTCCAATTTGCGGCCAACCTTGTAGCCAGGCGCCATTCCATAAAGGTCTGCTGAAGGCATGGTCGAATGCTACCGGGCCACGTACAGCTGAAGGCAAGGCCGCTACTGCGCGCAACCTTGACGGGCACCCGACCCCTGAAGAGGCGAAACGTACCCGCTTCAATGCCATGAAGCACGGCATGAATGCCGAGGTGGCACAGTATTTTCCGGCCAAGCCAGATGGCTATCCAGCGTGTGCGAGCTGCGACGTGGACCGCGATTACTGCCGTAGCCAGCCGGCCTGCGTGCGACAGACCCAGCTGTTCATGGTTACCCATGCGGCCTTCGAGCAGAAGAACCCCAAGCACCTGATGCCGATCATGGCCAGCATGCAGGCCAGTATCACCGCCATCATCCAGCAGATCCTGCAGACCATCATTGCCGACGGTGTGAAGCTGACCACGCCGGCCTGGGCGGTAGACCGCGAAGGCAATGTGGTGCTGGGTGAGTACGACGATCTGGTTACCGGTGAACGCCGCCAGATCATGGAGGTGAAAGCGCACCCTCTACTGAAGCCGCTGCAGGAGTTCTTAAGCCGAAACAACCTGAGCCTGGCCGACATGGGTATGACGCCCAAGGTGATCGACCAGGAAGAACAGAAGCTGGGCCGCCTGAACCAGGGCGATGGCCCGCCCACCCTTTCGCTGGAAGATTACGCGGCCAAGCAAGCCGCCTCGCTGCAAGCCCTAGCTGTACTGGCCGAGCGTGCCAATGCCCGCAAGCAGGCCGACCCTGTGCTGATTGAGTACCAGCAGCAAAACGGTGGTAGCCAGTGAGCGGCGACCGTACCAGCGCAGCCCAGCGCATCAGAATCCAGCACCGAGCCGAGGAAGAGGTGATGCGCTACGCACGCCCAGATGCGGCCACTGGCATCAAACCACACGCGCTGTGGGCCAAACACGTCCACAACGTGGATCTGGACCCGATGCAAGTGCTGAAGATGCTGGAAATGGACGCCAACCCGAATACGGTGGACTTCAGCTGCCGACGGACGGGCAAGACTGCGGTAAAGGAGATGTACGGGCTGGAGTTCCTGGCCACCACGCCATTCCAGGAAGAAGGCATCGTGGCGCCACGGCTACAGCAGAGCCAGACCAACATTACCTACCACCTGGACGCGATCCGCCGCAGCGAGATCCTGACCGGCTGGATTGCCTACAAGAGCGGCCGGCGCCAGATTGCCGACCTGAAGTACCAGTTTCACAACGGCAGCAAGGCATCCTGCTATGGGATCATGAGCCAGATCGACGGTGACGGTATCTCGTTCGCCTCCCTCGAGGAGACAGACGACATGCCGGCCGACCGCCTGTTTTCCCGGTTCCTACCCATGCTGGGCTCCGCCCGCCGCCTGGGTGTTGATCAGGGGGTGAGCTTCAAGCCGCAGATCCGCATTACCGGCGTGCACAAGGGTGCCGACGTACTGAGCCACCTGATCGAGACCGGCGGTTACCACATCCTGCCACCGGTGGACGTGTACCTGGGTATCGAGCTGGGAATCCTGAACGAAGCCTTTGTGCTCGAGATGCAGAGCCAGCTGCCGGAAGCGGAATACATCCGCCAGTTCCTGTGCATCAACGCCGCCGCACAGAACTGGATCTGGGAGAAGTACATCCGCCGGGCCATGGCGGTGGGGCTGCAGGCCGGGCTAGAAGCCGCCGGCCCCCTGCCCGGGGCGCGTTACCGCAAGCGCGGCCTTCTGTCGTTCGGCTATGACCACTCCGGCCACGGTGAAAGCGCCCATGCCTCCTGTTCCGCGCTGGTTGTATGCGAGCAGGTTGGTAACTTTGTGACCTTCCCCTTTGTGAAGACGTGGCCGGCTGGCACCGACGATGCAGTGGTGGAGCGCGACCTGCTGGGCCTGTGGGAATACTTCCGTCCTGACTACGCCAATGGCGACGCCTACGGCCTGGGCATGCTCACCAGCCTGAACGACAAGCTATTTGCCCACGGGCTCACCGAAGTTGACCGCCGCAGCATAGGTGACGGGCAGTCCACCGCCAGCACCTGGCAGCACTGGCCGTTTGCCCCGATACGCTTCGAAGGCATGACCAAGCACAGCATGGCCAGCGCCTTGCGAGCTGCCTTCCACAACGGCCAAGCGGCCATACCCTACGTGGACGACGGTACCGATGCCCTCAAGGCCAAGAACGCCGCTAATACCCACTGGGGGCCATCCGCCTTGAACCAGGTACAGGCCGATGCCAGCGACTGGGGCAAATTCATCCGCCAGCTGGGCAACCTGAAAGCCAAGCCAGTGCAGGGTGCCAGCTACAACAGCTACAAGATGGCCAACCCGAAAGTAGGCGATGACCTGTTTGATGCGGCCTGTGCCGGCGTGTGGGCACTGCTGACACGCGGCGTGGCCAGCTATGTACCACCAGTGATTAGCAGCCGCCAAGTCACTGCCGAACAACTGCTGGGAGTGTACTGATGAGCTACCAGGACCAGAAGCCACGACGTACCGCCCAGGCCCCCGTGCTACCTAATGCGTCACCGTTGACGCCGGCGCAGCGCGAGCGCGCCGCCCGCATGCGCGACCAGTGGCGTGCCGCGTTCGGCGATGACGTGTTCATTCGTGACCTGGTCGATGCCGGCCTGATTCATGGCTGGCGCGATGTGCTGTCTGTTACTACTACCGAGGACCCTGACCATGGGCATGCTTGATTCCCTGCTGGGACGCTTCGGCTACCAGCGCCAGAACGTCGCCAGCCAGGCCGACACCACCGACCGCACCCTGCCCAGCGAAATTGCCAGCAATACCGCCAGCACAAGCGAGGCCGGACGCCGCGGCACGCCAGAAAACCAGATCAAGACGATCTACCGCCAGTTGACGGTGGACTACGAACTGCGCGCCATCATCAACGACATCCGGATGATGGATAAGCAGGACGGCCGTGTTAAGCGTATCCACAACCGCATCGCCCGGGACGTGACTCGGGGCGGCATCGTGATGCTGAACGCCACTCCGGGCAGCCAACTGCAGTCGCAATGGACGGCCTATGTCCGCCGGCTGGAGCTGAACAACCCGCAGAAGCTGAAAAGCGATGCCCGCGGCCTGCTGATGGAGGGCAACCTGCCTATCCAGTGGGTGCTGGACAATGCGGCCAACGTTGCCGCTGCAGTGCGTATGCCCAGCGAAACCATACGCCCCAATGTGGCGCTGAACGGTCGCTTCAGCGACCCCGCCCGTGCTTATACCCAGATGGACGTGCAGGGCGGTACCGAGCTGGCCAGCTTCCCGCTGTGGCAGATGACGGTAGCCAGGCTGGATCCGGACAACCACGACGACATGGCGGCGCTGGGGCGCCCGTTCCTGGATGCCAGCCGTGAAATCTGGCGCAAGCTGCGCATGACGGACACCGACCTGGTGGTGCGCAGACGCCACCGCGCACCGCTTCGCCTCAGCCACGTGCTGGAAGGCGCCTCCGAGACCGAGTTGAAGGCCTACCAGGATAGAGTGGAGGCAAACAGCGACCTGATCACCACCGACTTCTACCTGAATAAGAAAGGCAGCGTCACTGCTGTGCAGGGCGATGCCACGCTGGGAGATATCGGCGACGTAACCTACCTGCTGGATTCTTTCTTCGCCGGCACCCCGCTGCCCAAGGGCATGATGGGCTACACCGACGGCATGGCCAGGGACATCCTGGAAGACCTGAAACGGGACTACTTTGATGAAGTTGACCAACTGCAGGACGTGCTGGCGCTGGTCTACGAGTTCGGCTTTCGCCTGCAGCTACTGCTGCGCGGCATCAACCCGGACGCCGAGCAGTTCACCATCACCTTTGCCGAGCGACGCACCGAAACCCTGACGCAAACCACGGACCGTGCGCTGAAGCTGAAAGCGCTGGGCCTGCCGCCATCCATGGTTTGGGAAGAATTAGGCTACAACGCTGATGCGGTGGAGTCTCGCCGGCAAAGCGACGCCACGCACTACGACCCTTACCCTTCCGAGCCCAACGCGCCGCCGGCGGTAAAGATCACCCCGGGCAATGGCCGCAAAGGCGACAGCGTCACCAGCGTGAGCCATGGCCACTAACGCGGAGCGCGCGGCCAAGATCCGCGAAGCCACCCTGCAGGCGGTGCGCGAGCGCAACCAGCTGGGCACAGAGGCCATCGAGCAGCTGGTGACCATCTACGACGATGCCGGCGAGGCGATTGCCGAGCAGATCCAGCGTGTTAGCGGTGGGGGTGACAATTTGCTGACGCTGGATAACCTGCAACAGATCCTGACCGAGATACGCCAGCAGATGGCCGAGCTGGAAAAGCAGCGCGACGGCCTGCTTTACCGCAAGATTGGCGAAGCAGCGGTGCTGGGCGCCAAGCCATTCGCCGGCGAGCTGCCCCCTTCCCAGTTATTCGCCATCAATCACCAGGCAATATCTTTCGTGCGCGCGCTGGTCGCCAACGATGGCCTGCAGCTGTCGGACCGGCTGTGGCGGCTGAACCGAAACGCCACTGCTGCGCTGGCCGATCACATCCAGTTCGCGGTGATAAACGGTGAGAGCGCCCACCAGGCCATGATGCGGACGATGGGCAGCGGCCAGGGGGTGCCGCACGACGTGGCCATGGCATACAACGGTGCCAAGGCCGGCATCCTGTCTCGCAAGGTGCGCAGCCTGATGACCGGCGAGGCCGACCCGGTCAACGGCAAGGGGGTGGTGTACCAGGCAGAGCGGGTGTTTCGTACCGAGATCAACCGTGCCCACGGCGAGGCCTATATGGCTAGCGCCTTCCAGACAGATGGCGTGGCCGGCGTGCGCTTCATGCTGTCGGTGAACCACCGGGTACGGGATGTATGCGACACCCACGCCACGGCGGACAAGTACGGGCTGGGCCCAGGCGTATACCCGAGCCGCGAGGCCTGTCCGTGGCCTGCACACCCGAACACACTGAGCTATGTTGAGGTGGTGTTTAGCTGGGAGGTTAAGCAAAAGAGAAAACCGACAGACCCAGCGCCACCGGAAGCCACCCCCGCGCCCAGCCCCGTGCCAGCCAGCAAACCATCAAAGAAAACCGGCTCAAGCCCGAAGACGCTGGATGACATGATTGCCGCCGGCCATAAGCAGGCTGACCGCTTCCTGGCTGATGGTATTGATGGAAACTATCTGCAACGCCTGCATGCCCAGGTAAATGAAGTTCGGCCAACACTGACTCCGTCCAGGGTGGCCGACAGCGATAACGCGGCCAAACTAGTACAAGCCGCTAGCCAGATGTTCCCTGATGACTGGACTCGGGAAGCCGACAAGCTTGGACCGCTGTTCACTAAAACATCTACATCCCGGGGACTTCATCTGACGCTATACAACTCGGCATCTCGGGTAAAAATCCGGGACTGGGGTATTGTGGAGAATGTACGGGCAGGGTCTGGTTTTATCCTGGCTGGCAACTTTTCCACTGCTCTGCACGAGTACACTCACCGCCTGCAGCATGCATTGCCAGAACTGGACAACTTCTTTCAGGATCTGCACCGCAGGCGTACCAAGAACGATCCGTTACGCCGACTAAGGGACTTGACCGGTCACAAAGATTACGGTGATGACGAGGTTGCTCAAGAGGATCACTATGTGAATCCTTACCAAGGCCGTGTATACAACTACGCCGGCATGGCATACAAAGGGAAGCATGGCGCACTGGAGGTAATGACCATGGCGTTCGAAGATGTACTGGGCGGCAATGCTTCACGGCTGGTAAGGCTGGTAGAGCATGACCGCGAAATGTTTGATCTGGTGATGGGGCTGCTGTACCACTATGTACCAAGTTGACTTCCACCCGCTTGGCGCGGGTAAGAGCCTGCAGTTCACCTGGGACCCAGACACTGGCGTGCTGTCAGGCCGCGATGCAGCGTTTGTGCTACTAGCGGTACAAGACGCCTTGCGTGATGGCACAGTAACCAGTCACCCTTGGCCGACGGTGTACCAGGTACGTAATCCGCTGCACTCGCTGCCGGAGCTGGCAGCCATCGTCAGCCAGTTCTGCTTGCTGAACGAAGAGTGGCAGTCTGCGCTCGACTGCATTATGCCTCTGTCAGACGATATCACTTCTGGGAATACACTAGAGGTGAACTAACAAAAAACATGCATAGTTGATATTTGGTTGCCGCCCAGATATGTCTGCGACAAAATATCTTTTTTGCATGGAGTATCTGAAAAAATGCTGAAAGTTGCGAAATGCCCAAAATGTGAAAAAACGCCTACCCACCTAGTCGGTGAAGGTATCGACATACGCATAGGAGGGAAAAAATACTTAGGCGTCACCTATAGTTGCCCATGGTGTCGAACCATCTTGGGCTCTCAGATGGATCCCATAGCTATCATGAGCGATACGGTAAACCAGATAAAACGCCGGTAATGTAAAGCCCCGCTTGATGCGGGGCTTTTTGTTTGCCTGTTACTTCGCTTTTCATTCAAAATACACAAATCGCATACCCAGTCAGAATGCAAGAATGAAAACGCTCTCAATCGCCTTGTTCACCCTCTCGCTGCTAGTTTCACAAGCGCAAGCACGTGGCAACACTCCCTGCTCAGGCAAGAAAGGCGGGGTATCGCACTGTTCTGGCGGCAAGTTTGTCTGCCAAGATGGGACAATAAGCCGCTCGAAAAGGGTGTGCTCGTTATGATTGAAATCATCCTGGCTGCAGTATTTTCCCTGTCTGCCACAGCCATCTTTTACGACGCCACGCACAACAAGATTGGCCAAATCCCGGGTGAAAGCGGCCTGTTCAATCTCCATGCCGGGGGATGGGCAATAGCTGCCTTGCTTCTGTGGATCGTGGCCGTGCCAGCATACCTCTTCAAGCGAGCATCCCTTCTGCGCAAGGCTGCCGAACACCCTGTAGAGACTGCACGTATCGACTTCAAGCTGGCACTGTTGGTGCTGGCTGGCATAGTCATGTTTTTCTTCAACTTGGCGGCTCTGACGCCAGCGGCAGGTACCGCGCAATCGGATACAGCTTCGGTCAATACACCAACGCCACCTGCAGCAGTGCAGGAGGCAATAGCGCCAGCGCCATCGGCGCCGACACTTGGCTTGAGCAAAGACCAGATCCTTGCCGGGCTGGACGGGTTTCTACCAGCGCTACAGTCCTCCCCGCTCGGTAAAAACAAGGATCGACTGATGGGACAGACCGACAAGACCAAAGCACTCACCATCGTGGAACTTATCGGAGAAGATGCCACGCACCCCTACCGAGTCAGCTTGTTCATGCTCATGCCAAAAGACGACCCCGCACTTGTACTAGGCAACATGAGCGTATACGGCGCTATCACGAAGAACATCTTTCCTGAATGGGCGGGTAGTGATCGACTGGGCTGGCTAACAGAGTCAGTACAACAACTGCAAGAAACCAAAACCGAAGAGGGATCTCCAGCACCTGCTCTTGAGAAGATACTTGAGGACAAAGTAATTAGAATCAGCTTGGTGAAAGCCATGGGTGCAATCACTATCACCATCGAGCACACGGCGGCACCACAATAGCCATCCACAGTTTCTGTGGATAACCTAGCCATCACGGGAACATAATCCAGCCCCCAAGCGCCGCGCACTGCGGCGCTTATTTTTTGTGCGCCACTGCCATTTCCACCCCTGAAACCGCGCCGCATGCGCTTGTAATCTGGCAGTGCTGGGAGACCAGCCCGGCGGCGTCCTCCCGCTGCCGGTTTACTGACTCCCTGGCAGACGGGCATGACTTTTCGACGCTTTCTCCTCTCCTCCTCCGACGCCGGCCCGCAGGTAATCCGCCTGCTGGCTGGCGTTGCTTCTTTGCCTTCCGAGGGCAAGAGCACCAGCTGGGTAACCGTCACCCGCACCGGCTCGTTCACCGATCCGCGTTACGGCCGCTTCGAGATCACCCGCGACATGCTGCTGAGCATGGTGCGCAATTTCGATACCGGCACGGTGGGCACGGACATTTTCCTAGACGTAAACCACAAGCCAGGCGACGGCGCCGCGGCCAAGGTGCTGCGGCTGTCTGTTGAAGGCGAGCGCCTGCGCGCACTGGTGGAGTGGACCGAGTTCGGCCGCGAGGCCGTGCAGAAACGCGGCTTCCGCTACCTGTCTGCCGAATTTACCGAGAACTACCAGGACAACGAGGCCGGCAAGCTGCATGGCCCTGTTCTGCTGGGTGCTGGCCTCACCGTGCGTCCGGTGATCAAGCGCCTGGACCCCGTCACGCTGTCGTGCGACTCCGGCGCGGACTCCCCCGTTCTGATCCATCCCGAACTTGCACAAACCCTACTTGCAGAGGCCGAGGCCAATATGAACAAGCTCCTGAAAGCGCTGCTGGAACGACTGGCAGCCAAGCAACTGTCCCAAACCGTGATCGACACGGTAAAAACCCTGGGCGAACAGACCCTGCCGCTGGCGGCTGACGAAGCCGGCCAGCAGCAGATCGTCGGCCAGCTGGAAACCCACGCCGTCACCCTGTCCGAAGCCATGACCAGCGCCGCTGGTGGCGCTGCCCCGACCATCCAGTTGTCCATGACCACTGCGGGCAATGTGGATGTGGCCGCCGAGGTAACGCGCATCCTGGCCGAGCGTGCCAACAGCGCCCGCCAGTTGGCAGAAGCCACCGACAGCCGCCGCAAGCTGCTGTCCGACACCATCCACGCTGCCGCAGGCCTGGACGATGCACTGAAAAAGGTGTTGAGCGAGAGCGTGGCCAAGCTGGTTGACGGTAGCTGGAGCGAAGACCAGGTACGCGTACTGGCACAAAGCCAGATCGAGGCCGGTAACCGCGAAGTAGCCGCCCGCCAACTGGCACAACTGGGCTATCAGCCGCACGGCACGCCGCGTATTGCCGTAGTGGACGAAGGTGTGCGCCAGCTGTCCGAGCTGTACCGCGACATGCTGGGCCGCACCAGTATGGCCGGGAAGCTACACCTGGACACCAAGGCGCCGCAGCATCCGTTCGTCGCGCTGGTGCTGTCCGAGTTTGACCGCCTGCACGGTGCGCAGCTGGAGAACGAGCGCAAGATTCTGCTGGCGCAAGGCAACACCGCTATGGCGGACACCGCGCTGCCGGTAGGGTTCCAGCGCGAAGTGATCCGCGAGGCGCTGTCTGACCTGCGCGTACTGGAGCTGGTTAACACGCTAACGGATTTTGGCGCGCAGGCAACGACGCAAATCCCGTTTGAAACCCGCGACATGAGCCAGATTGTCAACGATGGCATCGTGTACGAAGGCCAGCCGATTCCAACGGCAGGTGTCGTGCAGTCCATGGAACTGGCGTATGTGACGCCGATGAAGCTGGCACTGTCTGTGACCAACGAAGTTGCCCACTTCACCCGCACCAGCGGGCTGAACTGGGATGCCATGGCACGCAATATCGAGAGCAATGCACGTATCCTGCGTGAGCTGGTACACCGCCGTATCTGCAACGAGCTGCAGCGCGCCTCTGATGCGTACCTGTCTGTCGCCGTGACGGCTGAATCGTTTACCGCGCAGTTGACCGGTGCAAAGCACACCATCAAGACTGCATTTTTCCCTATCGTCCGCCCATTCCAGCCCCGCGATATGGCTGGCACTGCCGTCGGCATCGCAGAAAACACGCTGACGGTGACGCTGAACAGCTCCGCTGTGCAGCCGTATAACGGCACGAACAAGCAAAACGCAGGAACTTACTACCGTGTGCTGTCTTACAACCTTGGCCTGATCCAGTTTGTTAACCAGCTGGGTGTGCCGGTGATGCCGCCAACCAACGCCGCAACCAACACCATCAGCTATAGCCGCGCCACGAATATTTCGCTGTTCGACATGGACCCGACCGGTGGCCTGACGCAAGAGCAGTGGCTGAATGGTCTGGTGCAAAAGATTGGCACGGCGAA
The DNA here is from genome assembly GCA_027489245.1 of Neisseriaceae bacterium. Taxonomy (GTDB): domain Bacteria; phylum Pseudomonadota; class Gammaproteobacteria; order Burkholderiales; family Chromobacteriaceae; genus Vogesella. Next base: position 29,160 of record JAIYAC010000003.1, on the reverse strand, counting down.
GGCGGTAATGAACTCGCAGCGTTATTCGCAGCCGGATTTCATGCTGATGAGCAGCACGCTGAACGACACAATCAGCAATGCCGAGCAATTTATCAGCACCCGCAAGCGCGATGGCAGCAACACGTCTAACAGTGGTGATCTGGAAGAAATCAAGGGGCTGCCGGGCTACAGCACCAACTCGCCAGGCATTGACCTGGGCGACGAGCGCGTACTGATGGGCTCTCGCGGTCTGGCTGCTTACACGATTGTTAAGCCATTCGTGACGGGCGAGCCAGTCGAAATGCTGGATTCCAGCACCGGCCGGCCTGTTGGCCGCAAAACCGCGTACGGCGAGGAGTACAACGCTATCGTTGTGCCGCGTGCGCTGCGCGGCCGCTTTACCAGTGTGATTGCCTACAGCGCTACCGCCCGCGCCGCCATTTAACCCTGTTGCCCCGGCCACAGGTTGGCCGGGGCGGAGCTGACACCATGTCAAATCGCATTGCGTATACCAACCCTCACGCCCACACCGAGTACATCGGCGGCGTGATGATCCCACCGGGCGAAACCCGCGAGATTGACCCGACGCACCACCCCGAATACCGCGCGCCGGATGCGCAGTATGCAGCGGATGCGCCTCAGCACATCGTTGACGTGCTGCTGGCCGGCGATGTGGCCACGCTACTGGCCCATGTGCCGGCGCTTGGTGTAGATGACCTGCAGGAGCTGTCCGACCGGGAACAGGCCGGCCCTCGCCGTGAAAACGTGCTGTCGGCACTGGCCGAACAGCTGCTGACGCTAGCTAGCGCGCAAGTGGACGGCCCTGCCCTGGGCGCCGGTGACGTGCAACCTGCCGGTACCGACACGCCGGTCAGCACCACCGAACTGTCGAAAGCACCCGCCGCCAAGTCCACCGCCAAGAAAGCCGCAGGCGCCTGATGCACACCCGTGCCAGTCTGGTCTCCCGCTTGCAGGCCTCGCTGATCGACTCGGCCGGATCGTTCCGGCCGGAGGATCTGCAGCGTCATGTTGACGTGGGCTTTGCCGAGCTGTGCCGCTTCCGCCATCGCACCGTGCATGCCGGGCTGGCCTTGCAAGCCAACGAGGCCCTGTACCCCTGCCCTTCCACGCTGACCCGCGTGTTGGGCTGTGACTGGGGGCGGCAGAGCAAGGCCGAGCTACAACCGTGGGATGACCGCTGGCCGGGGCAATTGCCGCAATTCAGCGTGGGCTACGACGAAGGCGACAACCGGGTGCTATTGCTACAGCCGGCCCCCACCGAGCGGCAGATTGCCCTACTGGGCAACCGCTGCCCGTACCGCTACACCGCGCCGCACCTGCTGAGCGATAGCCAGAGCTCGCTGAACGATGAAGACGCCCAGCTGCTGATCCTGCGCGCCCAGGCCGAAGCCATGCGCGAGCTAGCCATGCACCATGCCAGTAAGCCGTATCAGCTGCGCGACGGCATGAGCGCCACCCCGCGCAACGGCATGCCGGGCTACCTGTACAGCGTGCTGCTGGAAGAGTTCGAGCGGAGGGCCTGCGCATGATTGGCGCCGTCCATGTCAGCGACGAAGTGATACTGAAAGCTTTTGAACGCGCCCCGGGCGTGATGACCCGCATCATGGAACGCTACGTTGGCCAGGCTGGCCAGTTCCTGGCCCGGGAGGTGAGGCGCGAGCTGCGCCACAACGGCAGCATGGGCTTCACCACGCTGATGAACAGCATCCGGCCGGAACGGCCGTTTCCGCTAGCGCGCGACGTAAAAGCAGGCGTGCAGTACGCCAGGCATGTGGAAGACGGCACCCGCCCGGGCTATCGCGGCATGCCGCCGCGCCGGCCGCTGGCCGAATGGCTGCGCATCAAGCACGGCCTGACCGAGCGGGAAGCCAACCGGCGCGCCTACGGCCTGGCCAAGCACATCCAGCAGCAGGGCACCAAGGCCAAACCCTTCTTTAAACCGGCATTCGACAAAAACGAATCCCGCCTGCTGGCCATGCTGCGCGAAGGCGCCGCCGAAGGGGTACGCGCCGCCATCGGCGTGCGTGGCCACTACGCCATGACCGGCAGCATCTACGGAGCCTGATATGCCCCGCACCATTACCGATATCGTGATCCATTGCGCGGCCACCCCGAACGGCAAGCCGTTCAGCCGCGAGCAAATCGACGCCATGCACCGCCAGCGTGGTTTCCAGCGCCAACCGGCGGCCATTACCCGTTACCAGCCGGAGCTGAAGCACGCGCTGCCCAGCATCGGCTACCACTGGGTGCTCGAGCTGGATGGCCACGCCAAGCTCGGCCGCCATCCGGAAGAAATCGGCGCCCACGTGCAGGGCAGCAACGCCAAGAGCCTGGGCATTTGCCTGATCGGTACCGACAGTTTCTCGCTGGCCCAGTGGTCCACGCTGAGGCTGCTGGTCTCCAGCCTGCGCCAGACCTACCCGGCGGCCCGTATTCGTGGCCACCGCGACTTCAGCCCGGATCTGGACGGCGACGGTGTGATTGAGCGCCACGAGTGGCTGAAGATCTGCCCTGGCTTCGACGTGCAAACCTGGCTGGATGGCGGCATGAAGCCTGCCGCAGGCCACCTGCTTTCCCAACCCTGAAAGGAACCCCCATGAGCCTGCTTGCCAGCCTGCTTAGCCATGCCGACATCGTGATCGATATCGGTACCAAGATCGTCACCGTTGCGGCCGCTGTTTCCACCGTCATCCCGAACAAGCGCGTTACCGGCGCACTCGGCATCGCCCGCACCGCCCTGGACTGGGCGGCACTGAACGTGGGCTTTGCCAAAAACCGTGTGCCGGATGCGCCCCCGCCGCGCGTCATTGCCGACACCGCCACCAGCGTAGCCCCCCGGGTGTACGAAAAGGACTAAACCATGAGCGAACTGACCAGCCGCTGGCAGTTTGAAAAGCGCATCAATCTAGGCGACGTCTTCTCCACGCTGGCGCTGGTCGGCACGCTGGCGCTGTTCATGTTCAACCTGGACAAGCGGGTGACTGTGGTTGAAGAAAAGCAGACGCAGCAAATCAGCATCGACGCGGCCCAGAACGAACGCATGCGCGAGATGAACAGCGAGGTCAAGGGCGAGCTGAAGGACATCAGCGCGAAGCTGGACAAGCTGGTGGAACGCCAGCTGGACGGGCGCGGCAAATGAGCGCCATCTCCCGTGCCCTGTCCAAGCTGGAAAGCAGCCTGCGCGCGGCACTACCCAGCCGCGTTGTCAGCACCGAGTTTGTGGACTTTGCCCAGCGCCGCGGCGACGAACTACAGCAGGGTGTCATTACCCTGCTGTTGCCGGGCGGAGACCTGGGCGACTGGGAGACCACGCTGAAGCTGACGCTGGTTGGCCAGATCACGGTACCGGAGCGCACAGGCACACAGCGCCAACTGAGGGATGCCGAGCTGGCCATGCTGGCGCAACTGCAGGCCTGGATCCGTAACCCGGGAGACGCCCCGCATCTGGAGGCATCCGGCTTCAAGACCAGCAGCCAGATGGAGTACCCCAACGGCTGGGTGTCCATCGAACTGGTGGCGGGACCACTGGATACGGTAGATGGCGCTGATGACAGCGAAATCTACCCGCCCAACCTGCAGCCGGGGGTACTGCGTAGCGTACACATGGATATCGACTTGCAGCACCAGCCAGACAGCGTGCATCAGCAATGGCTCGCCGGCGACTACAGCCAGGCGCAGCCGAACTTATCAACCACCGTGGAACTGAACCATGCAAACAATCCAAATCAAGCCGGCTGACGACCTGCAGGTGCGGCTGGAAGACGGCAGCGGCTACCTGGCGGTAGACGGCCAGACCGTCGCACTGACAGGCTACTGGCACCGCAGGCTGGCCGATGGCGATGTGATCGAAGTACCAGACGCCCCGGCCAAGCCGGCGCGCAAATCGGCGGAGGGCTAAACCATGCCGGATTCCATTACCCTGGGCATTCCGCTGGGCATTCGTACCGGCGGCGTGTTCATCGAGATCGACCACACCAAGGCGCTGCGTGGCCTGCCTGTGATGGACCGCAAGCTGCTGATGATCGGCCAGCGCCTGACCAGCGGCAGCGTGGCGGCCAACGTGCCCACCCGCGTACTGAATGCCGACTTGGCCGCCGGCTATTTCGGCCGCGGCTCCATGCTGCACAACATGGCCAAGGCGCTGGACAAGGTGAAGGCGCGGTACGGTCTGATAGACGTGTACGCGGTAGCACTGGACGATCTGCCGGCAGGTGTCGCTGCTGCCGGCACTATCAACCTGACCGGTACTGTCACCCAAGCCGGCATCCTCACGGCCTGGATAGGTGGTGAGCGCGTGCGCTGCGCCGCCAGCCTGGGCGATAGCAACAGTACGCTAGCAACCAAGTTGGCCGCAGCCATCAATGCCAATACCGACCTAGCGTTTACCGCGGTGGCCGCCGCCGGCGTTGTCACCGTGACCTGCCGCCACAAGGGTGAAATCGGCAACGGCACCGAGCTAGCCGTGAACTACTACGACGAAGACACCCTGCCGGCAGGCATCACCGCCACCGGCGTAAACCTGGCCAGTGGCAGCGGTAACCCGGACGTGGGTACAGCACTAGCGGCCATAAGCGACGATTGGTTCTACAGCATCATCAGCCCGTACACCGATGCGGCCAACCTGGCCGCCACCGAGGCCAGCATGGACGGCCGCTGGGGTGGCATGGACATGCGCACCGGCCACGTATTCAACGCCATGAGTGGTACGCATGCCGCACTGACCACTTTCGGCACCTCCCGCAACAGCCCGCATATCAGCACCTGGGGGCTGAAAGGCTGCCCGACCTGGACGCCTGTGATGGCCGCCGCCTTTGGTGCGGTGTGCGAGTACCAGGGGGCAATCGACCCGGCCATCCCGCTACGCAGCCTGGAAGTACCAGGCGTACTGGCACCGCGACTGAAAGACCGCTTCACCCGAAATGAACGCGAGCTGCTGCTGAAAGATGGCATCTCCAGCACCATCGCCAACGCAGACGGTAAGGTGATCCTGGAGCGAGTGATTACCAACTATCAGCGCAACCCAATGGGTATCGATGACGAGAGCCTGCTACGGCTGGAAACCAAGTGGACGGTGGACTACTGGCGCTACGCCCAGCGTGTCCGCATCGCTCTGCGCTTCCCTCAGCACAAGCTAGCCAGCGACGGCACCAAGATCCCGCCGGGCGCCAAGGTGGTGACCCCCAGTCTGATACGCGCCGAGCTCATCGCTTTAGCACGTGAGCTGGAAGGCATCATCCTAGAGAACGTGGACCAGTTCAAAAAGGACCTGCAGGTAATGCGTAGCGAAACCGACGCGGACCGCGTGAACTCTGTACAGCCCCCCGACATCATCAACCAGTTCGTAACCTTTGCTGCCGCCGTGCAGTACCGGTTGTAAGGAAAGACCATGGCAAAACTCACCGGCATTGTGACCGTGAAGATCAACGGCAGCCCGCTGCGCTCCAAGCCAGGCGCCAGCCTGAAAGTAGGCGGGCCCATCAAGAAGGCGGAGGCAGACGCCAATGGTTTTATTGGCCACAGCGTGGAAGAGATCAAACCGGCCGAGGTGAAATGCACGCTGCTGCACGCCGGTGATACCAACCTGATTATGTTGCAGAGTATCGAAGACGCCACCGTGATCTTTGAAACCGATACCGGTCAAAGCTATCTGGTTCGCGGTGCGGCGACGGAAGGCGAGGTGGAAATGAAGGGCAAGGAAGTAGACATCACGTTTACTGGCCAACCTGCAGAACTGGTATAAACCGTACGGTGTGGCAACCGTCAGCCCGCCATGGTGGCGGGCTTTTTGCATTATTTCTTATCACTTTTTGGTGGAATTACTAGGTTAGCCGGACGAGGCTTTGTTGGTTGTGGATTTACATTTGCATGATCCATTGCAATTCCACGACTACTATTTTTGCCGACCACGCCCATGCCAGCAGGTTTTCCTTTGTCGCCGGAGATATCTTTTTTAGACATAACTGGTTACTTTTTAGCAGGTGGTGGAGGCACAATAGTATTCGACGGCCTCGGACTAGTTGGAGGGGGATTTACGTTTGCATTTTCCCTAGAACGACTTGGGACTGTAGGAATAATGAATTCTCGTGGATTTTTTTGCATACAAATCTCCTATTTAACAAATTCAATAAATTCAACATCATCAGCTGATATGAGCAGACCATCAAGGTGATCAAGGGGTATCTCCTTTGACTTGGAAACCCATGCGGCATGCGTTATGAAAAAATGTCCACCCTTGGGATTGGATGGCCAAACAGTTGGCCATCCTGTTAATCGTCTACCATCTTTCATGTGCAACGTAATGTATGATTTATTGTCGTCAAACACACGAACCCACTCTGAAGGAGCTCCTCCATCTCTAGTTGTCTTGCCAAACCTTCTAATCAATTCTGGAATAAAGCCGGTATTTAATGATAAGGCTGCAACCCACCCCAAAACAATTGCAATAAAAAAACTTGCCACAAGATCGGATTTATAATCCCAAACTCCAAAATAAATAAAATCACTAAGAAAATCAAAAAAAGCTGCAATTAACGTAACAAACACCTTGACGGCATAAGTCGCGACAAGCGCCTGCACTACCCTTTCAAATGGGCTCGACTTCTGAAAAGAAGTCATGCCAAAAAAAACTTGCATGGCAAGAAATCCTGGCAACAAGAAAACAAGAAGCGATATCAGCTTTTCAGAAAGCTCCGGCATGGATCATCCCCAGAATTGTCATGATCATCTTATGCCAAAGGCGAAAAATTGTCATCACAATACATCGTTAAAGCATATACATCTCTGTTCTGGAGATGCCCCAATGGCCATGCTTGCCATTTCCACCCCTGTTTTGCCATGCCGCACCGTCCCACAATGCCAGCATCCCTACCCCTAACCGGAGCTGGCCATGTCCGAACTCGTTACCGTCCCCGTCACCCTAAAGCACGGCATTCCGATTGCCGGGAAGCGTGCCAAAAACGTCGTCATCCGTGAACCGCTGCTGGACGACATGATTGCGGCCGAGAACGAGGCCACCCAGTTTTCCCCGCTGGCCTTCCGCCGTGCCTTGGTGGCCCGCCAGATCGTCTCCATCGATGGCGATACCGACACGCCCGTGACACCCAAGATGCTGGGCCAGCTGCGCCCGGGTGACTGGCAACGCCTGGTAAACGGGCTGAACCAGGTAGAACAGCTGGGGGAAGCCGGCGCCGGCGAAGTGAGCCCTACCTAGCCGGCATCCTGCTGATAGGCCTGAAGACGGGCTGGGACCCTGACAAGATCCGCGCCCTGCCTGTGCATGAATACCTGTATTACCGCGACCAGCTGCTAAAGACCGACGATGACTGACCTGTCCCTATCCGTGCGCATATACGCCGATGCCGTCCGCTACGCGGCAGGGCTGGCCGATGGCGTGACCAAGACCAAACGGTGGGGCACCGCCATCAAAGCCGAGGTGGCTGCGGTACGCGATGCGTTTGGCGGCGTCACCGGCCAGATCACCGCGCTGGCCGGCGGTATTACGGCGGTCTCTGTGGCGGCTGATTCGGCCAAGCTGGACAAGGCACTGACCGGCATCAAACTGAATGCCGGTGCCGGCCGTGAAGAGGTCAACGCCCTGCGCGCAGACTTCTTCCGCATGGCCAAAGACAGCGGCCGCAATGTAGAGGATATCAAGCAGGGTTTTGGCAACCTGGTAGCAATGGGGCAGAGCTGGCAAGCCGCACGGGAAGAAATCGACGCCACCAACATCGCCATGGCAGTTACCAGCGCCAGCGCTGACAAACTCACCAGCGCCCTGGGCGTGGCCAGCGAGGCGTACCACATTGACCTGGCCCAGCCGGGGCAAGCGCTGGCACTGCTGGACAAGATGACAGTTGCCGGGCGAAAGGGTAATGCCGAGCTGGAAAATCTGTCCGACATCTTCGCCAGAGTGGGCGTCAATGCCGCCAACGCCGGCATGGGCTTTGACAAGACGCTGGCGTTTATCGAGACCCTGTCACTGGTAGAACGACAGCCGGAGCGGCTGGCGACGCTGGCCGACTCCACGCTGCGCCTGTTCAACAACCAGAACTACCGCAAAGAGGCCGAGAAAGCCACCGGCGTGAAGTTTTTTGATGCCAAAGGCAGCAGGCGTGATGCCCTGGCCGTAATGGCCGACCTGAAAAAGCAGTTCGACAAGCTGAATACGGATGCCCAGCGGGACAGTTTCATGAACAAGGCCTTTGGCAAGGCCGATCTGGACACCCTGAAAGGCATGCGGATCCTGCTGTCTGGCGACAGTCTCAGCAAAGCCAACTCGTTCACCGATGACATCGCCAAGGCCAGCGGCACGCTCAAGCGTGAGATGCCGGAAGCCATCAGTAATGCGGTAGACCAGACCGGCCGCCTGAAAGCAGCGCTACGTGAAGCAGCGGATGGCTTTGCCCAGCCGATCAATGACACCCTGCAGCAGGCCATCAAGTGGGGCATGGACAACAAGGAAAACGGCGGTCTGGCGCTGTCTGGCCAGGACATGCTGCTGGGCGGCGCCGGACTAGCCGCCGGCACCTTGCTGGCCGCCCGCTACGGCGGCAAGGCGATCGGCGCGCTGCTGGGCAAAGGCACCGATCTGGCCACCGGCGTGGCCACGGGCAAGGCGCTGGAAGCCGCCGCCGGTGTGCAGTCGGTCTACGTGGTCAACATGCCGGGCAGCGGGCCGCTCGGCAGCGCGGCAGACACCGCCGCAACGGCGGCAGCCGCCGGCGCCGCAACCAGTATTGGCACCAAGATCAAGACAGGGCTGGCCATGGCGGGTGGTCTCCCGCTGAAAGACTTTGTAAAACTTGGTCCGGCTGCGCTTGGCACCACTGCCGCCGGCGTTGCCGTTGCTGGCGCCGCCGGTTACGGCATCGGGACCGGTATCTACAAGGCAGCCGAAGGCACTCGTGTTGGTGATGCCATCGTAGACGTGGTGGGTGGCGGCCTGACCCGTCTGATGGCTGCCCTGGGCAATGAAGACGCCCAGCGCACCATGGACATGGTCAATCGCATCAAAGATACCGAGATCAAAGGCACCGTATCGGTGACGGTTCAGACCGCGCCGGGCGTTCAGGCCAGCGTGACCAGCCAGCCGGCCAACCGTAACACCACCCTACCGGTGGGCCGCACCATGGACGGGGTACGCTGATGGCCACGCTGCGCGAAGCCTCGTTCAAGGGCGTTACCTTCAACGTGGAACAGGCGGACGGCGAGGTTGGCCGCCGCACGGTACTGCATGAGTTCCCGTTCCGTGACATACCGCAGGGCGAGGATCTCGGGCGCGCAGCGCGGGGGTTCACTATCACTGCGCTGTTTGTGGGCGACTCGGCGGTGGAGCGAGCCAAGCAGCTAATAACCGCACTGGAAAGCCCAGACGCCGGCATGCTCGTGCACCCGTGGCACGGCTCGCACCTGGTGCAGCTATCAGGCAAGGCGCGTGTGCGCTGGCCACGCTTTGCTGGTGGTAGAGTCAGTATTGAGCTGACGCTGGTAGAGGCCGGAGAAACCCTGGCCGATGCCATTCGCCCGGACACCGATTCTCAGCTATCCAACGCTTGCGATGCCGCCCAGGCGGCTACAGATGCAGAGCTTGCCAAGGACTTTCTGACCGAGGTTGACAGCTACCTGGATGAAGCCATCTCCACGGTGGACGCCGCCTGCGCCGCGGTGGAGGCTTTCCTGGCGCCGCTCGAGCGTGCAGAGGCGCAGCTGGACCGACTGATTGCCGGGGTGAACCACATCATCAACGCCCCTCTGCAAGTGGCTGCCAAGCTGGCCAGCCGCATCAGCAACGTGCTTGGCAAGCTGGCCAACCCGTTCAGTGGCCTATCTGTATGGAAGAAATTACTGCGCGGGCAAAACCCGTGGGCATTGCCAAAAAGCGGCGTGGCCAGCAGCAGTAGGCCTACATGGGCCAGCAGCACTGCTATTGCCAGCGGCACAACCCTGCCTGCCATGCCGCCGAGCCTGGCACACTGGGTGCGCCGCACACTGGTGATCGAGGCCGTACGCACCATCCCCACAGCCAGTTTTACCAGCAAGGCCGAAATCGCCACGGCACGTCACACCGTGCTGGCCCAGCTCGTCACCGAGGCCAATGCCGCGCCGGATGACCTCTTCCCCGCCATACAGGCGCTACGCGCTGCCGCAGCAACGTCGCTGCAGGCTCGCCTGCCCGCTGCACGGGAAGTCACCACGCTGGAAACACAGGCTACGCTGCCAGCGCTGGTGCTGGCCTACAAGGCTAATGGCACGCTGGATGCGGCAGAGGACCTAGTGGCGCGCAATGGCGTGGCGCACCCCGGCTTTGTGCCAGCCGGTAACGTGGAGGTACTGCGCGATGGCTGATATGTGCGAGCTGAAGGTAGGCGGCCTGATCTACGGCGGCTGGGAAGACATCCGCATCCAGCGCGGACTGGAACAGATCAGCGGGCAGTTCTCGTTGCAGCTGTCCGAACGCTGGCAGGAGCAAGCCACGCCCCGGCCGGTGCGCTGTGGCCAGGCCTGCGTGGTGACCATCGGCGGACAGCCAGTGGTCACGGGCTGGATAGACAATGTCCGCCCGGACTACGACGCCACTAACCACACACTGGCCGTGGCCGGCCGCGACAAAACCGGCGACCTGATCGACTGCAGCGCCATACACAAGTCCGGGCAGTGGAAATCCAGCAGCCTGAAGCGCATCGCGCTGGATCTGCTGAAGCCCTACGGCATCGATGTGGTGGTGGGCACCTATGCCGAACGCACAGCCAACGCGGTGCTGCCGTCTTTCAAGCTGGACGAAGGCGAAAGCGTCTTCGACTGCCTGGAGCGTGCCGCCCGGCTGGCTGGCGTGATGATGTGGACCGACGGTCGCGGCCGGCTGGTGATCGATCTGCCGGGCAAGGCCATGGCGCACACCTCGCTGATGGAGGGCATCAACATCCTGCGCTTCAGCGGCGAGATGAGCTGGGTCGAGCGCTTCAGCCAGATCACCGTGAAGGGCCAGGCACGTGGCCAGCACAACAGCAAGGGCACTGCCAACGATACGGTGGTGAGCCGCTACCGGCCGCTTATTGTGCTGGCCGAAGACCAGGCTCACGGCTCCAACGCCCAGCAGCGCGCCACTTGGGAAGCGACGGTGCGCGCTGGCCGCGGCAACCGCGCCACCGTGCGGGTGAGTGGCTGGCACCAGGATAACGGCGTGCTGTGGGCGCCAGGCCTGCGTGTCACGGTTTACAGCCCCGCAGTGCGGCTGGACGGGGAAATGCTGATCGTGTCCTGCAGCTACATCAAAAACACCCAGGACGGCACCGTGTGCGATCTAGAAATCGCCGACCCGCGAGCCTATGACCGGCTGGCCGGCATCCGCACTGCCGCGCTAAAAGCGCCACGCCGTGGCAAAGGCGGCCTGTCTTCCAACCAGGACAAGGCCGAACAGCCAAAAGACTGGAGCACGCTATGAACGCAGCGGCCAGATTGCGCCTGATGGTTGCCCGGGGCCTGGTGAACCTGATCAATGATGCCGGCGGCCTGCAGCGGCTGCAGGTAGAGGCGCTGGATAACGAGCCGCTGGACGGTGTGGAGCGCGTGCAAAACTTTGGCCATACCAGCCACCCACCGCGAGGATCCATGCCGGTACTGGTGGCGGTGGCCGGCAGCCGAGATCACATGGTGGCGGTGGCCGTGGACAACGAAGAGCACCGGCCGCGTGACCTGAAGGAAGGCGAAAGCGCCATGTACAACGCGCATGGCGTGAAACTGCTGTTCGACCAGGACGGAAACGCCACGCTGAGCTGCAAGAAATTCATCATCGACGCCAGCGACGGCATCCAGGCCAACACCCCGCTGGCCAACTTCAGCCAGGCGTTGACCGTAAACGGGATGTTCAGCTTTAAAGCCGGCCTGTCTGGCGCTGGCGGTGGCCAGATGACCGGTAACTTCACCCACGCAGGTGGCAGCTTTATCAGCAATGGCATCACCTTACACACCCACTTCCACGGCTACGTACAGCCGGGCAACGGTAATTCAGGGGAGCCGCAATGATCATCCGTCGTGTTGTTGTAGACCTGACCGAACCGCTGCCGCTGGCCATCCTGGCAGACCCGGTAGACGGCGCCATTATCCTGAGCCTGTTCTGCGATGCCCGCGACGATGCGGCCAACCCCTCCGACCCGCGCGGCTGGTGGGGTGACGCGCTGAGCGATGGCGACCGCTGGGGCGGCCGGTTGTGGATCTTGGCCAACCGTGCCAAACACACCATCGACACGTTACGCGAAGCCGAGGAACTGGCCCGCGAGGCCTTGCAGTGGATGGTGAAGGACGGCGACGCCGGCGCCATCAGCGTGGCTGCTAGCGCCCCCGATGCTGAAACCCTGCTGCTGTCCATCAGCATCGATAGCCAACGTATTGATATGGAGATCCGTTTATGAGCATGACGCGGCCAACATTACCGGAGCTGAAGCGCCAGGCCGCAGCCGAACTGCCTCTGGCCGGCGCGGACGATACCTTACGCCGCAACCTGTACACGCCTCTATCCACGGCGCTGGCTGGCGCCGTGCATGGCCTGTACGGCTACCAGGACGCCATTGCAGCCGAGCTTTTTCCAGAAACCTGCAGCGAGGAGCGGCTACTGAATGTCCACGCGCCGTTCTGGCTACCAGGCGACGGCCGCAAAGAGGCAATCCCGGCGCAAGGCACGGTGCTGCTGACCGGCAATGCCGGCACAGCCACCGACGCCGGTACCGTGTTCAACCGCGCCGACGGGACCCAGTACGCGGTGCGTGCCGGCGGCGTAGTTGCAGGTGACGGTCAGCTACTGGCAAGCGTAGTCTGCCTGACCCCCGGCCAGGCCGGTAACACCGAGCCGGGCGGCACGTTGCAACTGGCCAACCCTGTCGCTGGCCTCAACAGCGTGGCCACGGTGCAATCGCCCGGCCTGTCAGGTGGTGCCGATATCGAGGATATCGAGGACCTGCGCGCCCGGGTGGTCGCCGTGCGCCGCAATGGCGGGCAGGTTGGTCGTGCGGTGGACTGGGAATCCTGGGCGCTGGAAATACCTGGTGTTACCCGTGCCTGGGCGGCCCCCAAACTAATGGGCGCCGGTAGCATGACTGTTTACTTCATGCGCGACGACGATGCCACCCCCTACCCGGATGCCACCGAACAGGCCACTGTACAGTCGTACCTGGAAAGCACCGGCACGCCCTGGGGCGAACTGTTTGTCGTGGCACCTGTACGCAAGCTAGTACCCATGTCGATCAAGCTGGTACCGGATAACGCCAGCAACCGCAGTGCGGTGACGAAAGCGCTGACAGCCTTGTTTAGCCGTGAGGCCTCGCCGGTGGCGCGCGACAGCGAGGGCCGTACCATCCTGCCGGTTTCCGGCGTCACCATTCGGCGCAGCCACCTCACCGAGACCATAAGCGGCGCGACAGGCGAGGACGACCACACGCTGAGCATACCGACCGGCGATGTGGTGTGTGCGATTGGCGAGCTGGCCGAGCTGGGGAGCATCACATGGCTGTAAGCGCCGAAGAGTACGCCCAGCAGCTGGCTAATCTGCTGCCCCCCGGGCCGGCGCTGGCGGCGGAACCCGGCAGCGAAATGGCCGAGCTGCTGGACCGCTTGGGTAAGTTTCTGACTGGGACTCACAGACGAGCCGAGCAACTGCTGGATGAAGCCATCCCGTGGTATGCCCTAGAACTACTTCCGGAGTGGGAAGCCTCGCTGGGGCTTCCGGATAGCTGCAACGTGGGCCCCCCTACTCTGGCCGAACGACGTGCATCACTGGCAGCAAAGCTGACCGATGCCGGTGGTGCTCGCATCGCGCGCTTTGTGCAGATCGCGGCAACACTGGGCTATCCGGGCGCTAGCACTCAGCGTTTTGCCGCACATACATGCGAATTCAGCTGTGAAGCGCCAATTTATAGCGAGGACTGGCGGTTCACCTGGCAATTGAAAGTGCCGGTAACCGTCAGGGTAGCTGATAGCACGTGTGAGTCTGGTACGGAAGAACCGATACGGGTTTGGGGTAATTCGCGATTGAGTTGTGTCTTAGCTCGCGAGTGTCCGCAGCCATCGACTGTTTTAATAAGCTACGGAGCATGATATGCAACGAGTAGGAATTAGCCGTAACCCGGCACTAGATCTGTTTGGTCAGGGGAAGCATGGTTTCCAGGCGGGGAACCCCCAGGCAGGCACTCCGGCTACTACACCCGGCTTTGAATTTTTTAATGCGGTACAAGAAGAGCTGGCGGGGCTGGTTGAGTCTGTAGGCCTAGCCTTGGACCCCAATAACAGAACGCAAGTGAAGTCGGCTATTTTGAGCTTGATATCAAGCTATGCCGCGGCACCTGGGCATATGCATTCGTGGGGCCAACTGTTGGGAAAACCAACGACGGCGATCGGTTTTGGGATCACGGACTGTGTGACAAAAGATGCACAGGGGAATATTGGCATCGGTGTTACCCCCAAAACATGGGGTGCTCAATATCCCGTCATCCAGCAAAACGCCAAAACAGTGTATGCAGCCGATGTAAACAGCTCATATTACGGTACCAATTGGTACCACACTGCTGGTACTCACAAGCGGCTGGCTGATGGATTTTCCTTGATGTATCAACAGGACTCCTCGGCCGGAAAGCACCTCTGGAAAACAGCCCCAACTGGGGTGGCGGACGCGATTGTGGCGTGGACAACGCCGATGTCACTGGATGTCGTCACTGGCATTCTGGATGTGTCGGTCGGCATCACGACAGCCACCCCTACTGCCGGTGATAGCTCGACCAAGGTAGCTACCACTGCCTTCGTCCAAAACGCCACAATCGGTAACGCTCAGACATGGCAGTCGTTTACCCCCGGTACACAACGTGTTGTCGGAACGACTTACTACAATGCGACGAACAAGCCAATTGCTATTGGCATCGGTTGGTACATGTCCGCCTCATCGCTTTACTACCTATACGTGAATGGTGTGATCGTTGGTGAAGCCGGGGGCGGATCGGCAGCGGTGAGGGGGCAACTTTTCGGTATCGTTCCGCCTGGAGCGTCTTATCAGCTGGCAGTTTCGACCGGCTCTCTCGCAATCGAATACTGGGCAGAGCTACGCTAAGGAGAAAAAATGCCATATTTCAAAGACAAATCGCACAATCCGCATTTTCTAGAAAGAGCAGAGGACGCACACCTACTGCCAGACGGATGCATTCCGATTACCGATGCAGAAGCTCTTGCCATCCAGTCTCCGACTGTTGAACAAGTAAAAACAAGCTGCTTAGCGGCAATCAACAATCATGCTTCGCGCAAGCTTGCACTGCTATCCGCCGCGTACCCTGACGGGGAGGTGCAAAGCTGGTCGCAGCAGACGCGCGAAGCCGACGCACTAGCGGTCAACCCTGATGTAGCCACCCCACTTCTATCCGCCATCGCCACAACGCGCGGTGTGCCGCTGGCCGATTTGGCGACGCGTGTTCGTGCCAAGGTGCAAGCCTATGCCGTGGCAAGTGGCCAAATCATCGGCCAGCGTCAGGCACTGGAAGATGCCATCAACGCCGTAGACCTGAGTGAACCAGATGCGGCCGCTCAGTTGAAAGCGGTTCAATGGTCCGACTAATCTTACTCAGCGTTTGACAGGTCGGGCTGCTCACCGTGGTGACTGGAGCTGTTTTAGTATCGAGCCAGATAAAGACAATCTATGGCAAAAAGCCCGCCTAAAGGCGGGCTTACACGGTTCGACTTAGCTTTTAAGAACTTAGAAAATCACTACCATTCTGCCGCATTGAAAATACGTTAGCATCATGTTTTTTAAAACAAAAACTCTAAGTCATTTTTCTTAGCAAAATTAAGAGCGCTTCACGTTCTGCCGCACCAAACTGTTGCCATCTCCGCAACAGTTCTTCCGTTTCCGGACTTCGATAGTCTGGGGGGAGCGGGCACGCTACGCTCCCCTCCTCTAGATAATCACCACTCATCCGCTCGGCAATAGCAAAAAGCTCGGATACACGATATCCGAATGCGTCTGCCAAAGATGCAAGCAAAACAGGGCTATAGCCCTGCCTATCCCCTTCCAGGTTGCTCAAGTTTGACTTTGATGTATGCGCACGCTCGGCCAGATCGTCCAGCGTCCAGCCTCTTTCCTTACGCAGCGCACGTACTGCGGCTCCAATTTTCATCCCCTCTTTTATCGCCTTTTGCACTGTCATATGTTTTGTTTTACAAAACTTGTTGACTACATTTGTTTTGTGATACTAAACTTTGCATATGGAATAGTTCAGCGTCACAAAACAAGGAGGCAACGGCATGCAAATGACACCCATGAAGCGCGCAAGAAAAGCGCTGGGGATGTCGCTGGAAGGCCTGGCCAAACAGGTGGGATCGACGAAAGGTCATCTTTCTAGCCTGGAAAACCAGCGTAACCGGGCGTCCCCGGAACTGGCCGAGAGCCTGGCAAAGGAACTAGGGATAAGCGAGATGGAAATCCTCTATCCGGAACGGTTCACCAACGAGTAAACGCCGCACCCGGGGCAAACCGGGCACGGCATCGGTGCGATACAACGGTGTGGCCACCTCAGTATCTGCACCGTCAACAGTTAGCGATATACGAAACTTTGACGGAGTTTTCACAAATGCAGGCATCACACGATGTGTACGAAGAATTGCGGAAGGAAGCCCGCCAATTCGGGGTAGAGAAACTGGCAGCAATGATGGGGGTATCCCCTGGCACGCTGTACAACAAGCTCAACCTCAACGACACGACAGCGCATCACAAGATCACGCTGGCCGATTACATCCAGATCATCACCTTCACCCGCCAGGCAGGCCCACACCAGGCACTGTCCGCCATGCTGGGTGGCGTCTTTCACCTGCTGCCGAATATGCGTGACCAGAGCGATGAAGCGCTGCTGGACATCATCAACCGCATACACATCGAAGGTGGCGACGTTCACCGTGAACTGGCACATGCCATTTCGATGCCGAAGTTTACCCGCGAGCAAGCCGCACTGATCGACCGCGAGTCGCTGGAGTGGGTAGCGGCCATCCTGGAACTGCGTGCACGGGTAAACGGGATGGTGAGCGATGGCAGCCATTCATAAAACCGTCCCGCCATTTCTGGCCAAGCACGGCATCACATCCATCAGCGACAACCTGACGCCAGGTGACGAGCTGGACTTCAGCCGTGAACTGGTACGCCTCTTCGGCAAGGAATTCATCGAGGCATGGAACGCGGAAAAGGCGCAACAGCAGGCCAAGGCCGGCTGTTTGACCCACCCCCAACCGGCGAACTGAGCCACGAAGAATTGCGGGTTGCCTGGCGCAAATCGGGCATCCGGCAGCGCTTTGAAGACGCTCTGGCCAACCCGGCTCTGGCGATCTGCTTGCGCAACACGGCACTGGCAATGAAACGCCGCCAGCGCTGACCGTTTTTTCAACCTGTTTTGTGATGGGAGGACATCATGGAACGCTACCTGACCCCGGTAGAACTGCAGCAGCTGCTGAACGCTGCCAAGCGTGTCAACGACCCGCTGGCACAGCGCGACTACCACATCATGGCCACGCTGGCGCTGTCCGGCATGCGCATCGGCGAGTTCTCGCTGGTGACGCTAGGCGATGTGTGGGAAGCGCTGAAGACCAACTATCTGTTTATTCCCCGTGAACACCGCAAGGGTGGGAAGCGTGATCACAAGGTTTTCGTGACACACACCCTGCGCCTGCATCTGTTCGCCCTGGCCAGCACCAATGCCAGCCAGTTGGCCAGCACCCCGCTGGTACCTGGCCGCGACGGCCAAAGCCCGATGACGATCCGCAGCTTTCAGCAGCGTATCCGCTACTGGGCTAACGAAGCCGGCCTGCCGCTGAACGTCACCCCGCACTGGTTCCGCCACACCCGCGCCATGAACATCATGCGCGACAGCGAAGCCCGCGACCCGCGCGGTGTAGCCATGGCTGCACTGGGGCATGCCGATATCCGCAGCACGGCGGTGTACACCACCCCGGCCCGGGAAGACGTGGAAGCCACGCTGACACGTATCGATAGCGGCAAGGGCCAGCGCGTGACGCTGAGCCAGCTGCGTAAAGACTTTGTACGGAGGGCTGGGTGATGAACTGCAACTGCATCAAGGAACTGGAACAGAAGCTGGCCAAGCACTACAGCGAGCAGCTAGGCGTGGCGGCACAAGTGGAATGCCAGGACGTGGCGCTGATCCTGACCGGCAATAGCATGGCCAGACGCCTAAAAAACGCCTTCCAGGTAACTGCGCAATCCAAAGGCTTCATCAAAGGCAAGACTATCCCGGTGACCGGCAGCTACTGCCCTTTCTGCGGTAAGGCCGTGGTTCCCAAACCGGCAGAACCCGCAACGGAAGCCGCGTAATGGGTGCCACCTACGTTCACACCGCCTACCCGCGGCCAACTACCGACAAGCGCCCGCTGGCCGTGCTGGCGCGCGAAATACGCGAGGAAGAAGCCACGCAGAAGAAGCTGGCTGACCAGCGCGCCGTCAACACCCGCCGCCGCATCGAACAACTGCAACTGGAGCGCGCTGCCCGCCTGTAAAGGTTGGCCGCAAGGAAAACACCATGCTGACAAAACTGAACCGCCGCCAACACGCCTGGCTGCAAACCGCCACGCCGGAACAACGCAAAGCCTTTGCCGCCAAAGGCCCGGCCGAAGTGGCCGATCTGATCAACATCACGACCCACACCACCTACTTCATGGCCGGCCTGCGCGGCCTGCTGTTCGACAAGCGCCAGTTCGACAAGGCCGAAGACGCTGGCAAACATGCCGAGACCGAACTGGCCTACCTGCAGGCCGATACCACCCTTCCGGTGCTGGACGAAGCGGCCCTGGGCATCGACGGCCGTAATGCCACCCTGAATGACCAGCTGGAACAGGCCACGATCCGTGCCGAACAGATCCTGCACCTGGGCACAATGCTCACCCAGGCCGATGACATGCCGGCCGCTCTGATCGAGTTCATCAACGATCTGGACAAACACATCGCCAAAGCCCTGGCCACCGACATGCCTTGGCTACCGGAAATGCTGGCGCGCTGGGAAAACGGGGACGGTGTGACCGACGAGGAGGCCCGCGACGACTTCAACACCCAGGTCTACCGCCATGCCTGCTACGGCTACCTGGTTGAGTACGCCACGCCGGTAATGACGCCGCGGCGATGCAGCAATGGCGAATGGAGCGGCGCTTCGTTCAGCTGGAGCTATTACAGCCCCGCATGGTTCTACGGCGAAACGCTGGAAGAAACCGTGACCAAGGCGCTGGCCTGGGCGGAGAGCCTGCGCCAGCAGGAAATTGCCGACATCGAGGCCAAAGAAGCCTGCGCAGAGGTGGCCGCATGAAAACCCCGACTATCTACCCCAATAAGCTGCTGCAGATGGTGCGACAGGAAGTATTCGAAGCCTCCGATGCCACCACTTGGGAAAGCAGTGTGATTTGCATTGGCGAGTGGCAGGACGCAGCCGGCCTACCGGTACAGCTGCAGCTGTGCGTCCAGAAGGATGAAGCTGAGTTCATGGAGTCGCCGCAGCCCACAAACAGCGTGTTCTGCCCGGAGAAAACCCCTGTGGACTACATGCGGCAGATGCAGCACTACCGCGTAGAAGCCGAGCAATTGCGGGCAGATGGCGTACCCGCCCTGCAACGTCTGGTAACGGTGGCCAGGGGCGATACCGGTCAAGCCTCAACTATCGCCCGTTTCCTACTGGGGCTTTACAACGACAGGCGCTTCCCTTTCCCGATGACCAACCTGCGCAGCATCGACACCGAACTTTTCGATGACTGCATGACGGTATTGGCGATGGACGCCCGAGCCTGCCAGCAGGAAGTGCATCTCTACTTCAAGGACGGTTTACGCATCTGGGAGGAAATGGCTAAAGACTGGGGTGTACGTGACCACACCAAGGCCTATCAGCCGTGAGCAAGCGCCAGCGCATCGAGACCGACGCCGGTACCGAAGTGCAATGCGCCAAGTGTCTGGAATTCTGGCCAGAAGACCCGGAGTTCTACTTTTTCAGCAAGGGCAAGGCGCACTCCTGGTGCAAAGACGGCTACCGCAACGACCCGAAACAGATAGCCAAAGCCGCACGGCAACGCGCAGAACTGAATGCGCGCCGGGCGGCACGACGAAAGGAACAACGAGCATGAAAAACCAACACCCAGCATTCAAACAGCACAGCGTCCGTGAACTCCGCCGCAAGAAAGGCCTGAACCAGCTGGATTTCTGGAGCCGTGTGTATACCACCCAGTCCGGCGGCAGCCGCTACGAGGGCGACCGCAACATCCCCAAGGCAGTCCGCATGCTGGTCTACCTGGTGCACGAGCTGGAAATCGACGTGGAGCAGATCAACCCGGAAAACGCCAAGGTGATCCGCGCCCTGCTGGCAGGCGAGCTGGATGAAGAGAAGCTGCTGCAGACCGCAGCGCTGGCGCGCACGCTGATGGAGAAAGTGACCATCTTGGGCGGCTCTGCCGATGCGCTGAGCCATGAAGCCCAGGCACTGGCAGGCAAGGTGGCCGGCCAGCAGGCAACCCCGGGGGCAGCACTGCAATGAGGCAAGGCCTTTACATGGCCTATGCAGATCACCACATCACGCCGCGCCAGCAGCCGCTGGCCGGCTGGTGCGCGGTGATGCTGCGGCCAACTACCGAATGTGGCTGCCCGGACTGCGGTAGCAGCCTGATTCATGTGCCGGTGTCCCGTTATCCGGACGATGGCGTGGAAAGTGATGGGGGTGAAGCGTGAGCGATTACAAGTGTGAAGCATGTGGCAAGTACAAAAAGCCCGACAACAGCGAGCTGCAGATTGGCGATGAGGTGGGATTCAGTGTAGGCAAACAGTCTGGCCGCACAATTCGGGTCAGCGCCAAAGAAGGCCTGATTACGGCGATTGATGGTGACCGCCTGACTATTCACGTGAAGCGTGGCGGCGATTACGTGCGCCAGCGTGCCCATGTAACACAGATAGGTGCTCCTAACGGCATAACGCTGGAGCTGTTCGGTGTTTGTCTTTGCCCCGTGGTAAAGGCACCGGCATGACCACCGCCATCATCCAGACCGTATCCGGCCGCTACGTGGATGTGCTGCACCCGCGGCCGGAGGACATCGTGGTGGGTGATATCGCCCACCACCTGGCGCACCTGTGCCGCTTCGGCGGCGCAGTACGACGCTTCTACAGCGTAGCCGAGCATTCGGTACGGGTAGCACGCCTGCTGCCGCCTCCGCTGCGCCTGGCTGCACTGCTGCACGATGCCAGCGAAGCCTACGTGGCCGATCTGGCCAGCCCGATTAAACGCACACTCCCCAGCTACCAGTACGTGGAAGGCCTGGTGCATGACGCCGTACGCCAGCGCTTTGACCTGCAGCTGAGCCGGGACGATGAGGCCGCCATCAAGCGGGCAGACATCGTGCTGCTGGCAACCGAACGCCGCGACCTGATGCCGCGTGACGGCATGGAGTGGGCTGTACTGGCGGGTATCTGCCCGCTGGATGAACGAATTACCCCGATGCCAGTGGAGGCGGCACGCGATGCCTTCCTGGCCGCATTTGATGAATATGCCCAGCTGGATTTGCTGGGCGCCTGAAGACGCAAGGTGTGGCAACCATGGCGATTGTGATGAATTCCTTACTCCCGTTTGCGGCCAACCGTCGGGTATACCGCGCGTTTGGCCATGCCATCGCCGCTGACTGCGGCCTGGTGATGCTGGTACCGCTGGCCACGCTGGACGGCCCGCTGCTGGGCATGGTGGATGGCTGCCCTGTTCCGTGGAACGAGGTATGCCAGACGCTGGAGGCAGCACCGGCTAGCCCGGTGCTGCTGGACAGCCCTGACTTTGCCGTCACGGTGAGCCGCCTGGCACAGCTGGGCACTGAAAACTGGCAGCTAGCGACACTGCCCGCACTACGTAGCGTGGTGTTCTGCCATGAAAGCGGTGCGCGCGTGGCCATGACAGCTGACCTGGCGTTTCGTGGAGGGAGCTATGCGGCTTAGCGAACAGATCATGCAAGCACTACAGGGTGCAGTGCTGTCGGCAAACCACGTGGCGGAGCAGCTAGGCTGCACCCGCCAGCAGCTAGACCCTGTTCTGGATGGCTTGCTGGATGTTGGCTTGTTGAGGATGGTGGACATGCAAGGGGAAAACACCATGTACACCGCCTGCGGCCAACCTTTGCCAGCAGCACACCTGCCCGACCTGATACCACAGTTTCTATTGCACTAAGAGCCGACGATGAAGAACGACAACAATGCTGCGGCGATGGCGGAGTGGTTTTCCCGCCTGAAGACAGAAATTGATCTGCTGGACCTGGCCAACCGGCTAGGCATGAGACAACAAGGCAGTAACGGGAACTGGTTTTCCCCTGCGCGCAAAGAAAAACACCCCAGCCTGAGTATCTACGTAGGGCACAAAAAACACGGAACAGGCTGGAAAGACCATACCTCAGGCGATGGCGGCACCACGATTGACCTGGTGATTTACGCCGGCCAGGCCCATGACCCTATGAGTGCGGCCAACCTTCTGGCCGACTGGTACACCATCCCGCGCCCCAGCCGTGAACACAGCGGCCCGCCAGAGCGGAAGTCCACCGAAGAGTACATTGCCGACCGCTGCCTACAGGACCCGGAGCCGGCTGTGGGCTACCTGTGCGGCCGCGGCATTGCCGAGGCGGTGGTGCGCGAGGCGATCCGCCGCAAGACGGTGGGCTGGAACACCTGGGAATCGACCAAGGTAGCGGAAGGCGAGCCCGGCCACGGTGGCCCGGGTGTGGCCTTCATCGTGCGCAACGCCGGCCACAAGGTGGTGGCGGTGGATGTGCGCTATGCGGATGCCGCGCTGAACGGCGGCGTGAAGACGCAATGCCAGGGCGAAAAGGTGGGCTACTTCTGGACATCGGACCCGGCCAGGCTGAAGCGCTCGCACACGGTGTTTGTGGTGGAAAGCCCGATCAATGCCCTGTCGATCGAAACCGCCCTGCTGGACCACAAGAACGTGGCCGTGGTGGCCATCCGTGGAGTGGCCAACACCAACCTGGACTGGAGCTGGGCCCGGGGCAAGAAGGTGCTGATTGCCCTGGACCACACCGACAAGCTGCAGCAGAACGGCACCCGCCCAGGCATGGTGGCCGCTTGGGCGGTATTGGATGCCATGACCACCCAGGATATCGGCGCGCGCCTGGTGGACATGCTGGACTGGGAAGAAGGCGAGGATATCAACGACGTGCTGGCCAACTATGGTCCAGAAGAGCTGCGGATCCGGCTGAAGAAGCTGGACCAGTGGCTGATTGCAGGCCAGTGCGCCACCAACGCAGAGAACCGCGAACAGCAGGACGGCCGGCGGCGTGTATGGCTGCAAAGCCATGACCTGTCGGTGTACTGGCGCTTTCGCGTGCTGGATGACTTCACGCTGTTCGTGGATGAATTCAAGGTGCAGAAAGACGACGACGGCCGCGAAGTGAGCCGAAGCGAAGAATTCGGTGACCTGTGCAGCTTCCGCGTGGCCGGCCTGTCACGGCTGCGTATCCAGAGCCACCTGGCCACCATCAGCGGCATGCCAGACAACCAGCCTGAAACCGTGTTCGGCATCAGCTGCCAACTGGCCAGGAATGGCACGATTCTGCAGCGCGAGGTTATCACCGGCGACAAGCTATACAACCTGGAATGGTGGAAGGCTAAGTTCGGCCACATCTGGAACCCGGCCAAATTCGCCAGGATGGTAAACATTCTGGAACGCTCGGCCGACCTGGCCGCCCGAGACGTGGTGAACTTTGTGGGCATGGCCTGGCGCAATACCGGCCTGGCCCCGCTCGAGGGCAACGACTGCTTTTTCGTGGAGCCGCAAAAGCAGTGCCTGTACTACAACATGACGTTTCCACGGGGAAGCCAGCAGGATGCCCGCCGCGTGATTCAGGCCTACCAGGACACTTTCAAGGAGAACGCCGCCGCCATGTGCCTGGTCTGGCTACTGGGTGCACACCTGAAAACGGTGCTCGGCTTCTACCCGCACTTCCAGATGCAGGCCGAGAAAGGCTCGGGCAAGTCCAAGCTACTGGAAAGCCTGCAGGCCACGGTGGCGTTTCAGGTGCTGTCGGGCCAGATGCTGAAAACCGACCACCGCCGGCGCGCGTCGGTGTCCTGGACCTCCCACCCTGTGGGCTGGGACGAATTCTCCAAGCTGCCCAAGTCCATCCTGTCAGATATCGATGGCCTGCTGCAGTCCACCTATCGATTCGAGTTCACCCGTGTGGGTGCCGGCCTGACCCCGTACCTGATGTGCGCACCGGTGTTGCTGGCCGGTGAAGAAGTGGACGCAGAAAGCCTGCAGTCCAAGCTGTGCCGCTGCAGCCTGAGCGTAGCAAAACAGGGGGCGATCATCCCGCACGAACTGCCCCAGTTCCCGGTATGGGAGTGGCTGCAGTTCCTGGCCAGCGTGGAGCCGGCGCGGATCCGCGACTTGCATGAGCGCTACGTGGCCTATGCCCACAAGCATGGCCGCGCCGCCGAAGGCGATGCCACGGCCCACCGCATGGTGCAGAACTACGCGGCGATCATGAGCGCCTGGAGCCTGCTGTGCGAGTTCGCCGGCATTGACGTGCAACAGGGCAACTTCATCAAGGACATGGTGGCAGAAATGAACGCCCACATTGCCGAAACAGATGGCGCCCGCCTGCCATGGGTATGGATTGTGGAGATCCTGCTATCCGAGTTGGCCGCCCAGCGCTACGAACACCCCTATTGCTGGGATACCCATCTGGTGGATGGCGAAGAGCATGAATGCCTGTTTGTGCTGCCGTCACATGTGATGGACCACCTGTCTACAGCCCCGCACCTGCGGACCAAGTTCGACCACCTGCCGGTGAAAACCGCACGTGTCTTCAAGCGCCAGCTGCTGGATTCGGGTGTGGTAGTGGACCCCGATTGCGAGAAGACCATCCGCCGCGGCCGCCAGGGCCACATGGTGGCCATCAGCGTGGCCAAGCTGAACGAACTGGGGCTGCATGCGGCGCCGGTGATTGACCGAGGCTAAGCCCTCTCCTTATACGCGACTTCGCTTTTCTGACTGGACGACATCATGCAAAGCTCCTCTACACATACCTTTGAGCAGTTCACCGGCCTGACGCCGGCGGAGCGCCTGGCTTACCTGCAGGGCCACCCCATCATCACCGCACCGCAGGGCTTCCTGGATGGCACCAAGCGCGTAGGCGACCCCGGGGCGGGCAGCACCAGGCACCGTGCCCTGGTGCGCGGCATCCCGATCGGCGGCTTGTTCTCTACGCCGGCCGCTGCCATCGATGCCGCTCGTGCCTTCCTGGAGGATTGGGACGGCGAGCTGTAACCCACTAGACCGCTGGACATCCCCGCGCCAGAAGACGGCGCGGTTTTTTTGGCCCTTGAGCGACTTTCTCCATTGAGTAGCGCAGCATGATAAAAAACCCGTGGATTCAACCGCCAAAACATCACTTTTTTCATATATATCAACAGCTTAACATCCACGGTTTTGGCAAAACATCCACCGATTAACAAGCTTTTACCACGGCTTGCCCTTTTTTTTCCACGGCGGCTATTTTTGGCGCAGCCCCTTCTCTCTTTCTCTTTTTCTTTAAAAAACAAGAAGAAAGAGAAAGAAAGCGGAGAAAAAGGGAGGAGATGGGATCCACGGGTTTGACTTGCTGCCTATTTTTTAATCCACAAGTTTATTGCTGTATCCACGGGTTTCCGTGGAAGAAACAACGCTTCAACACATTGATTTAATTGGAACTTCTAGGAAAATGACCGTCATCCACACAATTAAGGGCAATTTCTGCCTATCCCCCCGGAGCGGACGATGAACAGACTGTTTGAAGAGTTCCTGCTGTTCAAAGCTGATAACGATGGCGTGGCGAATCGCACGGTCCGCGCCTACCGCGACTGCCTTGCACGGTTTGAGGCCTGGCTGGGCGAGCGCGAGCCGCTGACGGTGCGCGGTGATGATCTGATCGTGTTCTGCGGCCCATACCTGCACAAGGTGCTGGCGCTATCCCCAGTCAGCCGCACCCCCTATGTCGCCGCGGTGCGCGAGTTCTACCGCTGGGCGTATGCCGTGCGGGGCGCAATCCAGACGAATCCGGCTGAGGCCGTACCCTACCCACGCAAAGGCCGCCGCCTGCCGCGTGTGCTTTCCCTGGACAACGCGGAACGAATGATGTGGGCCCCGAACTTCGATACCTTCGCGGGGGTGCGTGATGCCGCCATGCTGGGGGTTTTGATGGGCTGCGGCGTGCGGGTATCGGGGCTGGTAGCCCTGAACGAAAGCCACCTGGTAACGCAGCTGGTAGACGGCGAGCCGCGCCTGGCATTGCGTCCGACTGAGAAAGGAGCCAAGGAACGTCTGGTGCCGGTACCGCGTGAAACGGATCTGCTGTTGCGCGTGTACCTGGAACACCCGGTGCTGGCCGAGATCGAGCGCACCACCGATGACGGCGAGCGGGTGCTGTTCGTCACCACCAGGAACCGCCGCGTGCCCGCCCACCTGTATTACGGCGAGGCCCGCCGCTTTTCCACGCGTGGTGTGTTGGTGATGATCCAGCGCCATGGTCGCGCCGCAGGCATCCCAGAGGATCAGCTCCACCCCCACGCTCTGCGCCACCTCTATGGCACTGAGCTTGCCGAGTCTGACGTGGATGTGATCGAGCGCCAGAACCTGCTGGGCCACGAAGACCCCAAGAGCACATCGATCTACACCCACCTGGCCATGCGCAAGCTGACTCGGACGGTGGACAAGGCAAACCCGCTGGGCAAGGTGTCTACCCCAGTCAGTGGGCTACTGGATCAACTGGGCAGCAAGCCCAGGCGCACACGTGGTTCCTCCTGATTCTTACAAGTCATAGTGACGGTATCTAGCGAAGGGGAAGATACGCCGCCGGCTGTAGGTTACAGCTGATCTGCAAAGTACCCTTCAGAACGGGCTAACTCTCAAACTCTCCCACTTCGCCTTATTGGAAAAAGCGAAGTGGAGCAACGGAAACACAAGGGCTACAGCATGGGAAATATTGATGAAAAGCGAAGTCAAAGCGGGGGGATTGCATGGCCTACCCAGGGGGATACCCGCCCCATAGGGGTGGGGGGTCGGCAGGGCCTGGCTCCCCCCACCACCCAGGGGGGTGGGTACCTGAATGTCTACACCCCTTTCAAACCCCGATTAGGGGGTTTGAAAAAAATCGCGCGCGACCCGCGCCTGGACGAACTGCGCCAGATGGGCCTGCACGCAACATGGCAACGGGTGGCAGAGGAAATCGGGGTCGATGCTTTCCTGGCGATGTGGCGCATCGTGGATAAAGAGGAGCAATGGCACCATGTAAAAGGCACGCTAGTGATCCCCCTGCGGCACTACGCAAGCTACACCAAGTTCCAGCGCAACCAGTTCATTAATGACCTCTTCGACAACGGCCTATCCATGGAACAGATACGCCGCCGCCTGCTCACCGCATATGGTGAAACTGTCGATAGTTCTCACATAACACGCATAGTAAAAAAACATAGAATATGACCATGAAGACGGCCATTATTTACGCCCGTGTCAGCACCGTCCGCCAGGCCGATGAAGGCATTTCCATCGACAGTCAGATCGAGCAGGCCGAAAAGAAAGCGGCCGAGCTGGGGCTGACCGTCCTGCGTGTTTTCCGAGATGACGGAATATCCGGCCGTACCGCCAACCGCCCTGCCTTTCAAAACGCGATCAACTTTTGCGCTGCCTATGACGTGGACGCCTTCCTGTGCTGGAATACCAGCCGCTTTGCCCGCAACAAGATCGACGCGGCCAGCCACAAGAAGTTACTGGAGTCCGGCGGTACCAAAGTCGTCTATGTATCGGTCAACCTGGACAGCGATACCGACGAGGGATGGTTCTCTGAATCTATCTTCGAAATCATGGACGAGCATTACAGTCGCCAGGTGTCCCGGGACACCCGCCGCTCTATGCTCAAGAATGCCCGCGACGGCTATTGGAACGGTGGTCACGTCCCTTATGGGTATGAGGTAGTCAGCTCCGATGGCAAACGGAAGCGGCTGCAGGTACTGGACCACGAGGCAGTGGTGGTGCGTGAGATGTTTCGTCGGTATCTGGCAGGCGATGGCTGCAAAATCATTGCAATGAACCTGAACGAGCGTGGCTATTCCTACCACGGCAAGCCATGGACCAAAAACCACGTCAACTCTCTGCTGAAAAACCCTGTGTACGCCGGGTTTGTCGTCTTCAACAGGCAGGACAAGCAGAAACGGGACAAACCAGAAAGCGAGTGGATCATGACGAAGTCACATGAACCTATCGTCAGCGAAGAGGATGCAGCACGCGTTCGTGAGCTGTTTCGGTACCGGGCACCCGACACCGAGGGCGGTAGCCCACACAGCCAGTTTGCATTTACAGGTATCTTGCGCTGTGGCGAGTGTGGCGCGGCTATGCAGACAGAAACAGCCACCGGCCGTTCCAAGCTCTACCACTACTACAACTGCAGCCGGGCCCAGAAAGGTGGCGGCTGCCGCAACCGCCGTATCAATGCAGGAGACTTTGACGACTGGATGGTATCCACCATCCTGGAGAACGTCCTCACCCCTGCCCGCATGCGTGATGTGATGACTGAGATTGCCGAACTTACCAGCGGCTGGCATGACGAACACCAACGGCGTCGTGAAGCTGTACTGCGGGAGATAAAGGAGGTCACGAAACGCAGAGCAAATCTGTTCGACATTCTGGAACTGCACGGCAAAGATGCGCCGCACCTGGGCGACCTTACTGGCCGTCTGCGAGAGCTAAATGCCAGACTGAAAGCGCTGGAAGAGGATCTGGCCAGAATTGATGACGAAATTGCGCCGGAACTGAATATCAGCGAAGAGGACGTGAACGTGGCCACGGCCACCATGGCTAGGGTTGTGCGTAATACAAACGAGCCCGCGAAGCTTCGCGCGCTGATGGGCAGCTTTATTCAGGAGGTCATGCTGAATAGCGAGGATGTAACGATGGGGTACAGGCCAGAAAGGATCATCAGAAAAGAAAAACGCTACGACCGTGCGGTTCGTAGCGTGGATTCTTGGCTCCCCGAGCAGGGCTCGAACCTGCGACCTGCGGATTAACAGTCCGTCGCTCTACCGACTGAGCTATCAGGGAACACAACTTGCTTGAAGTACTACCGAAGCACTACTTCTAAATT
>JAIYAC010000013.1 GCA_027489245.1 Neisseriaceae bacterium | reverse complement strand
TTCTCCACCTCATTCTTCGCCCCCTGCCCGCCCGCCAGCGCCGAGGCGGCGTTGCCACCGGCCAGGCCACCTGCCAGGCTGCCGGCCAGCGTGGTGAGGGCGGCCACGGTGTCTTTCTGGCTTTCGGTGAGGTTGGCCGCGTCGCTGCCGTACAGGTTTTGCGCCAGCGTGGCGGCGATGAGCGGGGCGCTGCCGGCGCCGGCGGCACCGGCCACGGCGCTGTCGCCTTTGGCGGCGGCGATCGTGGCGCCCAGCAGCGCGTGCGCCATGGCGTTGGCGGCGGTGTTGACCTGGCCGGTGGCGGGGTCGGTGGTGAGCTGTTTGATCTGGGTGGCGAGGTAAGGCGCGGCGGCGCCGGCCACGGCAGCACTGGCGTCGCCCCCAGCCAGGCCTTGCAGCGCGGCGGTGACGGCGGTGACGGCTTGCTGCACGCTGCCGCCTTTGCCCCAGGTGGCTTGCAGCTGCTGGTAGTCGGCGCTGTTGGCGTAGATGGGGTCGGCTTTGGCGCGTTCGGTGGCGGCGTTCAGCTCGGCACGCTTGTGGGTGTTAGCGATCTGCAGGGTTTGCTGGCCGATATCGCCGATGAGCTGGATGACTTGCAGGCGGTCGAGCTCGGCTTGTTTGTTGAAGATGGGGCTCAGGCCGTTGGCGGTGCCGGTAGCGTCGCGGCGCAGGGTGGCGGTGTCTTGCTGCTGCGCAGCGCTATCGCGCACAGTGAGGCTGCCGGCGCTGATGGCAGCCAGGGTGGTGCTGCTGGCGCTGCCCTGGGTGTGGCCACCGTTGAGGAGGGTGCCGGCGTTACCCAGCGCGTTGGCCGCCAGGTTGCCGCTGACACTGGCACTGCTACTGGCGCCGATGCTCTGGCTTTCGACGCGGTATTCGGCGCGGTTTTGCAGGTCATTCCAGCCGAGTGTGGCGGTGCTGAGCTGGTTTTGCTCGGGGCTGGCACTGCTGGCGATGACGGCGCCGTCTAGCTGGGTGTGGCTGCCCACTTGCACATTAAAGCCGCCCTGCCCGGCGTACAGCCCGGTTTGCTCGGCCACGCTCTGGTACTGGCTGTCGATGCGCTGGCGGCTGAGGCTGGCATTGACCCCGCCACCGCTGCCAATGATGGCGACGCTACCACCAGCGCTGATGCTGCGTTGCTGGCTGGCGTAGTTGTCCTGGTCTTGCTGGCTGGTGAGGGTAAGGTTACGGCCAACGTTGGCCGCGATGGTGTCGCCACTGGCCTGCGCGCCGGTGAGCGTGGTGTCGCGGCCGCTGTTCAGGGTAAGGGTTTGCCCGGCGGTGATATTGGTTTCGGTGTAGCTGTCGGTGTCGCCGTTTTCTTTACCGTTGGCGCGGTTAGCGTTGGCAAAGAGGCTGATGCCCGCTTTGCCGCTGCCTACTCCGACGCTGACACCGATGGCGCCACCGCTACTGCTATTGCTGCCGGTGGTGTCGCTGCGGTTTTGCGCAGACTGCAGGGTGAGATCACGGGCCGCGTCCAGGGTGACGTTCTGCGCCTTGATGCTGCTGCCGATCACCGCCAGATCGCCGTTTTGGGCAACGCCGTCGGCGGTGACTGCAAACCCTCGAAGAAAACGAGTCACCTCTTGCCGAGCAAACGACTGAACCACCCTAAACGCGGCACAGCTTCATCGGGCATCGAGCCCACTGTTATGCCATCAGGACTTTCTTCTCGGATTGGGTGTGTACTTGGGCCATCAGGCCTTAGCAAATCACCTGGGTAGTGCTCGTGACCTAGACAAAGGCTGTCATCCAGACCGAATGCTTTCACTGCTGCAACGGCTTCCACGCACCAACGTCCAAAGTATGCACCACCTTCAAAATTAGTCTCTCCGTAACGATACCAATACGGTCGCTCATACATGGCCGTACCGGGTGCGTTACCAGGCTTAGCCGGGCGATCCAGTTCTTGATACCAGTGCGATACAAACTCAGCCAATAGCTTGGCTTGCAGATCAGCAGGCGCATCGATGGCCATAAGCAGCCGTTGATAAGGCTTTGCGTGGCACAGTGTGTTACCTATCTGGCGATCAGGTTGGCGGGTGGCTATGATACGGTCCAGCAGTACGTCCTCCCCCTCATTGCCGATCAATACAAGCAGTCGCTGCCACTGAACATCGGGCAGGTCCAATGCCAAAGCCAAACCAACTAGCCAGAAGCATACAATGTAATGATCCAGATTTACCTTCCAAGCATGACGAGTATATTGCTGCTCTGGGGTAAATACATCTCGACCTAATCGCTCCGACGCTTCCCAAGCATCCAGCAATGGTGCAAAGTATTGAACTAGCTCTTTAATGTCGTCACCGCGAGAGTAACGACGGAGTGCTTGATGCCAATTTTTTTCGCTATCTCAAACAAAAACTGCGGGTGATAACTTGGATTATTAGATGGGCTAGCACACACCTCCTCAAAATCAATAATAGTTTCAGCGGCATACTCAACCCACTCATTCCAGTAAGAAGCACTCCCCTTTTTGTCTCTAATCATCACTTCACTCCTAGTAATCTTGATGTGGCTTCTGGATTAGGAATCAGCTTGCCATCTTTACCCATAACACCAACCGTGACTCGCCCAAATGGGTCGGTGTGAACCAGCCATTTCTCTACGCGTCCAGCCTTCATTGAGGCATCAATCGAATCCGCCATTTTTTGATTACCTCCAACCGACTCCAAAATCCGGCAATGAGTATCGACGAATTAAGAACCTAAGCGACTTGATCAATAAATTCATGCAACTCGACACTAGACAAATTATCCAATAGCAAATGGGTAATGCAGCAATCGCCATTCAAACCCACATAAAAATCACCACCACACGAAGCCCACTTACTAGGCACACCTCCGTAATTATCTATATCAATTAAAATGGAAGATTTGAACAAAAATACCTTCACCGTACAATCAAAGCCATCCAAAAATCGATGGGAGTAACTACTATCAATATCCGCCCCCCAAATCTTTAAATCAAAAATTGGCAACTCTGGAGCAGCATCTATTGGCCCAACAAGACTGGCCTCACTTACAAAAATCAAGTCCGGATTTATAATAACCAATGACACACCTGACAAAGCACCACTTCTAGGTGAAATTGCAAATTCAAGCAAGCTTTTCTTTCCATCACCCACACGCCAATAAAGCGGCAACTCACCTTTCAATTCCAATAAGTTAACCTCCACAAGAGATGCACCACCCACCTCAACTTTTGGATTTCCATTTGAAACAATAAAACCATTTATCATGCGCGGGTAGTTTTCCATGGCTTTCCAATCACTGGAGTTCAGCGTCGACGACTGTGGCACCAAATTGATGCGGTCACCGGCAGCGACTCAGTGCAAGACGCAGTCCTTTCCCTATTTCTTCTACCGGACTATGTATCGACAAAATCACATGATCACTTTCTTTGATGCCATCACCACTCCACGCCTCCAGTTTTTCATGCCAAGACGGGCTAATTTTAATGACGCCATTAATACAGTGTATGCTGCAAGACTTCATATTCTTGAAAAGAGATTTTTTGGTTTTGTAATCATACAGCTCCATCAAGTCCCGATACCAATTTTCATAACGCTGCTTACTTGCCTCGATGTCAAAAAATGCAACGCGCTCATCGAGTGAGTGTAATGTCCTACTGTTTTGCAAGGCATCCAACACTGCCTGACCAATGATTTGGCAGGTTGCATCCGGCGCAAGCAAATGCTGTGGAAACAGTGGATCTGCTCCTACTCTACCCAGACCAGATTTCGTTTTGATTGTGATGAACTTCTCCGTGACATATACACACGCCCAGTAATCTTGATTTATTTTAAATTTCATATCATTTCACCTGTGTGATATTAATCCTAACACCTACTGCTTTGGCATACTCAACAGCCCGATTGATCTCG
Source organism: Neisseriaceae bacterium (assembly GCA_027489245.1). GTDB lineage: Bacteria > Pseudomonadota > Gammaproteobacteria > Burkholderiales > Chromobacteriaceae > Vogesella. The sequence goes on along the minus strand of JAIYAC010000013.1, from coordinate 2,993 downwards.
AGCCATTGTGCAGCATTTGTTTTTGCCGGGACTGCCAAGCGAATCTCACGATTAGCGATCATAGCCGAGGCTAATTCAATATCTAACAAGCTCGCCTGCTTAAAATTCGCCACCGCATTAATATTACCCTTGATCGAAGTATACAGTTGATTAGGGCTATTCGACTTTGCCAAAGTCTGAGTATCAAGCGACTTAGCACTAATGGCTGTTTTGGTTGCACCATCATAATAATCAAAGGTTTTAAAATTTTTTGGCAAACGCGCATCCGCAGGTAGTGTGGTACCAACAAAATCCTCCCATGGCATGCCCTGCTTTATATTGCCCTTCCCCCACTGCAAGCCGATTTTAGCGGCATCCACCGTCACCGTTGCAGTATTACGGCTTAGGTAGCGAGTAGCCGTCTCAAGCAAATCCTTCGTAGCCAAGCCGGCACCCAGCAATGCTATCTGGTTTTCAGGATCGGACACAAAAGCAGCAAACTTCGCCCAAGCAGGATTACTCTGATCAATTTTTGCCAGATCCTGTGTGTTCCAATACTGCACGTAGGCCTTGACTTGGTCATCACGTATCACGTCTGCGCCAAAAAAATCATTCATCCAGGCGGGGCGCTCTGTGGCTTGTATCCCGCCCTGAATCAGTGCTTTATCTATTTCCTCTACCACCAAGGGACTATCGGTCAAACGCTTATCCAGTGCTGCTCGCTGTTGATCGCTGATCTTTCTGTACTTATCGACTATCGCAGCACAATCCCTGCCAGCAGCACGACACTGTTGCATTTCCCTGTCAAAGTCGAATGCCTGATTGGCAGACAGATAGTTGTTCTCCACCTCATTCTTCGCCCCCTGCCCGCCCGCCAGCGCCGACGCAGCGTTGCCACCGGCCAGGCCACCTGCCAGGCTGCCGGCCAGCGTGGTGAGGGCGGCCACGGTGTCTTTCTGGCTTTCTGTCAGGTTGGCCGCGTCGCTGCCGTACAGGTTTTGCGCCAGCGTGGCGGCGATCAGCGGGGCGCTGCCGGCACCTGCTGCCCCGGCTACGGCGTTGTCGCCTTTGGCGGCGGCTATCGTGGCGCCCAACAGCGCGTGTGCCATGGCGTTGGCGGCGGTGTTGACCTGGCCGGTGGCCGGGTCGGTGGTGAGCTGCTTGATCTGGCTGGCCAGGTAAGGCGCTGCAGCACCGGCGATGGCCGCGCTGGCGTCGCCGCCGGCCAGACCTTGCAGCGCGGCGGTGACGGCGGTGATGGCTTGCTGCACGCTCCCGCCTTTGCCCCAGGTGGCTTGCAGCTGCTGGTAGTCGGCGCTGTTGGCGTAGGCGGGGTCGGCTTTGGCGCGCTCGGTGGCGGCATTCAGCTCGGCACGCTTGTGGGTATTGGCGATCTGCAGCGTTTGCTGGCCGATGTCGCCGATGAGCTGGATGGCTTGCAGGCGGTCGAGCTCGGCTTGTTTGTTGAAGATGGGGCTCAGGCCGTTGGCGGTGCCGGTGGCGTCGCGGCGCAGGGTGGTGGTGTCTTGCTGCTGCGCGGCGCTGTCGCGCACGGTGAGGCTGCCGGCGCTGATGGCGGCCAGGGTGGTGCTGCTGGCGCTGCCCTGGGTGTGGCCGCCGCCCAGCACGGTGCCGGCGTTACCCAGCGCGTTGGCCGCCAGGTTGCCGCTGACGCTGGCACTGCTACTGGCGCCAATGCTCTGGCTTTCCACGCGGTATTCGGCGCGGTTTTGCTGGTCTTGCCAGCCCAGGGTGGCGGTGCTGAGCTGGTTCTGCTCGGGGCTGGCGCTGCTGGCGATGACGGCGCCGTCTAGCTGGGTGTGGCTGCCCACTTGCACGTTAAAGCCGCCCTGCCCGGCGTACAGCCCGGTTTGCTCGGCCACGCTCTGGTACTGGCTGTCGATGCGCTGGCGGCTGAGGCTGGCGTTGACGCCGCCACCAGTACCGATGATGGCCACGCTACCACCAGCGCTGATGCTGCGCTGCTGGCTGGCGTAGTTGTCCTGGTCTTGCTGGCTGGTGAGGGTAAGGTTGCGGCCAACGTTGGCCGCGATGCTGTCGCCACTGGCCTGCGCGCCGGTGAGCGTGGTGTCGCGGCCGCTGCTCAGGGTGAGGGTTTGCCCGGCGGTGATATTGGTTTCGGTATAGCTGTCGGTGTCACCGTTTTCTTTACCGTTGGCGCGGTTAGCGTTGGCGAACACGCTGATACCCGCCTTGCCGCTGCCTACTCCGACGCTGACACCGATGGCACCACCGCTGCTGCTATTGCTGCCGGTGGTGTCGCTGCGGTTTTGCGCAGACTGCAGGGTGATGTCGCGGGCGGCGTCCAGGGTGACGTTCTGCGCCTTGATGCTGCTGCCGATCACCGCCAGGTCGCCATTATTGGCGACGCCGTCGGCGCCTTTGCTGCCGTCGCCGGTGGCCGTGATGTGCACATTGCGGCCGGCGTTGAGCTCGCTGCTGCTGGCATTGCTGCTGAGGGTCTGGCTTTGGCTCTGGCTGCGCTGGCTGCCCAGCGATACCGACACGCCCACAAATGACGGGTCGGCCACCTCACCCTTGCCTCCGCCCTGCTGCGCGGTTTGCACTGCCTGGTAGCCCGCCAGCTCGGCCTTGACGCTTTGCAGTGCGGCCAACCTGCTGTTGTTGCTGTTACCCACGGCCTGGGCGGCGCTGACGGCGGTTTGCGCGGCATCTACCACGCCACCGCTGAGCGCCACGGTGACGCCGCTTTGCTTGCTGTAGCTGGATGTTTGCTGGGTTTGCGTGTGCTCGGCGTGTTCGATGCGCACATTTTGCGCGGCAAGGGTGATGTCTTGCCCGGCGATGACGTCGCTGCCTTTGAGCTGCAGGTCTTTGCCCGCCTGTATCGACACCTCGCCCTGCACACTGCCGAGGGTGCTGCCCACCGCCTGGGCGGTGGTCACGGTGTTGGCGTTGCCCTGCTGCGCCTTGCCGACGGTAAAGCCCAGCCCGCCGCTGCTCATCAGGCCGGATTTTTTCTCGTCGCGCTG
>JAIYAC010000025.1 GCA_027489245.1 Neisseriaceae bacterium | reverse complement strand
TAAAGAGCGGTGCTGACTGCTTGTTTCGTTTGCGTCGTCAGCTGAGGAGGCGAACTATACCCACCCCACCCAAACCCGTCAACACCTACACCGCAATAAACTGCAAGTATTTGCTTAAGATGTTGATTTGCAACGGCGCTGAAAAGCAAAAAAGTTGGCCACATGCGGCCAACTTTTGATTTGTCGCACTTGCGGTGCGGTCAGGACTTCTTGAGTTTGGCAAACGCTGCGGCCATGGCACCGCCACCGAGGTCGGCGGGTGCTTGCTGCGGGCGGCCGCCCTGTCGGCGCGGCTCGCTGCGCGGCGCAGCGCTGCTGCGGGATGCGGTGCCCACTTCGTCATCCAGGCGCATGGTGAGGGCAATACGCTTGCGTGGCACATCTACCTCTAGCACTTTTACTTTCACCACATCGCCCGCCTTCACGACCTTGCGCGGGTCGTCGATGAATTTATTGGACAGTGCAGAGATATGCACCAGGCCATCCTGATGCACGCCGATATCAACAAACGCACCAAAGTTGGCCACGTTGGTGACTACGCCTTCCAGGACCATGCCGGGCTGCAGGTCTTTGATGTCTTCGACACCATCCTGGAAGGTAGCGGTCTTGAACTCGGGGCGCGGGTCGCGGCCGGGCTTGTCCAGCTCTTTCAGGATGTCCATGACGGTGGGCAGACCGAAGCGTTCGTCGGTGTAGTCTGCCGCACGCAGCGCTTTGATAAAGGCAGAGTCACCGATGATCTGCTTTACCGGGCGACCGCTTTTGGCCACGATTTTTTCTACGACCGGGTAGGCTTCCGGGTGCACCGACGAGGCGTCCAGCGGGTTGTCGCCATTACCGATGCGCAAGAAGCCAGCTGCCTGCTCGAAGGTTTTTTCACCCAGGCGGCTGACTTTGAGCAGCTCGCGGCGTGATTTGAAGGCGCCATTGGCATCGCGATGCGCCACGATGTTGGCCGCCAGCGTGCTATTGAGGCCGGAAATACGGGTGAGCAGCGGCACCGAGGCCATGTTCACATCCACACCCACGGCGTTGACGCAGTCTTCTACTACCGCATCCAGGCTGCGTGCCAGCTGGCTTTGGTTCACATCGTGCTGGTACTGGCCCACACCGATGGATTTGGGGTCGATCTTGACCAGCTCGGCTAGCGGGTCTTGCAGGCGGCGGGCAATGGACACCGCGCCACGTAGGCTAACGTCCAGGTCGGGAAACTCTTTTGCTGCCAGCTCGGAGGCGGAATATACCGACGCGCCGGCCTCGCTCACCACGATCTTGGTCATGCCCAGCTGCGGGAAGGCCTTGATGACGTCCTGCGCGAGCTTGTCGGTTTCGCGGCTGGCGGTGCCGTTACCAATAGCAATCAGATCCACCTGATGGCGGTGCGCTAGCGCACCCAGAATGGCAATGGAACGCTCCCAGTCGCGGCGCGGCTCGTGCGGGTAGATGGTGGTGGTTTCCAGCAGCTTGCCGGTATTGTCTACCACGGCCACCTTGACGCCGGTACGCAGGCCCGGGTCCAGCCCCAGGGTGGCGCGCGGGCCGGCCGGTGCGGCCAACAGCAGGTCTTTGAGGTTGGCCGCAAAGACCTTGATGGAGTCGGCGTCGGCGGCGTCTTTCAGGCGTGACACCAGCTCCAGCTCCAGCGACAGGAAGATCTTGGCGCGCCAGCACAGGCGCACGCCGTCCAGCAGCCACTTGTCGGCGGCGCGGCCAGCGTCCTTGATGCCAAAGCAGGCGGCGATCAGCTCTTCGTACGCCGAGCGCTGGGTGATGGGCGTGTCGTCCGGCTGGTATTTCAGCGCCACGCTGAGCACGCCCTCGTTGCGGCCGCGCAGCAGCGCCAGCGCGCGGTGCGACGGGGTGGTCTTGATGGCTTCGCGGTGGTTGAAGTAGTCGGCAAACTTGGCGCCTTCTTGCTCTTTGCCGGGCACCACGCTACCGGCCAGCTCGCCTTCGTTCCACAGCTTTTCGCGCAACCGGCCCAGCAGCTCGGCGTCTTCGGCAAAGCGCTCGATCAGGATGGCACGCGCGCCGTCCAGAGCGGCCTTGGCATCCTCGATACCTTTGGCACTGTCGATATACGCGGCGGCGGCTTGCTCTGGCTGCTGCGACGGGTCGGCCAGCAGGCTGTCGGCCAGCGGCTCCAGGCCGGCTTCGCGGGCAATCTGGGCCTTGGTGCGGCGTTTGGGCTTGTATGGCAGGTACAGGTCTTCCAGCTGGGTCTTGTTGTCGCTACCGTACAGGGCGGCTTCCAGCTGCGGAGTGAGTTTGCCCTGCTCGGCAATACTTTTGAGGATGGTATCGCGGCGGTCGTCCAGCTCGCGCAGATACACCAGGCGCTCGGCCAGCAGGCGCAGCTGGGTGTCGTCCAGCCCGCCGGTGACTTCTTTGCGATAGCGGGCAATAAACGGGACGGTGGCGCCTTCGTCGATCAGGTTTACGGTGGCGGTGACCTGGGCTTCGCGCACAGCGAGCTCTGCCGCAAGGCGGCTGGCGATACTTTTCAACATGCTTTTTTTGTTCTTGCTGGAAAACAGAAGCCGCTACTGTAACGGCATACACCGGAAAATCAAGACCGAAGAGGCCTGCAGGAAAAAAGGCAATAAAAAACGGCAGCCATGCGGGCTGCCGTGGTGGCCGGGCAAAAGCACCTATAGCGCTTGCGGGCCGAGTAACCAGGCTTGCGCTTCTTCAATGGTTTCAAAGTATTGTGCCCGGGCATGGGTAAGCAAGCCGGACAGGTGGGTGGCCAGATTGACCCATACGTCGTCTGCCACGATGGCAAAGCGGCCGAAGTCATTTTCGTGCGCACGCATGAAGCGCACTTCTTCCAGCGCCATATCCAGGGTGAAGTCTTTCATGCCGGACAGATCCAGCAACACATCCGGCTTGCCTTGCTCGGCAGCGCGCTTGAGCAGCGCCTGCTCGAGCAGTTTGAAGTCCGCCAGGGTGAACTCGTTAAACAGAGCCACGTCCAGGCCATAGTCCTGCTCGCGAATGGAAATCATGCTGTGCTCCTTGCGCTGCGACACCTTGCCCCCTTGCGCCCTGCCCTGTGCTGGCGCGGCCCGGTGTCTGTTGGTGTAGTCAGTTTTCATTCTAGCGCCGGCTGGCCAGAATACCGCTGAGAATAATCAAACTCATGGCAGCCAGCTCTTGCCAGCCCAGCCAATGCTGCCATAGAACGGCGCCGAACAGGGCGGAAAACGCTACCGTCAGATAAGACAGGTTGGCCACCAGCAGCTTGCGGCCAACCTTGTAGGCGCGAGTCATGGCCAGCTGCGCCACCATGGCGCTTACCCCCAGGCCCAGCACCCAGGGCAGGTTGGCCGCGGTCACCGGGTGCCAGGCTTGAAACTGCATCAGCAGCAGGCCGCCCAGCGTAGAAATCAGGGCAAAGTAAAACACGGTGCGCCATTCGGCCTCGCCAGCCTGCCCCAGCTCGCGCACATGCAGGTAAGACCAACCGGCCAGCAGGCCGGACAGCAACCCCAGCACGCCAGACAACCAGCCCAAGTCATGCCAGGTTGGCCGCAACAGCAGCACCACGCCGGTAAAGCCCAGCGCCATGGCCATGACGGCAATGCGGGGCAGACGCTCGCCCAGCAACAGCACCGACAGCAAGGCCAGGAACATGGGCGAGGTGTAATTGAGCGTAACCGCCGTCGCCAGCGGCAAATGACTAATGGCGTAGAAGTAGCACAGCAGCGATACATAGCCGAGCATGCCGCGCTTGAGATGCTGGCCCAGCAAGGGCGTGGCAAAGCGCTGCCGCCGCAGCAACGCCACACCACCCAGCACCAGCACCGCAAACGCCGTGCGCCAGAACACCAGCTCCACCGTACCCAGCGTGGCCGAAGCCAGCTTGACAAACACCCCCATGGCACCAAAGCTGGCCGCTGCCAGCACCATCCACCACGCACCACCCACTACGAACCCTTCGCGGCCAACACGCCGCAGCCGATAATCATCAACATGCCCAGCACAGCGCCAGCAGACAGCAGCTGGCCGCCAAACACCGCGCCCAACAGGGCAGAAAACACCACGGTGAGATACGCCAGGCTGGACACCACAAATTTGCGCCCTTCTTTATAAGCCCGCGTCATCGCCAGCTGCCCCAGCAAACCCAGCAACCCCACCCCCAGCAGCGCCGCCAAGTCTGGCAGGGTAAGCGGGGTAAAGCCGCCCTGCAGCATAACCCACACCAGCCCGCACACGGTGGACAAGCAGTACAGCCAGAACACCGTCACGCCGGGGCGCTCGCCCAGCTCGCCCAGCTCGCGCACATGAAACAGCGCCAGCCCCGCCCCGGCCCCCGACAGCAAGCCCACCAGGCCAGGCAACCACTGCCCGGCATGAAAGGTTGGCCGCAAGATCAGCACGATGCCGACAAAGCCCAGCAGCAACGCCAGCTTCACCAGCCGGGACAAGCGCTCGCCCCGCAGCAGCACGCAGCACACGGCAAAAGACAGCGACGAGGTGTAATTGAGCGTGACCGCCGTGGCCAGCGGCAAGTGGGTCAGCGCATAAAACAGCATGGCCATGGACAGGTAGCCGGCAATACTGCGGCGACAATGCGCGGACCAATGCACGGTCGCCACGCGCTCGCGCCCCAGCAATACCGGCACCAGCAGCACCGCCAGGCCAATAGACGTGCGATAAAACAGGATCTCGATGGCCCCCATGTGCTGACTGGTCATGGCGGCCAGCAAGCTCATGCAGGCAAAACTAGCGGCGGCGATCACCATCCAGGCCGAACCCAAACGTGCAAACCAGCCAGCCATGGCGCTAACCCCGCGGCGCAACAGGGCGCACAGTCAGCCCCAGACAGATATCGGCAAAAGCGCGGCGGTAGCGGTGGTACTCGGAGGCATTGGCTACGCACTCGGCAAACACCCCCTGCCGCCCATCCTGCTGCACCACTTTCAGGTGCTGGCGCACAATCCACAAACCGCTTTGCACGTACTCGCCTTCGCGGTATTCCAGCACCAGCCGCCCGGCCTTGCGGTCCAGCTGGGCGCGGATCGCCGCCTCGCGTGCACCCTGCGCTTTCTTGTGCCGTGCGGCCAACCTTTCCAGCGCGCTGCTACCACGCAAGCGCTCTCGCCAGACCGTTACCGCCACGCCGCTGCGCTCGCGGTCTTCCATGGCGGGCGGGACCACGCGCAAACCGCCGCCGGGCGCGGGTCGCACCTTCCAGCCATCGGGCACAGACAGTGCTACGCCCAGGCCTGCATGGCGATAAGGCGCAGCGTGCAATACAAGGGGGGAGAAAAGCAGAATGGCCAACAAGGGCCAGCAACGGCAGGCAGGCATAGGCAATGAGTGGGCAAGCAAAAAGGCGCGGATATCCGCGCCTTGGCATTGTGCCGCATAAGACGGTGTATTAGCCAGCCAGATGTTCACCCATCAAACGACGGTAAAATTCATGGAAGTGCTGCATACCGTCTTCGGTAGGCGACTGATACGGGCCGACTTCGCTTTCGCCACGCAGCCACAGCGCCTTGCGGCCCTCGTGCATGCGCTGGCAAATCTCGTCGTCCTCTACCGCCGTCTCGAAGTAAGCCGCCTGCTCGGCCTCGATAAAATCGGGCTCGAACCATATGATGTCTTCCGGGTAGTAGAACTCGGTAATCACCGTGCACTTTTCCGGGCCACGCGGTATCACCACGCTAACCACCAGTACGTGCGGGTACCACTCCACCATGATATTGGGGTAGTAGGTCAGCCAGATGGCGCCGAATTCCGGCTGCTGGTCGGCGTAACGCTTCAGCACCTCTTCGTGCCACTTGCCGTATACCTTGCTACCGGAGCGCGCCAGGCGGTTTTTAACGCCAACGGTTTGCACGTGGTACTGATCACCCCACTCCCACTTCAGGTCGGCGCAATTGACGAAATTGCCCAAGCCCGGGTGGAACGGGTCAACGTGGTAATCCTCCGAGTACACCTCGATAAAGGTTTTCCAGTTGAAGTCATACTCGGTGGTAAACGACTTATGGTAGGCAAAGCCTTCAAACGTCATGTGCTTGGCCACGCCCAGTTTTTCCAGGTCGCGCTGCACATTGCGTTTGGCGTCAAACAGCAGGCCATTCCACTGTGTCAGCTCGGTCTGGTTCAGGTTCAGGCAAGGCGTTTCGGGGAAATGCGGCGCCCCCAGCAGCTTGCCTTCGGCGTCGTAAGTCCAGCCGTGCAGGTTGCACACCATGTGGTTGCCATTGCCACGGCCTTTGTAAATCAGGGCCTGGCGGTGGCGGCACACATTGGAAATGAGCTTGATGTCACCATCGACATTTTTCAGCATTTTGCCGTGGCCCTGCCAGCCTAGCGTGTGATAGTCGCCCGCATTGGGCACCATCAGCGCGTGGCCATAGTATTGCGGGGCATCGGCAAACAGGGTTTTTTGCTCCAGCTCGTAATAAGCCGGGTCAAAGTAAGTAAAGACAGGCAACTGCGCAGCAGATGCTTTGAGCAACTGGGACGAAGCCAGATCAGACATTATTCCCACACCTCCGTGGAAGAAGATATAAGACCAGCCGAATCTCGCTCTTAACGAGTTTACGGAGAGCTATAAAAAAACATTGATAGAACAGGGGCTTTTAAAGCAACACCCCAAATGTTCAGGGGCGGGATTGTGGGCCAAATCCCCCCATGGGGCAAGTATTTTTTGCCGGGGATTTTGTGCCAAGTCAAGGGATTGCACCGCCGAAATTACCCAACAGGGCGTCTTTGAAAATTTCGCGCAAAAACCCTTTTGCTTTCATGATGTTGTCAGACAAGCCTGAAATACTAGCCTGGCACGGCAGATAAGGAACTTCCCTATGGTGCAATGCATCACAAACAAGGATAATGCGCCCCCTGCACGGCTGCGGCAGCGCTTCGCAAACCGTGCAAACACTCTATAAAAAGAACACGCAACACCAGCACAGACTCATCCAAGATGTCTTACTGCTAACGGATAGAACATGACCACCCACACTCTCGTCATCAATTGCGGCAGCTCGTCGCTGAAATTTGCCCTGATCAACGCCCACACCCAGGACACCACGCTCACTGGCCTGGCCGAAAAACTGGGCATGGCCGGCGCCTGCATCACCTTCAAACAGGCTGGCCAGAAGGTAGAGCTGACACTGGCACAGGGCGACCACGCCGGCGCCATGAAGGCCATTCTGTCTTACCTGGACGAGCGCGCACTGACGGGCAGCATTACTGCTATTGGCCACCGTGTGGTACACGGCGGCGAAAACTTCCATGCCTCCACCCTGATTGACGACAGCGTGCTGGCCGCCATTGAAGACTGCGCCCGCCTGGCCCCGCTGCACAACCCGGCCAACCTGCTGGGTATCCGTACCGCGCAGGCGTGCTTCCCCGGCCTGCCGCAGGTCGCCGTGTTCGATACCGCCTTCCACCAGACCATGCCGCAACACGCCTACCTGTACGCCGTACCGATGGCGCTGTACCGCGAGCACGGTGTGCGCCGCTATGGCTTCCATGGCACCAGCCACCGTTTTGTCGCCGGCGAAGCCGCCGCCATGCTGGGCCTGCCGCTGCACAACAGCGCCATCGTCAGCGCCCACCTGGGCAACGGCGCCTCGGTCGCCGCCATCCTGAACGGCCAGTCGGTAGATACCAGCATGGGCCTGACCCCGCTGGAAGGCCTGGTCATGGGCACCCGCTCCGGCGATATCGACCCGGGCCTGTTTGGCTACCTGGCTAGCGCACTGAACACCGACGTAGACGGCATTACCGCTCTGCTAAACAAGCAGTCCGGCCTGCTGGGCCTGTCCGAGCTGTCCAGCGACTGCCGCGAGCTGGAAGAAGCCGCGGCCAACGGCCACGCGGGTGCGATTATTGCTATGGAAGTGTTCTGCTACCGCCTGGCCAAGCAGATCGCCGCCATGGTGGTGGCACTGGGCCGTATCGACGTACTGCTGTTTACCGGCGGCATCGGCGAAAACTCGCCCTTCGTGCGCGCCAATGTGCTGGGCAAGCTGGCTTTCCTGGGCTTCCAGCTGGATGCTGCGGCCAACGATGCCGCCTTCCGTGGCAAAAGCGGCCGCATCAGCCACGCCGACAGCACCGCTGCCGTGGTTATCAATACCAACGAAGAGCTGATGATTGCACTGGATACCGCTGCACTGACACAGGGCAAATAAGGACACGCCATGCACACTTTTCTGATTGCACCGACCGGCTTTGACGCTGGCCTCACTTCGGTGTCGCTGGGCCTGGTGCGCGCACTGGAGCAGGACGGCCTGAAAGTAGGCTTCGTCAAGCCCATCGCCCAAGGCCTGGACCCGAACGAGCCGGAGCGCTCCACGCACTTTGCCCGCGAGCTGTGCCACCTGAACGCCCCCGAGCCGCTACCGATGGAGCGCGCCGAGCACCTGCTGAGCCAAGGCCAGCTGGACCAGCTGATGGAAGAAGTCGTCAGCCTGTACCAGCAAGCCGCACAAGATGTAGACGTGGTGATCGTGGAAGGCCTGGTACAAGACCAGCAACACGTGTTTACCACCTACATCAACAGCAAGCTGGCCAGCACCCTGCAATGCGACATCATTCTGGTAGGTGCGGCCAACACCCAGCCCAGCCACGAGCTGGCAGAAAAGCTGGAAATCGCCATTCAGGCCTTTGGCAGCCGCAGCCACGCCATTGCCGGCTACATCCTGAACCGGGTGGATAGCGAGCAGAGCATCAAGCAGCTGGCCGCCGAGATCGCCGAATCTAGCCAGCTGATCCAGAAGCGCCGCATTCCTTGCCTGGGCGGCATCCCGCTGGAGCCGGAGCTGATGGCACCGCGCACGCTGGACGTGGCCAACTACCTGAAAGCCAAGCTGCTGCACGCCGGCCAGCTTACCCGCCGCCGCGTACGCAGCATGTCGGTGATGGCCCGCAGCGTGCCGCATATCGTGCACCTGCTGAAACCCGGCGCGCTGATCATCACCCCGGGCGACCGCGAAGACATCATCCTGGCCACAGCCATGGCCACGCTGAACGGCGTGCCGCTGGCCGGCCTGCTGCTCACCTGCGATGCCGAACCGGACGAGCGCATCCAGCAGCTGTGCCATAAAGCCTTCACCAGCGGCCTGCCAGTACTGTCCATCGATACCAATACGCTGGACACCACCACGCTGATCGCCGCCATGAGCCGCCAGGTGCCGGCCGACGACCTGGAGCGCATGGAGCGCGTCGTTGCGTTTGTCGCCGAGCGCCTGAGCACCGCCCAGCTGCAACAGCGCATTGGCCAGACGCGTGAAAAACGCCTGTCGCCGCCAGCGTTCCGCTTCCAGCTGATGGAAAAAGCCCGTCACGCCGCCAAGCGCATTGTGCTGCCGGAAGGCAACGAGCCGCGCACGGTCAAAGCCGCCGCCATCTGCCACGAAAAAGGCATTGCCCACTGCGTGCTGATCGGCGAGCGCGCCGAGATCCTGCAAGTGGCCGAGGCACAGGGCATCAGCCTGCCGGAAGGGGTAGAAATCGTGGAGCCGGCCGAAGTACGCAGCCGCTACGTGGCCCCCATGGTAGAGCTGCGCAAGAGCAAAGGCCTGAGCGCCCCGATGGCCGAGCGCCAGCTGGAAGACAATGTAGTGCTGGGCACCATGATGCTGGCGCTGAACGAAGTAGACGGCCTGGTATCCGGCGCCGTCCACACCACGGCCAACACCATCCGCCCTGCCCTGCAGCTGATCAAGACCGCCCCGGACGCCAAGCTGGTTTCCAGCGTGTTCTTCATGCTGATGCCGGACCAGGTACTGGTGTACGGCGACTGCGCGGTGAACCCGGACCCGAGCGCCGAGGAGCTGGCCGACATTGCCATCCAGTCGGCCGACTCGGCTGCGGCGTTTGGCATCCCGCCGCGTGTAGCCATGATCTCGTATTCCACCGGCAGCTCCGGCAGCGGCGACGACGTAGAAAAAGTACGCGAAGCCACGCGCATTGCCCGCGAGAAGCGCCCCGGCCTGCTGATCGACGGCCCGATGCAGTACGACGCCGCCAGCGTGGAATCGGTCGGCCGCCAGAAAGCACCGGACAGCCCGGTAGCCGGCCGCGCCAATGTGTTCGTCTTCCCCGACCTGAACACCGGCAACACCACCTATAAGGCAGTACAGCGTTCGGCCAACGTGGTATCGGTCGGCCCGATGCTGCAAGGCCTGCGCAAACCAGTAAACGACTTATCGCGTGGCGCTTTAGTCGACGATATTGTCTACACCATCGCCCTCACCGCCATCCAGGCCGAACAGCTGCACCAGCACTAGCGCTAACCTTTTGGCATTCAACCCGCACCGGCCCTGCCGCTGCGGGTTTTTTCATTGCCTTTTGCATAAAAACTGTCGATAAATTCTGCAAACCAAGCTTGCGCTTGTTCAATTAAAACAACTGTTTTAGCATCAAACGGAAACCCTTAAAAAAATAACTATACTTTTTAAAGCTGGCGCAGCTCAGCACGACACAACGAGGATGGAAAATGTCGCTACACACCTTCACCGAGTGGTTCATTTCCGATCAACTCAGGCAAGTCCCCGATAACCTGATTCGCGCGCGCACGGTCGTGAGCGTTGGCCTGCTGGCAGGTACGATTGCCCCGCTGTTTGCCATTTCCTATTACAAATTGCACCACGATGCCATGGCACACGGCATCGTACTGGGCGGCGTACTGATGCTGCTGGGCCCGCTGTTGCTCAAACTCACCGGCGCCCTGCGCACCGTGGCCCAGTACACCATCCTGACGATGTTTTCCATGGTGGCGTGGATGGTGTATGTCAATGGCGGCATCATGTCCACCAGCGTGATGTGGTTTGCCTGCATACCGTTTGCCGCCATTTTTGTCGGCGGCCGTACCGCAGGCGTAGTGTGGACGCTGGTGACGTTTCTGATGATCGGCCTGATATACGGCCTGTCCGGTGCGGGCGACATCCCGCCTACCCCTATTCCGCATGAAGAGCTGCCCAAGCTGCAAGCCAAATCACTGATCGGCTTGTCGCTGGTGGTGCTCACCCTGGCCCTGGCCTACGATCGTGCCAAGACGCGCACCTTCGAGAAGCTGGAAGCCGCCCGCGAAGAGGCCGAACACGCCACCGCCGCCATGAAGCAGATGATGGCCCAGGTCACCAGCTCGCTACAGGCCGCGGGCAGTGAAAGCCGCGAGATTGCCAGCAGCACGCACATGATTGCCCGTACCATGAGCGAGCAACGCAAGCGCGCTGACGACATGGTAGATGCCGCCCAGGGCATGGCCGCTGTGACCGCACAAAACGCCAGCCAGTCGCAAGCCGCCACCAGCATGGCCGTGCATGCCGGCGAAGCCGCCAATGGCGGCGGCCAGGCCATGGACAAGGCAGTCAGCCAGCTGAATCAGGCAGGCGAAGTCATTGCCCGTGCCGCGGAGCGAATGGAAGACCTGGGGCAGCGCAGCGCCGAGGTGAGCGGCATTGTGCAGCTGATCCGTGACATTGCCGACCAGACCAACCTGCTGGCGCTGAATGCAGCCATCGAGGCAGCCCGTGCCGGCGAGATGGGCCGCGGTTTTGCCGTGGTCGCCGACGAGGTACGCAAGCTGGCCGAACGCACCCAGCACGCCACACTGGATATCGAGTCCAAAATCCGGCTGATCGTGGACGGCACCAACCAGGCCATCGACGCCATTCGCGATGGCAACGCCCAGATGCGCAGCGGGCGCGAAAACACGGTAGATGCCCAGCAACGCCTGGCAGGCATTATCCAGGACACGCATCGCCTGATTCAGCTGCTGCGCGATGTATCACAAGCCGAGGAGTCGCAAAACCAGGGCTTTAGCCGCTTTACCGGCAATATCACTGCCGTGGGTGAGGCTACGCGCAGCCTGTCCGGCGAGGCCGAAACCATTGCCCAGGCCACCGAGCGCCTCGATAGCCTGATGGCGGAGCTAGGCGAGAGCGTGAAGTTGTTCAAGACAGCGGCCTAGCTACCCCAGCCCGCTTGCGCGGCAAGCGGTGTCGTTCATCAGCGCACAACAAAAAGCCACGGTGTTGCCACCGTGGCTTTTTGCTTGATACGACAGGGTTGGCCGCATGCGGCCAACCTCTGGCTTACACGCTCAGGTAAGACGACTGCTTCAGGCCGCGGCAGAACTCGGCAAAGTAGCTGGAGCGTTCTTCCTGGTTCAGCCCTGCCATCCGCGCCTTGGATTCGTAGCGGTTCAGGATTTCTTCCGGCGACAGGTGCACGTAGCGCAGCATGTCCTCGATGGTGTCGTGCTCTTCCACCCCCTCGAACGTCACTTTGCCACCTTCACGCACGTATACGTTCACCGAGTCGGTATCGCCGAACAGGTTGTGCATGTCGCCCAGAATCTCCTGGTAAGCGCCCACCATGAATACGGCGATCAGGTACTCGTCCCCGACTTTTACCTCGTGCACCGGCATGCTGTTTTCAATGCTCTGCTGGTCAACGTACTGCTTCACCTTGCCATCCGAATCGCAGGTCAGGTCTTGCAGCACGGCACGGCGGGTAGGCTGCTCGTCCAGGCGGTGAATCGGCATGATGGGCAGCACCTGGTCGATGGCCCAGGTATCCGGCAGGCTCTGGAACACCGAGAAGTTGCAGAAGTACTTATCGGCCAGCTTGTCGGTCAGCTCGTCGTACACCTGGCGCTGGCTGCGCTGGCTGGCGGTAAGCTGCGCCTGCAGGCGGCGGCACAGCGCGGCGTGTACCTGCTCGGCGATGGCTTTTTCCTTCAGCGTCAGGCGGCCTTCGGCGTACATATCGGACGCTTCAGACACCAGGTGGCTGGCGCGGTAGTAGGTTTCGGTGACCATTTCCGCGTCGGTCAGGTTCATCAGCTCCACCAGCTTGCGTACCGGGCGCGACAAGGCCGACAAGTCGTCGATGTGCGGCATGGTGTCGGGCAGGCGCTCCACGTCGGTCACATTGACCAGCAGCACGGCGTGGTGCGCAGTCATGGCGCGGCCGGACTCGGACAGGATGCGCGGGTGCGGGATGCCGTTTTCGTCGCAAAACTCGGACAGCATGGACACGATTACGCTGGCGTATTCGTCCATGTCGTAGTTGATGGAGCTGGCATTACGCGAGTGGGTACCGTCGTAGTCCACACCCAGGCCGCCGCCCACATCTACGTGATCTACCGGCAGGCCCAGTGCGCGCAGCTCGCCAAAGTAACGGATGGCTTCACGGAAGCCGGCACGGTAGTCGGCGATGTTGGCAATCTGCGAGCCCATGTGGAAGTGCATCAGGCGCACATTGTCACCGTGGCCGGCTGCCACCAGCTTGTCCACGGCCGAGATCAGCTGCGCGGCGGACAGGCCGAATTTGCCTTTTTCGCCGCCGGTGTCGGCCCACTTGCTGGACGCCAGCGAAGACAGGCGCACGCGCAGACCCAGGTTGGCTTTCACGCCCAGTTTGGCGCTTTCCTGAATCAGCAAATCTACTTCGGATTCTTTTTCGATCACCACGAATACTTCGTGGCCCAGGCGCTGGCCCATCAGTGCCAGACGGATGAAGTCGCGGTCTTTATAGCCATTGCACACAATGGTGCAGCCCTTGGGTGCCAGTGCCAGCACGGCCATCAGCTCCGGCTTGGAGCCGGCTTCCAGGCCGATGGACACGTCCTGGGTGGCGATAATGCTCTTCACCACGGCTTCTTGCTGGTTCACCTTGATCGGGTAGATGGCGGTGTAGCGGTTGCCATAGTCCTGGCTGGCAATCGCATTATTGAAGGCGTGACACAGGCGGGTAACACGGTCTTGCAGAATATCGGGGAAACGCACCAGCAGCGGCATGTCCAGGCCACGGTCGCCCAGTGTGTGCGCCAGCTCGAACAGGTCGATTTCGCGTTGTTGATGTACATTCGGGCGTACTTTTACGCAGCCATTTTCGCCGACATTAAAGTAGCCAGCGCCCCAGTGCCGTATGCCATACAGGCTACGGCTATCCGCCACAGTCCAAGCCATGAAAGGATTTCCCTAGTTATACAATAAATGGAAACTGCTCCTTAGTGCGCGGCTTTCGGGCTGGAAAGCTTCATGTGGGCCTGGGATGTCGGAGCGCGCAGTGCGCGGCGGGTGCCGCAAAAACGAGCGCGGATTTTAGCAACATCACACAGCTTGACAAGTACAATTTTTGGGCGTTGATTTTAATTAACACCCAGCCTGCCAGCCTGCCGCGCTCGTGCCCAGCATAACGGTTTCACATGAATGTTTTTTAACTGATGCACCCGTATAGCCTAGAAAAACGGGTAGCGGCCACGTGCATGATATTCAACACCCGCCAGCCCCCGCTTGCACCAAAGGCCAGCCGGCCACATGTCTATAGATAGTCTTGTAAACGGTACCACGCCATCCCCAGCACCAGCGCAGGAGTCCGCAGCAAGGCACCACCGGGAAAACGGCGGTGCTGCAGCTGCTCGAACAGCGCCAGGCGGCTGTCGTCACCCGCAATGGCCTCGGCAATGACCTTGCCCGCCAGGCCGGTATTGGCCACGCCATGGCCAGAGAAACCCTGGGCGTAGTAGATATTGGGGGCCAGGCGGCCAAAGTCCGGGGCGCGGTTGAGGGTGATATCGCAGAAGCCACCCCAGGCGTAATCCACTGCCACATCGGCCAGCTGCGGGAACACGCGCAGCATGTCGGCACGCATGGCCTGCGCCAGCTGGCGGGGCGTGCGGCCGGAATAGCTCACCTTGCCACCAAACAGCAGGCGATGGTCGGCAGACAGGCGGTAGTAATCCAGCACAAAGTTGGTGTCGCATACCGCCATATTGTTGGCGATAAGGCTACGCGCCCGCGCCTCGCCCAGCGGCTCGGTAGCAATCACATAGGTACCCACCGGCATGATGCGGCTTTGCAGTGAGGGTGCCAGCTTGCCCAGATAGGCATTGCAGGCCAGCACCAGCTGGTGGCAGCGCACCGTGCCCTGCTCGCATTGCACCAGCGGCGCCTCGCCGGCACGGAAGGCATGCACCGGCGTTTGTTCATATAGCTGCACACCCGCTTCGCGCGCTGCACGGGCCAGCCCCAGCAGGTAGTTCAAGGGGTGAATATGGCCGGACATGGGGTCGAACAAACCGCCCTGATAACGACTGGAGCCGAGCACTGCGGCCAACCTTTCCTTGCTCCACAGCTCGCCATGAGGGTAGTCGTAGCTGTCTGCCAGCTCGCGCTGCCAGTCTTGCAACGCTGCCAGATGGGCGGGCTTGACCGCTACATTGCAAAAACCGCGCGTCCACTGGCAATCGATCTGGTGCTGGCGCACGCGCTGCTCGATGATCTCGATAGCCTCCACCGACATCCGCCAGAAGCGCTGTGCCGCAGCCAGGCCCAGCTGCCCCTTGATGGTATCCATATCGCAGGCGTAGCCAGCAATGACCTGCCCGCCATTGCGGCCAGAGGCACCAAAGCCGATGTGCGAGCCTTCCAGCAGCACCACGCGCAGCCCCTGCTCGGCCAGGTTCAGCGCGGCCGATACCCCGGCCAGGCCACCACCTACCACGCAGACATCGCACTCCACATCGCGCTGCAAGGCTGGCGCAGGCACCCACGGGGTGGCTGTGGCGGCATAGTAGGAAGGCGCGTGTGGCTGATGGGCAAACGAGAGCATAAGAACCTCGATACAAAACAGTGAATGCGGCCAACCTTGCATGGCCAGATGGCGGGCATGAAAAACGGCGGCACCCTAAGGTACCGCCGTCGGTCAGAACAAGCCCTTAGCTGTGCGCGCCGCTTTCCCGCATGGCGGCCGCAATGGCCTTGTCGCGGTTACGCTGCGCATTAAGCATCAGGTAGTTCGCCAGCAGTACCACGACCCCCACCACCAGCACGGTAATACTGGCCAGCGCGTTGATCTCCGGGTTCAGCCCCAGACGCACCTTGGAGAAGATGACCTGTGGCAAGGTCGTAGAACCCGGGCCGGACAGGAAGGCGGTGGTCACCAGGTCGTCCAGCGACAGCGTCATCGACAACAGGAAACCCGAAGCAATGGCCTGCGACACCAGCGGCAGCGTAATCACGAAGAAAATCTTCAGCGGCCGCGCGCCCAGGTCCATGGCGGCGTCTTCCAGGCTCTGGTCGATTTCCAGCAGGCGCGAACGCACCACCACCGCCACATAAGCCATGCACAGCGTGGTATGGCCCACCCAGATGGTGAAGAAGCCACGCTCGGTAGGCACCCCTACCAGCTGCTGCATGGAAATGAACAGCAGCAGCATGGACAGGCCGGTAATCACCTCCGGCATCACCATCGGCGCCGTCATCATGCCGGCAAACAGCGTGCTACCGGGAAAGCGCTTGAACCGGGCCAGCACAAAACCGGCAATCGTGCCCAGTGCTACCGCGGCCAAGGCACTGGCCAGCGCGATCTCGATGGACAACTTCACCGCCGACATGATCTGCTCGTTATTGAACAACGATACATACCACTTGGTGGAAAAGCCGCCCCACACCGTAACCAGTTTGGACTCGTTAAACGAATACACGATCAGGCTGACGATGGGGATGTACAGAAACAGGAAACCCACCACCAGAACGCCCTTCAGGAATGGCGACAGTTTGTTATGCATTGCCCTTACCCTCCAGCTCGCGCGTCTCGTAGCGATGCAGCAGCGCGATCGGCACGATCAGCATCAGTACCATGATGATGGCCACCGCAGACGCCATCGGCCAGTTGTTGTTATCAAAGAACTCGTTCCACAGCACCTTGCCGATCATCAGCGTATCGGTGCCCCCCACCAGCTCGGGGATCACGAATTCGCCCACGGCCGGAATGAACACCATCATGGAGCCAGCAATGATGCCGTTCTTGGACAGTGGCAGGGTAATGGTCAGGAAAGCCTTGATCGGACCGGCGCCCAGGTCGGCCGCGGCCTCCAGCAGGCGCATGTCCATTTTTACCAGGTGCGAGAACAGCGGCAGGATCATGAACGGCAGGTAGGCATACACCATCACCAGATACAGCGAAAAGTCGTTGTGGAACAGGTGCAGCGGCTCGCTGATCAGGCCGATCGACATCAGGAAGTTGTTGATCAGGCCGGTTTCATTGAGCAAACCCATCCAGGCGTACACGCGCAGCAGGAACGAGGTCCAGAACGGCAGCATCACCAGCATCAGCAGCACGTTGCGGCGTGCCGGGTCGGCGCGGGCAATGGCATAGGCAATGGGGTAGCCCAGCAACAGGCACATCACCGTGGTGAAAAATGCCACCTTCAGCGACGACAGGTAGGTTGCCGCGTACAGACCATCAGTAAAGATGAAATGGAAGTTGCCAAAGTACAGGCTAAGGCTTTGCAGGACACCGTCTTCTATCTGCAGCAGGCTAGTAAACGGCGGGATGGCCAGGTCCTGCTCGGCAAAGCTGATCTTCAACACAATGAAGAACGGCACCAGGAAGAACAGCAGCAGCCAGAAGAACGGCACGGCAATGACCGCCCCTTTGCCCGGCTTCAGTTTGCGCATCAATCGCGACATATTCATCACGCTACTCCTTAACGGGTCAGCACAACGGGCATGTCTGGGCGCCAGCTCACATAAACGGTGTCACCCCAGGTAGGCGGGGTAATACTGTTTTCGTGCCAATGGTTGGCCGCCACCATGGATTTCACCACTTTGCCGCTAGCCAGCTTCACGTGGTACACCGAGAAGCTGCCCAGGTAAGCGATATCATGTACCTGGCCGCGCGCCACATTCGGCCCTGCCGGCTGCGGCACCACATCCAGATGCACGTCTTCCGGGCGGATACTGGCCCATACCTGCATGCCTTTGGGGCCGGTAATGCCGTGGTCGATATGGATACGGCTGCCCAGCTCGGGCGCGTCGATTTCCACGCTGTCCGGTTCGTCCACCACCACCGGGCCGGCAAACATATTGGTATCGCCAATAAATTCGGCCGTGAAGCGACAGTTCGGGTAATCGTAGATTTCGGCGGGGCTACCAATCTGTAGCAGCTGGCCTTCGCTCATGATGCCGATGCGCGTGGCCATGGTCATGGCCTCTTCCTGATCGTGCGTCACCATGATGCAGGTCACACCCACCTGCTCCAGCGTATTCACCAGCTCCAGCTGGGTTTGCTGACGCAGCTTTTTATCCAGTGCACCCAGCGGCTCGTCCAGCAACAGCAGCTTTGGCCGCTTGGCCAGGCTGCGCGCCAGCGCCACGCGCTGCTGCTGGCCGCCAGACAGCTGGTAGGGTTTGCGGTTGGCGTATTTGCGCATTTGCACCAGGTCCAGCATTTCGGCCACGCGGGCGTCGATCTCGCCCTTGGGCATCTTGTCCTGCTTCAGGCCGAAAGCGATGTTGTCTGCCACGCTCATGTGCGGAAACAGCGCATAGCTCTGGAACATCATGTTGATGGGGCGATCGTAGGGCGCGAGTGCCGTAATGTCTTCGCCATCCAGAATGATCTTGCCAGAGGTTGGCCGCTCCATCCCCGCCAGCATGCGCAACAGGGTGGACTTGCCACACCCGGAGCTGCCCAGCAGGGCAAAAATCTCGTTTTTGCGGATATCCAGATCCACCCCATCGACTGCCGTGGTATCCCCGAACTTCTTCACCACATTGGCAATACGCAGATACGGCGCGCCCTGTGCGGATGCCGCAGCCTGTTTGACAGTTTCCACCATGATTTTTCCTCGCGAGGGTGTTGCTCACCCTCTGTAATGTTCACTTCTGCCATTTCAAAACGGCCAAACCCTACCCTACCCTGCGGCCAACCCTGCAAGCAATATGCCCAAGAGGACAAGCGCTACACCTGGCTGGTACGGGATAGTCCTTTTTTACCTTGGCAGCCTGGCCAAGCCCGAGCGGAAAACAGCACGCCACGCACCACTGGCACGCCACCACACCGGCGGTCAACGGGGCAATATCACGCATCTGGCGCACCAGAATGATGCCCTCTTGCCTTACAGCCAGACCAGATTAGCCGATGTTTAATAAAATTGACAACACACATGCAAAAGTCAGGCCAGAACAGCATGAGAAGCAAAAAAAATGCCGCGGCGCAGCATGAAAATGCCAACACCACAGCAAGATACCCGATTTAAGCGGGTGGGCAGCGCAGCAAAGGCCGCTAATCGCCCCCCGCGTTTAATCCTTCCAACCAGTTACCGCAGTTAATGCATTACCGCGGACATGACGTCATTTTCGATATAAATCGCGCTACCATCCTGTTTTTTCGCCATTTTTTTGGCTTGGGTTGCGGCCGACGCCACCGCATAGTGCGAGGCAAAGAACCCCGGCCGGACCTGCAACACACCAATGGACACGCTCGTGAGCGGAAAGAAGCGCACCTGGCCCTGACGGTCTGCCACGCAAAACCCGCCGGCCAGGCGGTCGCCCTCGGAAAACAGCGCCAGCACACTCTGATCAAACTGCTGCAATACGCGCTGCAAGCGCAGTTCCCAGTTGCAGCTTTGCAACAACAACACAAAATCGTCCCCGCCCACATGCCCGACAAAATCGCGCGCGCTGTCCACCGCGGTTTCCAGAATGGTGCCCAGCAGGCGAATCATGTCGTCGCCTGCACCATAACCGTACTGGTCGTTAAAAGGCTTGAAGTGATCCAGGTCGACATAGGCCACGGCAAAACTGCGGCCCTCGTCCAGCAAGCGCGCCACTTCGTCGCTGATGGGCACATTACCCGGCAAACCGGTCAGCGGGTTGGCGTAGCGTGCGGCCAACAGCTGCTGCTCACTGATCACCCGCATCAAATCGTGCCCGGTGCCCATGCCCAGGTAGTGGCCCTCTTCCACAATGATGAAGCCATCCAGCAAGTAGCGGCGGTCGGCCGCCACCACGCGGTGGGAAAGCGTCTGGATATCCAGATCGGCAGGCACGACCAGTGGCGCGCCATCGGCCAGCGTCATGCATGACTTCTTGGCCAGCAATTCGCGGCTGAATGGCTTGGCAAAGGACTCCAGCACGTGATGGCGCGACAGCAGCCCAACCGGCCGGCCAGCACGCAGCACCGGCACGGCAAACAGGTCGGGCTGATCGGCAAACAGCCTATACGCCTGCTGGCAGCTGGCGGTATCCGGTAGCGCCTGCACCGGCAGCAGCAGGCTGCGCGCCTGTGGCAGCATGCGGCCAACCCTTGCCGGGGCATAACCTGGCAGGGTGTAGCGCGTGGCCTTGCCCGGCTTGGCCACCGGGCGCGACATCAGGTAGCCCTGCCCCATCAGCACGCCCAGATCACGCAATACTGCCAGCTCTTCGGCCTGCTCTACCCCCTCGGCCACCAGAGTAGAGCCCGCGGCGCGCGCCATATCGACCAGCGAACGGACAAATTGCAGCTTTATCGGGTCCTGGTGAATATTTTGAACAAAGTACTTGTCAAGCTTGACCAGCTCCGGGCCCAGCTCGCTCCACAGCCGCAGATTCGAATACCCCTCGCCCAGATCATCCAGCGCCAGCCGTAGCCCGCTAGCCCGTAAGGCATCGACCACTTTACGCAGCACGGGGTAGCCGGCATTGGGCCGCGTCTCGGTTAGCTCCAGCACCACCCGCTCAGGCGGCACCCCGCTCACCGCCAGCATACCCAGCAGCCCATCTACCGTCAGGTCTTCGCACAGCAGCGTGTCAGGCATCACGTTCATAAACAGCTGGCCGGGCAGCTGCTGCCGGGCAAACTCGCGCAACACCACGGCCATGCATACCTGATCCAGTACGGCAGACAAACCGGCCTCGGCGGCGTAGGCAAACAAGGCGACAGGGGAATGCAATATGGAGTCGGACGGCCCGCGCACCAGCGCTTCATAGCCCACCAGCTCGCCTGAAGCCAGATAGACAATGGGCTGAAACACGACCTGGACCAGGCCTTCGCGGATAATTTTCTCTAGCAGCACACGGCTGGGCGCTGGCTGCGGCATGGCCAGAGTCACCTCATCAAGACATGTATTCATGGCGAACCTACTATCGAGTACAGCGGCACTTTAGTAGATGTTTGTGACAGATAATGCAGCCCGCCGCACCCCCGAAGCCGCATTGCACGGGCAGGCCAGATGAAATTGCCTAGAATGGAGAAAACAACAGCATACGGAGCGCACCATGCCATTCATGCAAACCGAACAGCGCCAGCTGTATTACGAAGTCAGCGGCCAGGGCAGCCAGCCACTCATGCTGTTTAATGGCCTGACCATGAGCACGGCAGCGTGGACGCTGATGGCTCCCATGCTGGAGCAGCGCTTCCAGCTGATTCGCCTGGACTTTCAGGGCCAGGGCCAAAGCGAGCGCACCGACCTGCCCGCCTACGCGCTGACACGCCAGGCAGACGACGCAGCCGCCCTGCTAGACCACCTAGGGCTGGAGCAGGTGTACCTGGCCGGGCTGTCTTACGGCGGCATGGTGGCCCAGCATTTTACCCGCCGCCACCCGCAACGGGTTGGCCGCTTGCTACTCGCAGCCACCTTGGCATGGTCGGATGCCATCAACACCCAGATTGCGTTAAGCTGGTCCCAGGCCGAAGCAGCCGGCGGCGCCGACTTGCGCTTTGACATCAGCCTGCCATGGCTGTTTTCCAGCCGCTTCCTGCAAGCGGGCCAAGCCATGCTGCCCGACCTGAAGCGCATTGCCGCCACGGTAGAATGGTCTGCCATCGAGCGCATCATTGCCGGTGTCATGGCACATGATGCACGCAGCTGGCTGGGCGACCTGGCGGTACCCACGCACATTATCGTCGGCGACGAAGACCGCCTGACACCGCTCTACCAGGCCCGGCTACTACAACAAGGCATACCAGGCGCCACCCTGACCGTACTACCCGGCGCCGGCCATGCATTACACCTGGAAGCACCGCAACTGTTTTGCCAACACATTTTCCAGTTTGCCACCCCGTAAAGGAGGTTTCTCATGGCCCAGGACTGCATCCTGCTGTCTGTAGATGATCGTAATATCGCCACGCTGTCACTGAACCGGCCAGAGCTGCACAACGCCATCGATGACACCCTGGCGCTGCGCCTCACCCGCGAGCTGAAAGAGCTGGGCCGCGACCCGTCCATTCGTGCCATCGTGCTGACCGGCAGCGGCATGAATTTCTCTACCGGCCACGACATGCAATGGCTGGAAAGGCTCAACACTGCCGACGATGCCACCTTACAACAACAAGCCCGCCTGCTGGCCGACCTGATGGTAGTGCTGGATACCTTGCCCAAACCTACCATTGCCAAGGTGCACGGCTCGGCATTTGGCATTGGCGTGGGGCTGGTGGCATGCTGCGACGTGGCCATTTCCTGCACCGACAGCCTGTTCGGCTTTTCCGAGGTCAAACTGGGCAGCATCCCCTCGTCTATCGCGCCGTATATCATTCGCGCCATCGGCGCGCGTGCAGCGCGGCGCTACTTCATCACCGCCGAGCGTTTTAACGCGGGCAAGGCCAAACGCCTGGGCCTGGTGCACCAGGTAGTCGAGGCCGAAGAGCTGGACGCCAGCCTGGAAATGACCCTGTGCCACCTGCTGCACAATGGCCCGCAAGCCATGATGGCAGCCAAAAAGCTGGTCAACGACATCAGCCAGCTGGGCACCAGCCAGGCCGCACTGGATATCAGCATCGAGCGCATCACCAGCGTACGCACCAGCGAGGAAGGCCGTGAAGGCATTTATGCCTATCTGCAAAAAAGAGCGCCCAACTGGATGCCCTGATTTGCACGATTGCGCCATCAACGTTCAGACCCGTGCCGCCAGCGTATGGCGCCACGGGTCTTTGTTTAGAATGGGCCGAACCGATAAGGAAACAGCATGCGCCCATTTGAACCCGCCCAGGATTTTCTCTCCCTCAGCCTGCAAGGCTTGCAACCCCGGCAAACCGTATGGCAACAGCACGGCATTGATGCCCACTGGCTAGGCCACGGCCTGTTGCAGCTCTCCCCCAGCCAGCCACAGCCAGGGCTACCCAGCCTGCTACTGTCCGCAGGCGTGCACGGCAATGAAACGGCGCCCATAGAAGTGCTGGCAGGCATCGTGAATGATCTGCTAGACGGCGCCCTGCCGCTGCAGGCCCACGTGCTGATCGTGCTAGGCAACCTGCCGGCCATGCGCCAGGGCAAGCGCTTTATCGACTACGACATGAACCGCCTGTTCAACGGGCAGCACAGCAGCCAGCCAGCCGCCGCCGAGGCCGCCCGCGCTGCCGAGCTGGAACAGCTGGCCCTGGCGTTCTTTCGCCAGGCCACAGGGCTGAAACGGCACTACGACCTGCACACCGCCATACGCGGCTCGGTGTTTGAACGCTTTGCCATCTACCCCTATCTGCACGATCGCCCGCACAACCGCGAACAGCTGATGTGGCTGGCCCAGGCTGATATCCGCACCGTGCTACTGCACAGCAAGCCGGCGGCCACCTTCAGCTATTTCACCAGCCAGCATTGCCAGGCCGACGCCTTTACGCTGGAGCTGGGCAAGGCACGGCCGTTTGGCCAGAACGACCTGAGCCGCTTTACCGGCATAGACCAGGCGCTGCGGCAGGTGGTGTGCGGCCAACTACCCGCCACCCCGGCCTACGATGCCAGCCAGCTGCAGCTGTTTCGCGCCAGCTACGACCTGATCAAGCATAGTGGTGATTTTGTACTGCACCTGGCCGACGACGTGGAAAACTTCACGGCACTGCCAGACGGCATGCTGATTGCCGAAGATGGCGCGATCCGCCACCTGGCCAAGGGTGGCCAGGAGCGCATTCTGTTTCCCAACCCGCGTGTGAGCATCGGCCTGCGCGCCGGCATCATCATCGCCCCAAGCAGCCTCGACTAGGCAGATATCCACAGCAAATCGGGAAAAAGCTGTGGACAAGCTGTGAAAACCGGCAAAAAAATATGCGGCATCAGCCACTTGGCTATGCCGCATATTTTTCAGGCAACACACGATGCCGGCAGGAGCTAGCGCGCCACCGCACTACCCTGCCTGATAGTTACGTAGCCAGCTGGCAAAGGCCGCCAGTGGCAGGGGGCGGGAATAGAAATACCCCTGGCCAAAATCGCAGCCAAGCTCGCGCAGCTTGTCGCTGATTTCGCGCGTTTCCACCCCCTCGGCGACCACGGTAAAGCCTAGCGAATGCGCCAGCTCGGTGGTGGAGCGCACAATCATGGCGTCGGCCTCGCTCTCGACCACCTCTTTCACGAAGGCCCGGTCTATCTTCAGCTCCGAAACCGGCAGCTGCTTGACGTAAGCCAGCGACGAGTAGCCGGTGCCATAGTCATCAATAGCCAGCGCCATGCCCATATTACGCAGCGCGTGCAGCGTCTCTAGTGCGCGGTCCGGGTCTTCCATCACCCCGCTTTCGGTGATCTCCAGACACAGATACTGCTTGGGCAGGCCAGCCATGCGCAGGCAGCTATCGACAAACTCCGGCAGCGCCGCATCCAGCAAATCCCGCGTGGACAAGTTGACCGAAATACGCACCGGCGAACCGGCGGCCAACAGCTCGGCGCCATCGATACACGCCCGTGCAATTACCCAGTGGGTAATCTCGCGGATATAGCCGGTTTGCTCGGCAAAGGGGATGAATTCGAACGGTGGCACAAAACCGCGCACCGGGTGCTCCCAGCGCACCAAGGCTTCGGCTTCGCAATGCAGGCTACCATCCAGCGCCACTTTGGGCTGGTAATGCAAAGTCAGCTGCTCCTGGTTCAGCGCCTCTTTCAGGTCCCCCAGCAGGGAAAGATGCTCCTCGCGGAACTGGCGCTTGGCCGCATCGTATACCGACACGGTGCACTTCTTGCGCTTGGATACATACATCGCCTCGTCCGCGCAGCGCAGCAGATCCTGCGCGGTAGCAGCGTGCTCCGGATAGCAGGCAATACCGATACTGGCGCGCACATCCAGCTTCTTCTCGTCTACCGCAAGCTGCCGCTCGAAGCCCTGCAGCACTGCCTGCAACACTTCCTGATAGTCGGTACCGGACACGACAAATGCAAACTCATCCCCCCCTAGCCGCGCCAGTACGCCACCAAAGCGGGCCACCTCGGCGTGCAGCCAGAAACCGATGCGCATGATCACCCGGTCACCCGCCACATGGCCCAGGGTGTCATTCAGCTGCTGAAAACGGTCCAGATCCAGCAACATCACGGTCTGGCTCTGCCCCCCGACCTCCAGGCGGCGGCCCAGCTCGCTCAAGAAACCTGCACGGTTGACCAGGCCGGTCAGCGTGTCACGATACGCCAGCGCCAGGATTTCCTGCTCGCGCTCGGCAATGGCTGTCTGCATGTGGTCCAGGCTGTCTGCCAGCTCGGCAAGCTCGGTGGTTTCCGGGCGCTCTACCTTTTCGGCATAGCTGCCATCACGGATTTTTTTGGCCACCGTCACCAGCCGATGCAAAGGCTTGGTCACCACGCCAGCCACCTTGAAACTGGCAAGAATACACAACAACAAGCTAGCGATGGCTAGCGCCAGCAAGGCTTTTTGCAGCGCATAAAATGGCGCCAGAATCTCTTGCAGCGGGCGCTGCAGCACAGCATAAACCTTGTCACCGCTACCGCTGGCAATAGGCAAAAAGCGGGACTGGTGCGGCGCGCCGGCCAACTCCAGCCGCTTTTCATGCGTAGGGTTTGCCAACAGATCTTTCAGCTGATCCTGCGGCAGCGTAGACGCAAAACTACGCCAGCGACCGCTGCTGCCCATGGTGATGAAGGTCACCTCCAGGTCAGACATTTCCTTCAAGTCTTTTGCCACCTTCTCGGTAAGCTTTACGCCCAGCGTAATCCAGCCGATGACTACCGGTGCCTTCACCGGCACCACCACCAGCTCATAGGCTTCACCTTTCACCACCTTGATGCCGCTAGCCACGCCGTCTTTACGCGCAGCTTGCATCAGGTCAGGAAACGGATACACGCCATCACGTGCCACCCCCAGGTTATCGGCTGGCACACTACCTTGCAGATCGCTGAGCAACACCAGCTCTGCGCCCAGGCGATGGGCATGGTTTTGCAGTGCCGATAGCATGGTCGGGCCATCGGCCGTCGCCAGTGCCTCGCGGAATGCAAAGTCGCCCACCAGCACCTGTGTGGCCTGGATCAGCAGCTTGCTGTTTTGCTCTAGCAGGCGGTTAAACACCCGCTGCCCGGTTTCCAGCTCTTGCTCGGCCTGCTCTTCGAAAATACCCAGGTTGGCCGCACTGACCATAAAAAAAGACACACCCAGCACTACCGCCAGCAAAGTGGTAAATAGCAGGGTTACCCTGAAACGTAACGTCTTGGCCAAGCGCACCCTAACCCCCTTGCCGGCGCAAGTCTGGCTTGCTCAACGTCACCTTGGCCCGCACAGTCTGCGCGGCAGCCCCTACTTTGATTTGCTGCATCATTTCTTCTTTCATGCGGGGGTGCCATATCGTCATGTTGTAATCACCCGCCGGAACATTTTCTACTACGGCACTGCCACGGTCTTTGCTCACCGCAAACCAGGGCGTCTCCACCACCAGTACATACGCCAACATCCAGTCATGGATATTACAGCCCAGCGCGACCAGGCCAGGCTTGTCAAACACCACGGGCTGGCTGGGCGTGCCCGAGTACAGTTTCAGGTCAAATACCTTGGGTGCCGAAAACGAATAAACGTGATGTCGCACGGCATCCTTATTAGGAAAAGAGACTGCCGTACCTGTTTGTACGATGGATACATAGGGCACAAACGTTTTGTCTATCTGTTCGATCGACCCCTTTTGCCCACCCTTCGGCGCCCTGCCCTGCAATGGCTGAAAATAAACTGCCGCATCAGCCACGGCCAACCCCTGGCTGTCACTCACGCTCACCGTCACATCGCCCCCCTGCGCAGGTATGGACAGCAAGCTTGTCAGCACGGCGACACCGACACTCGCAGCAATTTTGTCATATTTCATCTGGCCGTCCCATGCTTGTATCCCGTTATTATCCAACAAAGCAGCAGGCTGGCACACTTGAAGTGACAGGCTAATTCATACAAAGCAAACCATATTTTGTATTTTGATATATTTTAGTTTAAAAATGGCCAAACCACTCTACAGCTTGCTCTGTAAAGCGATAGTACCCGCTATAAAAATCAGAAAAAATACGCCACCGAGCCAACACCGGACAAAAAGAAACCCCCTGCTTGCAATGCAAACAGGGGGTTTCTTTTTGTCCGGTGCACAATCAGCTCAACCACTCAGCCGCCTGTTTCTTTATGCCGGGCACAAAGACCAGCCGTACAGGCACAAGTAAGGGCCGGACGGATGAACGATCAGGCCGCAACCGTCGGCTCTTTTTGCAACATCGCCAGCAGGGTGGCAACACGCAGTTTGAGCTCGCGACGATCAACAATCATATCGATTGCACCTTTTTCTACCAGGAACTCCGAACGCTGGAAACCTTCCGGCAGCGTTTCACGTACGGTCTGCTCGATCACTCGCGGGCCGGCAAAGCCGATCAGCGCGCCCGGCTCACCGATCACCACATCGCCCAGGAAAGCAAACGAGGCCGACACACCACCCATGGTCGGATCGGTGAGAATGGAAATGAACGGCAGCTGGTGATCAGACAGCAGCTGCAGTGCGGCCGAGGTCTTGGCCATTTGCATCAGCGAATTCAGGCCCTCCTGCATGCGCGCCCCACCAGAAGCAGCCACGCAGATAAACGGCGCACGCGCTTCTACCGCAGCTTGTACGCCACGCACGAAACGCTCACCCACCACAGAGCCCATGGAACCGCCAATAAAGCGGAACTCGAACGCGGCCACGACCACCGGCAGATTGTGGATACTGCCCTGCATCACTACCAGCGCATCGTCTTCGCCGGTGGCTTCCTGCGCGGCATCCAGACGGTCAGGATAGCGTTTGCTGTCCTTGAACTTCAAAATGTCTACCGGTTTGACTTCGGCACCTATTTCACGGCGACCTTCGGCATCCAGCAGGACATCCAGGCGCTCACGGGCGTGAATCGGGTGGTGATGGCCACACTTGGGGCAGACCTGCAGGTTGCTTTGGAGGTCGGTATGGTAAAGCACCGCCTCGCAGGCCGGGCACTTGCTCCACAGCCCCTCCGGCACCGCCGACGACTTGCTCACGCGCGTATCGCGCTTGATCTTCGGCGGCAGGAGTTTGTTCAACCAGCTCATGCTGACTCCTTGAATCTAAAGCTGCGGCCAACGTAGTGCTGGCCGCAGTATCACTGGAACGGGTATCCAGTATTGTCCTAACGGATGGCAGCCTTCAGTGTGGCTACCAGACGGGTTAACTGCTCTATGGCAGTTTCGGGTGTTGCCGCCTCGACTTCCTGTACCAGGCGGCTACCCACCACAACAGCATCTGCCGTCACGGAGATAGCACGGGCGGTTTCGGCATCGCGAATACCAAAGCCCACACCGATAGGTACAGTAATGTGTTCTCTAAGGGCGGCAATTTTACGCGCTACGTCGTCAATGTCCAGATTTCCCGCGCCGGTAACGCCTTTTAATGACACATAGTAGACGTAACCCCGTGCCAGACGGGCAATTTCGCGCACCCGCTCAGCCGGCGTAGTCGGCGCAATCAGGAACACCGGGTCTAGCCCCGCGGCGGTCAACGCGGCGGTCAGATCTTCTGCTTCTTCTGGCGGGCAGTCTACAGTCAGCACACCATCCACACCCGCTGCGGCTGCCGCTTGGGCAAACGCCTCGTAACCCAGCACATGCACCGGGTTCAGGTAACCCATCAGCACCACCGGGGTGTGCTGGTTGGTTTCGCGAAAGGTTTTCACCATCGCCAGCACGTGGCGCAGG
Source organism: Neisseriaceae bacterium (assembly GCA_027489245.1). Lineage (GTDB taxonomy): Bacteria > Pseudomonadota > Gammaproteobacteria > Burkholderiales > Chromobacteriaceae > Vogesella. The sequence continues at coordinate 310,431 of JAIYAC010000025.1, read as the reverse complement.
CCAACCTTGTGCGCCAATGCGCGCTCGCTGGCACGCTGAATCACCGGGCCATCGGCCATGGGGTCGGAAAACGGAATGCCCAGCTCGATAATGTCGGCACCGCCATCTACCAGGCCGTGCATCAGGCCCACGGTCAGCCCGGGGTTCGGGTCACCAGCGGTAATGAAAGGAATCAGGGCTTTTTCGCCTGCAGCTTGCAGGCGTGCAAAGGTTTCGGCTACACGGCTCATGCGGTATGGTCCTTGCATGGGGAGTTCAATACGGTTTCGAAGTGCTCGACCACCGGGAACGGGTCATAGAAATGATGTAATAACGCGCGCCACTGCTGATACTGTGGCGATTGCCGAAAGCCCACAGTGTGGGCCTCAAGCGTTTGCCACTGCACCAGCAGCAGATAACGGCCCGGCACTTCCAGGCAGTGCTGCAGGGTATGGCCGGCGTAGCCGGCTGTGGCAGCAATCAGGGGCGAGGCCTGTTTAAAAGCCTGTTCAAATGCCCGCTCTTGCCCTGCCCTCACCTGCAAATAGGCTGCCTCCAGCACCGGCGCTATGATCACAGCGTGATACCCATCAGACCGGCTACGGTGTTGATGTCTTTATCGCCACGGCCGGACAGGTTCACCAGAATGATCTGGTCTTTGCCCATGGTAGGGGCCATTTTGGCAGCGTGTGCCAGCGCATGGCTGGATTCCAGCGCCGGAATGATGCCTTCCAGGTGGCAGCAGTCCTCGAACGCCTTCAGCGCTTCGTCATCGTTGATGGCCACGTACTCGGCACGACCGATGTCTTTCAGCAGGCTGTGCTCAGGGCCCACGCCCGGGTAGTCCAGGCCGGCAGACACCGAATGGGTCTCGATGATCTGGCCGTCTTCGTCCTGCATCAGGTAGCTACGGAAGCCGTGCAGCACGCCCGGCTTGCCCGCCGACAGCGGCGCAGCGTGGCGGCCGGTGTCCACACCGTCACCACCCGCCTCTACCCCTACCAGGCGCACGCCATCCACGTCCACATACGGGTGGAAGATACCGATAGCGTTGGAGCCGCCACCCACGCAGGCCACCACCATATCCGGCTGACGGCCCAGCATGTCCTGCATCTGCTCTTTGGCTTCGATACCGATAATGCGCTGGAAGTCGCGCACCAGCATGGGGTAAGGGTGCGGGCCGGCAGCAGTACCCAGAATGTAGAACGTGCTGTCGATATTGGTTACCCAGTCGCGCATGGCTTCGTTCAGCGCGTCTTTCAGGGTTTTGGAGCCGCTTTCTACCGGCACCACGGTGGCGCCCAGCAGCTTCATGCGGAACACGTTGGGCGCCTGGCGCTTCACGTCTTCGGAACCCATATACACCACGCATTCCATGCCGTAACGCGCCGCCACCGTGGCCGAGGCCACACCGTGCTGGCCGGCGCCGGTTTCGGCGATCACGCGTTTCTTGCCCATGCGGCGTGCCAGCAAGGCCTGGCCGATGGTGTTGTTTACCTTGTGCGCACCGGTGTGGTTCAGGTCTTCGCGCTTGAAGTAGATCTGCGCACCGCCCAGCTGCTCGGACCAGCGTTTGGCATGGTAAATCGGGCTGGGGCGGCCAACGAAATGCTTAAGCTCGTGGTGATACTCTTGCCAGAATGCCGGGTCAGCCTTGGCGCGGGCGTACTCGGCATTCAGCTCGTCCAATGCTGCCATCAATGTTTCCGCTACATAGACACCGCCATACGCGCCAAAACGGCCACGTGCATCGGGGAAGTCATAACTGCTCATGGAATGCTCCTGATGGTTTTGTTTTAAGACGCCAGACCCATGTCTGGCACCGTTGAATATTGCCCTTCCCGCACGGCGGCCAGAAACGCCGCCACACGCTCGGGGTGCTTGATACCTTTACCCGCCTCTACCCCGCTGGAGACATCTACCGCGGCGGGTTTGACGCGGCGCACCGCATCGGCCACGTTGGCCGCATCCAGCCCACCGGACAAGATCAACGGCAAGGGTAACGCTGGCGGGATAAGCGTCCAGTCGAATACGGCGCCGGTGCCGCCATGGGCACCTTCCACGAAGGCGTCGGTCAGCAGACCGCGTGCATCGTGATAGTTGGCCGCATAGGCGGCCAGGTCCATGCCGTGGCGCACGCGCACGGCTTTCAGGTAAGGGCGCTGAAAACTGCGGCAAAAGGCCGGGGTTTCTTCACCGTGGAACTGCAGCACGTCGATGGCACACGCGGCCAACACCTGCTGCACTTCGTCTGCTGACGGGTTCACAAACAATGCCACCACGCTGACAAAAGGCGGCAAGGCGGCAATGATGGCCTGCGCCTGCGCGATGGTGACATGGCGCGGGCTGGGTGCGTAAAACACCAAGCCGATAGCATCCACCCCCAGCGCAGCGGCGGCGGCCGCGTCCTGCGGGCGGGTAAAACCGCAAACCTTGGTACGCACAGTCATGCTATCTCCACAGCGTTAAGCGCTCTGGCTGCGCCTGGGTGGGCAGATCAAAAACCGCCGGATAACCCACGCCCGTCAAGTACAGCCCGTCCGGCATGAAGGTGGGCGGCGCCTTGGTGCGGTCGCATGCGGCCAACAAAGCCTGCATGCCGGCCACATCCAGGCTGCCTTTACCGGCATACACCAGCGCACCCACCATATTGCGCACCATATGGTGCAAGAAGGCATCGGCCGTCAGGTCAAAGCGGATCAAACCCTGGCTCTCGCTGATATCCAGCTGCTGCAAATGCTTGAGCGGCGACTTGGCCTGACATTCCGCCGCGCGAAAACTGGAAAAGTCGTGCTGCCCCAACAGTACAGCCGCAGCGGCACGCATGGCGTCGATATCCAGCGGCTGGTGGTACCAGCCGACACGGCCAGCGGTGAGGGCTGGCCGCACCGGATGCGTCAGCAGGAAATAGCGGTAAGAGCGGGAAAACGCCGAAAACCGGGCGTGGAATGCATCACTCACCTCACGCGCCCATACCACCGCCACCGAGGGGGGCAAATGCGCATTCACGCCGCGCACCCAGGCATTCAGCGGGCGGCTGACCGGTGCATCAAAATGCACCACCTGCATCAGGGCATGCACCCCGGCATCGGTTCGCCCGGCTGCCAGCGTGCTGACAGGCTCGCCGGCAATGGCCGATAGCGCCTGGTTCAGCTTATCTTGTACGGTGTTGCCGCTTGGCTGGGTTTGCCAGCCGGCAAATGCGCGCCCGTCGTATTCCAGACCCAGCGCGATTCTCATTGCACTACTTTCATGATGATGATCAGAACCAGGCCGGCCACACACACCAGCGCCCCATCCCGATACTGCCAAGAGTAAAAACCCAACTCTACCTTATCCGGCAAGGTTTGTGACCCCTGATCTGCCTGCAGGCTGGCTGCCAGCCAGGCCAGCGACAAGCGCGGGCGGGCCGCCAGCAGCTGCTCTGCCTGCTGCAGCGTCAGCACCAGACGCAAGCTAAAGCGCCCTACCGGCAAGCCGGCCCAAGCCAGCGGGGCCAGCAGCAGATGCAGGCCCGCCAGAAAACCAGCCTGCCCGTAAGCCAGCCACAGCACACGCACGCTAGCCGACATCACCAGCAAGCGCAGCGCCTGCTCGCCGCCCAGCAGCAAGCCCTCACGCGATGGGGACCACGCCTGCTCTGCCCAGCACGGCACGCCCGGCACAAACCAGCCAGACAGCAGACACACCGCCGGCAGCAAGAAACGCATATGCCATGCTGCCCGCAGCAGCGCACGCCAGGCACCCGGCACCATCAGCCACAGCCCCGCAGCCCACAACAAACTCGCCCCATGCAAGCCAGACAAGGCCACAATGAAAAACAGCCAGACAAGGAGGCTGGCTGTTGGGTGAAATGTGGGCATGATCACGTTTTGATACCCGCCTCGCGCAACAGGGCATCGGCGGTTTCGGTATCGCCCATCTCGCGATAAAGCCGCGCCAGATCCTGCGCCGCCTCAACATTATCTACCTGGCTAGACAGCGGCACGACTTCATCCGGCTCTGGCGCAAAATTACCCAGATCTACCGGCGCACGAGGCTCATCCAGGACAAAATGCTCCGATGCCTGCTGAGCAGGGCGATACAGCGGGTTGTCCGGGTCCAGCGTACCGCCCAGCTGCAACACACGCTTCCACAAGCCGCTGGTCGGGCCGAATACGGCCAGCAAATCCAGCGCTACAGACTCGAACTCCTGACGATTGCCCTTGCGTGCAATCAGATCCAGCAGCTTCATGCGCAAATCTTCGCGATCCGGCTCGTTCGCCAGGCTCTCGCGCAGCAGCTGTTCCGCTGCGTCAAAACGCCCGTAAGCCATCAACACATCGGCCTCGGCCAGCACATCAATGGCCTGCAGGTTGATATCGTCGGCAATAGGCTGCACCAAGGGCTGCTCATCCGGGCCGAGCGAAGCACTGATGGTCACCGGCCCCATGGCGTTGCGCTGCCTGGACACAGGCAGCGGCTGCTTGACAGCCGCACGGCGGCGCTTGACCAGCAGCCATGCCAGCAGGCTGGCTACCGACAAGCCGCCGACACCATACAGCACCCACTGCGTAAGGTTCTCGTCCAGAAACGCTTCGTCTTGCTGCGTGGGTTCTTCCGGGCGATGCGCGATGGTTGTTTTGGCTGGCTGGGCAGACAAGCGGTTGATTTCGGACTCCAGCCAGTCAAGTCGCTGCTGAGCGGCTTTTAACTGGGCCAGTTTCTCCTGCTCCTCCGCAGACACCACCGGCGCCGAGGCCAGTTGCGCTGCCTGTGCGGCAGAAGCCTCTGGTGCAGCTGCCGCAGCAGCGGAAGCAAGCGGTTTTACCGCAACTGCTTTAGCAGCACTATCTGGCACCGCCACCGGTTTTTCTGCGGCGGGCGCCTCGCCTGCGGCAGCCATCGGCACACGCATCAGCGCACCGGCAAACAGCTTGTTTCTGTCACCGTGCGCAAACGCTTTGGGGTTGGCCGCATACAGCGCACTTTCTGTTTGCGCAACCGTCTTGCCCTGGGCAAAGCGCCGCGCCAAACCAGACAAGGTATCGCCGGGCTGCACGCGATACTGCCCTGCCATATCGATAGCCGGCGCGGTCGGGCGCGCAAGCGGCTTGCTCAGATAGACGCCGCGCTGTGGCACAGCAAACACAAAGCCACGCTGAATGATGGCGCCGTCGTGGCGGGCTTCTAGGCTAAAAGCCACACGGGCTTGCTGCAAAGGAATACTTGAACTGATAGACAGCCACTGGCGGCCTTTACGCTGATGCAGCGCCAGCACTGGCTTACCCAGAGCGTTGCCATCAGACAATACGGCAAACGTGGCGGCGGTGATGGACGCAGGCCAGTCACCCAGCAGTTCGATTTCAGCGCGCATCGGCAGACCACGTGCTGACAACAAACGCCCCTCGCCAAACGCCAACCCGCCAGGCTCATCAATCAAGGGGTGACGCTCCGCCAGGGCGGCGCTGCTATCTTCTTTCTTGCCGGATGGGCCCGGTGCGGGCGCACCGCCACTAATGCGGTACTCGCGCACCACTTTGCCAGAAGGCCAGGACAGCTCGAGGGCAAAATTGAATGGCTCACCCGGTGCCAGTACCGGGCCGGTAATGCGGACCAGATACTGCTGCGGGGCCACCTCCACCGTTTTGATCTGGAGCTGGCTGGCCTTGTCTGAGTAAGGCGCCAGGGTGGAGTAACGCTCACGGGATGCCAGCGCAACAAACGGGTTTTCCAGCCCTTGCTCCGGATCCAGTGCCACCTCCGCATAAAACGGTTCTCCCGGGCCAGCAAGCAAGCGAATCCCCCCCAGACCCGCTTGTGCCCATGGCGACGCAGCAGCAAATGCGATCGCCAGCCCCGCAACTAATGGCCGCAATGTCACCCCATGTCCTTTTTCAGTTTTTTTGGATTTTTAGGCATAGTACCCACAAGCTGCAGGACTCACAAAGCACATTAACTTTTTACACGATCTGTATCAATGTTTACAGTGATGCCAGCAATGCCTCTGCCTCCGACTTCAGGCTGCCTTGCGCCTCTGCGGCCAACTCTTCCAGCACCTCGCGCGCGCCTTCCTTGTCACCCATATCCAGATAAACACGCGCCAGATCCAGCTTGGTAGACAGCGGGTCGTCAGACAGGCTCATACCGTCCAGCGATGGTGCTGCTGCCTCGCCAGGCTGCGGGCTGGCCAGGCTATCCAGCGTGGACATGTCAAAATCAAATGCATCATCGACCGACTCGGCCTGGGCGGCGGGCGCGGCAGCCGGCGGCTCTGGTGTATCCAGATTGAAATCAAAGTCCAGCATATGCTTGTCTTCCGGCTCCGCCTCGACCGGCGGCTCTGGCTCGGGCGCAGGCTGCGCCAGCAGGCTTTCCAGATCCAGATCTGGCGCGGGCGCTGGCTCTGCCACAGCAGGCTCGCCAAACAGGGCATTACGCAGCGGGTCGTTATCCTCGACCGCAATGGATTCCGGCTCGATAAACGCTTCTTGCGGCAATGGCTCGGGCTCGCCCATCAGCTCCGAGTCCAGATCGATACTCATGGCCGCTGCCGCCACCGGGGCCGCCGCAGCAACAGGGGCCGCAGGGCTGGCATCACCAGCATACAGCGGGTTGGCCGGATCCACGGACAAGCCCATGGCGACCGCACGCGACCACAGTGCACCTTTACCATCCACCGCAGCATGCAGCTCACGAGCTTGCGCCTCCAGCGCTGCCTTGTCCTGGCGCGATGTGTAAATCTCCATCAGTTTCAGGCGGACTTCGTGGCGCGTCGGGTCTTTGGCCAAAGCATCTTTCAGGATGTCTTCTGCCTGCTGATCACGACCATAAGCCAGGTACACCTCGGCCTCGGCAATCGGGTCCACCTCGCCAGCGTCCACGCCATTCATGCCGGTACGGGTAAAGTCTGCCAGGAAGGTATTACCGCCTGCTTCATCCACCCCCGCTACGCGGCCAACTGTGCCTGCGCCCAGGATGGAAGCACCAGCTGCTTCGGTAGCAGCCTTGATACCGCGTTTGCGGCGGCGCATGAATAGCAGCGCAGCGACGCCCAACAGCACTGCGGCACTACCACCCGCTATCAGGGGCAGGTAATCCATGACCTGAGCCATCAGACCCGGGCCTTCTTCCTCTGGCGCACTGGCAGGCTGTACGGCGGCAGGCTTGTGCGCCGGGGCCGAGGCGGCAGGCGCAGGTACCGGCGCAGAGGCCGATTCGGCCGGGATGGCAGCCATGGCCGAGGCGGCCGACGCAGCCATCTGGAGGGATTTCAGTTTGTCTTCCAGCTCCTGGATTTTTTGCTGTGCTGCCTTCAGCTGCACATCTTGCGCAGCAGCAGGCGCCGAGGCAGGCTCCGGCTGCTCCAGTTTCAACACGGGCTGTGCCGTACTGGCCGGTGCGGCGGGTGCCGGCACAAACGCCGGGGCAGCCTTCTGCACCGGCTTGGCGGGTGCGGCGGCAAAACCATCCAGCACTTCAGCCACACGGGCCGACTTCAGCGCCCGCGCTGTCGCAGCTGACGGCACACGCAGACGGGCACCGGTTCTCAGCGTGGCGGGGTCGCCATTCACAAAAGCAGACGGGTTAGCCAGCACCAAAGCGGCCATGGTCTGGCGCAGGGTTGCGCCATCAGCACGCGCAATGCGGCCAACCTGGGCCAAGGTCTGCCCACGCTTGACCACAATGAAATCTGGCGGCAGCGCCTGCGTCGGTGCAGACGGCGCCGGCAGCGGTATGCGTACGGCAGACGGGGTAGCCGGTTTCAGGCGAGCTGGCTCGGCAGCGGCAATGGCTTTGGCCGAGCGCTCGATGGCGTCAGCCTTGTTCGGGTATTCCAGCGGGTCCAGCAGTACGGTGTATTCGCGAATCGAACGGCCACTGGCTGTTTTGGCCTCGACCACAAAGCGCAGATAGGGGTCGCTGATGGGCAGGGTAGACAGCACGCGGATATACGGCTTGCCATTGGAACGATACGCCAAGGCAAAGCGCAGGCTGGTCAACGCCGGGCTGTAGTCTACTTGCAGATCACGAAAGGTATCGGGAGAGGCCAGGCCAACACGCACAATCTCGTCTTCGGCACTGCCGGTCAGGTCGATATCGGCGCGGAGCACCTCGCCCAGATTGGAGCGTACTGCTATCCCCCCCAGCCCGCCCCAGGCGGCCGTAGAAAACAGCAAGGCCACCAACAGCGAGCTCATCTTTTTATTGGCTAGCATCGTAATGCGCTACCTTTCGGTGAAATATTCTTGATTCCGGCCCGCAGCACGCGGCCATCTCTGTCATGACGGCCGCGCCACAACGCAAGGCGGCCGGAAATCCAATCAAACTACATAGCTTTGTTTATCCGCAATAGTACTAGTAGTTATCGAGTCAGGCAAAATACCCGCGTTTCATGAGTGCTGCCGTTGCATCCACACACGGCAAAGCTGCACCAGTACGGGCATTATCGGCAGCAAGCCAGAACGACAAGCTACGGCCGGTCTGACGCACCCGGCTTACCCACACGGCCTCATTGCCCGAGGCTTCCAGCGGGGTGATGTAAGGCATCTCGCCCGCCGGGTCGTCCATCACTTGCAAACGCGCCGCCTTGAACAGCTCTCGCGCCTTGTCAGCAGCAATCGGCTCGTCGGTTTGCACGGTTACCGCCCAGCCATGGCCAAAGAATACCGGCACGCGTACGCAGGTGGCTTCCACCTCCAGCGCTGGTAGGCCCAGCACCTTGCGCAGCTCCTGCTCTACGGAGCGCTCTTCTTCACTGATACCCTGCTCGTCCACCCCGCCTACCAGCGGCAGTACGTTGAAGGAAATACGCTTGGGGTAAACCTCCAGCTCCACATCACGCGCACCAAACAATGCGGTGGTCTGGTTAGCCAGCTCTTCCAGTGCCGCACGGCCCGAGCCGGATACCGACTGATAGGTAGACACAGTAACGCGCTGCAGGCCCGAGGCACGCAGTGCGGCCAACGCTTGCGCCAGCGGCGTCACCGTGCAGTTGGGCACCGTCACCAGCAGGCCTTCACCCAGATCATCCAGCACGGCGTCGTTCACGCCCGGTACATATAGCGGCACATCGTCAGACAGGCGGTAAACGCTGCTGAAATCGATGATGGCACAGCCTGCCTGACGTGCTTCCGGCACGTACTGGCGGGTAAGCTCGGCACCACCGACAAAAATGGCCAGCGAGGCATTGGCAAAATCGAACTCGTCTACCAGGGTGACATCCAGCTCCAGGTTGCCAAACGAAACGGTTTCACCTTCTTTATCGGCAACATCCAGTGCAAATACACGGCCAATCGGCAAGTGGCGCTCGGCCAGCAAATCGAGCACAGCTTCACCAACCAGGCTGGTGGCACCAACAACAGCAAGACGAATCGTTTCAGACATGTAAATACCTTGAGTTTTTAATACAGACAATGGCAAAAAATTGCCAGGAAATTCAGGCAGCCAGCACGACTGGCAGCAAGACTTTCATATAAAAAGCGGTCGGCCTGCAAATAAAAGCCGACACTAACGTGAATTGCACTCATTTTAGCGCACCCAGCCTGCAAATGAAGCGCGCCGCACAGTAAAAAAGCCTGTCACCCAAAGGTGACAGGCCGTTTATCCGCCGTGCCAGGCACGCGGTTAGCAGACTCAGCGCTCGATCAGGATGCGCAGCATGCGGCGCAGCGGCTCGGCTGCGCCCCACAGCAGCTGGTCGCCGATCACGAAAGCCGACAGGTATTCGCCACCCATGTTCAGCTTGCGTACGCGGCCCACGCCAATTTGCAGGCCACCGGTAATGGCGGCCGGGGTCAGCTCTTTTACGCTGATTTCGCGGTCGTTCGGCACCCACTTCACCCAGTCGTTGCCCGACTTGATGATGGCTTCGATTTCTTCCAGCGGCAGGTCTTTCTTCAGCTTCACCGTCAGCGCCAGGCTGTGGCAGCGCATGGCGCCAATGCGCACGCACAGGCCATCTACCGGAATGGTGCTGTCGGTGCCCAGAATCTTGTTCACCTCGGCCTGGCCTTTCCACTCTTCCTTGGACTGGCCGTTATCCAGCTGCTTGTCGATCCACGGGATCAGGCCGCCAGCCAGCGGCGCGCCGAAGAACTCGGTCGGCACGTCTTCACGGATGGACGCTGCCACTTTGCGATCGATATCCAGAATGGCGGACGACGGGGTGGCCAGCTCGTCAGCGACAGCAGCGTGTACCACGCCCATGCCTTTGAGCAGCTCGCGCATATGGTTGGCGCCGCCACCGGAGGCTGCCTGGTAAGTCATGGAGGAAACCCACTCCACCAGGCCTTCGCGGAACAGGCCGCCCATACCCATCAGCATGATGGAGTTGGTACAGTTGCCGCCGATGTAGTCTTTGACGCCCTTGGCCAGCGCCGCGTCGATCACGTTGCGGTTTACCGGGTCCAGCACGATCACGGCGTTGTCTTCCATACGCAGGCTGGAAGCCGCGTCGATCCAGTAGCCAGTCCAGCCGGCAGCGCGCAGCTTGCTGTATACCTCGGCGGTGTAGTCGCCCCCCTGACAGGTAACGATGGCGTCCATCGCCTTCAGCTCGTCGATATTGCGCGCATCTTTCAGCGGCGGCACCTCGCGGCCAACGTTTGGTGCAGCACCACCCACATTGGAGGTAGTGAAGAACACCGGCTCGTTGATCACGGCAAAATCATTCTCTTCCAGCATGCGCTGCATCAGCACGGAACCCACCATGCCGCGCCAGCCTACAAAACCTACTCGCACGATAATTTCTCCTGAATGTCGTCGGGTGTTTGAAACCGCTTGCCCGCAGTTGAAACCGGGGCTTATCTAGTGATCTACCCCATTGTGCAGGGCAACAGCAGCACGCACAATGGGGTAGATGTTTTTTATTTGAACGGCATTAAAACGGTCATTTACATGGCGGCAACCACGGCATCACCCATGCCGCTGCAGCTGACTTTCTCGCAGCCTGCCTCAAAGATATCCGCAGTACGATAACCCTTGGCCAGCACGGCTTTCACGGCGTTTTCCACGCGCTGGGCGGCGGCTTCCTGGCCGAAGGTATAGCGCAGCATCATGGCCGCCGACAGGATGGTGGCCAGCGGGTTGGCCAGGTTTTTGCCGGCGATATCCGGGGCAGAACCGTGGCTAGGCTCGTACAGGCCTTTGTTGTTCTGGTCCAGCGACGCCGACGGCAGCATGCCGATGGAGCCGGTCAGCATGGAGGCTTCGTCGGACAGGATGTCGCCAAAGATATTGCCGGTCACCATCACGTCGAACTGCTTGGGGTTACGCACCAGCTGCATGGCGGCGTTATCCACGTACATATGGCTCAGCTCTACCTGCGGGTATTCGCGCGCCACGTCGATCATGATTTCTTTCCAGAACTCGGTGGTTTCCAGCACGTTGGCCTTGTCTACCGAACACAGCTTCTTGTTGCGCTTCATGGCAATGCCAAACGCCACGTGGGCAATGCGGCGGATCTCACTCTCGCTGTAACGCATAGTGTTGTAGGCTTCGCGCTCGCCCAGCTCGCTCACGGCAATACCGCGTGGCTGGCCGAAATAGATATCACCGGTCAGCTCGCGCACGATCATGATATCCAGGCCCGACACCACTTCCGGCTTCAGCGTGGAGGCGTTGGCCAGCTCCGGGTAAAGAATGGCCGGGCGCAGGTTGGCAAACAGGTTCAGGTCTTTACGGATCGCCAGCAGGCCGCGCTCCGGGCGCAGCGGGCGGTCCAGGTTGTCGTACTGCGGGCCGCCAACGGCGCCCAGCAGTACCGCATCGGCCTGGCGACACAGGTTTTGCGTAAACGATGGATAAGGTTGGCCGAACGCGTCGTAGCCAGCACCACCCAGCGGTGCCTCTTCCATTTCGATAGGCAAGCCGTCGCTGCGCAGTACGTCCAGCACGCGTTTGGCTTGAGCAATGATTTCCGGACCGATGCCGTCACCCGGCAGAACTGCAATTTTCATGATCTCTATCCTGTGCTATGTGGCAGAAGGTTGGCCGCATGCGGCCAACCTCTCGGTGTATCAGGCAAACAGCCAAGGCTGGGATTGGCGACGCTGCGCCTCGTAAGCCTTGATCTTGTCGGCATGCTGCAAGGTCAAGCCGATTTCGTCCAGGCCGCCCAGCAGGCAGTGCTTGCGGTGCTCTGTGATATCAAAGGCAAACGTCTGGCCCGACGGCGTGGTGATGGTCTGCGATGGCAGGTCCACATTCAGCGTGTAGCCTTCAGCCGCTTCGCATTCGCGGAACAGCTGGTCTACCACCTCGGCGGGTTGCACGATGGGCAGCAGGCCGTTTTTGTAGCAGTTGTTGAAGAAAATATCGGCAAAGCTCGGCGCGATCACCACGCGGAAGCCCTGGTCTTCCAGCGCCCACGGTGCGTGTTCGCGGCTGGAGCCACAGCCAAAGTTCTCGCGCGCCAGCAGCACCTGGGCACCGGCGTAACGCGGGAAGTTCAGCACGAAGTCGGGGTTCAGTGGGCGCTGGCTGTTGTCCATGCCTGGCTCGCCGTGGTCAAGGTAGCGCCATTCATCGAACAGGTTGGGGCCAAAACCGGAACGCTTGATCGATTTCAGGAATTGCTTGGGGATGATGGCGTCGGTATCAACGTTGGCGCGGTCCAGCGGGCAGACCAGGCCGTTGAGTGTAGTAAATGCTTTCATTGTGCAGCCCTTTCAATGGCGCTACCCGCCTTCTTGATATCTTTGCCAATACCGGAAACCGTGTTACAGCCAGTGATGGCCAGGGCGACGCAGATCAGCACAACAAGTCGGGTAGTCATGATATTTGCCTTTATTACAGCGAGCGGATGTCAACAAAGTGGCCAGCCACCGCAGCCGCCGCGGCCATGGCCGGGCTCACCAGGTGGGTACGGCCACCCTGGCCCTGGCGGCCTTCAAAGTTGCGGTTGGAGGTAGACGCACAACGCTCGCCCGGTTGCAGACGGTCGGCGTTCATCGCCAGACACATCGAGCAGCCTGGCTCGCGCCATTCAAAGCCTGCCTCGATAAAGACCTTGTCCAGGCCCTCTTGTTCCGCCTGCGCCTTCACCAGGCCAGAGCCCGGCACCACCAGCACCTGCTTCACGTTGGCCGCTTTCTGGCGGCCACGGGCCACGGCAGCGGCGTCACGCAGGTCTTCGATACGGCTATTGGTACAGGAGCCGATGAACACGATATCCACCGGAATCTCGCTCATCGGGGTGCCGGCTTGCAGGCCCATATAGGCCAGCGCGCGTTCGATAGAGCCTTTTTTCACCGGATCGGCCTCTTGCGCCGGGTCCGGCACGCGGCCATTGATATCCGTCACCATTTCCGGCGAGGTGCCCCAGGTTACCTGCGGCTGGATGTCGGCGGCGTCAAGCACCACCACTTGATCGAAGTGCGCGCCTTCGTCGGAATGCAGCGTGTTCCAGTACGCCACGGCGGCGTCCCACTGTTCGCCTTTCGGGGCAAACGGGCGGCCGTTGACGTAGTCGATGGTTTTCTGGTCTACCGCCACCAGGCCGGAGCGGGCACCGCCTTCGATGGCCATATTGCACAGGCTCATGCGGCCTTCCATCGACAGCTCGCGAATGGCTTCGCCGCCAAACTCGATAGCGTAGCCGGTACCGCCAGCGGTGCCGATCTTGCCGATAATCGCCAGCGCTACGTCTTTGCCGGTAATACCGGCCGGCAGCTTGCCGTCCACGCGCACCAGCATGTTCTTGGATTTTTTGGCCACCAGCGTCTGGGTAGCCATCACGTGCTCGACTTCCGAGGTGCCGATACCATGCGCCAGCGCGCCAAAAGCGCCGTGGGTAGAGGTATGGCTGTCACCACAGACCACGGTCATGCCCGGCAGCGTGGCGCCCTGCTCCGGCCCCATCACGTGCACGATGCCCTGGCCTTTGTCCTTGAACGGGAAGTAAGCCAGCGCGCCAAAGGCTTTGATGTTGGCGTCCAGCGTTTCTACCTGCTGGCGCGAGATCGGGTCCTGGATGCCCTTGTCCCAGTCGTTGGTGGGGGTGTTGTGGTCGGCAGTAGACACCACAGAGTCCACGCGCCACAGCGGGCGGCCGGCCAATTTCAGGCCTTCAAACGCCTGCGGGCTGGTCACTTCGTGTACCAGGTGGCGGTCGATATAAAGCAAAACGGTGCCGTCGGCTTCTTCGTGCACCACGTGGCTGTGCCACAGCTTGTCGTACAGGGTTTGTGCGGTCATGGTCGCGCCTTCAGGTAAAAAGGGAACAAGGGATTTGCCTGCCGGCCAGCCTGCGCCATGTAGCACAGCCCGGCTTTGCGCCGGCGCAAATCCTGCGTTGGCCACCATCATGACGCAGGCGTTTTCCTAGTACAAGATAAGCTTTTATACTAGTACTAACACTAACAGCCACAGCGCAGGCCCCAGCATGAGCAAGCCCAGCCAACCCAGCCCGCTAGGCGACTTTATCCGCAGCCACCGCGAGCGGCTGCAGCCGGAACACGCCGGCCTGCCCGCCGGTAGCCGCCGCCGCGCCAAAGGCTTGCGCCGTGAAGAGGTCGCCGCGCTATGCGGCATCAGCCCCACCTGGCTTACCTGGATAGAGCAAGGCCGCACGCAGTCGGTGTCTGCCGCCACGCTGGCAGCGCTGGCCAGCACCCTGCAACTATCGCGTGCCGAAACGGACTACCTGTTCAACCTGGCCGGGCAGAAAAACCCGCAGCACAGCAGCGCTGCGGCCAACCCTGAAGCCGAACAGATGCTGGCCGCCGCCACCGCCCACATCAGCCGGCCGGCCTATGTGCTGGATGCGCTGTGGCAGGTGCCCGCCTGGAATGACGAAGCCGGCGAGCTGTTTGCCGGCTGGCTGGACGGACCGGGCAGCAAGAACCTACTGCAGTTCATGTTCTGCCACCCGCTGGCCGCGCAGTTGGTAGACGACTGGCCGACGCGCGCGCGCCGCATGGTGGCCGAATTCCGCGCCGACACCAGCGCACTGCAGCTGGAAGCCGCCACCGCGCTGATCGCCAGCCTGCGCGAAGCCAGCGCCACCTTCGACGAGCTATGGCGACAACAGGATGTATTAGGGAGAGAAGGCGGCGAGCGGGTATTCAACCACGCCCGCCAGGGGCGGCTAAGCTACCAGCAGCTGACACTGCGACTGGCGCACGCACCGGAGTTGAAGCTGGTGATGTTGCTGTAGCTAGGGGTAGGCGACGCGTTTTACGGCACTATTGCGGCGCAGGTAATCCACCATCCACGTGTCGAATTCTGCCTGATCAGCCATCTCCATCGGCTCTTTACTGCGCGGCAAGCGCACCGCGTAGGCACCATGCTGCACCCGGCCCGCTGTATGCGCGCGATAGTCATGGCGGCAGCGCATCCACCCGGATAGCGCTCGTGTCGTCAGCTGACCATCAAAATGGCAATAGTAAGGCTGCCCTTTGTCTGACCCTTCTGCCGCACGGAACTGCAGGCGGCCGCTGGCCGGGTCGAATTGCTGCACCTCGATCTCGCCTGCCGCCACATCGCCCTGCAAGCTCGCGCTCATGAACAGCACACCATGCAGCCGGCCAGTGTCATGCCACAAACTCACGCCGTAGCCGTATTGGTGCTCTTCGGTCAAACGATAATCCTCGAACTGAAGATAGCCTTGCGGCAAGGGCGCCGCACGGGCCAGCGACACACAAAGACCGCCCATCACGAATAGCATGCGCATGGTGAACTCCGGCAGCAGGTAGCAATAACAAACCGGCGGTTGCGCTCTGTGTGCAATCGTCCGCTGATCTTATTGGCGGCATAGCAGACGCGCATTAACGAAATCAAACAGCCATCAGGCTGCCGCAGTTGGCCGCAACCACTTCAAACACACCGCCACACCCAGCAGCAGCGCCAGGGTAGACACGCCAAAGGTCAGCCCCACACCGCCGTACTGCCATAGCACGCCGCCCAGCAGGCCGCCGACGCTGCCACCGATGCCGAACGACGCCACCGTATACAGGCCCTGCCCGCGCGCCTGGTGCTGCTCGGCAAAGTTGCGGTGGATCAGCCCCACGGCAGCGGCGTGGTGTACGCCAAAGGTAAAAGCGTGGCCCAGCTGCGCCGCAAACGCCACCGCCGCCACCGGCAGCAGCGTGGCCATCAGCGCAAAGCGCAGCGCGGACACCAGCAGCGAAGCCAGCATCAGCTTTTCCAGCGAAAAACGCGCCATCAGGCGCGGCATCTGCCAGAACACCACGATCTCGGCCATCACCCCCGCCGCCCATAGCAGGCCGGTGGTACTGGCGCTATAGCCGGCTTCTTTCAGGCCGATGGAGTAAAAGTTGTAGTACGGCCCCATGGCAAACGACAGCAAAAAGCAGCAGGCAAACAAGGCCACCACGTGCGGCTGGCGCACGGTGGCCCAGATTGGCTCGGGGCGTACCTTGGCGCGCTCGATGGCCACCTCGGGCACGCGCCAGCAGGCCACCACGATCAGCCCCAGCAGGCCAACGATCAGCCACGGCAAGTTGGCCATGGTCACCAGGTTCAGCAGGTAGCCACCGGTGGCGGCAAAGCAGACAAAACCGATAGAGCCCCACACGCGCACGCGGCTGTAACGCCCCGGCTGGCTGCGCGTGAGGTGCGCGGTAGACGCCTCGCCCAGCGGCAGCGCGGCGGCCCAGAAGAAATGGTTGATCGCCAGCCAGATGAACATGCCCCAAAAACTGTGCTGCCAGGCCACCATGACAAAACTGGCCATGGACACCACCGAGGTCCACAGCATGATGGCGCGGCGCTGTCCGCTACGGTCGGCCAGCCAGCCCCAGAACATGGGCGCCACAATGCGCGCCAGGGTGGATAGCGCCATCAGGATGGAGATCTGGACCGTATTAAAAGACAGCGATTCGAGGTACAGCGACCAGAACGGGCCGAACAGACCCTGAAAGGCAAAATAGGAGAAATAAAACGCCGCCAGGGCAGCCAGAGGGGCAGATGAAGACATGATGCAGAACAAAAGGGGAAGCGGGTGCCACGCACCGGGGCGTCAATATAGCGCAAAAGCCCCGGCACATGAAGCACGCATGCCCCGCCTGGCCATAAAACAGACTGTTTCGTGCCAGCGGCAGCGGTATGCCGCGCTGGCAGCGGGCTTACCAGCTGTCCTTGAAGCGCACGATATCGCGGCGGGCCTTCTTGGTGGGCCGCCCGTCGCCATACGGAAAGCTGGCGTGCTCGGCTTTTTGCAGGCCGATCTGGTGCTCGCGCGCGGCGATGGACTCCTCGCTTTCGCTATACAGCAGCCGCGCTTCCGCCGCCGGGCGCCGCTGGGTGGCCAGCCCCAGCACGGTGACGTTGTACACCAGCTTGTCGATGCGGATCTGCAGCAGCTCGCCCTCGCGCGCCACGCGCGAGGCCTTTACCCGCTCGCCGTTGACCAGCACGCGGCCCAGCTCCAGTGCCTCGTGCGCCAGCTGCCGCGTTTTGAAGAAGCGCGCGGCCCACAGCCATTTATCCAGCCGGACTTTGTCGTCGTCTGCGGCCAACTTTGTCTTGCTCATGCTGCCACCTGCCACTGCGCTTGCACCACCCCCAGATCCAGCTGCAGCACATCACCCGCGTGCAGCTGCCCCACTCCTTCCGGCGTGCCGGTAAAGATGACATCGCCTGCGCGCAGGCCGTACACCTGCGACAGGTAGCTCACGATATACGGCACCGAAAACCGCATCAGTGTGGTGTCGCCCTGCTGGCGCAGCTGGCCGTTTACCTGCAGGGTAAAGCGTGCGGCCAACGGGTCCAGCGCGCCAGCCGGGACAAAGCCGGACACACAGGCGGCACCACGAAAGCCCTTGGCCTTGGTCCATGGCAGGCCTTTGGCTTTGACCTCGCTCTGCACATCGCGCGCGGTCAGGTCCAGCCCGATACCGTAGCCGGCCACGTACTGCAGCGCGTCGGCCTCGGCAATATGGTCGGCATCGCGGCCTATCAGCACCAGCAGCTCACACTCGTAATGCACTTCTTGCGAAAAAGCCGGCAAATGCAAAGGTTGGCCGCAGGGCAGCAGTGCCGCCGCCGGCTTCAGGAATACCACCGGCTCTTCTTCCATGGCATGACCCAGTTCGGCCGCGTGAGCGGCGTAGTTTCGACCAATACAAAACAGGGTATTCACACGCTGCTCTACCCCATCCAGACAAACATTCATAAATCCACACCTATCAAATGAAAATGGCTTTAACCACAGAAACCTACAAACAGACCCAAAATACACTAAAAATAAATAAGAGCACGATATTGAATCAGCACATCAAGGGGGCACTATGAGTATCAAGGCACGGGTTTTCTGGCTGGCCGGCAGCCTGCTTATCTTGATGATATTACTGTGCGGCAGCATGGTTTTCCTGCTGCAGAAAAGCAATAGCGCCTTTGCCACTACGTACCACGACCGCGTCATCCCGCTCAAGCAGCTAAAAGTAGCAGCCGACATGTTTGCCGTGAACGTAGTGGACACCATCCATAAAACCAATGCCGGCACGCTGTCTGCTGCAGACGGCAGCGCCGCCATTGCCACCGCCGAGGCTGAATTCAGCAAGCAATGGTCTGCCTACACCTCTACCCGGCTTACCACCGAAGAAGCTACCTTGGTCGAGCACGCCAAAGGCAGGATAAGTGACGCACTGGGTGTAGCACGCCAAGCCAAGCAGCTGATGCAAAACGGGCAAAAAGAAGCCCTGCAAACGCTGGCCAATAGCCAGCTCTACCCTGCCGTAGACCCGCTAAGCACCGACATCAGCAAATTGATCGACCTGCAGCTGTCCGAAGCCGAAAAAAACTACCAGACCAGCGAACAGACCCTGCAGCAGAGCCTACTGTTTGCCAGCTCGGCCCTGCTGCTTAGCCTGGCCATTGGCAGCATCATGGCCTGGCGTCTGGCCAGTCGGCTGAACAGCAGCGTGCGCGAGCTGGCCGATACTTGCCAGACCATTACCCAAAAACATGACCTGAGCCTGCGCATACCCGTGCGCGGCAAAGACGAGCTCGCCGTGATTGCCGGCCAGCTGAACAGCTTACTGGACAATATGAGCACCATCATTCAGGACGTACGCAGCAGCAGCGACAACATCAACCAGATGGCGCGCCAGATTGGCCAGACCTCCGACACCATCAGCACGAGCTCGCGCCAGCAAAGCGAAGCCACCTCGTCTATTGCCAGTACCGTAGAACAGTTTGCCGTCAGCATCACCCATATTGCCGACAGCGCCGATGTGGCCCAGCAGCGTGCCAGCCAGGCCGGCAAGGCATCCAGTGACAGCTCGCGGGTGATTGATGCCACCTTGCAGGAGATCACCGCCATCGGTACCGCCATACGGCATAGCGAACAACAGGTGGCCGCACTCACCCAGCAAAGCCACACCATTGTCAGCGTGCTGGATGTGATTCGTGACGTGGCTGACCAGACCAACCTGCTGGCGCTGAATGCCGCCATCGAAGCCGCCCGTGCCGGTGAGCTGGGGCGCGGTTTTGCGGTGGTTGCCGACGAAGTACGCAAGCTGGCAGAGCGCTCGGCGCAGTCCACCGTACAAATCGACCAGATGGTGCGCGAAATCACCCAGTCGGCCCAAGCGGCCAACCTGGCCATGCAGCAGAGCGTTAGCCGTGTGAGCAAAGGCGAGGCACTCACAGCAGAAATGCAGGACGCCATCTCGCGCATCCAGCACACCATTCATGAGGTATCGCAATCTGCCAGCGAAATTGCCGACGCGCTGGCCGAGCAGCGCACCGCCAGCAATGAAATGGCGCGCCGTGTAGAGCAGATAGCGCAGCTATCGGAAACCAACGCCCACAGCGCCATCGACCTGGATAGCTACGCCAGCCAGCTGGAAGACAAGGCAGACCATCTGGAAAACAAAGTCAAAGACTTCAGCGTGTAAACGTGACAGCAGCCCGGGCGATGGCATATCGATGCCCGGGCTGCTGTGGTTCTTGATGCAAAACAACATGCCATAACAATAAATCTGCCATACTCCCGCCATTAGCCCACCACCGGGCTGCCACCTGTTGTTGCCTGTATACCCATTACCCGCGTTTATATCGCAATGCAGCATGCCCTGGCTGTGTTTTGTCATAAACCAATGGTAAAGTCTTTACTCAACAGATTGCGCCCAACAAGAAAAACATCCTGTCACGCAAGGCAGCACGGCCTGTTTGTCTTCCCCCATTTGAAGGAGATATCAATGAGTCAGGAAACCACCACATCGCTGGATAGCTTTTTTGCCAATCTGTCCGAAGCCAATCAAAAGTGGATGCAGCAGTTCGTGAATTCGCTGGGTAGCGGCCTGTCGCCACAAGATGCGGCCAACCCCATGGCAGGCGCCTGGCAACAGATGGTAGACAACGCCAATCAGTTTGTTGCCCTGCAAAACAACCTGTACCAGCAGCAAATGAATATCTGGCTCTCTTTCCTGGGCCAGCCTGCCGGTAGCGCCCCCGCCGCACAGCCCGCCGCCAGCGACCGCCGCTTTGCCGCCCCGGAATGGAACGAGCATCCTTTCTACAGTTTCCTGAAACAAAGCTATCTGCTCACCAGCAAATGGATGACCGAGCTGGTAGACAAATCTCAGCTGGAAGGCGAAGACAAAGAACGCCTGGCCTTTGCTACCCGCCAGTACATCGACGCCATGGCGCCGACCAACTTCATGCTGACCAACCCGGAAGTGGTCAAACGCGCACTGGAAACCAAAGGTGAAAGCCTGGTAGAAGGCATGAAAAACATGGTGGAAGACCTGCAAAAAGGTCATATCTCCATGTCTGACGAGAGCAAGTTCGAGATCGGCAAAAACATTGCCTGCACCCCGGGCAAAGTCGTCTTCCGCAACAAGCTGATCGAGCTGATCCAGTACACCCCCACCACCGAGCAGGTATACGAAAAGCCGCTACTGATCGTGCCGCCGTGCGTGAACAAGTACTACCTGATGGACCTGCAGCAAGATAACTCCATGGTGCGCCACTTCGTGGCCCAGGGTTATCGCGTGTTCCTGGTGAGCTGGCGCTCGGCCACCCCGGACATGAAGCACTACAAGTGGGACAACTACATCGAGGAAGGCGTGATCGCCGCGACCGAAGCGGTACGCAAGATCACCAAACAGCCATCGATGAACGCACTGGGCTTCTGCATCGGCGGCGTTATCCTGAACACCGCACTGTGCGTGATGAAACACCGCAAGCTGAACTACATCGACAGCGCCACCTTCATGACTTCGCTGCTGGACCACACCGAGCCGGGCGAAATCAAGGTCTTCATCGACGACAAGCTGATCCAGACCCGTGAAGCCAAGCTGGCGAGCGGCAGCGGCGGCATCGTCAGCGGCAAAGAGCTGGGCCGTACCTTTGCCAGCCTGCGCGCCAACGATCTGGTATGGAACTACGTCGTCAACAACTACCTGCTGGGCAAAACCCCGCCACCGTTCGACCTGCTGTACTGGAACAACGACGCGGTAGACCTGCCCCTGCCAATGCACACTTTCTTCCTGAAAGAGTTCTACATCAACAACGCGCTGACCAAACCGGGCAGCATCGAGCTGTGTGGCGTGAAAATCGACGTATCGCAGATCGACATTCCGCTGTACATCTTTGCCGCCCGTGAAGACCACATCGTACCGTGGCAGTCTGCCTACGACGGCGTGAAATACCTCAGCGGCGCCCCTTCCCGCCGTTACGTTCTGGGCGCGTCCGGCCACATTGCCGGCTCCATCAACCCGGTCACCAAAGACAAGCGCAACTACTGGGTAAACGACACCCTGGCCGCCAGCGCCGACGCCTGGCTGGACGGAGCAGAAAGCCGCCCGGGCAGCTGGTGGAAAGACTGGGACGGCTGGCTGGCCCCGCAGTCTGGCGAAAAAGTGGCCGCCCCGAAAATTTTTGGCAGCAAAGAGCTGCCCGCCCTGTGCGATGCCCCGGGCGAATACGTGCAAGCCAAGGCCATGCCGGCCCAGCTGGCTACCCTGCAATAATCTGCAAAGACTTCTGTGCTAGATTGCGGCTTCACCCGAATCTGGCACAGAACAGAACAACCTGGAGAAAACCATGCAAGACATCGTTATCGTTGCAGCACTGCGTACCGCCGTTGGCAGCTTCGGCGGCTCCCTGGCCAAAATCCCGGCCCCGGAACTGGGCGCTACCGTGATCAAGGGCCTGCTGGAAAAAACCGGCGTCAAGCCGGAAGACGTGAGTGAAGTCATCCTGGGTCAGGTACTGACCGCCGGCGCAGGCCAGAACCCGGCCCGCCAGGCAGTCATCAAAGCCGGCCTGCCGGTAAGCACCCCGGCCTCCACGCTGAACGTGGTATGCGGCTCCGGCCTGCGCGCCGTGCACCTGGCAGCCCAGGCCATTGCCAATGGCGATGCCGAGATCGTGATTGCCGGCGGCCAGGAAAGCATGTCGTTGTCCCCGCACATCCTGCCAGGCTCGCGTGATGGCTTCCGCATGGGCAATGCCCAGCTGGTGGACACCATGGTGGCCGACGGCCTGACCGACGTATACAACCAGTACCACATGGGCATTACTGCTGAAAACGTGGCCGCGAAATACGGTATTGGCCGTGAAGAGCAAGACGCCCTGGCCCTGGCCTCGCAAAACCGTGCCGAAGCCGCCCAGGCAGCCGGCAAGTTCGACGCCGAAATCGTACCGGTACTGGTACCGCAGCGCAAAGGCGACCCGGTAGCCTTTGCCAAAGACGAATACATCAAGGCCGGCACCACCGCCGACAGCCTGGCCAAACTGCGCCCCGCCTTCAAGAAAGACGGCAGCGTTACCGCCGGTAACGCCTCCGGCATCAACGATGGCGCCGCCGCCGTGATGCTGATGACTGCCGAGCGTGCCGACAAGCTGGGCCTGAAACCGCTGGCGGTGATCAAGTCCTACGCCCTTACCGGCTGCGAGCCGGAAATCATGGGCATCGGCCCGGTAGCCGCTACCCGCAAGGCGTTGGACAAAGCCGGCTGGAAAGTGGAAGACCTCGACCTGGTAGAAGCCAACGAAGCCTTTGCCGCCCAGGCACTGGGCGTAGCGCGCGAGCTGGGCTGGGGTGCCGACAAGGTTAACGTGAACGGCGGCGCCATCGCCCTGGGTCACCCTATCGGCGCGTCTGGCTGCCGTGTTCTGGTGACCCTGCTGCACGAAATGCAGCGTCGTGACGCCAAAAAAGGCCTGGCTACCCTGTGCATCGGTGGTGGCATGGGCGTAGCGCTGGCAGTAGAGCGCCCGTAAGTCCGGTATTCACCGGCGAGCAAGGCCCCGCTACGGCGGGGCTTTTTTATTGTGCTACGGTTACTGCGCCGCACCACACGCCCTTGGCATGAATGCACTGCTGACCGGCATTCTGTTTACAGAACATTGCGCCCTGTCCCATTGGCCGACTTGCCAGCCCCCGCCTATCGCCGCAAAATGAATACAATATTCCAGCGAGAACCATCATGAGCGCCACCCCCGTTTCCGCCCGCCTGGCAGCCCTGCGCCAGAGCATGCAGCAGCACGGCATTACCGCCTGCCTGATCCCGTCGTCCGACCCGCACCTGTCCGAATACCTGCCTGGCTACTGGCAAGGCCGCCGCTGGCTATCTGGCTTTCACGGTTCGGTCGGCACGCTGATCGTTACCCGCGACTTTGCCGGCCTGTGGGCCGACAGCCGCTACTGGGTACAGGCCGAGGCCGAGCTGGCCGGTAGCGAGATCCAGCTGATGAAAATCCAGACCGTGGCCAGCCCGCTGCACCTGGAATGGCTGGCGGCCAACCTGGTGAGCGGCAACGTACTGGCCGTAGATGGCGACGTGCTGGGCCTGGCCGCCGCACGCGCACTGCAGGCCGCGCTGAACAAGGCCGGTGCCACCCTACGCACCGACTTCGACCCGCTGGCGGCCATCTGGGCCGACCGCCCCACCCTGCCCGCTGCCGCCGTATACGAACACCTGCCGCCGTTTGCCAGCACCCCGCGCCACGCCAAGTTGGCCGCAGTACGCGCTGCCATGCAGCAACACGGTGCCGACGCGCACTTTATTTCCACGCTGGACGACATTGCCTGGCTGTTCAACCTGCGCGGTGCCGACGTGAACTACAACCCGGTATTTGTATCGCACGCGCTGCTGCGCCACGACGGCGCCACGCTGTTTGTCGGCGCCGGCAAGATCGACAGCAATCTGGCCGCTACGCTGGCTGCCGATGGCATTACCATCGCCGACTACCATGCCGCCAAGCCGGCCCTGGCTGCGCTGCCTGCCGGCAGCCGCTTGCTGCTGGACCCGCGCCGCATCACCCTGGGCCTGCGCCAGGCCGTCGCCGATGGCGTACCGGTAGTGGAAGCCATCAACCCGTCCACCCTGCTGAAGTCGCGCAAAACGGCAGAAGAAGCGGCCTTCGTGCGTGAGGCCATGGCGCAAGATGGCGCCGCACTGGCCGAGTTTTTTGCCTGGTTCGAGGCCAACGTTGGCCGCAGCCGCATCACCGAGCTCACCATCGACGAACAGATCACCGCTGCCCGCGCCCGCCGCCCCGGCTTTGTCTGCCCCAGCTTTGCCACCATCGCCGGCTTTAATGCCAATGGCGCGCTGCCACACTACCGCGCCACCGAAGACAGCCATAGCGAGATCGCCGGCGACGGCCTGCTGCTGATCGACAGCGGTGGCCAGTACCACGGCGGCACCACCGACATCACCCGTGTGGTAGCAGTCGGCACACCAAGCGAAGCGCAAAAGCACGACTTTACCCTGGTGCTGAAAGGCATGATCCAGCTCAGCCTGGCGCACTTCCCGCAGGGCACGCTATCGCCCATGCTGGATGCACTGGCACGCGCGCCGATCTGGCAGGCCAATATCGACTTTGGCCACGGTGTAGGCCACGGCGTGGGCTACTTCCTGAATGTGCACGAAGGCCCGCAGAGTATTTCCCGTGCCATTCCCGAGCCGCACATGGCCATGGAAGCCGGCATGATTACCTCCAACGAGCCCGGCATCTACCGCCCGGGGCGCTGGGGTGTGCGCATCGAAAACCTGCTGCTGAACGTGGACGCCGGCAGCAGCGAGTTTGGCGACTTCCTGCGCTTTGAAACCCTCACCCTGTGCCCCATCGACACGCGCTGCATCCTGCCCGCGCTGCTGGCCCCGGCCGAGCTGGCCTGGCTCAACGCCTACCACGCCGAGGTCTATGCTCGCGTTAGCCCGCTAGTGAGCGGCGACGCGCTAGCCTGGCTGCAGCACGCCACCCGCACGCTCTAAAGCGCTGCCCACCCCGCCCGTGTCGCGGCAAAAACAAGTTGGCCGCACGGTTGTAATGTACCGTGCGGCCAACTTGGCAGGCTGCAAACGCCACCCCTGCCTGACCTGTATCGGCCCCGGCAAAACCGGGCCGCGCCACCCCAGCCATACCATCCGCAGCCCTGCTGTTTACCAGACCCACCACGCTTGCGTGACAAGCGCGGCGGGTCGTCAAGATCACCAGTTGACCGCTCGGTTGTAATGTATCGTGCGGCCAACTTGTAACTGTGCCATATTAAAGTCAACGTTCTGGCACGTGGACAATCCATGAAATATCGCCCGATACTGCTGGCAATACTGCTAGCCACCAGCCTGCCCGCCGCTGCGCTGTCCGTGCTCACCGAAGACTGGCCGCCGGTTAGCTTTGCTAACGACAAAGGCCAGCCAGAAGGCATGGCGGTAGAGGTCGTGAAGCTGCTGCAAGAACGGCTGAAAGACACCTCACCCATCCAGGTACAGCCTTGGGCACGCGCCTACAACAGCTTGCTGAACGAAAAAGACGTGTTGCTGTTTACTGTTGGCCGCAGCCCAGAACGCGAAAGGCTGATGACGCTGCTCGGCCCCATTCTGATCTCCAGCACCGATGTATTTGCCCTGCGCCAGCACGCGGCTGAGATCCGCAAACTCCCTCCCGCTGCGCTGCAAAAGCTGCCCACTGCCGCCTACCGCGGCAGCATCTTTGAAACCACCGCCCACAGCCGGGGCTTTAATGTCTTTCCCACCACCGACCCGGCCCACTCGGCACGCATGCTGGCCGCCGGCCGCGTCAAGCTATGGGTGGAAGGCAATGTGGTGGTAGGCAATGTCTTGCGCGAGCAAGGCCTGCCGCTGGCCACGGTAGAGCGCGTTGCCACGCTAGACCGCCTGAGCCTGTACCTGGCTTTTTCGCCCAGCGTGCCACGCGATACCATCCTGCGCTGGGAAAAAGCCCTGGTAGACATCAAGCAGGATGGCAGCTTTGCCGCCCTCCACCAGCACTGGTTTCCGCAAGACCCGGTACCGTTACAGGTAGAGCGGCTGGGTATACAGCGCTGATGCTGTCAGACAATCAATGTTATGATGACGGCCAACCAGCCATGCGTCATACACCATGTTTCTGCGTACCACGCTTGCACTACTTACCCTTCTCTTGCCGGGCATGGGCCAGGCTGCCCCGCTGACCATCCTGGCGGAGGAATGGCCGCCCTTTGTCTACCTGAATGCCGTAGACCAGCCCGCCGGCATGCCGGTAGATATCGTACAGCAGCTGCAGCAACGCACCGGCGATACCACCCCCATGCAGCTCAAACCCTGGGACCAGGCCAACGCCCTGCTACGCAGCCAGCCAGACCACATGATGTTTACGCTGGGCGACACAGACAATAACCGGCGCGATTTCACCCAGCTCGGGCCCATCATGGTGGCCAGCATCACTGCCTACAGCCTGCCGCGCGATGCCACCGCGCTGGCCAGCCTACCTGCCGCCCAGCTGGCAGGCGAAACCAGTGTGGCGGCACAAGACAGCATCGCCGAGGCGGCCGCACTGGGCGCCGGCTTTCGCCCCCTCCGCACACGCGACAGCGATCAAGGCCTGCGGCTGCTGCTGGCCAACCGCGCCCGGCTGTGGGTAGAGGCCAACACCGCCGTAGCCACCCAGCTGCGCTTTGCCAATACCCCGTCGCAGGCCATTGCTCCGGTGGCCACCCTCAGCAGCCTGCCCTTGTACCTGAGCTTTTCCCGTGGCACGGCGCCAGACACCATTTTGCGCTGGCAGCGCGCACTGGAAGACATGCTGCAGGATGGTAGCTACCTGGCCATCCACCTGCGCTGGCTGCCGCTGGAGCCGCCAGTCGAGCAAGTCGCCCTGCACAGCCACGACCCGGCCCTGGCACCCCCGGCAAGCGCCACACCCACTGCGCAGCCCGGCGACGCCAGCGGCACCCTGGTCACCCCACCATGAAAAAACCCGCCATAAGGCGGGTTTTTCTGTAGCAACAGGCTGGCTTACATGGTTTCCAGCACGGCAATACCCAGCAGGCCCAGGCCGGCTTTCAGCGTTTTGGCGGTGGCTGCGGCCAACTGCAAGCGGCTCTGGCGCACCTCGCCCTCGCTCTTCAGGATCGGGCAAGCTTCGTAGAAGCGCGAGAACAGCGTGGCCACGTTGTACAGGTAGCTGCACAGGTGGTGCGGCTGGCTGCCCTCGGCTACCGCAAACACCACGTCTTCAAACTGGGTCAGCGCTACCGCCAGCTGCTTCTCGGCCGCTTCGGCAATCACGATGCTGGCCGCCGGGTTGAAGTCTTCCGCCTTGCGCAGCACGCTCTGTACACGGGTGTAGGCGTATTGCAGATAGGGCGCGGTGTTGCCCTCGAAGCTCAGCATCGCATCCCAGTCGAAGATGTAGTCGGTGTTGCGGCTCTTGCTCAGGTCGGCGTACTTCAGCGCGCCAATGCCTACTGCCTGGGCAATGGTGCGGCGCTCGGCTTCCGGCAGCTCGGCGTTCTTGCTGCTCACCAGCTGGTAGGCACGCTCGATGGCTTCGTCCAGCAGCTCGACCAGCTTGATGTTCTCGCCGGAGCGGGTTTTCAGCGGCTTGCCGTCCGGGCCCATGATGGTGCCGTGGCCGATGTGTTCGAAATCGGCGCCTTCCGGCAGCCAGCCCGCTTTACGTGCGGTGGTAAACAGCTGCTGGAAGTGCAGGCTCTGGCGCGAGTCCACCACGTACAGGGCGCGGTCCAGCTTCAGCGTGCCGGTACGGTAGCGGATAGCCCCCAGATCGGTAGTGGCGTACAGGTAACCGCCGCCCTGCTTTTGCACGATAAAGGCTGCCGGCTCGCCTTCCTTGTTCTTGAATTCGTCCAGAAACACCACTTGCGCGCCCTGGTCTTCGGTGAGCAGGCCTTTTTCGCGCAGCTCGTTTACCAGCACCGGCAGGTCGGCGTTATAGAAGCTCTCGCCACGCACGTCACCGTCGTCCAGCAGCAGGCCCAGCTGCTGGTAAATGGCGTTGCAATGGGTCAGCGACAGCTTCACGAACTGCTGCCACAGCGCCAGCACCTCGGCGTCGCCGGACTGCAGCTTCACCACGTAGTCGCGCGCCAGGTCGGCAAAGGCTTCGTCTTCGTCAAAGCGTTTTTTGGACTGCTTGTAGAAAGTGTCCAGGTCTTTCAGCTCTACCGCCGCATCGCCGGCTTTCTGGGTTTCCACCATATAGGCCACCAGCATGCCGAACTGGGTACCCCAGTCACCCACGTGGTTCTGGCGAATCACGTCGTGGCCGATAAAGCTGTTCACGCGTACCAGGGCGTCGCCGATGATGCCGCCGCGCAGGTGGCCAATGTGCATTTCCTTGGCCAGGTTCACCGACGAGTACTCCACCATCACGCGGCGCGGTGCGGCCTTGGCAATGCCCAGACTGTCGTCGGCCAGCGCTTTTTCCACACGGCCAGCGATAAAGGCCGGGTCGAGGTGGATGTTGATGAAGCCGGGGCCGGCGATCTCCACCTTGCTGGCGATGCCTTGCAAGTCCAGCAGGGTGATCACTTGTTCAGCCAGTGCACGCGGGTTGGTCTTCAGCGCCTTGGCGGCACCCATCACGCCGTTGGCCTGGTAGTCGCCGAATTCCGGTTTGGAGGCAGGTTGCACAACGGCTGGGGCGCCGGGCGCGCCGGCGGCGGCCAGGGCAGCGGCAACGCGGTCGCTGATCAGTTGCTGAATGGTCATGGTGGGCCTTTATAAAATCAAAGGCCGGGCGACAAAGCGCCCGGCTCGAATGCAATGCAGCAATTTTACGACCAAAGCGCCCTGCGGCCAACCTTTGCCGCAAGCCACGCGCACTTTATGGCAGGCGCAAGGTGCCACCCAGCGGCAGCAAGCGGAAGGCCTGCTCGCTCACCCCCAGCTGGCGGCGCGCGGCGGGCAGGTCGTCCAGCGGCGCGTCTACGGCCTCGCTGGCCAGCGCAAACACACCCCAGTGGATGCCCACCGCCTGGTGCGCCTTCACATCGCGAAACATCTGTACCGCCTGCAGCGGATCCACGTGCTGCGAGGCCATGAACCAGCGCGGCAGATAGGCGCCCACCGGCAGCAGCGCCAGGTCGATCTGGCCCAGCCGGCGGCCGATATCGGTAAACAGCGCCTGCTGGTAGCCGGTATCGCCCGAGTACCACACCGTCTTGCCCTGCCCTGTTACCGCCCAGCCGGCCCACAGCGTTTCGTTGGTATCGGTGAGGCTGCGCTTGCTCCAGTGCTGCGCCGGTGTGGCGGTGTAGTGCAGGCCGTCCAGGTCGGCGCTTTGCCACCAATCCAGCGCGGTGACGCGATATGCCCCCTGAGCAATCAACCAATCGTCAACACCCAGCGGCACCACAAACTGCGGCTGGCCGCCGGGCTGCGCCAGCAAGGCATTGATGCTGTCGCGGTCGAGGTGGTCGAAGTGGTTGTGCGAGATCAGCACCACATCGATACGCGGCAGCTGCGCCAGCGTGGCCGGTACCGGCAGATAGCGGCGCGGCCCCAGCCACTGTACCGGCGACACGCGCTCGGAGAACACCGGGTCGATCAGCACGTTCTGGCCACCCAGCTGCAGCAGGCCGCTGGCGTGGCCCAGCCAGGTGTAGCTGGGCGTGCTGCGGTTGGCCGCCAGCCAGGCCAGGTCTGGCTGCACGCGCGGGATGCGTTCGGGGCGCTGCACCACGTCGGGCCCGGTCCATTCTTCCCAGCGCCAGCGCAGGATGTCGCCTAGCCCCGGCTGCTGGAAGGTGGAGAGATTACGGTAGCCATCGGCAGTATGGTGCGGCGGGCTGCCTGGCGGCGGCACATCACCACTGCATGCGGCCAACGTCAGGGCGGCCAGCGCCGCTGCGATCCTGTGCTTCATGCCTGCTTCCTGCGCGAAAAAACGCATTATGACAAAAGGCCGCCTTGATGGGCGGCCTTTCGATACGACAAGCGCGATGGTGATTTACAGCAGGCGCGCCAGCAGGGCTTTTTCCATACCGGCCATGCCCGGGATCTTCACTTTCACGCCGTTGCCCGGTGCCACGCTGGTGGCTTCGCCGTTGCGGGTCATTTCGGTGAGCTCGACGGTGCGGTTGCCGCTAGGGTGGATGATTTCCACGCGGTCACCCACGGCAAAGCGGTTTTTCACGTCGATCAGCGCCCAGCCGTCGGCGTCCACTTCCATCACGTCGCCGACGTACTGGCTTTGCTTGGCGATGGAGTGGCCGGACAGGTAGTTCTGGTGCTCCTGCGTCTGGTGGCGCTCCAGGAAGCCCGGGGTGTAGCCACGGTTGGCCAGGCCTTCCAGCTCGGCCAGCAGGCTGTAGTCGAACGGGCGGCCGGCCACGGCGTCGTCGATGGCGCGGCGGTAGGTCTGGGCGGTACGCGCCACGTAGTACAGGCTCTTGGTGCGGCCTTCGATCTTCAGCGAGTCCACGCCGATTTTCACCAGCTTCTCCACCTGCTCGACGGCGCGCAGGTCTTTGGAGTTCATGATGTAGGTGCCGTGCTCGTCTTCGATGATGGGCATCAGCTCGCCGGGGCGGTTGGCTTCTTCGATCAGGTAGGTCTTGTCCGCCAGCGGGTGGCGCTGCTGGCTGCCGCAGGACGAGAAACTCTGGTTGGCTTCTTCCAGCGCCTTGCCAAAGTCGAAGTCGATCTTTTGCGGCTTCACGTCACCGGCGTCGTCGCCCTGGGTGTCGTGCACCTTGTAGTCCCAGCGGCAGGCGTTGGTACAGGTGCCCTGGTTCGGGTCGCGGTGGTTGAAGTAGCCGGACAGCAGGCAGCGGCCAGAGTAGGCAATGCACAGCGCGCCGTGCACGAATACTTCCAGCTCCATGTCCGGGCATTCCTGGCGGATTTCGGCGATTTCGTCCAGGCTCAGCTCGCGCGACAGGATAATGCGTTCCACGCCCATCTTCTGCCAGAACTTCACGCCCATGTAGTTGGTGGTGTTGGCCTGTACCGACAGGTGGATAGGCACATGTGGCCAACGTTCGCGCACCATCATGATCAGGCCGGGGTCGGCCATGATCAGCGCGTCCGGTTTCATTTCGATCACCGGCTCCATGTCGGCCATATAGGTCTTGATCTTGCTGTTGTGCGGCAGGATGTTACTGGCCACAAACAGCTTCTTGCCGCGGGCGTGGGCTTCTTCGATGCCGATGCGCAGCTCTTCCAGCTTGAAGTCGTTATTGCGCGCGCGCAGGCTGTAGCGCGGCTGGCCGGCGTACACGGCGTCGGCACCAAAGTCGTAGGCGGCGCGCATTTTGTCCAGCGTACCGGCGGGCAGGAGCAGTTCGGGTGATTTCATTGATCTTCTCGCGTCTCAGTGCAACAGGCAGGACATGGGCAGCGGCGCGCGATCTGGCGCGACAAAGCCGCGGCGGGCGTCATGTTCCTGCAGTTTTTGTTCGGAATAATGCTGCGCTACCAGCGCCTGGGTACCACCGAGCAAATCGGGGTTGGCCGCAACAAAGTCGTCCCAGCTGGCCTGCTGTGCGGGCGCGGCGTCCAGGCGGCTGTACATGATGGCCAGCAGGGCCATGGTCAGCGTGTGATGATACTTTTCTGCCGCGCCGTGGGCCATGGCGTAGCGCGACAGCGTATGCGCGCAGCGGGCGGCGGCTTCGCGTGCCGGGTAGCGGCTGCGGTAAGCCCACGCCGCCTGCAGGTGCGCGCGGTGGGTAAACTCGGCGGCAGGCAGCGCGTGGCTTTCCAGCTCGCGCAAAAATGCCTGAAAATCCATGGGTGTCTCCGGGTACAAGACAATACAAAAAGCTCCGGGTAGGAGCCTTGTCTGGTTAAGGGTTTGTTGCGGCGCGATTATGCGCGTGCCCCTATCCAGCGTCAAGGTAGCAAACGGTCACAATGGCGACATAAAGCCCTGTTTTTCAACACCCTTTTAGCGACGGGGTTTTTTCATCAGCGCCAATATGCCCATGAACTGGCCCACGACGCCAGCCAGCATCAGTAGTGCGGCCAGTGCGGCCTCCCAGCCGCTGCCATCGGCCGCCGCCCGCGCGGCAGAGGCCAGGGTAAACAGCACCGTGCCGGCCAGGGTGACCACCATGGCCAGGCGGCGGTTGTGCCGCAGGGTGTCAAACAGCTTGTTCATGCTTGCTCCGTGTACCAGTACGCTGCCGGGTAACGCTAAAGTCTTCCAGCATGCTGAGTTCGAATTCGGTAAAACCGGCTGCCAGCCGGGCCGGGCGGTTCATCTCGCCGCGCAGCAGGGCCACATGGTACTGGCCCAGCAGGCTGCGAAAAGTTTCCAGCGGGTCCAGCCCGCGGGCGTCGCACAGCGTGGTAAACCAGTAATTGCCAATGCGCACGTGGCCTACCTCGTCGTGCAGGATGGTGGCCAGCACCGCCGCACTGTCGTGGTCGCCAATAATGACCAGGCGGCGCTGTATCGGCGGTACGGCGTCCAGGCCGCGCGCCTCCATCACCCTGGGCACCAGTGCCATGCGCGTCAGCACATCGTGGCCGGTTTGCACCGCCATGTCCCACAGGGTGTTGTGGGCAGGGAAATCGCCATAGGCGTAGCCCAGTGCGGCCAACCTTTGCTGTAGCAGCAAAAAGTGCTGCGCCTCTTCCGCCGCCACGCGCAGCCAGTCTTCTACAAAAGCATCCGGCATGGCGCGAAAACGCCAGGCCGCGTCCAGCGCCAGGTTGATGGCGTTGAACTCGATATGCGCAATGGCGTGCAGTAACGCCGCCCGCCCCTCGGCGCTACCCAGGCCACGCCGTGGCACCTCGGTCGCGGCCACCAGCGGCGGGCGCGCAGGCCGGCCCGGCGCAGGCACCGGGTACAGCGGGCCGCCGGCGCGCACATAGCCACCTGCCAGCCACTGGCGGTACAAGGCTTGCGCCTGCGCGGGCTTGGCCACGATGCAGTCACTCATCAGGGCCGCTTCTATTGCCGGGTAGAGGGAAAGGGCATCGGTCATGGGGCGGCATTGTACCTGCCACCCCCGCCAACAGAAAGCTGACAAAAGTCAGTGGCCGGGCCGCACGCCTTGTGCATAATGAAAGCCTGACCACACAAGGAGCGCGCCATGCTGTTCAATTCCAGCCTGCTGGGCGAAGTAGACGTCGACGAAAACACCATCATCACCTTTGAACATGGCTTGGCAGCCTTTGAAAACTGCACCCGCTTCAAACTGTTTCACGACGCAGACCGCAATAGCCCGCGCGTGTACTGGCTGCAATCGCTGGACAACCCGGACGTGCTATTCAGCGTGACCGACCCCGGCCGCCTGGGCATACGCTACGAAGTACTGCTGAGCGACGACGAGGTCGCCACCCTGGCACTGGCCCGCCCGGAAGACGCCATGGTGCTGCTGATCGTTTACCGCGAGCTGGACAGCCAGGAAACCAACCCGCTGCTGGCCCAGCTGCGCGCCAATGTACGCAGCCCGCTGATCATCAACCTGGCCACGCTGCGCGGCATGCAAAAGCTCAACCTGACATGCGACATCGTGTTCCGTAATACCTGAGCCGACGCGCCCGTCACACTGGCGCACCCTGGCGGTGCGCTGTTGGCTGGTGCCACCCCGCCCCGCCAGCCGCCGCACGCAAACCCCTACTCGGCAAGGTGTTGCCTTTCGCCGCCCGCACAGCTATCTTCCAAGCGCCCTACCCTATAGAAACCCAAGCGTGCTACCCGCACGATGAGGAGCATAAACGCGTGAGCCAAGACAGCACCCAGCACACCGCCCCGACCTACGTACCGGTATCCGCGCGTATTCGCGAGCGTATCCGCGGCGCAAAACGCCGTTTTCACGCCAATGACAATATTGCCGAGTTCATCCAGCCCGGTGAAATGGACGAGCTGCTGGACGAGGTGCAGTCCCGCATGAAAGACGTGCTGGACAGCCTGGTGATCGATACCGAAAGCGACCACAACACGCAGGACACCGCGCGCCGCGTGGCCAAGATGTACCTGAACGAAGTGTTCAAGGGCCGCTACACCAGCCAGCCGCCAGTCACCGAGTTCCCCAATGCCGAGCGCCTGAACGAGCTGATGATCGTGGGCCCCATCACGGTACGCAGCGCCTGCTCGCACCACTTCTGCCCCATCATGGGCCGGGTGTGGATCGGCGTGATGCCCAACGAGCACAGCAACCTGATCGGCCTGTCCAAGTACGCGCGCCTGGCCGAGTGGATCATGAGCCGCCCGCAAATCCAGGAAGAAGCCGTGATCCAGCTGGCCAACCTGCTGATGGACAAAATGAACCCGGATGGGCTGGCCATCGTGATGGAAGCCGACCATTTCTGCATGCACTGGCGTGGCGTCAAGGACATGGATTCCAAGATGATCAATAGTGTGATGCGTGGCGTATTCCTGACCAATCCGGACCTGCGCCGCGAGTTCCTGTCCCTGCTGCCCAACAAGAAAGCCTGAGGAAAACCATGCTTGTTCGCCTGCTCTACGCCAGCCGCAGCAACCAGCCGCACACTGCGGCGCTGCTGGAAACCATCCTGGCCCAGTCCCATGCCCACAACCCGGCCCGCGGCATTACCGGCATCCTGTGCTACAGCGGCGATATTTTCATGCAGGTACTGGAAGGCAGCCGCGCCGAAGTCAGCGCGCTGTATAACAGCATCGCCAAAGACCCACGTCACCACGATGTGGAAATCCTGATGCTGGAAGAAATCAGCCAGCGCCGCTTTGCCGGCTGGACCATGGGACAGGTCAACCTGGCCAAGGTGAACCCCAGCCTGCTGCTGCGCTACTCGGAAAAACCGCAGCTGGACCCGTTCCGCCTCACTGGCAGCAGCTCGCTGGCGCTACTGGAAGAGCTGATCGCTACGGCAGCGATAGTTGGCCGCAGCCACTGACACGCCAATCTAGCCACCACGCCCGGCCAGCCATGCTGCCCGGGCGTTTTGCTACCCTCACGTATCGCGAACAGCCTGAGCAGGCAAGAAAAAGCCCGCCCATCAAGGGGCGGGCACGGCAAACGGGCCAAACAATCTAAAGAGGCAACAAATCCGAGAAGCTGCTGGCAGTGTAACGAAGCAAGCTGTCAATTTGCTTTCAGCCCTGCCCGGCAGCGGCGCTAGCCCATCACCACCATATTGCGCCCGGCACGTTTGGCTTGATACAGCGCGGTATCGACGCGGCTCACCAGGTTGTGCAGGCTTTCGCCGGGCTGATGCTGTACCACACCCTGACTGATGGTGATGCCTGGCAGACCCTCATGCGTCATGGCCGCCACCGTCTGGCGAAGGGTATGGGCCAGCTGCAGGGCACTGTCCTGCTGGGTGAGTGGCAACAACAACAAAAACTCCTCACCGCCCCAGCGGCACAGCGTGTCGCGCTCGCGCAAGCGCGAGGCCAGCGTCTGCGACAGCGCTACCAGCAAACGGTCGCCCGCCTGGTGGCCATAGCTGTCGTTGACCAGCTTGAAATGGTCGACATCCAGCAAGATCAGGCAAAAGGCCGTATCGTCCGCGCGCTTGCCTACCAGTGCCTGCTCCAGCTGTACCATCATGTGACGGCGGTTCCACAGGCCGGTAAGCGGGTCACGCAGTGCGGCTTGCTCCAGCTCGCGCTTGAGCTGCTCTTGCTCGGTCATATCGTGAATCACGCACAGCATCAGCCGGCGGCCGTCCAGCACAATAGGCCCGGCATACGTCTGTACATTACGCAGGCTGCCATCGGCCAGACGGTGCACAAAATTCAAGGGCCGGTGGCCACCAGGCAGCTGCGCTACCGCATGCATCACCGGCAGGATACTGCGCCCGGCAACGTTGATTTCCCAAGTGTGCTTGCCGGCAAACACGTCACGGGGGTAGCCATAAAAGCGCGTGGCGGCTTCGTTTGCATCCAGGATGCGGCCATCTGCCTGCGGGTCGATCAGCAACATGGGGGCGGAGTTGGTGCGAAACAGCAGCTCGTAAAAACCGCGCACCTCATTGTCCTGCGCCGGGCCAGACAAGCCCATACCAGAAGGTGGCCAGCCATGCAGCATGGCATCACCCGAGGCCAGCGCCTCGACCAGAATGGCCCCGGCGTGCTCACCCATGCTTAACAGGGTAAGCCGGCAAGGCAAGGGCACGGCCTGGCCATGACGCTGGAAGGTCCAGATTTCTACTACCTGTTCGCGTGCCAGCACCGCTGGCGTATAGTCGGCCAACTTCGCCAGCGGCCTGGCCGACAGGCTGCCATGGCGCAGCGTGCTCACACTGCAGCCCTCGGCCAGTGCCTGGGCTATGCGATTGGCAAAAAGTGCTTCGCCGGTGTGTGGCGACACAATCCACACCGGGGTACTGAGTGCATTCAGGGCTTCGTAGACAGGCATGATTCCCAGCATCACACATTGACATATCGTTATTTGATACTAGCGACGTACTGTTTTGGTTTCAATAAAATAAACCAGCAAATGACGCGCCGCACAAAGAACAGATTGTCCCGGAAACAGGCTTAGCCTGCCGCGGGTTTGCGGCCTCGGCGCGGTTTGGGTGCTGCCTCATGGGCGCGGTACCAGGCTTCCAGCGCCTCTTCGGCGTGCAGAATGTGCTGACGTAAAAAGGCCGCGGCGCTGATCGCGTCTTTTTGCTTGCACAAGGCCAGCAGCTGGCTGTGCTCGTGGTGGGCGCGGTCGCTAAAGCCGGTCAGCAGAATCTGCATGCGCGTATAGCGGTCGGTACGGTTGTGCAGCTGCTCGATGATGGCCTGCGTCTGGCTGCGGCCGGCTGCACGGTATAGCGCCAGGTGAAACTGCGCATTCAAAATGCCCCAGGCGCCTATGTCCTGGTTACGCAACGCCACCTCAAACTGCCCCAGCAAGGCCTCGGCTTCGGCGATATCGGCGCTGGTCTGGCGTGGGATGGCTTCCATTAGCACATCACACTCCAGCAGCACGCGTACGCGCAGCAGCTCGACGATCTCGGGCAGCGACAGCTGCGCTACGACAGCACCACGGTTTTCGTTAATGGTGACCAGGCCTTCGGCTTCCAGCTGGCGCAGCGCCTCGCGGATAGGCACCCGGCTCATGCCGAGCTGGCGCGACAGCGCCTCTTGCCGTAGTTGGCCGCCATCGGCCCATTCGCCGGCCAGAATGCGCTGGCGGATCGCCTCGGTAGCCACCTGCACCAGGCTTTGGCTGCCCGTCTCCTGCTGTGTACTCATAAAGCATCACCTGTAAAAGATGGCCCAACCCTAACACAGCGGCAAAAAAAACGCCCCCATACGGGGGCGGCAAGCTGCACGAGGCAGAGCAAACCCTGTTGCCGGCAGCGCAGCGGGGGCGACGCTACCGACCAGGCACGTTCGACAGCGAATCCACCGTGCGTCAGCGTGCCTACAGGCCGAGATAAGCGGTTTTTACCGTGGTATAAAACTGTGCAGCGTAGCGCCCCTGTTCGCGCGGGCCTTGGCTGGAGCCTTTGCAACCGCCAAACGGCACGTGATAGTCCACCCCGGCGGTGGGCAGGTTCACCATCACCATGCCCGCCTGGGCGTGGCGGCGAAAATGCGTCGCCAGCGCCAGCGACTGCGTACAAATGCCGGCGGCCAAGCCATAAGGTGTGTCGTTGGCCAGCGCCAGCGCGTGCTCGTAGCTGTCGGCGCGCAGCACGGCTGCCACCGGGCCAAAGATTTCCTCTCGGCAGACGGCCATCTGCGGCGTGCCGTCGGCAAACAGGGCCGGCTGCTGGTAGTAGCCGGGCGTGGCCAGCTGCAGCGCCTGGCCACCGCACAGCAGCGTAGCGCCCTCGGCCTGGCCCTGCGCCACGTAGCGCAGGTTGGCCGCCAGCTGTGTTTCGCTGGCTACCGGGCCGATCTGTGTGTCCGGCGCCAGCGCGTGACCTACCCGCAAGGCAGCGCTACGCTCGGCCAGCCTGGCCACAAATGCATCGTAAATACCGCCACAGACAATCAGCCGGCTACTGGCGGTGCAGCGCTGGCCGGTGGCATAGAACGCACCGTTGATCGCGCACTCCACGGCCTGCTCCAGCTTGGCGTCATCAGCCACCAGCAGCGGGTTCTTGCCCCCCATTTCCAGCTGCAGCTTGATGCCACGCGCCGCGCAGCTGGCTGCCAAGGCCTGGCCGGTGGCCTGCGAGCCGGTAAAGCTCAATGCATCAATGCCGGCGTCCAGCATGGCCGGGCCCAATACGCGGCCACTGCCCATCACCAGGTTGAATACGCCGTCCGGCAGGCCGGCGCGCTGCAGAATGTCCGCCAGCGCCCAGCTGCTGGCCGGCACCAGCTCGGCCGGTTTCAGCACTACAGTGTTGCCAAAAGCCAGCGCAGGAGCGGCTTTCCATGCCGGTATGGCAATCGGGAAGTTCCACGGTGTAATCAGCCCCACCACGCCCACCGGCTCGCGGCTGATGGTGACTTCCACGCCAGGGCGTACCGACTCCAGCCACTCGCCCTGGCCACGCAGCGCCTCTCCGGCAAAAAACTTGAAAATCTGGCCGGCGCGGGCCACCTCGCCCACCGCCTCGGCCAGGGTCTTGCCTTCTTCACGCGCCAGCAGCGTGCCCAGCTCCTGCTTGCGCGCCAGGATCTCGCTGCCGGCAGCATCCAGCACATCGGCACGCTGCTGCACCGTGGTGGCGCGCCAGCCCGGCAGCGCCGCGCGCGCCGCGGCCACGGCGTCACGCATATCGTCGGCACTGGCCGCGGCATACTCGCCCACCACGTCGTGCAGGTCGGAAGGGTTACGGTTGACGATAGCGTGGCCGCTGCCGCGCCACTGCCCGTCGATCAGGTTACAGAACATGGCTTGGTTCCTCCGGGCGGCACCGCGCCCTTGCCATCTGCTTGCGGCCAACCTGCCTGGCAAGGTTGGCCGCAGCAGGGGTTACAGGGCGGGCAACGCCGGGCGGCTGACAATACCGGCGGCAATGATGGCCTGCACCTGCTCACGCTCGGCACCGGCTAGCGGCAGGCGCGGCGCGCGCACGTGCTCACTGCCCACCCCCACCATGGCCTCGGCCAGCTTCAGGTTCTGCACCAGCTTCATCGATACGTCCAGATGCAACAGCGGGGCAAACCAGCGGTAGATGGCGCGGGCTTCTTCCACGCGGCCAGCGCGGGCCAGCCGGTAAATGGCCACCGTCTCTTTCGGGAACGCCACCACCAGGCCGGCCACCCAGCCATCCGCGCCCATCAGCAGGCTTTCCAGCGCCAGGTCGTCCACGCCGCTAAAGA
This sequence comes from Neisseriaceae bacterium, assembly GCA_027489245.1. Taxonomy (GTDB): domain Bacteria; phylum Pseudomonadota; class Gammaproteobacteria; order Burkholderiales; family Chromobacteriaceae; genus Vogesella. The sequence goes on along the minus strand of JAIYAC010000025.1, from coordinate 271,083 downwards.
TGGCAAAGCGGTCGCCCACCGCATTGATCACATTCGTCAGCGTGCGGATATCGCCACTGGATTCCTTGATGGCCACAAACTTCGGCTCGGCGGCCATTTGCGCGTACATCTCGGGGGTGATGTTGACGCCGTAGGCCACCGGGTTGTTGTAGATCATGATCGGCAGCGGGCTGGCGTCGGCCACGCGCTGGTAGTGGTTCAGCGTCTCGCGCGGGTCGGACACGTAGCGCATGGCCGGCAGCAGCATGATGCCGTCGGCGCCCGCGGCATGGGCAGCCTGTGCCAGCGCGGCGGCGGCACGGGTGCTGTCTTCGGCCACGGTCAGCAATACCGGCTTGCTGCCGGCTACTTCCTTGGCCGCTTTCAGGATGCTGATCTTTTCATCCGCGGTCAGTGTGGACGCTTCGCCCAGCGAGCCGCAAACAATAATGCCGTCGGCGCCGCAGTCCAGCTGCCACTGAATGTGATGCGTGGTAGCGGCCAGGTCCAGGCTTTCGTCAGCGTGGAATTTGGTAGTAACGGCGGGAAAAACGCCAGTCCAGAGGTGTGCCATCAGGGTGCTCCTAGCAGGGTGTGGGTGCAGCGCGGTGGCTGCGGGTCCATTTCATGCTAGAGAATTTTGCATCCAAAAAACAAGTATTTTTGTATACAAAACGGCGTTTATTTCATTGCGCAACATTGCCGCAATGCAGCAGTGAATTTTTACAACAACACACTAATTTATTGTTTTATTTGATATTTTAAACAGCATTGCATACGAAAAAGCTGATATGCAAGCTGTGGCATTTCAACAAATATTGCATCCATTATTGTATTCAAAACTACCTCTGCTTACAGTGAAGACACCGCAAGCAAAGGAGCATGGCAATGGCAGTGACGGAGTTTGAATGCATAGACGGCCACACCTGTGGCAACCCGGTACGGCTGGTAACACGCGGTGCGCCAGCACTGGCTGGCCACACCCAGGTCGAGCGCCGGCAGGACTTTCTGGCCCGCTTCGACTGGATGCGTACCGGTTTGATGTTCGAGCCGCGCGGCCACGCCCAGATGTCGGGTGCCTTCCTGTACCCGCCCACCCGCGATGACTGCGACGTGGCGGTGCTGTACATCGAAACCAGCGGCTGCCTGCCCATGTGCGGCCACGGCACCATCGGCGTGGTAACCATGGCTATCGAGCACCAGCTGGTGACGCCGCGCACCCCCGGCGTACTGAACCTGGACACCCCGGCCGGCAAGGTTGTGGCCGAATACACGCAAGTTGGCCGCAAGGTGCAGTCGGTAAAGCTGACCAACGTGCCGTCCTTCCTGCTACTGCGCGATGTCGAGGTGGAAATCGCTGCGCTGGGCCGGCTGACCGTGGACATCGCCTACGGCGGCAACTTCTACCCCATCGTGGAAGCGCAGGAAAACTACCGCGACATGGCCGATTACACGCCCGGCCAGCTGGTGGCGATGGGCAACGAGCTGCGCGACTACATCAATGCCCACTACGACATCGTGCACCCGCTGGACGCCACCATCCGCGGCGTGCGCCACGTGCAATGGACAGGCGCGCCAAAGCAGCCGGGCTCGCACGCGGCCAACGCCGTGCTGTACGGCGCCGCCGCGCTGGACCGCTCGCCGTGCGGCACCGGCACCTCGGCGCGGCTGGCACAGCGCTTTGGCCGCGGCCTGATGCAGCCGGGCGACGTGCTGGTACACGAAAGCCTGATCGGCAGCCAGTTCACCGGCACCATCGAGGCGGTGACCGAGGTGGCGGGCATACCGGCCATCATCCCCGGCATTGCCGGCTGGGCCATCACCACCGGCTACAACCGCATCCTGCTGGACGACGCCGACCCGTACGTACACGGCTTCGTGGTGGGCTGAACATGGCCAAACCACAGCAACACATCATCGTGGCCGGTGCCGGTATTGTCGGCATCGCCACAGCGCTGCAGCTGCAGCGTGCCGGCCACCGCATCACCCTGCTGGACCGTGGCGAACCGGCACGTGAAACCAGCTACGGCAACGCCGGTGCGCTGGCGGTAAGCGACGTAATCCCGCTGGCCGAGCCCGGCGTGCTGCGCAAGGTACCCGGCTGGATGCTGGACCCGCTGGGGCCGCTGGCGGTGCGCTGGCGCTACCTGCCCACGCTGGCGCCATGGCTGGTGCGCTTTGCGGCCGCCAGCCGCCCGCGCCGCGTGGCCGAGCTTACCCGCGCACTGGCCGCCTTGCTGAGCCGCGTCAACGACGACTACGCACCACTGATTGAACACGCCGGCCTGCAACACCTGTGGCGCCGCCACGGCAACCTCACGCTGTACCGCAGCGAGGCCGAATACCGCGCCGCCCTGCCAGCCTGGCAAAGCAAAGCCGCGCACGGCGTGCAGTGGCAGCCACTGGACCGCGCCGCCCTGCAGGCCGTATCGCCCGGCATCGCAGACGAATGGCAATACGCCGTACACGTGCCGGCATGGTCGCACGTGGACGACCCCTACACCTTCAGCCACGGCCTGTTTGATGCTTTCCTCCGCGATGGCGGCTGCTTCGTGCAGGACGAAGTGCTGCAGGTGCGTCACAGCGGCGGGCACTGCCAGGGGGTAGACACCGCCAGCCACGGTGCGCTGCATGGCGACGCGGTCGTGATTGCCTGCGGCGTGTGGAGCGACCGCTTCGCCCATCAGGGCCGCTACCGGCTGCCGCTGGAAAGCGAGCGTGGCTACCACGTGACACTGCCCCACGCCGGCGTGGCACTGCACCACTTTATCCAGTGCGCCAGCGAAAGCTTTGTGATTCTGCCCATGGCTAACGGCGGCCTGCGCCTGGCCGGCACGGTAGAGCTGGCGCACCGCGACGCCGCGCCGGACTGGCGGCGCGCCCACATTTTGCTGGACAAGGCACGCCGCATCGTTGGCGACTTCAGCACCAAGGACATGAGCGTGTGGATGGGCAACCGGCCGTCGATGCCCGATACCGTGCCGGTGATCGGCCCGGCGCCGGATGTGGCCGGCCTGTACTTTGCCACCGGCCACGGGCACCTGGGACTAACGCTAGCTGCCACCACCGGCGCACTGCTGGCAGCGCAGATTGGCGGCCAAGCTTGCGGCATCGACATGGCGCCCTACCGGCTGAACCGTTTCTGAGCACACGCACCGGCATGGGCGATTATTGACAATAGTTTGTATGCAATTGGTGCAAGCCCGCGACAACCCCGGCTACCACCACGCAGGCAACACCTTGTTTTACCTTGGATTTATAAAAAACCCGGTTAGCCGGCCAGCAGGCACACCACGTGCAATGCCGCAGCCGCCTTACCGGCAATACCCGCCCGGCACCCCGCCGGGCACATCGGCCGCGCTGCGGCCAACCTGGACCTTGCAACGAGAAATGGAGTGAACACATGAAGCAGCAACAACTGGCGGTATGGGTAGCCGGCGCCGTCCTGGCCATGTCGTCTCCGGCATTTGCCGACACCGTGGTGAAAATCGGCTTTGCCTCGCCGATGTCCGGCCCGCAGGCGCACTACGGCAAAGACAATGAAAACGCCACCCGCATGGCCATCGACGACCTGAACGCCAAACCCATCACCGTGGCCGGCCAGAAAGTGAAATTCGAGCTGGTATCGGAAGACGACCAGGCCGACCCGCGCGTGGGCACCCAGGTGGCACAGCGCTTGGTAGACGCAGGCGTGAAGGCCGTGATTGGCCACTTCAACTCCGGTGTATCCATCCCCGCCTCGCGCCTCTATTCCGACGCCGGCATCCCGCAGCTGTCGGTCTCCACCAACCCGGCCTACACCACCAGCGGCTATAAAACCACCTTCCGCCTGGTAGGCAGTGACAGCCAGATCGGTGGCTCGCTGGGCCGCTACGCCGTCATGCAGCTGAAAGCACAGCGTATCGCCGTGATCGACGACCGCACCGCCTACGGCCAGGGCATTGCCGACGAATTCGTGAAAGCGCTCGCCGGCATGGGCAAAAAGCCGTTCAAGCGCGAGTACACCAACGACAAAGCCACCGACTTCACCGCCATCCTCACCGCACTGAAAGCGCAGAACCCAGACGTGATCTTCTACGGCGGCGCTGACGCGCAGGCTGCGCCAATGGCACGCCAGATGAAGCGCCTCGGCATCAACGCCCGCCTGATGGGCGGCGACATGCTGAACACGCCCACCTTCATCCAGCTAGCCGGTGCGGAGTCCGCAGGCCACTACTCGGCCGTGGCCGGTGGCGAGCTAGGCAGCCGCCCGGCCGGCAAGGACTTTGAAACCCGCTACAAGGCGCGCTTCAAACAGGACGTGGTATTGCTGGGGCCGCAGTTCTACGACGGCGTGATGATCGTGGCCGACGCCATGAAACGCGCCAACAGCACCGAGCCGGCCAAGTTCCTGCCGCTGATCGCCAAGACCGCCTACAAAGGTGTGACTGCCGACTTTGGCTTTGACGCCGCCGGCAACCTGAAAAACGCGCCGGTGACCATCTCGCAAGTGGAAGGCAACGACTGGAAAGTGAAGTCGGTGGTGCAATAACCCGCGCTGCCAAATGGCTGCGGCCAACCTTGCCATTCGGACAAAGGTTGGCCGCACGGCAAAGCAGCAAGGCCCCGCCGATGGCGGGGCCTTGCTGCGTCGGGCCGGGCTAGGGCTGCACCGGGGGCCACATGGCATCGGTGTGCTGCTGCAGCACGCCCCGCACCCAGTCATGAAACAGCTGCACCCGCCGCGACAGCTGGCGGCGGTGCGGGTACACCAGATGCACCGGCAGCGGCGCCGGGCACGCCTGCGGCAGCACCGCCTGCAAGGCACCGCTGGCCAGGTGATGCGCCACGTCGTAGCGTGGCACCTGGATCAGCCCCAGGCCTGCCAACGCGCAGGCAATGTAGGTTTCGGCATTGTCGGCGCTGGCACGTACCGGCAGCAGCATGCTGCGCTCGGCTTCGCCCTCTTGCCAGCACCATGCTGCCTGGCGGCCACTGCTGCGTGACACATAGCCCACCATCACCTGGCCTGCCATGTCAGCCATATCCACCGGCACGCCCTGGGCTGCCAGGTAGGCCGGGCTGGCACAGTTGACCATGGCAAAGTAGCCCAGCGGGCGCGCCACCAGGCTATCGCCCTGCACGCCACCTACCCGCAGCGCACAGTCCACCCCCTCGCGCACCAGGTCTACCCGCCGGTCGCTGCTGCCTAGCTCTACCTGCAGTTTGGGGTAGCGCAACAGAAAATCTTGCAGCGCCGGGGCCAATAGCCGCCTGGCAATGCGGCTGGGCACGTCTACACGCAGGCGGCCGGACACCAGGTCGTCCTGCGGGCGAAACTGCTGCTCCAGCTCTTCCATGTCGCTAATCAATGTAGCCGCCCGCTCGGCGAGCGTTTCGCCATCCTGTGTCAGGCTGACCTGGCGCGTGGTGCGGTGAAACAGCCGCACGCCCAGCCGGTCTTCCAGCTGGCTCAATGCCTGCGAGACGGTAGCGCGCGGCAGCGCAAGCTGCTGTGCCGCCAGGGCAAAGCTGCCACTTTCCTTGATGCGCAGAAACACACGCAGTTGATCGATGCGGTCCATTGTTTGCGATTTACGGATAAACAAATCCGATACTACTTGTTTATTGTGATATTGCAATCAATTAAGACTGTGAGCTCCCACCACAGCGTAACCAGGAGTCTCACATGTCTGAACTGCATAGTATTCGTGGCAAAGTCGCCCTCGTCGCCGGCGGCGCCAAAAATCTGGGTGGCCTGATTGCCAAAGACTTGGCCGCGCAAGGTGCCAAGGCCATCGCCATTCACTACAACAGCGCTGGCACCAAAGCCGATGCAGATGCCACCGTTGCTGCCATCCAGGCTGCCGGGGTACAAGCCGTCGCCCTGCAAGGCGACCTCACCACCGCAGCGGCGGTGGACAAACTTTTTGCCGATGTCGTGGCCGCAGTCGGCCGCCCGGATATCGCCATCAACACGACCGGCATGGTGATCAAAAAGCCGATACCCGATATCACCGAGGCCGATTACGACAAGATCTTCGCCATCAACTCGAAAGCCGCTTTTTTCTTTATCCAGGGCGCAGGTAAGCACCTGAACGACGGCGGCAAGCTGTGCACCATTGTTACGTCGCTGCTGGGTGCCTTCACCGGGTTGTATTCCATCTACGCCGGCTCCAAAGCACCGGTAGAGCACTTCACCCGCGCAGCCTCCAAGGAGTTTGGCCCGCGCGGCATCTCCGTTACCGCAGTGGCACCGGGGCCGATGGAAACACCGTTCTTCTACGGCCAGGAAAGCGCCGAGTCGGCCAACTACAACCAGAATGCGGCCGACCTGTCCAAATTCACCAAAACCGGGCTCACCGCCCCGGAGGATATCGTGCCACTGGTACGCCTGCTGGTGAGCGAAGGCTGGTGGATTACCGGCCAGACCATCCTGGCAAACGGCGGCTACACCACCAAGTAAACGCTACGCCACGGCACGGCGCAGCCCGCTGCCGTGGCAAATCCGGCATGCACCTTCCCGGCCCGCCAGGGCCGGGCCCACTCTGGAGCCCGCCATGAACCCGTACCAAGATCTGCTAGACACCCAGCAAGCCTTTTTTGCCAGCGGCGGCAGCAAAAGTGCCGCCTGGCGGCTGGATCAGCTAGACCGCATGGCCCGCCTGCTGCAAGACAACCAGGCGGCACTGTGCGATGCGCTGTACCAGGACTTTCACAAGCCACCGTTCGAGCAGCAGTTCGAGATCAGCGTACCGCTGGGGGTGATCGACTACTACCGCACCCACCTGAACACCTTGATGGCACCACAGCGGGTGGCCATACCGCCAGGGCTGGAAGCCAGCGGCCACTACGGCATGATCTACAAAGAACCCTACGGCAGCTGCCTGGTGATCGGCCCGTTCAACGCCCCCATCCTGCTACTGCTGGATCCGGCCATTGCCGCACTGGCCGCCGGCAATACCGTCATCCTGAAGCCGGCCAACACCACGCCCACCGTGGCCGCCCTGCTAGCGCGGCTGATACCACAATACTTTGCGCCGGAGGCCGTCAGCATCGTTACCGGCGGGCGCGAGGAAATCGGCGCGCTGCTGGCCCTGCCCTTCGACTTCATTTTCTTTACCGGCAGCGCCAGCGTCGGCAAGGTGGTGATGCGCGCCGCCGCCGAACACCTGACGCCGGTAATTCTGGAGCTGGGCGGCCAGAACCCCACCATCGTGGACGAAACGGCCAACCTGCGCGCCGCCGCCGAGCGCATTGCCTGGGGGCATAACGCCATCTCTGGCCAATGGTGCATCGCGCCGGGCTATGTCTGCGTGCAGCGCAGGGTAGCCGATGCCTTTATCGCCGAGCTGAAAGCCGCCATCGTACGCATGTACGGCAGCGACCCGCAGCAAAGCCCGGACTTCGCCCGCATGATCTCCGAGCACGATACCGAACGCGTGGCCAGCTACATCCAGGCGGGGACGGTGGTGCACGGTGGCCATTACGATGTGGCGGCGCGCTATGTGGAACCCACGGTGCTGTACCCCGCCAGCTGGGACGACCCGGCCATGCAGCAGGAGATCTTTGGCCCGGTGCTGCCGGTACTGGTGTACGACGACCTGGGCAGCGCCCTCGCCCAGATTGCGCGCAAGCCCAAGCCGCTAGCGGCCTACCTGTTCAGCGAGCATGCCCCTACCGTAGAACGCTTTCTGGCGACGCTGTCGTTTGGTGGCGGTTGCATCAACCAGACCAACTTGCACTGCTGGATAGACAGCCTGCCTTTTGGCGGCGTGGGCTACTCCGGCATGGGCAAATACTACGGGCAGGCCGGCTTCGATGCGCTATCCAACCGCAAAGGCATACTGGTTGGCCGCAGCGATGCCGAAATCGATGTCTTTCCGCCCTACGCCGGCAAGGACATTGCGGCCAACCTGTCGGTATTCAGCTGGCCAGCCGGCGCGGATAATTAAGGAGAAAACATGCACGTCATTCTGGTGATCGCAGGTGGCTTTGGGCTGCTGGGTTTGTTTGTGCTGTTTGGCTGGCTATGGGGGGCCAGCACGGCCGCCATGGCGCTGGCGGCAAAGGTGTTTGTACCGGTCTGGCTGCTGGTGGCGCTGGTGAATATGTGGGTAGGCGTTAACCACGCCGGCTATACGCTGCGCGAGGAGCTACCCATCATGTTGCTGGTATTTGCCGTGCCGGCAGTAACCGCGGCGGTAGCGGTCTACCTGCTGGCGCGCAGCTAGCCGGGCGGCGGCCAACCCTGGCGTATTGAGCCAAGGTTGGCCGCACGGTAAAGCACAAGGCCCCGCCTGCGGCGGGGCCTTGCTGTTGGCGCGGCAGCCACCCGCATGACACGGGCAGCCGCCATACAACGCTTACTTCAGGTCGAAACGGTCCAGCGTCATCACTTTGTCCCAGGCCCGCACAAAGTCGCGTACAAAGCGGGCTTCGCCGTCCTGCTGGGCGTACACCTCGGCCAGTGCACGCAGCTGCGAGTTGGAACCAAACACCAGGTCTACGCGGCTGGCCGTCCACTTCACCTTGCCCGTGTCACGGTCGCGGCCTTCAAAACGGCTGGCCTCTTCCGAGGTAGGCGCCCACACGGTGCCGATATCCAGCACATTGGCAAAGAAGTCGTTGCTCAGCACGCCAGGGCGCTGGGTGAACACGCCGTCCTGCACACCGCCGGCGTTGGCGCCCAGTACCCGCAAGCCGCCTACCAGTACGGTCATTTCCGGCGCACTCAGCTTCAACAGCTGGGCTTTGTCCACCAGCAGCTGCTCGGCTGGTACGCGGAAGGCCTGCTGCTGATAGTTGCGGAAGCCATCGGCCTGCGGCTCCAGTACCGCGAACGACTCGACATCTGTCTGCTCGGCCAGCGCGTCCATGCGGCCAGCAGCAAACGGTACGGTGACTGCGTGGCCTGCGGCAGCGGCAGCCTGCTCGACGGCAGCGCCACCAGCCAGCACGATCAGGTCGGCCAGCGACACTTTCTTGCCGCCCTGCTGCGCGGCGTTAAAGCGCTGCTGAATGCCTTCCAGCACAGCCAGTACGCGGGCCAGCTGTGCAGGCTGGTTTACTTCCCAGTCTTTCTGCGGGGCCAGGCGGATGCGCGCACCGTTGGCACCACCACGCTTGTCGGAACCGCGGAAGGTAGACGCAGACGCCCAGGCGGTGGACACCAGCTCGGCCACGCTCAGGCCGCTGGCCAGTACCTCGGCCTTCAGCGCTGCCACGTCGGCGTCGTCCACCAGTGCGTGGTCTACCGCCGGGATCGGGTCTTGCCAGATCAGGTCTTCTGCTGGCACCTCCGGCCCCAGGTACAGCGCTTTCGGGCCCATGTCGCGGTGCGTCAGCTTGAACCAGGCACGGGCGAAGGCGTCGGCAAACGCTTGCGGGTCTTGGTGGAAGCGGCGTGCAATCGACTCGTAGATCGGGTCGAAGCGCAAGCTCAGGTCGGCTGTAGTCATCATCGGCGCGTGCTGTTTACTGGCGTCGTGCGCATCCGGAATCATGTGCTCCGGTTTCACGTTCTGGGCCACCCACTGGTGAGCACCGGCCGGGCTCTTGGTCAGCGCCCATTCGTAGCCGAACAACATATCGAAGTAGCCGTTATCCCAGGTCGTTGGGTTAGGCTTCCACGCGCCTTCGATACCGCTGGTGGTGGTATGTACGCCTTTGCCGCTGCCCAGCTGGTTGATCCAGCCCAGGCCCATGGCTTCCAGCGGCGCAGCTTCCGGCTCCGGGCCCACCAGGGCCGGGTCACCGGCACCGTGCGCCTTGCCGAAGGTGTGGCCACCGGCCACCAGCGCCACGGTTTCTTCGTCGTTCATGGCCATGCGGGCAAAGGTTTCGCGCACGTCACGGCCGCTGGCTACCGGGTCGGGGTTGCCGTCCGGGCCTTCCGGGTTCACGTAGATCAGGCCCATCTGCACCGCGGCCAGCGGGTTGGCCAGCTCGCGGTTGCCGCTGTAGCGACTGTTTTCCTTGTCACTGGTGGCCAGCCATTGCTTCTCGCCACCCCAGTAGATGTCTTCTTCCGGCTGCCAGATGTCGGCGCGGCCGCCACCAAAACCGAAGGTCTTGAAGCCCATGGACTCCAGCGCACAGTTGCCGGCCAGGATCATCAGGTCGGCCCACGACAGCTGGTTGCCGTACTTTTGTTTGATCGGCCACAGCAGGCGGCGTGCCTTGTCGAGGTTGCCGTTATCCGGCCAGCTATTCAGCGGCGCAAAGCGCTGGTTGCCAGTGCCGCCACCACCACGGCCATCGGCGGTACGGTAGGTGCCGGCGCTATGCCAGGCCATGCGGATGAACAGGCCGCCGTAGTGGCCCCAATCGGCCGGCCACCAGGCTTGCGAGGTGGTCATCAGCGCGTACAGGTCCTTCTTCACGGCGGCCAGGTCCAGCTGCTGGAAGGCTTCTGCATAATCGAAATCCTCGCCCAGCGGGTTGGACGCCGGGGCGTGTTGGTGCAGGATGCCCAGGTTCAGCTGGTTGGGCCACCAGTCACGGTTGGCGCGGGCGCCGAAGGTGGCTTTGGTCGCGGAGGCGCTGTGGAAGGGGCATTTCTGTTCGTTGCTCATGCTGTCTCTCCTTGCTTGGGGTGTCTGTCTGACTTGGTGAGTTCAGCATAGTTGCCTGCGGCCAACATGACTATTGAATTGATTTAATGGAAGCAATGGAAATTTACTATCGCATAGCAAATAGCAATAACAAAGGCACAAAAAACCCCGCCACACGGGCGGGGCTGGCTTGCTGTAACCGGGGGCAGGCTTAGCCTTTCAGCACCTCGGCCATGGCGTCGGCCACGTATTCCACGTTGCGGCTGTTCAGGCCGGCCACGCACATACGGCCGGAGCGCACCAGATACACGGCGAACTCCTCGCGCAGGCGGTCTACCTGTACCGGGCTCAGGCCGGTGTAGCTGAACATGCCGCGCTGTTTGATGAAGTAGCTGAAATCGCGGCCTGGCACCTTGGCGCTCAGTACCTCGTACAGCTTCTGGCGCATGGCCTTGATGCGCACGCGCATCTCGGTCACTTCGCCTTCCCACTCGGCGCGCAGCGCCGCGTCGTTCATCACGATGGCGGTAACCTGGCCACCGTGGGTAGGCGGGCTGGAGTAGTTGCGGCGTACAGTGGCCTTCATCTGGCCCAGTACGCGCCCCGCTTCTTCTGCCGTGCCACACACCACCGACAGGCCGCCACAGCGTTCGCCGTAGAAGGACAGGTTTTTGGAGAACGAGTTGCTTACCACAAAGCTCACGCCGGCTTCGGTCATAGCGCGGATGGCAAAGGCGTCGTCGTCCAGGCTATCGCCAAAGCCCTGGTAGGCAATGTCCATGAACGGCAGCAGATCGCGCGCTTTTACCACCTCGATCACCTTGCGCCACTGATCTTGATCCAGGTCCACGCCGGTAGGGTTGTGGCAGCACGGGTGCAGCAGCACGATGGTTTTGGCAGGTAGCTGGCTGAAGCAGGCGATCATGTCGTCAAACTTCACACCGCCGGTTTCAGCGTCGTAATACGGGTAGTCGTGCACGGTAAAGCCGGCACCTTCGAACATGGCGCGGTGGTTGTCCCAGGTAGGGTTGCTGACCCATACATCCACGTTCGGGAAATAGCGCTTGAGCAGGTCACCGCCGATCTTCAACGCACCGGAGCCGCCAATGGTCTGGATGGTGGCGATGCGGCCAGCCTGTACGGCTTCGTGCTCTGCGCCCCACAGCAGCTGCTGCACGGCAGTGCGGTAGTTGGCCGCACCTTCCATGGGCTGGTAGCTGCGCGGGCCGGCTTCGGCCACGCGGCGCGCTTCGGCTTTCTGTACCGACGGCAACAGCGGAATGCGGCCTTCTTCGTCGTAGTACAGGCCGATGCCCAGGTTCACTTTCGGGCTGCGGCTGTCCTTGTTGAAGGTTTCCACCAGGGTGAGGATGGGGTCGCCAGCATAGGCTTCAACGTGTGCAAACATGATCTTGTGGTTTCTCTCTCTAACGTCTGGTACCACGCAAGGCGCAGTACACGGGGGTATCCGTCGATAAAAGTAACACAATGGCGCCACAGCGCCAGACCACGGCAGCACAAAGCCATCAATGCGCAATCTATCACCCTAATACTGCAATATTGGCAATATTTTGTTGCGACAGATATGTAACCGCTACGTTACGACACAGCAAAAAAATGCCGTGCAGATTACAATGGCCACATCATTCACGCTTGGGTAAAGACCATGATGCCTGCCACCCGCTTGCTGCTATCCAGTCTGTTTCTGGCGCCGGTTGCGTCCGTACTGGCGCGCGCCGCCGCGCTAGCCGCTATGCCGCCTCTGGGGCTGATTATGCTGGCGCCGCCACCAGGATTATGGTGGTGGCTTTGTGCCCCCTTGCTGCTCACCCTGCTGCTAGCCTATCTGCCGCTGGGCTGGCTGGCCGCCGCGCCCCGGGCAACGGTGACACCCACAACGCTGGGCTGGTGCCTGGCGGCTGGCTGGCCGCTGCAACTGGGCACGCTGTGGTGGCTGAGCGGCCACGCCCCAAGCATGAACGATGCCGGCTTTTACCTACTACTGCTGGCCGCCAGCTGCGCGGGGGGCGGGCTGGGCTACCTCATCCGGCGCCGCCACTGGCAATTGGGCTGAGCAGCAGGCTTTACGCTACCGCACTGCCGGCTTCCGCAGCCGGCAAGGCCAGTTTCATCGCGTGGTCTACCACCTCGCCCAGAATGATCACCGCCGGGCTGGCCAGCCCGCTGGCCGCCACGTCGGCTTGCAGATGCTGCAATGTGGTGACCAGGTGCTGCTGCTCGCGGCAGCCGGCGCGGTGCACTACGGCCACCGGCAAGTTGGCCGCAAAGCCGGCAGCCAGCAGCTGTGGTACCAGTTGCGGCAAGCCGGCCATGCCCATATAACACACCACAGTGAGCCGGCTGTGTGCCAAGGCAAGCCAGTCGGGCTGGCTACCATCCTGGGTGTGGGCGGTCACCAGCGCCACACCGCGTGCCACGCCGCGGTGAGTCAGCGGTAGGCCCAGGTCTGCACCGGCCGCAAAACCGGCGGTAATGCCGTTCACTGCCTCTACCGCCACGCCGCGCTCGGCCAGCCAGGCCCATTCCTCGCCACCGCGGCCAAAGATGAACGGGTCGCCGCCTTTCAGCCGCGCCACCTGCCGCCCCTGGCGGGCGTAGCGCGCCATCAGCCGCAAAATGAAGGCCTGCGGCGTAGACTTGCAACCGCCACGCTTGCCCACCGGCACGATACGGGTGCCGGGGCGGGCGAAATCGAGAATGTCGCGCCCCACCAGGTCGTCCACCAGCCAGACGTCGCAGGCCTGCAGCACGCGCAATGCTTTGAGCGTGAGCAGCTCCGCATCACCGGGGCCCGCGCCAACCAACCATACCTTGCCACTCATGCTGCGTTCCTTTCTGCGTCCGCGCCCTGGGTTCGGGCCGCTTTGCACGATACATCAAGCCAAAAGTTCTGCCAGATCGTTTTCTTATAACCAAATAGCTGCATAGCCATCGCTATACCGTGGTGCGCTGGCACAAGCGCTTCAGCTCCGGCACGCAGCTGCCACAGCCGGTACCGCAGCGCAGCTCACGCTGCAAGCCGGCCACGTCCAGCCCCCTCGCCACGCCCGCCACGATGGCGTCTTCGCGTACCCCTTCGCAGCTGCACACGACACGCGCCAGTGCCTCACCGCTCGCCCTGCCCTGCAGCAAGGCGGCGAGGCTGGCCGGTGGCTGGCCGCCATCCAGCCAGGCGCTCAGCGCCGGCGCTGCCGCCGTATCACCAGCCAGCAGATAGCCCAATGGCTGGCGTGCGGCCAACCACACGCGGCGCAGCACGCCACGCGCCGGGTCGTCGAACGCGGCCAGCATGGCACCGGGCGGCTGCAGTAGCGTGGCCAGCTGCTGCAATACCGCCGCGGGCGGCGCCTCGGCTGCGGCCAACGCCAGCTGCAGGCCGGGCTGGCCCGCCAGGCTGATGGCTACCGCCACGGCGTAGGGAAAGTGGGCGCGCAGCGCGTCCAGCTGCGGGCGCAAGTTGGCCGCATCGCCCAACACTTGCAGTGTGGCGCGCCAAGGCAGCCGCGCCGGCGCCACGCTGACGGCAGCCAGCTTCAGCTCTGGCTGCTGCGACAGCGGGTCTACGGCCCGGCTGGTCAGCGCATTGATGCCCAACCCGCCCAGCGTGGCGCTGCCCCAGTGCATGGGCACGAACACCACGCCGGGGCGCAAGCCGTCGTCGGCCACCACCTCCAGCACCACACTGCCGCGCTTGTTACGCAGCGTGGCCAGCTGGCCGGCCTGCAGGCCGTGGCGGGCCATGTCACGCGGGTGCATGGCCAGCTGCGGTAGCGCCACGTGGCGGTTTAGCGCGGGCACCAGCGCGGTGCGGCTCATGCTGTGCCAATGGTCGCGCAGGCGGCCGGTGGTCAGGCGTAGCGGGAAATGCGCCGACACCTTGTCGGCCGGCGCTTGCCAGCCAATGTCGACAAAGCGGGCGCGGCCGCTAGGTGTGGGGTAGACGCCATCACCGTACAGGCGGCTGCGGCCAACCTTGCCGTCAAACGGCCACTGCTGCGGCCCCAGCTGCGCCAGCAGCGCGTAGTCCAGCCGGCTGTAGTCCAGATCGCGCCCGGCCGTGGTGGCGGCGTGCTCGGCAAACACCGCCGCCGCGTCGGCAAACGCGAACAAGCCCTCCCGCTCCGGCGCGATGGCGGCAGCGAGCCGCTGTGCCACGGCGGCTACGATGCGCCAATCCTCGCGCGCCTGCCCTGGCGCGGGCAGCGCCGCGTGCACGCGGCTGATGCGGCGCTCGCTATTGGTCATGCTGCCGTCTTTTTCCGGCCAGGTGGCGGCCGGCAGCACGATGTCGGCAAACGGCAGCGTGTGGCTGCCGGTAAAGGCTTCCTGCACGATGACGCAGTCCACTTTTTGCAAGGCTTCGCGCACCAGCGCCTGGTCCGGCAGCGAAAACGCCGGGTCGGTGCAGGCTATCCATAACAGCTTGATGCGCCCAGCCGCGGCGGCCTCGAACAGCGCCACGGCCGGCAAGCCAGGGTTGGCCGGCAACGCGGGCACGCCCCACAGCGCAGCCACCTCGGCTCGATGTGCCGCGTCGGCCGGGTCGCGGTGGCCGGGCAGCACGGTGGCCAGGCCGCCTACCTCGCGCCCGCCCATGGCGTTGGGCTGGCCGGTCAGCGAAAACGGCCCGCAGCCGGGGCGGCCGATGTGGCCGGTGGCCAGGTGCAGGTGGATCAGCGCGGCGTTTTTGTCGCTGCCGTTGCTGTACTGGTTCAGCCCCATGGTGTAGCACGACAGCGTGGCGGGGCTGGCGGCAAACCAGCGCGCGGCGGTGACGATATCGTCTTCGTGCACGCCGCATAGCTGGCTGGCGGCGCGCGGCGTGTACTCGCGCAGGCGCGCCCGCAGCGCGGCAAAGCCTTCGGTGTGCTGCGCGATGTAATCGCGGTCGATCAGGTCTTCCCAGATCATCACGTTGAGCATGGCGTGAAACAGCGCCACGTCGCTGCCGGGCAGCACCGGCAGGTACAGGTCGGCCAGGCTGGCGGTGTCGGTGCGGCGCGGGTCGGCCACGATGATTTTCATGGCAGGGTTGGCCGCACGCGCCGCCTCCAGCCGCCGAAACAGCACCGGGTGTGCCACCGCCATATTGGCACCGGCAATGAACACGCAGCCGGCGTGGTCGAAGTCTTCGTAGCAGGCGGGCGGCGCGTCGGCGCCCAGCGTGCGCTTGTAGCCGGTTACCGCGCTGGACATGCACAGCCGCGAGTTGGTATCGATATTGTTGGTGCCCACCAGACCGCGCGCCAGCTTGTTAAAGAGATAGTAGTCTTCGGTGAGCAGCTGGCCGGACAGGTAAAACCCCACCGCATCCGGGCCGTGCTGCGCGATCGTGGCGGCCAGCTGCTGGCTGACGGCATCCAGCGCGCTGTCCCAGCTTAGCGTCTGGCGGATATCGTTCTTGCTGCTACGCAGCTGCGGCGCTAGCAGGCGGCTACCGGCCACGCCCACGGTCTGCCCCAGCGTACGGCCCTTGCTGCACAGGCGGCCAAAGTTGGCCGGGTGCTGCGGATCGCCCGCCACGCCCAGGCTGCCATCGGGCTGCGGGCTGAGCAGCACGCCACAGCCGGTGCCGCAGTAACAGCACACGCTGGCGATGGCGCTGCCGGGTTCGCTTATGGCATTCATGCTTGCTCCTTGCGGCCAACCCTGGCCGCGTTCAGTCCAGTGCCAGGTAGACGGTGCCGTCGTCCAGCTTCAGCGCAATATGGCCGCTGCAGCCCTCGTCCGGCGCGCAGGCCTGGCCGGTGGCCAGGTCGATGTGCCAGTTGTGCAGTGGGCAGGCCACGCGGTGGCCGGACACGATGCCCTGCGACAGCGGCCCGCCCTTGTGCGGGCAGCGGTCCAGCAGCGCAAAGGCCTGGTCGTCGATGGTGCGGAACACGGCAATGTCTACCTGCCCTGCCCGCTTCAGTACCCGCGCGCCCTGCGGCGGGATGTCTGCCAGGCGGCAGACGGCTTTCCAGTTGCTCATGCTTGGTTTCCTTTTTTGGCCACAAAAACACACGAAAGAACACGAAAGAACACGAAAGAACACGAAAAACGGTACGGCATGCGCGATGCCCATCGTGACGAGGCAGGCATGGCAGCCGGTATCAGAATCGCGCCAACCGGCTTGTGCATTTTTCCGTGCTGTCGGTGTGTTCCCGTGGCGACATCAGATTTTCTACACCGTCAACGGCGCAAACTCGTGCTGCGCCACGCCGCCGGCGTAGCGTTCGGCCCACGGGTCTTGCTCGAACGACAGCGCAAACTTCAGCCGCGCATACAGCTCGCTGCGGCCGGTGGCGTCGTCCAGCACGCGCTGCTTGATGTAGTCCATGCCCACCCGCTGCAAAAAGTGCACGGTGCGTTCCAGATAAAACGCCTCCTCGCGGTACAGCTGCAGGAAGGCGCCGCTGTACTGCATCACCTCGTCGTGCGTTTTTACCTTGCAGAAGAACTCGGCCACCTCGGTCTTGATGCCGCCGTTGCCGCCGATGTACAGCTCCCAGCCGGACTCCACGCCGATGATGCCCACGTCCTTGATGCCGGATTCGGCGCAGTTGCGCGGGCAGCCGGATACCGCCAGCTTTACCTTCGCCGGGCTCCACATGCCGAACAGGTCTTTTTCCAGGTCGATGCCCATCTGCGTGGAATCCTGGGTGCCAAAGCGGCAAAACTCGCTGCCGACACAGGTTTTCACCGTGCGCAGGCTTTTGCCGTAGGCGTGGCCGGAGGGCATATCCAGCTCGCGCCACACCGCGGGCAGGTCTTCTTTCTTCACACCCAGCAGGTCGATACGCTGGCCGCCGGTGACCTTGACCATCGGGATGGCGTATTTGTCAGCCACATCGGCAATACGCCGCAGCTCGGCCGGGTTGGTGACGCCGCCCCACATGCGCGGGATCACCGAATAGGTGCCGTCTTTCTGGATGTTGGCGTGCACGCGCTCGTTGATGAAGCGCGCTTGCGGGTCGTCTGCGGCCTCGCCCGGCCAGGTGGCAATCAGGTAGTAGTTCACCGCCGGGCGGCAGCTGGCGCAGCCATCGGGGCTACGCCAGCCCAGCACACGGAAGGTGTCGGCCAGGCTGGTAAGGTGCTGCTGGCGGATAGCCTGGCGCAGCTGGCCGTGGGTGATGTCGCTGCAGCCGCATATGGGCTTTTCCGACTTGGGCTTCACGTCGGCTGCGCCGCCCACGCAGCTGATCAGGATCTGCTCCACCAGCCCGCTGCACGAGCCGCAGGAGCTGGCGGCTTTGGTGTGCTTCTTGATGTCGTCCACGGTAAACAGGCCTTTTTCTTGAATGGCCTTGACGATGGTGCCCTTGCACACGCCATTGCAGCCGCACACCTCGGCCTCGTCCGGCAGGCCGGCGGCGCGGTGCTGGCCCTGGTGGCCGGTATCGCCCACCGCGCCCTCGCCCAGCATCAGCTGGTCGCGGATAGCGTGCACCGGCTGCTGCTCGCGAATCAGGCGGAAATACCAGGCGCCATCGGCGGTATCGCCAAACAGGCAGGCGCCCACCAGCTTGTTGTCTTTCACCACCAGGCGTTTGTAGATGCCGGCCATCGGGTCGGACAGCGTGATGTCCTCGCAGCCGTCGCCGCCCATGAAGTTGCCAGCAGAAAATACGTCCATGCCGGTGACCTTGAGCTTGGTACTGGTGGCCGCCGGCACGTAGCGCGCAATGCCCAGGCTGGCCAGATGGTTGGCCGCCACTTTGGCCATGTCGAACAGCGGCGCCACCAGGCCGTAGCTGACACCACGGTGGCTCACGCACTCGCCTACGGCGTAGACGCGCGGGTCGAAAGTTTGCAGGTGGTCGTTTACCACCACGCCACGGTTACAGTACAGGCCGCTGGCCTGCGCCAGGGCGTCGTTGGGGCGAATGCCCACCGCCATCACCACCAGCTGCGCCGGTACGCTATCACCATCCTTGAAGCGCACCTGGGCCACGCGGCCATCGGGCCCGGCCACCAGCGCGGCGGTTTGCTTTTGCAGCAAGAAACGCAGGCCCTTGGCCGCCAGGCTTTGCTGCAGCAAGTTGGCCGCCGTGCGGTCCAGCTGCCGCTCCAGCAGCCATTCGCCCAGGTGCACCACCGTGACCTGCATGCCGCGCGCCAGCAGGCCGTTGGCCGCCTCCAGCCCCAGCAGGCCACCACCGATCACCACCGCGTGCTGATGGTTGGCCGCCGCATCGATCATGGTTTGCACGTCGGCAATATCGCGGAACGTCACCACGCCGGGCAAGTCGTTGCCGGGTACCGGCAAGATAAATGGGCTGGAGCCGGTGGCCAGCAGCAGCCGGTCGTAAGGTACGCTGCGGCCATCGGCGGCGTGCACCAGGCGGCGGCCACGGTCCACCGCCAGCACTGGCTGGCCCAGGTGCAGGGTAATGCCGTGCGTGGCGTACCAGCTTGCTTCGTTCAGCATGATGTCGGACAGCGTTTGTTCGCCCGCCAGCACCGGCGACAGCATGATGCGGTTGTAATTGGCGTGCGGCTCGGCACCGAATACGGTGATGTCGTAGGCGTCCGGTGCCAGCGCCAGCAGGGCCTCCAGCGTGCGCACACCTGCCATGCCGTTGCCCACCATGACCAGTTTGGGTTTGTTCATTGTGTTGCGTCCTTTCCAGCCGGCTGCGCCACCGCGGCGTTGCTGCGGCACGGCCAAAAAAAAGCCCGCCACCGTGGGCACCCCCACGGTAGCGGACTTCCTTGTCCCGCCCTTGCGCCGCCATTGGCGCAAGAGACCTTTGCGTATACTGGCTACAGCAACTGCCGTGCCAGCCTGTCAGCCCGGTTTGGCCGGCTTGTGCGGCCAACCTTGCCTATGCATGGTGCGCTGCTGCACCAGTTTGCGGCATGCTGCGCTGGTGGCACCGCGGGGGGGCCGCCAGACATGCCTATGAAAAAACCGGGCACGGGGCCTAATGCCAGTCAGCTCACGCTGATTGGCGTTTTTTTGCTAGGGTTTTATTGCGTTAAAGCGTGCTAGTGTGTCCGCTATGCGGACGATGTTTACATGCCGGTTCCGTCCGGCAGACGGGAAAGGGGGCGGATTGCCGCCCCCTTTTCATTCCCCCGCAACCCGGGGCTGCTCGAAACCCCGATCAAAATGGCACACCCCAGGCGCCGCCGAACTCGCATCGCTGAGCAAATCAGAGATTTGCACGCAGATCGCTAACGGCTCGGGGCTCAAACAAATCGGCGTCTTGCGCGTGCGAATCTTCGATTCGCTCAGCACAACCCTGGGGTGCACCATTTTGACCGGCTCGCGCCAACGGGATGGGGCGCCTCACTCACGCTCTCCCTCTTGATTGCCAGGCAGAGTCACCGAGCCGAACGGCATGAGGCACGGGGCCCGGTCTCTTCCAGCCTGACACGAACCAAATGCTTCGCACTACGCCACTTCCCGCTTGTGCTTCTGGTACAGAAAGTCCAGCACCGCGCTGCGGCAGGCGTGGTAGGCCGGGTCGCTGGCCAGCGCCAGGCGGTTGCGCGGGCGTGGCAGGTTTACCGGCAGGATCTCGCCGACGGTAGCCGCCGGGCCGTTGGTCATCATCACGATGCGGTCGGACAGCAGCACGGCTTCGTCCACATCGTGCGTCACCATCACCACCGTGCTGCCGGTCTGGTCGACGATCTTCACCATCTCGTCCTGCAGGTTGGCACGGGTTAGCGCGTCCAGCGCGCCGAATGGCTCGTCCATCAGCAGCACCTTGGGCTCCATGGCCAACGCACGGGCGATGCCCACCCGCTGCTTCATGCCGCCTGATATCTCGTGCGGGTGCTTGTCGCGGGCGTGCTGCAAGCCCACCAGCGCCAGGGCTTCTTCGGTGCGTGCGGCCAACTGTAGCTTGCTCTCCCTGGCGCCAAACACGCGCTCTACCGCCAGCAGGATGTTGCCGTAGCAGCTGAGCCACGGCAGCAGGCTGTGGTTCTGGAACACCACGGCGCGCTCGGGGCCGGGGCCGTCGATCTCGCGGCCATTGCACAGCGCAATGCCGTCGCTGGGGTCCAGCAGGCCGGCGATGATGTTGAGCACGGTGGATTTGCCACAGCCGGAGTGGCCGATCAGCGACACGAACTCGCCCTGGCGGATGGTGAGGTTCACGTCTTGCAGCGCCACGAAGCGGCCTTTTTTGGTATCGAAATGCTTGCGGATGTTTTCCAGCTCGACAAAGCGGTCCATATCAGTTCTCCTGCCCGAAGCTGGCTTTCTTCGCCAGCCATACCAGGGCCTGTTCCAGCAGCAAGCCCACCAGCCCCACCACAAAGATGGCGATCAGGATGTGCTCCACGTTCAGGTTGTTCCATTCGTCCCACACCCAGAAGCCCAAGCCCACACCGCCAGTGAGCATCTCGGCCGCCACGATCACCAGCCAGGCGGTACCCACCGCCAGGCGCACGCCGGTGAGCATGTGCGGCAGCGTGGCCGGCAGCAGGATCACGGTGAACACCTTCCACTCCGACAGCCGCAGTACGCGCGCCACGTTCAGGTAATCCTGCGGCACGGCGCGCACGCCGGCGGCGGTGTTGAGGATCATCGGCCAGATGCTGGAAATAAAGATGACCCAGATGGACGCCGGGCTGGCGGCCTTGAACACCAGCAAGCCGATGGGCAGCCAGGCCAGCGGGCTAACCGGGCGCAGCAGGCTGATCACCGGTGCCGTCATGCGCGCCAGAAAATCGAAGCGCCCGATCATGAAGCCCAGCGGAATGCCTACCAGCGCCGCCATGCCAAAGCCCATGCCGACACGCCCCAGCGACATCAGGATGTTCCAGCCTATGCCCTGGTCGTTGGGGCCATTCTGGTAAAAGGGGTCGGCAAACAGCTCGCGTGCCGACGCCCAGGTGCTCACCGGGCCGGGCAAGCTACCCTTGCTCAGCTGCGACACCAGCGTCCATAGCAGCAGAAAAGCCAGCAGGCCCAGCACTGGCGGCACCACCGCACGCAGCAGCGGTACCAGCGGCGCCAGCCAGGGGGTGGCGGCCAGGCGGGCCACCGGCGACACCGGCTTGCGGCGGCGCGGCAGCGGCAGGTTGGCCGCAACGGGTTTGGCAACAGTCATGTCACACCTCCTCAGGCCTTGATCTTGAAGCTGGCGGCGTAGGCGGCCGGGTTCTTGCCGTCCCATACCGTACCGTCTATCAGCTTGCTGCTGCGCATGTCACTGGCGGGCACCGGCACGCGGGCCATGGCGGCAGCGTCTTTGTAGATGGCGGTCTGGTTGATCTGTCTGGCCACGGCCAGGTAATCGGGGTCGGCTTTCAGCAGGCCCCAACGCTTGTGCTGGGTCAGGAACCACATGCCGTCGGACAGGTAGGGGTAGTTGACCTTGCCGCCGTCGAAGAACTTCATTAGCTTGGGGTCTTGCCACTTTTTGCCCAGGCCGTCTTCGTACACCCCCAGGAAACGGCCTTCTATCACCGGCTCCGGCGCGTTGACGTAGGCTTTGTCAGAAATCAGCTTGGCCACGGCGGCGCGGTTTTTCACGTCGTCGATATAGCGCGAGGCTTCCAGCAGCGCCGCTACCAGTGCGCGGGCGGTGTTGGGGTTTTGCTTTACCCAGTCGCCGGTGGTGCCCAGCACTTTTTCCGGGTGATCGGGCCAGATCTGCTGCGTGGTGGCCACGGTAAAGCCGATGCCGTCGGCGATGGCGCGGGCGTTCCACGGCTCACCCACGCAGTAGCCGTCCATATTGTCTACGCGCATATTGGCCACCATTTGCGGCGGTGGCACCACGATGGTTTTGACGTCGGTCAGCGGGTTGACACCGTGTGCGGCCAACCAGTAATACAGCCACATGGCGTGGGTGCCGGTGGGAAAGGTCTGCGCAAAGGTGTACTCGCGCGGCTCGGCCTTGATCAGCTTGGCCAGCGCCGGGCCGGTGGTGGCGCCCTTCTCTTTGAGCTGGTTGGAAAGCGTTATGCCCTGGCCGTTCTGGTTCAGCGTCATCAGCACGGCCATGTCTTTTTTGGGGCCGCCTACGCCCAGGTGCACACCGTAGAGCATGCCGTACAGCGCGTGCGAGGCGTCCAGCTCGCCGTTCACCAGCTTGTCGCGCACCGCCGCCCAGCTGGCCTCTTTGGAGGGCACGATGGTGATGCCGTACTTCTTGTCGAAGCCCATCTTCGAGGCCACGATCACCGAGGCACAGTCGGTCAGCGGGATGAAACCCACTTTCACCTCGGTTTTTTCCGGTTTGCCCACAGGGGCAGCCAGCGCTGGCAGGGCAAAGCCGGCGGGTAAGGCAGTAGAGGCCATCAGTGACAAGGCTCCCTTGAGGAAGTCGCGGCGGGCGTTGGCCGCAGTGTGGGGGGTGTCGGGGTGTTGACGCTGCTTCATGGTTTGCTCCTAAGCGGTAGCCACAAAAGAAAAGCGTCCGTCGCCCTCTCGTCAGAAAGGGCAACGGACGCCGTTGTCCGTACTCCCAGGCTTGCGCCGCCGTTGGCACCTTCCTGTTGAATGTCTTGGCGCTACCTTGCGCCTGCTGTCACACCAGCAAGTGCCATGCCAGCTTGTAAACCTGCCTGGGCGGCCGCGCGGCGCAGTTGCTGCACCGCAATAGCGCGCCACGCACCAGCGCGGCTCAGCTTTGCAGCCATTCGGCCAAGCTGATGATGTCTTGCGCCACGTCAGCCAGGCGCTTTTGCTGCTGCATCGCCCGCTCCCTCAGCTGTTTATAGGCAGACTGCTCGTCCAGGTTTTTCATCTGCATCAGCAGGCCCTTGGCTTTTTCGATGACCTTGCGCTCGGCCAGCTGCTGCTGCGCGCTGGCCAGCTCGCTGCGCCGTGCCTGCTCCAGCTGGTGGCGCTCGATGGCCACCTCCAGCAGGGGCTGGATGCGCGCCGCCTCCACGCTGCCCACCACATAGGCCGCCACCCCGGCCGACAGCGCGGCGCGGATGGTGTCGCGGCGGCTGTCGTCGGTAAACATCACCACCGGCTGCCCGTGGCGCGCCCCCATGACGCACACCTGCTCCAGCATGTCACGCGAGGGTGCGTCGCTGTCGATCAGTACTACGTCCGGCCGGGCAGCGGCCAGCATGTCGGCCAGCTGCAGGTTGGCCGCTACCTCGGCCACCACGCGCACGCCCGCTGCCGCCAGCGCTTCTTTCAGCGCAGCGGCTTTGCCGGAGCCATCGTTCACCAGCATCACGCTTAACATGAGTGACCAGTCCTGTTGGTGGGGGTAAACACCCGTGCAGCAAGGTCTGTGCCATGCCACTGACAACACGCTGGCAGCAGGGCCGCGCTACACTGGCGGCATGACACATACCGCCAACCTGGGCCCGGCGTCCTGGCGCATGCTGCAGGCCGCTGGCGTACCCGGCCTGGCCGCCCTGCAGCAGCTGGGTGCCGTGGCCGCTTACCTGCAGGTAAAACGCAGCGGCCAGCCTGAACCTGCTGTGGGCGCTGGCCGGCGCACTGAGCGGGCGTAGCTGGCAAACAGTTGCCCGCGACGACCGCCTGGCCTTGTTAATGGCACTGGAAGACCTGGAGAAAACACATGACTGAACCGATACGCTGCGGCTGGTGCGGCACCGACCCGCTGTACGTGGCCTACCACGACCACGAGTGGGGCCGCCCCGTGCACGACGATCACAAGCTGTTCGAGATGCTGATACTGGAGGGCGCCCAGGCTGGCTTGTCGTGGATCACCATCCTGCGCAAGCGCGAGCATTACCGCCGCGTGTTTCACGATTTTGACCCGGTAAAGGTCGCTGCCATGACCGAGGCCGATGTGGAGCGCCTGCTGCAGGACCCGGGCATCGTGCGTAACCGGCTAAAGGTCAACAGCGCCATCCGCAACGCGCGGGTGTTTCTGGCCATGCAGCGCGAACACGGCAGCTTTGCCGCCTGGCTGTGGGCGCAGGCTGGTGGCCAGCCGGTGCAGAACCACTGGGCCACGCTGGCAGAGGCCCCGGCCAGCACGCCACTCTCGGACAGCATCAGCAAGGCGCTGAAAAAGGCCGGCATGAATTTTGTCGGCAGCACGGTGATCTACGCCTTCCTGCAGGCCACCGGCGTGGTAAACGACCACCTGGCAAGCTGCCACTGCCACCCGGCCCACCGCCCCTAAGCCACTTAGTGCCAGGGGTTGGCCGCCAGCAGCCGGGCGTAGCTGCCATCGCGCACTATCTGGTGAATGGCCTGATTCAGCTGCGCCAGGGTCAGTGGCGATACGGGCGACAGCGCACACTGCGCCCGCACGCGGTGCAGGACCTGCGGCGGGTTCAGCGGCAGCTTGGGGAAATCATGCTGCAGGTAATAGCGCAGCGCCGCCTCGCCCACGATGGCGTAGTCGTAGCGGCCCGCCAGCAGCTTTTGCAGGTTGGTCTTCACCGACACGCTATCGCTGCGCACAAACTGCTGCTCCAGGATCTGTTCCACCCTGGGGTAACGGTAGCCACTGAGCGTACCGATAGGCTTGCCGGCCAGCTGGGTAATACTGTCCAGCGGGGCGACTCGTGTACTACTGATCAGCAGGTCGCTCACATCGATGAATGGCACACTCCACTGGAATGCGCCTGGCAGCCACTCCGGAATATAACCGCACAGCACATCCGCCTCGCCCGCCTGCAATGCCTGGGGCAGGCGCTTGCGCGGCAGACTCAGGTAGCGCACCGGGCGTTTCATTTTTTGCGCCAGCAACGCCCCCAGAGACGACTGAAACCCGGCGCCCGACTCGGTCTGCCCCTCGGACGCCGGTTTTTCCCTTAGCAACACCCGCAATGGCTGTGTACCGGCCTGCGCGGGCCACACCAGCCCCACCGATACCACTGCGGCCAACCCCAGCCTGGTCACACCACCGGCCAAGCCCCTGTTTTTTATACGCGTCATGGCAGCCCTCCTTTATACAGCCTTGCTGGTATACGCCACCGCCCAAGCTGTCGCCAGAAGCATTTAGGGCTTCGATAATTCTTTTTTTCACCGGTTTGCCCCCGCAACCGCCCGCTATGCCAGGCACAAAGACAGCAGGGAAAGATATGCCTGATGCACCTGCCGCATCAGGCAGCCCCCCCCACCTCGCCAGCCCCCGGTACACCACGGCAAAAACCTGCTGTTTTGACGACACAGCCGGCCGGTAAAGTGTGGCCTGCAAGCCCTTGGCGACGGCGCGATGGACACAAAGCTGTCAGGTTTTTATCGTGACCATACGGCAAGGCACACTGCCGCTAGCTAACCGAAGGAGCAAACCCATGCACAAGCGAACTTTCCTGCAGCTGGCCGCCCTGTCGCTGGCCAGCACCGCCCTGGCTGCCCCACCAGCAAAGCGCCAGCGCATCGTAGTGGTCGGTGCCGGCATGGCTGGCCTGGCGGCGGCGCGGGCGCTACACGATGCCGGCCACCACGTTACCGTACTGGAAGCGCGCAGCCGCCTGGGCGGGCGGGTGTGGACCAGCCAGGCCTGGCCCGGCCTGCCCCTAGACCTGGGTGCCTCCTGGATACACGGCAGCCGCGGCAACCCGCTTACCCAGCTGGCCAGCGCCGCGGGTGCCACCACCTACCCCACCTATTACGAGCGCAGCGTGCTGTACGACAGTGATGGCGAAGAGGCCGATGCCGCGCTGGAGCGCGAGCTGGCCGCCTGGCGCAGCCGCGTGGACAGCGCGGTACGCACCGCCCAGCAGGCCGACACCGACCAGCCACTACTGGCCGTGCTGCAGCAGCAGCTGGGCTGGGCCAGGCTATCGCCGCGCGAGCGTAGCCAGCTGCTGTTTGTATTGAATAGCGATATAGAACAGGAATACGCCGCTAGCGGCGAGCAGCTATCGGCACACTGGTTTGACAGCGCCGACGGTGGCCAGGGCGAGGACAGGCTGTTTCCCGGCGGTTTCGGCCAGCTGATCACCTATCTGGCGCGCGGGCTGGCTATCGAAACCGGGCAGGCGGTACAGCGCGTCGACTGGCATGGTGAAGGCGTTACCGTGCACAGCGCCAGCCGACACTGGGTAGCAGACCGGGTACTACTGACCCTCCCGCTGGGCGTGCTGCAGGCCGGTAGCGTGCAGTTTTCGCCCAGCCTGCCTGCACCGCATCGCCAGGCGATACAGGCGCTGGGGATGGGCGATTTCAACAAATGCTATCTGCGCTTCGAGCGCGTATTCTGGCCACAGCAAGACTGGCTGGAATACCTGCCACCGCTGGCAGAGCGTGGCCAGTGGGTAGAGTGGCTGAACGTGCACGGGGCCAGCGGCCAACCCGTGCTGCTGGGTTTTAATGCCGCGCAGTTTAGCCGCACGCTGGAAGGCTGGCCGGATCAAGCCATTGTCGATAGCGCCATGCAGCGCCTGCGCCTGCTATTCGGCGCGGACACGCCGGCCCCGATTGCCGCGCAGATCACCCGCTGGCGCGGCGACCCGTACGCGGGCGGCGCCTACTCGTTTAACGCAGTAGGCAGCACGCCCGCCATGCGCGACACCTTGGCCGCACCGCTGGCGGGCAAGCTGTTTTTTGCAGGCGAAGCCACCTCGCGCCAGCACTTTGCCACCGTACACGGTGCCTATTTATCCGGGCTGCGCGCCGCACGCGAGATGGCGGGCTGATCAGGCCAGCGCCAGCAGGTGCACGTCCAGCGCCGGGCTGTCTTCGGCGATCTCCTGGCCAAACTCCATGATGGTGTCGTCGTCCGGGTCGCTATGCCAGTTTACCGTCACGTAGTTGCCGGCGACCGCCGCCGCATTCAGCCGTTCGAAGATCGCCAGAATCGCCTTGGTGCTGGCACTGTTGAAGTAGGCCAGCTGCACGTCGACGGTAATGCGCACGTGGTCCAGCGGGGCCAGGTAGGCGTCCAGCGCCGCCATGATGGGGGCAAAGAACACGCTGGCGTTTTCCGGGTAGCTTTCGCCGCTCAGGCTCAGGTGGTGGCGGGCAAAATCAAAGTCTACTTGCGGGCTGTAGCTGGTGGCAGGGATATGAAGGTTTTGCATATCAGATAGAAGCTTTCAGATAAAACATGGTAATGGGGCTCAGCGGGCCGTCTTCGTCGATAAAGTCGAACTCCACCGGCTCGGTGGCTTCGCGGGCCACGGTCAGAAAACCCAGGCCGGCGCCCTTGCTTTCGGCGTCGTTGTCGCTGCGCAGTTTTTGCTTGTACAGCTGTTTGATGTCGTCGTTACTCATCCCCAGTAGCGGCATCAGCTTGTCGCGGATGCGGCCAACCTGCTCGCGCGCTACCGGGTTGGCACAGACCACGTAAAAGTGGCCGTTCTGCTCGCCCACCCACAGCGCGCCGCGGCGTATTTCCTGGTCGGTACTGTCGCTGGCGGACAGGTGCTCGGCCGAGTAATGCACCACGTTCTGCGCCATTTCTATAAATACCGAGAACAGCTTGCGGCGCTGCACATTGCTGGCGTCAGTCTGGTTCAGGCGCTGGCGCAGCGCGTCGCCCATGGCACTGACAATGGCCTGCGAGAAGTAACCGGTGTAGTAGAAAACCACGCTCTGCTGGCGGGCCAGGTCTTGAAAGCGGTAAAAGTGGTCCAGGCTCATGCGCGTGGCTCCTTGATGTGTACGCCGAACAAACTCACGTCGTCGCGGCGGCTGTTTTCGCCCTGCCACTGGTGGAAAGCGTCCAGCAGCGCCTGCTGCTGCTGTGCCATCGGCAGCTGGGCGTGTTTGATGATTTGCTCCTTGAAGCGCTTTTTGCCAAAGCAGATGCGCTTGGCGCCGCCGATCTGGTCGATGATGCCGTCGGTGCTGATATACAGGCGGCTGCCGGCTTTGAGCTTGACCTTGCGGTTGTCCCATTGGTAATCCAGCGGGGTAGACACATAGCCCACGCCCTTTTTGTTGCCGTCTACCACCTCGACCTCGTCGCCCTTGGGCGGCAGCACGAAGATAGGGGTTTTGGCACCGGCAAAGGTCAGCGTGTGGCTGGCGTAGTCGTACCAGCAGAAAGCGCAGTCCATGCCGTCGTCGCTGCGCACTTCCACGTGCAGCCCGGGGTGGCGCTCGTCGTCGGCCAGCTGGCCCAGCGACTCTTTCACCTGGCGGTTGATGGCAGACAGCAGCGCAGCCGGGTCGTGCAGATCGTGGCTGCCCAGCACTTGCTTCAGTGCCGAGGCCATGATCAGCGTCATGAAGGCGCCGGGCACGCCGTGGCCGGTGCAGTCGATCACCGCCACAAAAAAGCCGTCGTCGCGCTTCACGAAGTAGTAGTAATCACCGCCCACCACGTCGCGCGGCTCCCACACCATGAAATAGTCTTGCAGGCAGGCGGCCATGTCGCGGCGCGAGCTTTGCAAAAACGACTGCTGGATTACCGAGGCATAATGGATGCTGTCCATCATCTGGCGGTGCTTTTCAGCCTGCTGGTCGGCCAGCGCCTGCATCAGCGACACGCCCTGCCCCACGCCGGCGTAGGTGCCGTCTACGGTGATGATGAAACCATCGGACAGCACCTTGCCACCACGCTGCAGCGCCACGAACGACAGCTCGGTCAGCGGCAGGTGGTAGTCCACCACCAGCGGGTTGGTGTCCATGAAGGCGGTGCAAGGCTTGCGGCCAAAAATCTCGCGGTGAAACGGCCGCGCCAGCATACTCATGAAATGGTTGCGATTGATGATGCCCAGCGGCTGGCCGTCGCGCACTACCGGCAGGTTGGCCAGGCCTTCGTGGCTGGTAAACACTTCCAGCACCTGGTAGTTGCTGCTGTCCGGCGACACCATCGGGGGCTGGTCCAGCAGATGGCCGGCTACCTGGGTAACGGCAGACAAGGCAATATTGTCACGCTGCATGATGCGTCCTGCGTATCGGGAAATGCGCGCAGTGTAGGCAGCACGCGTGACGCAACCGTGACAGCTCTTTGACGCTATCGTTAAACAACACCTCCAAATTGAGGTGCGATATTAAAGCAATCAATTTATGAACATAGGCAAAACCCTGCTACTCGGCAGTACCCTGCTGGCGGCTGCCGGTACCCATGCGGCCAACTGCCACGGCCTGCCCACACTGGCAGCCCCCACTGCTGCCGGCCTGTGCGCCGGCGTGGTGGCCAGTGGCCTGACGCTGCCACGCGGCATCGCCATGCTGCCCGACGGCAGTGTGCTATTGACCGAGATGGTGCGCTGGGATGCGCCGGCAGGCCGCCTGCTGCGCTTCACCCGCACGGCCGGTGGCTGGCAAAAAACCGTGCTGGCGCGCGGGCTGGACCGCCCGCACAGCGTAGCGGCACTGCCCGGCGGGCAGCTGCTGGTGGGCGAGGTTGGCCGCATCAGCCTGCTCAGCCTGGCCACACCGGCACAGCGGCGCACCGTGGCCACCCTGCCGCTGCGCCAGCGCCACCCGCTTACCAGCTTTACCCTGGCGGGCGATACGCTGTACGTGAACATCGGCAGCAGCTCGGACAACTGCGACACGCAACGCGGCCAACCACAGTGTGCCGAGGCCGAGGGCAGCAACCCCGCCGGCAGCGTGCGCCGCTACCGCGTGCTGGCCGATGGCCGCCTGCAAAACCTGGGCGTGTTTGCCCGTGGCCTGCGCAACAGCATGGCCATCGCCGTGCACCCTGCCAGCGGCGTGGTACTGCAGGCGGAAAACAGCCGCGATGCCATCCACCTGCCGCTCAAGCTGAAAAACGACAACGCGCTGCCGCACGATGAGCTGAACCTGCTGCAGGCCGGCAGCCATTACGGCTGGCCGTATTGCTACGACCTGCAACAGAACGCACCGGAGTTTCCGCGCTACCGCTGCAACAGCACGCAACCGCCCACCCTGCTACTGCCCGCGCACAGCGCGCCGCTGGGTCTGGCCTGGTGGCTGGGGCCACAGGCGCCGGCGGCCTGGCGCGGCCAGCTGGTTGTGGGCCTGCACGGCTACCGCCAGCACGGCCAGCGCATTGTGGCCTACGCGACCGATAGCCGTGGCCTGCCGCAGGGCAAGCCGCGCACCTTGCTGGGGCCGTGGCGCGGCCAGGGCGGGCCCGCCGGACCGGTGGAAATCACCGCGGCTGCCGACGGCGCGCTCTGGTTTGCCGACGACCGCAACGGCCAGCTGCTCCGCCTGGCCAGCCAGCCGGGCAGCCGTAAACCGGGCGGCGCATCGCGTTAAAACCGCGCCCAAGGTTGGCCGCAGCGCCGCCACCTGCTACACTCCGCGCCTTGCCATATCAACCCACGCCAAGTCATTGTGAACAAAGCCAAATTCAGCACCCTGCAACTGCCGCAAAACCTGCTTTCCAACCTCGATAGCCTGGGCTACACCAGCATGACCGCCATCCAGGCAGAAAGCCTGCCAGCCGTACTGGATGGCCGCGACGTGATCGCACAGGCCAAAACCGGCAGCGGCAAGACAGCAGCATTTGGCCTGGGTCTGCTCACCAACATCAACCCGCGCTGGTTTGCCATCCAGGCACTGGTACTGTGCCCCACGCGCGAGCTGGCCGACCAGGTAGCGCAGGAAATCCGCCGCCTGGCGCGCTGCATCGACAATATCAAGGTCATTACCCTGTGCGGCGGCACGCCAATGGCACCGCAACGCGCCTCGCTGGAACACGGCGCCCACATCGTGGTAGGCACCCCGGGCCGCCTGCAAGACCACCTGTCGCGTGGCACGCTGGAGCTGGCCGGGGTGAAAACCCTGGTGCTGGACGAAGCCGACCGCATGGTGGACATGGGCTTTATCGAAGAAATCGTCGGCATCGTGCGCGCCTGCCCGCGCAGCCGCCAGACACTGATGTTCAGCGCCACCTACCCGGACAACATACGCAAGCTGGCCGAGCAGTTCATGAAGCAGCCGCACATGGTGAAAGTAGAAGCCCTGCACGACGCCGGCCAGATCGAGCAATGGTGGTACGAGATCGACCCGGACCAGCGCCTGGACATCGTCGCCCGCGTGCTGCACAGCGTGCGGCCAACTTCCGCGCTGGCCTTCTGCAATACCAAACAGCGCTGTAAAGAACTAGTGGCCGAGCTGCAGCAAGCCGGCTTTAGCGCCGAGGCGCTGTACGGCGAGCTGGAACAACGCGACCGCGACCAGATTCTGGCGCGCTTTGCCGGCAAGACCATCACCACGCTGGTGGCTACCGACGTGGCCGCCCGTGGCCTGGACATCAAGGACCTGGACCTGGTGATCAACGTGGACGTGGCGCACGACCCGGAAGTACACATCCACCGCATCGGCCGTACCGGCCGTGGCGACAAGCATGGCCTGGCGCTGACCCTGGTGAGCCCGAGCGACGCACGCCGCGCCGCCAGCATCGAGGAATACCAGAAAGCCGACCTGGCCTGGGAAGAGCTGGCCGACCTGAAACCCGCCCCTGGCGGCCCGCTGCAGCCACCGATGGTGATGCTGGAAATTGCCGGCGGCAAACGCGAAAAGCTGCGCCCGGGCGACATTCTGGGCGCCCTCACCGGCGAAGGCGGCGTGGATGGCAAACAGGTGGGCAAGATCACCGTGTTCGAGTTCAACACCTTTGTGGCGCTGGATCGCCACATTGCCCAGCAGGCTTTCGAGCGCCTGAGCGCAGGCAAGATCAAGGCCAAGAGCTACAAGATGCGTTTTGTGGAATAAGCCAGCCTGGTCAGGCATGGCACAAAAAAACCGGCCTCTGGCCGGTTTTTTCATGGGTGGCGCGCAACTCAGGTGCCGATATAGCGATCCGGCCGGTGGTTCATGGCAATCACCATATTCAGCGCCGCCGCCCCCAAAATGGAGCCCAGCAGCGCCGGCACGCTGACCAGAAACAGCGACGCCAGCAGGATGACCATATCCACCACCAGCTGCAGCTTGCCGGCACGGATGCCGTAACGGTCCTGCAGGAACAGCGCCAGAATGTTTACCCCGCCCAGGCTGGCCTTATGGCGAAACAGCGCAATAAAACCCATGCCCATCATCAGGCCACCAATCAGCCCGCTGTAAAACGGGTTCAGCCCGCCAAAATGGGCAAACTGGCCGTGCAGGCTGGTAAACACCGAGAGCAAGCTCACCGCCACGAAAGTCTTCAGCGTAAACAGCCAGCCCATGCGCTTTACCGCCAGCCAGTAAAACGGCAGGTTGATCAGCGAGAACGCCACGCCAAACGGCACGCCGGTCTGGTAATGCAGCAGAAAAGCCAGCCCCGCAGTGCTGCCGGTGAGCAGGCCGGCGCTTTTGAACATGGCCACGCCAAAGGAAATCAGCAGCGTCCCCACCACAATGGCCAGCGCATCTTCCAGCCAGGTATGGCTGAGCTGATCGTCATTGAGGGGTGTCAGAGTGGTAGCGGTGGCGCTCATATCGGGTTCTCTATTGCGTTGCAACAATTTTGCTATTTTATCAATACTGCCAACAATCGCAACGAAGCAACATCAATTAACTTTCAATAAGTAAATATTGGCAATAATATTGCGCCTAATTGCCCTTATTACCCATCAGCCTGCACAGCAGGCATGACAGCAACACACCAGCGCAATATTTCACCCGGCACATCAGGACTGGGCAATGTAACGGTCTGGCCGATGATAAAAGCCGATCACCAGGCTCATGGCAGCCGCACCGATCAAGGACCCCAACAACTGCGGCCAACCTGCGACCAGCAGCGCGCTGGCCATCACCAGCAGGTCGAAACCGAACTGCAGCTTGCCCGCACGCAGGCCGTAGCGCTGCTGTACGTACAGCGCCAGGATATTCACCCCGCCCACGCTGGCCTTGTGGCGGAATAGCGCAATCACCCCCATGCCGATCAGCAAACCACCCAACAGGCCGGTGTAATAAGGGTTAAGCGCCCCGGCAAACGGGAACAGCGTGCGGTGCAGGCTGGAAAACAGCGACACCAGCGCCACCGCCACAAAGGTGCGCAGCGTGAAGGCACGGCCCATCTGGCGCAGCGCCAGCCAGTAAAACGGCAGGTTGATCAGGAAAAACAGCCAGGCAAACGAGGCGCCGCTGTAGTAATGCAGCAGGAAAGCCACGCCAGCGGTGCCGCCGGTCAGCAGGCCGGCCTGCGCGAACATGGCCATGCCCAGGCCAATAAAGGAGGTACCAATCAGAAAGGCCAGCAGGTCTTCTGGCCAGGTATGTGCCAGCGGATTGTGTCCGCTATCCAGGCACTTGCTTTCGCTAGTCATGTGCTTACCGTGGTGGTGTATCGGGACAAGGCCGCCACGCTTGCCGGGTAGGCCGGCTGGCGCCATGTTTCGATAAGCAACAAGCTTGCCAGTACATCGCGCTGCCTTGTGGTGGCCGTACGGCGCAAAAGCACAAGGCCCCGCCAGCTGGCGGGGCCTTGTCATGCACAGCTCAGACTAACTGTGCTGGCCGCCACTAGCGGGCAACCGGGCGCAGCCAGGCGCTTAGCGCGCGGATGTCTTCCGGCGTAGTGCGGCAGCAGCCGCCAATGCAGGCGGCACCGGCGGCGCGCCACTGGCGGGCGGCGTCGGCAAAGGCGCCAGGGTCGCTGCTGCCGTGCCAGGTTTTGGTGGTGGCGTCGTAACTCTCGCCCGAGTTGGGGTAGGTCAGCAGGCGCTTGCCCGAAACCCGTGCCGCCTCGCCCAACAATGGTGCAATGTGGCGCGGTGCGGTGCAGTTCACGCCGACCGCCACGATCTGCGGGAAGTCCGCCAGTGCGGCCACGGCATCGGCCAGTGGCGTACCGTCGCTCAGGTTGGCCGCATCACGGCACGAAAAGCTGACCCAGGCGCGCGCGTCGGGAAACTCGTCACGCAGCAGCGTGGCCAGCGCCAGCGCTTCTTCGGCGCAGGGGAAGGTCTCACCGGCCAGCAGGTCGGGGCCGGCGGCCAACAGGGCGGCAAGGCGCGGGCGGTGGAAATCCATCAGCTGCTGCACGCTCAGGCCGTAGCCGCCACGGTATTCGGAGCCATCCGCCAGCATGGCGCCGTACGGGCCGACCGACGCCGCCACCAGCGGTGGCTGGCGGCCGGCCAGGTTGGCCGCATCGGCACAAAACGCATCGCGTGCCTCTTGCGCCAGGCGTACCGACTGCTGCATCAGCGCCACGGCCTGCTCGTGGCCAATGCCGCGCTGGGCAAAGCCTTCAAAGCTGGCCTGGTAGCTGGCAGTGGTGGCCACGTCGGCACCAGCGGCGTAGTAGTCGTAATGCACCTGGCGGATCAGCTCGGGGGCTTCCAGCAGCACGCGCGCCGACCACAGCGCGTCGTTCAGGTCGCAGCCACGGCGCTCCAGCTCGGATGCCATGGCGCCATCCAGAATGATCACATCATTAATAGCCACTGCGGCCAACGGGTCTTGCATAGCTGCCTCTACATGCGAAACGAGCCCGGCTAAGGGGCTCGCGAGTTTGAAAATAAACCCTGCTTGCCAGGCAAACAGGGCTTGTCTGAATCCAGGGCGGGCTGTCAGCTGGCTTGCAGGCAGCCCACCGCCACGGTTACAGGCGGAACCTGGCCACCAGGGCTTTCAGCTCGTCGCCGCGGGAAGCCAGCACATTGATGGTGGCCAGGGCTTCTTGTAGGCTGGTATCGGTTTGCTGCGCCATCACGTTCACACGCTCGGCACTGCGCGCCATTTCGTTGGTGGCCACGCCCTGCTCGGCGGTGGACGAGGTGATTTCGCTCATGCGCGAGGAAATCTCCTCGGCACTGTGCTTGATCTCTTCTACCTTGCTGGCGGCTTCGCGCGACAGGGTCACGCCGGAGCTGACTTTTTCGTTGGTCACATCCGCATGGGTAATGGCTTCGCCGGTACGGCGGATCACGGTGTCGATCATTTCGGCAATCTGCACGGTGGCGGTGGCGGTACGCTCGGCCAGTTTGCGCACTTCGTCGGCCACCACGGCAAAGCCACGGCCGCTTTCGCCAGCACGGGCTGCCTCGATGGCGGCGTTCAGCGCCAGCAGGTTGGTCTGGTCGGCAATATCGCGAATCACACCGACAATGCCCTTGATCTGCTCGGACTGGCCAGACAGGCTGCCCATCACACCGTGCAGCGACGATACGGCATTCAGGATGGATTGTACCTCGCGCTCCACCTCGGTCATGGCGCGGTGGCTTTCCACCGAGTTACTGCGCGAACGCGATACCAGTGCCTCGGTTTCACCTACGTGGTCGGCAATGTGGTTGATGCTGACGGTGATTTCCTCGATGGTGGCGGCGGTAGCGGACAGCTCGCTGGACTGCACGCGCGAGTCCTGGGCGATCTGCTCGGCTACGCGGTTCAGATCGGCCGCATCGCGGGCCAGCGCATCCGATTCGTCACGCACGGTGATGAACATCTCGCGCAGCTTGGCCACAAACTGGTTGAAGGCTTCGGCAATCTGGCCGACTTCGTCGCGGTTGCCTACCGGCAGGGTTTTGGTCAGGTCACCCTGGCCGCTGGCCACTTCAGCCATGGCTTTGTGCAGTACATTCAGCGGCGCCAGCATTTTGGCTACACCAGCGTAGGCCAGAATACCGGCCAGCAGCAGTGCCGCTATCGCCAGACCAGCCATCACGGTCAGCAGCTGTTTCACCGGGGCCAGTGCTGCCGCTTTGGGCACCACCACACCAAACAGCCAGCTGGTTTTCGGTACCGGGTACAGCGCGATCAGGTCGGTATCGCCATCCAGTGACACTTCCTGAATCTGGCCGTCTTTGCCCAGTGCACCCAGATCAAAACCAGGCATCACTTCGGCGATTTTCTTCAGGCCGGAATCTTTTTGCGGGTGGGCAATCACGTCGCCCTCGGCCGTTACCAGAAAGGCAAAACCGTCACCGGGCAGCTTGGCGGCGGTGACTTCCTGCACCACGCGTGCCAGGGTCACGTCACCACCCGCTACGGCAACCAGCTGGCCACCGTCCTTGCGTGCCTGGGCAAAGGTGATGATGGGGCGCTTGGTGGCGGCATCGATATACGGTGGCGAGGCGATGGGGCCGGCGGCATCCTTGGCAGCCAGGTACCACGGGCGGCCGGTAGGGTCGTAGCCCGGTGGCACCGGGGCGGCACCGGTAAACTGGGTCATGGTTTTATCGGGCTGGCCTACGTACATGTCGTCGAAGCCACCCGCGTCACGGGCTTGGTCCAGCATGGGTTTCAGGTCGCCGGTACCGAAACGCGGCAGCACCGAACCCACGATTTTCTGGCGGCTATCCACCCATTCGCTGACAAAGCTCACTTTGTTGTCAGCCGCCATCTTGATTTCGTTCTGGATTTCCTGCTCCAGAGCCGAGCTCATTTTCAAGTACGCCACGGTACAGAACACTACCGACAAGGTAGTGAGTACCAGCAGGACAAAGATCATCAAGCGTGTGCGTAGTGTCATGATTCGAGCTTCCCCTGAATGTCTATTGATATGTTTTTTCGGACAGCGGGATGGTACTACCAAGCACGCCAGCCAGATTCCCCAAGCAGCACAAAACAACTTGCATACAAAATACTGTCGAAATGGCACGTAATCATGCCCATGCAGGCCTGATAAAAACCGTTTCCGTCTCACTTGTAAGCTTTTTTATTGAATTTATGCGCTAGCAGGCCGGCTTTGACCATCGATATCTTTAAATCTGACCATGCCCTTTTGTTTGTTAGCCAAATATTGCAATACATACAAGTTTTTTTACGTGCTCTTTAAATGCACATGTCAATAACTGCACAAGAAACAGTCAATCGCTAGGGCATGGATTGTTGCAATAAAGCAATAGCGTGCCGCACCTTGGCCGGTAGCACATCACGCCGTGGCGTCACTGCGTACACCGGCAACACCGGTGCCTGCCAGCCCGGCAGCACCTGCAGCAGCGTGCCGGCCTGCAGCTCGGCGCGCACCTCCGGCTCGGGCTGCATGGCAATACCGAGGCCACCCAGCGCAAACGCCCGTGCCGACAGCATGCTGTTACTGGCAATGCGGCTGCGCAGGCGCAGCACTTCTACCTCGCCTTCGCGTAGCAAACGCAGCGGTGACAGCCCGTGCTCTTGCTCCAGCCCTATCCAGTCGTGCTGGTACAGCTGGCCAGGCTGCTGGGGCATACCACGGGCCGCCAGGTACGCCGGGGACGCCACCAGCACAAAAGGCCAGTCGGCCAGGTGCCGCGCCACCAGGCTGGAATCGGGCTGATTACCGGCGCGCAGTGCCAGGTCGATACGGTGCTGCACCAGGTCGATCATTTCATCCTGAAAAAACAGCCGCAGGCTCAAGCCAGGGTTGGCCGCCAGCAGCGGGGCCAGCGCCTGCCCCAATACGCCTCCGGCAAAGCCGCTGGGCGCCGCAATGCGCAGCTCGCCCACCGGCTCGTCTCGCAGCGCGGCCATTTGCACGCTAGCCTCGTTGGCGGCGGCCAGCATGGCAGCGCAGCTGCGGTAAAACACGCTGCCCGCCTCAGTCAGCGTGAGTTTGCGGGTAGTACGGTGCAGTAGCGCCACCTGGTGCTGCTGCTCCAGCCGCTTGATGTGCTGGCTTACCGCCGACGCGGTCATGCCCAGTGCGCGCCCGGCGCCATTCATGGAGCCGTGTTCGATCACGGCGGCGAAGACCGCCATGCTGCGTAGCTCCTCCATTACCAACCTCAGCTTAACAATGATTGAATTTCAAAACGGATTATCGCGCAGGAAAGCATGGTCTACCATGCAGTCATTCCCTCCCCCACCCGAAAGGACGCACCATGAACATCGCACTTATCGGCGCCAGCGGTTTTGTTGGCCAGGCCCTGCTGCAAGAACTGCTCGCCCGTGGCCACCAGGTCACCGCGCTGGTTAGCCGCCCGGAGCGCATTACCGCTGCGGCCAACCTTACGGTGAAAGCCAGCAATGCTTACGACGCCGACGCCATCGCCCGCGATGTAGCAGGCCACGATGTGGTGATCAGCGCCTTTAACCCTGGCTGGGACAAAGCCGACATCCGCAGCCTGTTCCTGCAAGGCCACGACGCCATCGTGGCGGGTACCAAGGCCGCCGGCGTGGCGCGCTTTATCGAAGTAGGCGGCGCCGGCAGCCTGTACGTGGCACCGGGCCTGCAGCTGATCGACACCCCGCACTTCCCGGCCGAGTACAAAGAAGGCGCCGAGGGTGCCCGCCAGGCGCTGAACCAGCTGCAAGGCGAAAGCGTGCTGGACTGGGTATTCGTGTCGCCACCGGCGATGCTGGCACCGGGCGAGCGCAGCGGCCGCTACCAGCTGGGCGCCAACGAGCTGCTGATGGACGGCGACGCACCGGCCGGCATCAGCGTGGCCGACCTGGCCGTGGCCATCGTGGACGAAGCCGAACAGGCCCGCCACCACCGCCAGCGCTTTACCGTGGCCGCCGCCAAATGAAGCGCCTGCTGATCGCCGCCACCTTGGCCGCAGGCCTGGCCAGCACCGCCCAGCCGGCACTGGCAGGCCCGCGTGAAGACGCCAACAAGGCGCTGGTGCTGGCTTTTTACGATGCCGCCTTCAGCAAGCTGGATGCAGACGAAGCCGCCCGCTACCTGGCGCCGGGCTATATCCAGCACAACCCGGAAGTCGCCAACGGTGTCGCGCCGCTGCAAGACTACGTGCGCTGGATTCGCGCCAATACCCCGCAAAGCCGCGCCAGCATCAAGCGTGTGCTGGCCGATGGCGACCTGGTGATGCTGCACGTGCACAGCCAGGACAAACCTGGCGAGCGCGGCGTGGCGGTGGTGGATATCTTCCGCGTGGCCAATGGCAAGATTGCCGAGCACTGGGACGTGATCCAGCCAGTGCCCGCGCAGGACGCCAACGGCAACGGCATGTTCTAGCCCGTCAGTAACACGGGCGTCACGCCGCTGCTTGCCCCGCGCAAGCAGCGGCGTTTTGCTGCGCCCGCACATCGATAAATAGCAGCCATGCATTGACACCAGCGCGCCAGGTCTTCTAGATTCTGCAAGCCACGCACGACACGGCAGGGCCCGGCCCCGCCGCAGCGCGCAGCACACACAGGAGAGACTGCCCGCGCGGCAGCGCCGAAGGGGAATCGCCCCAGAAACTCTCAGGCAAAAGAACTGTGTGTGTCCGGCACTCTGGAGAGAAGGTTGGCCGCAAAGCCGCCTCGCCGAAGGACACCCGGTGCGTCCGCACCGCAATATCTCAGGCAAAAGGGACAGAGGGGGCATCGTCCGGCATGGCCGGGCGGGTGCCATCGCCTTTTTCCAGCCATGCCCTGCCCGCCCATGCCGCCACGCGGCACCCTGGGCACCCCGCCAAAGAGCCATGCACGCGGCTGCAGCTGCAGCCAGACACGCCATGGAGAGAGATATGTTCACACAAGACATGCAGATTGCCGGTTTCGACGACGCCCTGTGGGCCGCCATCCAGGCCGAAACCCGGCGCCAACAAGACCACATCGAGCTGATTGCCTCGGAAAACTACACCAGCCCGCGCGTGATGCAGGCACAGGGCACCCAGCTCACCAACAAGTACGCCGAAGGCTACCCCGGCAAGCGCTACTACGGCGGCTGCGAGCACGTGGACGTGGTAGAGCAGCTGGCCATCGACCGCGCCTGCCAGCTGTTTGGCGCCCGCTACGCCAACGTGCAGCCACACTCCGGCAGCCAGGCCAACGCCGCGGTGTACATGGCGCTGCTGCAGCCGGGCGACACCATTCTGGGCATGAGCCTGGCCCATGGCGGCCACCTGACCCACGGCGCCAGCGTCAATTTCTCCGGCAAGATCTACAAAGCCGTGCAGTACGGCATTGATACCGATAGCGGGGAGATCGACTACGACGAAGTGCAACGGCTGGCCAACGAACACCAGCCCAAGATGCTGGTGGCCGGCTTTTCGGCCTACTCGCTGGTGGTGGACTGGGCGCGCATGCGCCAGATTGCCGACAGCGTGGGCGCCTGGCTGTTCGTGGACATGGCGCACGTGGCCGGCCTGGTGGCCGCCGGGCTCTACCCCAGCCCGCTGCCGCACGCCCACGTGGTGACCACCACCACCCACAAAACCCTGCGCGGCCCGCGCGGCGGCCTGATTCTGGCGGCCAACCCGGACGACACCCTGGTGAAGAAGCTGCAATCACTGGTGTTCCCCGGCATCCAGGGCGGCCCGCTGATGCACGTCATCGCCGCCAAGGCGGTGGCCTTTCTGGAGGCGCTACAGCCCGGGTTCAAGGCCTACCAGCAGCAGGTACTGGATAACGCCCGCGCCATGGTGGCGGTGTTTCAGCAGCGCGGCTATACCGTGGTATCGGGCAAAACCGACGACCATTTGTTCTTGCTGAGCCTGATCGACAAAGGCATCACCGGTAAGGCTGCCGACGCAGCACTGGGCGCGGCCTGCATTACCGTCAACAAAAACGCGGTGCCGAACGACCCGCAAAGCCCGTTTGTTACCAGCGGTATCCGCATTGGCACCCCGGCCATCACCAGCCGGGGTTTCGGTGTGGCCGAGGCGGGCCAGGTAGCCCACTGGGTAAGCGACATCCTGGACGATATCGATAATGCAGAAGTGGCCGCCCGCGTGCGCCGCCAGGTGGCCGAGCTGTGCGCGGCCTTCCCGGTGTACCGTTAACCGCCCCTGCTCCGCATTGCAGCATCGGTAGTCCACACAGCGGCGGCATTGCTCAGTACAATGCCGCCGCTGCCCGGGCAGCACCCACACACCAAGGCCCACCCGGCCGGACAGACAACACCCGTGGCGCCACCCGCGCCCGCACCATAAAAAGAGAAGCAGCATGGCTATCAGCGTATTCGACCTGTTCAAGATCGGCATTGGCCCGTCCAGCTCCCACACCGTCGGCCCCATGCGTGCCGCGCGCCAGTTTGTGGCCCGGCTGGAAAAAGACGGCCTGCTCGCCGCCACCGCCTGCGTGAAGGCCGAAATGTTCGGCTCGCTGGGTGCCACCGGCAAAGGCCACGGCACCGACACCGCCGTGCTGCTGGGCCTGCAGGGCGAATACCCCGACCTGGTCGACACCGACGCGGTAGACGGCATGCTGGCCACCATCCGCGCCGACAAAGCCATCCGCCTGCTGGGCAGCCATGTGGTGCCTTTTGTCGAAGGCGAGCACCTGATCCTGCACAAGCGCAAGGCGCTGCCCTACCACCCCAACGGCATGATTTTCGAAGCGTTTGCGGCCAACGGTGACAGCCTGTCCAAGCGTGCCTACTACTCGGTGGGCGGCGGTTTTGTGGTGGACGAAGCCGCCATCGACGCCGGCTTCACCCCACCAGGCGTGACCGAGCTGAAACACCCGTTCAAGACCGGTGCCGAGCTGCTGGCGCTGTGCCAGCGCCACGGCAAAGCCATCAGCCAGATCATGCTGGAAAACGAGCTGGCCTGGCGCAGCGAAGACGAAGTGCGCGCCGGCCTGCTGAATATCTGGCAAGTGATGCAACGCTGCGTGAAGCGCGGTTG
Organism: Neisseriaceae bacterium; assembly: GCA_027489245.1. GTDB lineage: Bacteria > Pseudomonadota > Gammaproteobacteria > Burkholderiales > Chromobacteriaceae > Vogesella. Next base: position 229,336 of record JAIYAC010000025.1, on the reverse strand, counting down.
CGAGCGCGAAGGCATTCTGCCAGGCGGCATGAAGGTAAAACGCCGCGCCGCCGACATGTATCAGAAGCTGCTGGCCTCGCCGGAAGCCGCGCTGCGCGACCCGCTCACGGTAATGGACTGGGTCAACCTGTACGCGCTGGCGGTCAACGAAGAAAACGCCGCCGGCGGCCGCGTGGTGACCGCCCCGACCAACGGTGCCGCGGGCATTATCCCGGCGGTGATGCACTACTACGCCCGCTTTATCCCGGCGGCCAACGATGACGGCATCGTGCGCTTTTTGCTGACCGCCGGCGCCATCGGCATCCTGTTCAAGCTGAACGCGTCGATCTCGGGCGCCGAGGTAGGCTGCCAGGGCGAGGTCGGCTCGGCCTGCTCCATGGCGGCAGGCGGCCTGGCCGAAGTATTGGGCGGTACGCCGGAGCAAGTGGAAAACGCCGCCGAAATCGGCATGGAACACAACCTGGGCCTGACCTGCGACCCGGTGGGCGGCCTGGTACAGGTGCCGTGCATTGAGCGCAACGCCATGGCGTCGATCAAGGCCATCAACGCCGCCCGTATGGCGCTGCGTGGTGACGGCCAGCACTTTGTGTCGCTGGACCGCGTGATCAAGACCATGCGCGACACCGGCCGCGACATGAGCACCAAGTACAAGGAAACCGCCCGCGGCGGCCTGGCGATCAATGTGATCGAGGTGCCGGTGAATATTGTGGAGTGCTGATCGGCAGGGTTGGCCGCAGCACATGGCACAAGGGCCTGTCCCGCCGCATGGCGGGACAGGCCCTTGTCACTTCTACACAGCCATCTTGATTAGGCAAAGCGCGCTGGGGAGTACGGTGCGGGGTCGGTAAACGGCCTCTCGCCCAGCATCATCTCGGCCAGCAAGCGGCCGCATACCGGCCCCAGCGTCAGCCCCAGGTGGCTGTGGCCAAAGCTGAACCACAAACCGGGGTGGCGCGGTGCGGCACCGACAACCGGGCGCATGTCCGGCAGGCACGGGCGGCAGCCTACCCACGGCTCGGCATCCACCCGCTCGCCCAGCGGAAACAGGCCCTGCGCCAGCGCCTCGGCCAGCGCCAGCTGGTTTGGCGTGGGCGGCGCGTCGCGGCGCGCCAGCTCCACGCCGGTAGCCAGGCGCAGGCCACGCGCCATCGGCGCCACCAGAAAGCTGTTTTCCATGTCTACCACCGTACGTTGCAGGCCCGGCCCACTGGCGTGATAGTGCATGTGGTAGCCGCGCTTTACCTGCAGTGGAATACGGTAGCCTAGCGGCGTAAAGACGTCGTCCGACCACGGCCCCATGGCCAGCACCACTTCACGCGCCTGCAGCACGCCAGCGTCGGTAATCACTTGCCAGCCCTTGCTAGCCTGGCGCAAACCCTGCACCGCGCACTGTTTGAGTACCCCGCCCAATGTCTGGAAATAGGTAGCGTAGCCGCGCACCAGCGCGCCAGGGTCGCGGATGCTGTGCGGGTCGTGCCAGTGAATCGCCCCGCTAAAGCCCTGCCCCAGGCCCGGTTCGGCCTGGCGCAAGGCTGCGGCGTCCAGCACGGTGAGGCCCAGGCCGTATTCGCGGGCGATACGCTGAGCGTTGGCCGCTTCGTCAAAAAATGCCGCCTCGCCGCGCCAGGCTTCCAGCAGGCCCTCGCTGCGGCGCAGCCCGGTCACCCCGGCAGCGCGGATCCAGGCGTCGTGCTCGGGCAGGCAGGCTTCCAGCAAGGGCAGCATGGCGCGGCCGGTGGCGGCCAGCCTGGCAGGTGCCGACTCGCGCCAGTACTGCCACAGCCAGCCGGCGTAGGATGGCAGCGTGGCCGGGTGGTAACGCACATCGGGCGAGCGGTTGGCCGCCAGGCGCAGCACCGACGACAGCTGGCGCGGAAAACCATACGGTATCACCGCCGCCCGCTCCAGCAAGCCAGCGTTGCCGTGGCTGGTTTCCTCGCCCGGGGCACGGCGGTCCAGCAGCCATACCTGGCGGCCATGCTGCTGCAGCGCCAGTGCTGCCGATACGCCGACCATGCCGGCACCCAATACGATTACATCTGCATCCATGCTGCTTGTTGCCTTCCTGCAGCCGCGCCAGGGTTGGCCGCGGCGGTAATGAGCTGGCGGCGGCCAACCCTGGCGCACCGCCGCCCGGCGTGCTGCCGGGCTGGTCTGTATAGCTTATTGGGCGATGATGTCGCGCTTGAAGTACTTCTGCGACAGGCGGCTCAGGGTGCCGTCCTGCTTCAGCGCGCGGATAGCCTTGTCCAGCTCGGCTTTCAGCGGGTCGCCCTTGCGCAGGCCCAGGCCGGTGCCTTCACCCAGCGTGGCAAAGTCACTCAGCACCTTGCCCTTGAACTCGAATGCCTTGCCCTGCGGCTTATCCAGAAAGCCTTCTTGCGCATTCTGCCCTTCTTGCACCGAGGCATCCAGGCGGCCGGCCGCCAGGTCCAGGTAGATCTGGCTCTGGTCACGGTAGACCACCACTTTCACGCCCTGATGCTCCCAGTGCTTGCGCACAAAGTCTTCCTGCGTGGCGCCCTGCAGCACGCCCACGGCTTTGCCTTTCAGCGCGGCCACGGTGGGCAGCAGCTTGCTGTATCGGTTCGAAAAGCACATCACAATGATCACAGGAACATATAGAAATTAATAATTCAGCAGGTTACTATTGCAATAAAATTGCAATACAATCAGTAAATTGCAATTTTAAATCGAAAAAAGTTTCGCATAAAAAATAACTATGCAATATCATATTACTCATGCAAAAAAACAGCCATATAAAATCTCAAGTCCCCTCTAATTCAAGGAATAGTATCAACTATTCGATTGAAAATTTTCGTGCCATTGCGATTTTATTCGTAATTTTTTCTCACCTGAACTTGTCAACGCTTGGCAACTGGAAGCTACTAGGGCTCTTTATATTGGGCGATGCAACTACCTTTTTTGTCTTTATCTCTGGCTTTTTGTTCTATCACCTATCATCAGAAAATTTCAATTTTAGATCCTATTTATCAAAAAAAATCAAGTTCGTAGCTGCCCCATATTTCTTCTTATCAATTATTACCATTAGCACAGGACTCTACATAGGACAGAATAACGCATTTGGTTTAAAACCAACAGCATACGTCGCATGGAGTCTTTGGGCAGGAGGCCCCATTAATGGACCGATGTGGTTCATACCAATGATATGGTGCTTCTTCCTCACAGCTCCCATCCTTATTAACATAGCAAAATCAAAATTTCTTCCAGCGGCCTTGGTTATTTCTTTAGTATTTTCGTTATTCAGTAGCAGGCCACTGTTAAATACAAACCCTATCCTGAGCTCTCTCCACTTCCTAGGATTCTACATGATGGGAATGTATTTCGCCAAGGGAAGTAACCTCTGCAAGCAGCTTGAAAACAGTGATGCAAAAAAAGTGTATCCTTTCATGGCTTTAATAGCACTTACTTTTATCGCATACATAAATCAAGCACACATCAATACCAGGGGTTTCATTTCAGGCGCTTTTAACCCAAACTTCATGCAAATTGGCAAGTTCTTCATGCTAATAATCATATACTGGGCCACTACTAGGTATTTACATAAAAAGAACGATTCCTTATCCTATATTGCTGACATCTCTTTCGGCTTGTTTTTCCTGCATTGGCTGTGGAAAATCGTTGCCAATAAAGCTATTACCTACCTATCAATCAATCGTCCAGCGTTAATATTACTTACAGAGGTCACGATAATGATAGTCGGTAGCATATTCTGTGTAGAAATAGCAAGAAAATTCATGAAAAAAAGGAGTCGCTATGTCATCGGCTGCTAGAATAACATTCACACTTGCATTGCTAGCGCTTTTTACCCAATCATTACTTGCAAAAGACCTGTCGATTCTAATAATAGGGCAGTCTATCTCCGCAAACTGCAATGCCTATTCCTTTGATCGCGAACCGGGCGTATACCAGTATGATCTGGAAGGAAATATCATCGATGCAAGAGATCCCTTCCTCTGGGCGGACTGCAATGGCGGCAGCATGTGGATGCCATTGGGGAAAAAAATGATTGGCGCAAAAATGGCCGACAGAGTTATATTCATGCCAATTGGTGTAGCCGGAACAAAAATCGCCGACTGGCTGAATGGTGGCCGTGCTCACTCAAAGTTTATACACTCAATGTCAGTAATCCAGCGCAGAAAAATAAAATTCGACTATGTTTTCTGGCACCAAGGGTCTTCAGACATTGGCACAAAACCAGCCAAATACAAATCAGATTTTGTAAAATTGTACAAAATGATCAATTCAACAATTTCCATAGGCACACCATGGATTATAGCCATGCACTCTCGCTGCACAGGGAACTACGACAAAAAAATTGAGATGGCACAACAAGAACTTGCCAACGACTTGCCTATTTTTTACCCAGGCCCAAACAATAATAGCCTGGGTGATAACTATCGATTTGACAGGTGTCATCTAAACAAAGACGGGCAGATAAAGATGGCACAACTCTGGTTTGATAGCATACAGTCAGCCAACGCTAGAAAAGCCGAATTTGAAAATGAGTCATTGCTGCGAATTTTCAGAAAAATATCATTTTGACCATCTCAATCAAAATCGAAACCTTTTTCAAAATGCACGCGCCAAGTCATAAATCCAACACTCCAACAGAGATGCTTTACATCCGCAAGTGAGGACTACCTACCGTTTTAAAGCACCCATGATCGAGCCAGCAGCGCGTACGCTACCTGGCCAATAACCTGTCGCGGCGCGAAATTGGCGATGAATCCGGGCTGGAAGACATCGAGCGCACCATTGCCGACCGTTTTGTCGGCCCCTACGAAAAGCTGAACTGGGACGGCCGCCGCATGCGCTACGTCAGCAGCGTGCTATTCGACGACGCCGGGCAGGCACTGGGCGTGATGTGCATCAACTTCAACATTGCCGTATTCGAAGACATGGCTGTTTCGTGATGACTGGCAGGAGCGCATCAATACCTTCATGCACGGCTGGCTGCAGCAGCGGCAGCTGGCACTGAACGGTCTGGGGCGAGAACAGCGCCGCGAGCTGGTGGCCGCGCTCTACGCCGAGGGGGCGTTCCAGGGCAAGAGCGCCACCCACTACATCGCCAACGTACTGGGCCTGGGCCGCGCCACTGTGTACAAGTACCTACAAGCACTTAAAGCCGGCAGCCTGTAAGCAGCAGACACGGCCTATTGGTTGGCAAACAAGGCCGTGCATCTCGATCTCAAAAGCATGTAGCCGCCGTGCTGGCAACGCCTAGCAGAGGGCGGCGCACTGCGCGTGCCTTCTGCTGCCATGCCCGCCGCTCCTCGCACCATACAGCCCCCATGCACCACGCCTTGGCACACACCTTATGCCAGTTGCAATTTTCGTTAAACTTATAGAATAATTTAAAGATACTCATAGAGTATGCCGAAAACCGTTGATAGCTACGGTCGAACTGATCGCCTGCTGCGGCAACCCACACACACGCCCAGCACAAGGTGCTACAGATCGTTTGAATAAGAACCCGGGAAACCAACCAGTGAATCCGAAAAAAATCTTGTTTGTCGTCATGCCGTACGAAGGTGAAGTCAGAGACAGGGTTACCGCAAAGTTCTATAAAAACAAAGCCGTCAAATACATGCCTCTGGGCGTATTGAGCCTGGCAGCGTGCGTACCACCCCAGTACGAAGTAAAAGTGCTTGATGCCGCCAGCCTGGGGCTGGATCTGCAGGAAACCATCGACCAGATCGAGGCCTGGGCTCCTGATGTCTTGGGTTTGTCCGTGGTTACGTACCGTGCGTGGGCTATGGTGCAGATCCTGCAGCGCACGAGTGCGCCCATCAAGATTGTTGGCGGGCCGCACGCCACCAAGAGCTACAACTACATTCTGGAACAGGGTGCTCACGCCGTGTTCGTGGACGACGCCGAAGTGACCTTCCCTCAGTGGCTGCAAGCCGGCTGCCCTGAAGGCGTGTTCTGGGGGGGGCAAGTCAACCTCAACACCATTCCGCTACCAGCACGCCACCTGCTGAACATTGACGATTACCGCATCGAAAAAAACGAGGATCTTTTGTTTGATGTAGGGTCGCTACGCTTGCCGATGTTCAGTTCCAAAGGCTGTCCTTACGCATGCACCTACTGTGATGTGCAGCAGAAAACCTTCAACTTCAAATCCGCCGAGCGTTGTGTCGAGGAGTTCAAGGCGCTGCTCGAGCTCGGCGCCACGTCCGTCCACATTCTGGACGATGCGTTCAACGTCAACCGCAACCGTGTCAGCGAAATGTCCAAAGCGCTGGTACGCGAAAACATCAAAGTAGATTGGAGTGCCAGGGGCACAGTAGAAGTACGGGAATCCGTTATCGCCGACCTGGCAGAGGCAGGTTGCAAACGCCTCCACGTTGGAATCGAGAGCCTGGACGACACCATTCTGGCAGGCTTCAAAAAATCCTCCCGCTACAAACATATCGAGCAATTCTCTACGCTGTGCCAGCAGTACGGCATCGACATTCTGGGCTACTTCATCATCGGCGCGCCGGGCGAAACCAGCGAATACCGCCGCACCCTGCCACAACGCATCCGGGATCTGGGCATTAAGCTCCCCTACTTCAATCTCCTCTCCCCGCTGGCGGAAACGCCCTACTACGAAGAGCTACTGCGGACGGGCAAATTCAAGAAAGACATCTGGACCGAGTTCTGCAAAAACCCGGTGCCGGATTTCATCATCCCGGAAATCCGTACCGAAGAAGAAGAAGAAGAGCTGCGCCTGATCATTGATGACTATGTGCGCTATTTCAAACGCGATGACATGCCGGTATTCGTAAACTGATGATGACCCCACTCCGACTGGCCATACTGTGCAGCACCAGCAATACCTACTTGCTGAATATGTCTTTTGCCTTGATGAAAGGGTTCCACAGCATTGGTGTGGATTGTCAGATGCTGGACGCCGATAAGCCTGCAGATGTGCTGGGCAACGAGCTGGACAAGCTGTGCCCGGATGCTGTGTTCGAGATCAATCGAACACGCGGTCAGTCGCCACTGGCACTTCCGGCCTCGTGCCTGCATCTTTGCTGGATTCAGGATGCCTGGCATCACGACGCAGTCACAGGTGAGAAACTGTTGCACCGTGCGGACAAGCGCTTTGGCGGTAGCGACTTGCTATACGGCCTGCTAAAGGCAGATTACTTCGGGCTGCATGCCCAGGCCAGCAATCACGAGTGGAAGATACTGCAGCCTGGCGCCGATACCGACCTGTACACCAGCCAGCCAGACAGCCGTCCAGTGCAAGGCCTGGCTTCCATTTGTGGCTATATTCCCAAACCGATCAAGCCGACAGCCGACATGCACGAGCTGGTGATCGCCAAGCATCAGGGGCGGCAGGTGTCAGTGGGCGACCTTATCTTCAGCCTGAGCTATCAGCACAGAGTCTCAATCAGCCGCCACTCCACTGACGACATCCATGCGCTGATGACCGAGGAGATCAACAAACGCTTGGGAATCTCCATCAGTATTGATGAGATGCTAGCCCTGTTCGACTCGCACTGGACACTGCTACTGCTCGACACAGAGCTACCACGCATTCCCGACCGGCTAGGCAATGCCAATGCAGTACTGGACGAAGGGTTACAGCTACAGCTATTTGGCCCGAACCAATGGCTAGGTTGGGAGCGATTAGCGCCCTACTATCAACGCAACCTGAGCTGGGGCAGCGAACTGGGCCACGTCTATCGTCGCAGCCAGTTTAATCTGCACAATGGCGCCTTCGGCATGCACCAGCGGGTACTGGAGTGCATGGCTACCGGCGGCACTATCCTGATTAATCATACCGACTACGATCCGGCACATGATGTGCAGGCGCATTTTACCGATGGCGAACACTACATCGCCTACCAGCCGGAAACTCTGCGTGACACGCTAGCACAGTGGAAAACCAGGCACGAGACGCTGCGCGAGATCGGCCAGGCAGCTGCATCACATGTGCGACGACACCATCGATGGGAAAACCGTGCCAGCGCCATCGTCGCTGACATCCACGCTTTGCAGCAGCGGCGCCAGCTCCATCAGCGCCAGGGCTACCAGGTCATGGCTAGCATGACTTAGCACCGCTGGCATCATGATGAGGTAACGACTAGTCTGCCTTCTGCTGCAAAAACAGCGTCAGCGTCAGCTCGCCGTTTTCGCCCTTCACGCTGCGCACGTTCTGCAAGCTCAGATCGGATGGCAGCAGCAGGCTGACACCGTGGCCGATGCCGACTTTGCTCCAGCTCTTTTCCAGGCGCTTGGCCACCGACTGCGCCGGCAGCGGCGCGTCGCTTTCCAGCGAGAAACCGTAGCTCTCGGCGGCGTTATCAAACAAGCGGCCAACCTCTTCCGACCCAACATAGCGCTCGGCCATGCTGCCCATCTGGCGCGGCGACAGCTCGGGCTCGGTCTTGCACAGGTTCATCACCTCGTCCTTGAAGCGCACCTGCTCTTGCGGGTCGTCAATTTCTTCCGAGATCTGCTCCAGCACCTCGGCCACCACCTTGCTGCTGGTGCTGGTATCCGGCACGCGCATGGCCTGCAGGAAGTCGTCCAGCCAGAATTTGGCCTCGTTGCCCTGGCGATCTACCGCGTACAGCAGCGGGCCGTGTTCCAGCAGCAGCGCGCCTTTGTCGATCAGGCGCGGGTTGATGCCGCTGGCGTGGCTGATGTCGAACACCTCGCCACTTTCCACGATGGTGAGAAAGTCTTCCTGGATTTCGGCTTTAAACAAGCCCAGCGCGCGCACTTCGCGGTCGCCATCGCTCAGGCCGGAAAACAAAATCACCAGCAGGTCGCCAGCCATGATGTTGGGGTGCTGCGAGCGGGCATACAGGTGCTTGGCAATGCGCTGCGACACCTCCAGCAGGTCGGCCTCGCCACGGAAGAACTGGCGGCTGTAGTGGTACAGCTCGTTCAGGTTCAGGTCGCTCTCGTGGTAGAACTGGTACTTTTTCTTGTCGGACACAATGCCCTTCAGGTAGCCGTCCAGAATCAGCGCCGACACGCCCTCGTCCACCTGGGTGGCCTTGCCGGACAGCTGCAGCGGCTCGCTGCGGGCCGGGTTGCCAACACGGTGTACCACGAGGCGTTCTACGCGGGCTTCGGTTATCTGCATGATGCTTCCTGTTCAGGGCTGAAAAACGGGTGAGGATTATCGCACATCCGGCGGCCTTGGCACCGCCCGGCACGCTGCGCCGCCACACCTAGTCGTGACCAAACTGCAGTGCGGCCAACCTGGCGTACAGCGGCGAGCTGTGCAGCAGCTGCTCGTGGCGGCCTTCGGCCACGATGCGGCCACCGTCCAGCACGATAATGCGGTCTGCCTGCTTGACGGTGGCCAGGCGGTGGGCAATCACCAGCGTGGTACGCCCTGCTGCCGCGTGCTCCAGCGCCTGCTGCACCAGCTGTTCCGATTCGGCGTCCAGCGCACTGGTGGCTTCGTCCAGCAGCAAAACGGGCGGGTTTTTCAGGATGGCGCGGGCAATGGCAATGCGCTGGCGCTGGCCGCCAGACAGGCGCACGCCGCGTTCACCCAGAAAACTGTGGTAGCCCTCGGGCAGCTTTTCGATGAAATCGTGCGCGGCGGCAGCGCGGGCAGCGGCGATCACCTCGGCATCGCTGGCGTCGGGGCGGCCGTAGCGGATGTTTTCCAGCGCGCTGGCAGCAAAGATCACCGTGTCTTGCAGCACAATGCCGATATGGCGGCGCAGCGCGGCCGGGTCCAGCTGGTCTATGGGGACGCCATTGAGCAGGATGCGGCCAACTTGCGGGTCGTAAAAGCGCAGCAGCAGCTGGAACAGCGTGGTCTTGCCGGCGCCGGACGGACCCACCAGCGCCACCTGTTCGCCAGGGCGCACCTGCAGGTTCAGCCCCTGTAGCGACGGCTGGCCGGGGCGCGACGGGTAGGCAAAGGTGACATTATCCAGCCGCAGGCCCTCGCCCTCTGGCGGCAGCGGCAGGGGCTGTGCGGGCGGCTGCACCGGCGAGCGCTGGGCCAGCAGCGCCAGCAGGCGCTCGGTGGCACCGGCAGCGCGCTGCAAGTCGCCCCAGACCTCGGCCACGGCGCCAATGGCACCGGCGGTGACCACCGCGTACAGGATGAACTGCGCCAGCTGGCCGCTACTCATCTGCCCGGCCAGCACGGCGTGCGCGCCCAGCCACAGCACAAACACGATGGCACCGAACACCAGCAAGATCACCAGCGCGGTCAGCTGGCTGCGCGCCACAATGCGCGCCAGCGCAGTATCAAAACTGCGCGTCACCGACACATCAAAGCGCGCCACTTCGTGCGCTTCCTGCGCAAAAGCCTGCACCGTCTGCACCGCGTTCAGCGCCTCGCCCGCCATGGCACTCGAGTCGGCAATGCGATCCTGGCTGGAACGCGACAGCGCGCGCACGCGGCGACCGTAGACCAGAATCGGCACCACCACCAGCAGCAGCGTCAGCAAGATATAGCCGGTCAGGCTGGGGCTGGTCACCGCCAGCATTACTAGGCCGCCCAGCATCAGCAGCACATTGCGCAGGCCCATGGACAAGCTGGTGCCCACTACGGTTTGCACCAGTGTGGTGTCGGTGGTCAGGCGCGATAACACCTCGCCGGTTTGCAGAGTCTCGAAGTATTCCGGGCTCATGCCCACCACGTGCCGGTACACCGCGCTACGCAAATCTGCCGTAATGCGCTCGCCCAGCCACGACACCAGATAAAAGCGCAGCGCGGTAAACAGCGCCAGCACGCTGGCCAGGCCAAACAGCGCCAGAAAATAGCCGTCTACCGCCTCGCGCTGGCTGAATGCGTGGTCCACCAGGTAGCGAAACGCCACCGGCAGCAGCAGCGTTGCCGCCGCCGCCACCAGCAGCGACAGCCCCGCCAGCACAAAACGGCGGCGATAAGGGCGCATGAAGGGCAACAAACCGCCCAACGGCGTGAGTTTTTGCAGCAGGCTTGGTTTATTCACCACAGCACCCCAATAAAGCAATAAACCTTGCAGATGGCCGCAAACGCCGGGTATTTCAAGAGCACGGCAACGACACTGCGCCACGGCAGCCGCGCAGGGCATTTATTGCCAACACCGCGCGGCACGCTAGCCAGCCCTGGTGGGGCGTGCCGTACATGAAGCTGGCAATGTGCCGCCACAGGCACAACAATGTCTCAAGACCACCCCCGCCACCCCAGGCCGGCACCATAACCATAACGAGACACGCCGCATGCTGATCAACTGCGTGGCCTACCAGAACGGCCAGAAACTGGGCGATATCGCCAGCACCGACATCCACGATTACCTGCGCCGGCCAGACTGTTTTGTCTGGGTCGCCCTGAAAGACCCGCTACCCAGCGAAATCAGCCAGCTGGCGCGCGAGTTCGACCTGCACGAGCTGGCCGTAGAAGACGCCCAGCACGGCCACCAGCGCCCCAAGCTGGACGAATACGACGACATGCTGTTCTGCGTGATGAAAACCCTGCAGCTGGACGACGAGGGCTACCTGAACGAGGGCGAGGTGGATGTATTTGTCGGCGCCAACTACGTGCTGTCCATCCGCAACGGCACGCGCAAAGGCTTCCAGAACGTGCGCGAACGCTGCGAGCGCGAGCCGCATCTGCTACAGCACGGCGCCGGCTTTGTGTTTTACGCGCTGATGGATGCGGTGGTAGACCGCTACTTTTCGGTCATGCACCAGCTGGAAGACGAGCTGGAGGCGCTGGAAGAGCGGCTGTTCTCGCGCAACGGCCAGGCACGGCAAAACATACAAGACCTGTACGCACTGAAACGCAAGCTGGTGATGGTAAGCCACGCTCTGGTGCCGCTGCACGAAGCCACCGCCCGCCTGCACGGCGGGCGCGTGCCGCGGGTGTGCGGCGGCCTGCAAGACTACTATCGCGACGTAGACGACCACCTGGCGCGCATCATCCGTAATCTGGAATCGCAGCGCGACATGCTGGCTACCGCCATCCAGGTGAACCTGGCCATGATTTCGCTGGACGATTCCAGCGTCAGCAAAAAACTGGCTGCCTGGGCGGCGCTGTTTGCCGTCCCCACCATGATTGCCGGTATCTATGGCATGAACTTCGAGCACATGCCGGAGCTAAAGTCGGTTACCGGCTACCCGACCACCCTGCTGATCATGGTGGTGCTCGATAGCGTGCTGTGGTGGCGCTTCAAGAAATCGGGCTGGCTGTAGCGTCATCCGCCAACGCATGCGGCCAACTTTCGGCAAGGTTGGCCGCATGCAGCCCGGCAAACAGTGCCGCCATGAAAAAGCCCGCACTGTTCGACGCGGGCCCGGGCTGTCTTGTCACTGACAAGACAAAGCCCGCGAGCAAGGCAAGCGGGCTTTGTTAAAAGCGAAAAGCCCGTGTCTTTCGACACGGGCTTTTCAGTATTCTGGTGGCGGGGGAAGGATTCGAACCTTCGAAGGCAGAACCGTCAGATTTACAGTCTGATCCCTTTGACCGCTCGGGAACCCCGCCAGAACAGGAGGCGAATTATGTCAACGCGCCCTATCCCCGTCAAGCCCCTGATTGCCATTTTTTTGCATTTTTTTCGATAAGAAAAAACACGGCATGATTTATCAAATACTTACCGCACCGCACGGTAGCGGCCATACCGTTACGCAGCACACCACTGTGGCAGCTTAATCCCAGTAACCCGGCGTGGCGTAGACCTCGCGCAGGTGGTCGATAAACAGCCGCACCCTGCCCGGCAGGAACTTGCGCTGCGCCACCACGGCGTACACCGGGTAATCCGGCGAGGAAAATCGATCCAGCACCGTCACCAGCCGGCCCTCGGTAATGTCGTCTTTTACCTCCCACATCGAGCGCCAGGTCAGACCCAGCCCCTGCAGCGCCCAGTCGTGCAGCACGGCACCGTCGTTGCATTCCAGCGCGCCGCGCACTTTCAGGTTGACCAGCTCGCCACCCACCTTGAACGTCCAGCCCCGGCTTTGGCTCTCCCCTAGCGACAGGCAATCGTGCTGCTCCAGGTCGGCCAGTGCCTTGGGCGTACCGCGCTGCGCCAGGTAGGCCGGCGCGGCCACCACTACGCGGCGGTTTTCGGCCAGCCGCACGGCAATCAGACTGGAATCGGCCAGGTCGGAAATACGAATAGCGCAGTCGATGCGGTCGCGCACCAGGTCGGTCAGGCGGTCGGACAAATCCAGCGTAATGCGGATATCCGGGTGTGCGCGCAAAAAGCTGGCCACGTGCGGCGCCACATGGCGGCGGCCAAAGCCAGCCGGGGCAGACAGGCGCAAATGCCCACGGGCGCGGGCGCTGCCGCTGGCCACAGCAGACTCTGCCTCGGCCAGCTCCCCCAGAATACGCAGGCAATCCTCGTAAAAAGCCGAGCCCTCCTGGGTTAGCGAAATGCTGCGTGTGGTACGCACCAGCAGCTTCACACCCAGGCGGTTTTCCAGCGCATCCAGCCGGCGCCCGATAATGGCCGGCACTACATCCTCCTGCCTGGCGGCGGCAGAAAGGCTGCCCAGATTCACCACTGAAACAAAGGTTTCCAGCTGCTTTAGCGCGGCCATTGATGCACCAAAAGTAAAAAATGTTATGGCATTTTAGCGCTTTGCGCAGCGCAGCAACATGGCTACACTGACTCCATCGATACTTATTCCAAACCCATGCGCAGCCGCGCAACACGACAATAGAGAGCCTTCCATGACTGCACGTATCCAGAAGCATCGCCTCGCCGTTGCGGCCAACCTTCACGACTTTATCGAACAGGAAGCCCTGCCGGGTACCGGCATGGCGAGCGACGCCTTCTGGCAAGGCTTCGATGCGCTGGTCCATACCCTGGCGCCGAAAAACCGCGCCCTGCTGGCCGAGCGTGACCGCCTGCAGACTGAAATCGACCAGTGGCACCGCCAGCAGCCCGGCCCGATTGCCGACATGGCTGCCTATAAAGCCTTTTTGTCCAGCATCGGCTACCTGCAGCCCGCCCCGGCCGACAGCCGCATCGATACCAGCAATATTGACACCGAGCTGGCAGAGCAAGCCGGCCCGCAGCTGGTGGTGCCTGTCATGAACGCCCGCTATGCCCTGAATGCGGCCAACGCCCGCTGGGGCAGCCTGTACGATGCGCTGTACGGCACCGACGCCATCAGCGAAGACGACGGCGCCACCCGCGCTGGCGGCTACAACCCGTCCCGCGGCAGCAAGGTCATCGCTTTTGGCCGTGCTTTCCTGGACCAGGCTGCAGCCCTGGAAACCGGCTCGCACAGCCAGGCCGCTGCCTACCGCGTGGCCAATGGCCAGCTGGAAGTGCTGCTACAAAACGGCAGCAGCACCGGCCTGAAACAACCGGCACAATTCATTGGCTTTAACGGCGATGCCGCCGCCCCGACCGCCATACTGCTAAAGAACAACGGCCTGCACTTTGAAATCCAGATCGATAAAAACAGCGCCATCGGCGCCCAGGACGGCGCCGGCGTGAAAGACATCGTGATGGAGGCGGCCATCAGCACCATCATGGACTGTGAAGACTCGGTCGCCGCCGTGGACGCCGACGACAAAGTGGTGGTGTACCGCAACTGGCTGGGCCTGATGCAAGGCACGCTGACCGAAGAAGTAGCCAAAGGCGGCAAGACCTTCACCCGCCGCATGAACGCCGACCGCCAGTACAGCGCGGCCGCCGGTGGCAGCCTGACCCTGCACGGCCGCAGCCTGCTGTTCATCCGCAATGTGGGCCACCTGATGAGCAACCCGGCCATTCTGGACGGCGAAGGCCGCGAGATTCCGGAAGGCATCATGGACGCCGTGGTCACCACCCTGATCGCCCTGCACGACCAACAGCGCCGCGGCAACTCGCGTACCGGTTCCATCTATATCGTGAAGCCCAAAATGCACGGCCCGGACGAAGTGGCGTTTGCCAACGAGCTGTTCGGCGCGGTGGAAAACCTGCTGGGCCTGCCGCAATACACGGTAAAACTGGGCATCATGGACGAAGAACGCCGCACCAGCGTGAACCTGGCCGCCTGCATTGCCGCCGCCCGTCACCGCGTAGCCTTCATCAACACCGGTTTCCTGGACCGCACCGGCGACGAGATGCACACCTCGATGGAAGCAGGCCCGATGATCCGCAAAGGCGACATGAAAACCAGCAGCTGGATTCAAGCTTACGAGCGCAACAACGTGCAAGTAGGCCTGGCCAGTGGCCTGCGTGGCCGCGCCCAGATCGGCAAGGGCATGTGGGCCATGCCGGACCTGATGGCCGACATGCTGAAACAGAAAATCGGTCACCCGAAAGCCGGCGCCAACACCGCCTGGGTACCGTCGCCGACTGCTGCGGTACTGCACGCCCTGCACTACCACCAGGTAAACGTGCAAGACGTACAGAAAGGCATGGAAGCCCAGCCCGCCGAAGACCTGCAGGACGCCTTGCTGACCATCCCGGTGGCGGCCAACCCTGACTGGAGCGCTGCCGATATCCAACAGGAGCTGGACAACAACGCACAGGGCATTCTGGGTTATGTGGTGCGCTGGATCGACCAGGGCGTGGGCTGCTCCAAGGTACCGGACATCCATAACGTGGGTCTGATGGAAGACCGTGCCACACTGCGCATTTCCAGCCAGCACATTGCCAACTGGCTGCGCCACGGCATTGTGACCGAGGCGCAGGTAACGGAAACCCTGCAGCGCATGGCCGCCGTGGTCGACCAGCAGAACGCTGGCGATGCTGCCTACCAGAACATGGCTGGCCGCTTCGATAGCTCGGTGGCATTCAAGGCTGCGTGCGACCTGGTGTTCAAGGGCTGCGCCCAGCCATCCGGCTACACCGAACCACTGCTGCACGCCTGGCGCCTGGTGGCAAAAGCACAGTAAAGCTGCAGCATTAAAAACAAACCTCTGCATCAGCTTGTAGTACTTGCTTGCCAATTACACCAAGCTGACAGCAGATCTCCCAGCGACGCTATTTTGCGTCGCTTTTTTATTGAATTTTGCCAATATCTAACACACAAAAGCGGCACTCCTATGCCAAAATCCTATCTGCTTCAGCCGATTTATCTATCCGACAGGACAGTAGCGTGGATATACAAAGCAATCGACCCATGGAAAATGGTAGCTATCGCCCCATTTCCCTACGCCGCTTACGCATGAGCGCCAATGCGCCGCGTAGCCTGCTGTTATTGGCGTGGGTAATGTCCACTCTCGCGTGCGTTGCGCTGGGGCTGGGCGCGGTCATCTTCCAGTGGTCCGGCATGCCGATGAATTTTGGTGGCGTGTCGTTTTTTGTTTCTGCTTATCCGCCACTCACCATCTGCCTGTTGTGGACCCTGCTGTTTGGCTTGGCATGGGGCGTCATTCCGGCTTTTCTGTCTACCTTTATCCTGTCGGTGTACGCCGGCATGGCCCCGGGCTGGGCTGCCTTGTTTGCTCTGGCCAACCCGTTGGGCCTGACGGTGTTCACGATCGCCTACCGTGCCATGGCGATTCCGCTTAACCTACGCAGCATGGACTCGCTGCTATTTTATGGCTTGCTGGCGTTTTTTAGCAGTGTGTTCAGCGCCAGTGGGGCGTTTATCTGGATACACACCAACCAAATGGCCTCGGGTGAAGCCTTTGGCCTGTGGCAGGGCTGGTGGCTGGGCAACCTGCTGCAGATGCTGTTCATTACCGCCCCGATACTGGCTATCGTGGCCGACCCGGTGTGCAACTGGCGCAACCGCGCACTGTTTCAGCTGGCTAATAGTTCGCGTACCAGCCTGCGCTGGATGCTGCTGGCCGCCAGCATGGTGGTGATTGGCGTTTACATGTATATCGCGCTGTCGTTCTGGCTCAGCCATGAGGCCATTACCGCCAGCACCAACCTGAACACCGTGGCTGGCTGGCAGCAGGCTACCGAGCTGATTACCGCATCGTCCTCGTCGGTCTACATGGTGCTCTCCATCATGTTCCTGGCCATGGCATCGCTGGGCTACCGCTTTGTCCGCAGCTGGATAAGCGAGCTGCAACAGGCGGTACGCCACGCCGAAGAAGCCAACCGCGCCAAATCAGGCTTTCTGGCGCGCATGAGCCACGAGATCCGCACACCGATGAACGCCATCATCGGCCTGTCCAACCTGGCGCTGCAGCACAGCACCAGCCCGCGCGAACGCGACTATCTGCAAAAAATCCACCACGCTGGCAACTCGCTGCTGGTCATCATCAATGACATTCTGGATTTTTCCCGCTCCGAAATCGGCACCCTGCAGCTGGAACAGCGCGCCTTCAAGCTGGAGAGCTTTATCGGCTCGCTGACCGACCAGCTACGCCCGCAGCTGGACAACAAACAGCTGGAGCTGATTGTAGACATTGGCCCGGACGTGCCACGCGTCCTGAGTGGCGACACGGTAAGGCTAGGCCAGATCCTGCTGAACCTGCTGAACAATGCGGTGAAGTTTACTGACAGCGGTGAGGTATGCCTGCACATCAGCCGCCATGCCCAGCAAGCCACGGATGAAGGCGTTGTGACACTGGACTTTGCCGTGAGCGATACCGGCATCGGCATTGACGAGGCCCACCTGGCACGGCTGTTCCAGCCGTTTACCCAGGCCGATGAATCCATTACCCGCCGCTACGGCGGCACCGGCCTGGGCCTGGCCATCTGCCAGCAGCTGGTGGCGGCAATGGGCGGGCAGATCACGGCAGCCAGCAGCCCGGGCCAGGGCAGCTGCTTCAGCTTTGCCATTACCCTGCCCTTTGAAGCCGGTACCGAAGTAAGCCCGCTGGCCGGGCAAAAAACAGCGCTGCTGATTCACCGCCACGAGGGCATACGCGACAATACCTGCGGCATGCTGCAAGGCATGGGGCTGAGCGTTATCAGTGCCAGCGGCATTGGCACCGCCCGTGCCCTGCTGTACCAGCATGGCGATGTCACCCCGGCGCTACTGCTGGCGGAGCTGCCCGACAACACCGACGCGGCAGACCACCTGGCCAACCTGCGGCGGCTGGTACCGGGGCGCGAGCCGGATATCCTGTTGATTGCCCCGCGCTACAGCAGCAGTGCAGCAGAATACGATAGCCCCGCCCCCCTGCTGGTGAAACCGCTCAGCCCGGAACAGCTACGCCAAGCCATCTTGCACGAACAGCAGGCCCAACCTCAGCCCGCCAACCAAGCAGCCAATAAGGGGGGCTGCCTGCAGGGCAAACAGATCCTGCTGGCAGAGGATAATGTCATCAACCGCCAGATAGCCTGCGAGCTACTGGAGGAAGCCGGCGCCAGGGTAAGCTGCGCCGAGAATGGCCAGCAAGCGGTAGAAATGGCGCTGCATGGCCTGTTTGATGCCGTGCTGATGGACGTGCACATGCCGGTCATGGATGGCATGGAAGCATCGCGCCAGATCCGCGCCCAGGGGCTCACTACCCTGCCCATCATTGCCGTGACCGCCCATGCCTTTGACGCCGCCCGCCAGGAAGCCATGGAAGCCGGCATGGACGAGCACCTGAGTAAACCCTATACGCCGGAGCAGCTGTACAGCCTGCTATGCCGTTTTATCGGCCAGCCAAGTGCGGAACAACAACCGGCCAACAGCAGCAACAGCACCGACACGCCTGCGCTGCCCGGCATCCAGCCCGGCCCGCTGCCCATGTCGCTCAACCCGGAGCAGTTCCAGTCGCTGCTGCGCAAGTTCCGCCAGCACCACGCCGACGACGCCAGCCAGCTGCGCCAGGCCTGGCAGCAGGGCGATACCGACACCATCCAGCTGATTGCCCACAACCTGAAATCGGTCGGGCACTACATCAATGCCCCCCATATGCAGCAGCTTGCCAAAGAACTGGATGCCCAAGCCAAAGCGGGCACCCCACCCGCCAAACTGGTTGAGGAGCTGGCATGCGCCATCGACGACATCCAGGCCGGGCTCAAAGCACACTTCCACACCACCGAATAGCCACCCAAAGAGCCCAGATGAAAACCTTTGCCACCCTTAGCCTTACCCTGCTGCTCAGCCCGCTGGCCCAGGCGGACAACCTGATTGTGGACCTGGGCAGCACCGAGCGCGCCGCCCGGCTGTTTTCCTACCCCAACTGCCTGAGCAACTGCCCCGCCCCGGATAACTCGCTGGAGCAAACCGTCAGCCACTGGCTAAGCCAGAGCGTACAGCGCGACGGCTACACCTCGGCCGTGCGCATCTACCGCAAGGATGACCGCCTGTACGCCGACCTGAACCGTGCGGCCAACTCTGCCAACCAAGACGAAAACAAATACCCGGTACCCGATGACTACAGCGACGCCATCCGCAGCTACCTGGACATCGGCGATATCGGCTACGCCAAGGCTGAAGAACTGAAAAAGACCCCGCAGTGGCAAAGCAACTGGCGCTTTTTCCTGACACTGGGCATGGCGCTACGCAACCACAACACCGTACAGCTGCTGCACTTCCCGCCAGACACGGTACTGAACGACACTCAGGATTACCTAAGCGCCGCCACCACCGTGCGCTGGGGCAACCTGCTGGGCTTTAATGGCGTGGATGTACGCCAGAACGGCCTGTACCAGACCATAGACGACATCGCCCCGATCGCCGCGCCAGCCAATGCCGGCACCGCACTGGAAGGCGTATACGACACCTTTACCCCCTACACCCTGGCACTGATGCAAAGCTGGACCGCGCCCAAAGCAGGCCAGAGCGTACCGCGCCCCATGGTCGTACTGGGCAGCCCGGCCCGGCAGTGGCTGGCCAAACAGTTCAAGCTGGGTACGCTGCGCGTGCTGGACCAGTTCCCGCTGGATATCGGCAATAACAAACAGGTACCCGTAGCCATCGGCAACCACCCCAGCCTGATCTGGAACGCCGGCAGCGACAGCCAGGGCATCAGCATCATGCGCCAGGACCTGACCGTGGCCTGCTGGCAAGCCGCCATGGGCAAAAACCCGGCCGGCGATGCCAAAGCCACCATGGACAGCTGCACGCAAACCTGGAAAAACGACGTACAAGCCTGCCGCCTGTACTACACCTCGATCAAGAACACCAGTTACGCCACCGCCACGCAAAACTGCACCCCGGCAGTAGGCAAAAAACGCTAGGCACCCGGCAGGGCCGGCGGTTACGCCGGCCCTGCTACCCGCCTGCGTGGCCACGCGGGCGGTACTGCAGCCGATGCGCTACAATGGCGGCCAACTTCATACCGTGCACCACCCATGCTGAGCTACCGCCATGCCTTTCACGCCGGCAACCACGCCGATGTGCTGAAACACCTGATCCAGGTACAGATCATTGATTACCTGGGCCAGAAAGCCAAACCGTTCTGGTATATCGACACCCACGCCGGTGCCGGCGCTTACAGCCTGACCGAAGGCTACGCCACCAAAACCGCCGAATACACCGAAGGCGTGGCACGCCTGTGGCAGCGCGACGACGCCCCTGCCGCCGTCAAGCGCTACCTGGACGTGGTCGCCGCCATCAATACCGACGCCGACGGCGCACTGCGCTACTACCCCGGCTCGCCGTGGTTTGCCGCCGAAACCATGGCCGGCAGCGAAAAGCTGCGCCTGTTCGAGCTGCACCCGAGCGACCACCAGCTGTTGCAAGACTGCTTTGCCGATGCCGGCCGCCGGGTGCGCGTAGAGCGTGCCAACGGCTTTGAAGCCATCAAGTCGCTGCTGCCGCCACCACCGCGCCGCGCCCTCACGCTGATCGACCCGCCGTACGAAGACAAAGCCGACTACCAGCACGTGGTGAAAGCCATGAAAGAAGCGCTGAAACGCTTTGCCACCGGCACCTACGCCATCTGGTACCCGCTGCTGCAGCGCGCCGAGATCAAAGAGATGGTGAAAGACCTGAAAGGCCTGCCCTGCCACAGCTGGCTGGATGCCACACTGACGGTACGCACGCCATCCAAAGACGGCTTTGGCATGCACGGCAGCGGCATGTTCATCATCAACCCGCCGTGGACGCTACACGCCACGCTGCAGGAAACCCTGCCCTGGCTAAGCCAGGCCCTGGCCGTGGACGACGGTGCCTGGCACAGCCTGGAATACCGCGAAAACTAAGCCCCGCCCATGACAAAGCGGCCAACCTGGTGTGACAAGGTTGGCCGCTTTGCTGTGTACGTCACGCGCAGACCGGCTTACACCTGCACCGACGGCACCGATTTCATGCAGCGCAGGGTAAAGTGCGAACGGCTGTGGCGAATGCCGGAGATCTTGTACAGCTTCTCGCGCAGGAAGCGCTCATAACCGGCCGTGCCGTCTACCGCTACCTTGATCAGGTAATCGTATTCACCCGACACCAGGTGCGCCTCCAGCACCTCGGGCAGCGCCGCCAGCTCGGCGCCAAAGCGCGCCAGCGTGTCTTCCTCGTGCGCGTTCAGGGTAACCTCGATCAACACCGTATCGCGCAGGCCCATGCGCTTCTGGTCGATCAGCGCCACATAGCCCTGGATATAGCCCTCTTTTTCCAGCTGGCGGGTATGGTTCCAGCAGGCACTGGCCGACATGCCCACCCGCTCGGCCAGCTCGGCGTTGGATAGCCGTGCATTTTGCTGCAGCTCGCGCAGAATCTTTCTGTCTTGCGCACTCAGGCTGTAGGTATTTTCTTCCATGACACCGTTCCGATAGATCGTTCTGATATTTTGCGCAATAGCAGAATATTTATCCAGCCGCACAGCAAAACAGCCGGCCAATCAAAAGCACCTTCACCCGAGCCCGCGGTACATTAAACACACTGACACGCACCGCAGACGGCGCGCCACCAGCGCACTGACCACCGCCAGCCACCCACGCAGCGGGCTGCACACACAGCTAGCCACCCCATAAGGGCTACAAGCTGCAGGCGTAAAACAAGGGGCATAAGTACCCGGGACAAAAGACATGCCGGCCACGCGCCGGACGCATGCGGCCAACCTTCAGGGTTGGCCGCAGCGTTTTGGCCATATACGAAAAAACAGATACGAAAAAACCGCCCGCAGGCGGTTTTTTCAGCGTAGCCGTGCCAGCTTACTCGGCACTAGCCGTCGCGGCCTTGCGCTTGGCCAGCACCGTGCCGGTAATCACCACCAGCGCTGCACCTACCGCACCCGCCACCTGGTGCGACCAACCCGGCAGCGTACCGATAAAGCCGGTCAGGCCTTTATCGCTCACCAGCATGGAGCCACCAATCCAGCCCAGCAGGCCGCCGCCCAGCGTAATCACCATCGGGAAACGGTCCATCAGTTTCATCACGATCTGGCTGCCCCACACAATGATCGGGATGCTGATCACGATACCGAACACCACCAGCGGCATATGGCCACCGGATGCACCCGCCACGGCAATCACGTTATCGATACTCATCACGGCATCGGCTACGATAATGGTTTTGACCGCACCCCACAGGTGGGCACTGCCGTCAACGTCGTGACCATCATCGTCTTCGCCTACCAGCAGCTTCATACCGATCCACAGCAGCAGCAGACCGCCTACCAGCTTCAGGAACGGGATATCCAGAATTTGCAGTGCAAACGCAATCAGCACCACGCGCAGGCCAATGGCCCCCACCACACCCCAGAAAATACCTTTCTTGCGCAGGTCTTCCGGCAGGCTGCGGCAAGCCAGTGCGATGACTACCGCGTTGTCGCCACCCAGCAGAATATCAATGGCGATAATCTGCAGCACAGAAATCCAGAAGGTGCTTTCACCCATCATTTCAAACATCTTGTCGTCCTCCCTCAAAAACTTTTACAACGAGCAGCCGTGATTATCGCTGCGGAAACTTTCAATTTGCTGTCAGGCTAGCACCATATCGTAAGCCAGCTTGCAAATCAGCACGCTCACCAGCACCAGGAACAGCAGCCGCACAAACCCCGCCCCCTTGCGCATGGCTAGCCAGCTGCCCACCAGTGCGCCCAGCACATTACACACCGCCATGGGCACGGCGTAGCCAAACAGCACATTGCCACTCGGGATAAAAAAGCACAGTGCCGCCACATTGGTGGCCAGGTTGACCACCTTGGCCGAGGCCGAGGCGTGCAGGAAATCAAAGGCAAAAAAGCGTACAAACAAGAACATCAGAAAGCTGCCGGTACCGGGGCCGAACAGGCCATCGTAAAAACCGATCCCCCCGCCAATAGCCAAGCCTACCAGCAGCTCGCGCCGGCCAATCGCCACCGGCTCGTGCGTAGCACCCAGCTGCTTTTTACGAAAGGTGTACACCGCCATCACGATCAACAGCACCAGCACCAGCGGGCGCATATACTGCGCCGGGATATAGCTCACTGCGGCGGCACCGGCAAAAGACATGACAAAGGCAGCCGCCGCAGCCGGTAACACCAGACGCCATGGAATGGACACCCGTTTCAGGTAGGAGCGTGCAGCAAACACGGTACCCATTGCAGCAGACACCTTATTGGTGCCGAACAACGTAGCCACCGACACCTGCGGCAGCGCATTGAATAGCGCCGGTATCTGGATAAGCCCGCCACCGCCCACGGCGGCATCGATCAAGCCTGCCAGAAAAGCAAAGACACACAGGAAAGCCAGCGTGAACATACATACCCCGTTTTTTTGCGAGGCGTCATTGTAACGGGATATCTAGCCGCTGTCGGAGCATTGCGGTTTTATCGGCAAAACACTGCGTGCATGTTTTGCCCGATACAGGGATAGTATCGGCTCCACCCTTGCCCTACCGTACTGCCATCACCATGACCACCGACCTGCTGGGCTATATTGCCGCCTTTCTCACTACTGCCAGTTTTCTGCCGCAAGTCATCCGCACCCTGCGTACCGGCGACACCCGCAGTATTTCGTTCACCATGTACCTGATGCTGGTAGCCGGCGTGGCCACCTGGCTGGCCTACGGCTTGCTGCTGGGGGCGCTACCCATTGTGCTGGCTAATGGCATGACGCTGGTGCTGTCATCCATCATCCTGGCCATGAAGTGGCGCGAGATACGCGCTAGCCGGCAAGTGCCATGAAAAAAGGGGGCCTTGCCCCCCTTTTACTTAGCCACCATCGGCAGCAGTGCCTACTTGCCTATGCTTTTCAGTAGCGGTTCTACCAGGCCAGAGAAGCCTTCCCAGATGATCTGCACCCCCAGGCACAGCAAGATGAAGGCCGTGAGGCGTAAAAACACCACCGAGCCAGTGCGGCCCAGATAGCGCATCAGCTTGTCGGCGTGAGTCAGACACCACCAGGTCAGTATGCTGATGGCGGCCACGGCAGCCACCGCCGCCAGCGGGGCGACGGCAAATTTTTCCAGCCCCCGCCCTGCACTACTGAGCGACGCACCGACAGTAATGGCTACCGAAATAGAACCCGGCCCGACGGTGAGCGGGAAGGTCAGCGGGTAAAACGCCCGCTGTTTCAGCACTTCGCGGTTTTCTATTTTCTCTACGCCCGGTGAGGCCTCTGCCGGTGCATCGTTCAGCATGCGCCAGGCGGCAAAGGTAATCAGCAAGCCACCGGACAGCTGTACGACTGGCAGCGACACGCCAAAAAAGCTCAGCACGAAACCACCCACATACATACTGCCCAATAGCAACAGGAAGCAGTAAATGGCGATGCGTCGCGCCAGAAACGCGCGCTGCGGCTGGCTATTGTGCGCGGTAAGCGAAATGAAAAAAGGCACCAGACCGGGCGGGTTGATGATGGGCAGCAAAGCGGCTGCCACAAACAGGAACTTGCTGACAAACAGCGACATCATCGGGGTCATGCACGGGCACCAAGCTTAGTAAAGAATGAGCGGATTCTAGCATTGCCACCCGGCATTACCAGCCCGCCGGCACAACAGCCTGCCTTCTTTATGAAAAAACCTGCTAAGAACATCAGAAATCAAGCTTTGGGGCGATAAAGGCAGGCTCTACACTGCGGCCAACCTTATCCGGAGCCCCACCATGCTGCACCGACTGCGCCGCCACTGGACGACCTACTCGCTACTGGCTGTACTGGCCAGCGCCGGCCTGCTACACCTGGCCGGCACCCTGCACCTGGGCGAAACCGCCCGCCAGGCACTACTGGCTACCAGCGGCTGGACCAGTGACCCGCTATTCTGGACATTTATCGCCATTGGTTTCATGGCGCAGATTATCGATGGTGCCCTGGGCATGGCCTACGGCGTCACTGCCAATACCGCGCTGATGTCGGCTGGCGTACCGCCCGCCGCGGCCAGCGCCGGTATTCATCTGGCCGAGATTTTCACCACTGGCGCATCCGGCCTGGCGCATTTGAAATTCGGCAATATCGACCGCCAGCTATTCAAACGCCTGGTGATTCCTGGCGTGCTGGGCGGCATAGCGGGCGCAGCGGTGCTGGCCTTTGTCGATGTAAGCATCATCAAGCCCGTGGTATCGGCCTATCTGCTGCTGATGGGCATCTATATCCTGCTGAAAGCACGGCAACAGCTGGCGGATCGCGGTCAACCCAAACGCATCGCCCCGCTGGCGTTTCTGGGCGGCGCGCTGGACTCTATCGGCGGCGGCGGCTGGGGCCCGGTGGTGACCACCTCGCTCATCGGCCGCGGTGGCGCCCCGCGTACGGTGATTGGCTCGGTGAATGCGGCAGAATTTTTCCTGTCGGTAGCCGGTGCCGCATCGTTTGCCGTGTTTATCGGCGTATTCGAGCAGCTGGAGCTGATTGCCGGCTTGGTAATCGGCGGCATGGTCGCCGCCCCGCTGGCTGCATGGACCACGCGCTACCTGCCGGCACGCGCCCTGATGACGGTGGTAGGCTTGCTGATCACTGGCTTGTCCATCTGGAACCTGTACAAAGCACTCGCTTGAACACACTGCCTCATAAAACAAAAGGTTGGCCGCTGCGGCCAACCTTTTGTCGTTTGTGACATACGTATTGTTTAGCTGGCCTGCGCTGGCAGGGCCACACCTTCAGTGCTGAACTGGTAGTCGCGGAACACGTGCTCGGCGCTCAACACCTGATAGCTGCCATCCGCCAGGCGGTGCGTGGTGTCCTTGAGGCGGTAGGTATAGTGGCCACAGGTCCAGCAATCGAAATTGCGCATATGGGTACACAGGCAGGTCTTGTCCATCACCTTCACCCGGCGCTCGCCCGGGTGGGCCGCCACGGCGCGGTTATAGGCCTCGATATACTGGCAACTGCCGCTGGCATCCAGCAGGTAGCCGTAGGCTTCGCAGTTGGGGCGAATGCCATCGCCAATAGCCGGGCACTGCTTGATCATGCGCATCGGGTAACCGGTAGGCGATAGCTGGTTTACCTCGATATCGTCTTCGCTGGCGCGGAAGTATTCCTGCTTGATCTTGTCCGGCAAGCCGCATTCGTGCGTGACCGTAAAGCGGGTCGCCACCTGTACACCCTGCGCGCCCAGCTCCAGCATGCGCACGGCGTCGGCACCGGTAAACACGCCACCAGCGGCGATCAGCGGAATGGTCAGGCCTTCCGCCTGCATCCAGTCGCGAATTTCTACCAGGATGGTTTCCAGGTGGTAGTCCTGCCAGTCCATGCCGAAACCCAGGTGGCCACCAGCCAGCGGGCCTTCGATCACGATGTAGTCCGGCAAACGCTTGGTGCGGGCGGTTTTCTTCAGGAACAGCTGCAGGGCACGCAGCGACGACACGATGATGCCCAGCTGCACTTCGTGAAAACGCGGGTGGTCTTCGATCAGTGCAAACGAACCCAGATGCAGGCCGGCAGCCAGGGTAATGCCATCAATACCGGCGTCCATGGCGGCGCGCATCCGCACACGCAGCGTGTCCTTGGGCGCGTTCATGGTGAGCTTTTCCATGCAGTTGATGAAAATCAGCCCATCGCCTTGCTTGGCTTTCATGGTGGCCTCGACGTGCAGGCGAGTCGACTCCGCCACCTCGTCCAGATCAAATTTCACGACCGATTTGTCGGTGTTTTCTACGTTGAACTTGTACTGCTTAAGCTTGTTCTTGACGTATTTGGTGTCATAGCGACGGTCTGCCACGGTAGGCAGCATGGCATCGGAAATGTGGCCGATACCACCCAGACGGGCCACTTCCAGCGCCAGGGCTGCAGTGGAAATATCGACACCCATGCCACCCTGCATGATGGGCACCAGGTCCTTGCCCGCAAGGTGCAGACGGAAATCATCCAGACAACGCATTACACATCTCTCCATTTAGATGGCCGGCATTATCGCCCAAGCAACTCGATAAAATCCAACAAAATAGAGCATTTGCTCGTTGCCGGTATTCCATGCGGCTGCGGCCAACCCTGAGCTGCATGACAGCTCAGGCAAATAATTCGGTATCACCTTCCACACCGGGAAACGCCACCAGCCCCTGTGATTGCAAGCCGATAGCCTGCAGCACCCGCGCCGAAGCCAGGTTGGCCGGGTCGATAAAGCCGACCACACGTGACAAGCCCAGCTCGCCCAAACCATAAGCCCGCGCCGCAGCAGCAGCCTCTACGGCATAACCGTAGCCACGCGCTGCCGGCATGAAAGCGTAGCCTACATCGACGTCTGGCACGTTATGGCGGCGTATCAGGCCGCACATCCCCACAGACTGGCTATCGCACAGGCGCTCTACACACCACAAACCAAAACCGTTGGCCGCATAGCTGGCCAAGGGGCCATCTAACAGGTATTGCTGTGCCTGCTCCAGGCTGCGGACCTGCTTATCGGCAATAAAGCGGATGAAGTCCGGGTCATTCAACAGCTGCAAGACAAACGGTGCATCGGCCAACACAAACTCACGCAGACGCAAACGGGTGGTAATAATGGGAAGCATGGCAGCCTGGACACCTGGCAAAGTGACAAACAGCCGGCACTGTACCGCAGCCGGGCGATGGCGTCTGCCCCTCTGCGGGCGCAGCAGGTTTTTCGCACACAAATCCATAATCCGGCTATTGATATTACGGAAACTGCCCTCATACACTGCCCTATTGCGCCAGATAGCCGGCAGCAAAAGACCAACTCTCCACAGGAAACCGACATGTCCATTACCGTAAACGGCGTAGAAATCACCGAAGCCATGGTGCAGGCCGAGCAGGCAAACCACGAAGACACCGCCAGCCCGCGCGACGCCGCCGTTCAACAGCTGGTACTGCACCAGCTGCTGCTGCAAAAAGCCAGCGAGAGTGGTTTTGACACGGCCAACGAAGGCCAGGCCATCGGCGCCCTGCTGGACCAGGAGCTGAGCTTCACCCCGGCAGACGAAGCCGCCTGCCAGGCGTACTACGACGCCAACCCGCAATACTTCAAACAGGGCGAAAGCGCTGTAGCCAGCCACATCCTGTTCCCGCTGGGCCAGGGCGACGAGTTGGCCGCATCGCTGGCCAAAGCCAAAGCACAAGGCGTGCTGGAGCAAGTACAAGCCAACCCGGACAGCTTTGCCGCCCTGGCAGCCGAGCACTCCACCTGCCCTAGCGGCAAGCAAGGTGGCGATCTGGGCCAGTTTGGCCGCGGCCAGATGGTGCCGGAATTCGAACAAGCCGTCTTCAGCACCGAAGCCGGCCAAATCACCCCGAACCTGGTAGAAACCCAGTTTGGCTACCACATCATCCAGGTAAAACAGCGCGCAGAAGGCGGCCAGCTGGCGTTTGCCGACGTGTTCCCGCGCCTGCAGCAGTACCTGAACGAAATGGCCGGCCGCCAGGCCATGCACGAATACCTGAGCTCGCTGGTAAAAGCCGCCGACATTCAGGGCTTCAGCATGCCTGCACTGTAAGTCAGCCTGATGAAAGCCCTGCCCGCCACACGGCCGGCAGGGCTTTTTGCTTTATACAGGCCGCTACAAGCACAGCCTGCTGTGCTGCGTGTTTTGGCGTAAAATACCTGCCATTCGCGGCAGCCCCACCCTGCAGCGCCGCTTATTGATTAATGGAAGACACTTTGTGAAAAACGCGTTTCTGAACCGCATTGCAGACAAATCTGCCGTCATTGGCATTGTCGGTCTGGGCTACGTTGGCCTGCCGTTGATGCTGCGCTTTGCCGAAGTCGGCTACAAGGTACTGGGCTTTGATATCGACCAGAGCAAAGTCGACGCCCTGCACGCTGGCAAAAGCTATATCGAACACATCAGCGCCGACAGTATCGCCAGCGCCCGTGCTGCCGGTTTTGAAGCCACCACCGACTTCAGCCGCGCACCAGAGGCAGATGCGCTGATCCTGTGCGTACCCACCCCGCTAAACAAATACCGCGAACCGGATCTGTCTTTTGTCCTGAATACCATCGACAGCCTGGTACCCCACCTGCGCGCCGGTCACCTGGTTTCGCTGGAATCCACCACCTACCCTGGCACCACCGACGAAGAGCTGCTGCCGCGCATCGAATCGCGTGGTTTCAAGGTAGGCCAAGACGCCTTCCTGGTGTTCTCGCCAGAACGCGAAGACCCGGGCAACCCGAACTTCACTACCCGCACCATTCCCAAAGTATGCGGCGGCATTACCGAGGCGTGCCAGGAAATCGGCGTAGCGCTGTACGGTGCAGTGATCGATAAAGTAGTGCCGGTATCTAGCACCCGCGCCGCCGAGATGACCAAACTGCTGGAAAACATCCATCGCGCGGTCAACATCGGTCTGGTGAACGAAATGAAGATCGTGGCCGACAAGATGGGTATCGATATTCACGAAGTCATTCGCGCTGCCGCCACCAAGCCCTTCGGCTTTGTACCCTACTACCCCGGCCCGGGCCTGGGTGGCCACTGCATTCCGATTGATCCGTTTTACCTGACCTGGAAAGCCCGCGAATACGGCGTGCATACTCGCTTTATCGAGCTGGCAGGCGAAGTCAATTCGTCCATGCCAGACTATGTGGTAAGCAAGATTGCCTCGGCGCTGAACGAACGCAAAAAAGCCATCAACGGCAGTAAGATCCTGGTACTGGGCATCGCCTACAAGAAGAACGTCGACGACATGCGCGAAAGTCCGTCTGTGTTCCTGATGGAAAAACTACGCGACCTGGGTGCAGAGATCAGCTACAGCGACCCGCACGTACCTGTGTTCCCCAAAATGCGCGAGCACCATTTCGAGCTGAGCAGCGTAACGCTATCGGTAGACACCCTGGCCGCATACGATTGTGTATTGCTGGCTACCGATCATGACAAGTTCGACTATGACATGATTCGCCAACACGCCCAGCTGGTGGTGGATAGCCGGGGCAAATACCTGAGCCCCACGGCCAACATTGTTAAAGCGTAACAACCGCAATAAAAAAGCCGCCCATGGCGGCTTTTTTATTGTTACGACAAAAAATGAATTAGTCGTACTGCGGTAACGGGGCTTTTTCTTTCGCAACCCTACGATAAACCAGCCAGCGCGGAGAACGAAACCGTACGATACGCCGATATAACCAGACATAAGTAGCAATAAACAGAACGCAGAAAAGCTGCAGTACCCATTCATGCTGCCAAAACAGCATCGCGGGAGAAACGGTGAGCAGCGCCATGGCCCATAAGTAAGGGGCAGTCATACTATTACGTTTAAGCAAATGCTTAGCATTCCGCCTACCGATCATCCAGCGCACCAGGCGCTTGTACACAACCTGGTGAAAATGCATGCTATCCGGCAGACCGGCCGCCATCTTGCGCTGGCGCCGACGCAGAATGGTGAAAACCGTCTCGAAAATCGGATAGATCAACACCAGTAGCGGAAACCATGGGGATAGCGTCTGCGGGTGGCGAGCCACCAACAACACAGCCAGCTCTGCCAACATAAAGCCAACAAAATACGCACCCGCATCACCCGCAAAAATCAGGCCACGCGGAAAATTCCACACAAGAAAACCCAGCAAAGCCGCAACCAAAGACAGCGACACCGAAAACAGCAACATATCTCCCAGCTGGTAGGCAACATACGCGAAAGCCAGAGATGCCAGGACACTAACCCCACCCATCAGACCATTGTAGCCGTCGATGATGTTTACCGAATGGCACACACCGCCCACGGCAAACACAGTCACAAACACCGCTAGCACTGGATAGGCAGACAATACGCCATCTACCAGAGGCAGACCCAAACGTACCAGCACGGCATTGAGTAAGACAACCCCCAGGCCCGCCGACAAAAATGCCGCCAGCAAACGCACCATGGGGCTGACACGCTTAGTCAGGTCTTCAAGCAAGCCAGCCAAAAATACGGGTAGCGATGCAACAAGCAACAAGCCGATCTCCGCAAAATCCGACTGCCAGCCATAAATCAATGCACCCGCAACAAAACCACTGAACACTGGTACGCCACCTATACGGGGTGTTGGCGTGACATGGAATTTCTGCACCCCCGCCAGATCGTGATCCAGCGAGAAACGCGCATGCAAATGCTGATAGCGGATGATCAACATCGCCACCACAAGCGAGCACACAAGACTTGAAAAAAACAAGTAGATTTCCATTAACTTACAATCAGAAAGTCCAGGCGAAAAACGGATCTGCATCGCGGCAAAGTAGCGTTGCTACGCTAGCTTGCCATATACAGCCCTTACTGGGCGACACGAAGCTTGGCTACATATGGCCGGACAAACACGGTCAACACACCCAACATCAAGCCCAGCAACACACCAGCAACCACAATCAACGAACGCTTTGGCTTGGATTTTTGGTCTGGCGCGGTCGCCACATCCAGCACCTGAATCATGGAACTATCACGCCCCTCTTCTACCCTTGCAAATTCGTACTGCTTAGCCATCAACTCCAGCAGCGCTTCGTTGTATTTAACGTCTCGCACAGCACGAATATACGCCAGGCCATCTTGCGGCAGACTTTTGGCACCCACCGACAGACTGCCGTCGCCACCATTATCATCCAGCGCCGCCAACTGCTGTTTCATTGCTTCCAGTGTTTCCTGAGCACGGACAAAGTCCGGATTCTTGTCGGTAGCAAAGCTACGCATGGCAACAATTTCAACTTCTTTTGCCGAAATTTTCGCTTTGAGCTCTGCAACCGTCTTCAGGACTATGCCTACCTGGCCCTCGGGAAGTACCAGCCCCGTTTTCTTTTGCAGTGCTTCGAGACCCAGCTCAGCCTTAGCCAGACTCTGCTTGACATCTTGCAGCTGCTTTTCAAAAAACACACGACGCTTGGCTGCATCGGTTACGGCCAGACGTTGGTTAAGCCGCTTGAGCTCGGCGACGTAAGCATTCGCCAAGTTGGCCGCAAACTGTGGGTCATGATCATCGACATCGATCTCGATAAGCCCAGACTTGGCAGACGTGATCACCACTGCAGATTCCAGCATTTTGCGAGTCGAAGACAACTTCTCCTGCTCATATCGTGCCTGCAGATCAAACTGCCTGATCAATCTGTCCGATACAGTCTGGCTTTTCATCATCGCCACATACAGGTCATTCGGGTTTTTCAAGGCACCGCCGGTAGCTACGCCAGCCATGGCGCCCAAAGACCCCAGCGCGGCAGACAAACCACTGGCCTGCTGCTGTGGGGGCAGAATACTGGCC
This sequence comes from Neisseriaceae bacterium, assembly GCA_027489245.1. GTDB lineage: Bacteria > Pseudomonadota > Gammaproteobacteria > Burkholderiales > Chromobacteriaceae > Vogesella. The sequence goes on along the minus strand of JAIYAC010000025.1, from coordinate 197,056 downwards.
GATGCAGTATAAGTAGGACGTATTGCCAAGCTACTGGCCAATGCAATCGCACCGCAAACAACGGTGAAAACGGAAATAATTTTCCGACCTTGCCACAGCTGTAATATCAGCACCTTCAGATCAATCTCGCTACCCAGATCTTTCACATCATCTTGATTATTATTCATGGCAGTCCAGTTATTTAACTTGCACAGTGATACGCATTAGTCTTTAAGCACTTTCAAACCCGCTGCACCCAAACCAAACTGGTAAAGAATGCTGGTCCACTCTTTCAGACTTTGCGTCGTGCTGACACCACGTTCGATCGCCTCTGGCACAATAATGCTGTCACCAGGGAAAATCTTGTAACCATTGACGGAACTGAACCAGCCCAAACCAGTACGACTCACCGCAGTACCATCAGCCCTCAAAACATATACCTCGTCCGTATCGGCGTTCCTGCCAGCACCACCGGCAAGTTGCAGATAGTCGCTAACGCGGCGATTCTCTTTAAACATGAACGCCGTAGCATTATTCACTGCACCAAAGACATTAACGGTACCAGGCTGGCGCGGCACATAGACTGCATCACCATTTTCCAGCGGCAAATCTGGCACATCCTTAAGCTTGAGTTTATAACTGCTGAACTCCAGCGCCACCCTGCCAATAGCCTGCACTTTACGCATGCTCTGTGCCCGCTTGCGGTTGCGATCCAGCTCGGCCTGGATAGACAGGGCATTCTCACTCAGCGAGGTGGCGGCCAACTTGGATGCAGCCGCTGCTTCAGACTCTTTCTCGAAACGATCTACCGCTTCAGACAAGGCTTTCTGTTGCTGGTCGCGAATACCAGAACGGGTAAATACCATGCCATACAGGTAAGCATCATCACTCACCCCGCCGATACGCGACAACAGCTCTCGCAGTGTTTCGCCCTTGCTCAGCTTGTACACGCCTGGATTAAACACCTCACCATCAACCTTGACATAGTGCTGGCTAGCGTTAGCTCTCAAAGCTATCGCATCCACACTGGATAGCCGGTAAACCCCTCCCTGACGCAGCGGCAGCTTAGTCATGGACTGCAACAAGCCCGCCAGGCCGCCATAATCCGGGGTGTTTTCCAGCGGTTTGAGCCAGCCCTTCTCGACCACTTCAAGTTGCAGGCGGCTGGTTTCGGCGACGGGCTGCACTCCCCCAGCGCGACGAATCAGGCTAGCGACGCTTTCGTTCGGCAGTACTTCGTAAATTGCAGGTTGCTTCACAAGCCCTGCAATGGCAACGAGGTTACCCATAGCAGGGATATGGATGATATCGCCGTCCTGTAGCGCGACATCACCTGCTTTACTCCCCTCCGAGATAAAGGCGTAAAGGTCAAACGTAGCGATGATTTTACCGCCACGCTTAATCTCTACACGACGCATGGTACCTTCCGGAGCCGGCCCGCCAACGGCAAACAGTGCATTCACTACACTGCTCAGGGAACTGAGCTGATAGCTGCCTGGCTGCCTGGCAAAACCCGTCACAAAAACCTGAATCGCTCGGGTTTGGGCCAAAGAAACGCTAAGTTCAAAATTGGTGAAAATCTTGCTGATGGACTTTTTCAGATAGCCTTGCAGGTCCTTGAACTTGACACCGGCGACACTCACATTACCGACTCTGGGAATATAAATCGCTCCCGTTCTATCGACCTTGCTGACCAAGTCGATATCGACCATGCCCCAACCGCGAATCTGCAACTCGTCCCCCGCACCAATCACGTAATCGTCGGGAACATTCATATTCTGCAGTGGCGCAAAGGTCGAAGGCGACTGGCTAAAATAGGCCGCGCCAAATAATGACAGCTGGTCGCCCGTACTGTCCGCCACATAACGTGAGAACTCCGGCAGTACTGCTGCCACCGCCCCAGGCGCCACTACCTGGGTAACGGTCATACCGTCACGCTTGGCGGATGGGTTAGCCAGCATTGGCAAGGCGGCAACACCCGCTTTTTGGGCAACATCCACGTCATCGGCCGCCTGTGCGGTAGCCACCAACCCTATCAAACCAAGCAAGCAAATATTCTTGTTCATTGTGTCCTACCAGTTTTGTTTTATCGAGCCGTGGCCAACATGATCAGTATTGATGCGTCAAACTTAATGATACGGCCTTGTCCGCTATGGACACTGATGGTGCCAAGACAGTGTTACGCTGGCCTTTCCACAGGGTATAACCAGCACCGTAACCAAGCAATCCACCCGCAACAACGTCAGAAAGCCAGTGCTTTCCTTTTGCAACCCGGCCCGCAGAAGCCATGCCACCAGCCACATACAGCCAGGGCAATTTGTACTCTTCGGCAAATGGTGTGATGGCAGCCATGGTTACCGCAGCATGATTGGACGGAAAACTGCGGTCCCCGCTAGTGGACTGCTGCCATGCATGCGAACCAGACTCACCCGGGCGAGCTCGGTTTACCAGCCGCTTACCCAATATGGACGTACCACCCGCCACCGCCGCGGATTGTAAGCTGATGATGCCGGTATTGACCAGCACAGGGTCATCAGCCAGAGTCATGGCCGCTCCGGCAGCGCCTACTGCCAGCAAAGGTGCAGCCCGCGCGGCAGAATCCCAGGCTTTTACCACCTGATTGTCACCATGCTTTGCAAGCTGCTTGTAGACAGCCTTGTCACGCGTACTGGCCACAGCGACTGCAGAGACACCCAAGGCAGTAGCCACCGCTACCGTACCCGCTTCCGGCAATGCAGCCAAGCTGTCATCCAGCCGCATACGCACCCCTGAAGCACTCGGCCACCATGCCGGATCGGGCAAATCACCCGTCAACGGCTCGTCATCACGCTCGCCCAGCCGCCCCAGTGCATCGCCTACGGCCAACTGTCGCTCTGCCTCCGCCATTTCACGCACCAGGTTATGCGGCACCTCGACTTGCTGGCCCACATCACGCGTCCACGGCGAGATCGACATGTTTACGGTCGACTGTGAATCTATGGCCAGCATGCTGTTAAGCGGGATACTCATGAACAGGCCCTTGTCATGATAAGGACTGCTCGGCGAACCCGGAGACGTAATATCTTTACCATCCGTATAGGTGTACCAGGCACCCGCCTCGATACCACTATTAAAGCGTCGTTTCACTTCCATCCGCACGCCGCTATCCTTGGCCAGAAAACGTCCAGCCCGCCCAGTCAACGTGATACCGGCAGGCAGCTTGTAATGCAATGAGGCCAAAGCTGTGACGGTTTTGTAATCCTTACGCCCGAACCAGCCCTGATAATCGCGCTGCTGTACAGCCTCGGCGGTCAGCTCACCTATCCAGCGTGATGCGGGGGGAAAGTAGACCAGTTGCCCGGCTACCCCGCCAAACATCTCTTCAAACATACCCGCCGATACTTTGCCGTATAGCCGCTGTGCCGGCTGGAATAAATGCGTGTATGTCAGTTGCCCCAAACGTAACGGATTGCCTTTTTTATACTCGGCGATATCCGTGCGTACATGTGGCAACAAGCTATTGGACGGGTTATCCAGCTTGCTAACGTTCTCGAACACCTTGTATGTGATGGCGCCATCCAGATAGTTGCGCGGGCTGATACGCCACTGCCCGCTAGCTTGCGCATTAACCTCATAACGCAAGGCGCCCGATGGGTCATTGAAATGCATCACCAGCTTGGGTGCCAGACTGAAGCGGTTCAGTTGCTTATCCTGCCCTTTCAACTGGATACTTTGCCCGTCCTCATTCGCAATCAACCCAAGATCGACTCCCTGATCCAGTTCGGCCGACAGCGCATCAAAATCTTCCCGGCTTTTGTCTGGGTCTGCATGGCTGACCAAGGCGACGTCTCGCAATTGCTCACGTGTTGCCTGGCCATTCAGGTAGGCCGTCAACACCGGCAAATTGAAAAACTCGTAATCAGCGACAGCGAGATCACGCCGGTTAACACGCAGCTTGATGACACGGGTTTCGAGCGGGGCGAAGTACAGCGCGGTGCGCACCGCACGACCCACTGCACGTCCCATATCACTGATACGGGTATTGGTGAAATCAAGATGCAATACCCCGTTCTGATAAGCCAGCGACACCGCTCGGTAATCCTGCTTATGCAAAGCATCCAGTAAACCTAATCGGTGTTGTGGATCGGTGCGCCATGCCTGTGCATCTGGTCGTGTACGCACCGCTTGGTAAGCTGCCGGTTCGTAGATCTTGGGTACAAATTCACGCTCACCAAAAGGAACACTAATAAAAGTATTGATACTGCTATGCGTGCGGCTTCTTACCAGCTCGGCCCCCAGCCACCCCCAACGGTAGCTGACACCCAGGACCGGGCCATTCTGCCGTTTACCGGCGAATGTCTGGCTAGCACGAAAATCTTTCTGGTAATTATTGGCATCGTATTCGGCCAGCAGCGCCCAGCCGCCGTCGCCATAAGGCAACAACCAGCGAACACCACCGAATGCCCCTTTAATACGGCCAGAGCCATAACCCAGCGTCGTATCAAAGAGACCAAACTGCTTGCTGGCTGCAATATATTGCCCAGCAAAAAGACCCGTACCAAACAAATCTGTTTTGCCTATCGCAATACTGGGGACTAAAGCCCCCTCTTCCAGCAAACGTAGTTTTAAATCGATAATTTTATCTTTATAACTGCCATAGCTATCTTGATATTTACCGCTAAAACCTGATGTCCCTCGAATCCCGACAAACCGCCCATTCATCTGCAGATAAGGTAGAAAAGTCAGATTGGTCCACAGCGTACTGTAAGGGCTGTCGTAGCCATATCCAAGTCCATACTGGCCATCCACCTCTACCCGCCCATCGGGCATATTCATCAAACCAGACTGGCCAGTAAGCGAGGGCACGGCCATCGCATAAAAAGGCAGGCACAACAAAGACAGAGCGATCGGGGTCAGGCGCATGAGATATCCGGAAGGGAAGCAAAAAAAGCTACCCGAGCCAGGCAGGGGTAGCTTTCGACCAAGCAAAGGCTTAGTGGTGAGTGGTAGTCGAGTTGCTCGACGCTGCAGCAACAGCTGCAGCTGCAGCTGCGCCAATAGCAGCAACGGTACCAAGCGACAAGCTCGCAGCAGCAGCGCCAGCAGCAGCACCACCAGCAACAGTACCAGCAACAGTACCGGCGCCAGCACCAGCACCAGCACCACCAGCGGCTACGCCAGCAGAACTACCGGTAGCACCACCAGAAACTGCACCAGCAGTCTGGGCAAAGGTTGGCATCGCGGCAGCGGCCAGGATCATGGCAGCAATAAGGCTTTTCTTCATAAGACACTCCAGAAAAAAAAAGCAAAGGATTGGAAACCAACCCTTTGCATTATGGCGTGAATTGCTGGCAAAGTCAGCCGTCATCAAGCGAAGTTTTTATTAAAGGCCGATTTACGCCATCAGTTGTTTGACAACGTCCACATAACCTTGCATTGCTTGCTCGGCATTTTGGCCTTGCAGCTTGCCCCATGCGTCGTATTTGGCACGGTTGATAAAGTCCATCATGCCTGGGCGCTCGCCCTGCACATCCCCTTCGGTAGCTTGTTTAAACAGCGCATACAGCTGCAGCAATGTCTGGTTATCCGGGCGCTCGGCCAGGCTGGTCACATCTTTCTGAGCTTGTTCGAACAGGGCTTTCAAATCGGACATATTGATTCCTTCTCTATACTGGGTGGTGCGGCTGGCGCCCACCGGTTCATGTGTTGTTAGCCGCCATAGATACTGGCTGTGGCAAATTTACCATGAAACGATCGTTTCACAAGTCTTCCGGCTGTAGCGCTATGCGTTTGAAGCTATTTACCGGCATGCCATCTTTCATGGCCGGAGAAAAACGTGCCACTTGAAAACGCTGCATGACCTGCGCAGCAAAGTGCTCATCCAGCCCTTCCGGCAGTACCACGCGCTGTACGATACCCTGATAGTCAATATAGACATCCAGTATCGTGTCTGGCGGCAGCTCGTCTTCCAGATCAGGGAGCAGAATGGGCTGCAGCGGCTCGGCCAGCGTGTCCAGCTCGCTGGCCGGGTAATAGCGCGCCAGCGCCAGCGGACGGAGCGGCATGGCCTCGCTGGGCTGCTCAGGGTTGGCCGCATCAGGCACTGGCAGCGCCGGGGCTGCCAGTGCCTGAGCCTGGGCTTCTTGCGGTACCGTTTGCATTGGGCCAGGCAGGGTGGCCAGGCGCACGCTCAGGCCAAGCTGACTTTGGCTCGCCGGAGGCAAGCCATCCAGCAGCAAATAGGCTGTCAGGTGGAGTGCCACCGCCAGCAATGCGCTGGCCAGCAGCCGCTCCCCCTGGCTGTGCGGCAAAAATTGCATGGCTTACTTGGCGGCCAGGTTTTCCTCAATCGCCTCCAGCGGAATGGCGCCAGGCACCAGCGTGCCATTCGGGAAGATCAGCGCCGGAGTACCCGTGATGCCCAGCTTTTCGCCCAGTGCGGCGATCTCGGCCAGCGGGGTGGCGCAGTTGTCTTTACCGGCCAGCTTGCTGCCGCTACGCATGAAAGCTGTCCAACTTTGTGCCGGGTCTTTGCTGCACCAGATCTGGCGCGACTTGCGCTCGGCGTCCGGGTGCAGCTGCGCCAGCGGGTACAGGAAAGTGTAAATGGTGACGTTATCCAGCTTGGCCAGTGATTCGCGTTCCAGCTGTTTGCAGTACGGGCAGTCCGGGTCGGAGAACACCACCAGCTGGCGCTCGCCCTTGCCGCGCACTTCCTTGATGGCCTTGGCCAGCGGCAGGGTTTTCCAGTCCACCACCACCTTGTTCAAATCTTCCAGACGGGCTTCGGTCACGCTGCGGCGGGTTTTGGTGTCGATCAGGTCGCCGGTAATCAGATGATCCACCTTGCCATCCACGTACACCACCGTGAATTCTTCGCGCCCGCCACGCTTCATTTTCACCACCACCTCGTACAGGCCGTTTACCGGTGCGGGCTGCACAGTGCTGACTTCGTGCTGTGGAAACTTGGTTTTGAAAGCGGCCTTGACCGTGTCGGCGCTTTCTTCGGCGGCAGAGGCACTGCAGGCCATTAGCGGCAACATCAGGGTGGCCAGTGCAAACTGGCGAAGACGGAATGACATGGTAGTCCTTTGAATACAGTTAAAAACCCACCGCGTGGCGGGCGAGCTGACGCTTGATGAGCGGCAGGCGGTTAGTCAGGTTCAGCCCGGTATTGCGCAGCCAGGCCAGGCCCGGCGTCTGCTTGGCATGAAACAGGCCAAACAGGGCATCGCAGGTGATTTGCATGGTTCGGACAGCTTCCTTGCGGCTTCGTTCATAGCGGCGTAGCGCCAGCCACTGGCCGCAGTCGGCCTGGCCGGCCAGCGCTGCGGCCAACCTGGCTGCGTCCTGAAAGCCCAGGTTGACACCCTGCCCGGCCAGCGGGTGAACGGTATGGGCGGCATCGCCCACCAAGGCCACGCGCTCGGCAATCACCTGCTCTGGCGTAATCAGCCGCAGCGGAAACGCCGCGGCGGGCGTCAGCACATCCAGGCGCCCCAGCACGTGGCCACCGGCGTCGGCCACTACCTCGGCCAGGCGCTCGGCCGGCAGCGCCAGCAGCGGCTCGGGCTGGCTGGTAGACCACACCATGCTGATACGGTTACCCGGCATAGGCAGCCAAGCCAGGATGCCATCGCCCAGAAACCACTGGCGCGCGATATCGCCATGCGGCTTTTCGCAAGCAAAGTTGGCCACCACCCCGCTGTGGCCGTAGGGTTTGATGTTGGCCGCAATGCCGCTTTGCTGGCGCACCCAGGAATTCGCCCCGTCCGCCCCCACAATCAGCTGCGCCTGCAGCTTGCGGCCATCTTCCAGCACCAGGCCGGCGTGCTGCGCCGCCTGCCACAGTGCCTGCGGGCGCTGGCCACGAATCACTTCCACCCCGCTGGCGTGCTGCAGCTGCTGCCAGATGGCGGCCAGCAGCCAGCGGTTTTCGGCGATCCAGGCCAGCGCCTCGGCGCCGGCGTCGGCAGCCGAAAAAGCAATTTGCCCGCCCTGGTCGCCGCGTACATCCATGCTGGTGATAGTGCCGATGCGCGACATGTCCGCCCAGGCACCCAGCCCCGCCAGAAAGGCACGGTTAGCCGGGCTGATGGCATAGATGCGCGCATCCCAGCCGTCGTGCAGGCTATCGAGCGACTCGCCCTGCCCCTCTACCAGCGCCACGCGGCGGCCTTGCTTGTCCAGCGCCAGCGCCAGGGCGGCGCCCACCAGGCCGCCACCCACTACCAGCACATCGTATTGCTCGTTCATTTTCTGCTTTCTGACATGGCTGCGGCCAACCTTAACCCAAGGTTGGCCGCAGGAAAACGGCAAAGGCTACGCACCGACGCCAAACACCAGATGGCTGGCGAAGGCACGCCGCGCCGGCGCCACGGCGTCTACCGCCGACATACCCACCCCGCGCAGTGTTTTCACTACCGGGTGATGGCCGTCGAACAGCTGGATCAGGCCGTGTGTGAAGCCCACTACGGCGTGGCTATCCACCCGGCGGCTGGCACTGTAGCGGCGCAGCACGGCGGCGTCACCCGGGTCGGCCACGCCAGCCAGTGCGTCTACCAGGCCTACCGCATCGCGCAGGCCCAGATTGAAACCCTGCGCGGCCACCGGATGCATGGTTTGTGCGGCGTTGCCTATCATCACCACCCGACCGGAGGTGACGCGGTTCAGCTGGCGCAGCGCCAGCGGGAACACGACACGCGGGCCAATGGTGGTAAAGCGGCCCAAACGCTCGCCAAAAGCCTGCTGCAGCTCGGCCAGCACCACGGCATCGTCGGCATCGCGCAGGCGGGCGGCATCGTCGTGGCTGCGCGTCCACACCAGCATCATGCTGTCGCCGTGCGGCAGCAGGGCAAACGGGCCGTCGCTGGCAAAGCGCTCGTACGCACGGTGCTGATGCGGCTGGCTGGTTTCCACCTGCGCCAGCACCGCGCTTTGCTGGTAGTCGTGTACGTGGCGGCGGATGCCCGGCAGGCTTTCCGCCAGCGCCCCGCCCTCGGCCAGCACCAGCAGGCGGCTGGTCAGCGTGGCCTGCGTACCATCGGCCTGGCGCAGCGTCACGGTGGCGTAGCGCGCCAGTGCGCGGGCCTGCTCTACACGGGTTTGCCACAACACGGTCACGCCAGAGTCCGCCAAGGCTTGCGCCAGCGCCGCGGTCAGTACCGGGTAGTCAATAACCGCACCCAGGTGCGGTAAGCCCAGGTCGGTATGCTGTAGCACGGTGCGGCCAAAACCGCCCTGCTGCGACACGTGTACGGTGTCGATTACCGTGGCCGGCAGGCTGTCCGGCCAGGCGCCGGCCAGCGCCAGCTGCTCGCGGCTGTACCACGATAGCGCCAGGGCGCGGGCGTCGCGTACCGGCTCGTTTTCGGCGCGCGCCTCGATCAACACCACCTGTCGGCCCGCCTGCGCCAGGCGCAGGGCGGCCAGGGCGCCTACCGGGCCACCGCCCACGATCACCACATCACTATGCTGAGGTATGTTCTGCATGCTTTATTGCCGCCAGCGCGGCCTCCACATTGGCGCAGGCATCAGGCCTGCATCAGGGCTTCGATCTCGTCGATACGTTTTGGTGCCGCATCGGTATACACATGGTGGCCAGTGGCCGTGACCTGCACATTGTCCTCGATCCGGATACCGATATGGTGGTACGCCGCCGGTACGCTGTCGTCCGGGCGAATGTACAAGCCTGGCTCGATGGTGGTGCACATGCCGGGCTCAAAGGTGCGCCACTGGCCGCCTGGCTTGCGCAGGCCCACGTCGTGCACGTCCAGACCAATGAAATGGCCAATGCCGTGCATATAGAAGCGGCGGTATTCGCCCGACTCGATCACCCCGTCCACCGTTCCCTGCAGCAGCTTGTAGTCCAGCATGCCCTGCACCAGCACCCGAAGCGCAGCGTCGGCCGGTACGTTCAGTGCCACGCCGGGAGCGATGGTATCGATGGCGGCCAGCTCGGCGGCCAGTACCACGTCGTACAGGTCGCGCTGCGGGCCGCTAAAGCGCCCATTTACCGGAAAGGTACGCGTGATGTCGCCAGCGTAGCCGCGGAACTCGCAGCCGGCGTCGATCAGCAGCAAGTCACCATCGTTGAGCCGGGCATTGTTGGCCGCATAATGCAGCGTGCAGGCGTTGGCGCCACCCGCGACGATGCTTTCGTAGGCCGGGTAGCGCGCACCGTTGCGGATGAAATGGTGCAGCAGCTCGGCTTCCACTTCGTACTCGTACATGCCCGGGCGGGTAGCGCGCATGGCGCGCACGTGCGCCTCGGCCGAGATTTGCCCGGCACGGTGCAGCACCGCCAGCTCGCGCTCGTCCTTGCGCAGCCGCATAGTGTCGATCAGCGGCAGCAGATCGCCGTACTGTGCGGGCGCGTCTACACCGGCGCGGGCACGGCTGCGCACACTGGCCAGCCAGCCGGCCACGCGGGTATCGATCGGCGCATTACCTACCGGCCAGTACAGCGCGGGCACGTTTTCCAGCAGCGTGGGCAAGCGGGTATCCAGCTCGCTGATGCTGTAGGCCTCGTCAAAACCGAATGCTTCGGCCGCCGCTGCCGGGCCGTAACGGAAACCATCCCAGATTTCCATGTCCAGGTTCTTGTCACGGCAAAACAGTATGGACTTGCCGCGGCGGCCATCCATCACCAGCACGGCTTCCGGCTCGTCAAACGCGGTAAGGTACAAAAAGTGGCTGTCGGCGCGGTAGGGGTAATGCGCGTCGGCATTGCGGATCACCAGCGGTGCGGTAGGCAGCACGGCGATGGCATCCCCCAGGCTGGCCAGCAGCTGCTGGCGGCGGTGTTGCAGGCTAAGTGGCATGGTGTTCATACCCGGCAGGAGAAAACGGCGCCCAGTTTACACCCGCGCACGCCACAGGGCGATGCCATGCGCGGCCAACATGACGCCGGTCAAGGCGCCGGCCATGTCGGCCACCGCGTCCAGCACCTCGGCACTGCGTGTCGTGGTAAAGAGCGCCTGCCCCAGCTCGGAACCAGCCGCCCACAGCAGGCAGGCCCCCAGCACCGGTGGCATGAGCTGGCGTAATGGCTGGCCGCGCCACAATGCCGGTGCGGCCAACAAGGCAGCCCAGGCAGCAAACAGGCCAAAGTGGCCGATTTTGTCCAGATGCGGTATGGACGATGGCGGCCCACCGGCCTTGAACCACAACAGATAGACCATCACACCCCACCACGCCACAGCTGGCGCAGACGGCAGCAGACGGCTGATACATGGCTTCATATTCATCCTTGCAATATCAGAAAAAACCCCGGCATGGCCGGGGTTGTCGTGCTTCAAACCAGCGAAGGCTTAATAGTAGCCGACGCTTGCCATGCGATCGCGCGGCAGGATGGTGAGTTCCACCGGGTAGATGTCCGAGCTACCGGCATCCATCACCCGCACCTGCAGCTTCACGGCCGCATTCAGGCCAACCGGGAAGCTGCCTGCCAGCGTCTGGTCGCTACTGTTGACCAGCAGCCAGTTGGGCAGCTCGCTGCCATCCGCCATGCGTACCGACTCGATGGTGGCATTGCCCACCAGGTCGCGGAAAGCGGCCACAAAGTCGCGCCCCGGCTGCACCGGCAGCACCAGCGGCATGCTGGACTGGATCACCGGGCCGTTGGCCGATACCTGCGGGCTGGCCAGCGACGGGCGGCTCAGTACGGCGGCGTACAGCGATGCCGGCTGCTGTACCGGCACTTCCAGCACACGGTTGCGGGTAGCACCGCCAGGCAGCGCCACACCCACACCCGCATCGGCCGCTTCGGTAGCGCCGCCGTTCAGGCGCGAGTACTGCTCGGTAAAGCCGATTACGGCCGTGGTGAGGTAGCCATTGCCCTGCTCGGCCACCTGGAACTCGTTGTAGCGGTCGTAGTGGGTGGCCAGACGGCGGAAGGTGTAATTCAAGCCGTTTGGCAACAGCAGCGGGTTGTCGTCGTACGCCAGCCAGCGGCCATTGCTGGCCTGCAGAGCGTTGCTACCGGCGTTGTTCAGCAGGCGCTTGCCGGCCACCAGCACCAGTGCATTATTACCGCTACCGGCAGCGCTGATGCCTTTATCCAGCGTGACATTACCCTTGGCGCGTACCCACAGAGTGCCGCCGGTCTGGATACCCCGCAGGATACCCTGACTGCCGTTCACCTCACCCACAGCCAGGTCGCCTGCGTCCTGGTAGCGCAGCTGGCCACCGGTACGCGCGGCCAGGATGCCAGCCAGGTTATTGCTGCCTTCCAGACGGGCACTGCCACCAGCCTTGATCTCGGTTTGCGTAGCCGACAGGCTGCCCGAACCTTGCTGCAGGATATCCTGCGCCGCGTCCAGCAGTACCGTATCGGCACGCACGTTGGCCGCCAGTTGCAGCTGGCCATTGGCACCGCCTGCGGCCAACGTGGCCGTGCGGCCTGCGGCGTTGACATCACCGTTCAGTACAATGGCACCGTTGGTGCTGCGCACGGTGAGGTCGCCGCCCTGCGCCGTGAGGCCAGCGTTGATGCTGATGGCACCAGTACCGCCCAGCAGCGTCAGTGCGCCACCATTGGCCTGCATGGCTTGCGCCACGTTGATGTCACCGCCGTCTACGCTGATGTGTTGCGCACCGTTCGTTGTCACACCACTCAAGCTACCCACGGTACCCACACGCAGGGTGTCGGTGTCGCGTAGCTGCAGGCTACCGTTGCTGATGCTGGCCGCCAGGGTGCCAATATTGTTGGCTTGCTGCAGGCTGCTGTTATTCACGGCGGTGAGTGCCAGCTCGCCCGCCTCGATGCGGCCAACCCCGGCCTGGGTGGCTGCGCCGCCTACCGTCACGGTGGCGCGGCCGCTGCCTGCCAGCAGGCTACCGGCCTGCTGGGTCAGGTTGCGCCCGGCATTCAGTGTGGCGTTACCACCGGTGGTTTGCACATCGGCACCCAGGGTGATATCGCGGCCGGCTTGCAGCTGGGCCTGGCCCGCGCTGGTGGCCACACCGGCGTTCACCAGCGCGTCCTGTGCGGCATGCAGTACCACCTTGCCACCCTGGCTCGCCACGGCTTGCGCCACGGTGATGTCTCCTGCCTGGTTACGCAGGGTGATGTCGGCATTGTTGCTGCTGATGCCAGTGGTCAACGCCTGGCCTTCGTAGGCAGACACGCTACCCACGGTCAGGCCGTCTGCGTCCAGGTAGCTGAATGCCTTGCCGCTGCCGCTCAGGCTCGCCGCCAGCGTATCGACATTGTTACCCACGTGCTCCAGCGTGACCTGGCCGGCGCTGATGATCTTCAACGCGCCGGCATTGCCACCGCTGGCTTTCAACGCAGCACTCTGGCTGATGTCACCACTGCTGGCCAGCTGGATACGGCCACCCTGGGTGCTGCCGTCGGTATCGATCTGGCCATTGATCAGCAGCTTGCCTGCCGGGTTGTGCAGGGTCACGCTACCGCCCTGGCTGCCGTTGCTATTGATGGCGGCGGCCACGGTGATGTCACCGGCACCGCTGCCGGTGCGCGCCAGCAGCACGTCGCCACCGGCTACGCTGCCCGAGGTATTGATGCTGGCCTGGGTCTGCAGGGCACCGTCGCTACGCAAGGTTACCTTGCCACCGGTACCGCTAGCCGGCTGAGTGTTGATGGCCTGGCTCACGGTGAGCGCACCACCACTCTGCACCACCACACTGCCCTGCGCGCCACCGGCGACGGTACGCACACCAGACACCGCGGCGACCTGGCTGCTTGGTGCGGCCAGCGGGCCGGCCAGTGCCGAGCCCTTGCCACCGGCGGTACCCACGGTCAGCGCGGTCTTGTCGGTGTAGTCCACGGTAGCGGCCTTGCCGCTGGCGCTGGTGGCAAAAGCAGCCGTCGCCATCTGGTGGCCACCGTTGCCGCTGCCCAGCAGGCTGATCTTGCCGTCGCTGCTGCTTACCGACAGCTCGCCATTGCTGTCGCCTACCAGCAGGCCGTTGGCGGTGTCGGTAATGTCGCCATGTGCCTGCAGCTGGATGGCACCGTCGTTACTGCCGCCAATGCCGCGCGTCACGTCGATGGTGTTAGCCAGCAGGATGTTGCCGTTCTGGTTGCGCAGGGTCACCGTGCCGCCATTGGCGTTGCTGCCGCCCTGGCTCTTGATGCTCTGGCCGACAGTAATGGCACCATTGGCGCCAGCATTGTGCAGGTAGATTTCACCACCCTGGCCTCCTGCCGCACCCGAGGTATCCAGGCGGCCCTGGCTCAGGTCGATGGCACCGTTGGATTCGATCACCAGCGTACCGCCGGCGGTGCTGATGGTCTGCACGCCCTGGCTGTTATCGGTAGCGCTGAAGGTACCGCCGGTAGACAGCAGGATATTGCCGCTTTGCGAGGTGATATTGGCCCCCGACTGCACGCGCATGGCCGCGCTGGCGCGCAGGTCTACCGCGCCACTGCCGCTGGCCGATACGGTTTTGTCTACCACCAGCTGGCCGGCGCTGACATCCTGATGGATGGCGCTGTTGCCGTTCTTGCTCACCAGGCCGGACAGGTTGGCCGCAGTGCGGGTCAGCGCATTGTCGCCTGGCGTCAATGCCGCCACGCTGCCGATGGTCAGGCTGCCGTTATGCTGGCGCAGCCACTGCTCACTGCCGCTTTCCACCGCCAGGGTATCGACTGCGCTGGTTTCAATGCGGTTGCCACTGGTGCCTACGCTGCCGGCAGCCGAGATCAGCACGCTGCCGCTGGTACGGATTTCGTCATTGGCGTCAGCGTCTACACCATTGGCCAGCACGTTACCGCTACTCACCAGCTGGATGCGACGGTCGCCACTGCTGCCGCTGCTCTCTACACCTGCCGTGCTGTCAAACACGATGTGCTTGCCTGTGCCGCCGGTACGCAGGTCGATGCTGCCGCCCTGCGTGGCCACGATGTCGCGGTTGATGCTGAGCTGGCCGTCGGCCACGTTCAGGGCGATGTTGCCATCAGCACGGATGCCGGATTGGTCGCTGACCGCCCCACCAAAGCTGCTGCTGTTGTAGGCAGTTTTGCTTACCGCATCCACTTTCACATCGCCACTGCCACTCTGGCGGGTCTTGTGTAGCCAGACATCGCCAGCGGCCCCGGCGGCCAGCTTGTCGGCGTCGGCCACTTCAATACGCTTGCCATCGGCGCCGATGGTGCGGCCGGCTTGCAGCAGCACATCGCCGGTGGTCTGTACTTCGTTGACCTGGCTGTTATTGGTGGTGGTGCTGATGTCTCGCGCGGCCACCAGCTGCACGGTGCCACTGCCGGATTTGGCCTGGCCACCGTTGAACACGATGTCGCTGCCGCTGCTGCCGGCACGCAGGTCTACCGAGCCGGCGCCGCCGGCGCTGACGTTTTTGTCCAGCGTCAGCGCACCATTACCGGTAGCAATAGCGATGTGGCCGCTGCTCGCGGTGCTGACACCCTGCAGCGGGTTAACGCTGTCGTTGGCGGTAACGCTCCCTACGGTGAGTGCGCCGCTATTGAAGTAAGTCAGGCTTTGGTCGGCACCGGTAATGGTGGCGGCCAGGGTGCCGATATTGTGTACCCCGCTGCCGGTGGCCGGGTTGGTGAGCTCGGTGGTATCGCGTGCCAGCAGCTGCAGCTGGTCGGCGGTCAGGCTCACGTTGGCCGTTTCGGTAACTTTGCCTTTGTACGCCTGCAGGGCAATGTTCTTGCCGCTGCCGCCCGCTGTTACCGACTGGCTCAGGTTCAGGTCGCCACCGGTAGCGGTGCTGTCTTCGGCCACCGACACCTGTACGTTGCCGTTCTGCGTGGTAATGCCGTTTACCGCCACGTTGGCCGCATCGGCCACGCTACCGACTTCCAGCGTGTCGATGTCCTTGTAGCTGAAAACACCAGTGCCGCTCACCAAGCCGGCCACGGTTTCCACATTGCTCAGCTTGCTGGACAGGTTCACGCCTGAGACCGATTGCGCCAGCAGGGCTTTGGCAGTGAGCTTGCCCGCGCCGCTGACGGCGGCCTGTTTCGACGACAAACGCACCACGCCGTTGCTGCCACCGGTGCTGACATCCGCCGTCATCACCAGATCGCCGCTGCTGCTGGCGGCATCGGCTGCAGCCACCAGATTGATGTCGCCGCCGTTGGTTTGCAGGCCGCTGCGGCCGTCTACGGTGGCAATCTCGATGCCGTCTTTGTCTTTCAGTTTCAGCGCTTTGCCAGCACCGTCCAGACGGGCGGCCAGCTTGCCGATTTCGTTAGTGGTGCGCTCCAGCGTGATATCGCCGGTGTCGCTGGCCACGTTCAGGCCGCCGGCCTTGATGTCTTGCGTTTGCGTCAGGTTACGCACGCTGGCGTTACCGGCGGCCAGCGTCAGGCGCACGTCGCCCGGCGCGGTGATGCCGGTCTGGGTGTCCAGGTCGCCTACCACCAGGCTACGGGTATTGGTCAGGCGCACGCCCTGGCCGCTGCCGCTGATGCTGGCGGTGACTTCGTCTACCGCGTTGTTGCTGTCCAGCGTGGAGGTGTTGACTGCCTGCAGCTTCAGCTCGTTGGCGGTGATGATGCCGCTGGCTGCGGTTTCGTTGATGGCCCCCTTGCCGGAGACCAGGCGCACGTCGGCCGTGCCGGCGTTCACTTGCTGGGCCAGCTGCAGGTCACCTGCGGTGGAGGCGGCGTCGGCCGAGGCTTCCAGCGTGATGTCGCCGTTCGTGGTCTGTACACCGTTGCTGCCGTCTACGGTACCCACCTGTAGCGCGTTTTTGTCTTTCACGCTCAGGGTTTTGCCGCTGCCTTGCAGCGTGGCGGCCAGGGTGCCGATGTCGTTAGTGGTGTCGTTCAGCGCTACCTGGCCGCTAGCCAGGGTGAGCTTGACGTTGGCCGCCGTCACCCGGCCCTGGCCGGCGGTGGCGGACTGGGTCAGGTCGCCGGCCGTCAGGTTCAGGCGGGCCATGTCGTTGACGCTGACGTCATCGCGCTGCTGCGTGCTGCCGGCGGTCACGTTGGCGCTGCTGTCGGCGCTAAGCGGGGTCACGGCGACGCGGTCCAGCAGCAGCGATTTGCCATTGGTCAGTTTCAGGTCGGCGCCGCTGCCGCTCACGTTGGCCGCCAGCACGTTGATCTGGTTGGTGTTATCCAGCGTCACGCTATCCTGGCTGCTCAGCGCCAGCTTGTCGGCGGTAATGATGGCCGCCGATTGCTCGCTGATGCCGCCGGCCAGGGTGGTCAGTGCCACCGTAGCGGTGCCCGCGCTGATATTGCGGTCCAGCGTGAGGTCGCCGTTGCTCAGGGTGATGTTGACCGCATCGTTGCTGGTGACAATACCGTCGCTGCTGGTGGTGGTCTGCGTATTGGCTTGCAGGTTGGCCGCCAGCGGGTCGTTGGTACGCACATAGCTACCCTGGCCAATCAGCAGGGATTTGGCGTTGGTGTAGTCCAGGCGGTCGGCCAGGTTGGCCGTAAGGGTATCGACCAGGTTGGCGCCACCCAGGACCACGTCGCCACTGCCGTTCAGCAGCAGCTTGTTGGTATTGATCACGCCGTTACCGGTGGCGCCGCCGTTCACGTCCAGCACCAGCTGGCGGCTTTGTGCTGCGTCGCTGGCTTTCACAGTCAGCGCGGCGTTGATCAGCACCTTGCCGCCTGCGCCGCCCATCACCAGCGCGGTGTTGTCGCGCAGGGTGGTGGCACTGCTAACGGTGAGGCTGCCGGTGCCGTCGGTACGGCCCAGGGTAATGCCGGGGTTGGCCGCACTGCCGCTGCCAAAGCCGGGGCGGAAAATGGCTCTGCTGCTGCCATTGAACCAGTCGTTGCCCAGGTACAGTTTGTCTACCGCACCGGCGCTGCTGATATCGATATTGCGCCCGGTCGTGAGCGGGCGCACGCGCAGCTCGCCACTGCTGGCTACATTCAGGTGGAAGTCCGAGCTGTTCACAAACTGCATGCTGTCGGCTTCGACCGTCACCACGCCGGTCGCGGCCACACTTTCGGTGGCCGAGCTGCCCAGGTACATGGTCTGGCCTTTGGCGTAGATGCCAAAGCTGTTCTCGCCACCGGTGGCGCTGGTCTTGCCGCCGGAGGTACCGGACAGCGTGATGTCGCCGCTGGCGGACACAATGCTGGTTTCAGTGTCTTCGATGCGGATACCGTGGTTTTCGGTGAGGAAGGCGTGGCTGCCGCCACCGCCCTTGCCGGTGATCTGGATATCGCCGCTATCGGTCTTGATCAGCGCCTTGGACGAGATGATCACGCCATCGTAGCGCGTACCGCCGGTGGGCGTGGTGGTGAGGCTGCTGGCATCACCGTCGATGGTGAGCTTGCCGCTGGTGGTTTGCAGTGTGACGCGCGAGGCGCCGTCTTCGCCAATAATCACGCCGTCCTTGTTGCCGGAGCCGGCCTGGTTGGCGACTTTACCGTTGATCGTCAGGTTACCCGCGCCGGTATTCACCTGCGTGGCCGCACCAGTAATTTTCACGCCGGCACCCGCGCTGCTGCTGGTGGGCGCCTGGCCGCTGATCTGCAGGTTGCCACCCTGGGTGTTGATCACCGCATTGCTCAGGCGTACGCCGTCGGTCACGCCGTCTGCATCGCCGCCGTAGCCGGTAGCAAAACCGCCATCCTTGCCAATGAACAGATTACCACCGCGGGTGGTCAGGCTGGCATTGTCCAGCAGCACACCGCCGGCCGTGGCGGCGCTGTCGGCAAAGGCGTTCAGGCTGAGGGTCTTGACGTCAATACCGGTGTTTTTCAGCTTGATGGAACGCGCCGAGTTGATGGTCAGCGCATACGCCTGGCCACTGATATTGAAGGTTTGCTGGCGGTAGTCGGTATAGCCGGTGGCCACCCCCGGGATGGTACCGCCGCCCACATTGATCACCGTGTCGGCATTCAGGGTAAGCGTGGTGGTGGTGTTGGCAATATTGGACGCGGTCAGCACGTCGCCGCTGGAGCTCAGCAGGTTGATGGTGCCGGCTTTCAGCGCGATATCGGTATCGCCCGCCAGTGTCAGGCTGCGTAGCGCCTCGTTGCCACTGCCACCGATGCGGTCGCTGGCCTGGCTACCCAGAATGATGTTGCCGGCGGTGCTGCCGGTGGTGTCCAGCGACAGCGCCTGCGGCGACAGCGGCACTAGGTCCGGGGTGCTGGACGCGATACTGCCGTTGAAAATGATATTGCCGCCGCTGCCGGTGTAGTTGGCACCGCTCTGCGCGCCTTGCGCATTCAGGGCTACGCTGTAGGCCTGTGCGGCCAACTTCACGTCTTTATTGAAGGTGATATTGCCCGAGGCCGCACTGCTGGTCTGGGTAATCTTGGTGGAAATCGGCGTGCCATGCGCCAGGACGGCTTCCTTGTGGAAGGTGACATTGCCGCCGTTGGTGTTCACCGTGCCCTTCAGCGTGGCACTACCGCCGGTTTTGCTGGCGGTACCAAAATCCACATTCAGCTTGCCCACGGTGGACGAGATATCCGCCCCGGTATCCAGCAGGATGTCGCCACCGGCACTGAGCCCCAGCGAGGCATCGCCGCCGGCGGTTTTGGAAATATCGCTCTGGATCGTGATCTTGTTGTCGGCCTGCAGCTCTACGCTGCTGCCGGCATTCAGGGAGGCCTCGATACTGCTGGCCAGCACATTATTCACCGCACCGGACTGGCCATTAGCCGTCGCCCACGCCGTACCGGTGGCACCGCCCACCACGGTGATGTCGGTCGGGTCCAGCAGCCAGCGGCCCGCCTGGCCACCTGCCCCGGCTGATGCGGTAACGCTGCCGGACACGCCCAGCACGCCGCGGCTGGAGGTTTCTACCTGGCCGCCATTGCCCTGGCCTGCGCCTTTTGCCTCGATGCTGCCTTGCAAGCGGGTCGCGTCTGCCGACCACGCCACGACCGTACCGCCGTTACCGGCTTCGGTCGCGCTGGCCGCCACATGGGCGCCCTGCTGGATGGTGACGGTGCCGGCCTCGGCAATGGCCGGGTCTTTGCCCTGCCAGCCACCGCCCAGATACACCTGGCCACCGCCCTGCGCGCCGGATGCGTTCACGGCACCGCGGATATCCAGCTCGCCACCGGTGGCCACAATGCGGCCACCCTGGCCGCTGGCGGCCTGCGCGCGGGTTTCGCCCGCCAGCACCACCTTGCCATCGCCACCGTCGATCCAGATTTCGCCTTGTTTCTGGTTCAGCGTATCAGCGCGCACGATGCCGGTCTGGTTGATGGCGACCGACGCCAGCGGCGCGGCCTGCTTGGCGGTCAGCAGCACATGGCCGCCATCGGCCACCAGCGCGCCGGCATTGTTGATGCTGGCCTGGGCGGCGGCGGTGTCTACCTTCACTTTCAAGAGGCCGGTCTGGCCTACGGTCACGCTGATATCACGGCCTGCGGCCAACGCGACGGTGCCATTGTTGGCGGTAATGGTGCCGCTATTGTCTACCTGGGCACCGGCCAGCAGCACATAGCCACCATCTGCGGCATTGATGCTACCGGCGTTACGTACCGCCTGACTGGCACCGCTGAGGGTGAATTTGCCAGACAGGAAATCTTCGTTACTGATGGACTGCGACGACGCCATCAGCGCGCCCACGTTAATCTGGGCAGTCGGCCCGAACAGGATGCCGTTCGGGTTAATCAGCATGACCTGGCCATTGGCGCGCATCTGGCCAAAGATCTGCGACGGATCGGCACCGATAACCCGGTTCAGCACCAGCGCGCTGGCATTGGGCTGGATGAAGTTCACCGCCGCCTGCTGGCCGATATTGAAGCTTTGCCAGTTGGTGATCATCTGCTGGCTGTTTTGCAGCACGTTCAAGGTGTTGCCTGCCTGCTGCAGGGCACCCTGGCCGGCCACGATCTGGCCACCGGTCGGCAGGGCATTGCCTGCCAGCTGCGCCAGTGCGGGGTTAAAGGCCATGGCCACCAGGAGTGGCAGGGTACGGATCGCCAGGTTGGCGGCATCGCGCGAGTGGTTTGCTTTCATTATCTTTATCCGTTCTGCAGCCGCGGTCAGAAGGCAATATTGCCGATTACCCATACACGGGCGGCACGGTTACGGCCATCGGCATCGGTGTTGTTGGCGCTCTGGTTCGGGTTACTGCCCAGCTTGTTGGCCACGGTGATGCTGACACCACCTTTGTCGTCGTAACTCAGCTTCATGCCCACGCCGGCACCGGCCAGGGTGTACTGGTTAGGCTTGCCGGCCAGTAGCGCACCGTTCCAGGTGTGCTTGTACTGTTTGATACCACCAGCATCGACAAAGCCGAACAAGGTGACATCGCCACCGGCAAACTTGCCCAGCGACGTACGCACCTCGGCATTGGCCAGCCAGCCGTCATCCCCCAGGCCCTCGCCCATCGGGTAGGCGCGTATGCCGCTTGGGCCGCCCAGCTGCAGTTTTTCGCTGTTATCCAGGTTTTTGCTGGCCAGCTGTGCAGACAGCGACAGCGCCAGCTGGTAGTTCCCCGCCTTGTCCAGACGCGACAGGCGGCTTACCGCCAGGTTCAGCTTCTGGAAGCCACCGCCGGTACGCGCCGAGGCGTCGTCCAGTGCGGCGTAGCCCAGGTCACCGGACAGGTCGTTGTCACCGGCAGACAGCACGGCGCTCCAGCCCAGGCGGCCGCCCCAGCTGTCGTAGCGGTCACCGTTCAGGCCCAGGCTCAGCATGGTGATCTTGCGGTCATCCAGCGTCAGGGTACTGAGGCTGTTTTTCATGTCTTTCTGGTCCAGGCTGGCGGTCAGCGTGGTGTTGGCCGAGCCCGAACGGGTAAGCGGCAGGCTGCCAAACAGCGATACCACCTTGGTGTCGCCGCTCAGGTTACGCGGCACATCGGTGGTAATGCCCATATCCACGTTCATGCTGGAGGCCGACACGCCCACCTTGGCACCACGGTTACCTACCGGCAGCTGGATGGCCACCTTGCCGCTGTCCAGGCTGTCGGACTTGGTAGCGTTCAGCGACAGCTGCTCGCCGTAGCCCAGCGGGCTGTTCAGGTTCAGCTGGGTATTGAGGCGGGTCATACCGGCGTGGCGGTTGCCGTAGTTGTCGGCCCACACAGCACCATTGAACAAGCCAGCGCTTTCCACGTCGGCTTCCACCTTGGTGGTGCCGGCCACGCTACCCGGCGTGAGCTCGGCCTGCACTTTCTTGATACCTGGCACCTCGCCCGCCACCAGCAGCGCGCGCTCCAGCTCGGCGGCCTGGATAGGCTTGCCGGCTGGCGCACCTTCGGCCAGCAAGGCTGCCACGGTGCTGTCTTTTACTGGCGAGGCATTGCTACGCACCACAATACCGTTCAGGCCGGATGCGCCATCTAGCGCCCCTTCCTGCAGGGCGATGCGCACCACGCCGTCCTGGATTTTTTGCGGTGGCAGGTAAGCCTGCACCAGCGGGTAGCCCTTGGCACGCAGATGCGCGGCGGCTTGCTGCGCGGCAGCTTCCAGCTGCGGCAGGCTCAGCGGTTTGCCCAGCTGGGCTTTCAGTACCGATTGCATCTCTGCATTGCTGGCCAGGGTCAGGCCTTCAAAGCTGAAACCGGTCACCAGCACCTGCGGTACCACCGGCTCCGGCGGCATGGTCAGGCCCTGTACGGCGATGGCAACGGTGCCTTCGCCCAGCATGGCGCGATTCATGCTGACCTCGGCATACGGGTGGCCATGCGTGCGCAGGTGCTCTGCCACGGCGTGCACGGCCTGCTCGAATTCGGCAAAACTCAGGTCACGGCCCTGCCAAGGCTGCAAAACCCCTTGCAACGCCTGCTGGTCCAGCCCCGTCTCCCCCTCAAAGCGGAAACCGCCTATCGACAAGCGAATGGCCTCGTTATCGGTTTTGACCTCTGGAATACTGGCGCGCAGCTGCACTTTGTCACGCTTACGCGGAAACAGGCTGGCAGGCGGCAGCTTCTGGGCATTGAAAACAACACCGGCGTCCTGCGACGGCGGTGTCTGGGTAACAGCAGCGACGACGGTGTTGGCCGGCAGCACGAGTGGCAGCAGGGAAAACGCGACAGCCGACACGCTAAGGGTGGCGGGCTTGGCACGGCGCTGGCTGGTATTCTGACTGGAGTATTCCATGGTGTTGTGATGTGACCCAGGCGCGTTTATTCAGAGAAGGTAATCTTGCAGCGCTGGCCGGACGGCAGCGCGTACTTGGGGTTGGGCAGTACCAGGCGCACGCGGAACGAGCCGCTGCCTGCATCAATGACTTTGTCTACGTTGGCCACACGCGCCTTCAGCGGGCTACTGGACAGCTGCGGCGTCACATCGTAGCTCTGGCCGCTGCGTACCTTGCCAAACAGGGCGGCCGGCACCACGGTTTCCACAAATAGCGGGTCCAGCTGGGCAATGCGGTAGATACGCTCCTGCTTCACCAGGTCGCCGCGCTGGCGGTAGCGGTCTACCACCACGCCATTAATCGGGCTGAACAGGCTGCGCAGGCGCAGCTGCTCGCGACGCTCTTTCAGCTCCAGCTCGGACAGCTTGTACTCGGTAGCCATCTCGTCCAGCTCCTGGCTGGAAATCAGCTGCTTCTTTTGCAGCTCCTGGTTACGCTGCGTCTTGCGGGCACCAAACTGGGCTTTGGCGGCCTGGTACTCCACGGCCGCCTCTTCTACGCCGCTTTGCAGCTTGGCTAGCAGCTGGCCAGCGCGCACCACATCACCACGGTCGGCCAGCACCTGGCCCAGCACGCCGTCTACCGGGGTACCCACGTTGACTTCGAGCGACGGCACAATCAGGCAAGTGGTCGCTGCGGGTGCCGCAGCCGCCAGCAACGGCAAGACAAGAAACATACCGCCCAGCGTGCGGGTGGGGTGAGTGACGAATTTGTTCATTTTTGTATTGTTTTCCCTTGTGCCGGGCTACTCGGACTGGCCAGAAAAAGACAGCGCCTGCCGTGCCCTGAAGTCTGCGCTCAGCATGTGCTGCCGCAGCCGACGGTGTTGCCATTCCACATATCGCTGTGCCGCGCGGTAGTACAGCAGACCTGTGCCACCAATTAGAGGATACTTAGTAGTTTGTAACAGTCTCGATAATATAACATTAAATTTTGCTACAAATTGCACTACCAGATCATCTTCTAGCGACAGAATGATTTCATAGCTGCCAGGGTCGCCCTGCCTGGCGCAGCGGCCGATCAGCTGGCGGTCTACGCGCGCATTATCGTGACGCTCGGTGAGGATCACGTGCAGCCCACCTTTCATTTTTACGTCATCATCCAGCAGCACGTCCGTACCCCGCCCCGCCATATTGGTGGCAATGGTTACGGCCCCGGCGGCACCGGCCCTGGCCACGACATCGGCCTCCTCGGCGTCTTGCTTGGCGTTCAGTACCCGATGGGCGATGCCCGCTGCCTGCAGGTAACCCGCCAGCACTTCGGACGCCTTGATGCTGCGGGTGCCAATCAGCACTGGCCGGCCGGACTGTTGCATTTGTTGCACTGCGCCCACCACCGCCTGCCAGCGCTCGTGGGCGGTGGCAAACAGACGGGCACCCAGATAGCGGCGCCTGGACGGCCGGTACGGCGGTACACGCACCACCCCCAGGCCGTAGACTTCGCCCAGCTCGCCGGCCACCTCGCGACAGGTGCCAGTCATGCCGGACAGCACCAAATAGCGGCGGAAAAACAGCTGGTAGCTGATTTTGCCCAGCGTTTCGCGCTCGTCCCCCGGTGGCAGGCCTTCTTTCACTTCTACCATCTGGTGCAGGCCGCGCTCCCACGAGCGGTCGGCCATGGTGCGGCCGGTGTTTTCGTCCACGATCAGCACCTTGCCCTCGCGCACGATGTAATCGATATCCCGCCGCAGGCCATGGCAGGCCATCAGTGCCATGCCCACGACTTCCTCGCGCCGGTTGCGGGCGCGCCAGACTGCCGGCAGGTGTGCGGCCAACCTGGTCAGCTCGTCACGGCCGGCGCCATTCAGATGCGGATGTGCGCCGGGGCCAGTGTGTTCAAAGTGCACGCCTGGCTGCAGCGCCCGCGCCAGCTCGATGGCCTGGCGGTAGTAGGCCTCGCTTTCGCTGCCGGGGCGGCTGGCCGAGATGATGAGCGGCGTACGCGCCTCGTCGATGAACACGCTGTCGGCCTCGTCCACAATGGCAAACTGCAAACCGGGCAGCAGAATGTTGGCCGCACTGCGGCCGCTGAGCCGCCCCAGCGCCAGCTGCATGGGGGACATCTTGTCGGCCAGCGCCAGGCGGTCGCGCAGGTAGTCGAACACCACCGATTTATTGGAGCAATAGACAATGTCGGCCAGGTAGCCGGGCTTTTTTTCGTCCGGCTTCATGTCTTCGCGCACCAGGCCGGTGCTGAGCCCCAGCGCGTGATAAAGCGGTGCCATCAGCGCCACGTCACGCTCGGCCAGGTAGTCGTTCACCGTCACCACGTGCACCTTGCGTCCGGCCATGGCCGCCACGGCTGCCGCCAGGGTGGCGGTGAGCGTTTTGCCCTCGCCGGTATCCATTTCCAGCAAAAAGCCCTGCAGCAGGATGTAGCCGCCCTTGAGCTGGGTCGGAAAATGCCGCTTGCCCAACAGCTCGCCCGCCCGGCGGCGCACCAGCGCAAACGCCCGCGCCACGTGCCGGTCTTGCAGACCATCGCGGCGCAGCAGCAGCTGTAGCTCGGCAGTGAGCGCCTGCAGGGCGGCCTCGTCCAGCGCATCCACAGCAGGCTGGGCCGCATCCACATGGCGTACAAAGCGGTTCAGCCGCCACGGCGACAGGCCCAGCCTGGCTTGCAGCCAGGTACGCAGGCGCTCGCTCTGGCGGTCCAGCCAGCTGCGGTCTTGCCAGTCGCGGCGCTGGGGGTAAAGGTCGGCAAGCAGGGAAAGGGCAAACATGGCTACACCGCAAAGCGTTTGAGGAACATCTGGCGCAGCGCACGGTACCACTGGCTGGCCAGCGGCTCGGGCTGCTGGATGAAGCGCACGTACACGCGGTTACCCAGGGTGCGCGGCACGGCACGGTTATCAAAGCGCAGCTCGAACTGGAACAGCGCATTCAGCGCCACCGGCGCTTCCTGGCTGGCGTCCGGGTCCAGGCCGATCTTGCCGCCGCCTTGCAGCGACAGCGCCAGGCTAGGTAGGTCCCGCGTGGCACCCGGCACCTCGCGCACCATGGTGGCGGGTATCAGGCCGCCCACCTCGACCGCGCTGCGGATTTCCACGCCGATATTGTGCCGGCGCACCTGGTCGACATCGGCCTGCGGCACCACGGTCAGCAGGGTGTAGCGTGACGGGTCCAGCACATAGCCCACCACATCACCGCGTGCCACGTAGGCACCGACAAAATCCAGCGTGGAGGCCACCTCGAAACGGCCGGCCAGCGGGCTGCGAATCACCAGCGCGTCCTGGCGTGTTTGCAGGTCGTGCAGGCGGTTGCGGTGGTAGCCGGCTTCGGCCTCGATGATCTGCGCTTGCACGCGGTCGGTGAGCAATACCTTGTTGCGTTTGCTTTCCATCTCGGCAATCTTGGAGCGAGTTTCCGCCAGCAGCGCCCCCAGCTCCGGCTCGTCACACGCCAGCAAAGGTTGGCCGCGTACCACCTGGCTGCCCGACGGCACCAGCACCCGGCTGCCGATGCAGCTGGCCGGGGCGCGCACGCGCGACTGCTCCGACATCCAGATCACGCCTTCAGCCATGGTCCACGATGGCACCGGCACCAATAGCACCAGCAGCAGCACACCCAGCAGCAGCCCGCCGGCGATGGACAGCACCCGTGCCCGCACGCCTTGCAGCACGGGGTCGTCCAGCAAAAAGCGTATCTGCCGCGACAGCGGCAGCAGCAGCATGTTTATCGCGCTCCACACCGCCAACAGCACGCCGACAAAGAAAAAGCGCTCGGCCACCAGCAAAATGATGGAAAGCGACAGCATGATGCGGTAGCAAAACGAGCCGATGGCGTAGAACACTAGCCAGCCTGGCTCGCCTGGCGTGGTGGGGGGCGGCGTTTGTTCGCTGCGTACACGGAAGATGTGCTGCTTGAACACATAGCCCATGTACTGGTTGGCTTTCTGCCCCAGGTTGGGGATTTCCAGCCAGTCGGAAAAAATGTAATAGCCATCAAAGCGCACCAGCGGGTTGGCGTTGAACAGCAAGGTGGTCACCCCTGCCAGAATCACCACCTGGTGCAGCGCAGCCTTGGCCACGCCCGGTGCCACCCAGGTCCACAGCCAGATGGCCATGGCAGCAAAAAACAGCTCGGTCATCATGCCGGCGGCGCCAATGAGCATGCGCTGGCGGCGCGATGGCAGGCTGATGGCGTAGCCGGCATCCACATAGGGCACCGGTATCATCACCAGCATCATCACGCCGGTTTCGTGGCAGCTGCCGCCAAAGGCCTTCACCACCAGGCCATGCCCGATCTCGTGAATGGCCTTGAGCACCGGGAAAATCAGCGCCAGCAGCAGCACGTTATCCGGCCGGAACACGCGCGCGGTCAGGTCGCGGGTCAGCTCGTCCCAGTGCATGCCCGCTACCACCACGCCACTGCCTACCACCAGCAGCCACAAAGGCAGGATGAAGCGCAGCAGCCAGGCCGGGGCCATCTGGTACAAGCGGGTAATGAACGGGTCCGGGTCGAACAGCGGTATCTTCAGCGACAGCGGGTTCATCAGATACTGCTTGAGCTTCATGCGGCCCAGACGCTGACGCCGCTCGTTCAACTCGGCCAGGTCGGGGGCCTGGTCGGTGAGCAGCACGTTGGCCTGGTGCAGCTGGGTCATCAGGTTCAGGACTTCGTCCTGCGTCGGGGCGTCGTCGCCCAGTGTTTCGCAAGTACGCTGCCAGATGGCGTCCAGTGTGAGCTCGCCATCCATCAGCGCCACGATCTGGTAGGCCGCCGGGTTCAGCTTGAGAAAGCGCCCGCTACCTTGGTCTTGCAGAATATAGTGGCGCTCGCCACGGTAGACATGGCGTACCAGGCTGGCTTGCTGGCGCAGGCGCGGCTTGAGCGGGGCCACGCGGTACCAGGATGGGGAAAACAGCGATGCACTCATGCGCCTACCACCCCAGCCACGACCAGATATTCAGCCGCAGCCAGTCGAACAGGCTATGCGTCCATATCCACACCAGCTTGCGCTCGCCCACGTGTACCTTGGCCACACCATCCATACCAGGGCGCAGTGTGGGGTTGCGGCCAGTCAGCACGCCCTCTACCCGGAACACGTTTTTGCCATCGCGCGCCTGGGCTACCGACGTCACCAGCGATACCCGGAAAGGCTGGCGCTCGCCCGGCATGGCGGTCACCATCAGCTGGCCCTGCTGCCCTACCCTGATTTCGTCGATATCGGCTTCTTCCACGTACAAAATCACGCGATAGGAATCCAGCGGCGCAATCTCGAACAGGGTCTGGCCCTTCTTCACGGCACCGCCCAGCTGCTGCGACAAATCACCCGTCACGATAAAGCCGGCAAACGGGGCGCGAATGCGCGAGCGCTCCAGCATGCTTTGCGACAGCGCCTGCTGCGCCTGGGCTTGCTCGGACTGGGCAATGGAAATCTGTATCTGCGACAGGTCGCTTTGCGCCTGCGCGTCTTGCAGCTGGTTCTGGTACTGCGACTGCGTGCTACGCCATTTGCTGGCCTCCAGCTGCAGGTCGCGGTCGTCCAGCTGCGCCAGCAGGCCACCTGCCGGCACCACCTGGCCGGCGCGTTTGTAGGCCTGCGCCACAAAGCCATCGAACGGCGCCACGATGGTGCGCTTTACCGCGCCCTCCAGCTCGGACTGCGCCCCGACTCGGTAGTCGCCGGTGGCCAGGCCCAGAAACAGCCCCAGCGCCAACAGCACGATGGCTGCCAGCTTGCGCCCCGCGTGCAGCGGCCCCAGCAGGCGGTCGCGCTCGGTTTTCAGTGCGTCGGCCGCGCGGCGCCACCAAGGGCGCTCGGCGTGGCGCTTGTCCAGCAGCATGCGGCCAACGATGGGCGACAGCATGTGCGCCAGGTGGCTGGCCTCGTCCGGCAATACCGGCTCGGCCCACTCGAACACAAACACGCCGTAGCGCTGTTTATCCAGATAGAACGGCACGCTCAGGATATGGTTGGCCGCAAAGCGCTCGGCCAGGGCGCGGTGCTCGCGGTCGATGCGCAAGCCACCTGCCGGGCTGGCCTCGCCGGGCTGAAAGTAAAAAGCCTGCCCCTGGTCGGCGGCTTCGTTCATGGCGCGCGCCAGAAACGCAGCCAGGTCCTGCCGCCCGGCAAACTCGGCCGAATGCGACAGCGCCTGCAGCTTGACGGTCATGCGCTGGGCAAAGCCTACCGATACGCGGTCGCAGCCCAGCGCCACCGCCATATCAGTGACTACGGCATGGCTGGCGTCGTGGGCGCTGTTTTCGCCCACCACCAGCATCAGCAAATCCAGTGATTTCAGCAGCCGTTCGGTAAAGGCGGCGTTGTCTGCCGTCACGCCTGCCGAGGCGGGCAGCAGCCAGCCCTGCCCCCATTTAAGCCAGGCCAGGCTTTCGCGGGTATAAGCCGCAGCCGGCATGGCCACCGCCAGGACACCATGCAGCTGCTCGCCCGCCACAATAGGCAGCGCCAGCACCAGCACACCGTCCTGCACCTGCTGTAGCGGCAGGCGCATATCCAGCACACGCTCGCACAGGCTGGCCAGCAGGGGCGACACGCCATCGGCGTTGGGCCAGAGCAAGGCCGGTGCGTAGGGGCCTTCATCCGGCACATCGGACAGCACAATGGCCAGCTCGGCCAAAGCCGGCAGGCCCTGGCGACAGCACTGTAGCCAGGCTTGCCAGTAGGCGTGGTCGTTATACGAGGAGTGGGCTAGCTGCAACCAGGCATCAGGCGCGCCGGTGGAGTGTGTGGTCATGTAGGCAAACGGCAAACGGCAGACAAAGAAAAGCCGCCAGCGGCAAGGCTGGCGGCGCGATGGGGTTTAGCCCAGTTTCAGCTCGCCGTAGCGTGCTTCGTACTCTTTCAGGCCCAGCTCCAGCATGGTGAGCAGGCGCTTGGCGGCGTACGGGTTCAGCACGACGCGGTTGCTCAGGGTCACTTGCACTTGTTTCTGGTCGCTCTGCCAGGCCTGGTTGGCACCAAACAGCACCATGATTTCTTCGCGGGTACCCAGCACATTGCACACGTTGGCGTAGCTGGTGACCATGCGGGAATCATCCCACACGATTTGCGGCACGACGGCTTCGTTGTTCTCTTGTTGTTGGCTCATGTTCATTCCTTGCATCTAGCAATGGTTACGAAAAAACGTTGTTATCGACGATTCTTGGTGCCGCGCCCGGCCGCGCGCTTGTCGCTGCCTGGCTGACGGTCCCACAGAATTTTGCTACGGCCCACGCTGGTGAGCGCGGCCAACCCCAAGGCCAGGTCCTGTGCCTGCGCCATCACATCGCTAGCGGCCTCGGCTGCTGCGGTATTGCCCGGCTCGGCTGCGGCTGCCGGTGCGGCAGGCTGCGGCTGGGCAGGGGTATTTTCCGGTGCAACAGGCGCGGCAGAGGATACCACATCACTACCAGTTACAGCGGCAGGCGTGGCCCCGTCAGCCGGCACTTCCGGCTGGCCGGACGCTGCCTCGGCGGCCGGGGTGTCGGCTGCTTCCGGCTCGGCCTGCGTGCTCAGCACCACGTCCTGCATGGCTTGCTGTGCCGGCGTCGCCACCGGTGCCAGCTCGACCACCACCGTGCTCACCGGCGGCAGGTTGCCCTGCAGCGGCTGGGTCGCGGTAAACAGCACATCGCCCAGCGTGGCCACCGACACCACCGGCTGCTGGCTGTCCTGCTCGCCCTCTTCTGCCTGCTGGCCGCTGGCGCTACCGCCCGCTTCCGTGCGGCCAACCATGTCCTGGCCGGCGCCGGTCTGCTGGCTAGCCTGGCTGCCATTGGCAGCGCTGCTGGCGGTCGTGCTACCGGCCGCCGTGCTGCCGCTATTGGCCAGCTGCAGCGCCTGTACCACTTGCTGATCGCTGACCGGCTCGGCCACCAGGGTTGCGCCGGCTACCGAGATGACGATATCGAAGCGGGCACTGCCGTCTTGCGACAGCACGGTAAAGCGGTCTTGCTGCTGGCTACCGGCAGCCAGGCTGGCGTTCGCGGCCAGCTGGTATTGCCACTGGCCATTGGCGGCCAGGCTGAGCTGGCCGTACAGGCCTGCCAGGCTGCCTGCCTGCACGGCGGCTTCGCCCTGGTCGATGTCGCTGACCTGGAGTTGGCCGGCGGCCTGCTGGCTGCCATCGGCCTTCACGCTGCCCTGGCTGTCGCCGCTGATCACGGCGCTGTGGTTGCCACCCGTTACCGCAATGCTCACGGTACGCTGGCTGCCATCCACACTGCTTACGACAAAGGTTTCGTTCACCACGGCACCTTTGGCCACCGCGCTGGCGTCTTGCAGCTGGTACTGCCACTGGCCGTCTGCTGCCTGGCTGAACACGCCGTAGCTGCCCTGGTAGCGCTGCGCCACAAAGGCGGCCTCGCCGGCGTCGCTATCGCTGATGCTCAGCTGGCCGCTGGCCAGCGTGCTGCCACCCTGCTGCACGGCACCGGCCAGTACGCCGCCGATCACGGCGGCGTGGTTGCCACCGGTCACGGTGATCACCAGCTGTACGGTAGTGCCTTCGGCGGTACGCACGGTAAAGCTGTCCTGGCTGGTGGCCCCTTTGGCGATGCTGCTGCCGTCTTGCAGCTGGTACACCCAGCTGCCATCGGCCTGCAGCTGCAGCTGGCCGTACAGGCCCTGGCTGTTACCTGCCACAAACACGGCTTCGCCAGCATCAATATCGTTTACCAGCAGCTGGCCGCTGCTGCTGCGCTGGCCGTCCTGCGCTACCGCACCAGCCAGCTGGCCGCTGACGCTGGCGGCGTGGTTGCCACCGGTGACGGCCACCACCACGGTGCTGCTGCTACCGTCGGCACTCTGTACCTGGAAGCTTTCCTGCACCACGGTGCCTTTGGCAATGCTGCTGCCGTCCAGCAGCTGGTAAGCCCAGCTACCATCGGCCTGCAGGCTGAAGCTGCCATGCTGGCCCGCCACGGTCTGCGCCACAAACACCGCCTCGCCGGCATCGATATCGCTGATGCTGAGCTGGCCGCTGGCCTGCTGCTGGCCATCTTTGGCCACGGCGCCGCTTTGCTGGCCGGCGATCTGGGCAGCGTGGTTGCCACCCGTTACGCTGATGCTCACGCTGCTGCTGGTGCCGTCTTTGGCCAGTACGGTGAACTGCTCTACCACGGTCTGGCCCTTGGCCACGGCAGCGCCGTTGCTCAGGGTGTAGGTCCAGCTGCCGCTGGCATCCAGCTGCAGGGCGCCGTAGCTGCCTGCCTGGCTACCGGCCTGGAACTGCGCCTCGCCGTCGTCGGCATCGCTGATCTGCAGTTGGCCGCTGCTGTTGTGCGCGCCGTCTTGCGCCACGCTGCCGCTTTGCTGGCCACTGATGATGGCGGCGTCGTTCACACCGATGATGTCCACCGTCAGCGTAGTCGTCGCGCCGTCTACCGTTTGCACGGTAAAGCTCTCGCGGCGGCTGCTACCGGCTGCCAGCGCTTGCACATTGGCGCTCAGCGCAAACTGCCATGCCCCATCGGCCGACAGCTGCAGCGTACCCAGCTCGCCCACAAAGCTGCCCGGCAAGAACACGCTGGCGAGGCCCGCCAGGCTGTCTTGCAGGCGGCCGCTGCTGCTGGTGGCACCGTCTTCTACCAGGCTGGACAGCTGCGCCTGCGGCTGGTCGTTGCTGCCGTTGATGGTGAGAGTAACGGTGGTCTGGCTACCGTCGGTGGTGGTCAGCACAAACACCTCGCTGCGGACATCGCCATCGCGCAGTGCTTGCACGCGGGCATTGCTGGCGGCGTCGTTACCCAGGGTGTAGCTCCAGCTACCGTCTACTTTCACTTCCAGCTTGCCGAAGCGGCCTTGCTGGGTGTTAGTGGCCGGGTCGAAGCTGGCCACGCCGCCCGACAGCGCCGGGTAGGCAATACGGCCGCTGGCGCGGGTGCTGCTGTCTTCTGTCAGCGTGCCTTTGCCGTCCAGGTCACCTTCCACCGTACCGCTGCCGCCACCGTTTTGCGGTTTCACGTAGCCGCTGGTGGTCACGCCCATTTCGCCGTACTCGCCCAGCATCACGACGCTGACAATCTGGCGCACCAGGTCGGCCAGGCCGCTGCCCGGGATAATGCTGTGCTGCGGATTGGCCGCATCCAGCTCTACGCTGCCGGACAAGGTATCCACGCCGGTGCCGCCCAGTACGATATTGCGGCCGGTATTCGGCAGCACGAAGCTATCGCTGGTCAGCAGCGGGTCGGCGGCATCGCTGCCGGTGCTTTGCACCAGCTGCAGTGCGCCGGTGGCGTCAAAGTTGGCCTGGGCGCCATCGCCGGCCACCACGCGCAGGGCGGCATCGCCACCGCTGAGCGTGAGCGCGTCGCGGCCAAAGCCACCAAACACATAGGCCGTACCGGCGCCGATATTCAGCGTGTCATCGCCGCCACTGCTGTCGCTCTGCGTCCCCACGCGCACCAGCTTGCCGCTGCCGTCTACGGCAAAAGACACGCTGCCGGCGTCGCCAAAGGCAATATTGCTGTCGCCCGCTACGGTGAGCGATTCCACCTTGTCGCTGCCGGCACCGCCAAACAGCAGCTTGTCGCCACTGCCCACGCGGATGCTGTCGTCGCCGCCGCTTTGCGGCTGGCTGCTTTCGGCAAACAGGTGCTGGTAGCCGCTGGCTGCACCACCGCGGCGGTAATCCAGGTTGTCACCGGACACCACGTCGCGGCTCAGTACGCTACCCAGCACGTTAATGCGGTCGCTGCCCATGCCGCCGGCCACGATATTGAAGTCGGCCATCACGCCGGCGATGGCATCGCCAGTCATCGACACGGTAATGTCGTCGTTACCGCCGGTAGACGGGTCGCTATCCAGCGTGCCAAACGAGGTCAGGCGGCCGGCAATATCAAAGATCATGCTGGCGTTGTCGCCCGCTACGGCGCGCTCGGACGCCAGGCTGGCAGTACCGCGCTGCGACTGCAGGCTGATGGTGTCGGCACCAAAGCCGCCCACTACCACCTTGTCACCGTCGATAGTCGATACGCCCACGCCCAGCTGCAAGACGTCGTTACCACCTTGGGCAATGCCGCTGCTGCTGACCGAGGCCAGCTTGCCGCTGCTGCCAAAGCTCACATTGCCGCTGTCGCCCAGCACCACGCCAAAGCCTTTGCCTGCGGTGACTTTGTCAGCGCCCTGGCCGGCAATGACCACGTGCTCGCCATGCGTCAGGGTAAGGGTATCGCCCGCACCTTGCTCTGGCAGCAGGCTGCCCACGCTGGCCAGCGCGGCATTGCGGCCGCTATTGCGCTGCAGCTGGCCGTTATCGCCCAGCAGCACGGCATTGACCGATGCGCCGTATACCGACAGCACATCTTCGCCCATACCGCCTACCAGCTGCGCCTCGCCCAGCTCGCCAGAGATGGCGCCAGTGCTGCCAATCTGCAGCGTATCGCCACCACCGGTGACGGCGGTCTGGTCCAGCGTCAGCAGGGACACCAGGCTGGCTGCCTGACGCGCTACGTCGCTCTCGCCCGAGAACAATAGCTGGGCGTTATCACCCACCAGGGTACGGAAGGCGTTTTCACTGCTATTGACCTGCACCCCATCGCGGCCGTAGCCGGCGATGACGGTGATGTCGCCATCACCCAGGGTGAGCTGGTCGTCGCCACCAAAACCGATATCGGTGCTTTCCAGCTTCTGCAGCTGCTGGCCACCGGCAGCGTCAAACACCACGCGGCCGGCATCGCCCAGCGCCAGCACGCGCTCTACCGCGCTGCCTTCGCGCACGGTTTCGGCCACGATGCGGTCGTTACCGAAACCACCCACGATCAGCTTGTCGCCTTTGCCGGTACGAATCTGGTCGTCGCCGCCCAGGCTGGCAGCCAGGCTGCTAGCCGACAGTACGCCGTAGCCCAGCGGTTTGCGGCGCAGTTCGCCGTTGTCGCCAAACAGGATGTCCTGGCTACGCGCTACGCTGCGTACCACGATCTGGTCGGCACCCATGCCGCCAAACACCACTTGCAGGCCCAGGTTGGTCGCCAGGTCTTTCTGGCCCAGGCTGATCGCATCGTCACCACCAGTGGCGGTAATGGCGTCAGTGGTCACCAGGTCGGTCAGGCCGCTGCGGGCGTCGTAGCTGAAGCGGGCATTGTCGCCAGCCACAAAACGGCCCTGGCTGCCTGCCAGGTTGTCTTGCAGGTCCAGGCCGGTCACGGTGGCCGGGCTGCTGGACTGCGGCAGGCCGGTTGCATCGATATCGATGACATCGGCACCGATACCGCCGATCACGTGCTTGATACCGTCGCGCAGCAAGATGCGGTCGGCACCGCCGATGACCGGGTCGGTGCTCTGCATTTCGCGCAGCATGCCGTTGCGCGCCACGCTGTCGTAGTTCAGCTCGCCGTTATCGCCTACCACCAGCTGTGCGCCATCGCGGGCGTACAGGGTGTCGGCGCCAAAGCCGCCCAGCAGCACCTTGCCACCGTCGCCGCTGGCCAGGATATCGTTGCCGCCCTTGTCGTTTACCGTGCTCTTTACCTGCAGCATCAGGTTGCGCTGGCCATTGCTGGCGTCGGCGGCGGTACGGTGGATCTCACCGTTATCGCCCAGCAGGATGTCCTGGCTGGTGGCGGTGCCGCGGCGAATTTCACCGGTAACCGGGTCGATCTCGGCGCTCACCAGAACGGTATCGCTGCCCATGCCGGCCACCACCATGTTCAGGCCGATATCGCTGGCCATGCCGCTGCTGGCGATGGTGATCTTGTCGTTGCCACCGGTGGCATCCGCCACGTCGGTGCTCACCAGGTCGGTCAGGCCGCCCAGGGTGTCAAAGCTGAAGATGGCGTGGTCGCCGCTGATATAGCGGTAGTTGGCCGCAGCCGATGCCGCCGCACTCACGGTGATCACGTCGGCACCGGCACCACCGGCCAGTACGGCATTGCCGGACTGCAGGCTGATGCTGTCGGCGGCACCGGTGGTTTCACGCACTTCTGCTTCAACGCTTTGCAGCAGATGGGCGTCTTTCTTGGCGGTGCCAAATACCACCTGGCCGCTATCGCCCAGCACCACATTGCGGCTGCCGGCGGCGTCGTTGATGCTGATGCTGTCGGCACCGGCACCCGCGATGACCACATTGCTGCCACTCCCCAGGGTAATGGTGTCGGCGTCACCCTTTTCGTCAAAGCTGCTACCCACGCTGGTTTGCGCGGTCAGGGTCAGGCGGGTATCTGATTTCAGCGTAAAGCTGCCCAGATCACCCAGCACCAGGCTATTGCCGTTGCCCAGCGTGATGTTGTCCAGCCCCAGGCCGCCCAATACCACATGGTTGCCGTTCAGGCCCACAATGGTGTCGTTGCCGCCACCACCATTGGCGGTGGACTGCGCCTGGCTGGCGTCGCCGTCTTTCAGCTCGCCACGCGCCTCGAACGCCAGGCGGCCAAAGTCGCCGACCACGGTGTCGTCGCCGCCACCGGTATAGAAGCGGTCGGCCCCTGCGGAGCCCATCAGCACGTCGTTACCGTCGTTGCTGTCCAGGCCGCCGATCAGCACTTGCGCGCCGGACAGGTCGCCCAGCTTGGCGTTCTGGATGGTGGTGCCATACCAGGTCCACACACGCGAAGGCAGCAGTTCCCAGGCCGGCTTGCCGGACACCAGCTCGACCAGCTTGCCGCTTTCTTTCATTTTCAGGGTATCGGCTACCAGCAGGTCGTTGCCTTCCATGCCGGCCAGTACATCATTACCCTTCATGCCCAGTATCACGTTCTGGCTGGCGTCGCCGACCAGCACGTCGTCACCGGCACCACCGATCATGGTGTGGAAACCGCGCACGGTAACCTTGGCCGCATCGTTGGTGAAATAGCTTTCAGACGGTACGTCGGCCAGCGCGCCTTTTACCGCTGACGGGATGGCATAGGCCTGGCCGCTTTCGTTGATGCGCACGCCACTGTTGTACTGCGACAGATCCAGGATATTGCGGGCACCGGCTTTTTCGGCGCCACCGGACAGGCCGACACCACGGCTCGGGCCACCATAGATGCTGTTGGTGATGGCTGCCTGGCTGGCAAATACGAACACGTCGCTATTGCTGCCGCCAATCAGGTTTTCTACGCCCAGGAAGCGGAACAGGCGGTCGCCAAACTTATTGTCGCCATTGGCCTTGCCGGTGGCGGTGTTGGTGATGACACCTTCGTCCAGCGCCTCATCGGCGGTGATCAGGGCATTGAGCTTGGCCGCCGCCTCATTACCCATGCCAGACTGCAGCGCTGCCACGTCTTCGGCCACATTGCTGACATTGATATGCAGCATGGCTTCTTCGGCAGACATATCGATGGTGTCGTCACCCTGGCCACCGACAAACAGGCCAACTTCGGTAACGGCATCGAAAGTCATCAGGTTGCTGCCGGCAGACACGTTCAGGCCAGCGGTATCCAGCACCAGGCTGGTGGCCACGGCCGAGAAGTCGAACACGTTGGCCGCACCGCCGCTATCGTCGTCGTGCACGGTCGCGCTGGCCCAGTTTTCCAGGAAGCGGTAGCTGTCGCTGCCGGTGCCGCCGATCATCTCGGTACTGCCACCCCGCGCGATCAGCAGGTCGTTGCCGGCGTTGCCACGCAGCGTGGTGGTGCCGGTACCGCCGATCAGGATGTCATGCTTGGCACCGCCGATGAGCTGGTCTTTGCCTGCCCCGCCCACCAGTACGGCCTGGATGGTTTTCAGGCCGCTGGCGTCGATAATGTCATTGCCCTTGCCGGCGTAGCCCAGAATGCGCTTCACGCCGCTATAGGTCTTGACGTACTCCACGCCGTCCAGCGTGGCGGTGATTTCGATCTCGCCGTTACCGATTTCCTTGATGACGAACTTCTCGTCGCCGTCTTCGATATTGCGGTTGATGCGGTCGCGGGCCTGTTTATTGATGTCGCTGCCGTAGGTGGCATCCACATCGATCAGGTTGGCACCGTCAAACGAACCCATATGCAGCACCCAGGTGCCGTCGCTGTTGTCGTCGGACGCCAGGATCGGCATGCACGGCGTCGGGGTCCACTGCAGCTCGAACAGGTCTACTTCCAGCAGAGTCTTGTCGAACACGGTCGCCCAGCCAAACAGCACAAACAGCTTCACGTACACGTCGACATACAGCGAGCCGGCGATACTGGCTTCCACCACGTTCAGCGGGTTGCACATCAGGGCATTGATGATTTCCTTGGCGCGGAACTTGCCGTCATTGGCACCCGGGCCTTCCTCATCCCAGAAGTCCACCTCGCCCTTCAGCTTCAGGCCCGCCTCGATACCGGCGCGCAGCACACCGGCGTTGAATTCGCCGTAGATCGCCAGCTTGGCCAGCACGTCGATTTCCGGCAGGTCGATACCGTTCTTGAAGTTATCGCTGACATAGAAGCCATCGAAGATATCCAGCGCATTGCCCGAATCGATAAACTTGATGATGCCGCTGGTATCAAAGCCCAGCGTCAGGTTCACCGCAATATCCAGCGAACCGCGCATACCCACTTTCAGGCCCGGGAAGACAAAGGCGCCAACATCGATCATCACGCCCACGCCCAGGCTAGGCGGGGTGTAGGTCACCAGGTCTACCGGCTTGCCCATGATCAGGTCCAGCACTTTGGACAAGTCCTGCAGCAGCGGTATCTTGAAGGCGTTATTCGGGTTGTTCAGCTTGGCCAGGAAGCCTTTGGTGCCGCTGGCACTTGGCGTCTTGGCCGGGGTGCTGCTACCGCTGGCTGCCGGGGTGCTGGCTGCCGGTTTCGGCGCATCCAGTGCCTTGTTCACATCCTGGGTCTGGCCGGTGAGCGATGCCCCTTTGCGGCTGGATGCACTGGTCAGGTCGCCGGCCAGGTTGAACACGCGCCCTACCGGAATAATCAGGCCTTCGGCATCCACCGGAATGCTGTTGAACAGGTCCAGCATGGTGACGAAGGTCTTGATGAACTCGATACGCTTGTCACCCTTGCCCAGATCGGACGCCAGGTCCAGCAGGGTATAGTCCTTGCCGGCCAGCTTGGACAGGCCCGGAATCGGCGTGGTGAGGCCATCGATAATCGGCTGCAGCGGCTTGGTGATGCTCTGCACCTTGGACACGATCGGGCCCAGGAAGTCGCTGAAGAAGCTGCCGACATCAATGCCCAGGTCGGTAATCCACACCTGCGGCGAGGTGGTGAACAAGCTGTCGTAGCCAGTAGCCGACGGGTTGTTTTTCAGGCCCCAGGTCAGGTGGAAGTCGGCCACCAGGCGCGGCAATACCTTGCTGCCTTCGATGGACAGATCCATCTTGAAGTTGGCCTGCGCCTTGCCGGTGACTTCGGACTTGAACAGGTCGCCAAACTTGCCACGCGTCATCTCGCCAAAGGTGATGCGGCCGTCGTTGCTACCGGCGCGGTCGATCATGTCGATGGCAAAGCCGCCATGGAACCAGGTACGCGAGCCGATATCGCCCAGGTTGCCTGCGTCAAACAGGCCGCCAGCGCTGTTTTTGGTGTACACCGTTTGGCCATCGGCATTCGGGCCGACAATTTCGTTGCTGTGGTCGTCGGTGAGTTTGCCTTGCAGGAAGAAGATCTTCGCTGTCATCGAGGCCGGCTTGGTGCTGTCTTTGAGCTTGGCCGCATCGGCAGACAAGGTGATGGTCTTACCGGTGAACTTGTCACCCGCAAACACCACTTTGTGGCCGGTAACTTTCTTCGTGGCCGGGTCAGTTTGTGCGGTGACCGTAATGCCGGTGTACGACTTGCTTACCGCCTTGTTCAGCGCCGCCTGAATCTGGCTGGCCGAGGCGCTACGGCTGATGGCCGCCGTAGTGTAGGTCTTGGTACCGTCGCTAAAGCTCAGGGTATAGGTGCCGGCATCGCCTTTGGTAAAGGTGAAGCTGCTTTCCGTTGCAGCGTTGGTCACGTCCAGCTGGCCACCGCCACTGCCAATCAGATAAGCATCAAAGCTGATACTGATCTCTTTTACCGTCTGCTCTTCAGTGAGCTGCCACGGGTTAGTGATGACCGGGTTGGCCGCGGTGTACGCCGCTTGCTGATCGGCGGCGACCACGTACTGCCCGTCTGGCAGGCCGGCCTTGCCGGCCATATTGCTCACCAGGTACAGGCCGTCGGTGGTGTTCACACCAAAGCCCAGGTAGAAGTCCCAGCCCAGGTCCAGCTGCACGCCGCCTTCTACTTCCAGCGACAGGCCCGGCAGGCCCATGTCGAACGACAGGTCGATATCGCGCGACAGCAGGTTTTGCCCCAGGTGCATACGGAACTGCAGCGCCTTGGCGTCCAGCAACGGGTCCAGATTCGGCTTTCCGAGCACCGGCGTCTTGATCACATCGCCGCCCTTGTGGTCGCCCTTCTTGTCGTCCTTGGTACCGGCCAGGGTATAGCCCAGGCGTGTACCGTTGGCTACGCCAGTCAGGCCCATGGCCAGGAATTCCACCACGATATCGTCGGCGGTAATCAGGCTGTCGCCGTTGTAGTCTTTCAGGAAGTTCAGGAACGGGTTATCGCCGGCAGCCTCACCTTTTTCCAGCCATTGATCCAGCGACGCGGCCTGGATCTTGCCGTCGCCGTTGCTGTCATTGGTAAAGGCGTCGAACAGCACATGGCGCAGCGCGTTGTCCATGCCGCCGTAGGTGTCGACTGTACCGTTGACGAAATCGCTAATCTTGGCAATCACGCTGCTACGGAAATCGGCCACAAACTGCGTGCCCTTTTTCAGCTGGCTGCCAATCAGCGGCAGCGGCAACGAGGCCATGGCGTCCAGGCTCTTCTGGATGCCTTTCAGTGCGTAGTCGATACCATCAACGATGACAGCCGGGTTGCGAATCAGCTGGATCAGCGGGTTTTTCAGCGCCATCACGCTGTAGACCTTGTCCAGGTTTGGCAGCGCGTAGTTGATGATCTTGGTGGCGTCGTATACGCCCGCGGTGTTGATCTGCACCGAGCTGACCGCCACGCCTTGCAGCATGGCCTGGGTCAAGGCTTTCAGGCTGTTGATGCGGACTTCGACATTGCCCACCTGATAGGTACTTTCCAGGCCCGGAATCAGCGTCTGGCCCAGCTCGACCAGCTCGCTATCCAGCTCTACGCTGGCGGGCAACAGCACACTGGCGGTACCGTCAAAATCCACATTCAGGTTATTGAACAGCGTCCCGAACGGGCTGGCTTTCAGCTTGGTGGTGTCGGCGCTGACCGTCACCATCTTGCCTGCCAGCGTTGTGCCGCCAAAGTGGATGCTGAAGCCGCCGTAGTTCTTGTCTACCTCTACCTTGATGCCGCTATAGCTGGCACCCATCACCAGGTTCAGGCGGGTTTGCAGCTCGGCGGCAGTAATGTTGTAGGCCAGGTCGGCCGCAACATAATTGACCCCGCCGGCGCTGAATTTCAGGTCGAAGGTGCCGCTGCTGCCTGCCACCACCGAGACACGCGCCACGGTAGCGGTTTGCAGGCCATTCGGGTCTTTACCCGCCACTACCGGCACCACGGCGACTGCGCCCTGGTGCGTCAGTTTGGCTGCGTTGGCACTCATGGCCGCGACAGGTTTGCCAATCAGGCCGCCCATGAAGCGTACATCCCAGCCCTGGGCCAGGTTGGCCGCATTGTGAGCAGCCACGCTAACGGCTACCGCCACATCGTCTACTTTGACAGATGCCAGCTTGGCGTTCAGCGCAGCCTCCACGTCATCAGCGCTGGCATTCCAGGCGATATCGCCGGTGGTGTAGGTTTTGCCGGCGATCTCTACCGACAGGGTAAAGCTACCGCCCGAGCCGCTAGGCACACGCACCCACTGGATGGTATCGGCGGTACCCAGCGCGGCCTCATTCTCTTTCAGGGCATGGCCGGTGATGGTGATGGTTTTACCGGTGAGCGCGCTACCGCCCAGGTTCACCTTCCAGCCCTGGCTCAGGTCGGACGGGTTCACCGCCGTTACGCTCACGCTGCCCTTGATGGCCTGCGGGCCAAAGAACAGCGCTTTTTCCAGCAGCGCCTGCATGGCTTCGGCATCGTAGCTGCGGCTAAAGCTGTCGGTGTAGTAGGTGTTGCCGCCCACCACCAGCTTCAGGCGGTAGGTTTCATCGGTAGTCAAAGCGGCATTGTCGGCTGGCGGCACCAGCTTGATGACCGCGCCACCGGTATTGCCGGTAACGGCAAAGTTGGCCGCAGCATCCTGCCACTGCAGTGCCACGCTGTCGCCCTGCTGCAGCACGCTTACCGCGACGGCAGACGACAGATAGTGGCGGCCATCGCCATGGCCGGCGCTGCCGGCGGCTTCGTCGTTCAGGTACAGGCCGGCACGGGCCAGCACGCTGGCAATACCGTTGCTGATCTTCAGCGACAACGGCCCCAGGCCGGCAGCAAAGTTCAGGTCCTTGCCGTTAACCTCCAGCCCCAGCTGGGCAAAGGTACCCTTGTCGTCCTTATAGTTATCGGCCGTGCCGTTGTTGTCGTGGTCAAACACGAACAGCTCGCCGGAATCCAGGTCTACACCCAGCGCGATATTCAGCATGGCGCTGGATTTCAGGCCAATCTTGGCGCTGCCGCCTGCGTCAACCAGCGTGGTCGCCGCACCCATCAGCTTCTTCACGCTGTCGCCGCCGATCAGGTCGCCCAGTTTTTCCAGGTCCATGGCCAGCGAGAACTCCTGGTCGGCCAGCTTGATCTCGTACGGAATCGTAATGGCCAGGGCATTGGTCTTGGCGTCGTAATCGATATTGATGCCGAACACGTTCGGGCGCGCCGGGTCGTAAATCGGCATGCCAAAGCTTTCGGACAGCACCTTGCGCAGCTCGGTCACGCCCTGGGCCGGGTTGCTGCCCAGCTTGTCCAGC
This sequence comes from Neisseriaceae bacterium, assembly GCA_027489245.1. Taxonomy (GTDB): domain Bacteria; phylum Pseudomonadota; class Gammaproteobacteria; order Burkholderiales; family Chromobacteriaceae; genus Vogesella. Next base: position 154,366 of record JAIYAC010000025.1, on the reverse strand, counting down.
GCGTGCGCCAGCGCAGACGCCACGTCCAGCATGTCGTTGACACTGCGGTCGATCAGCGGAATGTTCTGGTTCAGGAAGGCAAAGCTGTCCATCTGGCCCAGCAGGTTGCCCACCATCTTCAGGCCGTCGATCAGCTGTACCCACGATAGCTTGCGGAACCCCATCAGCACGTCGGCGCCGGTCACGCGCACGTCTACCGCGTCTTTCAGGCTGCTCACGCCTTTCCATACGTCGATGATAGGCAGGCTGATATCGATGCTCGGGTTGGCATCCGGCGGCAGCAGGTTCAGGCCGCCAGCGTCTACCTTGATGCCTTCGATCGTCAGGCTGGCGGTAGGCTGGGTGCCCACGCCGTAGGTGGAATCGCTAAAGGTAATCGGGGTGAAGTAGTCCTTGATCAGGCTACGGCCCACCACGGTCATGGCGGCAGCCGTCGGCGCAGTAAACTTCAGCACCGCATTTTGCTGCTCCACGCTACCGTCCAGCTTGTACAGATCGCCCAGCGTGACAAAGGTGTGATTGGCAAACGGTACGGTGGCCAGTGGCTGCGTCTGTTTACCCGCCCAGGCTGTCAGCGCGGCCTTGATGGCGGCATCCACGTCGCTGGCCAGGTCGGCCAGTGACTTATTGTTGGCCGCATCGGCAGCCCGCACGGTGACATCCAGCGCAATGGCTTTGCCACCGTTGACCGCCGGGTCGGTTAGCGTCACGCGCAGGCCCACGTCCAGCGGCAGCTGGCCGGTAGCCGGGTCGATCGCCAAGGCACCCAGGGTCTTGCTCTGGCCTGCGGTCAGGGTAATGTCGGAACGCGAGCCCAGCAGGCTGTCGTTGCGGCTGCCGGCATCCAGCAGGTCGCTCACGTACACGCGGTCGCCGGCCTGGCCGGACGCGCCGTTCTGCATCTGCACGTTAACGCCCGCATCAATCGCGGCCTTCATCTGGTCCATGGTCATGGACACAAAGCCCAGCTTGCCAGTGGCGCTGAAGTCTTCTACGCCAGCCACGATCTTGCCGCCCAGCAGGGTGTCCTGCAGGAACAGCGACACGCCGCGCGCCTTGTAGATGACGCCTGGCTGAATGCCCAGCTGCTGTACCAGCGGGTCGGTATCGGCCACGCGGAAGCTCAGGGTGCTGATCACCTGGCCCTGGGTCACAAACGCCAGCACCTTGCTCTGGCCCTGGGTCAGTACCTTCACTTTCAGCACCTGGCCCAGATTGCTGATGGCCTGGCCATTGGCCTGCACTTTGCCTTCCAGCGGGCCCAATGTGGTGATGGCGTCCAACGCCGCCTGGATATCGGCCGCCAGGTGTTCCGGTGTGGTGTTGTCGGCAAAGGCAGACTGGTTGATCGCCACGTTGATGGCGTTGTCTTTACCGGTAGCCGTCATGCCACCGGTGGCCTGGTCGTCGGCACCGTTGATGATCAGGTCGAAGGTGGTGCTGGCCGACAGCTTGCCATTGGCAGGCATGTCCACCGTCACGGCGGCCATTTTCTGGCTGCCGCTCAGGCCCAGCACATTGGTGGCGGCATTGATGCTACGGGTCTGGCCATCCACGGTCACGCTGACGGCCTGGCCGGACAGCGTCACTTCTTGCAGGCCGGTGCCCGACACGTTCAGCTGCAGCTGTTTCTTGCCGGCCACGTCTACCAGGCTAAAGCGGGCGGCCTGGCCCAGCTTGCTGTAGTTCACCACGGCCAGCTTGCCATTGGCTTTGACGGCAGTGGCATCCAGTACGGCGTTCAGGTCGGCCAGCAGGTCTTCCACGCTGTTGTTGTCGGCCTGGCTGGCGGCAGTCAGCGTCAGCGCGTAACGTTCGCCGTCAATATCAATCGTGAATTTGGCATCGATGGCCGGGTTGGTGGTGGCATGGTAGGCCGCCCCCTGGTTGAACAGTACGCGGCCAACGTTGGCCACACCCGCGCTGGCACTGGCGGGCAGCTCGGCTTTGTTTACCGTGCCGCCTACCGCGCTGAAGTTGTCCGGGCGGTTGAAGTCCAGACCGATGGTGGTAACGAAATCGATGCCGGCGTTCAACACCAGGTTGCCCTTGGCGCTAAAGTCCCCCACCGGTGCCAGATCGAAGCCGAAGTCCAGCGGTACCAGCTGCTGTGGCATGGCCGGGGTGAAGCGCAGGTCGAACATGAAGTCCATGGCCTGGGCGTCAAAGCGGGCTGTCACATTGAAGGTTTCGCCTTTTGGCAGCAGCTCGTTTACCGCGTCTTGCAGCACGGCGGCAAATTCTTCCAGGGTGTTGAATTTCGGCCCGGTCTGGGTGCGTGCCTCCTGGCCCAGTACGTCCAGGCCCAGCAGGTCTACCCCGGCGTAACCTTTGTCACCCGCGGCTTGTGCGGCACTCTTGAGCTGGCTGCTGTTGAGCAGCAGCGTAGGCAGGTCTTCACCAGCCAGGCTGCCACCGTAAACGATATCAAAGGTATCCGGCAGGCCGGCTACCGCAGTCACGGTGACATCGGCGCCGGCAATGGCTTTCGGCCCGGTGGCAAAGGCTTTGCGCAGGCCCAGCTCGATCAGCTTGGCCTGGCGGATAGCCAGCGCTTCTTCGGCGGTTTTGCCTTCTTTCAGTGCCGCGATGGCGGCATCGTCCAGGCCGGCTTTTTTCAGCTCGGTTTCCTGCTGTTCGGCGCTGGCGCCGTAGGCAAACGGCTCGTTCAGGGTGTAGTACTCGCTGCCCACACGCTGGGCAAAGCCGTAAGTGCCCCCTGCCGCGTTGCTGATGGTCAGGCGCTGTACTTCGTTTTTGGCCACGCTGGTGGCGGTAGCGGCGGCACCCTGCTGCAGGCTGTAGGCCACCATTTGCGCGCCTGGCTTCGCACGCAGGCTCTGATAGGTGGTGGTGAAGGCTGGCTGGTCGCCGGTGGCCAGCTTGCCGGCAAAGGTAATATCAAACGCACGGGTGCCTTCGGGCACGCGGGTACCCACAGGCTCGTTCATCACCGATACGGCCACCGTCACGCTGCCATCGATGCCGGCATTGGTGAAGGCGGTGTTGATACGCTCTTGCAGCTGGCTGGCGCTGATATCCACCGCCAGGCCGTTGATCTCTACTTTTTTGCCCGCTTTGTCGGTGAACTGCAGCTCGAACTGCGATGCCGCAGCCAAGGCCGCGTTCACAATGCGCAAGCGCTGCACCTCGGCCACCTGGGCCGTGCCCGGGGTGACTACATCAATGGACACGCCAGCAGACGGACGAATGGCAAAGTAGGTGAAATCGTCCACATTCACCGGTTTGAACTGCAGCTTGCCCCAGGTAATGCCGCCGGCTTTCAGCTGCGGCTCGATGGCGCTGACCTGCAGCATGGCCGCCGAGACGGCTTTGGCTTTGACTTTTTCTACCGTGGTGTCCACGGTGCGGGTCAGCTCGACACCGGCCATCACCTGGCCAGCCAGCTCGCCGGTGAAGGTAATCAGCCACTGGCCGTTCTGGCCGGCTACGCTCACATTGCCCGCGCCCACACCATCCAGGCCAGCCAGCGCATCTTGCAGCGCGGCACGCACCTGGTCGTCATCGAAGCCGGTAATGGTGACGGTTTTGCTGGCGGCAGTGCTGCCTGCCAGCTTCACGCTGAAGCTGGTGCTACCGCTGGCGGCGGCTTGCAGGGCTAGTTCCTGTACCGGGCTGAATACCAGCTCGGGCACATCCCGGCCAGACAAGCGGCCCTGGAAGCTGATGGTCCATTTTTGCGGCTCGCCCGTCACCACAACGTTGCCCGTACCGATATCCGGCATGGCTTCCAGAATGGCTTGCAGCTCTTTGGCCGTTGCCAGCGCCGGGAAGGTCGCCGACAGGGCGCCCTCGCCCAGCTGCACACGCATCAGGCCGCTGGATGCGGCCAACACGACCTGCTGTACTTCGCTGCGGAAGCGGCCTTCCTGTACCGAGGCCAGGCTCACGGTGGGGTTCACGGTATTGGCCAGGTTGCCTACCTGCAGCTCGGCCAGCGCGACGCCCGCCAGGCTGCCGCCAAAGCTGACTTTCCAGGCGCCACGCTCGGCCAGCGATACGCCCAGCTCGATGCCCTTGATATCACCCAGCTTGGCACCGCCAGCCGCGGTCGCGGCCAACAGCTGGCTGCGAATGTCACCCGAACCCATATTGCTGTTGAGCGTGCCGGTGGTGTAGGTCTTGTTGTCGTGTGTAAACGACAGGGTAAAGCTGGCCGGCGTGGTGGCCTCTGCGCTGACGGCCACGGTTTGCACCTCGCCACGCTTGTTCACGCCAGGTTTGAACTCGATCAGCTCGACGCCGCGCACTTCCCCTGCCGGCACGTAGCTGCCCGCTTTCAGGCCGCCAAAGTAGACGGTCATGTCCGGGATGTTTTGCTGGGCGTAGTTACCCTTGAAGGTGATCTTGAACTTCGGTGCCGAGCCGTAGTTGGTTTTCTTGCCGCTGGCATCCAGCGGGTCTTTCTGCGGGAAGCTTACCTCCACATTCCCCTTGCCCACGATGCCTTCCAGCGCTTGCTGGATCGCCAGTGCCTGGGCGTCTACCGCGTTGTTCAGGTAACGGATGGGGCCGGTTTTCTTGCCGTACAGCTCCAGCTCGAAGGTGCCGCGCTCGTAGCCGGTAAAGGCCAGCACTTTGACCTCGCTCACCCCTACGCTATGCGACAGCGTCTCGCTCACCGCTGCGGTGGCGTTAGCCGGGGCCACAAAGCTGACCGACATGGCATTGACACCGCCAACGTCCATGCTGGCCGCCAGCAGTGCCGGCGCATCGCTGGTAAAGGTGATACGGAAACCATTGCTGCGGTCGCCGCTTACCGTGATATCGCTGGCATTGCGGCCGCTGGCGGTGGCCACCGCTGTACGGATCTGGCCGCGCAGGGTATCGATATCGGTACCCGCCAACAGGGGGAAGGTACTCGCGCTGCCACCGGCCGCCGGGAAGGTCACCACGCCTTCGCGCAGGCCGGGTTTGAACAGCACGCTCTTGGCATCGCCGCTTACCGGGGTAATCAGCCCGGCTACGCTTTCCTTGGCCGTGAAGGCCTTGCCGGCCAGGCTACCGATAAACTCGATGCGGAAACCGTCAGCACGGCTGCCCGTCACTTTCAGGTTGGCCGCATGGGTGGCAAATACCGTGGCCACGCCTGCCTTCAGCTTGCCGGCAATGGTGGCATCGCTATCGGCAGCGCCCAGCTCGACGCTCGCCGTGGTGGCGTTACCCACGTTTTTCAGTGTCAGCGTGCCGTTGGCGGTGCCAATATCCAGCAACAGTACGGCGTTATCTGCCTGGCCGCCCTGCTGCAGCTGCGTCACCTTGGCCGCATCGCCGTTACCGGCTTGCTGGCTACCTTGGGTGCTGCTATTGCTCTGGCCTTCGGTCACCCATACCGGCAGGCTGTTGTTCAGCTTCAGCGCGCCGTTCATCACCTCGGCCACTTTGCCGTTGATCAGCTCTGCCAGCTCGTTAATGCTCTTGAAGCCGGCTGTTTCTGCCGCCTTCACGGTGATGGTGTACTTGCTTGGCACCGCATCGCCCGGGCGCTGCAGCACCAGGTCAAACGCCACATCGTCGGCCAGTACCGGCGAAATGGCTTTATTGGCGGTCAGGTCCATCGCGGTGATGCCCTGCAGGCGCTCGTTCAGCACCTTGGTCCAGCCGTAGCCAAAGTCGAATACATCGCCCAGGTCGGCACCGCTAAACGGCACCTTGATGTCGAACAGGTCGGAATCGCGGAACTGGTTGAGGAAGTCGCCCACATTGGCCAGCAGCTGCACCATCTGCGCCGGTGTCATATTGGACAGGCTGGCCAGATTGGTGAAGTTTTCCTTGCGGATAATCGGCTTGGCGGTCTTGATGTCTTCCAGCGCCAGCGGGGTGGCTTCGGTGCCCCACTCCACCACCACTTTCGGGTTGGCCCCGCCGGTGAGTTTGGTGAGATCGCCACCAAACAGGCTGGCCTTGATCGGCAGGTCGGCCACGGCGTACACATCAGCCTTGGCATTGACGTGGTCGCCCAGTTTGCCGACATCGCCCAGCATCACGCGCTCGCCGTTGCGGTCGGCATTGCCAGCCTGCGCCGACAAGCCCACGTTGGCCTTGGCCTCGAACTTCATGGTGCCATTGTCTATCTGGCCATCCAGAATGCCCAGCGATACCCCTGCGTTGAAGTTCTGCATGCTGGCGCTGGCCTTGGCCGACATCTCGCGCGCCTGCATGAACAGCTTGCCGCTGGCGGCATTGGCCAGGGTATCGAAATTAAAGCCAAACGACAGGTCCAGCTTGACCTCGCCGGTCAGGTCGATATCGCCACTACCCTTGAGCTTCAGCCCCAGGCTGTCCAGGCCGCTGCCCAGGTTGAACGGCAGGCTGGTGGTTTTGCTCAGGTCCAGCTTCAGGTCCAGGCGCAGCTCTTTGCTGGCGCCCTCGCGCTGGGTGCGTACCGTGGCGGTGCCGCCCGACAGCATGCTGCTGTTTACCGTCATGGTGCCCACATCCAGGCGAGCCAGCGTGCCGGCAAACGTTACCTCGTAGCGACCATCCAGCTGCGCCACGTCCAGCAGCAGGCCAGCCAGTGCCGTGCCACCGGTTTCTTTGGCGGCCAACAGCGCTGCTTTCACCGTGTCGGCAGAGGCATTATGCAAAATGGCCTCGGTGGTGTACTGCTTGCTACCGTGGCTAAAGCTCAGCGTGAAGCTGCCACCTGTTGCGCCGCCCAGGTCAACAATTTGTTGCTCGTTACTGCCCTGGAACTCCAGACCGCCACCCACGGTAAACGGGCCGGCCTGGGTTTCGCCATACTGGTTGGGGAACAGCGACTGCAGGCCGCTGTAGTCACCGCTGGCGGACAGATAGTCTTTCAGCAGGCTGATCAGGCCGCTGTAGGTGTGCGGGCCGGTCTTGTTGTAGTAGTCGTCCAGCACCGAGAACTTGGTACCGTCTACCACGCGGCGGAAAGACAGCACATCGCCCAGCTTGCGGCCATCTTCGCTCTGCATGATGCCGCCCAGGCTTTCGCCGACGAACGGCAGCTGGCTGGACATGAAACCCATGCCGTCCAGCGAGTCGCCCACGCTGGCCGCCTGATCAAAAATGGCTTTCAGGTTTTCTTTGGCTTTCGCGCCGTCGATGCTGACATCAAAGAAATACTGCGGGGTGAGTTTGCCCTTGATGATGTCGGAGCGGATCGCCAGCGTCGGGTTGCCGAACATGCCCATGTCCACGCCGCCCAGGCTGGCATCAAACACCAGGTTGCCTTCCAGCGATGCGGCCGGGGTCACGGTAAACAGGCTGCCCACGGTTTTGCCCTGGCCGGACAGGGCCGCCAGGTCTTTCAGCGTAATGCGGCCTTTGCCATCGCTATTGTCCGGGTCGGTTACCACCACCTTGGCGGCGGCTTTCACCGCAAAATCGCTATCCACCAGCTTCACCTGGGCCAGGTCGCCCAGCAAGCTGGCCTTGGCATCCAGGCCGTAGACATTCAGCGCGGCGCCGGCATCAAAGCGGTTGATGCGGAAATACAGGTCGGCGTTGGTCGGCACCGGCAGGTTCAGGCTGTTGTCGCCGCTCTTGGTGCCTACGGCCAGGCCGGCTTCCAGGTCGGCGTGCAGTACCAGGCGGCCAATGGCGCTACCGCTGGCAGTAAAGTTGGCAATCTTGGTGGCGGCATCGCCCGCCAGATTGGCCAGGCCAAACTTGAATTGCTGCTCCAGGCTGCGATCCAGGTTGATCTTCACGCCCAGGCCCAGGGTAATTTCATTGCCCGAAGTATCAAACATCGGCAACACGGCAAACTCGGGGCCGCTGACATCGCCGGCAAACACCTCGTCCAGCACCACGGCATCCATGTCCAGCGTCTTGAGCGCATCGGCGACGCCGCTTACCCAGGCATCCGCCTTGTTGAACATGGCTTTGGACGCCGACTTGATCCAGCCCAGCAGGCCGGACAGGTCGATGCCGCGCAGGTTGGCGCCGTCAAAATTGAAGCCCTTGAAAGACGGCGTGGCAAAGCTGATGCCTTTGAGGTTGGCAAACGACAGGTCCAGCTTGCTGAAATCAAAGGTGATGTCCGGCAGTTTGATACCCGACAGGTTCACCGACGGCAGCTTGAAGCCCTGGAACAGCTTGGCCAGCCAGTCGCTGGCATCCGCAGGCTGCGTCATGCCGGCCGAAGTCCAGTCGATGCTGTCGAACAGGCCACGCAGGCCGCTCAGGTCCAGGCCGCTGAAATCGGCAAACGAGAAATTGATCTGCGGCAGGCTCAGGTCCAGGTTCAGCTTTTGCAGCTTCAGTTTCAGGCCCAGCAGGAACTCGCCTACGTTCAAGGCACCGGTAAAGCGCGCACCGCTAAAGTCCGGCAGATGCAGGCCATCAAAGCCCCAGCTACCCGGCAGCTTGAAGCCGCTGAAATCGAAACCGGCAAAATCCACATCGCGGAAGATACCCTTCAGGCTCGGCCATTTGCCAATGCTGAAGCTCAGGCCAGACCAGATACTGCCAGCCCAGTTGGTGTCGAAGTCGAGCGTCAGCTCGCCAAACTTCAGCTTGCTCAGGTTGGCAAAGCTCAGGTCAATGCCGGACAGGTCCAGCTTCAGCCCGCTGAAGTCCAGGCCGGACAAATCCCAGCCTTTCAGCGACAACAGCCCATTGGCACGGAAGCTGAAGTCCAGGTCTGGCACATAGTTGGCCAGGTTTTTCAGCCAGTCAGGGATAGCCCAGCCACTGCCTGGCGTCACGTGTACAAAGGCCGATTTGGTATTGAACTTGAACCAGGGAGACAAATCGCCGGAAGGCCAGGTCACGTCCACCACGAACGCACCGCTCAGGTTGATCGTGCCATCAAATTTGATACCGCTGAAGTTCACCCCGCGCAGGTTCACGCCAGACCAGTCAAAACCCTTGATGGTCAGGCTCTTGAACACCGAGAAGTCGATGAACGACAGGTCCCAGCCTTGCCAGTTGTAGCCCTGGCCATCCAGCGTGACACGGTCTGCACCCAGGTAAATCACCTTGGTCGTCAGCGCCGTGCCAAATACCGCCTTCACGGTACGGTCTACCACCATGCCGTCCAGGAAGGTGTTGCTGTCGTAGCTGGCCCAGGCAAAGCTGGCACCAATGGCCAATGCGTTTTCCAGGCGGGCGCCGGACAGGTCGGCACGGGCCAGGCTGGCATTGCGCAGGTTGCTGCCGCTCAGGTCGGCGCCTTCCAGCAGCGCGCCAGAGAGGTCGGCACCGGACAGGTCCTTACCCGCCAGGTTGGCCGCACTCAGGTTGGCGTTGGCCATGTTCACGCCGCGCAGGTCTACCGCTGCCCAGCTGATGCCCTGCAGGTTGGCGCCATCAAAATTGGCACCGCGCAGCGAGGTTTTGGCGTCGAAAATCGCGCCTTCCAGGTTGGCGCCACTAAAGTTCACGCCATCCAGGTTCAGGCCACTGAAGTTGGCACCGGAAAGGTTGGCCCCGCTAAAGTTGTAACCGCGCAGGCTGTTTTGCTTGGTGAAATCGTGGCTGGCCAGGTCTTCGCCGGACCAGTCGAGACGGTTCGCATCCAGCGGCAGGCCAAACTTCTTGGCCAGCTCGCGTTTCAGATGCTGCGTGGCTTCGCGCAGCGTCGGCCAGCCGGTTTTCTTGCCCGCTTCGGCGGTATCGCTAAAGGTGTACTTGGCAAAGAAGTCCTGCGCCGCCTGCTTCAGGGCAAACACCTTGATGTCTACCACGTCGGTATTGTTGCTATCAAAGCCCAGCAGCTCGTTGATGCTCTGGTCCAGGCCAGGCACTTTGCTGTTCAGCAGGCCCACGCCCAATACGTTCTGGTTGGCGGTGCTGTCTACCTTGTCCAGCACGTCCAGCAGCTTGTCGCGCAGGGTTTCGGTCAGGCGCACGTCCAGCGAGGCGTCGGGGCGCTGCAGTACCAGCTTGCCGGTGGTGGCGTCGGGTTTGAACAGCACCGGCGCTTCCAGGTTGATCACCGGCAGGCCGAAGTCGTTCAGGTTAAAGCCCTGGCCTTTGGCGTTCAGGGTAATGGCACCGGACAGGCTGGCGATGCTGTCGCTGTGGATCAGGCCGGCCAGGCCGCCTTTGGCCGCGGCGATTTCGGACAGGTACACGCGGCCTTTGCCGTCGCGGTTGTCCGGGTCGTCCAGTACCGCTTTCACCCCGGCTTTCAGGCTGATATCGGCCTGTTCGATGCCTACGTCCAGCAGGCCGGCCACATTCAGCAGCGCCTGCAGGTTTTGCAGCTGCAGCTCGGCTTCCGCTTGCAGGCGGTTCACATTGATATAGGTCTGCACCTGCTCGGTGCTTGGCAGGGTAATGCTGGCCGCACCACTGCCCTTGGTCACGCTACCCAGTACCACGCCCAGGTCGATATCGGCTGCGGCCTTGATATCGGCCAGCGCGGTGCCGGACAGGGCAAACTGCGGCAGCAGCTTGCGCGCGGCTTCGGGCAGGTCGCTGCTACCCAGCGCAAAGCCCATGGCCACCTGACGGTTCAGGTTGATCTGGAAGTTCAGCGCAATGCGGATCTCGGTGCCGCTGGTATCCAGCGTACCGCGGAAGTCGAACAGCGGGCCGTCGTACAGGTGGGCGCTGGCTGGCGCCTCGGCGGCTTTTTGCACACCGGTCCATTTGGCAGCACCGGCATACCAGCGGGTGTCGCCATCGTACAAAGCACCTTTGGCACTGGCAGGCGTACCGGTAACCAGCAGCAGGTTGGCCGCACGCAGGTTGGCCAGCGACAGATCGGCGCCGGTAACGGTGGCACCTTGTAGGTTGGCGCCGGCCAGGTTCAGGCCGCTCAGGCTGATGTTGGACAGGTTCAGGCCGGACAGGTCGGCCCCGGCGAACACGCCTTTCAGGGTGGCAGGCAGGCTGATTTGCGGGTCGCTGCTGTCGGCAGTCACCACGGCCAGGCCACGCAGGTCTGCCTGGCTAAAGTCGGTTTTATCGCTCAGTGTGGCGCCAGCCAGGCTGGCACCGGCAAAGACGGCGCCGACCAGACGGGTGCCGGACAAATCGACACCGTTAAAGTCGATACCGCTGAAATCGTAGCCAGACAGGTTCAGCCCGGCCAGCGAGGTGCCCTGCTTGATCACCAGCGCGGTACCGCTGGCGGTGGTGGGCACGCTATCGGTTTTGGCAAACAGTGCGCCGTCCAGCTTGGTGGCAGCGCTCAGCGTCGCCGTGGCCAGGTCCGCTTTGGCCAGATAGGCCGTGCTCAGGTCGGCACCGGCCAGGTTGGCCGCACCGAATTTCACACCGTACAGGTTGGCCGCGACCAACTTGGCGTTGGCCAGCTTGATGCCGGACAGGGCCAGGCCGCTGAAATTGAAACCGCTCAGGTCAAAGCCGCTCAGGTCGGCAGCGCCGGTTACCGGGTCCAGGTCGATAGCGGTACCGGTGGCACGCAGCAGCTCGGCCGGCAGTACGCCGCTAAACAGCGCATTGACCAGGCTGGTGCTGGCCGATACCACGCTACCGGCAAAGCTGGCGCCCACCAGCGAGGCTTTGTCGAACACAGTGGTGCTGATGTCTGCCAGCTCGAAGTTGGCCGCACGCAGGTCCAGGCCGCCCAGGTTCACGCCCTTCAGGCGGGCACCGCTGAAATTCACCCCTTCCAGGCGTGCCGCACCGGCTTTGCCCGTGCTGCGGTCTACGCTGCCATCCGGCTTGCGGGTGGCAAACACGGCAAAGCTCAGGTTGGCGCCGGCAAAGGTGGCGCCGGTGAGGTCGGCACCGCTGAAGTCGGCGCCGGTGAGGTCGGCACCGTTAAAATTGAAGCCGCGCAGGTTCAGGCCGGCAAAGCTGACGTTGGCCAGGTTTTTGCCCGACCAGTCGCTCTGGCTGGCGTCGAAATCGATGGCCACTTTTTGCGACAGCGCGGTGTTCAGCGCATTCACCAGGCCCAGCAGCGTGGCATTGGCCGCATCGGCAGGCGGGGTGGCTGCCAGCTTGGTGGTATTAAAGTAAGCGTTGGCCGCATCGCTCAGGTTCAGCAAGCGGTTGAAGAAGCTGCTGCCCGGGTCGGCGCTCTTGCTGCCAAACAGCTCGGACAGGCTCTTGCCGATGCCGGGCAGCTTGATGGACAGGAAATCCGGGTTAAACGCGCCCTCACCTGCGGCTTTCAGCTTGTCCAGCACGTTCAGCAGCTGGGTTTTCTGCGTGGCGGACAGCAGCACGTCGACGCTCACCGACGGTGCCTGGTACACCACCAGGCCTTCGTCGCTCAGGCGGAACAGCTGGTCGGTATCCAGCGTGATGTACGGCGTGCCAAAAATATCGGTAAAACTCTGGCCACCGATAGTGGGCTGCACGTCCAGCTTGACGCCAAACGATGCATCCAGCTTGGTAGACGGCGTGAGCGTCGCCAGCTTTTTCCACCAGTTGGCCGGGTCGGCCGCTTTCAGTGCCGACAGCTCGCTCCAGCGCAGCAGGCCCTCGCCAGACGGGCCGTTCAGCGACATGCGCCCGCCCACAGCCAGCGCAAACTGGCCGTTGACCAGGCTGGCGCTACCCAGGTTGGCCAGGCTGATGCTGGCGGCCAGGTTGGCGACCCCCAGCGATGCCGCCGCATCCAGGCGGTTCAGGCGGAAGTACGGGTCGATCGACGCTGGCAGCGGTACATTCACCACCCCCGCCACGTTTTTATCCAGCAGGCCAATACGCGCGCCGATGTCGAAATTCAGCGCAAATACCGCCCGGCCCTGCGCGGTGCCGCTGACATCAAACACCGGCAGCATGCTGCTATTGGCCAGGTCGGCGGTACTGAAGTGGAAGTCGGCCTCAAAGCTGCGGTCCAGGTTGGCCTGCAGGTTCAGGCGCAGGTCCAGCGCGTTGCCGTTAAAGCTCAGGCCGCCCGAGAAGGCAAAGGCCGGGCCGCTGGCGCCAGTAGCCAGAATATCTTCTACCACCAGCTTGTTCATGCTCTTGAGCAGGTCAGCGCTCAGCAGCGATGGCAGCTTGGTCAGCGCGTCGTAAAACGCCTGGGCCGCGCTCTTGATGGCGCCCACGACACCACTGAAATCCACACCGGACAGCAGCGCGCCATCCAGCTTGAGGTCAGCCAGCGACACATTGCGCAGGCTGGCAAACGACAGGTCTACGCCGCTGAAATCCAGGCCGGACAGGTTGGCGCCGCTAAAATTGACGCGCTTGAAGCCGGCAAACTTGAAGGTGGTCAGCGCCGACAGGCCGGAAAAATCCACCCCGCTGAAATCGGCCCCGGTAAACAGGCGCTTCACGCTGGCAGACAGGCCGGAGAACAGGCCGGCCAGGTTGCTGGCCCCGCTAAAGCGGGCGCCGGTCAAGTCCAGCACCCCGTTGCCAAAGCTGATGCCGCTAAAGTTCAGCCCGCTGAAATTCACGCCACGGAACTTGCCCAGCAGGCTGCTGATGCCGGACAGGTCGATACCGCGCCAGTCGGCCCAGGAAAAATCGGTACTGATGTCAAACGTGGCACCGCCCAGGCGCGCGCCACCGAAATCCACACCATGGAACAGCGACCCCACGAAGGACTTGCCGCTGAAATCCAGGCCGGACAAGTCCCAGCCGCTGAAATTGAAGCTGTTGAAGTTGGTCGTGGTTTGCCACAACTTGAAGCTGCCGGTACCGGTAAGCGACAGGTTGATGTCGGTAATCAGGTTATCCAGCTTGGTCAGCGCATCGGTCAGCACGCTGCCCCACTTTACCTGCCAGCCAAAGGCGCCGCTCAGGTCGACGCCGGACAGGTTGGCCCCGTCAAACGTCACGCCGCGCAGGTTGGCCCCGGCCAGCTTGAAGCCGGACAGGTTAACGCCGGAAAAGTCGATGCCGGACAAGTCAAAGCGTGACCAGTCCAGCTTCAGCGCGGACAGGTCCAGCCCCCATTGCAGCTGTTTCCAGCCACTGCTCGCACCAAACAGGCTGCCCAGGTCGATATCGCTGATCAGGTTGGTCACGTTCGGCAGTTTCAGCTGCGGGAAACGAACACCCGCCCAGTTCACGCCAAACGCCGCCGCCCCGCTGAAATTCACCCCGCCAATGCTGGCACCGGCAAAGTTCACGCCGCGCAGGTCCAGGCCAGCAACACTCACGCCGTCCAGCCAGGCGCCGCTGAAATTCACGCCGCGCAGCGTGGCCAGGCCAAAGCTGGCGCCGTTCAGGCGGGCACCGCTAAAGTTGATGCCACTCAGGTCCAGGCCATCAAAACGCGCACCACGCAGGTCGGCCCCGCTAAAGTTCATGCCGCGCAGAAAATCCAGGCTCAGGCCCTTGGTACGGGCAAGCTCGGCAAAGTCGAAACCGCCCAGGCTCTTGCCAGACCAGTTGAACTGGGTGACATCGAAGACTTTCTTGAAAACATTGCTCAAGGTAGTCGACAGGCTGGCCACCAGGCCACGGATGCTGGGCAGGCTGCCGCCACTGAAACCATCAAAATAGGTTTTGGCGGCGTCTTTCAGGTTGAACACGCCACCGATACCGGTGGCGGCTTTGTCGCTGCCCTCGTTCAGCAGCTGCGCCAGCGACTTGCCCACACCGGGGATTTCCTGGTCAAACAGGCCGAAAGGCAGCTTTTCGCCCAGCTCTTTGGTGCCACCCAGCATGTCCAGAATGGACTGCTGCAGCTCGGCACTCAGCGAGACATCCAGCGATACCGCCGGGCTGGTCACACTGATTTTCTCGCCGCTGGCCACACGGAACAGCTCGTCGGTTTCCAGAATCAGCGTGGGGGTGCCGTAAGCCGACAGGTTGAAATTACCCAGCGTGGCGTTTAGCGGCAGCGTGGCGCTGAGGCTGCCGGTGGCATTCACCGTAAAGCCGCTGGCGATCACCTCGCCAGTCAGCTTGGCCAGCGGCAGGCGGCCTTGTTCGTCGCAGAAGCCTTCGGCAAAACGCAGCTCGGTACGGCAGCTCAAATCGATGCTGCCATTGTTTACCGAGACGGCAGCCGCGCCGCTGCCAAACACCTGGCGCGACAGGCCAACGGTGGCGCTGACGTTGCGTGCCGCCAGGTCCAGCCCTACCCGCAGCGGGGCAACGCGCAGGAAGGCGGCGTTGGCCAAGGTGCCATCCAGGCCGGTCAGGCCGGCCAGATTCAAGCCGATATCTACCTGACCACGCAGGCCCAGTACGGCGTCCAGCTCGGACAGCGCGTCAATGGCAAAGCCGGCTGCGGCCAACTTCTGGCTGATGTCTTGCGACAGCGCCGGGCTGACTTTCAGCGTACGGCTGGCATCAAACTGCAGGCTGAGGCGCAGCTCGCTCCAGTCGCCCGCCAGTACCGCGCTCACGGTAAACGGGCTACCGGCCACGCCGCTGTTGATTTCATCTTGCAAGGCGCTGGCCAGGCTACCCAGATTGGTCGCGGCGGCAATGGCGGCCGCGGCTTTATCAAAGCCCAGTACATTGCCCAGGTTGCCCAGCACACCCGGCGTGGCCGACAAGGCGCTGCCCAACAGCTCGCCCAGGGTTTTATCCAGCAGCGGGATTTTGTTTTGCAGCTGCGGCAGGTCCACCAGCTGTGCAGCGGCGGCGTTCCATTTATCCATGGCCTGGCCAAGGGCCGACTGCGCCGAGGCGCCCAGCGAGATATCCCCGCTGAACTGCTCTACCTTGTCCACGGTAAAGCTGCTGCCCCCCATGCTGACCACGGTTTTGCCGCTGCCATCTTTGCTCAGGCCGGCCAGGCCTTTCAGCTCTACGCCGTCCTGCGCATCATTGCCGGCGGTGATGCTGGCAATACGGCTGGCGTCTTCGATCACGAAACGGTTGCTGCCCAGGCCACCCAGTACATGCAGGCCGGCGCCACCGGTAATGGTGAGTGTGCCCAGCCGCGTAGGGTCGGCGTAACGCACGGTGAGGCCGCTCTGGCTTACCGTCACAACCAGATCGCCAGCCACCTGGCTCAGGTCTACGGTGTCGCCATCGGCCACGGTAAGGCTGCTATCCGGCAGGCCATTGGCTACCGGGTGGCTAGCCAGTACGCCCAGGTAGTCCAGTGTACTCAGGGCAAACAGTGGCTGTACCTGCAGCTGGCCGGTGGCCATTTCCAGCAGCCAGTCGGCGCCTTGGGCCAGGTTGCCGGTACGGTCATCCGAAGCAGCCACATCTGCGCCGGTAACGCGCGACAGCGCCTCGACAAATGCGGCACCGCGGCTGCCTTTGGCCACATCGCAGCCATACAGCAGCACGTCTGCCCCCGCGGCCAGCGCGGTGCGCCAGCCCAGCAGGGTGTCGGCGCGTTCGGCCAGATTCATGTCGTCCAGTACGCTATTACCCAGCTGTAGCGAGGCCTCGCTGCCATGGGAGATAACATGCACGGCACGGATGCCCTGGTACTGGCGCAGCCAGCCGCTCATTTGCTCCAGGCCGTCGCGGCTGGCGTCCAGCACCACCACTTCCAGCTGGCCAGGGGCGCGGCCCTCGTCCGGGCGCGACACCACTTGCGCCAGCAGCTGCTCGTAATCTTGTACGGCCGGGTCGACAAACACTACCTCGTTTACCGTCTGGCGCAGCGCGGCGTGCTGGCCGGCCAGGCTGCCGGCAAACTGGCCCAGCAGCAGGTCTTGCGGTACTACGATGGCTTCGTGGTTTTGCTGCTGCGGCGTAGGCGGCAGCACCAGGCCATCGGCCGACAACAACAGCCGTGGCTCTACCTGCTCGACAAACAGACTTGGCTGGCGGCCAACCTGGCGACCCCGCCCACCCGAAGGGACTTTCAGCAAGGAACGAATCCACAGGGCGGGATTACGGCCAGTGTGCGGTTTTTTCTTCGGTTGACGGCTCATGTTGTCGCTCCAGCAAGTGCTGCAATGCCAGCCGGGTGAGGGCTGGCAGGTTTCTGTTTGTTATCGTTTTTCCGCCGCGTGGCGGCTTACTGCATCAGGTCGGCAAGATCGACCAGATCATCGCGGCTCAGCGCGCCCACAGCCTGTTTCAGCTTGAGGCGGTTCACCAGATAGTCATATCGGGCTTGCAGGTAATCACGGCGGGCCGAGTAGTACAGCCGGTAGGCATCGGCCACGGCTACCACACTGGCCACACCGGCTTTGTAGCCTTCCTGGCGGGTTTGCAGGGCGCTGTCCTGGGCGATCACCGCCTTGCGCAGCGCTTCCAGCATCGAGGCACTGGTTTCTACGCTTTGGTAGGCAGCGCGGGCGGCACGCTCGGTTTTGCGCTCTTCCTGCTCGCGCTCCAGCATGGCTTTTTCCAGACGCACACCCGCTTCACGCACCAGCGAGCTGGTCATGCCGCCTTCAAAGGCCGGCATGCTGAGCTTGAGTGCCAGCTCGGTGTTCTGCTGCTTCTGGCCACCACCGTAGAACGAGCCTTTGGTGCTCTGGCCATTGGCGGTACCGACCAGGGCCAGCGTGGGGTAGTAGCCCCCCTTCTGGCGCTGGATTTCCAGTGCGGCGATCTGCTCGGCCAGCTTGCGCGACTGCAGTGCAATATTCTGGCTTACCGCGGCGTCTACCCAGGCTTCCGGGCTAGCTGGCTGCGGCATGGCAGGGTCGAAATGGGCTTTGAAGGGTAGCAAAGCCGCCACATCGCTCCCTACGATTTCCTTCAGTGCGCTACGGGCGTCCTGCAGGCGGTTGCGGGCTTCCAGCTCGCGCGCGCGCGACAGGCTGTAGCGCGACTCGGTATCGTGCACCTGGGCAATGGTCCCCAGGCCGTTATCCAGGCGCGACTTGGCCAGCTCATACTGCTTTTGCGTGGCTTCGCGCTCGGCGCTGGACAGCTCCACGCCATCCAGTGCGGCCAACAGGCTCAGGTAGCTGGAGGCGGTACGCAGCAGCAGGTCTTGTTCGGCAGCCACCACGTTCAGCTTGGCTTGCTCTACCGCCAGCTCGGCCTGATCCAGCTTGACGATGGCCGGCATTTTCAGCACCGGCTGGCTGATGGTGAGCGACCAGCTGCTGGACGGGTAGGAGGTACTGCCGGTCGGGAAGGCTTTGTTGGGCGCTTCGGTAATTTTCTGATGCGCCATCGAGCGGCTGACATCGATCACCGCCGTAGGCAGCAAGGCGGCACGCGCTTGCGGTACGCCTTCGGCCGAGATCAGGAAGTCGGTTTTAGCCGTCAGGTATTTCGGGTCGTTTTCCAGCGCGCGCTCAAACAGCGACGGCAGGCCGGACTGCACCAGTGCAGGGTTGGCCGCACGCGGCTGGCTAGCCTGGCCCGACAGCACTACCGGCTTGATCAGCATTTTCGGGCGCTGCAGGTCGGCGGCGTCCTGGCGCTGACGCAGCTCCAGCGATACCGGCTCGCCGGCAAAAGCCGCCAGCGTATTGGCGCCGTGGTCACCCGGGATGTGGCCTTTGCCATTGAGTGACACGATCCAGCGGTTGCCTTGCGTTTGCAGGCCGGAAGCCAGCAGGGACTGCGGGCGCTGCAAATCAAAGATTACCCGGGCCGAACCCAGGCGGGTTTCTTCCAGGCGCACACCGCGCAGGGTGTCGCTCTGGCTGCTGATACGGGGCAGCAGCGGCTTGATGTCTTCGGCACGCGCGCCCAGCACATCCACCACCAGGCGGGGTGGCTTGTCCAGGGTAAAGGCGCTATAGCTGCGGCCATCCAGATTGTCGGCAAACACCGACAGCGCGCCGGCCGATTCGGCTACTTGTATGGCCGACATTCTGGCCGCCTGTTCGCCTGCCGGGGCATCCGGCACAAACGACACCAGAATCTCGCCCTTGCCCGCACTCACCACGCCATCACCCGCAACCACGTCGGCATCGGCAGCCAGCTGCACTACCAGGCGGCTACCGCCGTTTTCGCCATCCAGCGCCGACATTTTCTTCAGCAGGGGGTTGCGCGCCAGGTCAGTGGCAGCAATCACGCGCTCCAGGCTTTTGCGGCTGATACCGGCCAGCTCGAACACCACCTGGCGGCCATCCGAATCAAACGACATGCCGGCTTCCAGCGTGGCCGAGCCTATCAGGCGCAGGTCGGCACGGCCTTCACGGTTCACCACCAGCATCTGCTCCAGCGCGGGCTTGGGGGGCAGCACGCGTTTGGCGTCTGGCGCAAAGACCATTTCCCAGCGCGAACGTTTATCCAGCGTGGAAACCAGTTTTTCGTCCAGCACTTTCACCGGGCGCGCAAACTCGATACGCAGTGGTGTCAGGCCCTGGCTGGGCAGCAGGGTGTCGATACGCTTGATGAAGGGATGGGCACCCAGCTTGGCCAGGTTGGCATTCAGCGCCGCCGCATCGATATCCTTCAGCAGCAGCACCACCTCGGTGCTGTCCTGGATTTGCAGGCCGCTATGCAAGGTGCCGGCAGGTACATCCAGCTGCAGGCGCAAGGCCTGGCCTTCGGCTTTGATGCTTACTTGTGCCAGACCGGCTGCCATTACAGGGGTCAGGCCCGACAACATCAGGGCCAGAGTCAGAATTCTCAGGGGTTTCTTGCAGATATCCAAAGTGTGCCACCCTTGCTATGTATCGATACCCGGCGGCCCGAGACGGGCAAGAAAGCCGGATTTTTTAGTTAGCCAATTGTATTGAAATAGGGGCAATACTGCTACATTACTTTAAGCAAAACGTACAAAGTGAATCACCTTAATGCTAAAAAATCACAAAACACGCAACGGCTTGCCAGCGTGCTGACACCGCCACCGGCAAAAATACCAATCAGATACCAAAAAAAGGCCAGTCGCCCGCTGCAGGCATAAAAAAAGCGGACCGAAGTCCGCTGTAGAAGCCTTGAATGCCAGGAGTTTTCAAGGAAAAGGTACCGCGCTGCCAGGCAGCACGGGTAAAACGCTTATTTCCAGTCTGCCGGGAGTTTGTAGCCGGGGTACTTCGGCTCGGCCCAGGCGCGGAATTCTTTCGATTTGTAGGCCGCGATCACGTCTTTGGCCCATGGCTTGTTCAGGTCGGCAGCCTTGATCACGCCCCAGTTTACGTAGGCATAGCTCTTTTCCTGGAACACGGCCTCGGTCAGCTTGATGCCGGACGAGATGGCGTAGTTGCCATTCACCACGGCAAAGTCTACGTCCGCGCGCGAGCGTGGCAGCTGGGCAGCTTCCAGCGGCACGATCTTGATCTTCTTCACGTTCACTTCGATGTCACGCTCGGAAGCGGTCAGCGGGTTGATGCCTTTTTTCAGCTTGACCCAGCCCAGGTCGTTGAACATCACCAGCGCGCGGGCAAAGTTGGAGGGGTCGTTCGGGGCGGAAACGGTGCTGCCCTCTTTCACGTCTTTCAGTGCCTTCAGCTTGCCCGGGTACACACCCAGCGGGGCGGTCGGCACCTGGAACACTTCTTTCAGGCTCAGCTTGTGTTCTTTGGAGAAGTTATCCAGGTAAGGCTTGTGCTGGAATACGTTCACGTCCAGCGAGCCTTCCTGCAGCGCCAGATTCGGGCGCACGTAGTCGGTGAACTCCACCAGTTTTACGGTGTAGCCTTTTTTCTCCAGAATCGGCTTGATGGCCTGCTTTACCTGGTCACCAAAGTCACCCACGGTGGTACCGAACACGATTTCTTTTTTAGCCGGGTCAGCGGCTTGTACGTTGGCCGCAAAGGCCAGACCCAGGGTGGCAACTGCCAGTGTCTTGAGGGCAAAACGACGCATTTTTATGCTCCTTGTGAGAGGGATCTCTTTGTCTTGATCGGGGTTTAACGTTTATCGAGGCGGGCCGCCAGGCGGTTACCGGCAAACTGGATCAGCTGCACGATCACCACCAGCAGCAGCACCATGGCGATCATCACTTCGCTCTGGAAGCGGTAGTAGCCGTAGCGGATGGCCAAATCGCCAATGCCGCCGCCACCCACCACGCCGGCCACGGCCGAGTAGCTCAGAAAGCTGATGGTGAGGATGGTGAGGCTGGAAATCAGGCCGGCACGCGCTTCGTTAATCAGCACTTTCACGATGATCTGCGCCGGGCTGGCACCCATGGCCTCGGCCGCCTCCACCACGCCACGCGGGATCTCGCGCAGGGTTTGCTCTACCAGGCGGGCAAAGTACGGAATGGCGGCAAACGACAGCGGCACCGCCGCGGCGATCGGGCCGATGGTGGAACCCACCAGCACACGGGTCAGCGGCACCAGCGACACCATCAGGATGATGAAGGGGAAGGAACGCACCAGGTTCACCAGCCAGCCCAGCACGCCATTCACCGTGCGGTGGGCAAACAGCTGGCCCGGCTGTGTCAGGTACAGCAGCACGCCCAGCGGGCCACCCAGCAGGATGGCAGCGGTCAGGCCGATGCCCAGCATCAGGCCGGTTTCCAGGCTGGCTTGCCAGATTTCCGGCGCCAGGTCGGACAGGTTAGCCAGCGCCTGCGCCAAAGTCAGCTCTTCCATTTACGCTACCTCCAGCAGGGATTTGGCCAGTGCAGACTGCGCGCTGACCTGCTTGTCTTGTACGGTCAGGATTTCCACCACTTCGCCAGCGTCCAGCAGCGCGGCGCGGTGGCAGATGGAGCGGATCACGTGCATCTCGTGGGTCACGATGACCACGGTCACGCCAAAGCGGCTGTTGATGTCTTGCAGGCAATCCAGAATGGACTGGGTGGTTTTCGGGTCCAGCGCCGAGGTGGGCTCGTCCGCCAGAATCACGTGCGGGCGTGGTGCCAGTGCACGGGCAATGCCCACGCGCTGCTTCTGGCCGCCGGACAGCTGCGCCGGGTAGTGCTGGGCGCGGTCGGCCAGGCCGACAATCTCCAGACACTCGGCCACGCGGGCGTCGATATCGGCCTGCTGCCAGCCGGCAATTTCCAGCGGAAAGGCAATGTTATCGGCCACGGTGCGGTTGGCCATCAGGTTGAACTGCTGAAACACCATGCCGATATTCTGGCGGGCACGGCGCAGCGCGCTGGCAGATAGCGCAGTGAGCTGCTGGCCGTCTACGGTGACGCTGCCGCTGTCCGGGCGCTCCAGCAGATTGATCAGGCGCAGCAGCGTGGATTTACCCGCGCCGGAAAAGCCGATCAGGCCGAAAATCTCGCCGGCACGGATATGCAGGCTGGTATCACGTACTGCATCAAACCAGCCGCCTTCCGGCTTCTGGAAGCGCTTGTGTACGTTTTTCAGGTGAATCATGTGAACTCCAAAGCAAAAAAGCCCGCCGTATCGCTGGCGGGCTTTAAGCTGGGGAATTTTCACTACTGAAAATTCTGGTGATAGTGGCTGGCACTACCCCCACGCTTTAGCTGTTTTACGCCCGCAAGCTGTGTCAAATCGGCGTTAAATCAAAATCTTGATCGCAATTGAACATCACCCGTTCATTTGTGTCAAGAACTTATTACCACATTGGTACCACTCTATAACCTGCCATTGCGGCCAACCTTTGCCAGGCGGGCCGCATACCGCACCCTAGCGCGGCTGGCAGCTCACCACCAACTGCCCCAGCTCGCCAAAACCCAGCGTAGCTTGCTGGCCCGGCTGCAGCTGGATCACACCCGCGTACGAGCCGGTAATCACCGCCTGGCCCGGCAGCACGCCCTGCCCTTGCTGCTGCAGATGGCCCACCAGCCACAGCAGCGGCGCCAGCGGGTCGCCCGCCGGGTGCGCGCCGGCTAGCAGCTCGTCGCGGTCGCCCTGTTGCACGCGCACAGGCAGGGTCGACGCGGCCAGCGCTGCGGCCAACGGTACGGCAGGCCCCAGGTGCAAGCCCTGGTTTACCAGGCCATCGGCCAGCGCCTGCAAAAACGGTGGTTTGGGCTCGGCGTCAAAACGGCTGTCGATCAGCTCCAGCGCCAGATGCACACTGCTAACGGCGGCCAGGACCTCATCCCGGCTGTAGGCGGCCTCTCTCGGTGGCAGCCCTTCGGCAAACACAAACGCCAGCTCAGGCTCCACGCGCACTACGTCATCCCGCACCCACGCCTGACAGGTATCGCCATGGCTGACGGTGCTGGCGTAAATGGGTGCCAGCACCAGCCGCTCGTCCGACGGCATGCCGCACTTCCAGCCACCGATACTATTGCCCAGCAAATGGCTGACGGCTTGCTGGATAGCCAGCGCGTCTTGCAGCGTGGCCGGCGCGTGTGCTGCGGCCAACAATGGGCCAGGCGGCCCGGCCAGGCGGCGCGAGGCCAGGGTAATGGCGGCTTGCTGGATGGCGGTGCTATCCATAAGAGGTGGCTTTCGTCAGATGAAGGTGGGCTTTTTTACCGGCAAGCTGCCAGCTTGGCAAGCCCCGGCCACACTGCCGACCAACGGCAGGCAGCACCGCCTGGCCTGGAGCACGACAGCACGGCCTGGCGGCCAGCATCATTTGGTCAGGATGAGTTTGTTCTGTTTGGTAATCTGCAGCCGGTATTGCTGGCCGTTATGCTCGATCAGCAATGCCTTGCGCTGGGCAAACAGGCTGTCGCTGCTGATGATGTCTACCAGCTCGGCAGGCAGCGCGGGCTCCTGCACGCTTGGCTCAGTGGCATGATTTACGGGGGTGGAATGCATGTTATTGCCCTGAATGACGGGTAAATCCTGTTGGCCTTGCTATCGGCAACAGGCATGGCAGCGGATAGCTGCCATGCCTGCGCGGTTCAGACCGGCTTCAGCTTAGTAGGTGAAGTTGGCGGTCAGGTTGGCGGTACGCGGGGCACCTGGAATGTAACGGGTACGGTTGTTGTTCAGGCTGGAGATGTACTTTTCGTCCAGCAGGTTGTACACGTTCAGTTGCAGGTTCACGTTCTTGTTCAGCTTGTAGCTGGCCATGGCGTCTACCACAGCGTAGTCCTCGATACCCGGGATGGCATCGCTGGTACGGCTCTTGGCATTCTTGTGTTTGCCCATGTAACGCACGCCACCGCCGATGGTCAGGTCATTGTTGATCTTGTAGCTGCTCCACAGCGTGGCGCTCAGCTTGGGCGACCAGTCGGAAGGGATGCCGGTCGACGCGGCTGTCGCACCTTCTTTCACCTCGGTTTCCATGTGGGCAATACCCGCACTCAGCTCCCAGGCCGGGGTCAGCTGCCCCACCAGACCCAGCTCGACACCTTGAATCTGGCGCTTGCCGTACTGTGCGAAGGTATTGGTCGCGCTATCCAGTTTGGCCAGCTCGTTCTTGTTGGTGGTCTGGTAGATGGCGGCGGTCAGGCCCAGCTTGTTATCCAGCACATCCCACTTGGTACCCAGCTCGACGTTCTGGGTTTCTTGCGGGTCCAGCGCCGGGTTGTTGGCACTGGTATTGGAGGTATCCAGCTGGAAGTTGTCCCCACCGGCCGGTTTCTGCGAGGTAGCGTACGACAGGTAGATGCTGCCGTTGGCTGCCGGCTTGAACAGCAGGCCCAGCTTGCCGCTAAACAGGTTGCCGGACTTCTCCAGGCTGGATGGCACCTTGGTACCCACCGGCAGCGTCGGGTGGCTGGTAGCGGTCGAGATGCTGACGTTATTGGTCTGGGTGCTGTAGTGCTCGACACGCAGGCCACCGCTCACTTGCCACTGCTCGTTCAGCTTCAGCGTGTCAAAGGCGTACAGGGCCAGGGTGTCGGTACTGCCTTTGTTGCTGGCACCGGTCAGGGTCGGCAGCACTGTCGGTGTGTCAGCACTGTTAGGGTTGTACAGATTGGCCACCGGGCCTGCCGTGCCATTGGCATTGCTGCGGCCATAGCTGTTTTGCGACTCGTGCAGCATTTCGACGCCGGTCAGCAGTTCGTGCTCGATGCTGCCAGTCTTGAAACGGCTGTTCAGGTTGGTCTGGTTGGCCAGGATGGTGTTGTCCTGCAGGTTGGATTGTGCGCTGCGGGACACGGTCCAGCTGGCTGGATTATTAACGTCAGCCAGGGTATGGCCGCCCAGCGCATGCAGTACGCGGTCTACCTTGGAGCGGCCGTAACGGGTGATATTGGTCAGCTTGTTGCCGTTGGCAAAGGTGTGTTCCAGCTTGCCGGTGATCATGTCGGCGCTGACGTCTTCGTAGTCGGAATCCAGGCCGTAGAAGTTCTCGCTATTAACTTCTGCTGCAGTACGGTTGCCAAGACTGTTATGGAAGTAGCCCGGCATGCCCAGCGTGGAGGTGCCGCCATCCGGCACATTGTCTTGCTTCACATGCTGCAGGTTCAGGCTGAACACGGTATTGGTGCCCAGGCCGGTAGCCAGCGACAGCGCTACGCCGTCGGTGTTTTTTTCCACCTTGTTACGGCCCGCCACCTCGCCTTGCTGGCGCAGCAGGTTCACACGTACGGCGGTGGTGTCGTCGATGACTTTGTTGGCATCCAGGGTGAAACGCTGGTTGTTGGCAGTGCTGGCACCCACGCTACCGGTAATGCTGTCTTCCAGGTTGGCAGTCTTGCTGATCAGGTTAACGTAGCCGCTGGCAGCGCCACGGCCGATATCGGCGCCGGCTGCACCTTTTACCACCTCGACTTGCTCCAGGTTGAAGGCATCACGCGAGACCGCACCCAGGTCGCGCACGCCATCCACGAAAGTGCTGCTCTGCGCAGCAAAACCACGCATGTAGAAGGTATCGCCGGCACTGGAGGCACCACCTTCACCCAGCTGCATGGTGATGCCAGGGGTATTGCGCAGCGCGTCCATCAGCGACACGGCGCCTTGTTGCTGCAACACTTCCTTGCTGATCACGGTCACGGTTTGCGGGGTATCCACCAGCGGCTGGGTCAGCTTTGCCGACGCCGATTTGGTTTTCTTGATGACCGGGGTGGTTTGTTCCGGGGCAGTCACCTTGGTGGTAGGCAGCGTGGCTTCGGTTTGTGCCAGCACCAGGGCAGGCATGGTCAGCAGGGCGATGGCAGCAGCTTGACGACCCAGGGTCTTGCCGCTTTTGATGTATGCAGAGTGAGCCAAGTGGTTCTCCAGTGGTAGTTCGTGAGTGATGTTTGGCTGGCTTACTGCATGAAATACCCCAGGCAAGGGCTCACAGCTGGCTGGCTACTGGTTTTATTGATTCGCTAATGATAACAACTATCATTAACCTTTCGCAACACCTGTTCACACTTTCGAAACATCTGCCCCCAATCCGACACCCGGCCGACAGCCGCCCATGCCCGCTGCCCGCCTGCTCAGTACACGTCGCGGCAGTAGCGGCCTTCGGCCGCCAGCTCGTCTAGCACCGCTTCGCCCAGCACTTGGCGCAGCACGGCATCCACCCCGCTGGCCATGCCAGCCAGACTGCCGCACACATAAATGGCCGCGCCATCGGCTACCCACTGCTGCAGGCGATCGGCTTGCTCGGCCAGCACGTGCTGCACATAGCGCCGCTGCGGCTGATCACGCGAAAACGCCGTGTCCACGTGCTGCAATACGCCTTGCTGTTGCAGCGCCTGCAGCTCGTGGCGGTAGTAGAAATCATGCCTGCTCTGGCGCTCGCCAAACAGCAGCCAGCCCGGCTGCGGTGCGGCCAACTGCTGGCGCGCGCGCAGGTGGCTGCGCAGGCCGGCCAGGCCGGTGCCATTCCCGATGAGGATAAGCGGGCGCGTAGCGTTGTCGGCCAGGCGGAAGCGGCGGTGCGGGCGAATGCGCAAGCTCAGCGGCTCGCCCAGTGCCAGCGTCTGGGTGAGGTGCTGCGAGGCCAGGCCCACCTGCCCTTGCTCGCCCACCCGCACGCGCACCAGCAGCTGCAAGCTGCCGTCTGCCGGAATCGAGGCAATCGAATACTCGCGCGGCCGGCCTGGCTCGGCCGGCACCTGCACCTCTACCAGGTCGCCGGACTGCCACTGTGGCAGCGTGCCGCCATCAGCCGGGCGCAGCGCCAGGTGATAGGTTGCCGCACCGCAGCTGCCTTCGTTCAGGCAGTGGCGCTCCACCAGCTGCCACGGGCCAAAGGGGCCAGGCACCGGCAGCAAGGGCTGGGCGGCCAGCGCGCTGTCCTGTAAGCCAGCCAGCTCGGCCAGCTGGTGCTGCCAGGCGGCCAGAGCGGCCTCGTCCAGCGCGTCGACATCGATGCGCGGGTACAGCGGCTGGGCACCGCTATCGGCCAGCCAGCTATCCAGCGCACGGCCAAAGGCGCAGAACTGTGCGTAGCGGCTATCGCCCAGCGCCAGCACGGCGTATTGCAGCCCGTCCAGCGCGGCAGGCTGGGCAAGGTTGGCCGCAAAGCGGCGTGCCATATCGGGCGGCTCGCCCTCGCCTGCCGTACTGGCCACCAGCAGCAGGCGGCTGGCCTGCTGCAAGGCGGTGATATCCAGCTGCGCCAGCGACAGGCACTGCACCTGCAGGCCGGCCGCCTGCAGCGTGGCCACGGTTTGCTGCGCCACGACTTCGGCCTGGCCGCTTTGGCCGGCATAGGCCACCAAGAGCGGCGCAGCCACCGTGGCGGCCTGGCGGCTACGGCGCCACTGGCGCCAGGCCGCCACACAAACACCGGCGTAAGCCAGCCCCAGGCCGGCAGCCCAGATCAAGCGTGCTTGTTCCATCATTGTTCTTCCATCATGTCCAGAAAGGCACGGCTGTAACGCGCCTGTAGCTGCTCGCCGTCGCGCAGCAAAAAGGCGGCGGCCAAGCCTTGCTGCTCGGCCAGCGCCATGCCGGCCTGCGGGCCCAGTACCGTCAGCGCGGTAGACCACGCGTCGGCGGCCATACAGTCCGGGTGAATCACCGTGACCGACGCCACGCCGCGTACCGGCTGGCCGCTGCGCGGGTCCAGCGTGTGCGCGCAGCGCTCGCCCTGGTGCCAGAACACTTTCAGGTAGTCGCCCGAGGTGGCCACCGACAGCCCGTGCAGCGCCAGCCGCGGTGCGGCCAACCTTACATCCGGGCTATCGTCCGGCAGCGCCAGCGCTACCCACCACGGCTGCCCGTCCGGCTTCATGCCCTCGCCGCGCAGCTCGCCGCCCACCTCCACCAGAAAATGCTGGTAGCCGTACAGGCGCAGGTAGCGCGCCAGCAAATCAACGCTAAAGCCTTTGGCCACCGACGACAGGTCCAGCTGTACGCCGCCCGGCTGCAGGGCGCGGCGGTTGGCCGCATCCAGCTGCAGGTCTTGCCAGCGGCACTGCGCCAACAGTGCGGCAGACTCTTCCGCTGATGGCGGGACAAAACCGGGCGCGTCGTAACGCGGCGCCGGGCCAAAACCCCAACGGTTCACTAGCGCGCCGGCCGCCGGGTTGTAGGCACCATCGCTAGCGGCCGCTACCTGCAGCGCGTACTGCAGCACGGTGTAAAAGCCGCCCGGCAGCGTGTGCCAGCTGCCGGGGGCGGCACGGTTGAAGCGGCCCAGATCGGAGCCGGCTTCCCAGTGGCTCATCTCGGCCACCACGCCATCCAGCTGCTGCTGCAGACCGGCGGCCAGAAAATCGGGGATGTCGCCATCGATGGCCACCCGTACCTGCCAGCTGGTGCCCATGCTGTGGCCGGCAAAGCGCACGACCTGCGCACTGGCGGGGGGCTGTGCCGGGTGGATGTGGCGCGGAATCAGGATGGCGCTCATGCGGTTTTCTATCTTTCAAAGTCAAGCGGCAGGCCGATGGCCTGCCGGGTTACAACGGGCAAGCGGGCGGCGTGCCCAGCCTGCCCCGCTACCGGTTTACGGCAGCACTTCCAGTGTGGCGGTGTAGCTGGCGCGGAACGGCGGCATGGCCGGTGGCATCCCTGTCGGGGCGGCCTGGCCAGGCTTGGCGGCTACCGGCGGCTGGCCGCCTTGCGGCATGGCATCGCGCTTGGGCCAGCTGGCGTTGACCCAATACATGCCACCTTGCTTCCAGCTCACCTTGATGTCGCCTTTGGCGTCGGTGGTGTACACCTGCTCGTCCAGCAGGCCGCTATGGCGCACGCCGCCACGCACCACGCTGACAGGTACACCGGCTACCGGTTTGCCATCCATCAGCAGGCGGAAGCTGCTGTTGTCACCGGCAAACAGCTCGTTGGGGTGGCTGACGGCTTGCAGCTCCAGGCCTTTGCCAACCGGCTGTTGTACGCCGTTGCTCGGTTTGCCCGCGGTGACAAAGGTCTCGATGCGGCTCACGCTGAGCGACTTGCTTACGTCGGTCGCACCGGCCGGGATCTGCTGGTCGATGGTGTCGGGGGTACCACGCACACGTTTTACTTCGTTGCCCAGCTTGTAGCTGGCCATGGCACCTTCGCTCACCAGCGAGACACGGTAGCTGCCCTGCTGCGTCAGCTCGATATCAAAGCTGTTGCGGAAGCGGCTGCTGGTGATGTTCTGCGGGTTCACCGCCGCGCCATCGGGGCCGGTGATGCTGAGGCCATCCAGCTTCAGCGGCTGGTGCTCAAAGTCGAACAACGCTTCGGAGATGGCAGCATCCACGGTCACCCACGGCTTGTCGCCTTCAATGGCACCAGCAGAGGGCAGCAGCCAGCCACGGTGCGCCTGGGCGCCCAGAGACACCAGTGCCATAGCGGCCAGGGCAAGCAGTTTCTTGTTCATGGTGTGTGCTCCTGCTTATTTGGCGGTAACGGTAATCTTGCCCAGCTCGCCCTTACCCTGGGCGCTGGTTTGCTTTTCGCCTTTGGGCGGCCATTGCAGCGGCACGCGGACCAGCTCGCGGCCACCGGCTTCACGCGCCACCTCTACCACCACCTGGTAGGCGCCTGGTGCTAGCTTGCCCAGCACCGATTTATTGTCGGCAAACACCAGCGTGTGCTCGCCCGGTGCGCGGGTGGCGCTGGACACACCATCTACCGGCAGGGTCAGCTCGCGGCCGCTCTTGCGCCACCACTGACGCATGTCGTTTACCCATTTGGTGCCGGCGTTGTCTTTCTTTTTCATGTCGTACCACACCGACAGGTTGCCGGCGAACTGCTGGTCCGCGGTTTCCAGCCACATGGCCAGATAAGGGCGGTGGTACTCGGCCACATTCAGCTGCGGCAGTTCTACTTTCACGGCCAGGTTGGCCGCCATGCCTGGTGCGGCGGCAGACGCCAACGCCAGCGCCACGGGGTAACGGTATTTCATGCTCAAACTCGCTAGGAGGGGGTGGGTAAAGTGCAGCCGGAGCTGCAATGCAAAATCAGGTTAAAACGGCCGCGGGTCGTACGGTGCGCGTAGCGGCAACTGCGGGCTGCCCAGCAAGGCTGGGCTGAAGCCGGCGCCAAACGGCAGCGGCGTTGCTTCTGCCACAACAGACACGGTGGTTTCTGCCCCTGCGCTCATGCGCTCGGCCGGGTCCAGCCACTGCGCGCGCATGCCGTCCTGCGCCGGCACGTGCAACAGCACGTAATCAAACGCCAGGCTGGTGGGCAGCAGCGGCATTGCCCTGCCCTGGCGCCTGGCCAGCTGCGGGTAGCTGTCGATACCGCGTGCGGCCAACAACGCCTGCAGCAGCGCTACCTTGTCGCGGCTATTGCCGTAGCCCTGTGCCATCACCTGCTCGGCAGCATGCGGCTGCAGCGCACGGCTGCTGTAGGCCAGGTACTGAGCCGGCAGCTCGGCCACCCAGCGGTACAACGCCTGCATTTCCTTCAGGCGGTCGCCATTGCTCGCGGCCACCAGCTGTGCCGCCTTGTCCTTGATGGCAGCCGACGGCTGCCGCTGCGGCCATAGCTGTGCATAGGCCTGCCCCAGGGCCGACCAGTCGCGATACGCCGAATACGCCAAATGCGGTACGGGCTGCGCACCATCCGCCCCCAGCTGCCATTGCGCCTGCCATTGCACGCGACCATCGGCCAGCTGCTGTTCTGCAGTGGCTGTGTTGGCGGCTACCTTCAGGCCCAGGCTATGCGGTGCACTAAGGCTGAAACGCACCGAGCGCAGGTTCTTCACGCTATCCGGGTAAAAATCGCCCTGCCGTAGTTGTAGCGGCAGCAGCTGGCTGTCGGTACGAAAGCGGTACACCACACGCGCGCCCTTCTGGGCTTGCGGGAAGGCCACATCCAGGCTGCGCATGCTTTGCGTGTAGCGGTTGCCTTGCGACTGGCTGTACGGCTGATCCACCACGGCAGACGCCGGTACCGCCACCCGGCGGCCATCCGGCAGCACGGTATAGGCTTCCAGCAGCGTGACTTTCTGCCATGCAGGGTGGTATTCCAGCTGGCGCACGCGGTTGCGCGCCACGTCGCTGTCGTCTTCCAGCAGGATGTCGCGCGTCAATTCCGCGGCACGGCTCCCGGGCTGCAACTGCATATCCAGGTGATAGACCAGATTGACTTCGGCCCAGGCCGGCAGGCTGGCCAGCAAAACCAAGTGGAACAGGCGCTGTGTTTTCATTTTGCTAATAATAATCTATTTGAGAACTATTATCATATCAAAAGCGCAGCCAGTTACAATTCATAAAGCATAAACAGCGCTTGCTTGGATACGCAGCCGTGCCATATCCCGCGATGGCAGGCTACTTGCCCTATCAGCCGCCGCGGCCCTGCCAGCCGCCGCCCAGCGCCTTGATCAGCGTGACGGTGGCCTGCTGGCGCGCCAGCCGCTGTTGCAGCAGGCTATCGCGGCTGCTGGCGTGGCTTTTTTGTGCCGATAGCAGCGTGGCCATGTCCACCAGCCCTTCGCGCTGGCGAATGCGGGTGAGCTGCAGTGTGCGCTCTGCCTCTCGGCTCGCTTGCTGTTGCAAGCGCTCCTGCTGGCGCGCCAGTGCCACGGCATTCAGCGCGTCTTCGACTTCGCCCAGCGCCGTGAGCGTGGTTTTACGGTAGCTGTGCAGCAGCTGCTGGCGTGCCGCCTGGCTGCTGGCCACTTGGGCGCGCAGCTTGCCGCCGTCAAACAGGCTTTGCGCCAGGCTGGCCCCCAGGCTCAGGCTTTGCGTGGCGCCAGACAGCGACAGCAAGGCGCTAGAAGCCAGGCCGGCGCTACCGGACAGCTGCAGGCTGGGGTACAGCGCGGCGCGGGCGGCGTCCAGGTTGGCCGCAGCAGCTTCCAGCTCGCTTTCTGCCTTGGCGATATCCGGCCGGCGGCGCAGTACCTCGGACGGCAAACCGGCGGGCACGTCCGGCACCGCCAGCGCCAGCAGCGGCTCGCTGGCCACGCTAAAGCCCTGCGGCAGCTGGCCGGCCAGAATGGCCAGGCTGTTAAGCAGCGGCTGCTGCTGGTTTTGCAGGCTCAATACGGTGGCCTGCTGCGCCAGCCAGCTGCTGCGTACCTGGCTGACATCCAGCTCGGTGGCGGCGCCATGCCGTAGTTTGGCTTCGCTGATGTCCAGCAGCTGGCGGCTGTCGTGCAGGCTGGCCTGTGCCAGCGCCAGGCGGTCGCGTACGGCTTGCAGCTGGAAGTAGGCATTCACCACTGCCGCCAGCAGCGTCTGGCGGGCGGTGGCCAGGTCGTACTGGCTGCCCTGCAGGTTGGCCGCAGCGGCACGCTGGCTGGCCGCCACCTTGCCCCACAGGTCCAGCTCGTAGCTGATGCCGGCAGACAGGCTGCTGCTTTTGCTGGTGCTGCTGGCGCCATTGGCGGTCTCGGTTTCACGCTGGGTGCTGCTACCGGACAGGCTGATGGCCGGAAACAGGCTGGCGGCGCTGCTATCGGCGCTGGCCTGTGCCTGCTGCAAGCGTGCAGCGGCTTGTGCCAGGTCCGGGCTACCGGCCAGTGCCTGGTCCACCAGGCGGTTGAGCTCGGCGGCGCCAAACAGCTGCCACCAGCTATCGTTCAGTACGGCGGCACCAGGCTTGGCCGCAGGGGTGGCCTGCCAGGCGCCGGGCAGCGGCAAGGCGGAGTCTTGTGGTGGCGTAGTCTGCGCGCAGCCGGCCAGCAGGGCGGCCAGCACGGCCAGGGTAAGCGTCTTGTTGTACATGAAAGCTCCTAATCCGACGCCAGTGCCGTCACCGGGTCCATCTGGGCGGCCTTGCGTGCCGGCAGATAGCCGAATAGCAGGCCGGTGGAAAACGCGCAGCCAAAGGCCAGCAGTACCGGCATCAGGGTGATCTTGACCGGGGTATCGAAGGCAGCGATCAGCCAGGCGGTGCCCAGCCCGGCCACCACGCCGATAACGCCACCGATGGCGGACACAACCAGCGCCTCGATCAGAAACTGCTGCAGGATGTTGCGCTCGCGCGCCCCGGTGGCCATGCGGATGCCGATCTCGCGGGTACGCTCGGTAACCGACACCAGCATGATGTTCATCACGCCGATGCCGCCCACCAGCAGCGAAATGGCGGCAATCGCGCCCAGCAGCAGGGTCATGGTGTTTTGCGTTTCTTCGGTGGTGGCGATGATGGACGCCATATTGCGGATCTGGAAATCCACCTTGCCGTGGCGCTCGGCCAGCAGCTGCTCTACCGCGGCCTGGGTTTCGTCGATGCGGGCGACGTCTTTCACCGCCACGTTCACATTGCGCAGGCTGCGTGCACCAGAGATACGCAGGTTGTTGGTGGCGTACGGCACGATGATCACATCGTCCTGGTCCTGGCCGCCGGGCGAGGCGCCTTTGCGGCTCATGATGCCCACCACCTGCAGCATCACGTTATTGGCCATGACGAACTCGCCCAGCGGGCTGGGGTTGCCGGGGAACAGGTTCTCGGCAGCGGTTTTGCCCAGCACGGCCACGCCGGCGTAGCTTTCGTCGTCATCATCGGTAAAAAAGGTACCGCTGGACAGCGCCCAGTTACGCGCCAGCGGGTAGCTGGCCGAGGTAGCAATCAGCGTGGTGCTGACGTCGTTTTCGCCGGCACGCAGCGTCACGCTGTTCTGCTGCTCCGGCACCGCCGCCAGCACGTTGTCCACCTGTTTATTGATGGCCGCCACGTCTTCCAGCACCAGCGTGGACGGGCTAAAGCCGCGCTGGTTGCTGCCGCCGGGGCGCACCAGCAGCAGGTTGCTGCCCATGGCGCTGATATTGTCCACCACGCGCTGTTTGGCGCCGTCGCCGATGGCCATCATGGCAATCACCGAGCCCACGCCAATGACAATACCCAGCAGCGTGAGCACGGCGCGAAACAGGTTGCCGCGCAGCGAGCGCAGCGCCAGGCGCACGGTTTCCAGCAGGTCGGCCAGCGTGCTGAAAGCACGGTGTACCAGCGGCGGCTGGTAGTTGGCCGCAAGCTTGTCCTGGCTACCGCTGTCGCTGAGGATATGGCCGTCGCGGATTTCGATCACGCGGCTGGCGTGTGCGGCCACTTCGGCGGCGTGGGTAATCAGGATCACGGTATGGCCGCGCTGCGACAGGTCTTTCAGCAGGCGCATCACGTCGGCGCCGCTTTTGCTGTCCAGCGCGCCGGTGGGTTCATCCGCCAGAATGATGCGGCCGCCGTTCATCAGCGCACGGGCAATGGATACCCGCTGCTGCTGGCCACCGGACAGCTGGCTGGGGCGGTGGTATAGCCGCTCTTCCAGCCCCAGCTCGCGCAGCAGCTGCACCGCGCGCGCGCGGCGCTCGGCGTGCGGCACACCGGCGTACATGGCGGGCATTTCCACGTTTTCTACCGCCGTACCGGCGGCGATCAGGTGGTAGCTCTGAAACACAAAGCCGAACTCTTCACGGCGCAGGCGCGCCAGCTCGTCGCGGCTGAGGCCGCTCACGTCCTGGCCGCGAAAGCGGTAGCTGCCACTGCCGGGGCGGTCCAGGCAGCCCAGGATATTCATCAGCGTGGACTTGCCAGAGCCGGATGCGCCGACAATGGCCAGGAACTCGCCTTCGTGAATCGCCAGGTCGATGCCGTGCAGCACGGTGCTTTCCAGCTCGCCCTGGCGGTAAGACTTGGTCACCGCCGACAACTGGATCAGCGGCACGGCTTGCTGCGGCTGGCTCATCGGCTACGTGCCCCCGTGCTGCCGCCCATCGGTGCGCCCATACCCGGTGCGCCCATGCCTGGCGGGCCCATGTCGGCGTTGCGGTTGCTGCTGCGGGCGGCTTCCTTGTCTTGCGCCTTCTCGCCCACGATCACACGCTCGCCCGGCTTCAGGCCGGCCAGCACCTGGTAGCTGACCCGGTCGGTAATGCCCACGGTAACTTTGCGCTCCACGATGCTGTTGTCCGGCAAGACCACGCGCACGGTCCCCTCGCGCGGGCGCTGCTGGCGGCCATTGCCCACCCCGCTCCACACCGGCAGCTCGCGTGGCTTGACGCGGGCCGTGGTGGCCACCGGGTTGGCCGCAGCGCCGGCTTTAGCGGCTTTGTCGCTGCTGGCTGTGTCGCCACGCTTGGCCGCTGGCTCGGCACCCGCTGCGCGCGGGCCAGCCGGCGGCATACCGCCCTCGCCCTGC
Organism: Neisseriaceae bacterium; assembly: GCA_027489245.1. Classification (GTDB taxonomy): domain Bacteria; phylum Pseudomonadota; class Gammaproteobacteria; order Burkholderiales; family Chromobacteriaceae; genus Vogesella. Next base: position 119,422 of record JAIYAC010000025.1, on the reverse strand, counting down.
GCCTGGCGCTGCTCGGCGCGGCGGGCGCGCCAGGCTTCGCGCTGCTCGGGCGTCATGCTTTCAAACTGTTTGCGGCGCGCTTCGCGCTCGGCGTCGGACAGCGCTGCGCCGCCAAAGCCGGCCGGGCGCTCGCCCGCAGCGGAAGGCGGCATAGCGCCCTGCGCCGGCCTGGCCTGCGCGTCAGGCCGGGTGGTGTCGTGACGGTTGGCCGCAGCCTTGCCTGGCTGTGCCGTAGCCGACACCTGGCCTTTGCCCGCGCTGGCCTCGCCACGTGGCGGCGCGCCAGCCGGGCTGGACGCCTCGCCATCAGCACGGCGGCTCCCCGGCGCCATACGCGCCAGCTTGACCGCACCGGCCGGTACCACCAGGGTGTCGTGCGCCTCGGCTGCCACAAAGAACACCTGCGCGGTCATCTGTGGCAGCAGGTTACGCTGCTGGTTTTTGACGTCGAACAGCGCGTTGTACAGCACCACGTTGTTGTTCACGGTGGGGGTAGGTTCTACCTTGCGCAGCTCGCCCTGATAGCGGCGATTGCGGCTACCCAGCGTAGTGAAGTAAACCGGCATGCCGGGGCGTAGACGGGTCACGTCGGCCTCGGACACCTGGGTTTGCACCGTCATGGTGGACAGGTCGGCAATGCGCAGCAGCGTAGGCGACGACTGGCTGGCGTTGATGGTCTGGCCCTGTTTGAGCGAGATGGACACCACTACGCCGTCCATGGGCGCCAGTATCTGCGCGTACTTCAGGCTGGTTTCGTCTACGCGCAGGGTGGATTCGGCCTGCTCGATCTGGGCTTTCACCGACGCCAGCTGCGCCTGGGCGCTACGCACGCCGGCCTGGGCTTGCTGCAGGCTGTCTTCGCTGGTGGCGCTGTCGCGCGCCAGGTTTTGCTGGCGCTGTAGCTGCTGCTCGGCCAGCTTCAGGTCGGACTCGCGCGCTTGCTGCGTGGCTTGCAGGTTTTTCAGGGCGGCGCGTCGGGCGTCGACCGTGGCGCTATAGACGGTAGAGTCGATTTCGGCCAGCAGGTCGCCTTTTTTCACCACCGAGCCCACCTCGGCATAGATTTTTTCCAGCTGCCCGGACACCTGGGCCCCCACGTCTACGTAGTCGCTGGGCTGCAAGCTGCCGGTGGCGGTGACCAGGTCTTCGATATCACCTGGCTGTACGGTGGCGGTCAGGTAGCGCGCCAGGGCATCTTCCTTGGCGTGGTAATGCTGCCAGCCATACCAGCCGGCAGCCGCAAGCGCGGCAACAATGCCGCCAGCCAGCGCAATGCGCTTGCCGGTGCGGCGACGAGGGGCGGAAGAAGTCGGGTTCATGTGGGCTTAGTGAATAGTCAGTAGGGCAATCAGGGCGGGCAGCAGCAGCCCCAGGCCGAATAGCGGCCAGGTGGACGGGCGGTTGCCGGCGTGTTTTTGCAGGATCAGCAGGCCAGTGACGCAAAACACCACGCTGCCGATAGCGATCAGGTCGATAAACCAGCGCCAGGCATCACCAGTGTGGCGGCCTTTGTGCAGGTCGTTGAAATAGGCCAGCCAGCCACGGTCGGTGACCTCGTGCTCTACCAGCTTGTCGGCCAGGCTAATGCGCAGCCAGGCATCGCCACCGGGGCGCGGCATGGGCAGGTATACCTCGTCGGCCGACCATTCCGGTACGGCGTCGGCCACCTGGCACTGGCACACGCCGGCCAGCCAGGTCAGGGTGTCTTGCGGCAGCGTGGGTGGCGGTGCCTCGCTTTCGGCCAGCAGCTGCAGCCGATCCAGCTGAGTAGCGGGCAGTGGGTATTGTTTGCTGGTGATCGCCGGTTTGGCTTCGATCTGGCTGGCGTGGTTTAGCGTGAAGCCGGTAATGGCAAACAGCAGCATGCCGCCCAGACAGATAGCCGAGCTGATCCAGTGCCATTGCAACAGGGTACGCAGCGCCAGGCCGCCAGCAGGGTTGGCCGCAGGGCGGGCGCGGCGCGAAAAGAGTCGGAAAGCCATGTACGGGTTCGGTTTCTGGTGTCAAAAAAAGAACTGACTGGCTTGCCGCAGGGGGCGGCTGGCTTGTACAGCGAGGGGCGATGTTAGATATAACAGGAATGATTTGCAATAACCAACGTGGGCTTTTTGCGGGCTGCTTCACAATCCTTAATGAAAAGCCGCAGAACGTTTACACAGCGGCAACGTCTGGCCGCCAGCCCGACCGCTAGCCAGGCAAACGCAAGGTAGCCTGCAGGGGCAAATGGTCTGACAGCGCAGACCACGGCAGGCCACGGCAGACCGAAGCCTGCTCTACTGCCAGGCCACGCACGTAGATACGGTCTAATGGCAGCAGGGGTAAACGGGCCGGAAAGCTACGGCCATGGTGGCCGTGCAGCCTGGCGTGCACCTCGTACAGGCCGGCTTCCTGCCACAGGTGGCGGTCGGCCTCGCTGCGCCAGTCGTTAAAGTCGCCCGCCAGAATCAGCGGCATGGCCGGGGGCACGTGCCGCGTCAGATAGTCCAGCAGCACACGGTACTGCCGCTGCCTGGCGCGCCCCAGCAGATTGAAATGGCCGCACAGGCACGCTACCGGCGTGGGCCAGCCGGGGGGCTGGATGATGGTATGCAGCAGGCCGCGCTGCTCCAGCCGGTTCACCGTCAGGTCGTGGTTGGCCGCCAGCTGCTGCGCAAAGCGCGATAGCACCGCATTGCCATGGTGGCCGTGATCGTAGCGCGCATTCATGCCATAGCAGGCGTCATACCGTAGCGCCTGCGCCAGATAGCTGTGCTGCGGCCAACCTTCATGCCCCGCCGCCCGCCCATCATGCCGGCCTTGTACCTCTTGCAAAAACAGCACATCCGCCGCTTGCTGGCGCAGCGCGGCCGCCATTTGCGGCAGGCGTACCTGCCCGCCCAATGGCGACATGCCTTTGTGCAGATTGTAAGTAAGTACGCTGATGCTGTTCATCTGGGGGAAGACGCCTCATATGCATATGCTTATGTAGCAAGCTATCGCGCCACCAGCAATTTATGCCTGACGTATTGCAACTACCAGTACTTCATTTGTTGGTACTTCAATATATTTTGGCAAAGACTCCACCGCGTTGCTAAAGGCATGGCGATACGCCACTGGCGTTCTGCTCAACAGGCGGTCGGCATAGATTTCTGGGCGCTGCTTCATCCGGTACGGCTCAATGCTGAGCAGTTCAATACCGACCTTCTCGAATAGATGCACAAAAGAGTTTTTCGTCCAGTAGGTCAGGTGCTCTACCGGTTTGTAGTAATACGGAATGCTGCCCTCGGCATTAACCGTTGTCAGCACCATGATGCCACCCGGTTTCAGCAGGGCATGCAATGCCGACAACACTTGTACCGGATGATCCAGATGCTCCAGCACACCCCATAGCGTGACAAAATCGTACTGCTTGACCGGCAGATCCTCCAGGTCGGTATACACCCTGGGATTAGCGGACACTTTAAAATCGATACCAAAGCAATTCGGCCCCGCCACGCCGACAAAAGCAGCGTCGCCAGTTCCGAAATCCAATACCGTTTTGGTGCCGTCATAGCCAAATCTTTCCAGTAGCTTCAGATTTCTTCGGGCATTCAGCCGCACTACATCGGGCGCGGCTCGGACGTCATCGTAGCTGGCGTAGAAGTTTTTAAGCTGTACTTTGGAAGGAATGGGGTAGGTATGCTCCAAACCACAATGTGCACACTTGTATATCTTGAACTCCCCCACCGGAACAAAATATGACCCGCTGGGGGTCACACATACCGGACATACCTTCTGACATGCACTAACACTGGACTGCATTACTTCACTCTTCTCGGTCAAAACAATAAGAAGGTGAATTCTCATTCATGACAAAATAATTTTCAAGAAAAAAAGCAACATCAAAATGAAATAAAAGAAGAAAAAAACATGAATTTTATTGACAAGTGAAATTAACAAAATTCATGAGGCTAACAACCCTGCCTGACAGTACTCGCCAACCACATCGGCCATCCATACGTAGCACGCTTTTACAACCACGCCGACCACGCAGGAACCGCCCTCAGGCAACCGGCTGGGTAGCCAGCCAGGCTTTCAGCACCGCCAGGTTTTGTACAAAGCCGGGCCATTCGGTGTGGATGGTGGGCAGGTCGGCCGCTTTGCCGGCTTTTTCCAGCAGCTCGGCCGCGTCGCCCAGCATCATGGCCCCCACCATGCGGCTGGCCCCTTTGATACGGTGGGCGCTCCAGGCCACGCGCTCGGCGTTGTCCTCGCTTACCGCAGCCTGCAGCACGGCCACGTCTTCGTCGTTGGCCAGCAGGAATTCGTCCAGGATGGCACGCTCCATCATCCAGTCGCCGCTGCTGTACACCTCCAGCACGCTGCGGTCTATGGGCATGGCCATGGCAAAGCTCACCGCGTCGGCAGGGCCGTTATCTGCCTGCGGCAGCTTGCGCTGCTCGCTTTCCTTGATGGCCTCGTCGTTGGCCTGGGTGATCCATTTCTCCAGCATGGCCTTGAGCGTGCCCAGGCTTAGCGGCTTGGTCATGAAATCGTCCATGCCCGCCGCACTGGTTTTTTCCAGCTCTTCATGCGAAGCGTTGGCCGTGCAGGCAATGATGGGAATATGGCGCGAATCGAACACGATGCCTTCGTAGTAGCGTATGGTGCGCGCCAGCTCGTAGCCATCCATTTCGGGCATGTGGCAGTCGGTCAGAATCAGCGAGTATTCGCCTTTCTGCCATTTATTTACCGCCTCCACCCCGTTCTCGGCAGCGTCTACCGGGTAGCCCAGCAGCTCGAACTGCTTCAGTGTCAGCTTGCGGTTGGTGGGGTTGTCTTCCACAAACAGCACCGGCAGCAGGTTGGCCGCCACCTCGGCCTTGCTTTCCAGCACGTCGTCTGCGGTGATCTCTACCGGCGCGGTGCGGATGTCGGCCAGCTCGCCCAGCGGCAGGGTGATGTCCAGCGAGGCGATGGTCCCCACGCCTTCCTGGCTGTCCATGGCCACCTCGCCGCCCATCAGCATGGCCAGGCGGCGGCAGATGGTAAGGCCCAGCCCGGTACCGCCAAAGCGGCGTGCGGTGGAGCTTTCGGCCTGGGTAAAGGGCTCGAACAGCCGGCTGAGGTTCTCGCGCGAGATCCCGATACCCGTGTCCTGCACCTCGAAACGCAGCCTTTGCTCGCCCGGATAGGTTTCCAGGCTGCGCACCCGCAGGGTGACCGCGCCTTCTGCGGTAAATTTCAGCGCGTTACTGCAGAAGTTTTGCAGGATCTGGCGCAAACGCAGCGGGTCTACCAGCACGGCCGGGGCCAGCTGCGGGTCGATTTCCAGATGGAATTGCAGGTTTTTACGCGTGGCCATTTCCTCATACAGCTGGTGCACCTTGTGCATGATATCGGCAATGGACGCGGTTTCCGGCGTGATATCCAGCTTGCCCGCCTCGATCTTGGAAAAATCCAGAATATCGTCGATCAGGCGCAGCAGGGTGCGGGCCGATTCCTGGATGGTTTCCACCGATTCGCGCTGCTCGGCTTCCAGGCGGGTCAGCGCCAGCAGCTCCAGCATGCCCAGCACACCATTCATCGGCGTACGGATTTCATGGCTCATGGCCGCCAGGAAACCGCTCTTGGCACGGTTGGCTTGCTCGGCCAGGTCACGTGCCAGCAGCAGGTCGCCTTCCTGCATTTTCAGGCTGGTAATGTCGGCATGGATGCACACCGAACCGCCACCTGGCGTGGCGTGGTCGCTTACCTGGAACCAGCGCTCGCCTACTTGCAGCTGGAACGAGGCGCTGCCACTGGCATGACGGCGCAGGCGCTCGGCTACCCAGCTGGCGTTATCCATGCCGACTTCGGGGTGCTCGCCTTCTTCCAGCGCGGCTTTTACGATGGATTCAAACGTACGGCCGCGCAGCTGCTCGGGGGTGAAGCCCACCCCCGCCAGCTCGGCAAAGCGGCGGTTGCACAGCACCAGCTTGTCGTGCACGTCAAAAAAGGCAAAGGCTTCTTCCAGCGTCTCGATGGCCACCACCAGCTGGCTGCGTGCTTCCGCCGCCTCGTCACGCGCATGTAGCAGGCCTTCTTCGGCCGCGCGGCGGTCGGATACATCCATACAGGCCAGAATCATGTCGTGCTCGGCCATGCCGGGGAACAGCAGCTGCCCGGTAAACATTACCCATACCGGCTGCCCCCCTACCCGCACGCACTCTATTTCGGTACTGAGCTGGCGATCGTGCTGACGGGCGTGTTCCAGCTGGGCAAACAGGGCGTGCCATTCTTGCTCGGTGGCCAGCACCTCTTGCAGGCTCAGGCCCTGCAGGCCGTCCTGCCCGGCGCCGAACAGGGTTTCGGCGGTACGGTTGGCGCGCACGATGGCGTAGTCACGATTCAGGCGCAGCAGGCCCACGGGCGAGGCGCTGTAGATGGCTTCTTCTTGTTGCAGGACTTCGCGCAGGTGGCGCTCGGAGTTCCGCCGGCGGTCTTCTTCGGCATAAAAGCTGACGATGCTGCCGCAGGTACCCAGCATGGGCTGCAGTGCTTCGTATTGCTCATCGCTCAGGTGGCAGTCTTGCAGGCCCGCCACCATCACGGTGCGTGCGTCTACTTCTACCGGCAGGTATACCCAGTCTTCCTCGCGCACGATGCGCTGCTGCGCCCCCAGCTGCAGGGCCTGCACATGCGGTTTGCGGCGGAAGTCTTCTACCCAGTCCGGTGGGTTGGCCGCACCGATGCTGGCCTGCACATGAAACGACGAGTTTTTATCGCGCCCGGTTTCCAGCGCCAGGATCAGGCCGGCATCCAGCCCGAAGTAGTCCAGCAGGATGCGCAAGATTTCGTGGTACACCGCATGACGCGGGCTACGGGCAAACAGCAGCCCCTCTACGCGGTGAATACCGGACAACAGCTGCAGGCTTTTGGCCAGCGATTTTTCCGCAACGCGCCGCGCCTGCTCGTTACGCACAATCAGCAGGTAGTGGTCGCGGCCGCGTGCCTTTTCGTTCAGCGCACTGATAGACACGCCAGCATAGAAAATACTGCCATCGGCGTGCATGCCGCGCCCGGGTAGCGACTGGTCCAGGCCGTGGCTGTTTTCCATCCAGTCGCTGTCTTGCGAGTCGATGATCAGCAGCTCGCCGATAGGCACATTGCCCAGGTGCTCCTTGCTGCGGCCGAACATGCGCTCTGCCCCCTGGTTGGCCACCACCACCTTGCGCTCGTCATCCACCGTGAGAATGGCATCGGCAGCGGCGTCCAGCAGGTGCTGCAGCCGTTGCAGCGGGTACAGGATGTGCGTGCGCAGGCGGCGCAGCAGGTAGATGTACAGGCACATCACCAGCAGGGTGAACAGGATATTCAGCGCCAGGCCCGCAATGTATTCGTCCAGGTAGCTGCTGACGCTCTCCCGGGTGTGACGGGTCAGCGCCAGGAAAAAGTCATCCAGCTGCTGGCTAAGTGTGGTCCATGCCTGGGTATGGCTGCCTTTGCCCGGCACAAGCTGGCCACTCACTTCGAGCTGTTGCAGCTGCTGGTCGGTTTGCCGGTTCAGGGTAAGGATGGCGCTATTGAGATGACGCAGACGGCCTTGCAGCTCTGGCTGGTCCAGAAAGCGGATGCTGTCGCGCAGGCGGTCTACGATCAGCAGGGCCCGCTCGCGGTTACGCGTCAGCTGGTACTCGTCCGAGGAGTTCAGCCGGCGTTTGAACTCGGCACGCAGCTTAAGCGCATGCGCTTCATCGTTCAGCACCTGGCTGAGGCTCCAGATGTCAAACTTTACCTCGGCCATGCGGTTCAGCTTGGGGTCGGCCTCGTCACCCAGGTCATAGGTGTCCTGACGCAGGGCCTTGTCTATGGAGCCAAACACCGACGCCATGGAAAGTCGCCAGCCAAAGCTGGCGTTCTCTTCCATCTGGTAGGGCTGACGCTGCAGGATATGGTCGATATCCACGCGGCGGCCAAGCAAGTGCTGATGCTTGGCCACGATTTCGGCGTGCAGGTCGGCGTTATGGTTATCCTGGCGCGGCATGGCCAGCGCACGGGCCAGCGCCTGGTCGGCCTGCTGACGCAGCGGTAGCAGCGCGTCGCGGCTGGCCTGGCTGGGTGACTTGGCCGCAGACAATAACGCCAGGGTGTGGTCGTTTTCGCGGCTAAAAGCCTGGGCTGCCAGAAACAGCTGCTGGCTGGCCTGGTTAAGCTGCTCGTGCTCGGTAGCCCGCTTGTAACCCTGGTAGCCCGAGTGGATCAGCAGCGCCGAGGCCACCAGCTGGATAGCCCCCAGCAACAGCACGATAAACAAGGCAGCGCGGCCAATGTCGGAGGTTTGCCCGGCAGTACGCAATGTTTGTTTCATACAACCTCCGCCTGCGGTGCAGGGCTCAGGCCTCGACTGGCTGGTCCTTGCGCAGCACCACTTTCTGCACGCCAAAGCGGTCCGGGTAGTTCAGCAACACACGCAGCTGGGTGATGGTGAGCTCGCTGCCGCGCTGCAGCAGCAGCTGACCGGTTTTGTTGTACAGGTCTTCGCCCAGGATGCGGCCAGCTTGTACGTCTTTCAGTGTGACGGTTTCGACCGGCTGGCCATCTTCGTCCACTTTGCGTGCCGCGGCCTGTAATTGTTCGCCAAACACAAACTTGTCATGGGCCGAGCCGGTGGGGATAGCGTAGTAGGCAAACGGGTCCGGCTCTGGGCGCACGCGCTGCATGGCTGCGCTGATGTTTTTTTCCAGCTCGGCGGGCTTGGGCGGCTTGATGACAAAGCCATCGGCGTGCAGCTGGGCTGCCAGCACGATATTGTGTTTTTCGGCGTGGCCAGACAAAAACACAAAAGGCATGTTGGGCGGGTTCATGGTGCGGCCGCAGCGGATTTCCTTGAGCAAATCCATGCCGTTCATCGGCTCCATTTGCAGGTCACACAGCACGATGTCTACCGGTTTGCCATCCAGCGCGCGCTTGGCCGTGGCACCGTCTACCGCCTGGTAGATATTGTCCGGGCTGACCCCCATGGCTTTCAATGACTGGGTTAATAACGAGCGCACCAGCATCTGGTCATCGACCACCAGTATTTTCAGCTTGGCAAAGTCAATAGTCATGGTGCCTCCTTGCTTTTATCCCACCGACACTTCACATGATGGTATCTGCTACAAAATGGCGCAAGGATACATAAGGGAAATATGTAGATTAGGGCAAAAAACGCTGAGCCAGCGCGCGAATGGCCGCGGCATTGGAGGGGGAAAACACCTGCTCGGCCGCCTGCTGCCAGGGTAGCCATTGCCAGGCCAAGTGCTCGCCCGGGGCCAGGGTTGGCCGCAGGGTGTCCGGCAGCTGCAGGCTGAACACGTGCTCGGTATTGTGCGTGACGCCCTCGGCGTAGCGGTGGCGCCAGTGCGGGTAGATTTCGTAGACATTCTGCTGCTGCCAGTCGTGCCACTGGCCGGCGGTGGCGGCAAAACCGGTTTCTTCTGCCACCTCACGCTGCGCGGTATCGGCGATGGCTTCGCTGCCCTCGCGGCTACCGGTTACCGACTGCCAGTAGCCGGGCTTGTCGGCACGCTCGATCAGCAAGACCTGCAAGTCGGCGGTGTGAATCACCACCAGCACGGACACGGGTTGTTTCATGGTTTTCATGCCTTGCTGCCGGCCTCGTCCAGTACGGTAATGACCCCGGCCAGCTCTACTGCCGACTTCACCCCCATTTTGTCGAACACGCGGGCGCGGTGCACTTCTACCGTTTTCATGCTGATGCTGAGCACCTCGGCGATCTGCTTGTTCAGCAGGCCGGTCAGAATATGCTGCATGACCTCGCGCTCGCGCTCGGTGAGCGTGGCCAACGCCTCGGCCACCCGCACGCGGCGCTGGTAGCGCTCGCGCTCTTGCACGTCCCGGGCCAGGCATTCTTCTACCAGGGCCAGCAGGCGCGCATCGTCGAATGGTTTTTCCAGAAAGTCGGCCACACCCAGCTTGAAGGCGGCCACAGCGTGCGGCACATCGCCGTGGGCGGTCAGCATGATGACCGGCGGGCAATAGGGCCATTGCGCCATTTTTTCCAGCAGCATGATGCCGCTGATGCCGGACATGCGCAGGTCGACAATCAGGCAGTTGAAGTTGGCCGCATCACTGCCCAGCGCCAGAAAGCCCTCGCCACTGTCAAAGCCGCTTACCGCCAGGCCGGGGGTTTCCAGCAGCCATAACAGCGACTGCCGTACCGCCAGATCGTCGTCGATTACTGCCAGGGTCTGTTTGTTCATTGCCCCTCCTTACGCTTCGCCGTTGCCGTGGTTCAGTACGTGTACTTCGCGCTGCGGGTACGGTATCTGGATGCCATGCTGGCTAAACAGCTGCCAGATACGCAGGTTGATGTCCGAGCGCAGCGACAGCATGCCGTTTTCCGGGTCGCTTACCCATAGCCCTACTTCCAGATTGATACCCGAATCGGCAAACGCCACCACAAAGGCAGAGGGTGCCGGGTCGGCTTTCACGCGCGGATGCGTCGCCGCCTGGCACAGCAGCGCCAGCGCCTGGTGCAGGTCGGTACCGTAGGCTACCTGGATGGGCAGGCTGATCCACAGTGATTTATCGGTATAAGACTGGTTGATCACGGTGTTGGCAATCAGCGTGTCGTTCGGCACCAGCGCCTCGGAGCCATCGGCGCTTTTGAGCACCACAAAACGGCTGGTGATCTTGCTGACATAGCCCACGCGGTTGTCCACCATCAGGCGGTCGCCGATGCGGATGGAGCGGTCCAGCAGAATGATGAAACCGGACACGTAGTTACTGGCAATTTTCTGCAAGCCAAAACCCAGGCCCACACCCAGTGCACCGCCAAATACCGACAGCACGGTCAGGTCGATGCCCACGATGGGCAGCGCCACCAGCACGCCAGTCACCATCAGCAGGGTACGCGCCAGCTTGGTAAACACGATGCGCAGGCTCAGGTCGACGTCGGACAGCTTCATCACGCGTTTTTCGATGAGTTTGCTCACCCACAGCGCGCCCACCATGATGACCGACACCCACACCAGGGCCGACAGGATCATCAGCAGGTTGATCTGGTTTTTGCCGATGTGAAAGCTCACCGACTCCAGCCAGTCCAGCACCACGCTGTCCACGCCTACCGCCCAGCTGGCAAACCCCATCCACAACAGCATGGCCATGAAGTGCTCGGTGCTACGCTCCAGCTTGCCATCCGGCAGGGCGTGGCGCACCACGGCGGTCATCACGCGGATGATGGACATCCAGAACAACAGCGTGGCCGACACCACCAGCAGCTCGGAGCGCACCCCCACCGCCAGCTGCCACAACACGGCGGCTACCTGTGTCCACAGCTGGGCCGATAGCGGCAACACCAGGCGGTACAGCAGGTATTTGCCAAAGCCCCAGTCAGCCGGGTTGGCCGCAAAGTAGCGGGCGTGAATGCGGCGCGACAGCCAGAAAGCCAGCCCTACCCCCACCGCAGCCACCAGGAGCTCCACCCAGCCGGTGGGGCCCTGAATGGCGGCCAGTAGCCGGTCAAATGTAAGGGTAGAGTCGTGTTGCAGCATGTCAGGTCCTTATCTTGATAAAACGTTCTTCAGGGCAGCAGCGGCTGCAAGCCCTCCGGGCCTAGCGTCAGCATGCGGTCGGCGCGCACCGCCAGCTCGCGGTCGTGCGTGACCATCACCATACTGGTACCCAGCTCGCTATTCAGCTGGCGCAGCAGTTCGAATACGGCGGCGGCGTTGCCCCGATCCAGGTTACCGGTAGGCTCGTCGGCCAGCAGGCAGTCCGGGCGGGTGACCAGTGCACGGGCAATGGCCACGCGCTGGCGCTCGCCGCCAGACAGCTCGCCCGGCTTGTGCTCGGCCCGTGCGGCCAACCCTACCTGGGCCAGCAGCGCCAGGGCCTGTTCGGCCGCCTGGGCGCGTGGCTGGCGCGCAATCAGCAGCGGCATCATCACGTTTTCCAGCGCGGTGAACTCGGCGAGCAAATGGTGAAACTGGTAGACAAAGCCCAGGTGGCGGTTACGGAAGCGCCCCAGCGCGGTGTCGTCCATGCCAGCCAGCGGCTGGCCCAGAACCGTGACTGTGCCGGCAGACGGGGCATCCAGCCCGCCCAGCAGGTGCAGCAGCGTGCTCTTGCCCGAGCCGGACGCGCCGACAATGGCGACAAACTCGCCGCGCGCCACCGACAGGTCGACGCCGCTAAGCACGTCTACCGCCAGCTTGCCGTCACTGTAGCGTTTGGCCAGGCCCTGGCAGCTCAGGATATTACTCATAGCGCAGTGCCTCCGCCGGGCGCACACGGGCGGCGCGCCAGCTTGGGTAAAGGGTCGCCAGCAGCGCCAGTGCCAGCGAAATCAGGCCAATGGTGGACACATCGCCCAGCTGGATGTCGGTAGGCAGGTAGTCGATCATGTACACGTCGCTGGACAGCAGTTTGGCGCCCACCATGTGCTCTACCGTGGACAGCACCAGCCCCAGGTTATGCGCCAGCAGCAAGCCGCCGGCCACACCGGCCAGCGTGCCCAGCACACCGGCTACCGAGCCCTGGATGATGAATATCTTCATGATGCTGGCCGGGCTGGCCCCCAGCGTGCGCAAGATGGCGATATCGGCCTGCTTGTCGGTCACCACCATCACCAGCGTGGACACCAGGTTAAACGCGGCCACCGCCACAATCAGGGTGAGGATGATGAACATCATGCGTTTTTCGATCTGTACCGCGCGAAAGTAGTTGGCGTTCATGTCGGTCCAGTCGGTGGCCATCTGGTTGGCCGCCAGCTGCGGCTGCAGGGCGGCCTTGACCTGGGGCGCCAGCATGGCGTCGTCCAGCTTCAGGCGGATGCCGGACACGTCCTGCCCCAGGCGGAACAACACCTGCGCATCACGCAGCGAGATCATGGCCAGCGACGAGTCGTACTCGAACATGCCGGCCTTGAACACGCCAGCCACGGTGAACTGCTTCAGGCGCGGCATCATGCCGGCCGGGGTCACGTTGCCCTGCGGGGTAATCAGCGTGACCTTGTCGCCCACCTCTACCCCCAGCTGGCGCGCCAGCTCTACCCCCAGCACGATGCGGTAGCTGCCGGCCTCCAGGTCGGCCAGCTTGCCGCGCAGCATCTCTTTGCCCAGGCTTACCACGGTTTGCTCGGCCGCCGGGTCCACACCGCGTATCAGCGCGCCGCGCACATTGCCACGGCTGGATAGCAAACCCTGCGCGTTGACATACGGCGCGGCGGCCACCACGTGCGGCTGCTGGCGCAGCTGCGCCTGCAATGGCTGCCAGCCGGCGATCTGGCCGTCGTAGCTGCCGATTTCCAGGTGCGACACCACCGACAGCATGCGGCCACGGATTTCCTGCTGGAAGCCGTTCATTACCGACAGCACCACAATCAGCGCTGCCACGCCCAGGGCAATGCCCAGCACCGACATCAGCGAAATGAACGAGATAAAACCGTTGCGCCGGCGGGCGCGCAGATAACGCAGGCCGATAAAGACCTCGTAAGGGAAGGACATGGGCGGGCTCAGGCTCGGTAAGGGTTGTCCAGCTGCTGCATCATGGCGACCAGAAAAGCACGGACCTGATGCTCGTCACAGCCCATCAGGATGGCGTCTTCAAACGCGTCTTGTGCCACCTGGGCCAGCTCTTCCATGTTTTCGGTCATGACCTTTACCTTTTCGGTGCAGGACACCACGCTACCATCGGGGGCATGCCAGATTGGCAGGTCCGGTTTCATTATTCGGCCTTTCTTGTCGCTTGCGGGCAGGGCTGTCTACGCCCTGCAACGGGCGAGGCCCGGCGGGAGCGGGGCCTCGGTTATACATGGTGCTACGCCGTGCTGCGGCGGGCAGTTAGTCTTTTTTCTTTTTCACCGGCGCTTTTTTCTTGGCGTTGTCGGACGACTTGCTACTCTTCTTGCTGCTTTTCTTGCTGACAGCATCGCCTTTGCCGGTTTTCTTTTTGTTACGGGCGCTACTGGCCTGCTCGGCTTTCTTGCCTTTTTTGCCTTTGGCTACCGGCTCCTCATCCCGCGCGTTCTTTTTCTTTTTGCCTTTCACGCTACGCTGCTCGGTCTCGGCCGCCTCTACCTTGCGGTAACTGCGCTTGCCGGTGCTGGCAGCGGCTATCGTGCTGGCTGGTTTTTCCACCTCGGCGGCGGCTACCGGCATGCCGGCACGCGCCACACGGCGGGCACCGTTATAACGGGTGGCCCAGTAGCTCTGGGTCATATTGACCACTTCGATACTCTTGCCGGTACGCGGCGAGTGAATGAATTTGTTATTACCCAGATACATGCCGACGTGAGAGTAACGAAAGCCACGGGTATTAAAAAAGACCAGATCACCCGCCTTGAGTTCATCACGGTCGATCTCGCGGCCAACCTGGGCCATGCCCGCCGCCGTACGCGGCAGGTTGACGCGCAGGGATTTTTTAAATACGTACTGGATAAAGCCGGAGCAGTCCAGGCCGCTTTCCGGGTTACTGCCACCAAAACGGTACGCTACGCCAATCAGGCTCATGGCCTGCAATAGCAGGTCGCCAGCGGCCTCTTCGCCGGGCGAGGCAAAGCGGGCTATCGGGTCGGCCTCGCCGTCGGGCATGGTTTCCGGCGCGGCATGGGCCACCGCCATGAAACCGGCCAGAAACAAGGCCAGAATGGATTGATAAAATTTCATAGGTTCAAGACGATACGCCGCCAAAGCCGTACCCAAGGGTGAGCTGGCAGCGCTTCTGTTAGCTGGTTTTGAACAAAATAGTGCTGAACGATACCATCGTTCACCCCTGTCACCAAGCGGCAATGCATCGCTGCCGCCCAATAACGGCGGCCATGCCGGCCTCTGGCGCGGCTATTGTGGGCGCCAGTGAAATATTGCGATACTGGCCGCGCCACCACCCCGGGCGCATACTCCACGCAACGGCCCAGCGGCCCTACCACGACGATAGCCATGCTCAGAGAAACCCTCATCGCCATGCGCGACCTGCCCCGTCTGAAACAGATCAGCGGCATTTTGTTCCGTCACGGCCTGGGCGAATTCGCCCAGCGGCTACGGCTGCCACGTGCGGTAGAAAAGGCAGGCGAGTGGCTGAACATCACCCTGCCCGACCCGGCCAACGCCATACCGGCGCCTATCCGCGTGCGCCGCGCCTTCGAAGAACTAGGGCCCACCTTTATCAAGCTGGGGCAAATCCTGTCCACGCGGGTGGATGTATTCGGCCCGGAATGGATCACCGAATTCGAAAAACTGCAAAGCACCGTGCCACCCATCGGCGATGCTTTTCTGGACGCGCTGCTGGCGCAGGCGCTGGGCTGCCAGCCGCACGAGGTGTTTGCCGAGTTCGACCGCAAACCCATCGGCTCTGCCTCTATCGCCCAGGTACACCGCGCGGTACTGAAAGACGGCACCGTGGTGGCGGTAAAACTGCGCCGCCCCGGCATCGTGGAAAAAGTGGAAGCCGATCTGCGCATCCTGGAACACATCGCGCACCTGATCGAGCTGGAGTTTCCCGACACGCGGCGCTTTCAGCCATCCGAAATCGTGGCGCAGTTTTCGCGCTCGCTGCGGCGCGAGCTGGACCTGGCGGTAGAAGCGCGCAATATGGAACGCTTCGGCAAAGACTTTGCCGGCGACCCGCATATTCGCGTACCGGCGGTGTACTGGGACTACACCCGCCCGGCGGTCAACGTGCAGGACTACATCGAAGGCTGGTCGGCCACGCCGGTAGACGCGCTGCCGGCAGCCGGCCTGTCGCCACCGCTGCTGGCCAAGCGCGGCGCCGACGCGGTGCTGAAGATGATTCTGCTCAACGGCTTTTTTCACGCCGACCCGCACCCCGGCAACGTGATTTTTCTGGCCGACAACGGTATTGCCTTTATCGACTTTGGCATGGTGGGGCGGCTGTCGCACAAGCGCCGCGACGAGATCGTAGACATGTTGGCCGCACTGGCCGAGCGCAATGAACGCGGCATCATGAATGTGCTGCTGGAGTGGACCGGCAGCACGCCGGTAGACGAAGAACAGTTCGCCGAGGACATCGGCGAGATTTTGTTCCAGTACGACCACGTGCCGCTGAAAAACCTGAACATCACCCAGCTGATCAACGACATCATGGCGCTGATCCGCAACCACGGCATTCTGCTGCCGCCCGACATGGCCATGCTGTTCAAGGCGCTGATCACGCTGGAAGGCCTGGGCCGCCAGCTGGACCCGGACTTCCAGCTGGTGGAGCACCTGGCGCCGTTCGTCAAACAGCTGATCCTGGCGCGCTACGACCCACGCAACCTGTTCAAGCGCGGCAAAACCACCGTCACCGAAGGCCTGGGCATGCTGGCGGGCCTGCCCGGCGATATCATCCGCCTGGGCAAAGATATCCGCCACGGCCGCTTCCGCATCAACCTGGACCTGAAGCGGCTGGAACAGTTTGGCCACCAGCTGGACAAGAGCGTGAACCGCCTCACCATGGGCATCGTCACCGGCTGCCTGATTATCGGCTCGTCCATTGTGATGACGGTAAAAGGCGGTCCCACGCTGTTCGGCCTGCCGCTGTTCGGTTTCCTGGGCTTCATGGCCGCCTTTTTCAACAGCCTGTGGCTGATCTGGTCCATCTGGCGCGCAGGCAAGCACCTGTAAGCGCTGCGGCCAACCCTGGCGCAATCTGCTGATCTGTCTGGATTTTCCCGCCCGCCACCCCTCGCCTGCCCGCCAGCCGCCCCCATGATGGGGCGCGCTGGTTTTATTAGCACTTGCTATCAAAAAAAGCTAAGCCCTGCCGCCATGCTGCCGATATAAAGCCATCGCATCGCCTGTATTGCGGCCAACACGGCGCAAACACGCCAGCAGGAGCAGAGCCATGAGAATCGATAGCCTGTCGCTAGACCTGAGCAGCCAGCACTACCTGGAACAGACCCACAGCACCCAGCAGCGCGTGACCTTCTGGCAAGAGGGTGCTCGGCAAAATAGCCCGCAAGACCAGGTAGACATCAGCGAAGACGGCCGCCGCGCCGCCGCAGCCCAGGACACCAGCACGCTGGCCAATATCAGCCAGCGCCTGGCAGACAGCAACGCCAGCCAGGCCACCGACGGCGTACAAGCCAGCGACAACCCGCTAGAGACCGACCTGAGCCCCACGCTGTCGCTGCTGCGCAATATTCTGGAATCCACCTTCGGCATCCGCATCGACCTGTCCGACGTGTACCCGCTGGACAAGCAACACCTGCAAGCGGCGGCACAAGACCAGGCCATGCAAGGCGGCCAGCAACAAGATGGCGAGCCGCGCCGCGACGAAGGCAACGAAGACTGGGGCCTGCGCATCGAGCGCGAAATGCACTATAGCGAGCAGGAAGCGCTGCAGTTTTCCGCCAGCGGCAACATCACCACACAAGACGGGCGCAGCCTGAGCTTTCAGCTGGACGTGAGCCTGCAGCGCAGCTTTGCCATCAGCAGCAAGGAAACGCTGAACTTTGGCGCCGCCGCACGCGACCCGCTGATGATTAGCCTGGGCAGCGACGCCGGTACACTGTCCGGCGCCACCGTACAGTTCGACATCGACAACGATGGCAAGAAAAATGCCCTGCCAGTGCCGAAAAACGGCGGCTGGCTGGCGCTGGACCGCAACGGCAACGGCAAGATCGACCAGCAGAACGAGCTGTTCGGCCCGCAAAGCGGCGACGGCTTTGGCGAGCTGGCCGCCCTGGACAGCGACGGCAATGGTGCCATCGACGAAGGCGACCCGCTGTTTGCCCGCCTGCAGCTGTGGCAAGGCGAGCAGGATGGCCAAGACCAGCTGGCCAGCCTGATGGACGTGGGCATCGGTGCCCTGCTGCTACCGCACGTGGACGCCGAATTCCGCCACACCGATGCGGCCAACCAGACCGTGGCGCAGATGCGCAAAGCCGGCGTGTACCTGACCGAAGGCGGCCAGGCCGGGCTGATCTCGCAGCTTGACCTCACTGCCTGAGTGAGCCCTGACCGCCACAGCAAGGCCGGCCTGCACTGCAGGCCGGCCTTGTGCCGTTATACCCCGCCTCAGACAGCGCCAGACGATGGCGCGTAGCCGGCCATAAACACTTCCACCGCCGCGACTACCGCTTCGGTAATGGCCTCGTCGGATGGCATCTCTCGCGCGCCAACAATAAACCACTCCATGAACTCGGCTTCCAGCAAGGCCAGCAGGTGCACCGCCGCCGTCCACGGCTTGGCCTGGCGCAGTCGACCAGCCTGCATCTGCCCTTCCAGAAACGCGGCCAGCTTGCTCCAGCCGATGGCTGGGCCGTTTTCGAAGAACAGCTGGCCCACGCCGGACCGGCGCCCCTCGCCCAGCACGATACCGCGCAAGGCGGCGATTTCCGGGCTGAGCAGGTTGCGCAGCATCTGCTCGCCAAAGCGCAGCAACGCGCCGCGCAGGTCGCCATCAGCCGTCAGTCGCGCGTGGGCCTGGCTCATGCGCTCTTCCGCCAGCGTTTTCATCACCATCAGGAACAGCTCTTCCTTGGACGGAAAGTAGCTGTACAGCGTGGCCTTGGAGCCACCGGCACGGCTGGCGATTTCAGCCATCGACGCCGCCTCGTAGCCCTTCTCCATAAACACCTCGGCCGCAGCATCCACAATGCTCTGGCGTTTTGCCTCGGTTTTGACCCGCATGCTTACCCCTCAATACTGAACCATACGGTTCAATTTAATCTTGACAACCATTGTACACCACGATTATAACCGTACCGTACAGTTTAATTATTGATCAAAATCATGACCCAGACCCCCACCGCCCCCCTTGCCCGCACCCGGCTAGCCCTGCTGCTAGGTGCCGGCAGCCTGCTGGCCGGCTGCGCCAGCGTACCCGACCTGCCTGCCAGCCCTGACCTGCTGCCGGCCAATCAGCTGCACAGCAGCCAGAGCCTGCCTGCCAGCCAGGGCGAGTGGGCAGGCGAACACTGGTGGCAACGCTACCAGGACGCGCAGCTGAACCAGCTCATGCAAGAAGCGCTGGCCCAGTCGCCATCGCTGGCAAGCGCCCGTGCCCGCCTGCTGCAGGCCGAAGGCCTGGCGCAGCAAGCCGGCGCCCTGCAGCAGCCCAGCGTCAGCGCCAACGCCGACTTCACCCGCCTGCGCCAAAGTATGAACAACGGCATGCCGGCCGCCTTTGTACCGCCAGGCTTCAACACCAGCAGCCGCGTGGCACTGGATATCAGCTACGAGCTGGATTTCTGGGGCAAAAACCGCAGCGCCATTGCCGCCGCCAGCAGCGAGCAAGCCGCCGCCCAGGCCGAGCTAGCGCAAAGCCAGCTGCTGCTTACCACCGCCGTGGCCAGCCAGTACGCCGAGCTGGCGCGGCTGTTTGCCGACCGTGACGCCTGCCAGCAGGCGCTGAAAGTACGTACCCAGAGCGAAGGCCTGATACGCGAACGCGAAAGCCAGGGCCTAGAAAACCGCGCCAGCGTGGCGCAGGCTGCCTCGCGCCGCGCCGTCGCTGCGGCCGACCTGCTGGCCGCCGACGAAGCCATCACCCTGCAGCGCCAGGCCCTGGCCGCCCTGCTGGGTGCCGGCCCCGACCGTGGCCTGGCCCTGCAACGCCCGGCGCTGAACGTGAACCAGGCGCAGGCGCTACCCGCCCAGCTGCAAGCCAACCTGATCGGCCACCGCCCCGACCTGGCCGCCGCCCGCCTGCGCGCCGAGGCCGCCGCCAGCCGCATCCAGGTCGCCCGCGCTGGTTTCTACCCCAACGTCAACCTCAGCGCCTACGTGGGTGCCCAGAGCCTGGGGCTGGATGCGCTCACCCGTGCTGGCTCCGGCATAGCCGGCTTCGGCCCGGCCATCAGCCTGCCACTGTTCCGCCAGGATGCGCTGCAAGGCAGCTACCGTAGCGCACGCGGCGAGTACGACAGCGCCGTAGCCAGCTACAACCAGACCCTGCTGCAAGCACTGCAGGATATCGCCCAGGCTTACACCCGCCAGCAAGGGTTGGCCGCACAGCTGGCAGAGCGCAGCCGGGCGCTGGACGCCGCACAGCGTGCATGGGAGCTCACCCACGACCGCTACCAGGGCGGCCTGGCCAGCTACCTGGACGTACTGAATGCCGAAGACAGCGTGATCGCCACCCGCCGCACGCTGGCCCAGCTGCAAAGCCAACAGGCGCAGCTGGACATCGCCCTGACCAAGGCTCTGGGTGGCAGCAGCCGCCCGGCCTGACCCGACACAGACTATTGAGAGAAAGCACCCCATCATGAGCGAACACACCCAAGCCCTCCCCACCCAGGACATCCCTGCCCCAGCCACGCCGGCCGATGCGGCCAACCCTGGCGCCCGCCGCAAAACCCTGCTTGCCCTGCTGGGCGGCGTGGTGGCCGTGAGCGCGCTGGCCTACGGCAGCTACTGGTACCTGGTGGCCTCGCACCACGTCAGCACCGACAACGCCTACGTGGCCGCCGAAATGGCGCAGCTCACCCCCGAAGTAGGCGGCACAGTGCGCCAGGTGAAGGTCGTCGACACCCAGGCGGTGAAGCGCGGCGACGTGCTGGTAGAGCTGGACGACACCGACGCCCGCCTGGCACTGACCCAGGCCGAAGCCGAGCTGGCGCGCGCCCAGCGCCGCGTGCAAGGCTACCTGGCCAGCGATGAAGGCCTCGGTGCCCAGGTACAGGCCCGCGCCGCCGAACAGGTACGCAGCCAGGCGCAGCTGGTTTCGGCGCAAGCCGAGCTGGAGCGCGCCCGTCTGGACTATAACCGCCGCCAGGCACTGGCCAAAAACGGCTCGGTATCCGGTGAAGAAGTCAGCAATGCCCGCAGCGCACTGAACGTCGCCGAGGCCGCCCACCAGGCCGCCGAAGCGGCCGCCAGACAGAGCGCGGCCAACCTGCGCGCCGCAGAAGGCAGCCTGAAAGCCAACCAGACGCTGACCCGCGACACCAGCGTGGAAACCAACCCCGAGGTCATGCTGGCGCGCGCCAAACGTGACCAGGCCCGCGTAGACCTGGCGCGCACCGTGATTCGCGCCCCGGTAGACGGCGTGGTCGCCAAACGCCAGGTACAGCTGGGGCAGCGCGTGCAGGCCGGTAGCCAGTTATTGGCTGTGGTACCGCTGCAGGCGGTACACGTGGACGCCAACTTCAAGGAAGGCCAGCTGCGCACCGTGCGCATTGGCCAACCGGTCACGCTGAAAGCCGACCTGTACGGCAGCGAGGTGGTCTACCACGGCAAGGTCGCCGGCCTGGCCGGTGGCTCCGGCGCGGCGTTTGCCACCATTCCGGCACAAAACGCCACCGGCAACTGGATCAAGGTGGTGCAGCGCGTGCCGGTACGCATTGCACTGGACCCGGCCGAGCTGCGCCAGCACCCGCTGCAAGTGGGGCTGTCGATGACCGCCACCATCGACACCCGTAGCGAATAAGGAGGCTGCATGTCCGCGCCCAACCCCCCGCCTATTGTCCCGCTGCAAGGCAGCCAGCTATGGCTGGCGGCCCTGCTGCTGGCTGCGGCCAACTTTGTGGCCGTGCTGGACACCACCATCGCCAACGTGTCGGTACCCAATATCGCCGGCAGCCTGGGCGTGTCGTCCAGCCAGGGCACTTACGTCATTACCTCCTACGCGGTGGCCGAGGCCATTACCGTGCCGCTGACCGGCTGGCTGGCGGCGCGCTTTGGCACGGTGCGGCTATTTGCCGGTGCCATGATGCTGTTCGGCGTGTTTTCGCTGCTGTGCGGCATGGCCACCTCGCTGGAAATGCTGATCCTGTTCCGCGTGCTGCAAGGCCTGGCCGGCGGCCCGCTGATGCCGATGTCGCAAACCCTGCTGCTGCAGATTTTTCCCAAAGAAAAAGCCGGCGCCGCCATTGGCCTGTGGAGCATGACCACGCTGGTGGCCCCCATCATGGGTCCCATTCTGGGCGGCGTGCTGTGCGACGAAGCCAGCTGGCCGTGGATCTTCTACATCAATGTGCCCATCGCCATTGCCTGCGGCTACTTTGGCTGGCACCTGCTCAAACGCTACCAGAGCCCCCTCATGAAGATGCGCTTTGACACCATCGGCCTGGCGCTGCTGGTGCTGTGGGTGGGCGCGTTCCAGATCATGATCGACGAAGGCAAAAACCTGGACTGGTTCGGCTCGCCCATCATCGTGGGCCTGGCCGTGGTGAGCGCCATCGGCTTTGCCGCCTTCATGATCTGGGAGCTCACCGAGCGCGACCCGGTGGTGAACCTGCGCGTGTTCCGCCACCGCGGTTACTGGGTGAGCGTGGCCACCATCTCGCTGGCGTTCGGCTCGTTCTTTGGCGCCACGGTACTCACGCCGCAATGGCTGCAGGCCTATATGGGCTACACCGCCACCGAAGCCGGCCACGCCACCGCCATGAGCGGCATCCTGGCGGTACTGGTGGCCCCGTTAGCCGCACAGCTATCGCAAAAGGTGGACCCGCGCCCGCTGGTGTTTGCCGGTGTGATGTGGCTGGGGGCGGTCACCCTGTACCGCAGCTTTGCCACCACCGACATGGACTTCTGGCAGGTGGCGCTGCCGCTGCTGTTCCAGGGCGTGGGCATGCCGTTTTTCTTTGTGCCGCTTACCGGCCTGGCCATGGCCAGCGTCGAGCCGGAAGAAATGGCGTCCGCCGCCGGGCTGATGAGCTTCATGCGTACGCTGGCTGGCGCGTTTGCCACCTCCATCGTCACCACCGCGTGGGACGACAAGGCCAGCCACTACCACGCCGAGCTCACCGCGCTGGTGGACAGTACGCCGCAGGCGCTGCAGCAGCTGGGCAACGGCAGCATCGAGAGCGGCCGCGCGCAGCTAGGGCAGCTGATTCAGGCGCAAAGCATCATGCTGTCCACCAACGAGCTGTTCTGGCTGTCCGGCCTGTCCTTCGTGCTGGCTGCGTGCATGATCTGGCTGGCACCGCGCCCCACCCGCGTGGCCGACACCAGCCAGGCGCATTAAAGGTTGGCCGCAACGTAGACAACAAGGCCTGCCGGCTATGCCGGCAGGCCTTGCGCGCTCTCGCTCGCCCGCTGAACGCAGTTGCACTCACGCCCCCCATACCGGTTACAGGCACGCGCTGCGGGCAATGCGACAGTCACAAACATTTAATGAGAATTATTCTTGATAACAATAATGAGAATGGATATCATCCACATATCGAATCAATCAATGCAGGAGTGAATGACATGAACGCCATGCTGGTAGGGGCAGATACTTTGGGCAATATCCCGGGGGTGCTGGACGAGTTCGGCATCAGCATTCACAAGCACCTGAGCGGCCGCAACAGCTCGCACCAGCGCAAGCTGGACCGCCTGCCAGCCGGCACCGACCTGCTGATCCTGTTTACCGATTTTCTGGGCCATAACGTGATGAAGCATTTTCGCGAGCTGGCCAACGAAGAAAAAGTGCGCTTTATCGCCTGCCGCCGCTCGGTGTGCTCGCTCAAGCAGCAGCTGAGCTGTGTCGGCTTTACCGAAAAACAGCACTGTGCCAGCTGCCCCAATGCCTGCGAGAAAACCAGCGCTGGCGGCAAGGCGCGCAAGCACTAAGCCGCCCGCCCGCTCTACCGTGTCCGTACGCGGACGATCGCTTCTTATGGATCGGATGGCTTGATGTGATACGGCCAGCAGCGGGTAGCCTGCTGGCCGTCTTTTTACAGCATCGTCTGCGGCCAAGCTGCCGCCCTGCCCTTACTCGTCGCGGGCGCGGCGGATACCGCTACGCAGCTGCTGCATTTGCTGGCGAAAATGGCGGCAGTTGCGGCACAGCAGCAGGTGAAACGACAACCGCACCTGCTCGCTGCGGCCAAGCGGGCGGTCCATGCCGTCCGAAATCAGGCGGCTAGCCTGTTTGCAGCTCATCCTCATGATGCCCCCTTCTGCTGAAACCAGCGCGTTTCCAGGCACTCGCGCAGGCTCATGCGCGCGCGGTACAACATGACTGAACAGTTAGTCGCCGTAATCGATAAATTCTGACAAATATCGGCAATCTCCATATCCATCACCTCGCGCATGGCAAACACCATGGCCGTGCGCTTGGGCATGGCCTGGGCGCACTGCTGGTACACCTGCCAGAACTGTTTGGCCAGCAGGCCCTCCTCCGGCACACCCCAGGCACGCACCGCCTGCTGCCACGCACCCTGGCCATCAAACAGGCCATCCAGGTCGGACAGGTCGGTGTCTTCGCTCAGGTCTGTCGCTACCTCGCGGTGCTGGCGGCGAATCGTGTCCACCAGCTTGAAGCGCAGGATAGACGTGAGCCAGGTGCGCACGCTGGCCTGGCCAGCAAAGCGCTCGCGCCCTTCCAGTGCGGCCAACAGCGCGTCCTGCACCGCGTCTTCGGCGGCGGCCTGGTCTTGCAGCTGGGCGCGGGCGTAACGCAGCAGCCAAGGGCGCTCGGCTTCGATCTGTTCAGGGCTGGCGCTCATGGGGCTCCTTAGCGGCGAATGCAAAAATCGACCGCCTCGGACAGGCGCTCGACCGCAATGACTTCCAGGCCTTCTATGTCCTGACGCGGCTTATTGGCCGCCGGCACGATGGCACGCTCGAAACCCAGCTTGGCGGCTTCTTTCAGGCGCTCCTGGCCACGCGCCACCGGGCGCACCTCGCCAGACAGGCCAACCTCGCCAAACACCACCAGCTTTTCCGGCAGCGGCTTGTTCCGCAGCGATGACACCATGGCCAGAATCACCGCCAGGTCGGCCGCCGGTTCGTTGATTTTTACCCCGCCCACCGCGTTCAGGAACACGTCCTGGTCGAAGCAGGCAATGCTGGCGTGGCGGTTCAGCACCGCCATCAGCATGGCCAGGCGGTTTTGTTCCAGCCCCACGCTCAGGCGCTTGGGCTGAAAGCCGTGCGCGTCGTCCACCAGCGCCTGGATTTCCACCAGCAGCGGGCGGCTGCCTTCTTGCGTCACCAGCACGCAGGAGCCTGATACATCGTCGCGGTAGCTGGACAAGAAAATGGCCGACGGGTTGGACACGCCACGCAGGCCGCGGTCGGTCATGGCGAACACGCCCAGCTCGTTGGCCGCACCAAAACGGTTTTTGATGGCGCGGATCATACGGTAGCTGGAGTGGCTGTCGCCCTCGAAATACAACACGGTATCCACGATGTGCTCCAGCACACGCGGGCCGGCCAGCGAGCCTTCTTTGGTGACGTGGCCCACCAGGATGATGGTGATGCCGCTTTGCTTGGCGATGCGCGTGAGCTGCGCCGCGCACTCGCGCACCTGCGACACCGAGCCCGGGGCCGAAGTCACCTGGTCGGAATACAGCGTCTGGATGGAGTCGATCACCGCCACTTCAGGCATTTCGGCCT
Organism: Neisseriaceae bacterium; assembly: GCA_027489245.1. GTDB lineage: Bacteria > Pseudomonadota > Gammaproteobacteria > Burkholderiales > Chromobacteriaceae > Vogesella. The sequence continues at coordinate 94,211 of JAIYAC010000025.1, read as the reverse complement.
GCAGCGCCGGGATGATGGCCTCCAGGCGGATTTCGGACAGCAGCCGCACGCGGCTGGCGTCTACCGCCAGGCGGCTGGCGCGCAGGGCGATCTGCTGCGGCGATTCCTCGCCGGACACGTACAGCACCTTGCGGCTAGCCCCGATGGTGGCCAGCGCCTGCAGCAGCAGCGTGGATTTGCCAATGCCAGGGTCACCGCCCAGCAGGATGACGGCCCCTTTCACGATGCCGCCGCCCAGTACACGGTCCAGCTCCTCGATACCGCACGATTCGCGCGGCACTTCGGCGGCCTGTACTTGCGACAGCTGCTGCACCGGCTGGGTTTGCGCGGTCCAGCTCTGGAAACGGGCGTTGGCCGCCGCGGCGGGCGGCGCGGCCACGGTTTCGGCCAGGCTGTTCCAGGCACCGCAGTGCGGGCACTGGCCTTGCCATTTGGGCGAGGTGCCACCGCACTCGCCGCATTGATATTGCGTCTTGAGTTTTGCCATGAGGGGATTATGAGCCAGTACGGCGGTCAGGTCACGGCAGCCAGCACACCCGCGCAGCAATGCCGGTTAGTGCGTAGCAGCAGGTTTGGCGGGCGCGGGTGCGGGTTTGGCGGCCGGGGCGGTGCCGTTTTTCTCGGCTTCCAGGTCGTTCAGGATATTCAGCAGACGGTTGTCGGTAGCGCTGGGCGCGCCCTTATCGGCATTTTCGGCTTTCTCGGCCCCGCGTACGGTAGACAGGATGGAATCAATCAGCGGGTCGTGCTTGGCCAGCTCTTCGGCTTCTTCGTTGGTGATCACGCGCTTGCCAGCCGGGGCGCCCGGCGCTGCCGCAGCCGCACCGGGGGCGGCGGCTCCACCGTGTGCGGCGGGTGCGGCTACAGGCTGATCACTTTTTTTTTGAGCCGGGTCGTCGTGCGCGGCACCTTCTGCCGCTGCGGGCGGTGCCGACGCCTCCGCCGGTGGCGGCGGCGGTGTCGGCTCGGGTGGTGGCGTGACCGTTTCCAGCTTGTTCTTGGTCATGTACTCGTGCATTTCGCGCCAGCCGGCATACACCTGCGCCTTATCTGCGTCGGGGTTACGGTTGTAACACTCCTCCAGCGAGCGGCCGGTCTGGCGGCAGGACGCACCTATCGCCTTGTTGGACTCGGCGGCCAGCCCGCTGACATTCATTACCCAGTTGCAACCGGTGAGCAACACCAGCATGGGCAGTAACAGATAAGCCCGCATTCAGTATCCTTATGCAATAGTGCGCAAATCCAGCACCGTGGTTTCGCCACTGCGGCCACGGCTGGCGCCGCCTAGCCAGTACAGCATGTGCGGCATCAGGTCGGCCAGGTTGCCGCGCTCGCTCTTGGCTTCACCCGGGTGGGTACGCGTGCGCTGCGGCGAGTTGACCGGGCCGGGCACCAGCAGGTTTACCCGCAGGTTCGGGTACACATCCCATTCCGACGCGGCCACTTGCATCAGGTAGCCCACACCGGCCTTGGACGCGCCAAATGCGCCCCAGAACGGCCCAGGCTGCTGGCCGTGGGTCTCACCCACAAACAGCACGCTGGCGTCGGCTGCGGTCGTCAGCAGTGGCATGCAGGCACGGGTCAGCGCGAACGGTGCGACCGTGTTGATACGGTACTGGTTCATCCATTCGTCGATGCGCTGGTCTACCAGCGGCGACAGCGCGTAAAAGTGCGCGGCACAGTGCACGATGCCGTCCAGGCGGCCTACCGCGTGCTTGATCTGGTAGGCCATGGTGTTGAAGTCGTCGTCACTGGCCTTCAGCAAATCCAGCGGGATGGCTACCGGCTCGGGGCCGCCTGCCGCCACGATGTCGTCGTATACCTTTTCCAGGCCTTTCACACTGCGCGCCAGCAGCACCACGGTGGCACCGTGGGCGGCGGCGGCCAGCGCCGTTTCGCGGCCTATGCCCTGGGTAGCACCGGTGACCAGCACCACACGGCCGGCCAGATAATCTTTTTCAAACGTTTGCGTCATTCTTTTTAGTCCAGTCCTGCATGAGGGTTCGGGCGGCCGTGACGCCACTGCGCACAGCCCCTTCCAGTGTGGCCGGGTAGTCGGCGCACAACCAGTCGCCCGCGAGATAGGCGGATTCTACGCCAAGTCGCACAGCCGGGCGCGCCAGGCTCACGTTGGCCGCAAAGGTGGCGCGCTGTTCGGTGATCTGCCAGCTGGCTTGCAGCGGCGGCAAATCCGGCACATGGCGCTGCATTTCGCCCAGCACCGCAGCCAGCAGCGCGTCACGCCCCAGCGTGGCGTGCGGGCCGTCGGCACTGATCACCACCGACACCAGCCCCGGTTCGCCGCTAAGCGCCTGGCGGTCGAACCACCATTGGCCGACACCGCTGGCCTGGCCGGTCATCACGGCGGGCAGCCGCACCCTGCCCTCAAACTGCAGGTACAGGGTAGTTATCGGCTGGTATTGCCACGCCTTGAGCAGCGCAGTCAGCGGCGCGTGATCCAGCAAGGCAGCGGCGTGGTACGGCGCGACCGCCACTACTACCGCATCGAAATACTCGCCGTCCACGCGCCAGCCGCCGTGATCGGGCTGCAGCGCGGCCACACGCTGGCCCAGCCGGGTAGCCACGCCCTGTGCGGCCAACCATTGCAGCGCCGGGTCGACAAACAGCGTGGACAAATCCACGCGCGGCAGCAGCAGCTGGCTGTCACGCGCCGAGGGCGCGCCCAGGCTATCGCGCAGCACATTGGCCAGCAGCTGCATGGATGCCTGCGCCGGGGGCGTATTGAGCGTGGCCAGAATCAGCGGCTGCCAGAAGCGCTGCAGCAGCAGCTCGCTCTGGCCATGTGCGGCCAACCATGCCTGCGCCGGCGCATCTTGCCCGATTTGCCAGCGCTGCCACCTGAGCCAGGTCAACAGCCGTGCCAGCGCCAGCTTGTCGCGCCAGCGCAGGCCACGGGCGGTGACCAGACCCGCCAGCAGGTGCAGCGGCGCCGGCCAGGCCGGGCAGCGCATGGCCATGCCGTCTACCTGCTGCCAGGCCAGCGGCTGTGCGGCCAACTGCGCGTCTACATTCACACCTACAGTGCGCATCAGCCGCAAGCATTCGCGGTAGGCGCCAATCAGGATGTGCTGGCCGTTATCCAGCGCCATGCCGCCCAGCGGCACGCGCCGCGCCCGCCCGCCGGCGGCTTTGCCGGCCTCGTACAGCACCACGCTGGCAGCGGGTGCCAGCTCGATGGCGGCGGCGAGCCCGGCCCAGCCGGCACCGATAATGGCAACGCGTGGGGTCAAGGCTTGTAGCCGAAGGTGGCGGTTTTCCACGCCAGCCACAGCTTGCGGCCGGGCGATAGCGACAGGCGCTGGTTCAGCACCTTGCGCGGGCCGTCCAGCTCGATTTCGTCCAGCGTGGCGCGGTAGATGGCCGCCATCACCAGGCCGATGCGCTGCGCCTTGCGGTCGGCCGCCGGCAGCAGCTGCCAGGCTTTCTGGTAGCTTTCGCGCGCGCGCTGGATCTGGAAGCGCATCAGCGCGTCAAATTCCGGCGATTCTTTGTACGCCATGATGTCGGCGGCCGGCACGCCAAAGCGCTGCAGGTCTTCCACCGGCAGGTACAGGCGGCCACGGCGCGCATCTTCGCCCACGTCGCGGATGATATTGGTCAGCTGGAACGCCAGCCCCAGCTCGTGCGCGTACTTCAGCGTGGCGCGGTCGGTGTAGCCGAAAATCTGCGCCGACAGCTGCCCCACCACGCCGGCCACGCGGTGGCAGTACAGCTGCAGGTCGCTGTAGCGGCTGTAGCGCGGCACGTCCAGGTCCATCTGCATGCCGTCGATGATCTCGGCCAGCCAGGCTTGCGGCAGGTCGAACGCCGCCACATGCGGCTTCAGCGCCTGCATCACCGGGTGCGTGGGCGTGCCCTCGTACAGCGCTGCCAGCTCGGTGCGCCACCACGCCAGCGTGGTACGCGCCACATTGTCGTCGTGAATCTCGTCCACCACGTCGTCCACCTCGCGGCAGAAGGCGTACAGCGCCACCATGGCGTCGCGCTTGTCGGCCGGCAGGTAGCGAAAGCTGCTATAGAAGCTGGAGCCGCTCTTGGCGGCTTTGTCTTCGCAATATTGTTGGGGGGTCACGCCCGCCTCCTTTTTTTGCTGTACGGCGCGCTAAACGCCTTCCAGATAATGTACAGCCAGTCTTTCCACACCAGCACCGGGCGCTGCGTGAGCACATCGCCACGGGCGTCGTGAATCTTTTTCAGTATGCACTCGCCACCCAGCACAATCATGCGCAGCTCCAGCCCCAGGCGGCCTTTCAGCTTGAGTGCCAGCGGCGAGCCGGCTTCCAGCATGGCCAGTGCACGTTTTACTTCTTTGTCCATCAGCATGGGCCACACGCCGCCGGCGTCACGCGCGGCGATCTGCGCCTCGGTCACGCGAAAGCGCGCCAGGTCTTCCTGCGGGATATACACGCGGCCTTTGTCCCAATCCACTGCCACATCCTGCCAGAAGTTGATCAGCTGCAGCGCGGTGCAAATGCCGTCCGACATGGCCACGCTGCGCGGGTCGTGCTCGCCGTACAGGTGCAGCATCAGCCGCCCTACCGGGTTGGCCGAACGGCGGCAGTAGTCCACCAGCTCGGCAAAGTTCTGGTAACGCGTTTTTTCCACGTCCTGGCTAAACGCCGACAGCAAATCGTAAAACGGCGCCAGCGGCAGCTTGTACTCGGCGATCACCACCGCCAGGCGCTGCATCAGCGCCGTCTGCGGCGCCTGCCCGGCCTCGATACGGCCCAGCTCGTCGCGCAGCGCCTGCAGTGCGGCCAACCTTTCTGCCGGCTGCGCGTCGCCCTCATCGGCCAGGTCGTCGGCGTAGCGGGCAAAGTGGTAGATGGCATGCACCGCCCGGCGCATGCGCCGTGGCAGCAGGATGGAACCCACCGGAAAGTTTTCGTAATGCCCTACCGACATGGCACGCCCCTGCAGAAACAAAGCGGGCATTATAAAGGCAAGTAGGCAGCAAACCGCAGCGCCGGCCATTTAACGAAAAAATGCAGCGCAGTGCTTGACACACCCAAAACGGGCGTCTATTATGCGCCCCACGTTGTGACCAACACACAACGCGGTAACGCCTCAGTGGGGGTATAGCTCAGTTGGGAGAGCGCTTGCATGGCATGCAAGAGGTCAGCGGTTCGATCCCGCTTACCTCCACCACAAACAGACAAAAATCTGCCGCATGGCGGGTTTGATGGATAAGTCCCCATCGTCTAGAGGCCTAGGACATCGCCCTTTCACGGCGGTAACCGGGGTTCGAATCCCCGTGGGGACGCCAAGACAAAAGCCCGTTGCGCAAGCAGCGGGCTTTTTGCATGGTGCACAGCCCTGCGGCAGCGACACAAGACACCCCCTACTACCAGCCACGCGGGCAGCTCACCCCTTTCAAAAGACGCGCATGCTCGCCGCTAGCCTTGAGCTGCTGCAAACCCCGGTTGAAATCCGCCAGCAGGGCCGCACTCCCCGGCAACGCCCGTGGCAACAGCAAGTGGGTGGTGAACTGGTCGGTAAGCAAGCGCGGGTGAACATGCAGCTTCTCTGACTGCGCCATCGTAAAGTGCCTGGCCAGCAGATAGCACGCCACATTGCGCTCCATCGGCACCACATCCACCCGCCGCGCCAGCAGCTTGCGCAAGGCCAGCGAGTCATCCGGCGTGGCATCGCCCTGCAGCCTGCCCTGATGCAGCAGCTGCCACATCTCGGGGGTGTAGGTGTAATTGGCAATAATCGCCAGGCGGTAAGGCTGCAGGTCTGGCAGCACCTTCCAGTCAAAACGCATGTCACGGCGGTGCACAAACACCCACTGCTCGTTCAGCACGGTATCGCTGCTGAGAAAGCGGGCATTACGCTCGGCGTTATACCCCCAGTACGCCGTGGCATCCCAGCGACCGCTGGCGGTTTCCTCCAGCGCACGCGTCCAGGGCATGAAATGGTATTCCACCGAATGGCCAGCCAGCGCAAAGGCACGGCGCACAATCTGCAGCGCCACCCCCTGATCCGGCCGCTCCTGCGTGGCGTAGGGAGGCAGCTCGCCGGTAGCAATACGCAAGGCCAGGCCGTGCGCGCACGGCAACAGCAGCAGCAAGCATAAAAGCACCGGTTTGAGCATGGCGTATCCCGAATGTCATCCAGCAGCATCATATCGAAATTTCGCATAGATCATCACGCCAGCGGGATGAAAGCAGCAAAAAAGCATGCCGCGCAGCGACACCACAAAACAAAAAAAGGTTGGCCGCAACACCGTGACGGCATGCGGCCAACCTTGCGGGGCGCGGTAAACGTTGGGCTGCAGCGACGCCACCCTGCCCCGTTGGCGCGAGCCGGGCCAAACGGTTTGCCCCAGGGTTGTGCTGAGCGAATCGAAGATTCGCACGCGCAAGACGCCGATTTGTTTGAGTCCCGAGCCGTTAGCGAGGGACGAGTTCGGCGGCGCCTGGGGCGGGCCGTTTGGCACAGGGTTTCGAGCAGCCCCGGGTCGCCTTTTCTTTGGGTACTTTCTTTTGGCGACGCAAAAGAAAGTACCCCGCCGCCGCGCGGAAAGCAGCAGACAATCACGCCGCGCAGCGGCACACAAAACAAAAGGTTGGCCGCAATACCATGACAGCATGCAGCCAACCTTTCATTTTGTCGTGCGATCACATAACAGGCTTTGAATCCGCTGCGCGGATGATAGTTACAGCCGGTTCCGCCCGGCAGGCAGGAAGGGGGCGGGTCGCCGCCCCCTTTCATCCCCCCTCGCCCCCGCGGTCCGCGAAACCCCGGTAAAAAGCCCGCCGCAAGGCGCTGCCGAACTCGCCCTACGCTAACGGCTCCGGGCTCAAACAAATCGGCCGCTTAAAACCTTGCGGCAGACTTTTTACCGGCGCTCCCCAAGGGGGCATGGGTTGCGGCACAAGATTGGCCGCATAACGTAAATGTTTGCGGCCAACCGCACAGGGCGCGGTGAACGTTGAGCTTCATTTCATTCAGCCCACCCTACGTTAAGACACCACCGCACCGGCGCCGCCCCATCCCGTTGGCGCGAGCCGGGTCAAACGGTTTGCCCCAGGTTTTAAGACGCCGATTTGTTTGAGCCCCACGCCGTTAGCAAGGGGCGAGTTCGGCGACGCCTGGGGCGGGCCGTTTGGCACGGGGTTTCGAGCAGCCCCGGGTCGCCTTTTCTTTGGGTACTTTCTTTTGGCGACGCAAAAGAAAGTACCCCGCCGCCGCGCGGAAAGCGGCATGCCAATACGCCCCGCAGCGGCACCACAAAACAAAAAGGTTGGCCGCCATACCGTGACGGCATGCCGCCAACTCTGTGAGGCGCGGTAAATGTTGGGCTTCATTTCATTCAGCCCAACCTACGGGCTGCACAAGGTTGGCCGCAGTAACGCAAATATTTGCGGCCAACCTTTTAAGGCCACAAAAAGCATTAGAGGCCCATAGCACACAAACCAGTCAATCAATAGAACCGTACCGACGCCGCCATACCCCGTTGGCGCGAGCCGGGTCAAACGGTTTGCCCCAGGTTTTAAGACGCCGATTTGTTTGAGCCCCGCGCCGTTAGCAAGGGGCGAGTTCGGCGGCGCCTGGGGCGGGCCGTTTGGCACGGGGTTTCGAGCAGCCACGGGTCGCCTTTTCTTTGGGTACTTTCTTTTGGCGACGCAAAAGAAAGTACCCCGCCGCCGCGCGGAAAGCGGCAGATCATCACGCCGCGCAGCGGTACACAAAACAAAAGGTTGGCCGCAATACCGTAAACGTTTGCGGCCAACCTTGCGGGACGTGGTGAACGATGGGTTTCATTGTATCCAGTCCACTCTATACGCTAATCATTCGAATCTCTTGATTTAAAAGCCTCAAGCTTTTCATAAAAGTCAAAATGCAAATAAATTGCCACAATAAACAAGAATATCTGAAACCAATACACCCAATCAGAAAGCGGTTTATAAATCAAAACAATCGCAAGGACTATTGATGCAATTAGCAAAAGTGCAACCAAGATTGTAACAACTAACCCAGCAAGATCTGCAGAAACAACTCCTTTTGAATCAGCAACCTCTATAACAAATTTCGCAACCAACTGCCCATACAAAATACTAGCCGCAAAACCAACCTCCGAAGAGTAGAAAGTTTTGACTAGAGCCCCACTTCCAGACACAGAATTAACTATAAGGAAAATTAAAAAAGGAAGCATTATGAAAATAAAATCAATCAAAGCCGCCTTGCTAAAATTAAATTTAATCAAATCTTACCTCCAATCCTCTGCACAGCAAACTTTTCTTTCAAACTCTTGCCAACCGTACTCCTAACCTTAGATACAACAAGATCAACCAATAGTTTCGTACCCGGAGGAACACTTATACTACCCCTTTGAAAATTCTCAAGCCACTCCTCATCAATAATTTTAGCCACAATAACTTTTCCATTATAAACAAATGACCAAGCAGACTTATCAATATACTCAGGCTTCTTCACTTCAAGCAACTGCCCATTTCTAACCTCCATGCTTTCCACAAATGAAAGCACATCCTCAACATAATAATCATTCACTCTAGCGATTCCTGCCACCTCAGCACAATCATCATTGGCTGCAATGAACACACTCTGATCCAAAGAAATCCCTTTTAAAACCTTTGAAACCTGCAATGCATCAAGCAACAAAGTCTCCGGCGTAACAATATTACAATCAGGCAATCCAAAATCTTTCAAATTTTCATTCAAATCAACAGCCACTTTATCCAACTTATTTACAGAAGGCAACTTCTCTCCTTCAAAAACATTAAAAAGCGAGAATGACGACTTCTGAGAGGCTGCCACCTCGTCACCTTTTTTTGATGGGAAAACCTTACCAAAAAGTGAACCCTTTTCGAATTCATATAACTTATATTTGAATGCAGAAGCACCAGGACTAATTCTGGTCAAAAATAATTTGTTAGCCCGTTCAAATGCAGCAATAGCCTTAAGATAAGAAGATAAAAAATCAGTTACATTTAGTCTACCAGACTCATATTGCGCATAAACTCCAAGATGACCAGGCAGCAATTCGCGGACAAGTCTTTCCATTGACTTATTTTCACTCAATTGAAATCTCCTTTGTCATTTTTAATGGATAAAAAAACACCCTCCTCAGGAGGGTGTTCCTAAAATTAAGCCAACTTCACAAGCTGCGCCTTCACCTTCTCCAGCTTGTCATTCAGCTCAGCCAGCTGCGCCTTATCACGCTCTACCAGATGCGCCGGGGCTTTATCGATGTAGCCTGGCTTCTCCAGTTTCGCTGTCAGCTTGGCCAGCTCCGCTTCTACCTTGCCCTGCTCTTTGGTCAGGCGGGCGGTTTCGGCGGCTTTGTCCACTTCCACCTTCAGCATCAGGCGGGCGTTGCCCGACATGGCCACCGGTGCGTCGTCGGCTGGCAGGGCGGCCACGATGCTGCCTTCGGTCAGGCGGGCCAGCAGCTTCAGGTACGGCACAAAGTCGGCGATGCTGGCGTCGGCGGTTTCGATGAACAGCGGCGCTTTTACAGCCGGGCCGATACCCATTTCGCCGCGCAGGTTACGCACGGCGTTCACCATGTCCTTGAAGGCGTCCATGCGCGCGTTGGCCGCGGCATTGATCTTCTCGGGTACGGCCACTGGCCACTGCGCCAGCATGATGCTGTCGGTGTGCTTGGCGTTGGCCAGCGGGGCCACGGTTTGCCACAGCTCTTCGGTGATGAACGGCATCAGCGGGTGGGTGAGGCGCAGGGCCACTTCCAGTACGCGCACGATGGTGCGGCGGGTGGCGCGCTGCTGCGCTTCGTTACCGGTTTGCAGCTGTACCTTGGCCAGCTCCACGTACCAGTCGCAGTACTCGTTCCAGATGAACTCGTAGATGATCTGGGCGGCCAGGTCGAAGCGGTAGGTTTCCAGCGCGTTGGTCACGTCGGCTTCGGCTTGCTGCAGGCGGCCGATGATCCACTGGTCGACAAAGCTGTATTCCAGCGGCAGGGTTTCGTCCTGGCCGCAGTCTTTGCCTTCCACGTTCATCATGACGAAGCGGGTGGCGTTCCACAGCTTGTTGCAGAAGTTGCGGTAGCCTTCGGCGCGCTTGAAGTCGAAGTTGACCGAGCGGCCCAGGGTGGCGTAGCTGGCCATGGTGAAGCGCAGGGCGTCGGTGCCGTAGGCCGGGATGCCGTCCGGGAACAGCTTTTCGGTGGCTTTGGCGATGGCCGGGGCTTTTTCGGGGCGGCGCAGGCCGGTGGTGCGTTTTTCTACCAGCGGGGCCAGGGCGATGCCGTCGATCAGGTCGACCGGGTCGATGACGTTGCCTTCCGACTTGGACATCTTCTTGCCTTCGTGGTCGCGCACCATGCCGTGGATGTAAACGTCACGGAACGGTACTTTGCCGGTGAAGTGCTTGGTCATCATGATCATCCGGGCAACCCAGAAGAAGATGATTTCGTAGCCGGTAACCAGTACGTTGCTGGTCACGAAGGCGTTGAGGTCTGGCGTGTCTTGCGGCCAACCCAGGGTGGAGAACGGCACCAGGGCGGAGCTGAACCAGGTGTCCAGTACGTCTTGTTCGCGGCGCAGGGTTTTGCCTGGCGCTTTGGCCTGGGCTTCGGCTTCGGTGCGGCCAACGTAGATGTTGCCGTCTTCGTCGTACCAGGCCGGGATCTGGTGGCCCCACCACAGCTGGCGGCTGATGCACCAGTCCTGGATGTTGTTCATCCACTGGTTGTAGGTGTTGACCCAGTTTTCCGGGATGAAGCGCACTTCGCCGCTGGCAACAGCGTCGATGGCTTTTTGTGCGATGGACTGGCCGGTGGCGTCGCCCTCGCCCACTTTGCTCATGGCCACGAACCATTGGTCGGTAAGCAGCGGCTCGATCACGGTACCGGTACGGTCGCCGCGCGGCACCATCAGTTTGTGCGGTTTGGTGTCCAGCAGCAGGCCCTGGGCGTCCAGGTCTTTCAGCATGGCTTTGCGCGCGTCGGCGGTGGACAGGCCGGCGTAGGCGGCTGGCAGCTCGATGCTGCCCTGGGCGCTGCCGTCAAAGCCGAATACTTGTGCTTTTGCCAGGATGGTGGCGTCCAGGCTCATCACGTTGATGAGCTGGGTGCTGTGGCGCTTGCCGACTTCGTAGTCGTTGAAGTCGTGGGCCGGGGTGATCTTGACGAAGCCGGTGCCGAATTCTTTATCTACATACTCGTCAGCAATCACCGGAATCTGGCGGCCGGTAAGCGGCAGCTCGACCAGCTGGCCGACCAGGTGGGCAAAGCGCTCGTCGGTGGGGTTCACGGCGACGGCGACGTCACCCAGCAGGGTTTCCGGGCGGGTGGTGGCCACGGTGATGGACTCGTCGCTACCCACTACCGGGTATTTGATGTGCCACATGTGGCCGTCTTCTTCCTCGGAAACCACTTCGAGGTCGGAGATGGCGGTGCCCAGCTTGGCGTCCCAGTTGGACAGGCGCTTGCCACGGTAGATCAGGCCTTGCTCGAACAGGCGCACGAACACTTCGGTGACTACGTCGGCGCGGACGTCGTCCATGGTGAAGTATTCACGGCCCCAGTCTACCGAGCAGCCGACACGGCGCATCTGGCTGGTGATCGTGCCACCGGATTTTTCTTTCCATTCCCATACCTTGGCGGTAAAGGCGTCGCGGCCCAGGTCGAAGCGGCTAATGCCTTGCTCGGCCAGCTGGCGCTCTACCACGATCTGGGTGGCGATACCGGCGTGGTCGGTACCCGGAATCCACACCGTGTTGTCGCCCTTCATGCGGTAGTAGCGCGTGAGGCCATCCATGATGGTCTGGTTGAAGGCGTGGCCCATGTGCAGCGTGCCGGTGACGTTAGGCGGCGGCAGCTGGATGGCAAAGGACGGCTTGGTGGTATCCATGTGCGGCTTGAAGTAGCCGGACTGTTCCCATTGATCGTACCAGCGACGTTCGATGTCGCCCGGCTCGTAGCTTTTGGCAAGTTCCATGGTCATGGTGTGAATTCGGTCTGAGTGAGGCAAAAATGGCTGAAATTATAAACCGATCTGCTGCACTGCGTCCCGCTTGCTGCCACGAAGCGTTATCAGATAGCACGTTGGCCGCGACAATCCTCACAAAAGCCATGTATATATGACTAAGCAAAACTGTTTTTTACATGGCTCGCCACCTGGCGGCTGTAACCAGGCTCAACACCGAACACCATGTCCAGCAACAAGATTTTACTGGTAGAGGACAACACCTCTGTCTTGCGCACCATGCAGCGCATCATCGAAAACGATGGCTTTGCGGTGGTCTGCGCCACAACCCTGCGCGAGGTGGAAACCATCCTGGCCCAGGGCGAGCATGGCTTCATGGCCTGCGTACTGGACTACTGCCTGCCCGATGCCCCCGATGGTGAGACACTGCCGCTGGTGCTGGCCAAGAAGATCCCCACCATCGTGCTGACGGCGCGCAGCGATATGGAAACGCGCGAAAAGGTGTTGCTGCAGCCCGTGGTGGACTACGTACCCAAAGACACGCCTGCTGCGTTTGAATACACCATCAAGATGATACGCCGCATCCACCACAACCCCGGCATACGGGTACTGGTGGTGGATGATTCGGTCACCATACGCAGCTATCTGCGTCAGCTGCTGCGCCGCCACCTGTACGAAGTACTGGAAGCGCCAGAGGCCGACACGGCGCTACGCATGCTGCGCGATGACCCGACTATCCGCCTGGTGCTGTCCGACCACGATATGCCCGGCAAAAACGGCGTGACCATGGTCAGCGAAATCCGCCGTTTTCGCAGCCACGAAGAGCTGGCCATTATCGGCATTTCCGGCAGCCAGGACCCGGCCATGACCGCCCGCTTCATCAAGGCAGGCGCCGATGACTACCTGAACAAGCCGTTTAACCACGAAGAGTTTTTTTGCCGCGTGACACGCAACGTGGAGTTCGTGGAAAACTTGCGCGCCCTGTCGCGCGCCGCCCGCGAAGACCCGCTGACCGGCCTGCCCAACCGCCGCTATTTCTTTGAAAACGTGCTGAAGCAAACCCTGCCGTTTGGCGTGGCCATGGTGGATATCGACCACTTCAAGCGCATCAACGACCGCTTCGGCCACGATATAGGCGACCTGGCACTGAAACTGGTGGCAGACCTGCTGCGCGACCAGTTCCCCGGCAAGCACATTGCCCGCTTTGGCGGCGAGGAGTTTGTCATTCTGATGCAGGCTCGCAGCGAGCAGGACATGATCGCCGCCATGGAAACGTTTCGCACCAGCGTTGCCGACTCAGTGTTTCCCACCAGCCAAGGGGATTTGCAGTTTACGCTGAGCATAGGCGTCGCCGCCGGGCTGCCGGACGTCAGCGCCCTGCTGAAACTGGCCGACGAGCGCCTATACATGGCCAAGAGCCAGGGACGCAACCAGGTGTGTATCGGCTAGCTGATGGCTAACAAGAAAACCCCCGCTTGCCTGACAAGCGGGGGTTTTCTTTTGGCGCCCACGCCGGCATAGCCAGGGCTGTGTTTATGCCAGGCAGCCGGTTACGCCGCCTTGTTCAGCACCCAGTCCAGCCAGCGCGTGGGCAGCAGGCGCTTGAGATACCAGAACACATGAGTGGGGGTGGTAACACGGTAGCGCGCTGCCGGCCGTGCTGCGGCCAAGGCCTGCTCCACCTTGGCCAGCACTGCCGTGCCTGGCAGCGTAAACGGCGCGGCGTGGCCTTCTTTCTTCAGGCGCTGCAGCTGCTTTTCATAGCTGTCGCGATGCACACTGCCCTGTATATCCACGTTTTGCAGGAATTTCTGCAGCGCGTTGGGGCGGAAGCGGCTTTCGATCGGGCCCGGCTCGATCAGGCTGACAAAAATGCCGCTGCCAGCCAGCTCCAGCCGCAGGGTATCGCACAGGCCTTCCATGGCGTATTTGCTGGCATTGTAGGCACCACGGTATTTCATGGCGGCAAAGCCCAGCACCGAGCTATTGAACAGGATGCGGCCATGACCCTGACTGCGCATTACCGGCAGCACGGCGTTCATCAGCTCCCAGGCACCAAACAGATTGGTTTCAAACTGCTCGCGCATGGCCTGCCGGCTGATGTCTTCTACGGCACCGGGCTGGCCGTAGCCGGCATTGTTGAACAGGGCGTGCAGCGTGCCGCCACTACGCTGCAACACTTCGGCCAGTGCCGTGCGTATGCTTTGGCTATCATCTACATTAAGCTGCAGGGCATCGGCAAAACCCTGTGCCCGCAAGCTGGCCACGTCTTCGGCGCGGCGAGCGGTGGCAAACACGCGCCAGCCCTGCTGCTGCAGGCCACGCGCTACGTCCAGGCCTATGCCGCTGGAGCAGCCGGTAATCAGGATGTTTTTTTGTGTCATCGGTTGAACCAGTTAAAAGACATGCCTGTCAAACTGGCGCATATGTAACAATATGTACATCGCGCCGGGCGGTACGTTTACTAACAAAACCGGCAGATAATAACAAAACCTCACCACAGCCTTCACTCAAGGAGTATTCAACATAATGGAACAGGCCCTCCCCTCTATCGGATCGCCTTTCTTCTATACGGTGTTCTTCGTGGCCGTACTGATCATGATCGTCATCGACATGGTGGCGCTCAAGCAAAGCGGCTCGCACAAGGTGTCCATCAAGGAAGCAGCCGGCTGGTCGGCTGTGTGGGTAGCCGTAGCCTGCGCCTTTGGCGGCTGGCTGTGGTGGACCCTGGCCAACGACCCCGCCTACGGCGAGGTGGTTGCCAAACAGAAAGCACTGGAATTCTTTACCGGCTACGTGATTGAAAAATCGCTGGCGGTAGACAACATCTTTGTGTTCCTGATGATTTTTGCCTTCTTCAAGGTGCCGGCAGAGTACCAGCGCCGCGTGCTGCTGTACGGTGTATTCGGTGCCATCATCCTGCGTACCGTGATGGTGTTCCTGGGCGCGGCACTGGTGAAAGAGTTCAGCTGGATCCTGTACGTGTTCGGTGCTTTCCTGCTGTTTACCGGCCTGAAAATGATGCTGCCGGAAAAAGAGGAAAAAGAAGACCTGGCCAACAACGGCTTGCTGAAGTTCCTGCGCAAACATATCCGCATGACTGACGACTACCACGGCGAAGCGTTTTTCGTGATGAAAAACGGCATGCGCTACGCCACGCCCATGTTCCTGGTGCTGGTGTTTGTCGAGCTGTCAGACGTGGTATTTGCCGTGGACAGCATCCCGGCGATCTTTGCCGTCACCATGGACCCGTTCATTGTGCTGACGTCCAACATCTTCGCCATTCTGGGCTTGCGCGCCATGTTCTTCCTGCTGGCAGATGTGGCAGACCGCTTCCACCTGCTGCGCTACGGCCTGGCCATCGTGCTGTCGTTCATCGGCGTGAAGCTGCTGATCCTGAAGTTTGTGCACATCCCGGTAGCGATCTCGCTGGGCGTGGTCTTTGTGGTGATTATCGGCTCGGTGCTTGCCTCGCTGATGTTCCCGAAAAAAGCCGCCTGAGCGTGCCCACCCGGCCTGCTGCCCGGCAGCAGGCCGTCTTGCAAACCCCCTTCTGCCTGGCAAAGGGGGTTTGTTTTGCCTGCACACGCCGCGACATAGCCATGCTGCTGGCTTTGTTGCCGCTTTGTTGCGCAGCGGAAAACCCCTACAATGGCGGCCAACCGTTATAGATGCAGAAGGACAAGCGCCATGGCTAAAACCGCCAAAGCCCAAGCCAGTTTCGAAAGCGCACTGGCGCAGCTGGAGGACATTATCCAGGCGATGGAAGGCGGCGACCTGCCGCTGGATACCGCCCTGACGTCGTATAAGCAGGGTATAGAACTGATCAAGTTCTGCCAGGGCAAGCTGGCAGACGCCGAACAACAGCTGCGCGTGCTGGAAAACGACGAACTCAAGCCGCTGGACCTCACCGATGGCCAATAACACCTTTACCGGCTGGATGACCCATACCCAGCAAACCGTAGAAAACACGCTGGAAACACTGCTGCCCAACGCGGACCGTGCCCCGCAGGTGCTGCACGACGCCATGCGCTACAGCACCCTGCAAGGCGGCAAACGCGTGCGCCCGCTGCTGGCCTTTGCCGCAGGCGAGCTCACCGGTGCCGATGCGGCCAACGTGGCCCGCGTCGCCTGTGCCGTGGAGATGATCCACGCCTACTCGCTGGTACACGACGACATGCCGTGCATGGACGACGACGTGCTGCGCCGTGGCAAACCCACCTGCCACGTACAGTACGACGACGCCACCGCCCTGCTGGTAGGCGACGCCCTGCAAACCCTGGCTTTCGACGTGCTGGCCACCCCACTGGCGGGCGTAGACGCCAGCCGCCAGCTGGCCATGGTCAAGCTGCTGGCCCACGCCAGCGGCCACGCCGGCATGGCCGGCGGCCAGGCGATTGACCTGGCCAGCGTCGGCACTGCACTGAACCAGCCAGAGCTGGAATTCATGCACATGCTGAAAACCGGCGCCTTGATTCGCGCTGCCGTGCTATTGGGCGCATACTGCGGCCAACCTTTGACCGAAGCGGAAGAAACCGGGCTGGACCACTTTGCCAAGCGCATGGGCCTGGCCTTCCAGGTGGTGGACGACGTGCTGGACTGCGAAGCCGACACCGCCACACTGGGCAAGACCGCCGGCAAGGATGCGGCCAACGACAAGCCTACCTATGTCAGCCTGATGGGCCTGGGCGAAGCCCGCCAGTTTGCCCGCGACCTGTACGACGACGCGCTGGCTGCACTGGCGCCGTTCGGCAGCCGCGCCGACCGCCTGAAACAGCTGGCAGACTACATCGTGGCCCGCTCGTTCTGACCATAACAAAAGCAACATCATGACTACACTGCTCGACACCATACAGAGTCCGGCCGACCTCAGAACCCTGGACCGCAGCAAGCTGCCACAGCTGGCCCGCGAGCTGCGCGAATTCCTGGTGAGCTCGGTTAGCAAAACCGGCGGCCATTTTGCCTCCAACCTGGGCAGCATCGAGCTGACCATAGCGCTGCACTACGTGTTCAATACCCCGGACGACCGGCTGGTATGGGACGTAGGCCACCAGACTTACCCGCACAAGATCCTGACCGGCCGTCGCGAACAGATGCACACCATGCGCCAGAAAGGCGGCCTGGCGGGCTTCCCCAAACGTGATGAGTCCGAATACGACACCTTTGGCGTGGGCCATTCGTCCACCTCCATCGGTGCCGCGCTGGGCATGGCGGTAGCCGCCAAGCTGCAGAACATTCCGCGCAAAAGCATTGCCATCATCGGCGACGGCTCGATGACCGCCGGCCAGGCCTTCGAGGCGCTGAACAACGCCGGCGCCATGGATACCGACCTGCTGGTGATCCTCAACGACAACGATATGTCGATCTCGCCCAATGTGGGCGCGCTGAACAACTACCTGGCCAAGCTGATGAGCGGCCGCTTCTACGCAGCGGTCAAAGAAGGCAGCAACAAGGTACTGGGCATCGCCCCGCCGCTGCGCGATATCGCCAGCAAGATGGAAGAACACGTGAAGGGCTTCTTTACCCCCGGCACGCTGTTCGAGGAGTTCGGTTTCAACTACATCGGCCCGATCGATGGCCACGATCTGGACGTACTGGTCGACACACTCAAGAACATCAAGAGCCTGAAAGGCCCGCAGTTCCTGCACATCGTTACCAAAAAAGGCCAGGGCTACAAGCTGGCCGAAAACGACCCGGTGAAATACCACGGCGTGACCAAATTCGACCCGGCCTGTGGCCTGGCCGGCAGCAAAGGCGGTGGCAAGCCGCAGTACACGCAGATTTTTGGTGACTGGATCTGCGATATGGCCAAGCTGGATAGCCGCCTGGTAGGCATTACCCCGGCCATGCGCGAGGGCTCCGGCCTGGTGCGCTTTGAGAAAGAACACCCGGACCGCTACTTCGATGTGGCCATTGCCGAGCAACACGCCGTAACCTTTGCCGCCGGCATGGCTTGCGACGGCCTGAAGCCGGTGGTGGCGATCTACTCCACCTTCCTGCAGCGCGGCTACGACCAGCTGATTCACGACGTGGCGCTACAAAACCTGCCGGTGGTGTTTGCCATCGACCGCGCCGGCCTGGTGGGCGCCGATGGCCCTACCCATGCGGGCTCGTTCGATTTGTCCTTCCTGCGCTGCATCCCGAACATGACGGTGATGGCGCCATCGGACGAAAACGAATGCCGCCAGCTGCTGTACACCGCTTTTAGTCTGGACACCCCCACCGCCGTGCGTTACCCGCGTGGTACCGGCCCGGGTGCCACCATCGAGCAGGCCATGACTGCGCTACCGGTGGGCAAAGGCGTATTGCGCCGCCAGGGCCAGGGCAAGGTCGCCATCCTGGCCTTTGGCAGCATGGTGCAGCCCGCGCTGGCCGCCGCCGCAGCGCTGGATGCCAGCGTCGCCGACATGCGTTTTGTGAAACCGCTGGACGCCGCCCTGGTGCGCGAGCTGGCCGCCAGCCACAGCCTGCTGGTCACGGTAGAAGAAAACGCCATCATGGGCGGGGCCGGCAGCGCCTGTACCGAGGTACTGGCCGCCGCCGGTATCAGCGTGCCAATGTTGCACCTGGGCCTGCCGGATGACTATGTTGAACATGGGGACCCGGCCGTGCTGCTGGCCGATTGCGGCCTGGACGCTGCGGGCATCCAGCGCAGTATCGAAGCCAGGTTGGCCGCACACTAGCCAGCCGCTGCCCGACAGGCCTGCCGCCCCGAGCTGCAGGCCTTTTTTCTTGCCCATCGTCGACAGGATAAAACCATGACAAGCCTGGACGTACACCACTGGCTGCACCTGGCCAACACCCCCTACGCCGCGCTGCCCATGCTGCTATCCAGCCTGGGTATCGGCCTGCTGATCGGCGTAGAGCGCGAACGCAAGCGCCGCGTGCTGGCCGGCATCCGCACCTTTCCGCTGGTCAGCCTGCTGGGCACCATGCTGGCCATGCTGGCGGCGCAGTCGGCACTGCCCTGGCTGATGCCGGCCGGGCTGCTGGCCGTGGCCATGCTGGGCTTTTTGCCGCTGGGCAGCGGCGGCAGCGAAAGCGCGGCCCCCGAACCGCGCACCACCTCGGTGATTGCGCTGCTGGTGGCGTATACGCTGGGCTTGATGGTGGGGCTGGGCAATACCGAGCTGGCCATTGCGCTGGGCATCATCACGACCGGCTTGCTGTACCTGAAGCCGGAGCTGTCCAATTTTTCCAACCAGCTGGAGCGGCAAGACCTGCTGTCGCTGCTGCAGTTTGCCGCGCTCACCTTCATCATCCTGCCGATTTTGCCAAACCAGGGCTTCGGCCCCTATCTGGCGTTTAACCCGCACCGCATCTGGCTGCTGGTGGTGCTGATTGTCGGTGTGGGCCTGGCAGGCTACCTGGCGGTGAAGATTCTGGGCGAACGCGTGGGCGCGCCCGTGCTGGGCATCCTGGGCGGCCTGGTGTCCACCACGGCCACCAGCCTGGTGTACGCGCGCGAGGCAGCGGCCAACCCTGGCTCGCTACGGCTGGCCACGCGGGTGATCCTGCTAGCCAATATGGTGCTGTTCGTGCGGCTATCGGTGCTGGCACTGGCCATTGCCCCCACCAGTATTCGCAGCGTAGCCAGCATGATGCTACCCGCGCTGCTGGCCGGCCTGGCCACCCTGTTGATCCTGGGCAAACGACAAGCACAGCAGGAAAACGCCCCCGAGCTCGCGCTGAAAAACCCGGCCAAGCTCAGCATTGCCCTTGGCTTTGCCGCCATGTTTGCCGTGGTCATGCTGTGCTCGGCCTGGCTACGCGACCTGTTTGGCGAAAGCGGCCTGTACGTGGTGGCGCTGGTTTCCGGCCTGAACGATGTCGACGCCATCAGCCTCACCGCGCTGGAGCTGTTTAGCCAGCAGCAGCTGGCTACCACACCGCTACTGGTAACCATGGCGCTGGCGGTGTTCAGCAATACCGTGTTCAAGTTCGGGCTGATCGCCAGCATAGGCGGTGCCAGCCTGGCACGGGCCTGCGCCCCGGCGCTGGCCATGTCCATGCTGGGCATGCTGGCCGGGCTATGGGGCGCTACCTAGCGCGCATGCGGCCAAGCTTCGACAGGCCCACCAGCTAAGCACCCGGTGGGCCTGCTGCTTTTTCGGCACTGCTGCGTGACAGATTGCATCGAATCATTTATGTTATACCATAACATTTTTAATCGAATAGCCATCATGCCGCACACAGCCCTGCCCGATGTACAAAGCCACCAAGACCAGCGCCACATCCCTATCCGCGAGGTAGGCATCAAAGGCCTGCGCCACCCGCTCCGCCTGCGGCAAGCCGATGGCGCTGTGCAGCATACCGTGGCCGACTGCCAGCTAACGGTAGCGCTGCCGGCCACGCAGAAAGGCACGCATATGTCGCGCTTTGTCGCGCTGCTGCACGAGCAGCATAGCCCGCTGGATGGCGCCGGTTTCGAGGCGCTGGTCCGCGCCACCGCCACACGGCTGGAAAGCGATAGCGCGCGCATCCGCCTGAGTTTTCCGTACTTTCTGGGCAAGACGGCGCCGGCCTCTGGCGTCGCCAGCCTGCTGGACTATCAAGTGTGCCTGGATGGCAGCGTGATACACGGCCACTACCGCTACCGGCTGCAGGTAACGGTGCCGGTCACCAGCCTGTGCCCGTGCTCCAAACAGATTTCGCGCTACGGCGCGCACAACCAGCGCTCGCATATCTGTATCGATGCCGAGGCTGATAATGGGCTGACGGTGGAAACGCTGATTGCCATGGCCGAGGCCCAGGGGTCGTGCCAGCTGTACGGCCTGCTGAAACGCAGCGACGAAAAAGTCGTTACCGAGCAGGCTTACGACAACCCCAAATTCGTGGAAGACCTGGTGCGTGACGTCGCCGGGGCACTGCGGCAGCACCCGCTGGTGCGGCATTTTGTGGTGACGTCGGAAAACTTCGAATCCATCCACAACCACTCGGCCTACGCCTGCATCAACAGCCACGATCTGGCCTAATGCAGCAGGCTAAGGCTGCAACAAGCCCAGCACAAACGCGGCCGTGGCCTGCGGCTGCTCCATGGGGAACAGATGGCTGCCGGAGTGCCAGTGAACCTGCGCACCAAAGTGCTTTTGCATGAAGGCCAGGTCGGACGGGCGGGTCACATCGCTGCCCTCGCCGGCCACATAGTGCATGGGCACCTGTAGTTGGCCGCGCAGCTGCCAATAGTGGTGCGGCAAGGTGCCGTAGATGTCGTGCTCCACCTGCGGGCGGAACAACAGGCGGCGCCCGCCCTCGCCATTGTCTTCGGTACCCAGCGCGGCGTAGTCATGCAGCACCGCGGGCGCCCAGCGGGCGAAGGCTGGCTTGCGGGCAAAGTAGTCGTATACCGACGTGACGCTGGCCCAGTTGTCACGCCGTTTCAGGGTCCCCGTGCCACCGGGGGTAACGTTCTGGATGAAGCCCAGCCGCTTGGCCAGCCAGATGCCGAAGGCACGCTGTGGCGACAGCAGCGGCGAGTCCAGCAGCACCACGCTGCGAAACAGCTCGGGGGCACGGATGGCGGACAAAAACAGCAGGATACCGCCCAGCGAATGCCCGACCCCATGCACTGGCGCGGTGTAGTGCGCGCGCATGTAAGCCACCATTTCTTCTACCAGCTGCGGCCAACAGTCTGTCACCGGGTAGTGCGGGTCGTGGCCGCTGCGCGGCAGAAAGCCCACGGCATAACCGGCCTCCTGCCACACGGCATGCAGCTGCCGGTAGATGGGTGCCGGAAAGCTGTTAGCGTGGGCAAAGTGAATGGTTCTATCCATTATTGTTCTCCTCTGCATCGCATATTAGCGCAAGCAAACACTTGTTTACATGACATCTGCCCACCCCATGCGGGCTATGATAAGCTGCAGCCGCCCCGGAACACCGACGCCGGGTTACGGTCTACCCTGTTCATTACCCTGCCTGCCCCTACCATGCCTGCACTGTTGCGCCTGTTTCACTGGCTACTCCCCCTGTTAATGCTGATGGCGGCCCTGCCCGCCCGCGCCCTGAACCCGGACGAGCTGCTGCCACCGGAAAAAGCCTTTGCCGCCAGCGTGGAGCAACACGGCCAGCAGCTACGCGTGCACTTCGACATTGCCAAAGGCTACTACCTGTACCGCGACCGCACGCGCTTTGCCAGCCAGCCAGCCGGCGTACTGGGCACACCGCAGCTGCCCGCCGGCGAGGCCAAGCAAGACCCGTACTTTGGCCTGCAGCAGGTGTATCACCAGCGCGTGACCGTGACGCTGCCGCTGACTGGCCCCATCAACCCCGACACCTTTACCCTGCTGGCCACCATCCAGGGCTGTGCCGACGCCGGCCTGTGCTACCCGCCGTATACCCATCAGCTCAAGATTGGCGATAACAAGCTGGGCGACTGGCTCAGCCCAGCAGGCAGCCCAGCGCAGGACAGCGCACCCGCACTCAGCCGCCAGCAATGGCTGGGCACGCTGCTGACCTTCCTGCTGGCGGGTCTGGGCATGGCCTTTACCGCCTGCATGTACCCGCTGCTGCCCATTGTGTCCAGCATGGTGGCTGGCCAGGGCAGCAAGCTCAACAAAACCCGCGGCTTTGTGCTGACCTTTGCCTACGTGCAGGGCCTGGCGCTGACCTATACCGCCGTGGGCGTGATCGCCGGCAAAACCGGCAGCCTGCTCACCGTGTGGCTACAGCAGCCCGCCGTGATACTGGCCGCCAGCGCGCTGATGGTGGTGTTTGCGCTGGGCATGTTCGACCTGATTACCATCCAGCTGCCGTCCGCGCTGCAAAGCCGGCTGGCCAACCAGAGCAACAAGCTGGGCGGCGGCCGCCTGGCCAGCGTGTTTGCCATGGGTGCGCTGTCCGCGCTGCTGGTCGGCCCGTGCGTGGCCCCGCCGCTGGCGCTGGCGCTGGGCTACATCGGCCAGACCGGCGACGCCCTGCTGGGCGGGGCAGCCCTGTACGCCATGGCCATGGGGCTGGGCCTGCCGCTGCTGCTGGTAGGCACTTTTGGCGGCCACCTACTGCCACGGGCCGGGGCCTGGATGCAGCAGGTGAAATACACCTTTGGCGTGGTGATGCTGGGCGTGGCCATCTGGCTGGCCGGCCCCTTCCTGCCGGTGTGGCTCACCATGCTGCTATGGGCTGCTCTGACGCTGGGCAGTGCCTGGTGGCTGCTGCTGAGCCCACAGCGCCCGGCCGCACGCGGCATCGGGCCCTGGGCAGTACGCCTGCTGGCGGCGGTGCTGGCCGTGGCCGGCCTGCTGCAAGTGCTGGGTGCAGCTACCGGCGCGCCATCGCCACGGCTACCGCTGGCGGGTATCTGGCAGGGCCAGCTGGCCGCCAAACCGGCTTTCCAGCGCATTGCCAACAGCACCGAACTGGACGCAGCACTGGCGCAGGCCAAAGCAGCCGGCCAGCCGGTATTGCTGGATTTCTACGCCGACTGGTGCGTGAGCTGTATCGAAATGGAAGAAACCACCTTCCGCGACCCGGCCATTGCCAGCCGCATGGGCAAGCTGCGCCTGCTGCAGGCGGATGTCACCGCCAATAACGCCGAGCACCAGGCGCTGCTGAAGCGCTTTGGCCTGTACGGCCCGCCCGGCATCATGCTGTACAACGCGCAGGGCGAGCTGGTGCACAAGGTGATTGGCTACCAGAACGCCGACGACTTTGCCGCGTCGCTGGGTCAGGTTGGCCGCTAGACTCGCCCCTGTTTAAAGCAGCAAGGGCCGGTGCGTGCACCGGCCCTTGCTACGTCTGCCCTGCGGCCAACGTTGGCCGCAGGCTGCCTACTAGCTCAGCCCGTCTTCCAGCGCACGGGCGATCACCAGCTTCTGCACGTCCGAGGTGCCTTCGTAGATCTGCG
Organism: Neisseriaceae bacterium; assembly: GCA_027489245.1. Taxonomy (GTDB): domain Bacteria; phylum Pseudomonadota; class Gammaproteobacteria; order Burkholderiales; family Chromobacteriaceae; genus Vogesella. Next base: position 70,430 of record JAIYAC010000025.1, on the reverse strand, counting down.
CCACACGCACATCGCGGTAGATGCGCTCCACCGGGTAGTCGCTCAGGTAGCCGTAGCCACCCAGCGTCTGGATGGCGGCCGAGCACACTGCTTCGGCCATTTCGGACGCCATCAGCTTGGCCATGCTGGACTCCTTCAGGCAGGGCTTGCCGGCGTCTTTCAGCGCAGCGGCGTGCCACACCAGCTGGCGGGCAGCTTCCAGCCGTGCCGCCGCCTCGGCCAGGCGGAAGCCTACTGCCTGGTGGCGGATGATGGGCTGGCCAAAGGTGTGGCGCTCGGTGGCGTAACGGGTGGCAAAATCCAGCGCTGCGCGCGCCATGCCCAGGCACTGCGCGGCGATGCCGATGCGGCCGGACTCCAGGTTGGCCAGGGCAATCTTGTAGCCCTCGCCTTCCGCGCCCAGCCGGTGGCTGGCTGGCACCCGCACGTTGTCGAACACGATCTGGCAGGTATCCGACGCGTGCTGACCCAGCTTGTCTTCCACCTTGGCCACGGTATAACCAGGCGTGGCGGTAGGCACCAGAAAAGCGCTGATGCCTTTCTTGCCGGCCGCCGGGTCGGTTACCGCAAACACGATGGCCACATCAGCGTGTTTACCGTTGGTGATGAACTGCTTGACGCCGTTGATGAGGTAATCGTCGCCGTCGCGCACGGCGCGGCTGCGCAGGTTGGCCGCATCGGACCCGGCGTCCGGCTCGGTCAGGCAAAATGCCGACACCCACTCGCCACGGGCGATGCGGCGCAGGAAGGTGTCTTTCTGCCAGTCGTTGCCAAAACGCTCGATCGGGCCGCAGCCCACCGAGTTGATGACCGAAATGATGGTGGACAGCGCACCGTCACCGGCGGCGATTTCCTCGATCACGGCGGCCAGGGTCAGGTAGTCGAACCCGGCGCCATCCCAATCCGGCGACACCGTCAGGCCGAAGCAGCCCAGCTCACCCAGGCCGCTCAGCGCCTGGCGCGGAAACGTATGCTCGCGGTCCCACGCCGCCGCGTGCGGGGCCACCTCGCTGGTAACGAAGCGGCGCACCGCGTCCACTACCTGTTCCTGCTCTGTAGTCAGCAACATGCTGATTCCTTTTGCTTTTATGCGTGATATTGATTAGCCCTGCCTTGCCAGGCAAAGACAACATCTTTTTGCCAGGAAAGACACGCAAAGCACGCCACGTAGCTGCGACCCGGCTGCTTACTTTCGTGGCTTTCGTGGCGCGCAATATCAACTCGTGCCATGCGATTCAGGTGCAAGCACACAATCTTTTCAGCCACGGCATGCACGAAAAGAGACGGGCAAAACCTGCCGGCTTTTCGGTGCCTTCCGTGGGTGCCGTGGCTAAACAATCTGCCTGCGTGCCTTCCGTGGCAAACGCCGCGCTTACACCAGCTCTACCGCCAGGGCAGTCGCTTCGCCGCCACCAATACACAGGCTGGCCACGCCACGCTTGCCACCACGTGCCTGCAGGGCGGCAATCAGCGATACCACAATACGGGCACCGGAGGCGCCAATGGGGTGGCCCAGCGCGCAGGCACCGCCGTTTACGTTGACCTTGGCATGCGGCAGGCCCAGGTCGTGCATGGCGGCCATGGTTACCACCGCAAAAGCTTCGTTGATTTCGAACAGGTCCACGTCGTCCGCCGTCCAGCCGGTTTTGGCAAACAGCTTCTGCATGGCCCCTACCGGCGCGGTGGAGAACCAGGCCGGCTCGTGCGCGTGCGTGCTGTGGCCCACAATGCGTGCCAGCGGCTGCAGGCCCTGCGCCACAGCGTCGCTTTCGCGCATCAGCACCAGCGCGGCCGCGCCGTCTGAAATGGAGCTGGCGTTGGCCGGGGTCACCGTGCCGTCTTTCTTGAATGCAGGCTTCAGCGTGGGGATTTTGTCCAGATTCGCCTTCAGCGGCTGCTCGTCCTGCAGCACCACTTCTTCACCCTTGCGGCTGACCACGGTCACCGGGGCGATCTCGCCGGCAAAGGCACCACTGGTAATGGCCTGCTGCGCGCGCGTTAGCGAGGCAATGGCGTACTCGTCTTGCGCCACGCGGCTAAACCCGTACTTTTCGGCGCAGGCCTCGGCAAATACGCCCATCAGCTGGCCTTTGTCGTAGGCGTCTTCCAGGCCATCCAGGAACATATGGTCCTTGATCTCGCCGTGGCCCAGGCGCAGGCCGCCACGCGCTTTCGGCATCACATACGGCGCGTTGCTCATGCTTTCCATGCCGCCAGCCACCATCACCTTGGCCGCACCAGCTTTCAGCAGGTCATTGGCCAGCATCAGCGCCTTCATACCCGAGCCACACATCTTGTTGATGGTGGTGGCACCCGCCGACAGCGGCAGCCCGCCCTTGATGGCAGCCTGGCGCGCAGGCGCCTGGCCCTGGCCAGCCGGCAGTACACACCCCATGATCACTTCTTCGACCGCGTCCGGTGCAATACCGGCACGCTCTACTGCCGCGCGGATCGCCACGGCGCCCAGCTCGCTGGCGGTCTGGCCAGCCAATACGCCCTGAAAACCACCCATGGCAGTACGTGCCATACCGACAATCACGATTGCTTCGTTGTTCATGGTTCAAGCCTCCGGTTAGATAACGCTTACGTTAACGTAAACTTGTCATGAAATTCAAGCCCCACGCCGCCATGCTGTGGCGTAGACACCGCAGGCAGCATGGCATCATCATGCAATAAAATCACACCACCACCCGCAGCCCAAGCGCAAAGCAACCTTACACGCCAGCCACCCCAGCCAAGCTACCAGGCCGGCAAGGCACCGCCGGGCAACGCACGCCACCAACACGGGAGACACCATGTTTTCGCACCTCTGCATCGGCATCAACGATTTCGACCGCGCCCTCGCCTTTTACCGCCCGCTGATGCAGGCGCTGGGCATCCGCGAACGCTTTTGCGACCCGTCGCGACCATGGGCGGGCTGGCAAAGCGAGCCTGGCCCGCGCCCGCTCCTGCTGATCGGCAAACCGCTGGACGGCGCCGCAGCCACCCCTGGCAACGGCCAGACCATCGCCCTGCTGGCCGCCACGCGCTGCCAGGTAGACGCCGCCCACCAAGCCGCCTTGCAACACGGTGGGCGCTGTGAAGGTGCCCCCGGCCTGCGCCCGCACTACCACCCGCACTATTACGGTGCCTACTTCCGCGACCCGGACGGCAACAAGCTGTGCGTGGCGTGCCATGAGGCGGAAAACCAAGACGCCCCACCGAATAGCCAGTAAGGAAAACGCATGCACATCAAGAACCAGCGCTTACCCGAGCAATGTACCAGCATGGAGGAGATCCGCGCCGAGATAGACCTGCTTGACCAGGCAGTCATCAGCCTTATCGGCCAGCATTACACATACGTGCTTGCCGCAGCAAAATTCAAAACATCAGCCACCGCAGTACGCGCCCCGGATCGTTTCAATGCCATGCTGGCACAACGGCGACAGTGGGCCGAGCAAGCAGGCCTGAACGCTGACGCCATCGAGCGCCTGTTCACAGACCTGGTGAACCACTTCATCGAGGAAGAAATGCGCCATTGGCGGCAGCTGCCAACATGACCCGCTGCCCACAAGGGCATGCTGCCGCCACCAGCAAAGCTAGCCCTGCCACCCTCACCCTGGCGCACAGAACAGAAAAAGCCGCAGCACCCGCTGCGGCTTTTTGCTTGCCCTGCGAAAACGGGCCGCCCTACTCCGGCAACCCGCCGCTGCGCTTTTCCATCCAGTGCTCGCACTGCGCCTTCAGCTGGCCGATTTCGCGCAGCACCAGCTGGATGTCCTGCATCTGCTGCGTGAGCTGCTGCTCGCGACGGCTGAGAATGTCGACAAATTTGGTGAGCTGCGGCTCGTCATTGTTGGCCGCATCGTACAGCTCGAATAGCTCGCGGATCTCCAGCAGCGACAAACCTATGCGCTTGCCGCGCAGGGTCAGCATCAGGCGCACGCGGTCGCGGCGCGAGTAGATACGGCGCTGGCCCTGGCGTTCGGGCGTGAGCAGGCCTTCCGACTCGTAAAAGCGGATGGCACGGGTCGTTACGTCGAACTCCTGTGCCAGCTCGGAAATGCTGAATGTGCGGTCTGCGGCGGCAGTCACGACGTCTCCTGGTTCGGTCACTGCGGTGGGTAGGCGCTAATGAAGCGACGCGCAATTGTAATACGGCAGCACAGCACAGGCACGCCGGGTGTAACGACAGCTACAAACCGAAACAAGCGATGCAGCACTGATGACAGCATAGATTACGTTAACGTAAACTGGAACTTATTCCCAACCGTTTCGTTCTGCAAACAGGAGACCCGTTATGACCTCTCGCACCGTAGGCGTCGTAGGCGCCGGCACCATGGGCAATGGCATTGCACAGGTATTTGCCCAGGCTGGCTTTGACGTGATCATGGCCGATGTATCGCAAAGCGCACTGGACCGTGGCCTGGCCGCCATCAGCAACAGCCTGAGCCGCCTGGTAAAAAAGGCCACACTCAATGAAAACGAAGCGGTCTTGATTCTGTCGCGCATCCGCGGCAGCACCCAGCTGGCCGACCTGGCAGCGTGCGAGCTGGTGGTGGAAGCCGCTACAGAAAACGCGCAGATCAAGGAAAAGATTTTCCGCGAGCTAGCTGGTATTGTGCCCGCCAGCACCATTCTGGCGTCCAACACCTCGTCCATTTCGCTCACCACCATTGCCGCCTGGGTCAAACAGCCGGAACGCGTTATTGGCATGCATTTCATGAACCCGGTACCGGTGATGCAGCTGGTGGAAATCATTCGTGCCCTGCAAACCAGCGACGACACCCATGCACGCATCCACGCCCTTAGCCTGGAGCTGGGCAAAACACCCGTCACGGTAAAAGACGGCGCCGGCTTTGTCTCCAACCGCGTGCTGATGCCCATGATCAACGAGGCCGCCTTCGTGCTGTATGAAAACCTGGCCGCCGCCGAAGACATCGACACGGTCATGAAGCTGGGCATGAACCACCCCATCGGGCCACTGGCGCTAGCGGACCTGATAGGCCTGGACACCTGCTTGTCCATCATGGACATCCTGTACCGCGAGTTCCGTGATTCCAAATACCGCGCCTGCCCGCTACTGGTACAGCTGGTTGCCGCCGGCCACCTGGGCCGCAAGAGCGGCAAAGGTTTTTACCAATATTAATCAATCAGTTCCGTCACTGCCGCCCGCATGCTGTGACGGAACTACCACATGCCGCATCGCAACATTGTTCTATCTTATTGCAATCCCGTTGCATAAAACTGAGCGCTTGCTTTAGCTTACTCACATCAAGTTGACGTTTACGTCAACGACAAGGCCAAAAGCCTTGCGTCATTCGCGCAGCCCACCCCCGCTGCCGCCCCATCCGTACCGGTTTTACCGTACTACCCCATGCAAAGCCCCGCCAGAGGGCCGGTTGTATCTCGGCTGCCTATGCGGCCAACACAAGAACACAGGAGACACAGAGAGATGGCAAAGCCTGAATCCATACGACCTGCCCAAGCGCAAGAAAGTGTGGCCGACACCTTTCCCAAGCTGCTGCAGGCCCATGCCAAAACGCGCAGTGCCCGCCCGGCCATGCGCGAAAAAGACCTGGGCATATGGCAAACCTGGAACTGGGACGAAGTCGCCATAGAAGTACGTGCACTGGCACTGGGCCTGGCCGCCAAGGGCTTCAAGCGTGGCGACCGCCTGGCGGTGATCGGCGATAACCGCCCGCGTCTGTACATGGCCATCATGGCGGCACAGTGCATGGGGGGCGTACCGGTACCGCTTTACCAGGACGCGGCCGCAGAAGAGATGGTCTTCGTCCTGTCCGATGCCGAGGTAAGCATGGCCGTGGTAGAAGACCAGGAGCAGGTAGACAAGCTGCTGGAAATCCGCGATCGCCTGCCTGCCCTGCAAGCCATCGTGTACGACGACCCGCGCGGCATGCGCCACTACCAGCACGATGGCGTGTACGACATGGCCGAGATTCTGGGTGCCGGCCGCATTCACCACGACGAACACCCGCTGTTTTTCCAGAGCATGGTAGACATGGGCCGTGGCAGCGACCCGGCCATCATGCTGTACACCAGCGGCACCACAGGCCACCCCAAAGGCGTGCTGCACACCTACGACAGCATGATCATTACCGCGCGCAATGCGGCCAACCTGGAAGGCCTGACCGAGCGCGAAGAAGTACTGGCCTACCTGCCCATGGCCTGGGTGGGCGACAACCTGTTTTCCTATGCCCAGTCGCTGGTTACCGGCTTTTGCGTATCGTGCCCGGAAAGCAGCGATACCGTGATGACCGACATGCGCGAGATCGGCCCCAGCTACTATTTTGCCCCGCCACGCGTGTATGAAAACCTGCTGACCCAGGTGATGATCCGCATGGAAGACGCCGGCCGCTTCAAGTACTGGCTGTTCCACTATTTCATGAACCATGCCCGCCGCGTGGGCACCGACATCCTGGAAGGCAAACCGGTAGGGTTCTGGGACCGCCTGGGCTACAAACTGGGCGAGTATCTGGTGTACGGCCCGGTCAAGAACGTGCTGGGTTTTACCCGCCTGAAGCTGGCCTATACCGCCGGCGAGGCCATCGGGCCCGAGCTGTTCGACTTCTACCGCGCCATCGGCGTGAACATCAAGCAGCTGTACGGCCAGACCGAAGCCTACGTGATGGTATGCGTGCACCCCAACGACAAGGTAAAACCGGACACGGTTGGCGTGCCGGTGCCGGGCGTTGAGGTGAAAATTGCCGATAACGGCGAGGTGCTGTTCCGCGGCCCCGGCACCTTCCACAGCTACTGGAAGCGCCCGGACGCAACCAATGAAACCCGTAACGCCGAAGGCTGGGTGTACAGCGGCGATGCCGGCTACTTCGACGAAGATGGCCAGCTGAAAATCATCGACCGCGCCAAAGACGTAGGCCGGCTGACCAACGGCAGCCTGTTTGCCCCCAAATACCTGGAAAACAAGCTGAAGTTCTTTCAGCACATCAAGGAAGTGGTGGCGTTTGGCGATGGCCAGGATTACACCACAGCCTTCATCAATATCGACCTCACCGCGGTAGGCAACTGGGCCGAAAAGCGCGGCCTGCCCTACACCGGCTACACCGATCTGGCCGGCCAGGCACCGGTGTACGAGCTGATCCGCGAGTGCATCGAAAAAATGAACGCCGACCTGGCGCGCGACCCCAAGCTGCATGGTAGCCAGATCAAGCGTTTCCTGATCCTGCACAAGGAGCTGGACGCCGATGATGGCGAGCTCACCCGCACCCGCAAGGTGCGCCGCAAGTTCATTGCCGAACGCTATGCCCCGCTGATCGAAGCCCTGTACGACGGCAGCCAGGCGTGCAGCATCGACACCGTGGTGAAATTCGAAGACGGCCGCAGCGGCAACCTGCGTGCCACTCTGCAGATTCGTGACGCCAAGACCTACCCTGCCATCACCTCGGAGGCCGCATGACCCAGCACCGCAAAATCGGCGACGTTATCCTGCAGGCCGAGGCCATCTCGCTCTCCTTTGGCGGCGTGAAAGCCCTGTCCAATATCAGCCTGGAAGTACGCGAGCACGAGATCCTGTCCATCATCGGGCCCAATGGTGCTGGCAAAAGCTCCATGCTGAACGTCATTAACGGCGTCTACCACCCGCAACAAGGCCACGTGGTGTACCGCGGCAAAACACGCGACCGCATGCGCCCGCACGAAGCCGCCCGCCAGGGCATCGCCCGCACCTTCCAGAACATTGCGCTGTTCAAGGGCATGAGCGTGCTGGACAACATCATGACCGGGCGCAACCTGAAAATGCGCGCCAACTTTATCCAGCAAGCCCTGTACTGGGGCCGCGCCCAGCGCGAGGAAATTGCCCAGCGTGCCTATGTGGAAAAGATCATCGATTTTCTGGAGATCCAGCACATCCGCAAAACCCCGGTGGGCCGCCTGCCCTACGGCCTGCAAAAGCGCGTAGAGCTGGCACGCGCCCTGGCGGCCGAGCCCACCATGCTACTGCTGGACGAACCGATGGCCGGCATGAACGTGGAAGAAAAGCAGGATATGTGCCGCTTTATCCTGGATGTGAACGACGAGTTCGGCACCACCATCGTACTGATCGAGCACGACATGGGCGTGGTGATGGATATCTCCGACCGCATCGTGGTGCTGGATTACGGCAAGAAAATCGGCGACGGCACACCGGATGAAATCCGCGTGAACCCGGACGTTATCGCAGCCTACCTGGGCGGCAGCCACTAACCCCACCGCTTGCAGCCTGCCCGTGCCCGCGCGGCACGGACGCCCTCGCCTTGCCTGCAGCAAGAACAAGGGCATGAAAGGTTGGCCGCAAGCATGAAAGGAGCAAGTCATGGAATGGCAGTTTTTTCTGGAGGTGCTGGTGGGCGGCCTGCTCGCCGGTGTGATGTATTCACTGGTGGCGCTGGGTTTTGTACTGATTTACAAGGCGTCCGGTGTATTCAACTTTGCCCAGGGTGCGATGGTGCTGTTTGCCGCGCTGTCTTTTGTGTCGATCCAGGCCATGGGGGTGCCGTTCTGGCTGGCCCTGCTGCTGACCCTGGTGCTGATGGTACTGCTGGGCGTAGGCATTGAACGGGTGGTGCTGCGCCCGCTGGTGAACCAGCCGCCCATTACCCTGTTCATGGCCACCATCGGGCTGTCCTTCTTTCTGGAGGGCCTGGCGCAAATGGTATGGGGTACCGACGTGCACGGCCTGGAGCTGGGCATTGCCGATGAGCCGTTTGATGTAGGCGGCGTGTTCATTTCCAAGTTCGACCTGTTTGCCGCTGCGGTGTGCGGCACCCTGGTCGCCACGCTGGCGCTGTTCTTCAGCAAAACCAAGCTGGGCCGGGCGCTACGCGCTGTGGCAGACGACCACCAGGCGGCCATGTCGGTGGGTATTCCCCTCAAGCACATCTGGGCCATCGTGTGGGGGGTGGCGGGCTTTGTGGCGCTGGTGGCCGGCCTGCTGTGGGGCTCGCGCCTGGGGGTGCAGTTTGCGCTGACCCTGGTGGTCCTGAAGGCGCTGCCGGTGCTGATTCTGGGCGGTTTTACCTCGGTACCGGGTGCCATTGTCGGCGGCCTGATCATCGGGGCGGGCGAGAAGCTGGCCGAGGTCTATCTGGGGCCGTTCCTGTCTGGCGGCATCGAAAACTGGTTCCCGTACATGCTGGCATTGCTGTTCCTGCTGGTGCGCCCGGAAGGCCTGTTCGGCGAAAAACACATCGAGAGGGTGTAAACCATGTTCTACCGTGAATCGGGGCAGTTCAAGAGCAGCTACGCGGCAGACTCTGCCATCTTTACCATCGCACAGGACCGGGTGTTCATCGCCGCCCTGCTGGCCTTGTCTTTTGTGGCTATTCCGGGCCTGGCCAGCGACTACCTGCTATCCGGCATCCTCATCCCCTTCCTGATCCTGTCACTGGCCGCGTTGGGGCTGAACATCCTCACCGGCTACGCGGGCCAGCTGTCGCTGGGCTCGGCGGCGTTCATGGCGGTAGGGGCCTTTGCCACTTACAACTTCATGGTGCGCCTGCCCGGCATGCCTTTGCTGGTGGCGCTGTTTCTGGGCGGCTTGTGCGCGGCACTGGTGGGCGTGGCCTTTGGTTTGCCATCGCTGCGCATCAAGGGCTTTTACCTGGCCGTGGCCACCCTGGCCGCACAGTTCTTCATCGAATGGGTGTTCACCAAGTTCGGCTGGTTCAGCAATAACAGCAGCTCTGGCGTGATCAGCGCACCGGCCATGCAGATCTTTGGCTACCCCATCGACAGCCCGGCCAGCAAATACCTGCTGACGCTGTCCATCGTGGCCTTCATGGCCCTGGCTGCCAAGAATATGGCCCGCGCCAGCATCGGCCGCGCCTGGATGGCCGTGCGCGATATGGATGTGGCCGCCGAAGTGATCGGCATCCCCATGCTGCGCACCAAGCTGCTGGCCTTTGCCATCAGCTCGTTCTACTGCGGTGTGGCCGGCGCGCTGTACGCCTTTGTGCTGCTGGGCACGGTGGATGCCCAGGCCTTCGACCTGCATCGGTCTTTCCAGATTCTGTTCATGATCATCATCGGTGGCGTGGGCAGCATTCTGGGGTCGTTCCTGGGGGCCGCCTTCATCGTGCTGCTGCCCATCGGCCTGAACCTCATCGGCCAGGTATTTCACGGTGCCATCAGCACACAGTTTCTGGCCAACCTGGAAATGATGTTGTTCGGCGGCCTGATCATTTTCTTCCTGATCGTCGAGCCGCACGGCCTGGCGCGGCTGTGGCAAATCAGCAAGGAAAAACTGCGCGTCTGGCCGTTCCCGCACTGAGCGACCCCCCGGCCGCCCTCGCCGCAGGCGGGGCGGCAAACCGGATTACAAAGGTTGGCCGCAAGCCAGCTACTACGCAGCAACACAACAAGACCTGGAGAGAGAACCATGAAACAGACCGTCATCGCCGCATCCCTGGTACTGGCCACCATCGCCGGTAGCGCTCTGGCAGCCGACCAGTTCATCCCGATTCCCAGCTACCGCGTCGGCCCCTACGCCTCCGGCGGCGCCAAGTTTTACGGCGGCATGATCGACTACCTGAACTACGTCAACATGAAAGAAGGCGGCGTGGGCGGGGTGAAGCTGACCTACGAAGAGTGTGAAACCGAATACAAGAACGACCGCGGCGTAGAGTGCTACGAACGCCTGAAAGCCAAAAACGGCGGGGCCAGTGCCTTCAACTTCATGTCCACCGGCATTACCTACGCCGTGATGGATCGCGCCGACAAAGACAAGATCCCGCTGATGACCATGGGCTTTGGCCGCGCCGACGCGCAGGATGGCCGCGCCTTCAAATACACCTTCCCGCTGATTACCAGCTACTGGAGCCAGGCCACCGCCAAGATCCAGTTTATCGGCCAGCGCCTGGGCGGCATGGACAAACTGCGCGGCAAGAAGATCGTGAACCTGTACCACGGCTCGGCCTACGGCAAGGAAACCATTGCGGTACTGGATGCCATGGCCGCCAAGCACGGTTTCGAGCTGAAGCACATCGAGGTACCGGCCCCCGGCACCGAGCAACAATCGCAGTGGCTGGACATTCGCCGCGAACGGCCAGACTTTGTGGTACTGCGCAGCTGGGGCGTGATGACACCGGCAGCCCTGAAATCGGCACAGAAGGTGGGCTACCCGCGTGAACAGATCGTGTCCAACTGGTGGGGCGGCTCGGAAGAAGACGCCATCGCCGCCGGCGAGGCCGCCAAGGGCTATATCGCTGGCAGCTTCGCGCTGGACGGCAAGCAGTTCCCGCTGATTCAGGACATCGAAAAAGTCGTGTACGGCGCCGGCAAGGGCAACCTGTCGGACAAAGGCTATATGGGTACCGTCAACTATAACCGTGGCGTGGTCAGCGGCATCCTGATGGTAGAAGCCATTCGTGCCGCGCAAAAGAAATACGGTGCCAAGACCCTGACCGGCGACCAGATCCGCTGGGGCATGGAAAACATCAATATCGATGCCAAACGCCAGCAGGCGCTGGGCGTAACCGACATGTTCCCGCAGGTGCGCACCAGCTGCCAGAACCACGAAGGCAGCGGCTACACCCGCTTCATGCAATGGGACGGCAAGGACTGGAAGCCGGTATCGGGCTGGATCAAGGCCGACACCAGCGTCACCCTGCCGCTGATCAAGGCTTCGGTTGAAAAATACGTGCAGGAAAAAGGCATCACCCTGCGCGACTGCAACGCCGAGAAATAAACACTGCACACAACCCGGCCGGGGCACCCCGCCCCGGCCACGGACGGAGCCATGCCATGCACGCTACGCCTAGCCCTTACCTGCTGTCGGTCAACAATATCGAAGTCATCTACAACCACGTGATTCTGGTGCTCAAAGGCGTATCGCTAGACGTACCGGAAGGCCAGATCGTGGCCCTGCTGGGCGCCAACGGCGCCGGCAAAAGCACCACCCTGAAAGCCATTTCCACCCTGCTGCGCTCCGAGCGCGGCGACATCACCAAAGGCAGCATCGCGTTTCGCGGCCAACGTATCGATGCGCTGACACCCGACCAGCTGGTACGCCAGGGCGTGGTACAGGTGATGGAAGGCCGCCACTGCTTTGGCCACCTCACCGTGGAAGAAAACCTGCTGACCGGCGCCTACACCCGCGCCATCAGCCGCAGTGACATCAAGCTGGCGCTAGAGCGCATCTACCACTACTTCCCGCGCCTGAAAACCCGCCGCCAGAGCCAGGCCGGCTACACCAGCGGCGGTGAACAGCAAATGGTGGCCATCGGCCGCGCCATGATGGCCGACCCGCGCATGATTCTGCTGGACGAGCCCTCCATGGGGCTGGCGCCGCAGATTGTGGAAGAGATTTTCGAGATCGTGCGCGAGCTCAACGAAAAAGAAGGCGTCAGCTTTCTGCTGGCCGAACAGAACACCAATGTGGCGCTGAAATACGCCCACTACGGTTACATCCTGGAAAACGGCCGCGTGGTGATGGACGGTAGCGCCGAAGAGCTACGCAGCAACGAAGACGTGAAAGAGTTCTACCTGGGCCTGGGCGGCGAAGGCCGCAAGAGCTTCCGCGACGTCAAACACTACCGCCGCCGCAAACGCTGGCTAGCGTGATTTTTGCCACGAAACTCACGAAAAACACGAAAACAGGCGCTGCAAGCCAAGTAAGCCATGCGCGCCTCGCCAGCACACGTTGACAAGCAGGGCCAAGCGACAAGGTGCCTGATTCCGTTCGTGCTGCCTGTCGCACCCGACATGGCCTCAAGCGGCGCAGCTTCATGCAGCGCCGCCCTGACGCCGTGTCGTTCTGGCCCACGCATGCCGTGTATCACGCGGCCTTCGCACGACAGGGCTTGGTGATGGTTCGTGTTCTGTCGTGGGATTCGTGGCGAAAACCGCTTCCGTGACCGCCCCCCTCCAACAACAAGGAAACCGCCGCCATGCCCCACCTCGACGCCCTGGAAACCCGCCCGCACAGCGAAAGGTTGGCCGCACTGCTGGCGCGGCTGCCAGCACAGCTAGCCCACGCCAAAACACACAGCCCGGCCTACGCCAGCCTGCTGGCCGGTATTGACTGCCAGCGCATCACCAGCCTGGCGGCGCTGGCCACCTTGCCGCTTACGCGCAAGTCCGCGCTACTGGCCGCGCAGCAGGCCAGCCCGCCATTTGGGGGTTTTGCCGCCATGCAGCCCGGCCAGGCCGCGCGACTGTTTGCCTCCCCCGGGCCACTGTACGAACCGCAAGGCCACGAGGCCGACAGCTGGCGCATGAGCCGCGCCCTGTACGCCGCCGGTTTCCGCCCGGGCGATGTGGTGCATAATGGGTTTTCCTACCACTTCACCCCTGGCGGCTGGATGATGGACGCCGGCGCCCGCGCACTGGGCTGCGCCGTGTTTCCCGGCGGCACCGGGCAAACCGAGCTGCAAGTGCAGGCCATGCGTGACCTGGGCGCCAGCGGCTACACCGGCACGCCATCGTTCCTGAAACTGATCCTGGAAAAAGCCGACGAGCTAGGCATCGCCCTGCCCCAGCTAGGCAAAGCGCTGGTCAGCGGCGAGGCGCTACCCGCCAGCCTGCGCAGCTGGTTTGCCGGGCGCGGCATTACCGTGTACCAGTGCTACGCCACCGCCGACCTGGGCTTGATCGCCTATGAGAGCGCCCCCGGCGGCGGCATGGTAGTAGACGAAGACGTCTTGCTGGAGCTGGTCAGCCCCGGTAGTGGCACCCCGGTAGCCGATGGCGAGGTCGGCGAAGTGGTCGTCACCAGCTTCAGTGCAGCCTACCCGCTGATCCGCTTTGCCACCGGCGACCTGTCCGCCACCCTGCCCGGCCCTTCACCCTGCGGACGCAGCAATGTGCGCATCCAGGGCTGGCTGGGCCGCGCCGACCAAAGCGCCAAGGTCAAAGGCATGTTTGTGCACCCCGAGCAGGTACACGCCGTCGCCGCACGGCACCCCGTGCTTGGCCGTGTGCGGCTGGTGATACAGCAAGACAACCACCTGGACTGCATGACGCTGCACGCCGAGCACCCCGGCCCGCACGACGCCGCCCTGGCCGACAGCATCGCCGCGTCGCTGCGCGAGCTCACCAAACTGCGCGGCGCAGTGACCCTGTGCGCACCAGGCAGCTTGCCGAACGACGGCAAGATCATTGCCGACGAACGCAGCCTGGCCTAGTTGCCCGCGCAAGCCTTCTGAACCACGGCCCCTGCCCGATCGGGGCCGATACCAGACGGTTGCTAGCGGCCCGATGCTCGCCGGGCCGCTAGCATCACACCAGCCTGTACCACTACCGCCACAAGAACAGTGTTTTCCACGTGCGGCCAACATGCAGGATGGAAAAAACCAAGCACTTGCTTTAATTTAATACCAATTGACGTTTACGTTAACGTACATTAAAACCGTACCCAAACGGCCACCACAGGAGAACACCCATGTCGCACCTGCCCACCGTCAAGCTGCTCATCGGCGGCGAGTTTGTCGAATCCCGCACCACCGAATGGCGCGATATCGTGAACCCTGCCACCCAGGAAGTGCTGGCACGCGTACCGATGGCTACTGCGGACGAAGTGGCCGCCGCCATTGCTGCCGGCAAAACCGCCTTCAAGCGCTGGAAGAAAACCCCCATCGGCACCCGCGCCCGCATCTTCCTGAAGCTGCAGCAACTGATCCGCGACAACATGAAAGAGCTGGCCGCCCTGCTTACCGCCGAGCAGGGCAAAACCCTGGCCGACGCCGAGGGCGATATCTTCCGTGGCCTGGAGGTCGTCGAGCATGCGGCCAACATCGGCACGCTGCAGCTGGGCGAATACGCCGAAAACGTGGCCGGTAGCGTCGACACCTACACAGTGATGCAACCGCTGGGCGTGTGCGCAGGCATTACCCCGTTCAACTTCCCGGCCATGATTCCGCTGTGGATGTTCCCCATGGCCATCGCCACCGGCAACACCTTCGTGCTGAAGCCCTCCGAGCAGGACCCACTGGTCACCATGCGTCTGGTCGAGCTGGCACTGGAGGCAGGCGTACCGGCAGGCGTGCTGAACGTGGTACACGGCGGGCCGGATGTGGTGAACGCCCTGTGCGACCACCCGGACATCAAGGCCATCAGCTTTGTCGGCTCCACCCGTGTGGGCACCCACGTCTACAACCGCGCCAGTCTGGCCGGCAAACGCGTGCAATGCATGATGGGCGCCAAAAACCACGCCGTGGTGATGCCCGACGCCAACAAGGAACAAGCACTGAACCAGCTCACCGGCGCCGCCTTCGGTGCCGCAGGCCAGCGCTGCATGGCACTGAGCGTGGCCATTCTGGTAGGCGAAGCGCAACAGTGGCTGCCCGACCTGGTGGCCAAGGCGCAAAGCCTGCGCGTGGGCGCCGGTATCGATAACCCCGACCTGGGCCCGGTCATCAGCTGCGGCGCCCGCGAGCGCATTCATGGCCTGATCGAACGCGGTGTGGCCGACGGTGCCACCCTGACGCTGGATGGCCGCGATGTGAGCGTAGCCGGCTACCCGGCAGGCAACTTTGTCGGCCCCACCATCTTTAGTGGTGTAAAGCCCGGCATGAGCGTGTACGAGCAGGAAATTTTCGGCCCGGTGCTGTGCCTGATGGCCGCCGACACACTGGACGACGCCATCGAGCTGATCAATGCCAACCCCAATGGTAATGGCACCGCCATCTTTACCCAGAGCGGTGCGGCGGCCCGCCGCTTCCAGGAAGAGATCGACGTCGGCCAGGTAGGCATCAACGTACCGATTCCGGTGCCGGTGCCACTGTTCAGCTTTACCGGCTCGCGCGCCTCCAAGCTGGGCGACCTTGGCCCCTACGGCAAACAGGTGGTGCTGTTCTATACCCAGACCAAAACCGTCACCAGCCGCTGGTTCGACGACGAGGCCAGCAGTGGCAAGGTGCAGACCACCATTTCGCTGAAATAAGCCTGTTTTAGCCACGACAACCACGAAACGCACCCAAGCGGGCAAGACCCGCCTCGCCTGGCGTACGTTTCGTGGCTGGTAGCAAAGCTATCCGCACCAACCCGGGCCATTCGACAAAGGATTCTTCATGGACTTTGCACTCAGCGACGAACAGCTGGCCTTTCAGGACAGCGCCCGCGAGTTTGCCCGCTGCGAGCTGGCACCGCATGCCGCGCACTGGGACGAGCAGGAAATCTTTCCGCTGGACGTACTGCGCCGCGCCGGCGACATGGGCTTTTGCGGCCTGTACACCCCCACCGAATACGGCGGGCTGGGCCTGTCACGGCTGGACGCCGCCATCATTTTTGAAGCGCTGTCGGGCGGCTGCACCAGCACCACCGCCTACCTCACCATCCACAATATGGTGAGCTGGATGATAGGCAGCTTTGCCCGCCCCGACGTGGCTGCGGCGTGGGCACCGGCGCTGGCTGCAGGCCACAAGTTTGGCAGCTACTGCCTGACCGAGCCAGGCGCCGGGTCTGATGCGGCCAACCTGCGCACCCGCGCCGAGCGCGACGGCGAGCACTACATACTGAACGGCAGCAAAGCCTTCATCAGCGGCGCCGGCAGTACCGACGTACTGGTGGTGATGGCACGAACCGGCGGCCCTGGCGCCAAGGGCATCTCGGCACTGGTGGTGCCAGCCGACCTGCCCGGCATCCACTACGGCAAGAAAGAAAAGAAAATGGGCTGGAACAGCCAGCCCACGCGCACCATCACCTTCGACAACGTGCGCGTGCCTGCGGCCAACCTGCTAGGGCAGGAAGGCCAGGGCTTCACCTTTGCCATGAAGGGGCTGGACGGCGGCCGCATCAATATTGCCACCTGCTCGGTCGGCACGGCACAAGCCGCACTGGAGGCGGCCACCCGCTACGTGCAAGAGCGCCAGCAGTTTGGCCAGCCCTTGGCCCAGCTGCAGAGCGTGCAGTTCCGCCTGGCCGACATGGCCTGCGAGCTGATTGCCGCGCGCCAGATGGTACGCCTGGCGGCCTGGCAGCTGGACAACGCCAGCCCGGACGCCACCGCCTACTGCGCCATGGCCAAGCGTCTGGCCACCGATACCGGTTTCAAGGTGGCCAACGAAGCACTGCAGCTGTTTGGCGGTTATGGCTATATCAAGGAGTACCCGCTGGAACGCTACGTGCGCGACAACCGCGTGCACCAGATACTGGAAGGCACCAACGAAATCATGCGCGTCATCACCGCCCGCCGCCTGCTGCAGGATGGTGCGCTGGAGAGCCTGCGCTAAAGACAAAGGGCAGATTAGCCACGAAAAGCACGAAAGCCACAAGCTGCAGGCACGACCCTTTTCGTGTTTTTCGTGGGGTTCGTGGCAAAACAGACTAACGCCGCAAACACACTACCCAGCACAAAGGCACACGACCGACATCCAGACTGAACCGTCTTTCGTGGCCAACAAACAGGAAACCACCCCATGCACTACACCAACCTCAAGGTAGAAAAGATCGGGCACACCGCGCTCGTCACCATCGCCAACCCGCCGGCCAATACCTGGACGCTGGACAGCCTGCAGGGGCTACAGCAGCTGGTAGCCGACCTGAACGCCGACCGCAGCATCTACGCGCTGGTGATCACCGGCGAGGGCGAAAAATTCTTTAGCGCCGGTGCCGACCTGAAACAGTTTGCCGATGGCGACAAAGGCCACGCCGCCAGCGCCAGCCAGGCGTTTGGTGCGGCATTCGAGGCGCTGTCCGGCTTTCGTGGCGTGAGCATTGCCGCCATCAACGGCTACGCCATGGGCGGCGGGCTGGAATGCGCGCTGGCCTGCGATATCCGCCTTGCCGAAGAGCAGGCGCAGATGGCACTGCCGGAAGCCGCCGTGGGCCTGCTGCCCTGCGCCGGTGGCACACAAAACCTGCCATGGCTGGTGGGAGAAGGCTGGGCCAAACGCATGATCCTGTGCGGCGAGCGCGTGGATGCCGCCACCGCGCTGCGCATCGGCCTAGTAGAAGAAGTGGTCGCCAAGGGCGCAGCCCGCGACGCGGCGCTGGCGCTGGCCGACAAGGTTGGCCGCCAGTCGCCCGTGGCGGTAACGGCTTGCAAGACGCTGGTACAGCGCGCCCGCTACGCACCGCCTGCGGCCAACCTTATCCACGAGCGCGAGCTGTTCATCAAGCTGTTCGACAGCGAAGACCAGCGTGAAGGCGTGAACGCCTTCCTGGAAAAACGCCCGCCAGTGTGGAAAAACGCCTGACCACCATTTTTTGCCACGAAAAACACGAAAGTAAAACCTGCACTGCCATCATTGGCAGGCCATAAAGACCCATCGCCCTTGGGCGGTATCTTTTCATGCTTTTCGTGGTGGTTGCGGCCAGGCAGTTTTTCGCAACCAGACCCCGCCATCATCAAGGAACACCATGAACGACATCGTGCTGTTTGACGAAATCGCCACCACCAGCGGCATGCGCCTGGGGGTAGCCACATTAAACGCAGAAAAGGCGCTCAACGCGCTGAACCTGGACATGATCCGCCTGCTGGACGCACGGCTGTCGATCTGGGATGCCGACGACGGCATCGCCGCCGTCTTGCTGCGTGGCGCAGGCGACAAGGCCTTCTGCGCCGGGGGCGACGTCCGTGCGCTGCGCGAGGCGCTGCTAGACGACAACAACTACCCCAACGCGTTGGCGGAAGATTTCTTTACGCGCGAATACGCGCTGGACTACCGCATCCACACCTACCAGAAGCCCCTGCTGGTGTGGGGCAGCGGTATCGTGATGGGCGGCGGCCTGGGCCTGATGGCCGGTGCCAGCCACCGCGTGGCCACGGCCAGTACGCGCATCGCCATGCCCGAGATCACCATCGGCCTGTACCCGGACGTGGCCGGCAGCTGGTTCCTGCAGCGCATGCCCGCCAAAAGCGGCTTGTTCCTGGGCCTGACCGGTGCACCGATCAACGCCCGCGACGCGCTGCTGGCCAACCTGGCCGACCACATCCTGCCGCAAAACGGCTGGGATACCCTGCTGGCTGCCATGACAGCCAGCCACTGGCAGGCCGATGCTGCGGCCAACCATGCCCGCCTTACCGCCCTGCTGGGCGAGCTGGAAAACCTGAACGCCGACACCCTGGCCGACAGCGCGCTGCAGCGCAACCTGCCGGCCATCCATGCCTTGATGAACAAGGGTTCGCTACAGGCCGTAGACCTGGCACTGCGCCACACCGCCTACGAAGACCCCTGGCTGGCCGCGGCAGCCAAAACCTATGCCGCGGGCTGCCCCACCAGCGCCGCCGTCACGTGGGAAATCTACCGCCGCGCCCGCCACCTGTCGCTGGCCGAGGTGTTCCGCATGGAGCTGGCACTATCGCTGAACTTCTGCGCCGGGCCGGAATTCCGCGAAGGCGTACGCGCCCTGCTGGTAGACAAAGACCGCCAGCCCAAGTGGGCCCGCCCCACGCTGGCCGACGTAGACAGCCACACCGTGGCCGCCCACTTTACCCAACCCTGGCGCGCTGCCGACCACCCGCTGGCAGCATTGGCCTGAGCAAAGGACACACAACATGACACATATCGCATTTATCGGTCTGGGCAATATGGGTGGCCCGATGGCGGCCAACCTGGTCAAGGCGGGCCATAGCGTGCATGGTTTCGACCTATCACCACTGGCACTGGAACAGTTTGCCGCCGCTGGCGGCCGCCCTGCCGACAGCGTGCAGCAGGCAGTGGATGGCGCCGAAGTCATCATCTCCATGCTGCCCGCCGGCCAGCACGTGGAAAGCCTGTACCTGGGCGAAAGCGGCCTGTTTGCCCGCCTGCCGGCCACGACGCTGGTGATCGACTGCAGCACCATCGCCGCGCATACCGCCCGTGGCGTAGCCAATGCAGCCGCTGCCGCTGGGCTGCGCTTTCTGGACGCGCCGGTATCCGGCGGTACCGCAGGGGCAGCAGCCGGCACGCTCACCTTCATGATTGGCGGCGATGCGGCCAACGTAGACGCAGCGCGGCCGCTGCTGGCCAGCATGGGCAAAAACCTGTTCCACGCCGGTGGCGCGGGTGCCGGCCAAACCGCCAAAGTATGCAACAACATGCTGCTGGGCATCCTGATGGCCGGCACCGCCGAGGCGCTGGCGCTGGGCGTACAAAACGGGCTGGAGCCCGCCGTGCTGTCGGACATCATGAGCAAAAGCTCGGGCAGCAACTGGGTGCTGGACCGCTACAACCCCTGGCCAGGCGTGATGGAAGCCGCGCCTGCCAGCCGTGGCTACAGTGGTGGTTTCATGAGCGAGCTGATGCTGAAAGACCTGCGCCTGGCCAGTGAAACCGCCAGCCAGAGCCAAGCGGCCAACCCCATGGGCAGCCTGGCGCAGCAGCTGTTCGAGGCACACGTGGCAGCCGGCCAGGGCAAGCTGGATTTCTCCAGCATCGTGCAGCACTTCACGCAAAGCAGCACCGGCTAAGGCCACGGCCGATGCGGGGCGGCCGGGTTGCGGCAAGGTCCGTTCGCCGCCCGGCGCGGTGCACCACACCACGCCCCGCATGCCAAGCGCCCCGCTCAAGCCGGCAACACCCCGCCGCGCGCGGCAGCTTGCATTATGGATATTTTCTATAAAGTGAGCCGGTTTACCAGCACAGCATCGCTATTCAATGTAAACTTACGGCTTCGCGTCCCCACCAATCAACGCGACTATCTCTTTGGCCAGGCAGCCTGCCGGCCCACTCCATGAACTAATGTTTTGTCCGCCCGGATTGGTATTGTCATTGCAATGGGCAGACATCCTGATTGCACAATAAATGTCCGAACTGACTTTTGCTGCACTGGGTCTGGCCGAGCCGCTACTGCGCGCCGTGGCCGACACCGGTTACACCACCCCTACCCCGATCCAGGCGCAAGCCATCCCCCAGGTTTTGCTGGGTGGCGACCTGCTGGCCGCAGCGCAGACTGGTACCGGTAAAACCGCCGGCTTTACCCTGCCGCTGCTGCACCGCCTGATGGATGCCCCGGCCAAACAGAAAGGCCGCCCGCGCGCCCTGGTGCTCACCCCCACCCGCGAGCTGGCCGCCCAGGTTGAAGAATCCGTGCGTGAGTACGGCAAATACCTGCCGCTGAAATCCATGGTGATGTTTGGCGGTGTGGGCATCAACCCGCAGATCGCCGCCCTGCGCAAGCCGGTAGATATCCTGGTAGCCACCCCGGGCCGCCTGCTGGACCACGCCGGCCAGAAAACCGTCGACCTGTCCGGTGTGGAAATCCTGGTTCTGGACGAAGCCGACCGCATGCTGGATATGGGCTTTATCCACGACATCAAGAAAGTGCTGGCCCTGCTGCCGCAGCAACGCCAGAACCTGCTATTCTCGGCCACTTTCTCCAATGAAATCAAAACACTGGCCGACAAGCTGCTGAACCAGCCCAAACTGGTAGAAGTGGCCCGCCCGAACCAGACCAACGCCCAGATCACCCAGAAGGTGCATCTGGTCGACCGCGACCGTAAAACCGAGCTGCTGATCAGCATGATCAAAGGCGGTGACTGGCACCAGGTACTGGTCTTCACCCGCACCAAACACGGCGCCAACCGTCTGGCCGAAAAGCTGGAAAAAGCCGGCATCGCCAGCATGGCCATCCACGGCAACAAGAGCCAGGGCGCACGTACCAAGGCGCTGGCCGGCTTCAAAGACGGCAGCCTGCCGGTACTGGTGGCCACCGACATCGCCGCCCGCGGTCTGGATATCGAAGAGCTGCCACACGTGGTGAACTACGAGCTGCCCAATGTGCCGGAAGACTACGTACACCGTATCGGCCGTACCGGCCGTGCCGGCTGCGTGGGCGAAGCCATTTCGCTGGTCTGCGTAGACGAGCTGGGCTTCCTGCGCGACATCGAGAAACTGACCAAGCAAACCGTTGAACGCTTTACCGTTGAGGGCTTTGAAGCCGACCCGAACGCCGAGCCGCAAGCCATCGAAATCGGCCTGGGCCGCTATATCCATGGTGCGCTCACCCCTACCAGCACCCCGAAAGGCGGCAGCAGCGGCAATAACCGTCGCGGTGGCCAGGGCGCACGCCAAGGCCAGGGCGGCAAACCACGCCAGGCCAAACCGGCGCAGCGTGAAGGGGGCGAGGCGCAGGAAAAACGCGCACCGCGCACGGCCAAACCGGCCGGCGACAAGCCAGCCCAGGCACCACGCGGCCAGAACGGCGACGCACGCCGCAACAACAACGGCGGCAAGCCGCGCAGCGACAGCCAGCAGCCCAAAGCGGCGGGCGACAAACCACGCCAGCCACGCCAGGAGAAACCACGCAAACCGCAAGGCGAGCCGAACGGTAACTTCTTCCACGACGATGGCCCACGCCAACCCACGCTGACCATGCACGAACTGAGCATGGGCACCCTCACCGGCCGCAAGCCACCGCGCCAGCAAAACGGCGGCATGCAACAACAGCCTCGCGGCCAGGGCCAGGGCGGCGCACGCCAAGGTCAAGGCCAAGGCGGCAAGCCACGCCAGCAACAGGCTGCGCTGTTCAGCGCGCCCAAGCGCAAGCCCTGATCCGCTATATAGCCATGCCCGCCTCGCTGGCTGGCTAGTGTAAAAAAGCCGGTTATCCATGGATAACCGGCTTTTTCATTTACAGGCGAGCACCTCAATCACGCAACAATTTCTGCTTTTGCCGCATGGCCTTGCTGCGCCGCTTCCACACCGCCTGCTGGGCCTTGCGTTGCAGCAAGCTTTCCTCGCCACGGCGCGCTTCGCGCAATAGCTTGAAGTAATTGTGCAAGCGGTCGGCGTCTACCACAGGGCGCACGGCACAACCCGGCTCATGCTGATGCTGGCAGTCGCGAAACTGGCACTGCTTAGCCAGGCGGGCGATATCGTCAAAGCTGTCGGCCAGCGCCACCTCGTCCAGGTCAGGCTGCAAGGTGCGCACACCGGGGGTATCGATCAGGCAGGCGCCGCCTGGCAGCCGGTGCAAACTGCGTGCTGTGGTGGTATGGCGGCCGCGGCTATCATCGGCACGCACCGCACCGGTTTGCTGGCAGGCTTCACCCAGCAAGGTATTACTGAGCGTGGATTTGCCCACACCAGAGCTGCCCAGCACGATCAGCGTCTGCCCCTGCCCCAGCCACGGCGCAAGTTGGCCGCAGCTTGCCGCGTCTGTGCCATTTAGCGCCAGCACCGTCATGGCAGCAGGCAGGCGCTGGCGAACCGTATGCATGCTGGCGTCCGGGTCGGCACACTGGTCGGCCTTACTCAGCACAACCACCGGCGCAATGCCGGCCGCACTCACCATGCTGATAAAGCGCTCCAGCCGGCGCAGATTGAAATCGCCATCCAGCCCCATCACCAGAAGTGCGGTATCAATATTGCTGGCAATGCGCTGGCGCTGGCCGTGGCTATTACGCCGCAGTAGTGCGTTAACGGGTGCCAAGCGCTGTTGCAGCCACCAGTCGCCAGCGGGGTCGCAGGCGGCCAGCACCCAGTCGCCCACGGCCAGGCCATCTTCGGCCTGCAGGGCTTGCCACTGGCTACTGGCTAGCCGGCAACGGCACTCGCGCTCGCCATCGTGTAGCAGGACGGCATCGCGATGCACCGCGCTGATACGAAACAAGGTGCCGTCGTGTTGTGCTTGCTGTAGCAGGTTTTGCAGTAAAACAGGGGTCAGGCCAATGGTGGCCAGACGTGAAAAATCGAATGTGAACATGTCGGTATCCGTAACGGGCCCGCATGCAAGATCAGCGGGCCATGCCCGTAAAGGGCTATCGCCGCAGGCTGGCTGCGGCACCGGTTGGCTGAGGCCGGCGGCACGGAATGAGGGGTAAGGCGGACAGCGCTAGGCGCTGGAAAAAGGCGTAGTACCCGCTCAGACGGTGACCGGCACGATGGCAAGATCCATTTTTTCCATGTCGGTCTCCTTGGCGGTATTTATTGAAGCGCCAGTATCGGCAGCGGGCGGCTGCCGGTCAAGCGCGATAGGGTTGGCCGCAGGGTAGGCGGCCAACCTTGTGGCAATTTATGCTCAGGTCTTGGGCTGCACGGTATAGCCCTTGGCTTGCAGGGCTTTCTGCCATTCGCTCAGCGCAATGCCCACCAGCGCCGGCTGGCCGGTAAAACCGAACTCGATATGCATCTGGGCAATGCGCTCGTTGCCGAAGCTGGGCAGGCTGGACAGGCGCAGCGCGGGGTAACGCGCGACAAAGTCCTGCATCAGGCTGATCAGGTCGCCCTCGCGCGCGTCCAGCGCAATGCAGCCACGCTCGACGTCTGGCGTGTCGCTGAACAGCTGGCGGTAATGGGTGTCCAGTACCCACTCCACCATGGGCCAGGCCATATTGGGGAAGCCCGGCACAAAGTGCACATGGCCACAGCTGAAGCCGGGAATCTGGTTAACCGGGTTGGGGATGATGCTGGCGCTGGCGGGAAAGGTACCCATATTGATGCGGTGCGGGTAGGCTTCGTCGCCAAAGCGCCCTTCTATCAAGGCGCGTGCTTCGGGATGCACGGCCAGCGGCTCGCCCAGCGCGGCTGCGGCACAGCCGCGGGTGTGGTCATCCGGGGTGGCACCGATACCACCAAAGCTGAATACCAGGTCGCCACTGGCAACCGCGCGGCGCAGCGCGGCTTCGATACGCGCTGGGTCGTCGCCCAGGTATTCTGCCCACGCCAGCTTCATGCCGCGTGCGGCCAACATGCGAATCAACGACTGCATATGCTTATCCTGGCGTTTGCCGGACAGCAGCTCGTCCCCAATAATCAGTGCACCGGTTTTCATGGTTTTAGCTTCCAAATTGTCGACGGATTGTATAGTACAACATTCCGATAACCTCGCGCAGTGCCTGGTGACACTCTTGCATGGCAGTGCCGCTAGGTAGCCAGTGCACCAAGCCCTGGCCATCGTAGCGGCTGTAGCCAGTCGATGCCGGCAGCGCCTGCAAGCCTTGCTCAGTAAAGAAAGGCAGCGCCCGCGGCATGTGCCAGGCCTGGGTCACCAGCACAATGCGCTGTATGCCATCTTTGGTTAGCAGCGCCTGGCTATAGCGGGCGTTTTCCTGCGTGGTGCGCGATGCGCCTTCTTGCCAGCGCACACTCAGGCCATAACTCTGCTGCAGTACACGCGCCATCACCGCCGCTTCTGGCTCGCCACCCAACGGTGAACCGCCGCTGACCAGAATGGGCAGGCCGGTCTGGCGCGCCAGCCAGGCGCCGTACTGTACGCGCTGATTGGCGGCACCGGAGAGCACGTTGGCCGCATACTCGGGTGCGGGGCGCTGCCCGCCCCCCAGAATCACGATAGCCTGTGCCTGGCGGGCATCGGCCAGCGCCAGTGGCGGGTAGCGTTCCAGCCAGCTGTTCAGCCACATCGCGGTCACGGGCAAACTGAGCAGGTACGCCGACACGCCGGCCGCCAATAGCAGGCTGCGCCCCAGCCGTGGCCGGCGGCGCTGCAGCAGCCAGCCGGCCAGTGCCAGCAACAGGTAGTTGAGCGGGGGCAGCATCAGCGAGCCCAGCAGCAGATGCAACAGCACCATGCTATCGGTTTGTGCGGTCATGACGGTTTCCATAGCTTACGGGCAGCAGCATGATAGCTGGCAGGCCGGCGCAAACACAAAGAAAAACCCCCTGCCACAGGACAGGGGGTGGGTCAGGCGATGAGCTGGCTTATTCGCCCAGGTAGGCGTTACGCACGCGCTCGTCGGCCAGCAGGTCTTGCGCCGGGCCGCTCATGGTGATGCGGCCGCTTTCCATCACGTAGCCACGCTGCGACACTTCCAGTGCCAGCTTGGCGTTCTGCTCTACCAGCAGCATGGTCACGCCTTCTTTGGCCACCATCTGGATGATCTCGAAGATCTTTTCCACGATCAGCGGCGCCAGGCCCATGGAAGGCTCGTCCAGCAACAGCAGCTTGGGCTGGGAGATGATGGCTCGCGCCATCGCTACCATCTGCTGCTCGCCACCAGACAGGGTACCGGCCAGCTGCTTCTGGCGCTCTTTCAGGCGCGGGAACAGCTCGTAGCCGCGCTCGATGTCACGCTGGATGCCGTCTTTGTCGTTACGATGGTAGCCACCCATTTGCAGGTTTTCTTCCACCGTCAGCTTGCCAAAGATGCCGCGACCTTCCGGCACCATCACCAGGCCATTACGCACAAAGTTGAACGAGGCGATGTTGTCGGTTTCCTTGCCATCGAAATGGATGGTACCGCCGGACTTTTTCACCATGCCCACCAAGGTCTTCAGCGTGGTGGTCTTGCCGGCACCGTTGGCACCGATCAGCGTCACCAGCTCGCCCTTGTTGATGTGAAAATCGATGCCACGTACGGCCTGGATACCGCCGTAGGACACTTGCAGGTTTTTGACTTCCAAGAGACTCATGAGTGTGCCGCTCCAAGGTAAGCTTCAATGACTTTAGGATCCTTGCGCACCACTTCCGGCACGCCTTCGGCGATTTTCTTGCCATAGTCGAGCACGGCAATACGGTCGCACAGGCCCATCATCAGCTTCACGTCGTGTTCGATCAGCAGGACGGTTACGCCGTCGTTGCGGATCTTTTCCATCAGCGTCTTCAGGTCTTCGGTTTCTTTCGGGTTCATACCGGCTGCCGGCTCGTCCAGCGCCAGCAGCTTCGGCTCGGTGGCCAGCGCACGGGCGATTTCCAGACGGCGCTGGTGGCCGTAGGACAGGTTGCGGGCACGCTCGTGCGCCACATCGTCGATACCCACGTACTTCAGCAGCTCCCAGGCCTTGGCCTCGATGGCGGCTTCTTCCTCACGCGCGGCTTTGGTACGCAGGATGGCGCCCAGTGCACCCGCCTTGGAGCGGATGTGGCGGCCAACCATCACGTTTTCCAGCGCCGTCATTTCGTGGAACAGGCGGATGTTCTGGAAGGTACGCGCAATACCACCGGCTACCACGATGTGCGGAGGGGCACGGAACAGGTCTTTGCCGTCAAAGGTAAAGGTACCTTCGTCCGGGGTGTACAGGCCGGTCAGCACGTTGAACATGGTGGTTTTACCAGCACCGTTCGGGCCGATCAGACCGTAGATTTCGCCTTTGTTAATGTGCAGGGCAACATTATTCAGGGCATGAAGGCCGCCAAAGCGTTTGTGGATGCCTTCGATTTTCAGCAGAACTTCAGCCATGGCTTAACCTTTCTTGGCATCTTCAAACTCGGCTTTGCGGCGCTTGGACGGCCACATGCCTTCTGGGCGGGTCAGCATCATGATTACCATGGCGAGACCGAACAGCAGCATACGTGCGTTTTCCGGGTCAACAATCATCCGGCCGAACGTGTGCATTTGCAGCGGGCCAATCACATCACGCAGGATTTCCGGCGCGATGGTCAGCACAACAGCACCCAGGATGACGCCAGGGATATGACCCATGCCACCCAGTACTACCATGGCCAGAATCATGATGGATTCCAGCAGGCCGAAGGATTCCGGCGAAATGAAGCCCTGGAACGACGCAAACAGGCCACCCGCCACACCACCGGACAAGGCGCCCAGGGCAAAAGCCAGCAGTTTGATGTTGCGAATGTTCAGACCCATGGCCGAAGCGGCAATCTGGTCTTCACGCATGGCTACCCAGGCACGGCCGATACGCGAGTACTGCAGGCGGTAGGCCATGATCACCACGCCCACGGTGAGCAGCAGGAACAGGTAGTAGTACATGTGTACCGGGTTCAGCGCAAAGCCGGCTACGTCGATGGTTTTACCCATGGAGAAGCCACCGATCTGGATCGGGTCGATCAGGTTGATACCCTGCGGGCCGTTGGTGATGTTGATCGGCGCGTTCAGGTTGTTCATGAAGATACGGATGATCTCGCCGAAACCCAGGGTCACGATCGCCAGGTAGTCGCCCTTCAGCTTCAGCACTGGCGTACCCAGCAGCAAGCCGAACAAGGCCGCGCACAGCGCACCCAGCGGAATACTGATGTAGAACGGCAGGTGAATATCAAAGTGCGGCGAACCCAGCAGCGCGAAGGTGTAAGCACCCACGGCGTAGAAGGCGATGAAGCCCAGGTCCAGCAGGCCGGCAAAGCCCACCACGATGTTCAGGCCCAGGGCCAGCATCACGTACAGCAAGGCAAAGTCGATGGTACGTACCCAGGAATTACCCAGGGTGCTACCCACCACGAAAGGCAACACTGCCAGCACGATGGCCGAGGCAATGAATACGCCGAGTTTTTTGTTGGCATTCATAGTCATACGTACCCCGTGTTAAGCGCGATCGGCCATCTTCTCGCCCAGCAGGCCAGAAGGACGGAAAATCAGCACCGCAATCAGCACCATGAAGGCAAAGATGTCCTGATAGTGCGAGCCCAGGAAACCACCGGTCAGGTCACCGATATAGCCGGCACCCAGACTTTCGATGATACCCAGCAGGATACCGCCGGCTACCGCGCCACCCAGGTTGCCGATACCACCCAGCACCGCTGCAGTAAACGCTTTCAGGCCGATCATGAAGCCCATGTAGTAGTGAGCCTGATCGTAGTTGGTGGCCACCATCACACCGGCAATGGCACCCAGTGCCGAGCCGATAACGAAGGTAGCGGAAATGATGGTATTGACGTTTACGCCCATCAGGCCGGCCACAGCCGGGTTCTGGCTGGTAGCACGCATGGCGCGGCCCAGCTTGGTTTTTTCAACCACGACCAGCAGGCCAACCATCAAGCTGATGCACAGCACCACAATGCCGACTTGCAGCTGGGTGATGGTGGCACCGAATACGTCGATGGTTTCGTGGTCCAGGATAGGCGGGAACGGGATGTAGTTACGACCCCAGATCAGGATGGCCGCTTGCTGCAGCACGATGGACAGGCCGATCGCCGTAATCAGCGGGGCCAGTTTTGGTGCATTACGCAGTGGGCGGTAGGCCACACGTTCGATCACGAAACCCAGCAACATACACGCCGGGATCGCCACCAACAGGCCGATAAGCACCAAGACGGGGCCTGGCAAAGCCACGCCTGCGCTGGTGAGCAGGGAAATAACGGTGATGGTAACCATGGCGCCAAACATCACTACTTCGCCGTGAGCAAAGTTGATGAGGCCCATGATCCCGTACACCATGGTATAGCCAAGTGCGATAAGGGCATAAATACTGCCCAGCACAAGTCCATTCAGGATCTGTTGCAGAAAAATGTCCACGGTGGGATCTCCTTAGATTGATGGTCCCGATAGCTTTATCTGGGGGTGTACCCTCTATATGCCATCTTGTTGGCCGCACCTTACAGACTGTCAACTGTAAGACAAGCCGAGCGGATTATGTAGGTGTATCCAATTGACTGTCAATCTTAAAGAAAGGCGAATTTCACCTTTTTGCAGCAATTTTTTATTTTTTTGTAAGCATTTGATTTTTCTAGTGTTTTTTAGTCAAAATAAGGGCGTGGCAATATATTGCAGTGCAAAATATTACGCATTTGGAATGTTATTTTCAGATGTGCCGCGTTTTAAAAATTTTCGCTTATCAACTTAAATGGTGCTATTTATTTTCCATTTCGAACAATACCGCCGCCGTCACGTTTCGTTCTTGCGAATATGTGACGGCAACATTCTGTATACAATCTACCGTATTCGTTTCTGACCGCCAGATAACAAAAAGCCGCAGCCCGGGAAGGCTGCGGCTTTTCATGCCAAGTGGCAGTAATCAGGCCAGCTGGAACGGGTAAACCGCGCCAAGACCCAGAATGCCAGTGAGCTCATCCAGTGCAGTACGGCATTCCACCAGCAACTGGGGATCGGCCAGATCCTCCGGCGCCAGGCGGTCGCGATAATGCCGGTCTACCCAAGCATTAAGTGTGCCAAATAGCGCGTCACTCATCATTACATTCGGGTTCACTTCCGCAATCTCGCTGGCCGACAGCGCTACACGCAGGCGCAGGCAAGCCGGGCCGCCCCCGTTCTGCATGCTCTGCTTCAAATCGAACACGCGGATTTCGGCAATCGGGCCACCGCTCTGCACCAGTTTCTGCAGGTAAGTCCACACACGCTCGATGTGGCGACACTCTTCCGGCACTACAATGATCATCTTGCCGTCCGCACGCGATAGCAGCTGGCTGTTGAACAGATAGCTCTTCACCGCCTCCTCTACCGTCACCTCGGCCTGTGGCACCTCGATCGGCACAAACTGCCCGCCCACTGCGGCCAACTTGCGTGCCAGCTCGTCCAGCACATCCTGCTGCTGCAGGAACGACTTCTCGTGATGGAACAGCACATTGCGGTTGCCTACCGAGATCACGTCGTTATGGAAGACACCGGCATCGATGGTGTCGGGGTCTTGCTGGGCGTACACCACGCCTTCTTCCCTCAGGCCGTGCAGGCGCGCCACCGCGTGGCAGGCCTCCAGCGTCTGGCGCGCCGGGAAGCGTGCCGGCTTGGGGTAACGGCTATCGAAAGCCGAGGCGCCAAACACGAAGAACTCCACCCCTGCCCCGTCGTACTCGTGGCAGAAACGCGTATGGTTGGCCGCGCCTTCATCGCCAAAGTGCATCTGTGCCGGCAGCGCCGCGTGTACGGTAAAGCGGCTTTCATCGGCAAACATGGCTTGCAGGATGCGGCGCGTGGTGGGGTGTTCGATGGAACGGTGAAACTTGTTGTTCAGGTTGGCCGGGGTAAAGTGCACGCGGCCGTCGGCGGTGTCGCCGGACGGGCTGACGGTGGCAGCGTTGGCGGTCCACATGCACGACGCCGACGTGGCCGCCGCCAGAATGGCTGGTGCTTCTTTGGCGGCGCGGGCAATCACTTGGGCGTCGGTGCCGCCAAAGCCCAGCTGGCGCAGGCTGGCCACGTCCGGGCGCTCGTGCGGGGCCAGCACGCCCTGCTTGAAGCCCAGGTCGTGCAGCGCTTTCATCTTGGCCAGGCCCTGCTTGGCCGCCAGCTTGGGGTTGGACGCCGCACGCTGGTTGCCGGTAGAGGCCACATTACCGAACGACAGGCCGCTGTAGTTGTGCGTGGGGCCCACCAGGCCGTCAAAGTTCACTTCAAATGCTTGGCTCATAGCGTGATCCCCGGGGAAAGTTGCGCCGGTACGGTCAGGCTGTCGCACTCCAGCGAGGCCACCGGCCAGGCGCAATAGTCGGCCGCGTAGTAGGCGCTGGGGCGATGATTGCCCGAGGCACCAATGCCGCCAAACGGGGCTGCGCTGGACGCGCCGGTCAGCGGCTTGTTCCAGTTCACCACGCCGGCACGGGCTTCCAGCAGGTAGTGTTCGTACTGGGCACGGTCGTCGGACAGTACGCCGCCGGCCAGGCCAAAGCGCGTGTCATTGGCAATATCGATGGCCTGCGCGAAATCGTTGTAGCGAATGATCTGCAGCAGCGGGCCAAAGAACTCGTCGTCCGGGCGCTGCGCGTGGGTGGTATCGATAATGCCCGGGCTGAGCAGCGCGCCGCTGGCCGACAGGCGCTTCATCTCCAGCAGCACTTTGCCGCCACTGGCCTGCAGGCTGGTCTGTGCGGCCAACAATGCATCGGCTGCCGCATTGGAAATCACCGAGCCCATGAATGGCTGCGGCTCATCGTTATACAGGCCTACCTTCAGGTTGGCCGCTACCTGCACCAGGCGTGCAATAAAGGCATCACCCTCGGCACCGGCAGCGACCAACAGGCGGCGTGCGCAGGTGCAGCGCTGGCCAGCGGACACAAAAGCCGACTGGATAACATGGTGCACCGCAGCGTCCACGTCGGCCACCTGGCCGACGATCAGCGGGTTGTTGCCGCCCATTTCCAGCGCCAGGATTTTCTCCGGCTGGCCGCCAAAAGTTTTGTGCAACAGGTTGCCGGTGGCCGAGCTACCGGTAAAGAACAGGCCGTCGATGCCGTCGTGGTTGGCCAGCGCAATACCGGTTTCCTTGGCGCCTTGCAGCAGGCTGATCACGCCTGCCGGCAGGCCGGCCTCGGCCCACAGGCGCACGGTTTCCTGTGCGGTCCACGGGGTCAGCTCGGACGGTTTGAACACCACGGTGTTACCGGCAATCAGCGCGGGCACGATGTGGCCATTAGGCAGGTGGCCAGGGAAGTTGTACGGGCCAAACACGGCGACCACGCCGTGCGGCTTGTGGCGCAATACCGCCTGGGCATCACCCATCGGCGCGGCGCGCTCGCCGGTGCGCTCGTGGTAGGCCTTGATGGAGATATCCACCTTATTCACCATGGTGGTGACTTCGGTTTGCGCTTCCCACATCGGCTTGCCGGTTTCGCGGGCAATCACCTCGGCCAGCTGGGCCTTGTTGGCGGCCAGCAGCTCGCCAAAGCGGCGGATGATGGCCAGGCGCTCGTCCAGCGGCAGGCGTGCCCAGGCTTTGAAGGCAGCGCGGGCTGCGGCCACGGCACGGCCAACTTGTGCGGCGCTGGCGGCCTGGCCTTGCCAGATCGCTTCACCGGTGGCCGGGTTGGTTTTGTTCAGCAGCTCGCCTTCGCCGGCGAACCAGCTGCCATCGATAAACTGGGTAGTCACTATGCAGTCTCCTTTGGCGACAGCGTGACAATACGCACGGGGTCGCCCTGCTTGATATTCAATGCGCTGGCCTGTTCGGCACTCAGCGTTACACCCTCCGGCCCGCGCACCAGCTCGGCCAGAATCACGCGGAAGCTGTCGTAGCCGGTATTGGCCAGCAGGTACCACTCGGCCTGGCCGTCGGGCTGGGCGCCGATGCTGGCTGGCAATACGCGGCTTTCGCGTACGGCACGCACGTCTTGCACGTAGGCCTGTACGGTGGGGCCGGCGTCGAAAATGTCGACGTAGCCTTCGTAGCGGAAGCCCTCGCTATGCAGCATGGCCACCGCCGGGCGGGTGTTGTCGTGCGTCTTGCCGATAACGTCTTGCGCAGCTTGCGGCAGAAAGTCGATGTACACCGGAAACTTGGGCATCAGCTCGGCCACGAAGGACTTCTGCCCCACGCCGGTCAGGTAGTCTGCCTCGGCAAACTCCATCGAGAAGAAATGGCGGCCCAGCGCCTCCCAGAAAGGCGATTTGCCGTGCTCGTCGGACACGCCGCGCATTTCGGCCACCACCACCTTGCCAAACAGCTGATGGAATTGCGCCAGAAACAGAAAGCGGCTCTTGGACAACAGGCCACCGTTCTTGTTAACGCGGAAATCCGGGTGCAGGAACAGCGTGCACAGCTCGCTGTAACCGGTGTGGTCATTGGACAGGAACAGGGTTTCGTGACGGGTGTATACGTCCAGCTCTTCGGACGCGTGCACGATATTGCCCACGCGGTAGTTGTACCAGGGCTCTTTCAGGCCCACGGCCGCTTCCAGCGCACAGATGCCGCCAACGCGGCCGCTGTCGGTGTCTTCCAGCACAAACACATAGCCACGCTCGGCCAGCTCGGCCTCGCCGCTAAAGCTGCGCTCGGAGCGGGCAATGCGTGCGGCCAACCTGTCTTCATTCACCGGCAAGCTGGTGAGCCCGACACCGGCGCTGCGCGCCAGGTCCATCAAACCGGGCAGATCCCCTGCCCGTACGGGGCGAATTACCATCATGCTTGGGCCCTCCCGGCTTCAGGCAGTAGCGGGGCAGCACAGATACGCTGGCCGCTGCTGACAGACAGCGCACGGGCTGTCTCCTGGGTAATGAACATCACGTCGTCTACCAGGCTGGCGTGCGCCTGGGTAGCGGCAAACTGGCCGCTGCGGTGGTTGGACAGCAGTACTTCCTGTGCGCCGGCCGGCAGCACAGGCGCCACTTCTACCTGGTACACACCCTGCTGGCGCAGCGAAAACAGCTGGTCTACCTCGGCAGTCAGCACGGCACCGCCGTCAAAAATGTCGATGTAGTCGTCGGCCTCGAAGCCCTCGCGCGACAGGATGCTGAACGGGCGCTCGAAATCGGGGTGGATCTGGCCAATGGCGTTTTGTGCCGCATCGGGCAGCAGGGGCACGTAGATGGGGTAAGTCGGCATCAGCTCGGCAATAAAGGTCTTGCTGCGCTGGGCAAACGCCTGCTCTACCTGCGGGAAATCCATATTAAAGAAGCGGCGGCCAATGGCATCCCAGAACGGTGACTGGTCGTTTTCGTCCAGCATGCCCTGCATTTCTACCAGGATGCGGCGGCCAAAGCGTTCGCGCGCGGCCGCCATATACAGCAAGCGGGCACGCGACAGCAGCTCGTAGGCGCGAATGTGATACTGCGGCGAACAGAAAAAGCCGCACAGCTGCACCATGCCGGTGAGGTCATGGCACATGGTCAGGACATGGATGCGGTTGTTCACCTGCAGCGCGCGCGAGGCGTGCACCATGGTTTCGCTGCGGTAGCTGTAGAACGGCTCTTCAAAGCCGGCGGACGCGCTGATGGACGCCGTGCCGATCACGCGGCCTTCGTCTTCCAGCACGAACATATAGTATTCACGCCCCGTTCCGGCGATGGCTTCGTGTTCAAAAGCCCCCAGCGAGGTCTGGATTTTTTCGTAAAGCTTTTCCCGATTGTTCGGCAAGCTGGTTACGCCAATGCCACTCTCCACCGCCATGGTTTCAATGAGCGGCAGATCGGAAATGCGTACTGGGCGCACGATCAGCATGAAAGCCTCTCTCTCGTTATTATCCGGCGCAGGCGCAGCCTGCCCCGCACCGCTGCCGGGCTGGCTGCGGTGTTCCTTTGCATCAGGGGTATTAACTGGGTACGGCTTAGCTGCGGCTAGCGGCGACCACAGCAGCCACGGCGGCGTCGAAGCGCGCCAGGCCGTCGTCGATATCCTGCTCGGTAATCACCAGCGACGGGGCAAAGCGCACGACCGACAGGCCGGCTACCAGCACCATCAGCTGCTCGGCTTCGGCCGCTTTCAGGAAGTCGCGGGCGCGGCCGGCAAACTCGTCCGACACCACGGCGCCAATCAGCAGGCCCATGCCGCGCACTTCTTTAAAGACGTTGTACTTGGCATTGATGGCGTTCAGGCCATCCACAAAGCGCTGGTGCTTGGCGCGTACACCGGCCAGCACGTCAGGGCGGCTGACAATCTCTACCACTTTGCCGGCCACGGCCGCACCCAGCGGGTTACCACCGTAGGTGGTGCCGTGGGTGCCTACCGCCAGGCTCTTGGCGATAGCGGTGGTGGTGAGCATGGCACCGATCGGGAAGCCACCGCCCAGGCCTTTGGCGCTGGACAGGATATCCGGGGTCACGCCGTATTCCTGGTAGGCGTACAGCGAGCCGGTGCGGCCAACGCCAGTTTGCACTTCGTCGAACACCAGCAACGCATTGTGCGCATTGCACAGCTCGCGGGCAGCTTGCAGGTATGCCAGGTCGGCCGGCATCACACCGCCCTCGCCCTGTACCGGCTCGATCACCACCGCGCAGGTCTTGTCGGAGATGGCGGCTTTCAGGGCGTCGATATCGTTAAACGGTACGTGGGTAATACCGGCCGGGTTCGGGCCAAAGCCTTCCGCGTATTTAGGTTGGCCGCCTACGTTCACGGTAAACACGGTACGGCCGTGGAAGGAGTTGGTGCAGGAGATGATTTCGTACTTGTCGGCGCTGTAGTGGTCGGCCGCGTATTTGCGTGCCAGCTTGAAGGCGGCTTCGTTGGCTTCGGCACCGGAGTTACAGAAGAACACGCGCTCGGCAAAGGTCTTTTCTACCAGCGCGCTGGCCAGCTGCAGCGCCGGCTCGTTGGTAAACACATTGGAAACATGCCACAGCTTGCCGGCTTGCTCGGTCAGGGCTGCCACCACTTCCGGGTGACAGTGGCCCAGCGAGTTCACGGCAATGCCACCGGCCAGGTCGATAAACTCGCGGCCCTGCTGGTCCCACACGCGGGAGCCTTCAGCCTTGACCGGGATAAAACCGGCCGGGCTGTAGTTGGGCACCATAACCTGGTCGAATGTGTCGCGAGTGACAGTGTTGCTCATTGATGGGTTCCTTCCTGCAATTTGTCGCAATTATTGTTTGTTCACAGCCCGCGCTGCGTACGCCGCGCACTGTTACATCAGTCTTGCAACGATTCTAATCGAATCTCTGCAGCAGGCCATATCCTCTTTGCGACATGCGCTTATACATTTCCCTGTTTTGTCCAACAATGTGCCACTCACAAAAAACGGTTTCATTTCATAAACTTAAATCATCGAAATGCAAAATAGCGCCACCGTTTTCTGCTTTTAGGCCAGGCAAAATTCGCCCCGCATCAGGCCTGCCCGTGGCGAACACACGGCGCAGCCCTGCCCTGGCCACATGGCGTGCCGCCGTGCCAAGGCAGGCGA
Source organism: Neisseriaceae bacterium (assembly GCA_027489245.1). Taxonomy (GTDB): domain Bacteria; phylum Pseudomonadota; class Gammaproteobacteria; order Burkholderiales; family Chromobacteriaceae; genus Vogesella. The sequence goes on along the minus strand of JAIYAC010000025.1, from coordinate 34,376 downwards.
TGGCCGCACACCCGGCGCGCTGCGCCAGCCATATCCACTACAATCTGGCCAGCAAAATATCGAAATAACATCTAACTTTTACAACAGATGCAGTAAAGTTACAGGCTAATTGACAAGCAGCTGCCATGGCAGGTCTGCGCGTTCCAGATTCAAGCAAGGAGATAGGCATGTCCGAAGCAAAGCTGCTGGTCGTCGAAGACAGTAAAACCCAGCGTGCTTTTTACGCCAGCGTACTCGATGGGCACTACGCCACGCGCTTTGCCACCCAGGGCAAGGAAGCCCTAGCACTGGTAGAAGAAGACACCCCGGATGTGATCCTGCTGGACGTGGAAATGCCGGAAATGGACGGCTACGAAGTGTGCCGCCGGCTGCGCGAGCAAGGGCTAGGCATGCCCATCCTGTTCATCTCGGCCCATGTAGAGCTGCAAGAAAGGCTGCAAGGCTACGATGCGGGCGGCAATGACTTTCTGTGCAAACCTATCGACCCGCGCGAACTGCTGCTGAAGCTGGCCCTGGTACTGCGCCAGCGCGACGAGCAACGCCAGCTGCAAGAAAACGGCCGCAGCGCCTTTTCTGCCGCCATGACAGCCATGACCGCCATGTCGGAAATGGGCGTGCTGGTAGACTTTATCCGCAACATCAACAAGCTGGACAACTACCAGGAAATCGCGCAATCCATCGGCAATACACTGGAAGCCTACGGCCTGCACGGCTGCATGCAAGTCTATGGCAGCCTGGGCGAACACCTGCACGCTACCGACGGCCAGGCCACGCCGCTGGAAGCCAGCATTATTGCCAATGCGCGCACGCTGACGCATATCTATTCGTCCGGCAGCAACACCTCGTTCAACTACCCGCACTGCTGCCTGGTGGTGCGCGACATGCCGCTGGACGACGAAGACCGCTGCGGCCGCCTGCGCGACCACCTGGCCATCCTGGCCGAAGTGGCCGCCGCACGCGCACAAGGCCTGGACGAGCTGCACCGCGAGGTGTCTGCCCTGCAGGCCCGCATCCAGGCGCAGCAAGCCAGCCTGGTAGAGCTGCGCCGCCAGCTACCGGCCGCCAGCGCCACCCTGGGCCTGAGCCCGGAACAGCAAACCGCCGTTGGCCGCCTGTTCGACCAGCTGATGCTGGGTCTGCAAAAAAACTAAGCCCGGCCACCCGCCAGCCGCCCGTGTACTTGCTAGCGTACACGGGCTTTTTCATGCAAGCTTTGCTGCCGGCCACACGGCCTGCCCTACTGTGGAGCGCGCATGACATCCCCTCTGAATGTTGCCCTGATCGGCTATGGCTACGCTGGCCGCACCTTTCATGCCCCGCTGATTCATGCCGAGCCGCGCCTGCGCCTGCATACCATCGTCAGCAGCAAGGGCGAGCAGCTGCTGGCCGAGCAGCCCGGCGTGCAAGTCGTCAGCGACCCGGCGCAGGCGCTGGCCAACCCCGACATCGACCTGGTGGTGATTGCCAGCCCCAACGACTGCCACTACCCGCAGGCCGAGGCGGCGCTGCGTGCCGGCAAGCACGTCGTGGTAGACAAGCCCTTCACCACCACCCTGGCTGAAGCCCGGCAGCTGCAGGTGCTGGCCAGCCACCACCAGCGCCTGCTGTCGGTGTTTCACAACCGCCGCTGGGATGCCGATTTCCTGACCCTGCGCCAGCTGCTGGCTAGCGGCAGCCTGGGGCAGATCAGCCTGTTTGAATCGCGCTTCGAGCGCTACCGCCCGCAGGTACAGGCACGCTGGCGCGAGTCGACCGTGGCCGGTGGCGGCCTGTGGTACGACCTGGGCCCGCACCTGCTGGACCAGGCGCTGCAGCTGTTCGGCATGCCGCACGCGCTGCACGCCGACCTGGCAGCACAGCGTAGCGGCGCGGTGGCCACCGACTATTTCCATGTCAGCCTGCACTACCCGCACCTGCGCGTGCTGCTGTCGGCCAGCTGCCTGGTCAGCGGCGGCTCGCCGCGCTTTGCCGTACACGGCACACAGGGCAGCTACGTGAAATACGGCCTGGACACCCAGGAAAGCCAGCTGAAGCGAGGGGAAACACCCGGCTGCGCCGGCTGGGGGCACGACCCGCTGCCGGGCCTGCACTATGTACAGCAAGACGGCCAGGAACACGGCCACGCCGTGGCCATGCAGCCGGGCGACTACCGCCATTACTACGCCGGCGTGGCGGCCGCCATACTGGACGGTGCGGCCAACCCTGTACCGGCCAGCCAGGCCATTGATGTGATGCAGCTTATCGAGCTGGGCAGCGCCAGTGCGGCGCAGGGCCACACCCTGTCGGTACGCTAGGCGGATGGGGCTGCCTCAGACCCAGTCCACCTTGCTGACAAACAGATAGCCCGCGCCGTAGACCGTCTTGATCAGGCGCGGGTTGTAGCTGTCGTCTTCCAGCTTGCGGCGCAGGCGTGAGATACGCACGTCGATGCTGCGATCGTAGGGCGAGATATCGTCCTGGCCCAGCAGCTGCTCGCGCGGCAGCACGCGGTTGGGCCGCTCCAGAAAGCGCTGCAGCATCTGGCCTTCACCGGCACTGAGCGTGCGTTCGCTGCCATCTGCGGCCAACAGTTTGTAGCTGTCCATCTCGTAGCGCCAGCCCGCGAAACAGGCGCAGCGCGTGGGGTTGGCCGCATGGCCCTCTGCGGGTTTGTCGCAGCGGCGCAGGATGCTGCGCACACGCGCCACCAGCTCGCGCGGCTCGAACGGCTTCATGATGTAGTCGTCGGCGCCGGTTTCCAGCCCCATCACGCGGTCGCCCACGTGGCCGCGCCCGCTCAGGATGATCACGCCACAGCGCTGCTGCTCGCGCACCTGGCGCACAATGGCCATGCCGTCCATATCGGGCAGGCCCAGGTCCACAATCACCAGGTCCGGCGGCTGCTGGCGCACGCGCTGCAGCAGCGATGCACCGGTACGGAACGACTCGCAGCGAAACTGGTAATCGCGCAGGATGGTGACAATCAGCCGCGAAATGGACAGGTCGTCTTCTACCAGGTACACCAGCTTGTCGCTGATGGCTGGCTCGGCAGGGCTCAGGCTTGCGGTGGGCACAACATTACCTCGTCTAGCAAAGCGGCCAACTCGGCCGGGGTGAAGGGTTTTTCCAGCTTGGCAAAGCCGCTACCGGCGCTATGGCTACTGTCGTCGTAGCCGCTCATCAACACCACGCGGATACGCGGCAGCAGGCTGCGTGCCAGCTGTGCCAGGGCGCGGCCATCCAGCGTGCCAGGCATGACGATATCGCTGAGCAGCAGGCCGATATCCGGAATGTTTTCCAGCATCAGGGCGGCTTCGTCGCCGCTTTCTGCCTCCAGCACCGGGTAGCCCAGGCTGGTGAGCTGCAGGCGTACCACGCGGCGTACTTCGGCGTTGTCTTCTACCAGCAGGGTCAGCGGCCGCTCGCGCCCGCCGGCCTTGCCGCTAAAGTTCAGCCGCCCGGCCGGCTGCGCGGCGGGCTGGGTGTGCGGCAGGCGCAGGGTAAAGCGCGTGCCCTTGCCCGGGGTACTGCTCACGTGGATGGCCCCGCCAGACTGGCGGGCAAAGCTGTACACCATGGCCAGCCCCAGGCCGCTGCCACTGCCAAAGCGCTTGGTGGTAAAAAAGGGCTCGAATACGCGCAGCAGCAGCTCGGGCGACATGCCACAGCCGGTATCGGCTACCTCGATACACACATAGTCGCCAGCCTGCAGCTGCCATTCGGCGGCCTCGCGTTCGCTTAGCTGGGCCAGGCTGGCGCCCAGCTGCAGGCTGCCGCCTTCGGCCATGGCGTCGCGGGCGTTGAGTACCAGGTTCAGGATGGCGCTTTCCAGCTGATGCGGGTCGGCCATGGCAAACAGCGGCGCCGGGGGCAGCTGGCTTTGCAGCGCAATGCTTTCTGGCAGCGAACGGCGTATCAGCTGCAGCATGTCCTGCAACAGTGCGCCGATATCCACCGCACTGGGCAGCAGCGGCTGCTGGCGGGCAAAGGTCAACAGGCGGCGCACCAGCGCCACGCCGCGCTCGGCGGCTTGCAGCGCCGGATCCAGGTAGCCCAGCAGCGCGGTGTTGTGCGCCTCGTGGCGGCGTAGCTCGGCCAGGTTGCCGATCACCACGGTCAGCATATTGTTGAAGTCGTGCGCCAGGCCGCCGGACAGCTGGCCGACGGCTTCCATTTTTTGCGCCTGCACCAGCGCCGACTGGGTTTGCTTTTGCTCGGTAATGTCGAACGACAGCACAAAGCAGCCCAGCACCTCGCCATCGGGGGCGATTTCCGGCACCAGCGTACTACGCGCAAAGATATGCGTGCCGTCGTCTTTCTCCATCGAGTACTCGTAGGTGACCTGCTTGCCGGTGAGCGCCTCGTTCACATAGCTCACCACCGCCGCGTAAAACTTGCTGCCTAGCGCGGCTTCGATGTGCTGGCCCACGATGTGCTCGTTACGGCGGCCAAACCAGTCGCTATAGCCTTTATTGGCATAACGGTAGATATGGTCTTTATCGAAATAGGCGATCAGCGCGGGGATGGTATCGGTAATCAGCCGCAGCCGCTCCTCGCTGCGCTGCAGGGCGGCGGTGATCTGCACGTTGGCCGCATGCGCCTCGCGCAGGCGCTGGTTGGCGGCCTCCAGCTCGGCAGTGCGGGCGCGCACGTGCGATTCCAGGTCGGCTTTTTGCTGCTGCTGTACGCGCTCGTAGGCCTGCTGCTGGGTCTTGTCGGTGTACAGTGCAATAAAGCCGCCCGATGGCAGCGGCTCGCCGCGCACGCGCAGCACCGAACCGTCCGGCCGGATGCGCTCGGTGTCGTGCGGCTCGAAACGCATGGCCAGCGCCACGCGCTCTGCCACCTGCTGCTCGGGGTCGCCGGGGCCATATTCGCCACGGTAGGCGTTGTAGCGCATGTAGTCGGCAAACGGTGTCCCCACCTGCCCCAGCTCCGGCGGGAAGTCCAGCAAGTCCAGAAAGCGCTGGTTACACGCCAGCAGGCGCAGCTGGGCGTCAAACACGGTGACGCCCTGGTCCAGCAAATCCAGCCCGTATAGCAACATGGCGTTGCGCTGCGAGCTATCCAGCCCCGCGGCAGAGTGTTGCAACATGACGACGTTTTCCCCGGCTAATGGCAATGGCTTATCGATATAAAGCGCGATTTTAGGCCAGCTTGCACCACAAAAGCGCGGCTGAAATCATTCGTTACAATTGCCACAAACTTGCGCAAGGGTTGGGGGCAATCATCGTGCAGATAATGACAGCAACACAGACAGAGGAGTGTGACCGGATGTCCCTGCACAGCTACCAGCAAGACCTGCCCCAAACTGCGGCCAACCATGTGCCGCTGTCGCCGCTGAGCTATATCGAACGCGCTGCGGCGGTTTACCCGCACCGTACCGCCATCGTGCATGGCAGCCAGCGCTTTAGCTGGCAGCAGGCTTACGAGCGCAGCCGCCGCCTGGCCAGCGCGCTGGCCAGCCACGGCATAGGCAAAGGCGACACCGTGGCGGTGATGCTGCCCAATATTCCGGCCATGCTGGACTGTCACTTTGGCGTGCCGATGTGCGGTGCCGTGCTCAATACGCTAAACACGCGGCTGGACCCGGAAGCCATCGCATTCATGCTGCAGCACGGCGAGGCACGGGTGCTGATTACCGACCGCGAGTTCTCGTTCACCATCGCCCCGGCCCTGGCGCTGCTGGATAAGCCGCCACTGGTAATCGACGTGGACGACGCAGAATACACCGGCCCCGGCCAGCGCCTGGGCAGCATCGAATATGAAGCCTTCCTTGCCGGTGGCGACCCGGATTACGCCTGGCAGCTGCCGGATAACGAATGGGATGCTATCTCCCTGAACTACACCTCTGGCACCACCGGCAACCCCAAGGGCGTGGTGTACCACCACCGCGGCGCCTACCTGAACGCCAGCTGCAATATCCTGGATTGGGGCATACCGCGCCACGCCACGTATCTGTGGACGCTGCCGATGTTCCACTGCAATGGCTGGTGCTTCCCGTGGACCATGGCGGCCAACGTCGGCACCAACGTCTGCCTGCGCCGCGTGGACCCGCGGCTGATCTTCGAGCTGATCAAGACCCACCGTGTGAGCCACTACTGCGGCGCACCGATTGTGCACAATATGCTGATCAACGCGCCGAGCGACTGCAAACAGGGCATCGAACATCAGGTGCACTGCCTGGTAGCGGGTGCCGCGCCCCCTTCGGCAGTCATCGAAGGCATGGAAACCCTGGGCTTCAACATTACCCACGTGTACGGGCTGACCGAAACCTACGGCCCGGCGTCGGTGTGCGCCAAGCAGGACGAATGGGCCGATATGGATATTAGCGGTCGTACCGAGCGCAATGGCCGCCAGGGCGTGCGCTACACCATGCAGCAAGGCATGACGGTGATGGACCCGAGCACCATGACCGAAGTCCCGCACGATGGCGAAACCATGGGCGAGATCATGTTCCGCGGCAACCTGGTGATGAAGGGCTACCTGAAAAACGCCCGCGCCACCGAAGAATCGCTGGCTGGCGGCTGGTTCCACACCGGCGACCTGGCCGTGATCCAGCCCGATGGCTATGTGAAGATCAAGGATCGCTCCAAGGACATCATTATTTCCGGTGGCGAGAATATTTCGTCCATCGAGGTAGAAGACGTGCTGTGCCGCTTCCCCGGCGTGATCTCGGCCGCCGTGGTGGCGCTGCCAGACCCGAAATGGGGCGAGGTACCGTGCGCCTTCCTGGAGATGCGCGAAGGCGTAGACGGCGACGAAGCCGCGGTGATCGAACACTGCCGCGCCCACCTGGCACGCTTCAAGGTGCCCAAGCGCATTATCTTCGGGCCTATCCCGAAAACCTCTACCGGCAAGATCCAGAAGTTTCTGCTGCGCCAGCAAACCAACGCTGCCGCCGCCATCCAGTAACCCGCCGCACCGGCAGCGCCTGCGGCCAACCCTGCAACAGGGGTGTTCTGGTTGGCCGCATCGTGCCGGCATGGCAGGCCTCGTAGCTACGCTGCGAACATTTCCCCCTTATACCCCGCTTCGGCGGGGATTTTTTTGCCACGCCGCCGCTACCCTTTGTTGCAAGGCCGCCACGTCAACGGGCCCGAAGCGGCTGCCATGCGGCGTAAAAACCCCTGCCAGACGGCGCGCGCCACCCAATCATGCCCCGTTCATGTTTCGTTACATTTCACACACAGTTGCGCAAGGTTGACAGGGAATCATCAAGCATAAGCGAGTAAATGCTCGACACCAGCCGCCACAGAGCGGCCCCCGCAGTACCACAACCGAGAAACAGGAGAGATCATGACTGGCAATGCAACACACGCCATCCGGCAACACCCGCAATTCGCCACCCTGGTGAAACGGCGCTCTACCCTGGCCTGGACGCTGGCCGCCCTCACGCTGGGTACCTATTACCTGTACATGCTGGTGGTGGCCCTGGCACCGGCTACCTTGCACCAGGCACTGCACAGCGGTGGCGTACTGTCTGTCGGCGTACCAGTGGGCGCCGCCATCATCGTGTTTACCTGGGCACTGACCGGCTATTACGTGTACCGCGCCAATACCGAGTTTGACCGCCTGACGGCCACCATCCTGCAGGAGAGCCAGCCATGATGCGCCCCCTCGCTACCCTGCTGGCGCTGTCTGCCAGCCCGCTGGCCATGGCCGGCCCCGCCATGGCCGGTGCCGTGGAAAAACAGCCGCTGAACGTGGCCGCCATCGGTATGTTCATGGTGTTTGTGGTGCTGACGCTGGGCATTACTTACTGGGCATCGCGCCGTACCCGCTCCGCCAGTGACTTCTATACCGCGGGCGGCGACATTACCGGCTTCCAGAACGGCCTGGCCATTGCCGGCGACTATATGTCGGCCGCCACGCTGCTGGGCTTGTCCAGCATGGTGTTTGCCAAAGGCTACGATGGCTTTATCTACACCGTGGGCTTCTTTGTGGGCTGGCCCATCATTACCTTCCTGATGGCCGAGCGCCTGCGTAACCTGGGCCGCTTCACCTTTGCCGATATCGCCAGCTACCGGCTGGACCAGAACAAAATCCGCACCTTTGCCGCCTTTGGCTCGCTGACCGTGGTGAGCTTCTACCTGATCGTACAGATGGTGGGCGCTGGCCAGCTGATCCAGCTGCTGTTTGGCCTGGACTACCCGGTAGCCGTGGTAGTGGTCGGCGTGGTGATGATGGCCTATGTGATCTTTGGCGGCATGATCGCCACCACCTGGGTGCAAATCATCAAGGCCGTACTGCTGCTGGCTGGCGGCACCACCCTGGCTTTCATGGCCATGTCGCGCTTTGGCTTCAGCTACGAAACCCTCGCGCGCGAAGCCATTACCGTGCACAAGGACGGCCTGGGCATGATGGGCCCGGGCAGTATGCTGGCCGACCCGGTAAACGTGGCGTCCATGTCGCTGGGTCTGGTATTCGGCATTGCCGGCCTGCCGCATATCCTGATGCGCTTTTTTACCGTGCCTAATGCCAAGGAAGCACGTAAATCGGTGTTCTACGCTACCGGCTTTATCGGCTTCTTCTTCCTGGTGGTGTGCACGCTGGGCTTTGCCGCAGTGGTGATCATCGGCAAAGACCCGCAGTACTTCGTGAACGGCGAGCTGGGTGGCAAGCTGGTAGGCGGCGGCAATATGGTGGCCATGCATCTGGCCAAAGCCGTGGGCGGCAACCTGTTCCTGGGCTTTTTGTCTGCCGTGGCCTTTGCCACCATCCTGGCGGTGGTAGCTGGCCTGGCACTGGCGGGCGCGTCGGCTATCTCGCACGACCTGTACGCTACCGTGATCAAAAAGGGCAAGGCTGACGAGAAGTCCGAGCTGAAAGTGTCGCGCATTGCAGCAGTAGCGATTGGCGTACTGGCGATTGTGCTGGGCATCCTGTTCGAGAAACAGAACGTGGCCTTCCTGGTTGGCCTGACCTTCGGCGTGGCAGCGTCCACCAACTTCCCTATCCTGATCCTGTCCATGTACTGGAAAGACCTGACCACCCGTGGTGCGCTGCTGGGCGGCTTTAGCGGCCTGATTTCGGCGGTAACGCTGGTGATCCTGTCCAAGGCGGTATGGGTCACGGTACTGGGCAATGAAACCGCCATCTTCCCGTACGAGCACCCGGCGCTGTTCTCCATGCCGCTGGCGTTTGCCGTGAGTATCGTGGTGTCGCTGCTGGACCGCAGCGCGGCCGCAGCAACCGAGCGCGCCCGCTTTGATGACCAGTTTGTGCGTGCACAAACCGGCCACGGTGCCGCCGGCGCACACAACCACTAAGCAGGCTCGCTGCGGCCAATGTTGGCCGCAAGCCAGCACAGCCACCCTGCGGGGTGGCTTTTTCATGCCCGCGCCACAAAGCAAAACCGCCTGCCAGCTTGCGCTGACAGGCGGTTTGTCTACCCTGCCGTAACAGGGTTATCTGGCTTAGGCGCCGGATTTCAGACCGAAGTCACCCTGGGCAGCCGGGGCTGCCGGGTTGTCCAGCAAAGCCTTGATCGACAGGCGAACGCGGCCGCGGTCGTCCATCTCGATGGCTTTCACTTTCACGATCTGGCCTTCTTTCAGGTAGTCGGACACGTTCTTGATGCGCTCGTGAGCGATCTGCGAAATGTGTACCAGACCATCTTTGCCCGGCATGATGGACACGATGGCGCCCACGTTGTTGTCCAGAATCTTCACTACCGGGCCTTCGTAGACTTTGCCTACTTCGACTTCAGCGGTGATTTCTTCGATACGCTTCTTGGCAGCCTCGGCGCCTTCGTTGGACACGGAGGCGATGGTGATGGTGCCGTCTTCTTCGATGTTGATCTCGCAGCCGGTATCTTTGGTGATGGCGCGGATGGTTTCACCACCTTTACCGATCACTTCGCGGATTTTCTCCGGGTTGATCTTCATCACGTACAGACGCGGCGCGTGAGTGGACAACTCTTGCGGGCCTTCGATGGCTTCTTTCATGTGACCCAGGATATGCAGGCGGCCGTCTTTGGCTTGCTCCAGCGCGATCTGCATGATTTCCTTGGTGATGCCCTGGATCTTGATATCCATCTGCAGGGCAGTCACGCCAGCGGCGGTACCAGCTACCTTGAAGTCCATATCGCCCAGGTGATCTTCGTCACCCAGGATATCGGTCAGCACGGCAAAGCGGTTGCCTTCCAGAATCAGGCCCATGGCGATACCGGCCACGTGGGCTTTCAGCGGTACACCGGCGGACAGCAGTGCCAGGCAGCCACCGCACACGGAAGCCATCGACGAGGAGCCGTTGGATTCGGTGATTTCGGACACCACACGCATGGTGTAGCCGAATTCGGTTTCGGACGGCAGTACTTGTGCCAGTGCACGCTTGGCCAGGCGGCCGTGGCCGATTTCGCGGCGTTTTGGCGGGCCCATGCGGCCAGCTTCACCGGTGGAATATGGCGGGAAGTTGTAGTGCAGCATGAAGCGGTCGGTGTATTCGCCGGCCAGTGCGTCGATGATCTGCTCGTCCTGCTTGGTGCCCAGGGTGGTGGTCACGATCGCTTGGGTTTCACCACGGGTGAACAGCGAGGAGCCGTGTACGCGTGGCAGAACGCCGGTGCGGATGGCGATTGGACGTACGGTGCGGGTGTCGCGGCCGTCGATACGCGGCTCGCCAGACAGAATCTGGCCACGCACGATTTCGGCTTCCAGCGATTTGAAGATGCCTTTGATCTCGTTCGCCACCAGTGTGTCGGTGTCTTCGGTGATCAGTGCGGCCTTCACGGCAGCCCAGGCAGCGTTCAGCGCTTCGGAACGGGCGCCCTTCTGGCGGATGCGGAAGGCGTTGGCAATGGCTTCGCCGGAAATGTCACGGATCTGGGCGATCAGTGCTTCGTTCTTGGCCGGCGCTTCCCAGTCCCACATTACCGGGTTCACTTCGTCAGCAAACTCGTTAATGGCGGTAATGGCAGCTTGCATCTGGTCGTGGCCAAATACCACGGCGCCCAGCATCACGGCTTCAGACAGTTCTTTGGCTTCGGACTCAACCATCAGCACGGCACGCTCGGTACCGGCTACGACCAGATCCATTTCCGAGGTCAGCAGCTCGGTTTTGGTCGGGTTCAGGATGTACTCACCATTGGCGTAACCTACGCGCACGGCACCGATCGGGCCGTTGAACGGCAGGCCGGAGATGGCCAGAGCAGCGGAGGCACCGATCATGGCCGGCACGTCGGAATCCACTTCCGGGTTCAGCGACATCACGGTGGCCACGATTTGTACGTCGTGGTAGAAGCCTTCCGGGAACAGCGGGCGAATCGGGCGATCGATCAGGCGGCTGGTCAGGATTTCTTTTTCGGACTGTTTGCCTTCACGCTTGAAGAAACCGCCAGGGATCTTGCCGGCAGCGTAAGTACGCTCCAGGTAGTCCACGGTCAGCGGGAAGAAATCCTGGCCCGGCTTCACGTTTTTGGAGCCCACAACAGAAACCAGAACCACGGTATCTTCTACCGACACCAGTACCGCGCCGGATGCCTGGCGCGCTACTTCGCCGGTTTCCAGGGTAACGGTATGTTTGCCGTACTGGAACGACTTGGTAATTTTGTTAAACACTTGAGGTGCCCTTCATTAGGTACTTTATGCAACGGGAACCCCTACGAATCGGCACCAGCATGATGCAGATTTATAGAGGCTCCCCCCGTTGACTCAATAACTTACAGATACTGCTACTGCAGAAACGAAAAAGTCGCAGACGGGCTGCGACTTTTTCGAATTCAAACCGATTACTTGCGCAGACCCAGACGAGCGATCAGAGCGCGGTAGCCTTCAGCATCGGTACGCTTGAGGTAGTCAAGCAGACGACGACGACGGCTCACCAGTTTCAGCAGGCCACGACGGCTGTGGTGATCCTTGGTGTTGGCTTTGAAGTGCGGAGTCAGGTCATTGATACGAGCGGTCAGCAGTGCCACTTGAACTTCGGTGGAACCGGTGTCGTTTTCTTTACGCTGGAAATCTTTAACGATGACTGCTTTTTTTTCGGCGTTCATTGCCATGAGGAATTACTCCAATATCGGTTTAGGGCGGTAAAACCCGACAAGTGCGGCGAGCCGGAACCCACCTACACTTCACACAGCGGCTGCCGGAGCAGCCGTTACCCGGACCGGGTGCAACAGACTGTCGTCTCTTGCCTCGGCCAGTCCGAGAAATTCTCGCGTTGCCTCGCGGTATACGCGAAAACGGCGCATTGTCTCACATTTTTCCGGCGCACGCACGGCTTGGCCGTGACAAAAACGCTCGGCGTCGCGCGCAGGCAGGGTCTGCTCGTCAAAATGGGTGACCAGCACGTCTATCGGCAGCAATAGTTGGCCGCGCGCCTCGGCTGGCGTGGCCTCCAGCTGCTCCAGCGTAATGGCGTTCTCCAGCAGGAAACCACCCGTCGTGGTGCGGCGCAGGCCGGTAAGGTGCGCACCGCAGCCCAGCATCTCGCCAATATCCTGCCCCAGCGTGCGGATATAGGTGCCTTTGCTGCACAGCACGTCGATCACGGCGGTCGTGCCGTCGAACGAGATCAAATCGATACGATGGATGGTGACATCCCGCGCCTCACGCTTGATCTCGATGCCCTCGCGCGCGTACTCGTACAGCGCCTTGCCCTGATGCTTCAGCGCCGAATACATGGGCGGCACCTGGCTGATGGGGCCGGTATGCGCGGCGATGGCGGCCTGCAACTGCGGCAGCGTAAACGCTACCGGGCGCTGCAGTACCACTTCGCCCTCGATATCGCCGGTGGTGGTGACTTCGCCAAACTTGACAGTGGCACGGTAGCCCTTGTCGGCATCCAGCAGGTACGAGGAAAACTTGGTGGCCTCACCAAAGCACAGCGGCAGCAGGCCGGTGGCCAGCGGGTCCAGCACGCCGGTATGGCCGCCCTTGGCCGCACTGTACAGCCAGCGCGCGCGCTGCAGCGCGGTGTTGCTACTTAGCAGATAAGGCTTGTCCAGCAGCAAAACGCCATTGATAGGCAGCTTTACGCGACGCGGTGCACTCATGCTTTATCGCTACCCTCTTCGCCCTCGTCGCCGTCTTCTGCGTCAAGGTTGGCCGCATCGTCGTGTTCGACGGTGGTGGCATTGCCGTTCACTTCGTCAATCAGGCGGCTCATGTACACACCGCGCTCGATAGAGTCGTCGTAGACAAAGTGCAGCTGCGGAGTGGTAAAGATCTGCAGCACGCGGCCAATGCCGTTGCGCAGGTAACCGGCGGCGCTTTCCAGCGCTTCCTGGGTGATCTCGCGCTTGTTCTCGTCCATCACGGTGTAGAACACCTTGGCGTGCGAGTAGTCACGGGTAACGTCTACCGCAGTAATGGTGACCCAACCCACACGCGGGTCTTTCAGGCCCTTGCGGATCAGCTCGGCCAGCTCGCGCTGGATCTGCTCGGCAATACGGTCCGAGCGGGAAAAACCTTTTTTGGCTTTAGCCATGGTCTGATACTCCTGGCCACGAAACCCGCCACGGCATACCGCTATGCGCTGCAATGGCTTTCATGGCTGAAACAAGAAAAGGCGAGTGCCCGCCGGCCATGCGGCCAACCTGGCACCCGCCTCTATATCACTGCATTACAGAGAACGTGCGACTTCCACGATCTCGAACACTTCCAGCTGGTCGCCTTCCTGGATATCGTTGAAGTTCTTCAGCATCAGGCCGCATTCGTAGCCTTGCTTCACTTCCTTCACGTCGTCCTTGAAGCGCTTCAGGGAGTCCAGCTCGCCGGTGTGAACCACCACGTTGTGACGGATCAGGCGGATGCTTGCAGCACGCTTGATGATGCCATCGGTCACCATGCAACCTGCGATATTGCCGACCTTGGACACGGAGATCACCTGACGGATTTCCACGGTACCAATGATCTGCTCTTTCTTCTCAGGTGCCAGCATGCCGGACATAGCGGCTTTCACGTCGTCTACCACATCGTAAATGATGTTGTAGTAACGGATTTCCACGCCTTCGCTCTCCGCCAGCTTGCGCGCTGCGGCATCGGCACGGGCGTTGAAGCCCACCACGATGGCCTTGGACGCAATCGCCAGGTTGATATCGGACTCGGAAATGCCACCCACACCGGAGTGCAAGATGTTGACGCGCACTTCTTCGGTAGACAGCTTTTGCAGGCTGCCGGCCAGTGCTTCGTACGAACCCTGTACGTCTGCCTTGATAATGATAGGCAGGTTCTGCACTTCGCCTTCGGACATCTGGGCAAACATGTTTTCCAGCTTGGCCGCTTGCTGCTTGGCCAGACGAACATCACGGAACTTGCCAGCACGGAACAGGGCGATTTCACGCGCCTTTTTCTCGTCGGCCAGGACCATGGCGTCTTCACCAGCGGACGGCACGTCGGACAGACCCAGGATTTCTACCGGGATAGCCGGGCCGGCTTCGTCGATCGGCTTGCCGTTTTCGTCCACCATGGCACGCACGCGGCCAAAGGCGGTGCCAGCCAGCACGATGTCGCCCTTCTTCAGGGTACCGGACTGTACCAGCAGAGTCGCTACCGGGCCACGGCCTTTGTCCAGGCGGGCTTCCACGATAATGCCCTTGGCAGGTGCATCTACCGCAGCAGTGAGCTCCAGCACTTCGGCTTGCAGCAGGATGGCTTCCAGCAGCGCATCGATGTTCAGGCCCATTTTGGCCGACACTTCGATGAACTGGGTATCGCCACCCCAGTCTTCCGGCACCACTTCGTGGGCAACCAGTTCCTGGCGGATACGCTCGGCGTTGGCGCCTTGCTTGTCGATCTTGTTCACGGCCACCACGATCGGCACACCAGCTGCTTTGGCGTGGTGAATCGCTTCGATGGTTTGTGGCATCACGCCGTCGTCGGCCGCTACCACCAGCACCACGATATCGGTTGCCTTGGCACCACGGGCACGCATGGCGGTAAACGCCTCGTGGCCCGGGGTATCCAGGAAGGTGATCATGCCGCGGTCGGTTTCAACGTGGTAGGCACCGATATGCTGGGTAATGCCACCCGCTTCGCCGGCTGCTACCTTGGCGCGACGGATGTAATCCAGCAGCGAGGTCTTACCGTGGTCAACGTGACCCATCACGGTTACCACCGGCGGACGCGAAATCTGCTCGGCCACTTCGATGGTTTCGCCATCGGCCAGGTAGGCTTCCGGATCATCCGCCTGGGCAGCTTTACCCACGTGGCCCATTTCTTCCACGATGATCAGCGCGGTTTCCTGGTCCAGTACCTGGTTGATGGTCACCATCATGCCCATCTTCATCAGGACCTTGATCACCTCGGCGGCCTTCACGGCCATACGGTGAGCCAGATCACCCACGGTGATGGTTTCCGGCACCAGTACTTCGTGCACGATAGGCTCGGTCGGTGCCTGGAAGGCGTGCTGGTTATTGCTGTTTTTGTGCTTGCCGCCGGACTTGCGCGATTTCCAGTCGTTGCTGGTATCGCCACCACGGGTTTTCAGGCCTTTGCCTTTTTTACCGTCGTTCCAGTCCTTGCTGCCACCCTTCTTGGCCGGGCCGCGCTTGTCGCCTGGGCGAGCATCGCCAGCCGGTGCCGGTGCCGTGGTGGCAGCGGCTGGGCCGCGTGCCGGGGCTGCGCCACCGCCTGCAGCAGGGCGAGCGCCCTGGCCTGCCGGACGTGCCTGGCCACCTTGACCTGGGCGCTGGCCTTGACCTGCCGGGCGCTGACCCTGGCCTGCCGGGCGATCGCCACGCGGTGCATCGGTACGCTGACCAGCAGCAGCTGGCTGCATGCGCGGCTGGGTAGGCTTGGCCGAACGCGGCAGTTCTTCTGCTTTCGGCTCTGGCTTGACTTCTACTACCGGCTTAGCCGGTGCAGCAGCCTCTGCCTTGGCAGCCAGACGGCGTGCTTCACGTTCCTGCTTTTCACGCAGCAGTGCTTGCTGACGTGCGCGGAATTCTGCCTGGCGGCGCTCTTCAGAAGCGCGAGCATCCATTTCTTCCTGGCTCAGGATAGAAGTGGGTGCCGGGCGCGTCAGCGTAGGCTGCTTCACCGGGGCTACCGGTGCGGCAACTTCAGCTGCCGGCTTGGCGGCTGGCTTGGCTTCTGCCTTTTTCTCTTCCACTTTCTTGTCTTCAGCTTTTGGCTGGGCAGGCTTAGCGGCTACAGGCGCAGCCTCCGGCTTGGCAGCTTCGACCACCGGGGCAGCAACTTGCGGTGCTGCCTCAGCTACCGGCTCGGCAGCCTTGGGGGCTTCCACAGCAGGGGCTGCAGCAGCAGGCTGGTCTTCCGGGCGCACAAAAGTACGTTTCTTGCGGGTTTCCACTTTGACAGTGCTGCCTGCGGCAGTGTGGATCTCGCTGGTTTGCTTACGGGTCAGGGTTACCTTGCCTTCATCACGTGCGCCATGCGACGTTTTCAGAAAGTCCAGCAACTGCTTTTTATCCTGCTCGGTCAGCGTGTCATCAAAGCCACGCTTGCCTACACCTGCGTTTTTCAACTGTTCCAGAAGACGTTCCGGGGACAAGTTCAGCTCACTCGCAAACTGCTTTACATTCGTTAAAACCATGCGTATTCCTAATTCCTTCTAGCAATCGATCCGTTTGCGGGGCTGGCTCAGTTGAACCAGTGTTCGCGGGCTTTCATGATGAGCGCGCGCGCCGCATCGGCATCCATGCCTGTCATGTCGACCAGATCGTCAACGGCGAGATCGGCCAGGTCGTCACGGGTGGTCACGCCGTTTTCGGCCAGTTTGCGTACCAGCTCGGCATCCAGTCCTTCCAGATCCTTGAGCTCGTCGGCCACTTCTTCCACTTTTTCTTCCGAAGCAATTGCCAGGGTCAGGATGGCGTCACGCGCTCGGCTACGCAGCTCGTTTACCAGCGCATCATCGAAACCATCGATTTCCAGCATTTCGGAAATTGGCACATAGGCCACTTCTTCCAGTGTTGCAAAGCCTTCCTGCACCAGCAGGGCAGCCATTTCTTCGTCCACACCCAGATGACGGATGAAGTGCTCACGCAGCTTGGCATCTTCTTCCAGGTGTTTTTCTTCCGCTTCGGTCACGGTCAGGATGTTCAGGTTCCAGCCGGTCAGCTCGGCAGCGAGCTTCACGTTCTGGCCGCCACGGCCGATCGCCAGCGCCAGCTGTTCTTCCTCTACCACCACGTCCATGGTGTGGCTGTCTTCATCCACCATGATACGGTTCACTTCTGCCGGGGACAGTGCGTTGATCACGAACTGTGCTGGCTCTGGTGCCCACAACACGATATCGATACGCTCACCGGCCAGCTCCTGGGTCACGGCCTGAACGCGGGAACCGCGCATGCCGATGCAGGTGCCCTGCGGGTCCAGGCGCGGGTCGTTGGACTTCACGGCCATCTTGGCGCGCATACCCGGGTCACGGGCAGCTTCCTTGACTTCCAGCATGCCTTCTTCGATTTCCGGCACTTCCAGCTCGAACAGCTTTACCAGGAACTCGCGCGAGGTGCGCGACAGCACCAGCTGCGGGCCACGGCCCAGGCGATCGATGCGCATCAGGTAAGCCTTGACGCGGTCGCCCACGCGCAGGTTTTCCTTCGGAATCATCTGGTCGCGCGGCAATACGGCTTCCAGCTTGCCGCATTCCACGATGGCATTGCCACGCTCGATACGCTTGATCGTGCCAGTGACCAGGCTTTCGCGGCGCTGCAGGAACTCGTTCAGCACCTGTTCGCGCTCGGCATCGCGGATTTTCTGCAGGATGACCTGCTTGGCTGCCTGGGCACCGATACGGCCAAACTCTACGGCTTCCATCGACTCTTCGATCACGCCACCCAGCTCGGCGCGCGGGTCACGCTCGCGTGCTTCTTCCAGGCTCAGTTCGCGGTCTTCATATTCCAGCGCTTCTGCATCTACCACGGTCCAGCGGCGGAAAGTCTGATACTGACCATTGTGACGGTCGATCTCTACGCGGACATCCAGCTCATCTTCGTTAAACTTCTTTTTGGTGGCAGAAGCCAGTGCCAGCTCCAGTGCGGAAAAAACCACCTCGCGGCTGACGTTTTTCTCGCTTGCCAGAGCATCAACCAACAGCAAAATCTCGCGACTCATGCAATCCTCCAAATTCCGTATTCTTGTTCGCGGCCAACGTCCTGCGAATTAAAACTCCGGCTCCAGCCGGGCTTTATCGATATTCGCCAGGGGAATGGCCACGGTGCGACCATCTTCCACCACCAGGCTGACAACGCCATCGGCGATGCCTGCGATACGACCCTGAAAACGCTTCTGCTGTTCGATAGGCAGGCGGGTACGAATCTTGGCAAGGCTGCCAGTGAAGCGCACATAGTCCGCTTCTTTCTTCAGCGGACGATCCAGGCCGGGCGAGGAAACTTCCAGACGCTCGTAGTCAACATTTTCGACCATGAACAGACGTGTCAGGTGATTACTCACGCTGACGCAATCTTCTACGGTAATGCCGCCCGGTTTATCCATAAACACGCGGAAACCACCCCCGGGGGTCATTTCAAAATCTACAAGCTCATACCCCAAACCGGGCAGCGTGTTCTCGAGCAGCAAACGTACATCCATGGGCATCCAATTCCAGAAAAGAAAAATGGGCGAAGAACCGCCCATCCCTAAAATGCCGCGATTATAAACCACTCTGCGACAAAAGAAAACTGAGGTCTCAGGCCGCAAACCAAGCACATGCTTTGCACCAGATGAGACATACGGTACAGTTGCCCTGCGTTCCGAAACGAACGTTTGCCAAAACAATCTATATTTGAGTCTGCAAGCAAGCAGATCCCCACAGACGCCACCCGCGAATCACAAGAGGTGGCGGCAAATCCAACACGATGGAGAAGACTAGTGCCATGGAAAAAATCTGGCTGAAGAATTACCAGGCAGGTGTTGCCGCAGAGATTGACATTAACGAATTCCAGTCGGTATCCGAGGTATTCGAACGCAGCGCTGCCAAGTTCCGCGACCGCCCGGCACTGGCCTGCATGGACAAAATCCTGAGCTACGGCGAGCTGGACCAACTGTCTGCCAACTTTGCCTCCTACTTGCAAAACACACTGGGCCTGGCCAAAGGCAGCCGTGTGGCCATCATGATGCCCAACCTGCTGCAATACCCGATAGCCGTTTTCGGCACCCTGCGGGCGGGCTGCACGGTGGTGAACGTGAACCCGCTGTACACGCCGCGCGAGCTGGAGCATCAGCTGAAAGACTCTGGCGCCGAAACCATCATTATCCTGGAAAACTTTGCCAGCGTGCTGGAGCAGGTGCTGCCGCGCACCCCGGTGAAAAACGTGGTCATTGCCAGCATTGGCGACATGCTGGGCTTCCCCAAGCGCCTGATTGTCAATTTCGTGGTGCGCAAAGTGAAAAAAATGGTGCCGCCATGGCACATCGCCCGCCACACCAGTTTTAACGATGCCCTGGCAGCCGGTGCCCGCCAGCCCATGCGCAAAGTAGAGATCGGCCACGACGACATTGCTTTCCTGCAGTACACCGGCGGTACCACCGGCGTCTCCAAAGGAGCCATGCTCACCAACGCCAACATCATCGCCAACATGCTGCAAGCAGGCGAATGGGTAAAACATGCCGTACGCGAAGGCCAGGAAATCATCGTTACCGCCCTGCCGCTGTACCACATCTTCTCGCTGACAGCGAACATGATGGTGTTCACCGAGCTGGGTGCCATGAGCGTGCTGATTACCAACCCGCGCGACATTCCCGGCTTTGTCAAAGAACTGAAAAAGTACAAGGTCACCGCCATCACCGGCGTCAACACCCTGTTTAACGCCCTGCTGAACAACCCGGACTTCAAAACCGTCGACTTCTCCACCTGGCGCCTGGCGCTGGGCGGTGGCATGGCGGTGCAAAAAGCGGTGGCTGACAAATGGAAAGACATTACCGGCACCCCGTTGATCGAAGCCTACGGTCTGACCGAAACCAGCCCGGCAGCGTGCATCAACCCGCTGGACCTGAAAGCCTATAACGGCACCATTGGCGTGCCTATTCCTTCTACCGAAATCCAGATCCGCGACAACGACGGCCGCGAAGTAGCGCAAGGCGAATCCGGCGAGCTGTGCATCCGCGGCCCGCAAGTAATGAAGGGCTACTGGAACCGCCCGGAAGAAACCGCCAAGGTCATCGATAACCAGGGCTTCCTAGCTACCGGCGACATGGCCATTATTACCCCGGAAGGCTTCGTGAAGCTGGTAGACCGCAAAAAGGACATGATTCTGGTGTCCGGCTTCAACGTGTACCCCAACGAAATCGAAGACGTGGTCGCCTTGCACCCTGGCGTGCTGGAAGTAGCCTGCATCGGCATTCCGGATGACAAATCGGGCGAGGTGGTGAAGGTATTCGTGGTGAAAAAAGACCCGGCGCTGACCGAGGCCGATGTACTGAGCCACTGCCGTACCAACCTTACCGGCTACAAGGTGCCCAAGTCGGTAGAGTTCCGCCAGGAGCTGCCCAAAACCAACGTCGGCAAAATCCTGCGCCGCGCCCTGCGCGATGCCGAGGTCAAGCACTAAACGGCTTGGCCACCCGCCTATCCAACGAGGCGGCTAACACACGCCCTGCCGGCAAACCTGGCGGGGCGTTTTTCATTCCACTGCCCCACCCTTGGCAGCACAAGCACACAGCTAGCCATCCGCACGCGCAACACCCCTACCTTCAGCCACACCCGCCACCACTGCGGCCAACCCTGGCACCGGCAAAGTTGCCAGCCCGGCCCGCGCCAGTGCGCCACACCGTGGCATTTCACGCTAGACTAGCGGCCTGACACCCTTTGCGAGAGCGCGCTGCACACCATGCTGATGCTGCCTTTTTTCAAACTCATGGCCGACAAAAAGGCCAGTGACCTGTTTTTTTCCTGTGGCACGCCCCCCCAAATCAAAATAGACGGGCAAACCGTACCGGTAAACGACAAGGCGCTGAGCGCAGAAAACGTCAAACGTCTGGCCTACAGCCTGATGAGCGAGGACGACATCGCCCGCTTTGAAACCGAGCTGGAAATGAACTTTGGCCGCCAGATCGACGACCTGGGCAACTACCGCGTCAACATCTTCCGCCAGCGCGGTCACGTGGCCATGGTCATACGCTACATCACCCCCACCGTCCCCAGCCTGAACACCCTGAACCTGCCCGACTCGCTGAAAGACCTGATCCGCCAGCGCCGCGGGCTGATTTTTATTGTGGGCTCCACCGGCTCCGGCAAAAGCTCTACCGTGGCCGCCATGCTGGAATACCGCAACCAGACCCAGGCTGGCCACATCCTGACCGTGGAAGACCCGGTGGAATTCATCTTCGAGCACAAGCGCGCCATCATCAACCAGCGTGAAATCGGCGTAGACACCCACAGCTACGAAAACGCGCTGAAAAACGCCATGCGCGAGGCACCAGACGTGCTGATGATCGGCGAAATACGCGACGCCGAAACCCTGACCTACGCCATCAATTACGCCCAGTCCGGCCACCTGTGCATCTCCACCCTGCACGGCAATAACAGCTACCACACGCTGAACCGCATCATCAGCTTCTTCCCGCTGGAAAACCGCAACGCCCTGCTGATGGACCTGGCCGCCACGCTGAAAGCCGTCGTATCACAGCGCCTGGTACAAACCGTAGACGGCAAGCGCCGCCCGGCGATGGAAATCATGTTCAACACGGCGCACATCTCCGAGCTGATCCGCAACGGCGAGATCGACAAGATCAAGGAAGCCATCGAAAGCAGCATGAGCGAAGGCTCGCAAACCTTCGAGCAGTCGCTGTTCCGCCTCTACAAAGACGGCCTGATCACGCTTGACGAAGCCCTGCAAAACGCCGATTCACCCACCAACCTGTTCTGGCTGGTCAATCACGACAGCAACAGCAATGCAGGCGGCGCACAGGGCGACAACACCACTTTTTCCGGCTTTACACTGAACCACTGACCCCACCCATGATTACCCTCTACGGCATTCCCAACTGCGATACCGTCAAGAAAGCCCGCACCTGGCTCACCCAGCAGGGGCTGGACTTCACCTTTCACGATTTCAAAAAACAAGGCATAGACGAGGCCACGCTACGCACCTGGATCAGCAGCATTGGCCTGGACAAACTGATCAACCGTGCCGGCACCACCTGGCGTGCGCTGGACGATGCAGAAAAAGCCCTGGCGGCCAACCCTGACAGCGCCATTGCCCTGCTGCAGGCCAAACCATCACTGATCAAACGCCCGGTGCTGGATAACGCCGGCAAGCTGCGTGTGGGCTTCAAAGAAGCCGACTACGCCACGGAGTTCAGCCTATGAGCAGCACACTCGACCTCACCCGGGCGCTGATCCGCCAGGACTCCATCACGCCGCGTGACGAAGGCTGCCAGGACATGATGATTGCCCGCCTGGAAGACCTGGGCTTCACCATCGAGCGCATGCCGTTTGGCGACGTGAGCAACTTCTGGGCGCACCGCGGCCACGGCGCACCGGTACTGTGTTTTGCCGGCCATACCGATGTGGTGCCCACCGGCCCGCTGGACAAATGGGACAGCCACCCGTTTGAGCCTACCGTGCGCAATGGCCACCTGTTCGGCCGCGGCGCCGCCGACATGAAAGCCTCGCTGGCTGCATTCATCACTGCCAGCGAACGCTTTATTGCGGCCAACCCCGACCACGCCGGCACCCTCGCCTTTCTGATTACCTCGGACGAAGAAGGTGTCGCCGCCGACGGTACGGTACGCGTGGTAGACGAGCTGGCCGCACGCGGCCAACTACTGGACTACTGCATCGTGGGCGAGCCCACCTCGTCGCAAGTATTCGGCGACACCATCAAGAATGGCCGCCGCGGCTCGCTGTCCGGCCACCTGATCGTGCACGGCATCCAGGGCCACATCGCCTACCCGCACCTGGCCAGGAACCCCATCCACCTGGTGGCGCCGGCGCTGGCCGAGTTGGCCGCAGAGGTGTGGGACCACGGCAATGACTACTTCCCGCCTACCAGCTGGCAGGTGTCCAATATCCACGCTGGCACCGGCGCCACCAACGTGATTCCGGGCAGCTGCGAGATCAAGTTCAACTTCCGTTTTTCTACCGAAAACACGGCAGAAACCCTGAAAGACCGCCTGCACGCCATTCTGGACAAACACCAGCTGGCCTACGAGCTGCACTGGGCACTATCGGGCAACCCGTTCATCACCGCCCCCGGCGCGCTCACCGACGCCATCAGCCAGGCCATCGTAGACACCTGCGGCGTGACACCAGAGCTGAACACCACCGGCGGCACCTCGGATGGCCGCTTCATCAAGCGCATCGCGCGCGAGCTGGTAGAGTTCGGCCCCATCAACGCCAGCATCCACAAGCTGAACGAGTGCGTCTGCATAGACGACATCGAGCCACTGGCCTGCGTCTACGAAAAAACGCTGCACGCGCTGATGCGCTAAGCCGCGCCCACGCCGCAAAGCAAAAGCCAGCCCCAAGGGGCTGGCTTTTTTACTGTTTGAGCACCGGCATGTTGCCTAGCTCACACTACGCCGCTCGTACATGGCCTGGGCCAGCGTGCCCGGGTCGACGTTTTCCAGCTCGCCACCCACCGGCATGCCACGGGCGATGCGGCTGACGCGCAGGCCATGCGCCTGCAGCATCTCGCTGATCAGGTGCGCGGTGACCTCGCCCTCGGCGGTAAAGTTGGTGGCAATGATCACCTCCTCCACCACGCCATCCACGGCACGGGCAATCAGCTTTTCCAGGTCGATATCCTTGGGGCCGATACCGTCCATGGGCGACAAGCGCCCCATCAGCACAAAGTACAAGCCGTCGTAGCAGCGCGTCTGCTCCAGCATCAGTAGGTCGGCCGGCATTTCCACCACGCACAGCAGGTCCTGCCGGCGCTCGGCGTCGGCGCATACATTGCACAGCGGGCTTTCGCTGAAGGTATGGCAGCGCTGGCAATGGCGCAGATTCAATAGCGCGTGATCCAGCGCCCGTGCCAGCTTGTCGGCACCGCCACGGTCTTTTTGCAGCAGGTGAAAAGCCATGCGCTGCGCGGATTTGGGGCCAACGCCGGGCAGTACTTTCAGCGCCGCGATCAGCTGGTCGAGCGAGGGCGGGTTTTTCATGGGCGCTCCAGTAAAAAAGGTTGGCCGCAAGCAGCAGCCTGCGGCCAACCTTTCAGGTCATCAAGCGGTCAGAACGGCAGCTTCATGCCGGCTGGCAGGTTCATGCCAGCGGTAAAGCCGGACATGCGCTCGGACGAGGTGGCTTCGGCCTTGCGGCTGGCGTCGTTGAACGCCGCGGCGATCAGGTCTTCCAGCATGTCTTTGTCTTCCTTGGCATCGGCCAGCAGGTCGTCGCTGATGATGACACGGCGGGTAACGTGCGCGCAGCTCATTACCACTTTTACCAGGCCGTTACCCGCCTGGCCTTCTACGTCGATCTGCGCCAGTTCTTCTTGCGCTTTCTTCATGTTTTCCTGCATTTGCTGCGCCTGTTTCATCAGGCCTGCGATACCGGCTTTACCAAACATTGTTTCTACTCCTGTACGGGTTGTACTGTCTCGGCGAGCAGCATGGCGCCCATTTCCTGCACCAGCTGCTGTACGACCGGGTCGTTTTCCATGTGTTGACGCGCACCGGCCAGCTGCTCACGCTTGAAGCGTGCATCGCGCATGGCGGGGGTCTCCATATCGAGGGTCTCTACCGACACCCTCAGTTCAATGCTCTGGCCGAGATACTCGCCCAGAACGCTTTTCAGCTTGTCCTGATAGTCGCGCGTGGCCATGTTGCGAAAGCCTTCCGGCACCGCCAGCTCGAATACCTTGCCATCCCAGTGTTTCAGCGCGGCGTTTTGCGCCAGCATGCGAGCGGCCCCCAGCTTGTTACCCAGGCGGCCGATCAGGCTGGCCCAGTCGCCATCGAATACCGGCGCGTCGCTCACTAGCTCGCCTGGGTCTTCGTCCATCATCATGGCGTAGGCAGGCAGCTCGTCGTCGCTGTCGCTGGCGGTATCCAGCACTTCGGGCTCGGCATCGTCGTCGCTGTCGTCCGCTACCACTTCCGCGGGCGCCGCGACGGACGGGCGGGCGGGCACGGGGGCGGCGACAGGTGCAACCGCGGCTGGCTGCTCGTCCCACGGCGCGGGCTCACGCGGCGCGACCTGGCGTGGTGGCGCCGGCGGGGCGGGCCGTGCGGGCTCGGGTTCCGGCTCTGGCGCCGCCGGTTTTTCTGCCGGCGCCGGGCTGCGCTCGGCCGGCTTGCCGCCCAGCTGCGCCAACGCAGCACGCGCTGGCGACACACCGGCAGGCAATGCCGCGCTGCTGGTAGCAGGGTTGGCCGCAGGCACCGGCGGGCGGGCTGCCGGCAGCGGGCGGGCGGCGCTTTCACCGCCGTTTACCGGGTGAAAGGCCAGCATGCGCAGCATGCTCATGCTGAAACCGGCGTGTTCGTCTGGCGCCAGCGCCAGGTCACGACGGCCGTGCAGGGCGATCTGGTAATACAGCTGTACGTCTTCGGCGGCAAGGCGCTGTGCCAGGGCAAAAATGGCGTCGCGCTCGGGCTCGTCGCTGGCAATGGCGGCCGGCACGGTTTGCGCCAGCGCGAGCTGGTGCAGCAGGCTGGCCAGCTCGGCCAGCGCGCTGTCAAAACCGATGCCGCGTGCGGCCAACGCTTCCACCTCGCCCACCAGGCGGGCGCCGTCGGCGTCGGCCAGGGCGTCCAGCAGGGCAAACAGGTAGCGCTTGTCCACGGCGCCCAGCATGGCGCGTACGCCGTCTTCTTTCACCTCGCCCAAGCCATAGGCAATGGCCTGGTCCAGCAGCGATTGCGCATCGCGCATGGAGCCGGCGGCGGCACGACCCAGCAAGGCCAGCGCCGGAGTTTCGTAGGCAATGCCTTCCACGTCCAGCATATGCGCCAGGTGGCCGGCCACCTGCTGCGGTGTCATGTTGCGCAGGCTGAACTGCAGGCAGCGGCTCAGCACCGTTACCGGCACTTTTTGCGGGTCGGTGGTGGCCAGAATGAATTTTACGTGCGCTGGCGGCTCTTCCAGCGTCTTGAGCATGGCGTTGAAGGCACTTTTGGACAGCATGTGCACTTCATCGATGATGTAGACCTTGTAGCGCCCCATGGTGGGGGTGTACTGGGCGTTTTCCAGCACTTCGCGGATATTGTCGATGCCGGTATTGGAGGCGGCGTCGATCTCCAGCAGGTCCACAAAACGGCCTGCGTCGATCTGGGTGCACGCCTGACACACGCCGCACGGCTCGGCCGTGGTGCCGGTTTCGCAGTTCAGGCTCTTGGCCAGAATACGAGCGATGGTGGTTTTGCCCACGCCACGGGTACCGGTGAGCAGGTAGGCGTGGTGCAGGCGGGATTCTTTCAGCGCATTGGACAGGGCGCGTACCACGTGCTCCTGGCCAACCAGGTCGGCAAAGCGCTTGGGGCGCCACTTGCGGGCGAGAACTTGATAGGTCATGGCGCGGAATTCTAAAGGGATTCGCCGGGTATGGCGACTATTTCAGCGCGGCCGCCAGCCACCCGGCACCCTGCCCGCCGTGCAGATAGCCAACAGCGCGGCACCTTATTGCCCCGCGCCCGGTGCCATGCGCGCCTGCACAAAGCGGGCGCGCATTTCCTGCGCCAGCTCGTGCGTGACCATGGCGTACAGCGTGCTCTTGTTGTAGCGGGTAATGGTGTAGAAATTATTGAGGCCCAGCCAGTAGCGCGTTTCGCCCGGCGCCACTTCCAGCGGTACCAGCACCGCCAGCGCGTCGTCACGCACCGGAGCTTGCGGCATCACCCCGCGCGCCTTGAGCTCGGCCACGGTGTAGTGCAGGTTGAATTTATCCGCCACCAGCTCATCCGGTACGGTGCCGGGGGCCAGCTCGGCCGGTATCACCACATCGTCACCGCCCAGCCAGCCGTGCTCGCGGAAGTAGTTGGCCACACTGCCGATGGCGTCGGCAGGGTTATTCCAGATATCACGGTGGCCATCGCCATCAAAATCCACGGCCCACTTGCGGTGGCTGGACGGCATGAACTGAGGCAGGCCCATGGCACCGGCGTAACTGCCTTTGAGGGTAAGGGCATTCACGTTTTCGCTGCGCGCCAGGCGGAAAAACTCGGACAATTCGGCACGGAAGAAGTCGGCACGACGCGGGTAGTCGAATGCCAGCGTGGACAGCGCATCGGCCAGTCGGAAGCCACCGGTATTGCGGCCATAGCGTGTTTCGATACCGATAATGGCCACGATGATTTCCGGCGGCACATTGTAGGTATCAGCCGCCTTCTGCAAGGTGCCTTCGTGCTGCAGCCAGAACGCCACCCCCTCCTGCATCAGCTTGTCGTTATAAAAGCTGGGGCGAAACTGGTACCACGGCCGTGCCGTGGACGGTTTATCCATGATGGCGACGATGTTCGGCTTGAGCTCCACATTGGCAAACACGCTTTCCAGCTCGGCACGGCTCAGCTCGCCAGTCGCCACCTGCTCGTCGATATAACGCTGTACGTCCGGGCGCATCAACAGGGCCACGTCGGCATGGGCAACACCGGCTGCCAGCAGGCTGGCTACGGCCAGCAAGGTTTTCAGGAAGGTCATCGATAATACCAAGGTTGGCCGCACCCGCCTGGGTGCGGCACAGAAGTCAGTCGTTGAAATTAAGTGCGCTCGACACCAGGCGCGCGGTGATGTCCACAATCGGGATCACCCGCTCGTAGGCCATACGCGTGGGGCCCACTACGCCCAGCGCGCCCACTACCTGGCCGTTGAGCCGGTACGGGGCAATCACCACGCTGCAGTCGTCCAGCGTTACCACGCCGGACTCGTCGCCAATGAAAAGGTTCACGCCCGGGGCGCGGCGGCTTTGCTCCAGCAGCTGCAACAGCTCGGTCTTGCGCTGGAAGGTGTCAAACAGCTCGCGCAGGCGGTTCAGGTCGCCGGAAAAATCGCTCACGTTCAGCAGCTTGCCCTGCCCGCTGATCACCAGATCGTCGCCACCGTGCAGCGTTTGCTGGCCAAACTGGATGGCCAGCTGCATCAGCTCGGAAATATCGCCACGCAGCTGCTGCAGCTCCTCGCCTACCCGGCTGGCCACCCCGCCCAGCGCCTGGCCGGCGTAGTGCTGGTTCAGGAAGTTGGCCGCTTCGATCAGCTCGCTGCCGCTGTAGTCGCGCGCGGTGTTGAACAGGTGGTTCTGCACATCGCCTTCCAGCGTCACCAGAATCAGCAGCACCCGCCGCTCCGACAGGCGCAAAAACTCCACCTGGCGAAACGCGGCATCGGCGCGCTGCGGCGTCATCACCACACCGGCAAACTGCGTCAGCTCGGCCAGCAGCTGCGACGCCGCTTTCACGACCCGCTTGGGGCTGTCCGGCTGCAGCGTATGCCGCAGCTCGGCCACGGCAGGCTCGGCCAGCTGCTGCACCGTGAGCAGGCGGTCGACAAACAGGCGGTAGCCACGCGGCGTGGGCACGCGCCCGGCCGAGGTGTGCGGCGAGGCAATCAGCCCCAGCCCTTCCAGGTCGGCCAGCATATTGCGGATGGATGCGGACGACAGCTCCAGCCCCGACACCGTGGCCAGGGTTTTGGACGCCACAGGCTGGCCATCGGCGATATAGCGCTCTACCAGTACCTTGAGCAAATATTGAGTGCGATCGTTCAGCATGCTGCCATTCTGTCACAGCTTGCCCGCCAGCCAAAGGCTTTGCCGCATCACAGCCTGGTGGCACGCCCGCCGGCTTGGTAGCGCCCCCTTTTGTGCGATAATCCGCTGATTGTATTCATCACCGCCACAGCGCTGTGGCGCGCATGCATCGCTGTCTGTCGTTTTTATTTGGCAGGCCAGATGAAAACGTACATAATCAAATCCTGAAACCGTAATCCACCCCGTTGAATGAATGGAGCAAGCATGGCAGAGCGTTCCGAAGACAAAAGCAAGGCGCTGAGTGCAGCGCTGGCGCAAATTGAAAAGCAGTTCGGCAAAGGCTCGATCATGCGCATGAGCGACAACCAGATCACCGAAAACCTGCAAGTCATCAGCACCGGCTCGCTGGGCCTGGATCTGGCACTGGGCGTGGGTGGCCTGCCGCGTGGCCGTGTGGTGGAAATCTACGGCCCGGAATCGTCCGGCAAAACCACCCTGTGTCTGCAGGTGGTTGCCGAAGCACAAAAACTGGGTGGCACCTGCGCCTATATCGACGCTGAAAACGCGCTGGACCCGCAATACGCACAAAAGCTGGGCGTATCGGTAGAAGACCTGCTGATCTCGCAGCCGGATACCGGCGAGCAGGCACTGGAAATCTGCGACATGCTGGTACGCTCCGGCGGCGTGGACGTGATCGTGGTGGACTCGGTCGCCGCCCTGGTACCCAAAGCCGAAATCGAAGGCGAAATGGGCGACAGCCACGTGGGCCTGCAAGCCCGCCTGATGAGCCAGGCTCTGCGCAAACTCACCGGCAACATCAAACGCACCAACACCCTGGTAGTGTTCATCAACCAGATCCGCATGAAGATCGGCGTGATGTTCGGCAGCCCGGAAACCACCACCGGCGGTAACGCGCTGAAATTCTACGCCTCGGTGCGTATGGATATCCGCCGCATTGGCGGTATCAAGAAGGGCGAAGAAATTATCGGTAACGAAACCCGCGTGAAAGTGGTGAAAAACAAGGTATCGCCACCGTTCAAGCAAGCCGGTTTTGACATTCTGTACGGTGAAGGCATCAGCCGCGAAGGCGAAATCATCGAGCTGGGCGTAGAGCATGGCTTTATCGACAAATCCGGCGCCTGGTACGCCTACAACGGCCAGAAAATCGGCCAGGGCAAGGACAACACCCGCGAGTGGCTGAAATCCAACCCGGCCATTGCCCAGGAAATCGAGCGCAAGATCCGCGAAGCCGTGGGCATCAAGGTAGAAATTACCGAAGGCAAGCCGGACGCAGACGAAGAACTGCTGGACGACACCTTCGACGCCTGATGGAAAAACCGGGCAAAAGCCTGAAGGCAAGAGCCGTCGACCTTCTGTCCCGCCGCGAATACACGCGGCTGGAGCTGAAGCGGCGGCTTTCGCCTTTTGCCGAGAGCGCAGAAGAAGTGGACGCCCTGCTGGACGAGCTGGCCGCCAGCCGCTGGCAAAGCGACGCCCGCTTTGCCGAACAGTTTGCCGACAGCCGCAGCCGCAAGTACGGCAGCCGCCGCGTTGCCATGGAAATGCGCGAACGCGGTGTAGACAGCGACACCATCAAGCAGACCCTGTCCAGCCATAACGACCTGGCCACCGCACGCAGCCAGTGGCTGCGCAAATTCGGCCAACCCGCCAGCGATGCCGCCGGGCGCGCCAAACAGATGCGTTTTCTGGCCAGCCGCGGCTTTGGCATGGACATCATCCGCCAGGTCATCAAAGGCAGTGACGAATGGCCGGATGACGATGCACAAAGCTAGCCAGCCACTACCACTTCGATAAGCGCACCCCGCAGGCCACTGCGGCCAACATAGCGCACTGCCAGCCACACACCGGCAGCAGCCAAAAATGCGCCCCGCCGTGCACAAGGTTGGCCGCAAGGCTTGCCAGCACGGTGCGCAGTTGCCACAATCGACCGATATTCACGCGTCGCGTGTCGCCGTTTTCAGAATCCGACCCAATACGACCCATACATCATGAAAACCTCCGCCATTCGCCAGAAGTTTCTGGACTTTTTCGCTTCCAAAAATCACCAGGTTGTCCCGTCCAGCAGCCTGATTCCGGGCAACGACCCTACCCTGATGTTCACCGTGGCCGGCATGGTGCAGTTCAAGGACCTGTTCCTGGGCTTTGAAAAACGCGACTACACCCGCGCCACCACCAGCCAGAAATGCCTGCGCGCCGGCGGCAAGCACAACGACCTGGAAAACGTGGGCTACACCGCCCGCCACCACACTTTCTTTGAAATGCTGGGCAACTTCAGCTTTGGCGACTACTTCAAGCACGACGCCATCACCTTTGCCTGGGAATTCCTCACCGGCGAACAGTGGCTGAACCTGCCCAAAGACAAGCTGATGGTGACCGTGTACGCCAGCGATGACGAGGCGTACGACATCTGGCACAAGGTAGTGGGCGTACCCGCTGACAAGATCGTACGCATTGGCGACAACAAGGGCGCGCCGTACGCGTCCGACAACTTCTGGACCATGGGCGACACCGGCCCGTGTGGCCCGTGTACCGAGATTTTCTACGACCACGGCCCTAGCGTCGCCGGCGGCCCTCCAGGCAGCCCGGACGAAGACGGCGACCGCTACATGGAAATCTGGAACAACGTGTTCATGCAGTTCAACCGCGACGAAACCGGCACCCTGCACCCGCTGCCGAAACCGTCCGTGGATACCGGCATGGGCCTGGAGCGCCTGTCCACCGTACTGCAGGGCGTGAAATCGAACTACGAAACCGACGCCCTGTCCTGCCTGGTACGCGCCGCTGCGCGCGAAACCGGCGTGGCCTACAGCCAGGACGTGCCGTCGCTGAAAGTGATCGCCGACCACATTCGCGCCTGCTCCTTCATGATCGCTGACGGTATCCTGCCGTCCGCCGACGGCCGCGGCTACGTGCTGCGCCGCATTGCCCGCCGCGCTATCCGCCACGGCTACAAGCTGGGCCAGAAAGGCCTGTTCTTCCACAAGATCGTGGCCGACCTGGTCGCCGAAATGGGCGATGCCTACCCCGAGCTGCGTCAGCAACAAGCCCAGATCGAAGACGCGCTGCGCGCCGAAGAGATCAAATTTGCCGAAACGCTGGACACCGGCATGGCGCTGGTTGACGCCGCACTGGCTGGCGGCAAGACCGCCATGGACGGCGACACCATCTTCAAGCTGTACGACACCTACGGCTTCCCGGTCGACCTGACCGCCGACATCTGCCGCGAACGCAATATCGATGTCGACATGGACGGCTTCGAGCGCGCCATGGAAGCACAGCGCACCCGTGCCCGCGCCGCGTCCGCCTTCAAGGTAGCCGGCAGCCTGAGCTACGAAGGCAGCGACACCACCTTCCACGGCTACACCCAGACCAGCACCGATGCGCGCATCGTGGCGCTGTACAAGGGCACCGAGCAAGTAGACAGCCTGGCCGCTGGCGACGAAGGCGTGGTCGTGCTGGACCACACCGCCTTCTACGCCGAAGGCGGTGGCCAGGTAGGCGACGTGGGCGAGATCTCGCTGACCGGTGGTGTAGACGCGCTGTTTGACGTAGCCGACACCCAGAAAGTGAAAGCCGCGGTATTCGGCCACACCGGCCGTCTGGCACGTGGCGCGCTGAAAGTAGGCGATACCGTGCAGGCCACCATCGATCTGCACCAGCGCCTGGCCACCACCCGCAACCACTCGGCCACCCACTTGCTGCACGCTGCGCTGCGCAAGGTACTCGGCACCCACGTGGCCCAGAAGGGCTCGCTGGTGAACCCGGAACGTACCCGATTCGACTTTGCCCACGGCCAGCCGGTCACTGCGGAAGAAATCGCCGAGATCGAACGCTTGGTGAACCACGTGATTGCGGCCAACTACGAAGTGAAAGCCCAGCTGATGAGCTTTGACGACGCCGTGCGCGCCGGCGCCATGGCGCTGTTTGGCGAGAAGTACGGCGACGAAGTACGCGTACTGAGCATGGGCGACTTCTCCGCCGAGCTGTGCGGCGGTACCCACGTACAACGCACCGGCGATATCGGCTTCTTCAAGATCGTGGCCGAAGGCGGCGTGGCCGCTGGCGTGCGCCGTATCGAAGCGGTAACCGGCGAAGGCGCGGTAGCCCACGTACAGGCACAAGACAGCCTGCTGAAGGCCGCTGCGGCCAACCTGAAGGCACAGAGCAGCGACGAAGTGCTGAACAAGATTGGCAGCCTGCAGGCCGACCTGAAAGCACTGGAAAAAGAGCTGGCTGGCATCAAGGCCAAACTGGCTGCCAGCGCTGGCGATAGCCTGGCCGAGCAAGCCGGCGAGGTAAACGGCGTCAAACTGCTGGCTGCCGAGCTGGAAGGCGCCGACAACGCCACCTTGCGCGACACGCTGGACAAGCTGAAAGACAAGTTGGGCTCCGCGGTGATCGTGCTGGGCAGCAAGGCCGACGGCAAGGTCGCGCTGATTGCCGGCGTTACCAAAGACCTGACCGGCCGCTTCAAGGCTGGCGAGCTGGTAAACCATGTAGCCCAGCAGGTAGGCGGCAAAGGCGGTGGTCGCCCGGATATGGCCCAGGCCGGTGGTACCCAGCCAGAAAACCTGGCTAGCGCCCTGGCTAGCGCCAAAGACTGGGTAGCCAGCAAGTAAGCTTGCCACCCTCTGCAATGCACACCCCCGCGCACCACGCCCGGGGGTGTTTTTCATGGTGCAGCCACCGCACGCTTAACCTGCTCGCCTTGCACTTCCGGCAACATCAGCCACACTGAGTAAACAGGCCTGCCGGAAACTCGCCATGCTCCAGCCACCCTACCGCACTGCACCTATGCCAGCCAGCCGGCCAGCGCGCTATCTACTTGCCGGCTGGCTGTTGCTATTGTCCGGCATCAGCGCGTACGGGCAGCAAGCCGACAAAGAGCTGATGGTGGTGACCGAGCCGTGGCCGCCATATAACACCTTCAGCAACGACGACACCGCCGATGGCGCCCATGCGCTTATCGTGCAGCGTGCGCTAGCACTCAGTGGCCTGCAGGCGCAAACCGGGGTCTATCCGTGGGCACGTGCCATGGCACTGGCCCAATCGCGCCCCAATACCCTGCTGTTCAGCCTGGCACGTACACCAGAGCGTGAGAACAAGTTTATCTGGATAGGCAAGCTGAGCCAGACATAGCAATTTCTGTGGCGGCTTGATACCACCGTGCACGATCCGCAGCCATCCCTGCAGCAAATCCTGCGCTGCTGCAGCATTTGCACGGTAAGGAAAGACGTCAGCGAAGAAGCACTGCGACAGCAAGACAGCGAACACACCATGCAGCTCGTGCTCACCGGTAGCCACAACGACTGCCTGCGCATGCTGCGCAGCGGCAGCGTGGCTTATATGGCAGGCTCGCCCTACCGCATTCAGGCCACGTTGCAGCAAAGCAGCCTGCCTGCCTCTTTCCTGCACAAAACCACGGCCATTGCACCGGTGCGCACCCTGTTTCTGGCGGCCAGCCACGGCACACCCAGCGTGACAGTAAACAAGCTGCGGCATGCCATGCAGCAATTGCAACAAAGCGGTGAGCATGAACGCCTGCTGCAGCAGGCACTATCACGGCCACTACCCGGCCCTGGCGACAATGCTGCGGCCAACCCTTTACCGAGCAAGCCCTGAGCCGGAGACCAATAGGCTACGGCGCCATGCCAATACGGGTTTGCAGGTATAAAGCACAAAAGACAAAACCCGCCATAAGGCGGGTTTTGTCTTTTATCTGGCTCCCCGAGCAGGGCTCGAACCTGCGACCTGCGGATTAACAGTCCGTCGCTCTACCGACTGAGCTATCAGGGAACACAACTTGCTTGAAGTACTACCGAAGCACTACTTCTAAATT
>JAIYAC010000026.1 GCA_027489245.1 Neisseriaceae bacterium | reverse complement strand
CGACGGCAGACGTGAGTGACGCCAGCAACGCGCTGAGCGTCGACCTGAGCGGCGTCAGCGACACCGCCGGCAACGCCGGCAGTGGCAGCACCGACTCGGGCAACATCGCCATCGACACTGCGCGGCCAACGTTGTCGGTCAGTCTGTCCAGCGGCACGCTGCTGCCCAACCAGACGGCTGAGGTGACATTTACCTTTAGCGAACCGCCGCTGGGCTTTGGGTTGGAGGACGTGCAGGCAGGCGGTGGCACCTTGTCAGGTCTGCGGCAGGGCGAAAGTCCGAATATCTGGCTGGCGACCTTTACGCCAACACCAGGTATCGTGGCGAACGGTAATGCCATCACCGTGCTGGGCGGCTGGACTGATCTGGCTGGTAATACCCAGCTGGCGTCAGTGCAATCTGACAACTATGTAGTGAATACTTTTGTGGAAAACAGCAAGCCTGCTGCCCCCACGATTGAAGCGCCAGTGGTGCCTGAGGTGGTTGAAGTTAGGCCACCTGCTGCTGCTACCGATGGTGGCACCGTGTTTGTACAGAGCCAGGCAGTGATAGAGATCACTAATGCGCTGTCGCCGGCTATTGCCCAGATTGCACAGTTGGTACCCGCTGCCACTGCGGATAGTGGTGTTGCTCAGCCTGCTGGTACTCAGCCGGATCTGGCATTGACGCAGTCTCGTGCCGGAGCCTTCCAGGTCTTAGTGCTGCCCAGAACTGGTGGCGACGACAATTTATCGGTGAACAATCCGCTGCGGGATCAGGGCGTCCAGCAGGGGGGCGGCGAGCAACAGATTGCGCTACCTGCCGATTTATTTGCGCATACCAACCCGAATGAGACGGTGGTGCTGCTTGCCACGCAAGTCGATGGTCAACCGCTGCCGGCTTGGGTACAGTTCGACCCGCTGACAGGCAAACTCATCGTGGATGCCGACAAAGCATCGGCTGGCGAAGTCGTGGTCAAAGTGATTGCCCGTGATACGCAAGGCCGTGAGGCTGTGACGACATTCAAACTGTTGGTGGGTGGACAGCGTGCCGAACTGGAACGCAAGACTGCTGAAGGAAAGACCAATCTGTCTGCACAGTTGCAGCTTGCCAGCCGGGCACAACAACAGACGATTCTGGAGAAAATCGCCAGCGGCCTTGGCCGCTTGGTAAAACAAGGCTGACATGACGCAAGAGCTGGAACATAACCCGTTGTTGATTGCCCTGGACCTCGCTCACCGTGCCAGACAGGTGACCGAGATCCAGGAGCTGTTTTTTTTGCTGGTGAATGATAGTAAGCGGCTGTTGCCCTACCGCCAGGCCGTGCTATGGCGTGAAGGACAGGGTGTGGCTTGTGTGTCGGGGGTATCGCAGTTCGATGCAAATTCCCCTTATATGTTGTGGCTTGCAAAGCTTTGCCGGCTGTTGTTGACACAAACGGCTGTGCCGCGTGTGGTGCAGGCTGCCGATGTCGATGTGCTCGATCCGGGGGTGGCCGCAGAGTGGTCACAGTGGCTGGGTGGGCCGCTAGCATGCTTTGTCTTGCCTGCCGACGGGGATGTGCCTGGCTTGCTGTACCTAGTACAACTGGAGCCTGAACAGCACACTGCCAGCATGCCGTTGCTTGAGGAGTGGTTTTCAACCTGGGCGTATTGTTACAAAGCGGTCGCCACACCACGTCTGCATCTGCGGTACAAATTGCGCCGGCGCTGGCTGCAATGGCACAGCAAGGGGGCCGGATTACCGTGGTGGAAGCGCCGGCATCTTGTTATCGCAATGGGTATAACAGCGCTATTGCTGTTTCCGGTGCAGCTGACCGTGCTGGCACCAGCTGAAATCGTGCCGGCCAAACCGGTGATGGTGCGCGCACCGTTGGAGGGGGTGATCAAGCAGTTTTTCGTGCAGCCTAATGCGCAGGTAAAGTCCGGTCAGCCGCTGTATGCATATGATGATGAGGCGCTGCGTGCAAAACTGGATGTCGCCAGCCAGGCGTTTCTGGCCGCGGAAAGCGAGTATCGTCAGTACGCCCAGCTAGCCCTGAGTGACCAGAAGTCCAAAAACCAGATTGCTGCCTTGCAAGCCAAGCTCAACGAAAAGCAAATTGAACTTGATTACTTGCAAGGGCAGTTGGCGCGCGCCACCGTGTTGGCCAGTGCTGACGGCGTGGCAGTGATCGACGAACCTACAGAGTGGATAGGCAAACCGGTACAGGTCGGCGAGCGTGTCATGAAGCTGGCGCGCCCGGACGAACTGGAAGTTGAGGCGTGGCTATCGTTGTCGGATCGGTTGAATTTTGACCGCGATGCGGATGTGCGCTTTTATCGTGCTGCGCAGCCATTTTCGCCGTTGGATGCGCGTTTGCGTTACATCGCGTATGAGGCCCAGGCCAGACCAGAGGGCCATTTTGCGTACCGCATTCGTGCTACGTTGACACAGCCGCAAGATGCTGCAGTGCAGATTGGGCAGCGTGGTACGGCCAAGTTGTATGCTGGCTGGACACCCATGGTCTACTGGATCTTGCGCAAGCCTATTGCCACCGTACGCCAGTATTTGGCGATCTAGCGCGGGGCAGCAATGGATATCAAGCTGGACCCGTTGCGTGAAGACCTGGAGCTGCTGGGCGATGGCCGTTTTACTAATGGCCAGCCCGCCTGGAAATTATTTGACCCCCTGAAAAACCGCTTTTACCAACTAGACTGGCTGTCGTTCGAGATTCTCTCGCGCTGGCATCTTGGCAAGCCAGACTTGGTGCTGGATGCCATTGGGCAGCAGACAACCTTGCAGGCCAGTGTTGAGGATATCGCGTCGTTGTACCAGTTCTTGCAGCAACACGAGCTGTTGCAGTTGCCTGTTGGTCGCCACGCCGAGAGTCTGAGCCGCTATAACAAGCAGCAAGGCAGCATTGGTAGTTGGTTGCTGCACAATTATCTGTTCTTCCGCTTGCCCTTGTTTCGGCCGGATGTATTGGTGACTCATCTTGTTGGCTACAGCCAGTTATTCTTCAGCCCCCGCTTTTACTGGCTAACCTTGCTGGTTGCCGCTTTTTCACTGTGGCATGTTGGTCGGCAGTGGGATACCTATAGCGCCACCTTGGTGGATATGTTCAGTCTGCAAGGGCTGCTGTATTACGGCTTGGCGATTACCTTTGTCAAGGTAGCGCATGAGTTCGGTCATGCCATTTCGGCAAAGCGTTTTGGTTGCCGCATTCCCACCATGGGCTTGGCTTTCCTGGTGCTGTGGCCGGTAGCTTATACCGATACTAACGATGTCTGGCGTCTGCCCGACAAGCGGCAGCGCCTGCTGGTTTCCAGCGCGGGCATCATCACGGAGCTGACCATTGCGGTATGGGCTACGCTCTGCTGGCTTTGGCTGCCTGATGGGGGCTTGCGTACCGTGGCCTTCCTGCTGTCGTCTACTACCTGGATTTCCACATTGCTGATTAATGCCAGCCCCTTCATGCGTTTTGACGGCTACTTCATTCTGTCCGATGCGCTGGGGGGGGTGAACCTGCACGAGCGCTGCTTCGATTACGCACGCTGGCATCTGCGTCGCGTATTGTTCGGCTTGCCGGATGCGCCCCCGGAGTACTTGAGTCGTACCAACCATTGGCTAGCCATCCTATTTGCCTGGGCGACGTGGCTATACCGTTTGGTGGTATTCCTGGGTATTGCTGTGCTGGTTTATCACTTTTTCATCAAGCTGGTAGGTATCTTGTTGTTCCTGGTAGAGATTGTCTGGTTTGTTGCTGGCCCTGTCTGGAAAGAAATTCAAGTGTGGATGACCATGAAATCTCAGATACGGACTGCTGGCCGTTATCGCATTGTCTTGTTGTTGCTGGCGCTGGGTAGTTTGCTTTGCTTGTTGCCTTTACCAGGCAATACGCGCCTTGCCGGCATGATGTATCCAGCGCAGCTGCAGACAGTGTATGCCCCGGCCGATGCCTACCTGCTACAAGGCCAGATACGACAAGGGCAGGTGGTCAAGGCAGGGCAGCCGCTGTTTGCCATGACCTCGCCGCAGCTAAGGCAAACCTTCCTGCTTAACGAGCAGCGCAGTCGCCAGTTGGCCGCGCAGGAAAGTGGTGCCAGTTTTGATGACGAAAGCCGTAAGGATTGGGATGTATTGAACAGCAAATGGCAGCATGCGCAGAGCGAGGGCGGCTATTTGCAGAAAGAAATGATCAAGTATTTCCCGGTCGCATCTTTTGATGGCCATGTGGTGGATGTTAGCCCGGAGGTGCAGCAAAAGGGCTGGCTGCGCGCCCGCGAACCGATGGCGGTGATTGCAGGCAACGGCCCTTACGAAGTGGTGGCGTTTCTGCCGGAGTCACAACGGGCCTTGCTTGACCGAGATGCCGACGCCGCGTTCATCCGTAACGGGGTGCTGCCCGCCAGGCTGGTGCTTGATATCGTCTCGATCGCTGCCGATGCCGAAAGCGAGCTGAGTGTGCCCGAACTGGCACTGGATGCTGGGGGGGATGTTGCGGTACGTAGTCAAAACGGGCGGTTCTATCCGGAGAAAGCTGTTTATAAAGTGGTTTTCCGCTCGCAGCAGGTCGTGGATTTTAGCAAACCAGTCTCACGAGAGCGTGGTGTAGTGGTGGTTAGCCTGAAGCCATCATCACCATTGCTCGTATGGTTACGCGACATAGCCGCAGTGTTTTATCGAGAATTTGGTTTCTAAATATCTAAATGTAATGCCCAAGCCGACCTCCATACCCTGTTGAGTAGCACACGACTTCAGCCTCCTGCCCACGAGGCAGATCAGTGGCCAGAAGTAGTGCGAAAGGTCTAGCCTATCTGCATGTCGGCTTCAACGTTGGGACACACCCTGTGTCGACAGACTTTGTTCGGTCTCTAAGGAGATCAGGTGGTCTAGAGCAGGAGTCCGACCGACTGAGTCGCGCTTACTTTCCTGGATACCTCGTGAGCCTCACATTAGGTTCTACAAGGAGGTGCCATGAGCAGCCGCGTCTGAAGAATTCAAGATTGAAGCCGTCAAGCAGGTAACCGGGCGTGGTCGTTTTGCTGTATGAGCGTGAGTACCTCGCGTAGGACGGCTAGAGTCTCTGCTAGCAGGGTCGGAGCAGGTAGCAACTTGGGCTATTGCTGGGCTGGCATCTGTCACGCAGTGGCAAGTCTAAAACCGCCGAGTCGGCGCTGGAACACGCGCTGATCAACCGCTTTGGCTGCCTGGGTCGGCTGCCGCAACGTTTCCTGCTGCGTAGTGACAACGGCTTGGTGTTCACCAGCCGCAGCTACACCGCGTTGGTAAAAAGCTACGGTTTACAGGAGGAGTTCATCACGCCGTACACGACGGAAGAATGGGTGATCCGCACCTTGAAAGAGCAATGCACGCATCGACACCGCTTTGAAAGCCTGGCACACGCCAGCCGTGGATCGGGTTCTACAACCACCGGCGCCCGCACCAGGCTTTGGGGATGAAAACGCCAGGGATTACGTATCAATTAGCAGCCTGATTTGTGCAGAAAGGGCTGGGTCATTACAGTACAGGATTACGCAAGCAGTTGGCTCTGGCTCTACAATCATGTGCGCCCAAACATGACATTGGGCGGCATTACCCCAAAGCAGCGGCTGGCCATGGCCGCGTAGCTCTTCTCCTGACTCCCCCTATAAACGGGGGGACTACCGTTGTTTTCGACTTTTATTGATAGTTTGAGGCAGTATTGCTTCATCGCAGACCACTTGTTTTCGACTTTAGCGGAAACGCTAACTGAAGCAGTGGCTCTGCAAGTCTTGCTAGGGCATGGGGTGTGTTTTCGACTTTATTTGGTTGGAACACTGATCCAGTAATTGAAGTGGCAAGCAACCGTAAAGCCTTGCCTGGCATTCGATAATTGTCTTGTTGTGAGTAGTATCTAACTTATGCGTCGAACCTATCGTGAATGACTGGCTATCGGCCTAAGCGGTCTTTCGTGCTATCTGCACTGAATGGCAGTTCAGGATCACACTCCGGCCATTTCTTGCTTCTAGCGCTGATGGTATGAGTCTTGGGCAGGATTGCCTTGGCAGCTCGTTGGCTATGGATATTTCAGGTAGCACAACTATTCGAAATCAACGCAACACTGGTTGTCAATTGCATGTTCATGCATAATGAATAATCTAAGCCTATATAAAGGATCGACAGCCATGCAGCTTAAGAAGCTTGTTATTGCCATCTTCGCAGTGCCTCTACTGGCAATTGCTGCCCAGAACGAACAAGATCCTAGCGCAGCTATGCGCGCCCTCGATTGGCATGTCGGTCCGCGGACCGAACAAGTTGTCGGTAAAGCCACGCTCAAGACCCCTGACGCCGAGACGCTGTTTCTTGATGATTCCAATTCGGAAAAATTTCTGAAGATTACCGGCAACCTACCCGAACCAGGCAACAACATTATCTTTTCCAAGAGCGGTGGCTGGTGGGCCGATTTTTCCTTTAATCCAAGCGGTTTTGTGAAGGACGACGACAAGATTGACGCTGACGATCTACTGAGTAAGTTGAAGAGTAGTGACGGCCCCGCCAATGAAGAGCGCAATCGACTTGGTCTGCCTCCTCTGTATACCGAGGGTTGGTACGTTCCACCCCATTACGATCCTCAAACCAAAAGACTGGAATGGGGGACGAAGCTTAACTCCCAAGGTCAGATAAGTGTGAATTACACCGTCCGTTTGCTTGGCCGCACCGGTGTGATGAGTGCCACTCTGGTTTCTTCACCAGAAACGCTGGACAAGGATGTGGTCAGCTTCAAGCAGGCGCTCCAAAGTTTTGAGTTCAATGCAGGGGAGCGGTACTCCGAATTCAGGGAGGGTGATCACGTTGCAGAATACGGTCTTGCTGCACTGGTTGTTGGCGGAGCGGCAGCGGTGGCAACCAAGAAGGGATTCTGGGCGGTGATTGGGGGATTCCTAGCTGCGGCGTGGAAGCTTGTCGCTGCCGGCGTGTTTGCTGCATTTGCGGGTATCAAAGCCTTGTTCAGGAAAAAGCAGGCATGATCATCCCTCCCCCTGAGATTTTGCTTGTTGGTGGTTTGGTTGGGTTGTACCTCTACGACTCGGCCTTGCTGCTTGCAAGCAATGAAGTTTTGCTCTCCCCAGGCCGAGAGGGTCGTTGGCATGCGTTGTTTGGGAGCCACAACTTTCAACTCCGGGGTAAGGAACCGTTCGTCCCGAACCCGCTTCTTCCTCACCGACCCATATATCGATTTTCGTGGGACAGCGAGGGCATAATAGGTCGTAGTCGGGAGTGGACTGCTCCTGTGAACAGATACTCCTTCCTTGCCCCCTCAATCTGG
This sequence comes from Neisseriaceae bacterium, assembly GCA_027489245.1. GTDB lineage: Bacteria > Pseudomonadota > Gammaproteobacteria > Burkholderiales > Chromobacteriaceae > Vogesella. The sequence goes on along the minus strand of JAIYAC010000026.1, from coordinate 124,771 downwards.
TTCATGTTCCTGGCAATCTTTGTACTGATCCCTCTGGGATTGTTAACCCGCCTGGGGGATATTGCTATTGCTTCCGGCATTATTCTTTTCTATCTCAATGCCCTGATAGCGCTGTCTTCTGTATGGTTCAAGCGATTAGACCATGGGCTTAGTAAGCGACGATTTGTCTCGTTGGCATTTGAATGCCTGACTTGCCCTCCCTTTGCCATTAACTTGGTCCGGCACTTGAGCCTAGGTATCCAACCAAAAGAAGATTTTCTTTCAGTTATTGACCAATGCCTGATCGGTTCAGCACGGGATGCTGCGCTTTCCGAGGTCATCATCAGGATCAAGAACGAAATCGACTGGGAAGACGAGGGCTCTCTACGTGCCCAAACGTTGAACTCACATCTGCAATATCTTGCCCATGAAAGCGATACATGTCGGGAACAGAGCTATTAGTTATTGCCTTCGGTCTCTACATCGGCTATTGGGTCGTATAACGCTTCGGGACAGGCAAGTCAGATAAACAGCAGCCAAGCAATCCGCCTGGTGTCGATCCCGAAGAGCAGTACGGGCGTACCAAGCGTGAGTCAGATGAGCAGCATCGGCAGCAACAGACCGAGAGTATCGACCCTGTATTTTGGTATGAGGTTCTCAGTGTAGCACCGACCTCCAGCACGCAAGAGATCCGACATGCGTACAAAACATTGATTAGCCAATACCATCCGGATAAGGTTGCGTCTTTGGGTCCTGAGCTACGCGAGTTGTGTGAGCGCAAGACCAAGGAGATTAATGTAGCCTACAAACGAGCAATGGCTGAACGTGGTACTCCCTGATGCTCAAGTCGCTGTTTTTATTATTGATGGCCGGCAAGTGAATCGCCGCGATTCTTGTAGGCAGCCCTGACCTAGGAAAAATAGCAATGGCCGGTCTGTAAAAAGAACCGGCCATATTTTTTGAAGCGCTCACCGACCGCTTTGGCCGATGAGTTACCGTACAAGAGCCTGGCCAACTACGCCGTTCTCACCGTGAGAGCCTTTTGCATGGCTGTTCGGGTGGCCGCCTTGTCCGGGCGAACATGGCTGGGTGATGGCAAGCTGGCTGTTTTCTACTTTAGCGAAAACGCCAACGAAACAGACCCGCAGCAAGCCTTGCCAGGTCAGAGGTGTGTTTTCGACTTTAACGGGCCTGAACAGATTATCTGGCGGCCCAGCCAGACAATGCCGCAGTATTGCCAGCAAGCTGCCCTATACTGGCAATAAATCTCCCTTCACGCATTGTGATGCCGTACGCACATGAACCTTATCCCTATCAACCCTGATACCGACCCTGCCACTGCCTTGCCCCCTTGCGGTGACTGCCGCGATGGCGAGCCGCTGGGTTTTGCCTTTAGCTACGCTTTCCAGCCCATCATTGACCTGCGCGCCGGCAGCATCTTTGCGCACGAGGCGCTGGTGCGCGGTACGGCTGGCGAGGGGGCGCTCAGCGTACTGGCGCAGGTGAACGACACCAACCGCTACCGTTTTGACCAGGCTTGCCGTGTGAAAGCCATCGAGGTGGCCGCGCGGCTGGGTATGCGCAGCAGGCTGTCCATCAACTTTTTGCCCAATGCCATTTACCGCCCCGAGGTGTGCATACGCACCACGCTGCAGGCGGCGCGCCAGTTTGGTTTTCCGGTAGACCAGATCATTTTCGAGACGGTAGAGAGCGAGCGTATCGACGACGGCAGCTGGCTGGCCAAGGTGTTTAGCGCTTACCAGCGCATCGGTTTCATGACGGCGATTGACGACTTTGGCGCGGGCTACGCTGGGCTGAACCTGCTGGCGGATTTTCAGCCGGATATCGTCAAGCTGGACATGGCGCTGGTGCGGGGCATCGAGCAGAAAAAAGCCAGCCGCGTGATTGTGGCCTGCGTGGTGCGCATGTGTGACGAGTTGGGTATCCGCGTGATTGCCGAGGGCGTAGAAACGCGCGAGGAGCTGGCCTGCCTGCAAGAGATAGGCGTGCATCTGGTGCAGGGTTATCTGTTTGGCAAGCCGCTGTTCGAGCAGTGCGTGGCGGACATTGCACAGGTGTGGCCGGTGAGGTAGCGGCAGTTGGCCGCATGCTGTCGTGTTGCGCCTGGCGCTATATACATGGTTATATAGCGCATCATTTTTTCAGGATGGAGCAGGGCAAGATGACGCGCTTTCGCATACTGGTCGCCAGCATGGCCCTAAGCCTGGTGGCAGCTAGCGCCGTGGCCGGCGAGATCACGGTATCGGCAGCCTCCAGCCTGACCAATGCTTTTAAAGAGGTGGCGCAGGGTTTCGAGGCGCAGCACCCCGGCAGCAAGGTACTGCTGAACTTTGCCGCCTCTGGTGCGCTGCTGCAGCAGCTGGCCAAAGGGGCGCCGGTGGATGTGCTGGCCTCGGCCGACCAGGAAACCCTGGATCAGGCCGCAAAGCAGGGCCTGATCCAGCCGGCCAGCCGCCGCAACTTTGTACGCAATACCCTGGTGCTGGTGGTACCGGCAGGTAGCAAGCTGGCCCCCAAAAGCCTGGCCGACCTGGCCCAGCCGGCTTACGCCAGGGTAGCGATAGGCAACCCGGCCAGCGTGCCGGTAGGGCGCTATACCCAGGACGCGCTGGCAGCGGCCAGGCTGTGGCCGGCGGTAAGCGCCAAGGCGGTTAATACGCTGAATGTGCGCCAGTCGCTGGACTACGTGGCCCGTGGCGAGGTGGACGCCGGTTTTGTGTACGCTACCGACGCCCGGCAGATGGCTGATAAGGTCACCGTGGCGTTGACCGTGCCGCTGGGCGACGCTATCCGTTATCCCATCGCCACGACCACCGCTGCGGCCAACCCGCGCGAGGCCAAAAGCTTTATCGACTATGTGTTATCCCCCGCCGGGCAGGCCATTCTGGCCCGCTACGGCTTTCAGAAACCCTGAGTGCTAAGCGGCATGGATACCGTGTGGGGCGCCCTGGCGCTGTCGCTGAAAGTCGCCGGCCTGGCCACCTTGCTGGCGGCGCTCTCGGGCGTGGCTACCGGCTTTGTGCTGGCACGCGGGCGCTTTCCCGGGCGGGATGTGCTGGACACGCTGCTGACCCTGCCCATGGTGCTGCCGCCTACCGTGCTGGGCTATTACCTGCTGGTGTTGCTGGGCAGGCAGGGCGCGCTGGGCGGCTGGCTGCAGGCGCAGTGGGGCGTCAACCTGATTTTCAGCTGGCAGGGCGCGGTCATCGCCGCTGCCGTGGTGGCGTTTCCGCTGGTGTTCAAGCCGGCGCGGGCGGCGTTCGAGGCGGTAGACTGCCAGCTGGAGCAGGCGGCGCAGGTGCTAGGCATCAGCCGCCTGGCGGTGTTTTTCCGCATTACCCTGCCGCTGGCCTGGCGTGGCATTCTGGCGGGTATCCTGCTGGCGTTTGCCCGCGCGCTGGGCGAGTTTGGCGCCACGCTGATGGTGGCTGGCAGCATTCCGGGCAAAACCCAGACCCTGTCGATCGCCGTGTACGAAGCCGTGCAGGCCGGACAGGACGATGTGGCCAACCTGCTGGTGGGCGTGATCTCGGCCGTGTGCATCACCGTACTGTTGGCCGCAGGCTACCTGGCCCCCGGCCGGGTAGCACAGCGCTAGGGGGCCGCATGCTTGATATTGCCATCCAGAAGACCCTGCGCACCGGCAAGCGCAGCTTTCAGCTGAACGTACAGCTGCAGTCGGCCAGCCAGCACACCGTGCTGTTTGGCCAGTCCGGTGCGGGCAAGAGCCTGACCCTCAAAGCCATTGCCGGGCTGATGACGCCAGACAGCGGCCATATCCGCTTGGGCGGGCGGCTGCTGTTCTCGCAGCCTGGCGGGGTAAACCTGGCGCCGCAGGCGCGGCAGCTGGGCTATCTGTTTCAGGACTACGCGCTGTTCCCCCACCTGACCGTGCGGCAAAACGTGGCCTTTGGCCTGGCGCGCGGCTGGCTGAACCCGCGTACCAGTGCGCAGTACGACGAAGTAGAGCACTGGCTGCACAGCTTTGGCCTGGCGGCCATGGCGCAACAGCTGCCGGGCGAGCTGTCCGGCGGCCAGCGCCAGCGTGTGGCCCTGGCGCGGGCACTGGTGGCCAAACCGCGTGCCTTGCTGCTGGACGAACCCTTTGCCGCGCTGGACCCGGCGCTGCGCCACGACATGCGCCAGACGCTGCTGGCCCTGCTGGCACAGGTGCAGATACCGCTGCTGCTGATTACCCACGACGAACAAGACGTGGCGCTGTTTGGCCAGCAGGTATTCGAGCTGCACGACGGCCAGGCCCATGCGGCCAACCTGGCCACCTTTACCGAGGCCACGCCCCGCCATGACTGATAAAACCATCCAGCTGCAGGGTAGCCTGTGGATGACCATAGACGGCCAGCCACTGGGCGGCGCCGACCGCATGGCCTTGCTGGCGCACATCGCTACTTGCGGCTCCATTACCCAGGCAGCCAAGGCCGCCGGCATGAGCTACAAAGCCGCCTGGGATGCCATCGACACCATGAACAACCTGGCCGGCGAGCCGCTGGTCGCGCGCCTGGCCGGTGGCAAAGGCGGTGGCGGCACGCAGCTTACCGCGCGTGGCGCGCAGCTTTTGCACAACTTTCATACCCTGCAGGCCGAGCACCAGCGTTTTATCGTCAGCCTGGCCAGCCAGGCGCCCGCGCTGGCCGACGACTATGTACTGATACGAAAGATGGCCATGAGAACCAGCGCACGCAACCAGTTTGCCGGTACCGTCGAGGCAGTAAAACCTGGCGCAGTGAACGACGAAGTCACCCTGCTGACCCCGGCCGGCCAGCGCATTGTGGCGACGGTGACCCACGACAGCGTGCTGAGCCTGGGTTTGCAGCCGGGTACCCAGGCGCTGGCGCTGGTGAAGGCATCGTCCATCATGCTGGTCAGCGACGCGGGCAGCGCCCGCTTTTCGGCGCGCAACCAGCTGCACGGCGAGATCGCACGCATCCAGCCGGGGGCGGTGAATACCGAGGTGGTGATTGCCCTGCCAGGCGGTGTCAGCGTGGCCGCCGTGGTGACGAACGATAGCTGCGACACCCTGGCACTGGCGGTGGGCCAGCCGGCCAGTGCGCTGTTCAAGGCGTCCAGCGTGATACTGGCCGTGCCGGCCTGACCACCACCGCGCGGCATATCAGCCATGACCATTGCCGCTGCCTGCCGCATACTGGATAGCACCGCCATCAAGGACCAACCATGTTGCTACAAGACGAACTTGCCCTGGTAGCCCGGCAGGAAGCCATGCTGGTACTGCCGCATTTTGATGAAAACGACGCCTGGCAGCTGGGCTCGGCGCTGCGTGAACTGGCGCTGGCGCAGCAAGCCCCGTTGGCCATTGCCATTACGGTAAACCAGCAGCGCCTGTTTTTCAGCATGCTGCCCGGTGCCACGCCCGCCAACGACGACTGGCTGCGGCGCAAACACAATGTGGTGCAGCATTTTCAGCAGAGCTCCTACGCCGTGGGGTTGGCCTGCCAGCTAAAAGGCAAAACCCTAGCCGAGCGCAGCGCGCTGCCCGAGCGCGACTACGCCAGCCATGGCGGCAGCTTCCCGCTGCGCGTGGCTGGCGTAGGGTGCATCGGTTCGGTAGGGGTGTCTGGCCTGGCGCAGCGTGCCGACCACGCGCTGGTGGTGGAAGCATTAGCCCGCCAGTACGGCCTGGCCGATGTACCGCGTTTGCCCTTATAAGGCGTAGCGGGCAAACAGGCTGGCTATGTCCACCCGCGCCTGCAGGCGGGCGGCCAGCAGGTACAGCCCGGCTACTTTGCGGTGCAGGAACAGTGCATCCACCGGCGGGGTGTGCCAGGCGTCGCGCTCGTGGCGCATGGCCCAGCCGGCGTCGCGCATGCGGGCGGCCAGCGTGCTATTGCCAAAGTCGTAGGCACCGGCGTGGCGCAGCGGCTCGCACGCCAGCAGGAAGATCCCCATCACTTCATCGTAATGCCGCGCCGAGACCTGCTGCGGGAAATAGCCCAGCGCCGTGGCCGCCTCGCCCAGCGCCGGCCGGTCTTGCGCCTGTGCGGCCAACAGCAGGCGGCGGTAGTGCTGTACGGTATCGGCTGCCAGCCGGCGCGTGGCGCCAAAGTCCAGCAGCACCAGCCGGCCGCTGTCTGGCTGGTAGCGGTAGTTGGCAAAGTTCGGGTCGCTTTGCAGGCAGGCAAAGTCGAAAATTTCGCGTAGCAATAAATCGAATAGCAAGGTGGCCACGCGGTCGCGCTCGGCCTGCGGTGCCTGCTGCAGCGTGGTGATGGGCACGCTGTCGATAAAGTCCATGGCCAGGATGCGCGGCGTGCACAGCTCGGGCACGGCTTGCGGCAGCAGCAGGTCGGCGTGGCCTGCCAGCAGCTGGCGGTAGTGCTGCAGGTTGGCCGCTTCCTGCTGGTAGTCGGCTTCCTGGTGCAGCTGGCGCTTGGCTTCGGTCAGCAGCGTGGCCAGCTCGAAACCCGGTGGCAGCAGGCCGCTCAGGCGCAGCAGGCTGGCCACATTGTCCACATCGCTATCAATGCTGCGTGCCACGCCGGGGTATTGCACCTTGATGGCCAGTGTTTCGCCGCTGGCCAGCTCGGCGCGGTGCACCTGGCCGATGGAGGCGGCGGCTACCGGCTGGAAGGAAAAGCGTTTGAAGCGCGTTTGCCAGTCCTCGCCCCATTCCTGCTCCAGTACGTCCGCCAGCTGGCTGAGTGGCATGGTGTGCGCGTCTTCGCGCAGCGTGGCCAGGATGTCGCGTAGCGTGGGCGGCAGCAGGTCGCCGGCGTCCATCGACAGCAGCTGCCCCATTTTCATGGCGGCGCCGCGCATCTGCGACAGCTGGTGGGCAAAGCGGGTGGCGTTGGCGGGGGTCAGCAGCAGGTCTTGCCATTGCGGGCGTTGGCCGCTGGCCAGCCGGCGTGCGCCTTCGGCCACCATGCCACCGGCAATGCCGCTAGCCAGGGTGCCCAGGCGTGCCAGCCGCGACAGGCGGCCTACGGGTACGGCGCGGGACTTGGTGTTGTCAGTCATGGTGTGGCGGTAGCGCGGGTTGGCTGCCGGGGCGCGGGTGGTCGGCCAGCGGGTAAGCGTCGGCCACGTAGGCCGGGCCTTTCATGATGCGTACGATCCACGCGCCCAGCGCCACGGTAAACACCACCGTCCACAGCAGAATCAGCCAGCTGATGGCCAGAATATCCACCATACCCGCCTGTTGTGCGCTAAGGCTGCCCGGCCAAAGCCAGACTTGCAGCCGCCACAAGCAGATGGGGCTGCCCAGCAGCAGGGTGCCGTAAGCCAGGCAGCGCGGCGCCAGCGCCAGCAGGCGGCTTTCCAGCCCGGCGGGGCTGCGCTGGAAACCGCCCAGTTTGTTGAAGTAGCGGCTCATGGCCTACACCTGCAGCGCCAGTACGCCCGCCAGCAGGCTGCTGCCGGCGGCCAGGCTAAGGTGGCGGCGCAGCGGCAGGTACCAGCTGGGCAGGTCGGCATGGCGGCACAGGCGCTGGTCTTGCAGGTAATGCAATAGATAGCCCAGTAGCAGAGTAGCCACCGCCGGGGCGGCGGGTAGCAGCACGGCCGGCCAGGCCAGCAGCGCCGGTACCACGCTCCACGCCATCATGCGGCTACGGCGGGCGCTATCCAGCCCCGGCAGCGTCATGGCAAAGCCCCAGTGCAGTGCGCCGACAAACGACAAAATCACGGCACCGTAGGCCAGCAGCAGGCCGAACCAGAAACCGGCGTGGCTAGCGGCTAGCCAGCACAGGGTAGCCAGGGCGGCAAAGGGCAGTACACCGCCATAGCCCAGCCAGGCGGCCGGGGCGGGCAGGGGTGCGGGGGCAGTATCGGAAGTCATGATGGCGGGCCAGGGCAGGGTTCATTACTGCCCTGATCATAGAAAGCGGCCCTGTTTTTGTCCAGTACAAATCATGAACAAAAAACACTGCTGCGGCCAACCTTGCCCGCTAGCGGTGGCGCTACTGCGGCAGAAAGCTTATGCCGATGCGGCTTTGCAGCTCGGCATAGGTCAGCATTTGCGGCTTGGCCACGTCGGCGTTGGCTGTCCAGTAGGCCCAGGATTTACCGGTGGCCGGGTCGTACACCAGCTTGTACAAGGCGTCGGGCACGCGCACCTTGCCTGCGTAGCGCGGGGGTTGCTGCATATCGAAATAGGGGCCGGTAAACACGTATACATCGCCGCGGGCGCGCTGCACGTACTTGCGCGTGGCGGCCTCTACTGCGCGCGCCCACACGCCACGGTTATTTTCCGGCACCTGCGGCACCATATTGGCCAGGCTAAAGCTTTGCGCCATGGCCTCGGGCGTGGTGCGCTGTGCGGCGGCGGCCATGTGGCCACGGTCGTAGCCGCTGCCGCGGTAGTCGGCCAGCGTGGCGCGCTCGTTGCTGCGCAGGCGGGCTTCTTCGTAGAAGCGGTCGGTGCGTTTTTCGTCGGCGTCGGCCAGGCTGCGGGCAGACAGCTTTTCGGCGGCAAATACCGGCGTGCGCCGGTCGCCATCGTACAGAATGGCAAAATCGTCGAAGCACAGCTCGCGTGTGCTGGCGTGTTGCTGTTCGGCGGGGATAGCGGGCGGGGTGTTGCGGTAGAACAGCTGCGGGCAGTCGGCAAAACGGGTGGCCACTTGCGGCCCGCTGGGCCCAGGGTTGGCCGCAGCGGGGCTGGCAGGGGCCTGGTAGTGTTCGACGGCGGCGTAAAGCAGGGCAACAAGCAGGGGCAACAAGGCAAGCGGCTTTTTCATGCAAGCAACAACAGCGGGAAAAGGCCGGCAATTCTATAGCAAGTTTTATCGCAATGTAGTGTTGTTGCCCGCCCTCAGGCGAGCTATCGGAGGCTGGCTTACACCAGCCCGCCCAGCCCCGCGGCAGCGCCCGCAGCCAGCAGCCACAGCGGGTTCAGCCGCGTGCGCCAGCTTAGTAGCGCGCAGCTAGCCAGCAGCAGGCCGGCTGCCCATGATGGCGGATGGCTGGCGGCCATCATGGCCACACCTGCCGCAATCAACCCCACAGTCAGCGGTGCCAGCCCCTTGTTGATGGCGATCGTCAGCGGGCTGCCACGGCTACGTTGCCACCAGCGCGCCACCCAGAAACTCAGCAGCGACGACGGCAGGCAAATGCCCGCCAGGCTGACGATAGCGCCCGGTACCCCGGCCACCTTCCAGCCTATCAGGCTCACCACCAGCACATTCGGCCCCGGTGCCGCCTGCGCCAGGGCGAACAGCGCGGCAAACTCCTGGCCGCTCATCCAGTGCAGCTCGGTCACCACCAAGCGGTGCAGTTCCGGCACGATGGCGTTGGCGCCGCCCACCGCCAGCAGGGAAAACTGTACAAACATCAGAAACAGGAACAGCAACATGTCACAGCCCTCCCTGCGGGTAGCGCCATGCCAGGCCTATGCCCAGCGGTGCCAGCACCAGCAGTACCAGCCACAGCGGCAGGTGCATGCCTGCTACGGCAACAAAGGTCAGCACGGCCAATAGCCACGGCAGCCGGCGGCGGGGCAACCGTGCGGCCAGCTTGAGCACCATGCCCAGCAGCAGGCCGATGCCCGCCGGTGCCAGCCCGGCTAGCAGCTGCTGCAGCCAGCTTGTGTGTTGATAGTGTTGGTACAGCGTTGCCAGCAGCAGAATCAGCACCAGCGGGGCCAGCAGTAAACCGGCTACCGCCAGCAGCGCGCCGGCCACACCGTGAAAGCGGCTGCCGATGGCCACGGCCATATTCACGATATTCGGCCCCGGCAGTATCTGGCCTAGTGCCAGCAGCTCGGCAAACTCGGTGTCGGTAAGCCAGCCGCGGCGTTGTACCAGCTGGTGCTGCGCCTGCGGCAGCACACCGCCAAAGCCGCTAAGGCCGATAAGAAAAAAGCCGCGGAACAGAGCTTTTTTGTCTGGGATGATCTGCGTGTTCATGCCCCTTAGCCTAGGGCGGCCAGCGCCGTGGCACAAACGGCTTTTTCTGGCTTTGCTTGTGCGTTATTCTCACAAGCATGAACCGCAAGCTCCCCCCGCTCAATGCGCTGCGTGCCTTCGAGATGGCCGCCCGCTACCAAAGCCTGACGGCCGCCGCCGAGCAGCTGCACGTCACACACAGCGCGGTGAGCCGGCAGGTAAAGCTGCTGGAAGACTGGCTGGGCCTGGCACTGTTCGACAGGGTTGGCCGCAGGCTGCAGCTTACCGACGCCGGCCGCCAGTATTTGCCGGTGGTGCAAGCCGCCTTTGACAGCCTGGCCAACGCCACCGAAAAACTCACAAGCCAGAAGCCCAGGCTGCTGCGTATCAATGCCGCCCCCACGCTGGCCATGCACTGGCTGCTGCCGCGGCTAACGCAGTTCCAGCGCCGCCACCCCGAGGTCGAGCTACGGCTGGCCACCTCTGACGCCATCATCAACAACCAGAACGCCGATTTCGATATTGCCATCCGCCGTGGCAACGACCACTGGCACGGCTTTGTCTCGCATATTTTCCTGACCGAGCACGAGCTGCCGGTAGCCAGCCCGGCCCTGCTGGCGCGCCAGCCGCTGCCCGACGCCGCGGCACTGGCGCAGCACACCCTGCTGCATTCCGAAACGCGGCCAGTAGCATGGGAGCGCTGGCTGGCCGCCGCCGGCGTGCCCGGCCTGCAGCCTGCGGCCAACCAGCATTTCGACCACTACTACCTGGCGCTGCAGGCCGCGGTAGACGGCATGGGCATTACGCTGGGGCCGCGGCCGGTGATTGACGAGCTACTGGCTAGCGGCAAACTACAGGTGGCGCTGCCAGCGCCTGCGGTGCGCGTGCGCGGCTACTCGTGGGTGGTGCCGCTGGCGCTGGCAGAAGACCCGCTGTGCGCCGGTTTCTGCGCCTGGCTAGAGGACGAAGGCCAAGCCTGGCAAGCGGGCTAGGCCTGGCCATTGCCGCTGGCCAGGCTGCCATGGGCGCGGCAGGCAGAGGTGGGGGTGCCAGCTGCCTGTTGCCACGCCGCCTGGCTGCCTATCAGCAGGCACTGCACATTCCCGCGCAGCGCTTCGATCACGATGCGTTCCCGGCTGGTGGCCGGTAGCGCCCAGCTGTCGCCTTGCTGCAGCAAAATGTCTTCGCCATCGTGGCTGATCCACAGATAGCCGTGGATCACGCTGATGCTGTACAGCGCTGCCGGTAACAGCGCCATGACTTCCCGGTGTGCCAACAGAATGCGTGCCATGCTGTTTCTCCCTTGTTTGACGCTTCCAGCATAAAAAGCATGCGCCAGCTGCGGTAGACACAAGCATGGATAAAGCCAGGCGGCACAGTTACCTGTCTGGTGCGACTGTACTGGTAGATTTGTGCGCAAACTGTCTATGTCGCGCCATTTTCATTTGGATATCATGTTTTCATGAACAGCCGCCCCCTTTACCTGCAGCTTGCCGATGACATTGCCACCCAGATCACGCACCGGGTATGGCAGGCAGGGGCGCGCCTGCCCTCGCTACGCGAGATGAAAAACCGCCGGGGTCTGAGCCTGAGCACGGTACAGCAGGCGTTTCGCCACCTGGAAGACCAGGGCCTGATCGAGGCCCGGCCGCAATCTGGCTACTACGTGTGCCCGCCGCGTGGCCAGGCGCCGGCGCAAAAGCTGCTGGCCCCCACCGAAGTGGCGGTAGACCCGCTGCTGTGGCGCTACGTGGCCGACCAGTCCCAGCCACTGCCGGGCCGCCAGTACGGTTTTGCCACCGCCGTCGCCCCGCGCGGCCTGCTGCCGGAAGCTGCGCTGCAAAGGCTGATGATGGACTGCTTGCGGCGCCAGCCGGCTACGCTGTCCGACTATGGCCGGCCCGATGGCGACCTGGCGTTCAAGCGCCAGGTGGCGCGGCTGGCGCTGGAGTGGGGTGGGCAGATGTACCCCGAGCAGCTGGTGGTGACGCAGGGTGTGATCGAGGCGCTGAACCTGGCCCTGCGGGCGCTGACGCGGCCGGGCGACGTGGTAGCGGTAGAGTCGCCCGCCTACTTTTCGCTGCTGTATACCATCAAGGAGCTGGGCCTGCGCGTGCTGGAAATCCCCACCGACCCGGTAAGCGGCATCTCGGTGCCGGCGCTGGAGCTGGCCACGCGTGATGGCCAGGTAAAAGCCGTGGTGATGGTGGCCAACTTTTCCAACCCCATGGGCGCGCTGATGCCGGACGAGGCCAAGCAGCAGGTGGCGGCACTGCTGGAAAGCCGCCAGATACCGCTGATCGAGGACGATATCTACGGCGAGTTTTACTACGGCCAGCAGCGCCCGCGCCCCATCAAGGCGTTCGACCGCAGCGGCAATGTGCTGTATTGCACCTCGCTTACCAAAGACGTGGCGCCTGGGCTGCGCGTGGGCTGGATAGACGCCGGCCGTTACCACAGCCAGATCGAGGTGCAAAAGTACCTGGCCAGCCATTCCACCCCCACGCTGAACCAGCAGGTGCTGGCACGCTTTCTGGACAGCGGTGCCTACCCGCGCCACATGCGGCGGCTGCGGCGCAGCATTGCCAGCCAGATGGCGGTATTGCAGGGCGAGGTTGGCCGCCACTTTCCGGGCTGTGTGCAGTTTGTGGCGCCGCAGGGCGGCTTCTGCCTGTGGCTGCGGTTTCCGCCTGGTTTTGACAGCATTGCCCTGTACGAGCAGGCGCGGCTGGAGGGCATCGGCTTGACGCCCGGCCCGCTGTTTTCGCCGCGCGGTGGCTACCGGCACTGCCTGCGCCTGTCCTGTGCCGACCCGTGGAGTGCACAGCAGCACGCCCGGCTGCAGCGGCTGGGGCAGCTGGCCAGCCAGCTGTGTGTGGCGTTGTAGCGAGTCTGGCTGGATAAAACAACAAGGCCGCAGCGGATGCTGCGGCCTTGTGCGTTTGCTAGGCTGCCGCTTACAGGCGGAAGCGCGACACCATGCCGTGCAGGTGGCTGGACAGCTGGTGCAGCTCGTTCACCGTTTGCGTGGCGGTTTGTACCGCCTGGTCGGTTTCAATGGCCATGTGGTTGGCTACCTCGGCCGCACGTGCCATCTCGGTGGTGGCGATGGACTGCTCGCGGGTGGCGTCGGCTATGTCGCGGATGGTTTGCACCACGCGGCCAACTTCGCTTTCGATACCGGCAATCTCCTGCGCCACCTGGCGCGAAGCGCCCACGCCGGACTGCACCGACTGCTGCGTGCTGTTCATATTGGCCAGCGCCGAGTTCACGTCGGCGTGCGTGGCGTGAATCAGCCCGCCGATCTCCACCGTGGCCTTGGACGTCCGCTCTGCCAGCTTGCGCACTTCGTCGGCCACCACGGCAAAGCCGCGGCCCATTTCGCCGGCGCGGGCCGCTTCAATGGCCGCGTTCAGCGCCAGCAGGTTGGTCTGGTCGGCAATATCCTTGATCACGTTGATGATCTGGTCCATCTGCGCCGAGCGCTGGCCCAGGCCACCCAGAGTGGTAGCCAGCTCGCCTACGGCACAGGCAATGCCTTCGATGCTGTCGGCCAGCGCGCCCACCGACTGCGCCGACTGGCGGGAAGTCTGGCCGGTTTGTACCACCGACTCTTCGGCGCTGCCGGCATGGCTGGCAATGTGGTTGATGCTGACGGTGATCTGTTCGATGGTGGCGGCGGTGGCGCTGGACGCATCGGCCTGCTGCTGCGAGTCGCTGGCCAGCTGGCGCGTAATGCCGTTGAGCGCGTCAATGCCGCCGTTCAGCGATACCGAGTGGTCGCGTACCTCGACAAACATCTGGCGCAGGCTGCCGATAAAGCGGTTGAACGCCTGGGCGGTCTGGCCGATTTCGTCGCGGCTGTCGATGTGCAGCTGGTGGGTCAGGTCCCCTTCGCCACTGGCCACATTCAGCAGGGCATCGCGCAGGCGGATCAGGTTGGCCAGCAGGCGGTTTAGCGCCACATTGGCCAGCAGGATGGCGGCTACCGCCACGGCCAGGCCGGCCAGCATCAACGTGAGCAGCATCTGGTTCAGCGGGGCCAGCAGCACGTCTTTTTCGGCCAGTGTGCCCAGTACCCAATCGGTGCCTTCTACCGGCGCCAGCTCGGCGTAGTAGGCATGGCCGTCTATATCGACCTCGTGCAGCTGCGGTGTGCTGTTGGCCGCAGTCAGCAGGCTGGTGTCAAAGCCCTTCATCACCTCGCTCACCGGTTTGAGCGTGCTGCCCTCGGCCGGGTGCACCACGATATTGCCCTCGCGGGTGGCCAGAAAAGCGTAGCCGTCGCCACGCAGCTTGATGCCTTTTACCACGGCGGTCAGGCCTTCCAGCACGATATCGCCACCGGCTACGCCCACCAGCTGGCCATCACGCACGATGGGGCTGGCCAGGGTCACACCCAGTTTTTGGGTACTGGTAAAGATATACGGCTGGGTGACGACCACGTCTTTTTTGTCGCTGGCCAGCTTGTACCACGGGCGGGCTGTGGGGTCGTAGCCGTCGGACGGTTGTTTTTCCGGGTTGTGATAGCGCATGGCTTTGTCGGCGTAGCCGGCAAAGGTCTGGTCGAAGCCGCCCGCTTCTTTGCCTTGCTGCAGGCTGGCATACGGGGCGCTGGCGTCTTCCTTGCCCAGGCGGTTGGCTGTGGCGCGAATGGCGTCGCCACGCTGGCCTACCCAGCGGCCCAGCGCCTGGCTGTTACCGGCGATGGCGGCGTTCAGTTCCTGCTCTACGCCGCGTACGATTTCGCTGCGCATGCGTTGGTAGGCCAGAGCCGACAGCACGGCAATGGCGATGGCCAGCAGGATGGCCACAAAAAGCATAAGTCGCTGTTTTAACGACATGGTGTGCCTCTAGATGAAAAAGGGCGAGCCGTGCCGCAGTGGTACTGGCCGGTGTTCGCCGCTAGGTGGGTAGGTGTGTGGTAAGGAATAACCTTACTATTTGTATTGTTTTGTAATGAATGTGCTGGGTAAATGTTAACAGGCTATGACAAATAGTCCAGCGTCAATGTGGGGTAGCGCGGTGGAGGGGGCGTAGACACAGGCGGCTGCGTGCCGTGAGTGCGCAGTTTCAGCGCCATGGCGGGGGAGTGGGGCAAGAGCTACCCCGCACCACGGCAGGCGCGGTACGGGGCAGGGGGCTTACCAGCGTAGCTGCCGGCTGGTGCTTTTGCTGGCCAGTGCGTGGTCGTGGGTCACCAGCAGCAGCGCGCAGCCAATGCGCGCCAGCTCGTCTAGCAGGCAGTGCAGGGTGTCTTGCTGGGTGATCGGGTCCAGCCGTGAGGTGGGCTCGTCGGCAAACAGCAGCGCCGGTTGCAGCAGCAGGGTGCGGATCAGCGCCAGCCGTTGCAGCTCGCCGCCGGATACCTGTGACGGCTTGCGCCCCAGCAGCGCGGGCGATAGCCGCAGCCGGTGCAGCAGCGTTTCCAGGCTGGCCACAGCTTGGCCGCAGCACTGCAGCACGTCGTGCAGGGCGGTGTGCAGGCTAATGTGCGGGGCAAAGGCCTGCACCGGGTCCTGATATAGCTTTTGCCATGCGGTGCGCGGCAGGCCGTCGCGGTAGCGCACGCTGCCGTGGTCGGCACGGGTCAGCCCCAGCAGGATATTGCCCAGCGTGCTTTTGCCGGCGCCGCTAGGGGCCAGCAGCGCCACGCGCTCGCCCGCGGCGATATCGATGTCCACGTTCTGGAACAGCGTCTGGCTGCCGTAGGCCTTGGCCAGGCCGCGCCCCTGCAGCAGCCAGTCGCCCGGCGCCGGATGGGCGATGGCGGGCCAGGCTTGCGGCTCGGCAGCCAGCAGCTGCTGCGTGTAGGCGTGCTGTGGCTGCTGTAATACCTGGCTGGCCGGGCCGTGCTCTACCACCTCGCCGCCGCGCATCACCAGCACCTGGCCACCCAGTGCACGCGCCAGGGCGATGTCGTGGGTGATGGTGAGCAGGCATTGCCCGCTGGCCAGGTGTTGTTGCAGCAGTTGCGCCAGCGTGGCGCAGGCGCGGCTGTCCAGCCCCTTGCTGGGTTCGTCTGCCAGCAGCAGGCCGGCACCGCCCAGCGTAGCGGCGGCAAACGCTACCCGCTGCGCCATGCCGCCCGACAGCTGGTGCGGGTAGTGCTGCTGTGCCGCGTGCAGCCCCAGGCTGCCCAGCAAGCTGTGCGCCTGGGCGTGGGCCTGGTTGGCCGCACCGCGCCAGCCCTCGGCTACCTGTGGCAGTACACGCATGGTGGGGTCCAGCGCGGTGGCCGGCTCTTGCGGCAGGATGGCCAGCTGCCCGCCCCACAGCGCGCGGCGGTTGGCCGCATCGGCCAGCGGCCAGGCCTGGCTGCCCTGGCGGAGCTCGCCGCTGGCGCGCAGGCCGGCGGGCAGGGTACCCATGATGGCGTGCGCCAGCAGCGATTTGCCGGAGCCGCTTTCGCCCAGCACGGTGAGTGCCTCGCCGGGGTAGAGGGTAAGGTCCAGCGGCTGCAGCAGGCAGTGCTGTTGCTGGTAGACGGCCACGCCGCCCAGATGCAGGGTGCTCATCGTTTTACCTCCAGCGGGCGCAGCAGCACCAGCGCGGCCAGGGTAAGCGCCAGCACGGCTACCGGAGCCAGTACCAGGCGTGGTGCCTCGCTGTAATGCGGCAGCGCTTCGGTCATCATCAGGCCCAGCTCGGCGGCTGGCGGCTGCAGGCCCACGCCGACATAACCCAGTGTGGACAGCGCCAGAATGGCGGTGGCCATGCCGAAGCTGGCCATGGTCAGCAGCATGGGCGACAGCTCTGGCCACAGGTGGCGCCGCACGATGTACAGCGGGCCAAAGCCCAGCAGGCGCGAGGCTTCCACGTGCGGGCTGGCCAGTACCAGCCGGCTGCGCGCCCGCGTCATGCGGAAGTATTCCACCCATTGCGCCAGCGCTAGCCCCAAGTACAGCGTGGCAAAGCCGCCTTTGGCCATGGCCGAGAAAATCAGCACGATCAGCATGCCAGGCAGCGCCAGTACGCCGTCGGCCATGCCGCGCAGCAGGGTGTCGGTGAGGCCGCCGCGCCAGGCGGACAGCACGCCCAGCAGGCTGCCCAGCAGGGCAGCGCTCAGCACGCACAGTGCGGCCAACCCTAGCGACAGTCGGGTGGCGCTGGCCACACGCGCCATCACGCTGCGGCCCAGCTGGTCGCGGCCCAGTGGCTCGGCCAGGCTGGGGCTGGCCAGAAACTGCATCAGGTCCTGGCGCGCCGGGTCGGGCCACAGCCACGGGCCGACGATGGCCAGTAGCAGCACCAGCGCCAGCAGCAGCCAGGCCAGGCGGCGGTGCCAGGGTAAGAAAGCAAGGTCAGTCATTTACGGCTCCGCCGGGCCACGCGGGTCGATGGCCAGGCATAACAGGTCGGTCAGGGTATTGAGCAGCACGAATAGCCAGGCCAGCAGCAAGGTGCAGCCCTGGATCATGGGCACATCGCGCCAGAACACGGCGTGCACCAGCGCGTGGCCCACGCCGGGCCAGGCAAAAAGGCTTTCCACCACCACTACGCCTTCGATCAGCAGAATCAGCTGCACCCCGGCGTAGGCCACCACGGTAACGCCGATATTGCGCAGGCCGTGGCGCCAGAAAGCCCGCCACGGCGACAGGCCCTTGGTGAGCGCAAAGCGGTAGTAGTCGGACTGCACCACCGCCAGCACGCTGTCGCGCACGATGCGTGCGGTCAGGCCGGACACGCCCAGGCCCAGCGTCAGCGCCGGCAGCAGCAGGTTGCCACGCTCGCCGTGGCCGGCGGCCGGTACCCAGCCCAGCTGTACCGATAGCCCCAGCATCAGCATCAGGCCCAGCAAAAAGGGCGGCAGCGTGCGCAGCACCACGCTCCATAGCAGGGTAAGGCGGTCGGCCCAGCCTCCGGGGCGCAGGCCGCTGGCCAGCCCCAGTGGCAGGCCCAGCCCCAGCGCTAGTAACACGCTGGCGGCGGCCAGCTGCAGCGTAGCGCCCAGGTGGTGGTGCACTTCGTCCAGCACCGCGCCACCGGTCACCAGCGATTGCCCCAGCTGGCCCTGGCCCAGCTGCTGCAGCCAGCCGGCAAACTGCTGCCACGCCGGGCGTGCCAGCCCCAGCTCTTGCCGTACTGCCTCGGCAGCGGCGGCGTCCACGTAGTCGTAGCCGTAGCGGCCGGCGGCAATGCGAAACGCCATGTCCCCCGGCAGCTGCTGTACCAGCACGAAGCACAGCGTGGCCACCAGCAGCGACACCACCAGCGCCTGCAGCAGGCGCTGGCCCAGCACGCGGGCCAGGCCGTGTTGCGTGAGTGCCGCCATTTAGCGGCCCCAGCTCATGTCGGCCAGGCGGTAGCTACGCTCTTGCGGGTCGAGCGTCACGCCGCGCAGCGCTTTGCTGACCGCTGCGCTCTGGCGGTACCAGGCCACCGGCAGCACCGGTAATTCCTGTTGCAGGATGGTGGCTACCTTTAGCCGTGCTACGGCGGCCTGCGCCGGTTTCAGCCCGCCCTGGCCCAATGCGGCCAACTGTTGCGACAGCACGGCGTTTTGCCATTTCATCACGCCCCAGTCGGCGCCATCGTCGGTGAAATCGCCCAGCAGCGTGACCAGCGGGTCCGGCACCAGCGCGTAGTTACGCGCGTACAGTGCCAGCTCCAGCGTGCCGTCTTTATGGCCGGCCGGAATCTCGCTGGAGTTGCCTACTTTTACCTGCACGCTGATGCCGGCCTGGCGCAGCTGTTCTTGCAGCGCGGTGGCAATCAGCGGCAGCTCGGGGCGGTCGGGGTAGGTGCGCAGCGTTAGCGCCAGGGGCTCGCCGTTGCGCACCAGCTGGCCGTCGGCGTCCGGCTTCCAGCCCTGCGCGGCAAAGCTGCGGCGGGCTTGGTCCGGCTGGTAGGCCAGCGCGGGCAGCGCGGCCTGGTGCCAGGCTTTCATGCTGGGCGGGAACAGCTGCGTGGCGGCCATGTCCGGGTCGCGCAGCAGCGCAGTGGCGATGGCCTGGCGGTTCAGGCTCTGGCTGATGGCCTGGCGCATGGCCGCGCTGTTCAGCCATTTGTGGCCAGCGTTGAACTTGAGCTGGATAGCGCGCGGCAGCGTGGCCGACACAATGCTCACCCGCGGGCTGGCTTTCAGCCGCGTAATGCTTACCGGGTCCAGGCCGAAGGCGATGTCGGCCTGGCCGCTTTCTGCCATCAGGGTGCGGCTTTCGGCACGGCCGATGGCCTGGTAGCTCACCTCGCCGATGGCGGGTTTCTTGCCCTGCCAGCCGGCAAAGGCCTGCACGCTGACGCGCTGTGGTTGCTGCAGCTGGCTAATGCGGTAGGGGCCGCTGCCGATGATGCTCTTGACGCTGCCGTCGGCGGCGTAGGACGCCGGCGCCAGGATCTGGGTATGGGTATGGGCAAACACGGCGGGCAGCGGGGCAAACGGTTTGCTCAGCTGCACCACCACGTCTTTGCCGTCGGCGCGGATGGCGCTGATGGGGGCGTTTTCCAGCATGCCGGGTTTCTTGCGCGCTTTTTCCAGCGCGGCTACCACGTTGGCTGCCGTTACGGCGCTGCCATCGTGGTAGCGCGCGCCGTCGCGCAGGGTAAAGCGCCAGCTGAGCTGGTCGCTGCTGGCTTGCCAGCGGCTGGCCAGGCCGGGTTTGAGCGTGCCCAGGTTGTCGGCGTCGACCAGGGTTTCGGCAACCTGCATGCGGGTAAACAGGATGCCGCTGCTGGAGGACGGGTCCAGGCTGTGGATTTCCCACGGGCCGATCAGGTTCAGCGGTTTGGCCTGGGCAGACAGGCCGATAGCCAGCAGCAAGCTGCCGGCAAACAGGCGGGATGGCAGAGGGTGCATGTCGTATCCGATCTTATCGAGAATTATTATCGGGCGGAATGCTATACAGTAACATTTTATTTGGCAAGTGCGGATTGCCGCACCGCAGCAGGGTGCCGGGGCCGCCAAAAGCAGTAGCCCGGCGTGCACGCTGCAGGCCGGGCTGGGGGCGAGGAAGGCGGGCCGCGCGGAGCTAGCCGCTGTGCGGGCACAGCACGCTGTGGCCGGTGGCGGTGTGCGCCTGGTGGATGGCCACGCCGAATACCGGCGCCAGCACGGCAGGGGTGAGGATGTCGGCCGTGTTGCCTGCCGCCACCAGCCGGCCGTGCTGCAGTAGCAGTACGCGGTCGGCGTAGGCCAGCGCGGCGTTCAGGTCGTGCAGCACGACTACGGTGGTGAGCTGGCGCGCGCGTGTTTGCTCGCGCACGGTGCGCATAACCTGCACCTGGTGCTGCAGGTCCAGCGCGCTGATGGGCTCGTCCAGCAGCAGCAGGCTGGGCTCGCGCAGCAGTACCTGCGCCAGAAACACCATTTGGCGCTGCCCGCCGCTGAGCTCGCACAGGCGGCGCCCGGCCAGCGCAGCCAGGCCCAGTGCGGCCAACTGCTGCTGTACCGCCGCGTGCTGTTCGGCACTGACACGCCAGCCCAACGAGCCCAGGCGCCCCAGCAGCACCGCCTCGGCCACGGTCAGGCGGCTGCGCGTGCTGCAGTCTTGCGGCAGGTAGCCGCAGGCAGCATGCAGCTGGCCGCCGCGCTGCAGCGGCTGTGGCCGGCCCTGCCACTGTAGTTGGCCGCGTGCCGGCAGTAGGCCGGCCAGCGTTTTCAGCAGCGTGGTTTTGCCGCTGCCGTTGGGGCCCAGCAGGGCGGTGACTTGCCCCGGCTGCGCCTCGAACGATACATCGTGCAAAATGGCCTGGCGCCCCAGGCTGACGCAGAGTTGTTGTGCTTGCAGCATTACCACGCCCCCGGTTTGCTGCGCATCACCAGCAGCAGGAAGAACGGTACGCCAACGGCGGCGGTAACAATACCGATGGGAATCAGCGCCCCCGGCGACAGCCATTTGCCCAGCAGCGACGACAGCGACAGCAGCAGCGCACCGCACAGCGCAGCGCCGGGCAGCAAGAGGCGCTGGTCTTCGCCCAGCAGAAAGCGCGCGATATGCGGCGCGATCAGCCCGACAAAACCGATGGTGCCGACAAAGGCCACCGCCGCGCCGGTGAGCAGCGACACGATAGCCAGCGCGCGCCAGCGCAGCGCCGGTACATTCACCCCCAGGCTCTGCGCCCGCTCGTCCGACAGGCCCAGCGCGGTAAAGCGCCACGCGTCGCGCAGCAGCAGCGGCAGGCACACGGCCAGCACGGCCGCCACCAGCCCCAGCTTGGGCCAGCTGGCTTTGTACAGGCTGCCGAACAGCCAGAACACAATGGCCTGCAGTGCCTCGGGCGACGCCAGGTATTGCAGCAGCGACAGCAGCGCCTGAAACAGGAACAACAGCGCAATGCCGCCCAGCACATAGCTATCGGCCTGGCCGCCCTTGGCGCGGCCGATGCCCAGCACCGCGCTGCAGGCAATGCCGGCAAACAGGAAGGCCGCCAGCGGGACGGCAACGGTTTCCGGCAGCGGCAGCGCCGCACCCAGCACAATCACCAGCGCCGCGCCAAAGCCCGCCCCGGCCGACACGCCCAGCGTGTAGCTACTGGCCAGCGGGTTGTGCAGCACGGTCTGCATTACCAGGCCGGACAAGCCCAGCGCCGCCCCCACCAGCAGCGCCATCAGCGCCACCGGCAGGCGGATCTGCCACACGATCACGTCGCTGCCGCGCTCTACCGCGCCACCCGCCAGCGCGCTGGCGACCTCGCGCAGCGGCAGCATGGACGGGCCGCTGGCTACGTCCAGCAGCAGCGACAGCAGCAGCACGCCGGCCATCAGTAGCAGCATGGCCAGCGATGGTGCCAGCCGGCGCGCGGTGTACAGGGGCAGGCTGAGTGTGTTCACGGTTTCAGCGTCACCATCCAGCTACCGCTGTACTTCACCGGCAGGTAGCGTTCGTGGAACTGGCGCAGCTCGGCTACCGGGTTCACATTGGCAAACTGCGCCGGGTACAGCTGTTTGGCGATGAACTGCATGGCGGTGTAGTCCACCAGCGTGCGCGCCAGGCCGTGGTCCAGCGTGTACACATGCTGCTGTTGCACGGCTTTCAGCGTGTCCCAGCCGGCGCGTTTGGTATAGGGCAGCAGCGTGGCGCGCGCGGTGGCGTCGTCCGAGGCATAGCCCAGCTTGACCGCCTTGGGGCGGTTCTGCCACGACGAGCCGGCAATGATCACGTGCTCCGGGTTGGCCGCCAGTACCGCCTCGGGGTTCAGCGGGCCCCAGTTGGCGCTAAGGCGGCCGTTGGCGAGGTTGTCGGCGCCCAGGTTGTCCAGCATCTGGCCCCACATGGTGTCGCGGTAGGTGTTGCCGATGGTGTCGGCGCCGTCACGGCCCAGCTCTACGTACACCTTGGGCTTGGTCGTGGCTTTGGCGCGGGCGATGCGCGCCATCACGTCCTGGTATTTGGTTTGATACAGGCTGGCCAGCGCTTCGGCGCGCTTGTCGGCACCCATTACCTTGCCCAGCAGGCGGGTGCTGGCCAGGTGGCGTTCCAGCGTTTGCGCGTTGTAGTCCACCACCACGATGGGGATGCCGGCGGCGCTGAGCTGCTGCGCTGCCGGGCCCAGTGCCTTGTAGCCCCATTCCGGCAGGATCAGCACGTCGGGTTTCAGCGCAATGACTTTTTCGGCGCTAAAGCTGTTGTCGTCGGTAAAGCCTACGTCCGGCATGTCTTTCAGCTGCGGAATCACCTCCACATAGCGCGCCCAGTTGCCAGCGCGCCAGCCAGCCCAGCCGGTTTTGCTGATGCCCACCACGTTCTGCCACGCCTTGGCACCGGCAATGGCGGTGAATTCCTCAAAGTGAAAGCCTAGTACCACGCGTTTGGCCGGTGCATCCACGGTGACTTCGCGGCCGCTGACATCGGTGAGCTTGACCGGCTTGGCCAGCAGGCTGGTGGCGGGCAGCAGGCACAGGGTGGCCAGCAACAGGGGGCGGGTAAGGGCAGACATGCGGGGCTCCGGCAAGGGAAGGAAAGGCCGGATTATCGATAAACGTTGGCCGCAGCGCCTGCGGCATAGTGTCGCAGGGGCAGGTGCCGCCGCGTTTTTATACGGCGTTTACACCGCACCCTTGTCATTTAGCACGATCTTTCCACGCGCCTCCCTACAGTGGCAGTGTTGCATTCACTGTCGAGGAAATCATGCACGATCTGATCTGGTTAGGTGGGCTGGTGCTGCTGTTTGGCAGCACTGTCGGCCTGCTGCGCGTTTATCACGCCTTGTCCGGCAGGGGGGCGCTATGACCCTGTTTACCCTGATCGCGGCCGTACTGGCCGTACTTCTGGCGGGCTGGCTGGTGCATGCCCTGCTGCACGCGGAGGACCTGTCATGATGCTGCAGTTCTACAGCCTGCTGGGGCTATTCATGCTGCTGCTGACCCTGTCGGTGCGGCCCATGGGCGCCTGGCTGGCACCGTTGGCCGCAGGCCAGCTGCCAGCGCGCTGGCAAACTCTCGATAGCGCGCTGCTGCGTGTGGCGGGTATTCGCGATACCGGCATGGGCTGGCGCCAGTACGCGCTGGCGGTGCTGGTGTTCAACCTGCTGGGCGCGCTGCTGCTGTACGCGCTGCAACGCCTGCAAGGCGTGCTGCCGTTCAACCCGCAGGGCATGGGCGCGGTGGAGGCAGGCTCGGCGTTCAATACCGCCATCAGCTTCGTGGCCAATACCAACTGGCAGGGCTACGCCGGCGAAAGCACCATGAGCTATTTCACCCAGATGGCCGGCCTGGCGGTGCAGAACTTCCTGTCCGCCGCCACCGGCATTGCCGTGGCGTTTGCGCTGATGCGCGGTTTTACCCGCCGCGAAAGCGCCGATCTGGGCAACTTCTGGGCTGATGTGCTGCGCGTGTCGGTCTACCTGCTGCTGCCGCTGTCGCTGCTGCTGGCGCTGGTGTTCGTGCAGCAGGGCGTGCCGCAAACGCTGGCCGCGTATAGCGATTACACCGCGCTGGCCGGCCACGCGCAGACACTGGCGCTGGGCCCGGTGGCCTCGCAGGAAGCCATCAAGCTGCTGGGTACCAACGGCGGCGGCTTCTTTAATGCCAACTCGGCGCACCCGTTCGAGAACCCCACCGAGCTCACCAACCTGCTGCAGATGCTGGCCATCTTCCTGATTCCGGCCGGGCTCACCCACGCCTTTGGCCGCCTGGCCGGCGACCGCCGCCAGGGCTGGGCGCTGTACGCCGCCATGAGCGTGATCTTTATCGCCTGCGCCATCGGCGTGATGGCCGCCGAAAGCCAGGGCAACCCGCTGTTGGCCGCACTGGGCGTGGACGGCAGCAGCGGCAACTGGGAAGGCAAGGAAGTGCGCTTTGGCATGGCCGCCAGCAGCCTGTTCATTACCGTTACCACGGCAGCCAGCTGCGGCGCGGTGAACGCCATGCACGATTCATTGACTGCACTGGGCGGCATGCTGCCGATGTGGCTGATGCAGCTGGGTGAGGTGGTGTTTGGCGGCGTGGGCTCCGGCCTGTACGGCATGCTGGTGTTTGCCGTGCTGGCGGTATTCGTGGCCGGGCTGATGGTGGGCCGCACGCCGGAATACCTGGGCAAGAAGATCGAAGCCTTCGACATGAAAATGGTGGCGCTGGTCATCCTCACCACCCCGGCACTGGTGCTGGCTGGCACGGCTGCCAGCGTGCTGCTGCCCCCGGGCCTGGCAGGGCTGGCTAACCCCGGCGCGCACGGCTTTAGCGAGGTGTTGTACGCGTTCAGCTCGGCGGCCAACAATAACGGCAGCGCCTTTGCCGGCCTGTCTGCCAATACCGCGTACTACAACGCGCTGCTGGGTATCGCCATGTGGCTGGGCCGCTTCGCCATCATCGTGCCGGTACTGGCGCTGGCCGGCAGCCTGGCCGCCAAAAAGACGCTGGCCACCACCAACGGCAGCATGCCCACCCACGGCGGCCTGTTCATCGGCCTGCTGGTCGGCAGCGTATTGCTGGTGGGCGCATTGACCTATCTGCCGGCACTGGCGCTGGGCCCGGTGGCCGAGCACCTGATGATCTGGGCGCGTTAAGCAGGAGACCAACATGACTGACAAAAAAGCAAGCCTGCCGTTGTTCGACCCGGCACTGTTACGCCCGGCACTGCGCGATAGCGTGCGCAAGCTGGCGCTGCGCGAGCAGCTGAAAAACCCGGTGATGTTCGTGGTGTACCTGGGCAGCGTGCTGTGCAGCGTGCTGTGGGTGATGGCGCTGCAAGGGCAGGGCGACGCACCGGCCTGGCTCACCGGCAGCATTGCCGTGTGGCTGTGGTTTACCGTGCTGTTTGCCAACTTTGCCGAGGCGCTGGCCGAGGGCCGCAGCCGCGCCCAGGCCGCCAGCCTCAAGAGCCTGAAAAAAGCCACCATCGCCAAAAGGTTGGCCGCACCGCAGCGCTACGGCGCCGCCTTTACCGTGGTGGACGCCAGCGACCTGCGCAAGGGCGACGTGGTGCTGGTGCAGCACACCGACCTGATCCCCTGCGATGGCGAGATCATCGAGGGCATTGCCAGCGTGGACGAGTCGGCCATTACCGGCGAGTCGGCACCGGTGATCCGCGAATCGGGTGGCGATTTCAGCTCGGTGACCGGCGGCACCCGTGTGCTGTCGGACTGGATCGTGGTGCGCGTCAGCGTGAACCCCGGCGAAACCTTCATCGACCGCATGATCGCCATGGTGGAAGGCGCCAAGCGCCGCAAAACGCCCAACGAGATTGCGCTCACCATCCTGCTGCTGGCACTGACGCTGGTATTCCTGCTGGTGACGGTCACGCTGCTGCCGTTCTCGGTATACAGCGTGGGCGCCGCCGGCAGCGGCGAGGTAATCTCGCTGCCGGTGCTGCTGGCGCTGCTGGTGTGCCTGATCCCCACCACCATCGGCGGCCTGCTGTCGGCTATTGGCGTAGCAGGCATGAGCCGGCTGATGGCGGCCAACGTGATTGCCACCAGCGGCCGTGCGGTAGAAGCCGCTGGCGACGTGGACGTGCTGCTGCTGGACAAGACCGGCACCATCACCTTTGGCAACCGCCAGGCCTCCGCCTTTATCGCCGCTGCCGGCACCACCCCGGCTGCGCTGGCCGAGGCGGCCTGGCTGGCCTCGCTGGCTGACGACACACCGGAAGGCAAGAGCATCGTGGTGCTGGCGCAGCAGCATACCCGCGCACCGGCTGCCCACCACGACGGCGTGCAGAGCGAAAGCCTGCTGGGCCGCAGCACGCTGCAGGCGCTGCACCTGGGCGTGATCCCCGCTGGCGCCACCTTTGTGCCGTTTACCGCGCAGTCGCGCATGTCCGGCGTCAACCTGGGCGAGCGCCAGATCCGCAAGGGCGCGGCCGACGCCATTCGCCGCCACGTACTGCAGCTGGGCGGCAGCTTTAGCGCCGCGCTACAGCAGCAGGTAGACGGCATTGCCAGCCGTGGCAGCACGCCACTGGTGGTGGCCGAGGGCGCGCAGGTGCTGGGCGTGGTCGAGCTGAAAGACGTGGTGAAACCGGGCATCAAGGAACGCTTTGCCCAGCTGCGCCAGATGGGCATCAAGACGGTAATGGTCACCGGTGACAACCGCCTGACCGCCGCCGCCATCGCCGCCGAAGCGGGCGTGGACGACTTCCTGGCCGAGGCCACACCGGAAAACAAGCTGGCGCTGATACGCGACTACCAGCAGCGCGGCCAACTGGTCGCCATGACCGGCGACGGCACCAACGACGCCCCGGCGCTGGCGCAGGCCGACGTAGCGGTGGCCATGAACAGCGGCACCCAGGCCGCGCGCGAAGCCGCGAATATGGTGGACCTGGACTCCAGCCCCACCAAGCTGATCCAGGTCGTGGAAATCGGCAAGCAAATGCTGATGACGCGCGGCGCGCTCACCACCTTCAGCCTGGCCAACGACGTGGCCAAGTACTTTGCCATCATCCCGGCCGCCTTTGCCGGCACCTACCCGCAGCTGGGCTTGCTGAACGTGATGCAGCTGGCCAGCCCGGCCTCGGCCCTGCTGTCGGCGGTGATCTTCAACGCGCTGATCATCGTGGTGCTGATACCGCTGGCGCTCAAAGGCGTGCGCTACCGCGCGCTGGGTGCCGAGGCGCTGCTGCGCCGCAACCTGCTGGTGTACGGCCTGGGCGGCCTGCTGCTGCCTTTTGCCGGCATCAAGCTGATCGACATGCTGCTGGCCCTGCTGGGGCTGGTGTAAGCAACACATCTTGAAAGGAAGCATCATGCAACACGCACTTTCCGGCACCGCTACCCCAACGGCCACACCCGCGGCCAGCGCAGTGTGGTGGCCCGCCACCCGCCTGCTGCTGGGCCTCACCCTGCTGCTGGGCCTGGGCTACCCGCTGGCCGTGACCGGCCTGGCGCAGTGGCTGTTCCCGGCGCAGGCGCAGGGCTCGCTGCTGCAACAGCAGGGCCGCACCGCGGGTTCGGCGCTGATCGGCCAGGCGTTTAGCAAGCCGGGCGAGTTCTGGGGCCGCCCGTCCGCCACCGCCAGTACCCCGTACAACGGTGCTGGCTCCGGCGGTAGCAACCTGGGCCCGGCCAACCCGGCGCTGGCCAAGGCGGTGGCCGAGCGCATCGCCGCGCTGAAAGCCGCCGGCCCGCTGCCCGCGGGGCCGGTACCGGCTGACCTGGTAACCGCATCTGCCAGCGGGCTGGACCCGCACATCAGCCTGGCCGCCGCGCTGTATCAGGTACCGCGCGTGGCCGCTGCCCGCCAGCTGGACGCCGGTAAACTGGCACAGCTGGTACGCCAGCAGGCCGAGCAGGCGTGGTTCGGCAGCGACGCCACCGCACGGGTGAATGTGCTACAGCTGAACCTGGCGCTGGCGCGCAGCTGATACCATCGGCGTGCCGTTTGACGTTGCAGGGTTGGCCGCATGCGGCCAACCCTGCAACGGTTTCCCGTAACTGATCAAGACACACCCCAACCATGACCGACCCAGACCGCCGCCCCGACCCCGACGCCCTGCTCGCCAGCCTGCCGCGCCCGCGTGGCCGGCTGAAGCTGTTTTTCGGCGCCGCCCCCGGCGTGGGCAAAACCTACGCCATGCTGGCCGAGGCACAGGAAAAACGCGCCCAGGGCCTGGACGTGCTGGTGGGCTGGGTGGATACCCACGGCCGCGCCGATACCGAAGCCATGCTGCACGGCCTGGCGCTGCTGCCGCGCCGCCAGCTGGACCACCGCAGCAAGGCCGTGGCCGCGCTGGACATCGACGCCATCCTGGCGCGCCGCCCGGCGCTGGTGGTGGTAGACGAGCTGCCGCACAGCAACGCCGCCGGCAGCCGCCACCCCAAACGCTGGCAAGACGTGGAAGAGCTGCTGGCCAGCGGCATCGACGTGTACAGCGCCATGAACGTGCAGCACCTGTACAGCCTGCGCGACATCGTCAGCCGGGTGACCGGCGTGGAGGTGGCCGAAACCGTGCCCGACCACGTGTTCGACCAGGCCGACGAAGTACGGCTGGTAGACCTGCCGCCGGACGACCTGCTGCAGCGCCTGGCCGCCGGCAAGGTCTACCTGCCCGAGGTGGCCGAGCGCGCTGCGGCCAACTTCTTTCGCAAAGGCAACCTCATCGCGCTGCGCGAGCTGGCGCTGCGGCGTATGGCCGACCGGGTAGACGGCCAGATGAAAGCGCAGCGCGCCACGCAGCAGGCGGCGCCGGTATGGGCCACCCGCCACGGCCTGCTACTGCTGGTGGATGGCCGCTTTGGTGCTGACAGCGTGCGCCAGTGCCTGCGCCTGGCACGGCAGCTGGGTGCCGCCTGGCACGCGGTATGGGTAGACGATGGCCACACCAGCGGCGCCCAGCGCGCTGCCGCGCTGGCTGCCTTGCAGCAGGCGGCCGAGCAGGGCGCCACCACACTGGTGCTCAGCGGCCAGTCCACCCCCCGCCTGCTGGTGGACTACGCCCGCCGCCACAACCTGTCGCTGCTGGCCATGGCCGCGCCGCAGGTACGGCCGCGCCTGCAGCGCGCCCTGCAGCAGCACGCAGGCGACCTCGACCTGCTGCTGCTGTCCGGCCAGGCACCGGCTGCCATCGCGCGACGCTGGCTGCCGTTGCCGCAATGGCAGCTATCACGCCAGGGCTGGCTGGCGGCCAGCCTGCTGTGCGTGGCCATCACCGTGCTGGCCAGCCCGCTGCACGGTGTGCTGGAGCCCACCAACCTGGTGATGTTCTACCTGCTGGGCGTGCTGTGGGTGGCGGTGCGCTACGGCCGTGGCCCGGCGGCGCTTAGCGCAGTGCTTTCGGTGGCACTGTTCGACTTTTTCTTTGTCCAGCCGCATTTTTCGTTTGCGGTGTCCGACGTGCAGTACCTGATTACCTTTGTGGTGATGCTGATCGTGGGCCTGGTCGCCGGCCAGCTGGTGGCCAGCCAGCGCCACAGCGCCGCGCAGGCGCGCCAGCGCGAGGCGCATACCCGCACCTTGTACGAGATGGCGCGCGAGCTGGGCGTGGCCTTGATGCCGGAGCAAGTGGGCGAGATCAGCCAGCGCTTTTTGCACGCCAGCCTGGGCGCCAATGTGCGGCTGTGGCTGCCGCCGGACGACGAAGACGGCGTGCTGCAGCCGCAGCCTGGCGACGCGCTGGACGAAGACGCCGCCATCGTGCGCTGGTGCTACGATCACGCCGCGCCGGCCGGCATCGCCACCCACACCTTGCCGCAGGCGCCGTGCCTGTACCTGCCGCTAAAAGCACCGATGCGCACCCGTGGCGTGCTGGTGCTGCGCGTGGCCGAGCCGGCCATGCTGGGCGAGCCGGACAACCGCCGCCTGGCCGAGGCGGTAGCGGCGCTGGCGGCGCAAACGCTGGAGCGGCTGCATTACATTGCCGTGGCGCAGCAAACGCTGGTGGCCATGGAATCGGAACGCCTGCGCCACTCGCTGTTGGCCGCGTTGTCGCACGACCTGCGCACGCCGCTCACCGCGCTCACCGGCCAGGCCGAAACGCTGCAGCGCCAGTTGGCGCGCGAGGCGTCGCCGCACGCCGCGCAGGCGGCCACACTGCAGGCGCAAAGCCAGCGTATCTCGCGCCTGGTGACCAACCTGCTGGAAATGGCCAGGCTGCAGGCCGGCGGCGTGACGCTGCGCCGCGACTGGCTGCCGCCGCAAGAGCTGTTCGGCAGCGCCATCGCCGCGCTGGGCAGCGCCACCGCCAGCCACCGCCTGCAGGTAGACGCGCCACTGAGCTGCCCCATGCTGTACGCCGACCCCATCCTGCTGGAAAGGCTGCTGGTCAACCTGCTGGAAAATGCGCTCAAATACAGCCCCGCCGGCAGCATCATTACCCTTACGGCCACGGCCAGCGCGCAGCACATTGTGCTGAGCGTGGCCGACCAGGGGCGCGGCCTGCCGCCGGGCGACCCCGACACGCTGTTTACCGCCTTTACCCGTGGCGAGCGCGAGTCGGCCATCAGCGGCGTGGGCCTGGGCCTGGCCATCTGCCGCACCATTGCCGACGTGCACGGCGGGCGCATCACTGCGGCCAACCTGCCGGCCGGTGGTGCCTGCTTTACCCTTACCCTGCCGCTGGCCCCCCAGCCCGCGCTGGATTTCGACCCGGAGAACCTGCAGTGAACAACGCCCCCAGCATTCTGGTCATTGAAGACGAGGCAGTGATCCGCCGCTTTGTGAAAGCGGCGCTGGAAGAAGACGGCCACCGCGTATACGAGGCGGATAGCGTGGCGCGCGGCCTGATCGAGGCGGGCACCCGCAAGCCTGATCTGATCGTGCTGGACCTGGGCCTGCCCGACGGCGACGGCGTGGCGCTGCTGCTGGACCTGCGTAGCTGGAGCAGCGTGCCGGTGATCGTGCTGTCGGCTCGGGTGGACGAGGGCGACAAGATCGCCGCGCTGGATGCCGGCGCCGACGACTACCTCACCAAACCGTTTGGCACCGGTGAGCTGCAGGCCCGCGTGCGCGCCCAGCTGCGCCGCCGTGGCAGCAGCGCCGCCAGCGAAAGCGACAAAGTCACCCTGGGCGACGTGGTGATCGACCTGGGCCTGCGCAGCGTTAGCCGCGCCGGCGAGCCGCTACACCTGACGCAGCTGGAATACCGCCTGCTGGTGGCGCTGATCGCGCAGCGCGGCAAGGTGCTGACCCACCGGCAGCTGCTGAAAGAGGTGTGGGGGCCGGCGCATATCGAGCACAACCACTACCTGCGCATCTACATGGCCCACCTGCGGCAAAAGCTGGAGCAAGACCCGGCCCAGCCGCGTTACCTGCTGACCGAAACCGGCGTGGGCTACCGGCTGGCGGCGGGCTAGCGCACGGCTGCCGTCGCCTGTTTGCCACAGCCCGTGGCCGTGGGCCCAGGCGGCTGACAAAATAGCTGTCTGGGGTTTACCGGGCCCGGTAAAGCCTTGCTGGCCAATATAACCCTTTGAATTAAAAGCTTTCCTGTTTGCAAGGCAAAGCTCGCTTGCGCTGCAAACAGACTTTGTCATCCATCTCGGCCCGCTACTGCGGGCTTTTCATTTTGCATTTAGCTTGTGTAATGCAAGTTAAATTGCGGCATGATGTCCGCCTGAAATACGCCGCCGACAGGACCCCTCATGAGCAAGCGCTCTTTTGCCGATATGAACTGCCCCATTGCCCAGACGCTGGACCTGATAGGCGAATGGTGGACGCTGCTGATCATCCGTAATGCCTTCTGCGGCATGTGCCGCTTTGACGACTTCCAGCGCCATCTGGACATCAGCACCAACATTCTCAGCGCCCGCCTGCAGCGGCTGGTGGCCAG
Organism: Neisseriaceae bacterium; assembly: GCA_027489245.1. Lineage (GTDB taxonomy): Bacteria > Pseudomonadota > Gammaproteobacteria > Burkholderiales > Chromobacteriaceae > Vogesella. The sequence goes on along the minus strand of JAIYAC010000026.1, from coordinate 93,267 downwards.
CGGCATCCTGCTGCGCCAGCCCGCGCCGGACGATGGCCGCGCGGTGGAATACACGCTGACCGACAAAGGCCGCGCCCTGTACCCGGTACTGCTGGCCATTACCCAGTGGGGCGAAACCTGGGCGCCACATCCGGACGGCGCCCGCCTGCAGCTGCTGGAGCGCGCCAGTGGCCAGCCGGTAGCCGGCCTGGCCGCCGTCAGCCACGACGGGCGCTGCTTGCCACTGGCCGATATCGACCTGCAGCCCGGCCCGGCTGCCGACGCCAAAACCCACCATCTGGCCCGTTTGCGCCAGCAGCAGGCAAAGGGCTAGCACCCCCACGACAAAACAGGCCACAGGCGCCCATGCCATGGCGCACACAGAACAAGCCCCCGCCAACAGGGGGCAACACGGCAGTACCACGACACGAGGAAAACACCATGCAGAAGATCTGGCTTCAGGCCTACCCCCCGGGGGTACCGGCAGAGATAGACCCGTCGCAGTACGCCTCGCTCACCCAGCTGCTGGAGGAAGCCTTCCGCCAGTACGCCAGCCGCCCGGCCTATGTGTGCATGGGGCGCAGCCTGAGCTACCGCCAGCTGGACGAGCATTCGCGCAGCCTGGCGGTGTGGCTGCAACAGCAAGGCCTACAGCCGGGCGCCAGGGTAGCGGTGATGCTGCCCAATGTGCTGCAGTACCCGGTAGCGGTGGCCGCCATCCTGCGTGCCGGCATGGTGGTGGTGAACGTGAACCCGCTGTACACCGCGCGCGAGTTGCAGCACCAGCTGGCCGATAGCGGGGCCGAGGCCATGGTGGTGCTGGAAAACTTTGCCACCACGGTGCAGCAGGTGCTGGCCGCCACCCGCGTGCGCCATGTGCTGCTGGCCAGCGCCGGCGACATGCTCGGGCCGCTCAAGGGGCCGCTGGTCAACCTGGTAGCGCGCCATGTGCGCCGCATGGTGCCGCCGTTTACCCTGCCGCAGGCGCAACGTTGGCCGCAGGCACTGCGCGCCGGCCGCCGTGGCACGCTGCAGCCAGTGCAGGCCGGGCATGACGATATCGCCTTCCTGCAATACACCGGTGGCACCACCGGCCTGGCCAAGGGGGCGGTGCTGACCCACCGCAACATCATCGCCAACGTGCTGCAAAACGACGCCTGGGCCGGGCCCGCGCTGCGTAGTGCCGGCGACGAGCTGGCGATTGTGTGCGCACTGCCGCTGTACCACATCCTGGCGCTCACCGCCTGCATGCTGATGGGCGCACGCTGGGGTGCCTGCAATATCCTGATACCCAACCCGCGTGATATCGGCGGCATGATCCGCACCCTGGCGCGGCAGCGCTTTCATTTCATGCCCGGCGTCAATACGCTGTTCAATGCCATGCTGAACCACACAGAGCTTGGCCGCATCGATTTTTCTGCGCTGCGCATTACCCTGGGTGGCGGCATGGCGGTACAGCAAGGCGTGAGCGAGCGCTGGCAGCAGCTCACCGGCTGTCCGATTCTGGAAGGCTACGGCCTGTCGGAAACCTCGCCCACCGCCACGCTGAACCGTACCGATAGCCGCGGCTTTACCGGCAGCATCGGCCTGCCGGTACCGTCTACCGAGGTGGCCATTCTGGCGGACGACGGCCGCCAGCTGCCGCCGGGCGAAAGCGGCGAAATCGCCATCCGCGGCCCGCAGGTAATGCGTGGCTACTGGCAGCGGCCGGACGAAACCGCGCAGGTGATGACCGCCGACGGGTTCTTTCGCACCGGCGATATCGGCGTGATGGACGCCCACGGCTATGTGCGCATTGTGGACCGTAAAAAAGACATGATTCTGGTGTCCGGCTTCAATGTGTACCCCAGCGAGATCGAAGCCGTGGTGGCTGCCCACCCCGGCGTGCTGGAGTGTGCCTGCGTAGGGGTGCCGGATGCGCATTCCGGCGAGGCGGTAAAGCTGTTTGTGGTGCCGCGCGATGCCACGCTGGATAGCGCGCAGCTGATGGCCTACTGCAAGGCGCAGCTTACCGGCTACAAGCGGCCACGCAGTATCGAGCTGCGCCAGGTGCTGCCCAAGAGCAATGTGGGCAAAATCCTGCGCCGTGCGCTGCGCGACACCGTCTAGCCGTTACACGAACAAGGCCGCCGCCACCGCGCCAAAGGCCAGCAGAATGGCCAGCATGTAGGCGCGGAAGGTGGTGTGGTAGTAGTGGCCGGCCTGTTGCAGCGGGTAGCGGTTGTTCAGCAGGCGGAACAGCACCCACAGCATCAGCGCGATGGCACCAATCAGGCCCAGTGCCACTACAAAGTCGGCCTTGGTGGTAACGGCAATTTCGCCGTCGTCCTGTATCGCCCACTGCCCGAGAAAATTCAGCATGAAGCCCAGGATGATGCCCAGCGAGGTCACCATGGGCTGGCGAAAGTCACGCATGTCGTGGTTCATGTCAGGGTCAGGTTGGCTCATGGCGTACTCCGCAAAAGCCCGGCCAGGTGCCGGGCGGGTGGGTGGAAAGGTTGGCCGCAGGGGCTCAGGCTGGCTGCTGTTGTGTGGTGCAGTGTATGCCGCCGCCGCCCGCCGCGATGGCGTCGATATCCAGCTGGATGATGTCGCGGCCGGGGAACTGCTCGCGCAGGATGGCATGGCAGTGGCGGTCGGCGCGCGTGTCGCCAAACTGCGGGGCGATCACGGCGCCGTTGCATACGTAAAAATTGATATAGCCGGCGGCAAAGTCGTCATTGCGGTAGCGCGGGCGTACCTCGCCAGGGCCGGGAAGCACCACCACCTGCAGCTTGCGCCCACGGGCGTCGGTGGCGCTTTTCAGGATGTCCAGATGGCGGTGGGTGACGGCGTAATCGTAGGACTGCGGGTCGGTATCCAGCCCGGCTACCACCACACCCGGCCGGGTAAAGCGGGCGTAAAAGTCGGTGTGGCCATCGGTAATGTCGCGCCCGGCAATACCGGGTAGCCAGATCACCTTGCTGATGCCCAGCAGGCGTTGCAGCTCTGCTTCACAGGCTGCCTTGCTCACGCCCGGGTTGCGGTTGGGGTTCAGCACGCAGCTTTCGGTGATGATGGCCGTGCCCTGGCCGTCTACTTCTATACCGCCACCTTCCAGTACCAGCTTGGTTTCCAGCCGGCTTACCCCGCTGTGTTCGCACACAAAACCGGCCACGGCGGCGTCGGCGTCGTGCTGCTGCTTGTCGCCCCAGCCGTTGAAGTTGAAGTCCACACCGGCCAGTACGCCGCGGGTGTTCTTGACGAATACCGGGCCGGTGTCGCGCATCCACAGGTCGTCTATGTCCTGCACGATCAGCTTTACTTTGGGCCCGCACAGGCGGCTGGCGGTGTCGTAGTCTTCCTTGCGCACCAGCATGTTGACGGGCTCGTACGCCACGATGGCGCGGGCGATACGGCCCAGGGCTTCTTGCGCGCCACCTTGCAGTTCTGCCCCCCACACCTCGGCGCCGGGGCCAAAGGCCATCCAGGTGGCGCTGTGGCGTTCGCCTTCATCCGGCATGTGCCAGCCAGGGTTGGCCGCACGGGCAGGCTGGGCCAGGCTGGTGGCCAGCAGGGCCAGGCCGGACGAGGCCATAAAGTGTCTGCGTGTGAACATGGTGTGCCTTTCTCGCTGGGGCCAGGGTTGGCCGCAGCAGTGTTCTTACCATAGGTGGCAGCAACGATTTAACCAATTCGGATGGAATGACTCAGGCCGGCTGCTGTTGCGTAATACAGTGTATGCCGCCGCCGCCGGCGGCAATGGCGTCGATATCCAGCTGCACCACGTCGCGGCTGGGGAAGGCATCCTGCAGCGCGTCACGGCAGTAGCGGTCGGCGCGGGCGTCGCCAAACTGCGGGGCGATCACGGCGTGGTTGCACACATAAAAGTTCACATAGCCGGCGGCAAAGTCGGCATTGCGGTAGCGCGGCCGCGTGCTGCGCGCACCGGGGATCACGATCAGCTGCAGCTTGCGGCCGCGGGCGTCGGTAGCGGTTTTCAGCAGCTGCAGGTGGCGGCGGGTCACGGCGTAGTCGTACGAGGCCGGGTCGGTATCGCTGTGCACCACCACCACGCCGGGGCCGGCAAAGCGGGCGTAAAAGTCGGTGTGGCCGTCGGTAATGTCACGCCCGGCTATACCGGGTAGCCAGATGATCTTTTGCAGGCCCAGCAGGCGCTTTAGCTCCACTTCGCAGGCGGCTTTGCTGACGCCGGGGTTGCGGTTGCGGTTCAGCACGCAGCTTTCGGTGATGATGGCGGTGCCTTCGCCGTCTACCTCTATGCCGCCACCTTCCAGCACCAGCTTTGTATGCAGCAGCGGGGTGCCGCTGTGTGCGGCCACGCGGGCGGCGACTTTGGCGTCGTTGGCGTGGGTTTGTTTATTGCCCCAGCCGTTAAAGTTGAAGTCGATAGCGGCGCGCTGGCCGTGGGCGTCTTCTACAAACACCGGGCCGCTGTCGCGCAGCCACAGGTCGTCCAGCGGGGCTACCACCAGGTTGGCCGCCGTACCGCACAGGCGGTAGGCCAGGTCGTAGTCCTGCTCGCGTACCAGCATGTTCACGGTTTCGTAGCCGGCAATCGCCTGGGCAATGCGCGCCTGGCTGTCGCGGGCGCCGGCCAGCAGCTTGCGCCCCCAGATCGCTTCGCTGGCAGCAAACGCCAGCCAGGTGGCGGCGTGGGGTTCGCCTTCGTCCGGCATGCGCCAGCCTGTGGGGTTGGCCGCGTGGGCGGGGGCGCTGGCCAGCAGCGCGTGGCTGCCCAGTGCGCTGGCGAGCAGGCTGGCGCTGCCGTAGCCCAGAAAGTGTCGTCGGTTCATGGTGTGTCCTTTAGGTGGCGGTCAGCCCTTTTTGAAGCTCATCCAGGTGCGGCCTTCCAGCCGCGTGGTGTCGCTGCTTTGCACTTTTTGCAGGAATAGCGTTTTCTTGCGCTCGTCATTCAGATACACGCTGGGGTTGCCCACCAGGCTGCGGTCCATCAGCTTGAGCGCGCCCAGGTTGGCGTTGGCGTAGCGGGTGGCGTTGCTGATCTTGGCCACCACGTCGGGGCGCAGGATGTAGTTGATGAAGGCGTGGGCGTTGTCGGGGTGGCGGGCGGTTTTGGGGATGAGCATGCCGTCGAACCACATCAGGCTGCCCATGCGGGGGATGTCGTACACGATGCTGCGCTTGCCGCCTTGCTCGCGCACTTTTTCTGCCGCCAGGTTGATGGCGCCGGAGTAGCCGGCAAACACGCACAGCTCGCCGCTGATCAGCTCGTTGGCATTGGGCGAGGCCACAAACAGGCTGATGTGTTGGCGTACTTTTTTCAGCCTGGTCAGCGCAGCGTCAAAGTCGGCTTTGGCGGGGTTGACCGGGTCGCGGCCGATGTAGCGCAGCGCCAGCGGCAGCATGGCGCTGGCCGAGTCCTGCAGGCCGATGCGGCAGCCGCCTGCGGCCAACTTGCCGCTGGTGGCGGGGTCGAACAGCAGGTCCATGCTGTTGGCCGGTACTTTGCCCAGCAGCTTTTCCACCTTCACTTTGTCGTAGCCCACACCGATGGTGCCCCACATATACGGCACGCCGTAACGGTGGCCGGGGTCGGACTGGGCGATGATGTTCATCAGCCGCGGGTCCAGGTGCTTCAGATTGGGCAGCTTGCTTTTATCCAGCGGGCGGTATACGCCGGCCTGGATCTGCTTGGCCATGAAGTCATTGCTGGGCCATACCACGTCGTAGCCGCTGTCGCCGGTAAGCAGCTTGGCCTGCAGGGTTTCGTCGCTGTCGTACACGTCCAGCCGCACCTTGATGCCGGTTTCCTTTTCAAACTGGCTGAGGGTGTCGGGGGCAAAGTAGTCGGCCCAGTTGAACAGGTAGAGGATTTTCTCTTCGGCGGCGTGGCTGCTGGCACAGGCCAGTGCCAGCGCGGCGGCTAACAGGCTGCGGCGCGGGTTCATGCGCGGGCTCCCTGGTAGCAGGATGCCGCACCGTCGCTGGTGAGCAGCGTGCGGTACATCTCGGGGCGGCGGTCGCGGAAGAAGCCCCAGCTCTGGCGCTCGTCGCGGATGGCGTCCAGGTCGAAGGTGTGCAGCAGGAGGGTTTCTTCGCTGCGGCCAGCTTCCTGCACCTTGCTGCCGGTGTGGTCGGCAATGAAGCTGCTGCCGTAGAAGGTGGCGGTCAGGCCCTGCTGGCGCGTGTTGCCGTTGCCCATGCCGGTTTCGCTGCCGATGCGGTTGGCGGCCACTACCGGCAGCATGTTGGCCGCAGCGTGGCCCTGCATGGTGCGCTGCCAGTGGCCAGCCGAGTCGTAGTCGGCGCTGAACGGCTCGCTACCGATAATGGTGGGGAAGCACAGTACCTCGGCTCCCATCAGCGCCAGGCTGCGTGCGGTTTCCGGGTACCACTGGTCCCAGCAGATGCCGATGCCGATTTTGCCCACGCGGGTGTCCCACACCTTGAAGCCGGTGTCGCCAGGGGTGAAGTAGAACTTTTCGGTGTAGCCCGGCCCGTCCGGAATGTGCGTCTTGCGGTATACGCCCAGCACGCGGCCGTCGCTATCGGCCACGGCAATGCTGTTGTAGGCGGCATTACCGGCGCGCTCGAAAAAGCCGATGGGGATGACCACACCCAGCTCGCCGGCCAGGCGGGCAAAGCGGGCAATGCCGGGGTGGCCTGCAAACGGCTGCGCCAGCTGCAGGTGATCCACGTGCTGGTCGATGCAGAAGTAGGGCAGCATGAATAGCTCGGGGCACAGCACCAGCTGCGCGCCGGCGGCGGCGGCCTGGCGGATCAGCCGTTCGGCGCGGTCCATATTGTCTTCGGCTTGCCAGCTGCCGGAGGCCATCTGGACGGCGGCAACGGTAAGGGTTCGGCTCATGGTGTTCTCCTTGGTGTGTGTTGTGTGTGGCCAGGCTTAGACGGCCGGTTGTTGCTGGGTGGAGCAGTGCAGGCTGCCGCCGCCGATGGAGATGGCGGTTACCGGCAGCAGCACGACTTCGCGCCCCGGGAAGGCCTGGGCAAACACCTCGCGTGCGGCGGCATCTTCGGCCACGCCAAAGGCGGTGCTGATCACTGCGCCGTTCACCAGGATGTAGTTGGCGTAGCAGTCGCAATAGCGTTCGCTGCCGTAGCGCTGGGTTACCTGCGGCGACGGTAAATCCAGAAAGCTGAACGGGCGGCCGCGGGCGTCGGTGGCCAGCGCCAGTGCGCGGCGGTTTTCGCGTAGCACGTAGTAGTAGTCGCCCTGGTCTGGCGTGGCGCCCTGGCACAGCACCTGGCCTGGCGCGATGAACGAGGCGATGCCGTCTACATGGCCGTTGGTTTCTACCTCCAGCGGGTTGCCCGGCAGCCAGATCACCTTGCGGATGCCCAGCATGCGGCCCAGCTCTTCTTCGATCTCGGCGCGGCTCATACCGGGGTTGCGGTTGGGGTGCAGCAGGCAGCTTTCGGTGGTGAGCAGCGTGCCCTGGCCATCCACGTAGAACGAGCCGCCTTCCAGCACCATGTCGCTGTTGAACAGCGTGGCGCCGGCGTGGCGGGCGATGTCTTGGGCCAGCTGCTGGCAGCCGTCGTAGGGCTGGTACTTGTTGCCCCAGGCGTTAAAGCGGAACGCCGCTGCGGCCAACTGTCCGCCCTGGCCTTGCAAGAAAATCGGTCCGCAGTCGCGCACCCAGTTGTCTTCGGCGGCCACCGGCAGCACCGTCACCGTGGGGCCGCATAGCTCGCGCGCCTGCGCCGCCAGGCTGTGATGCGCAGTCACCACACAGCGCTGGTAGCGGGCAAGGGTGCGGGCGGTCAGCGCAAACTCGGCCACCACCTGGGCGTAGTGCTCGCCCCACAATTCTTCGCGGTCGGCCAGCATCGGCCAGCCTAGCCAGGTGGTGTGCTGGGTTTCCCATTCGGCGGGCATGCGGTAGCCCTGTACGCGTGCATCAAAACGTCCCATCTGCTTTGCCTCCTGTTGTGATGGACGTATTGTGGCGCTAGCATGACTTTAGAAAAATTGATGTTTTTTGCGGGTATTGACCAGGTTTTCTCATATGAACAAACCACGTATTCCATCGTTGCGCCTGCTCAGCGGCTTCGAGGCTGCCGCCAGGCTGGGCAGTTTTTCCCGTGCGGCCGAAGAGCTGTACCTGTCGCAGTCCGCCATTAGCCACCAGATACAGCAGCTGGAAGAACAGCTTGGCCAGCCACTGTTTAGCCGGGTAGGGCGCGGGGTGGAGCTGACGGTGGCGGGCGAGGTGCTGCTGCGCAGCGTGCAGCTGTCGCTGGACGCGCTAAAAAGCGGGCTGGGGCGTATCGCCACCTATCTGGACCCGGGGCTGGTGGTGCTGGTGTGCCCGGCACCGTTGCAGCAGGGCTGGTTACTGCCCAGGTTGGCCGCATTGCAGCAGGCGCTGCCCGGCGTGTGCCCGCTGCTGTCTACCGACGAAAGCGCACGCTACGTAGACGAGCTGGATGTGGATATCAATATCGTGGCGCGGCCACTGCAGCAGCCGGGTGTGCTGGAGCAGCCCTGGCTGCAGGACGAGCAGCTACTGGTGGCCAGCCCGGCGCTGGCGCAGCGGCTGGCGCAGTTGCCGCTGGCCGAGCACGCGGCCCATGCCGGCCTGCTGTGCCTGGAGCGTGCACTAACGATAGGCAGCGGGCACGAGGCGCTACCCGCCGCGCTGGCGGGCTTTCGCCGCCGCCTGATTGTGGACGATGCCCGCCTGCTGCAAGAAGCAGCCGAGCGCAGCCTGGGCGTGGCGTGGCTGTCGCGCTGGCAAGTGGCCGACGCCATGGCCACCGGCAGGCTACAGGCGGTGGCGGGCTACCCGGCGCAGCCCGGGCAGCAGTGGTGGATAGCCCGCGCAGCCGGTGATACGCGGGCGCCGCTGGTGCGCCAGCTGTATCAGTGGCTGCTGGACGAAGCGGCCACCGCCTGAGTGGCTGGCGCGGCTGCCTGCAGTACGCTGCGCGCCACGCCCAGCTGCCAGTCGAAGTAGGGGTTGAAGGTGAGGCGGGCGTGCACCTTGCCGGGCTCGCGGTAGCCCCAGTCGCTGTACCACACTGTGGCGCCGCGCTGGCAGGCGGTGACTTCGGCATCTTCCTGGCCGTTACGGCACATGCGTAGGCTGCCGTCTTGCCCGTACAGCGGGTTGGCCGGCGAGAACAGCACGCTCATGTGCGAAAACTGGCTGATGCGCTGCTGTGGCAGGTAGTCGCTTTGCCACAGCTGGCGGGCATCGCTACTGGCCGGTGCCTGGCGGCCGTACCATACCAGCCGGCTGGCAGGGTGGGTAAAGCGCTGCTGGAACAGCGTGCGCGCCTGCCGGACATCCACGACCGAATCGTGTTCGGCCAGCACCATGAAGGCCGGTTTGTCGTACGGCTTGGCGGCTAGCGCAGACAGTACGGCGCTGCTACTGCGGTAAAACAGGCCAAAGCCGTGGGTGGGCACGTTCAGGTAACGCACCGGGGTTTGCTGCACGCCCTCATCCGGCTGGCGCAGCCACGGCTTCAGCGGCGCCACCCACGGTGCCAGCCAGTCTATGCTGCTATCGGATTTGAACGCCGGCGAAAAAAGCAGTACACCGGCAATATTGCGGTCAGCCTGTGCCTGCAGCATCACCAGATTGGCACCCGTGGAAAAGCCGCCCACGTACACCGGCACACCCTCGCGCTGCAGTAGCGCCGTTTGCTGCGCGATCAGCGCCTGCCAGTCTTCGTAGCGTGCGGCCATCAGGTCGGCCGGTTTGCTGCCGTGCCCCGGCAACAGCACGCTGCGCACCAGATAGCCGGCTGCGGCCAACCCTGGCCCCAGGTCGGTAAACGAATACGGCGAATCGCCCAGCCCATGCACCAGCAGGATGGCACCGCGTGGCGGGCCGGCTGGCCGCCACTGCTGCGGGCTGTTATAGGCCAGCTCGTCTTGCAGGGCCGGGCTGACAAACTGGCGGTGCTGCTGCAGCCATTGCCGGGTTTGCGCTTGATAGCTGGCAAAGTCGGCTTGCCCCAGCGGCGGCAGCGCGTCCGGGGCGCGGGTTTGGGTGCAGGCCGTGGCGCATAGCGCCAATAGCAAAGGCAAGATCGGTTTCATGGTAGGCAGTGGGGCAGGGCAAAGGCATATGGAGTAGCACGGCGGCGCTAAGTTTCGCCGGTGGGGCCTGCCGGCGATATATTTGTTGCAATGCAGCAATGTGGCGGCTAGGCTGAAAGCGAGGATCCTCCTCGTGTTGTCTCCATCACTCGGCAGTCTGTGCCACACCCGCTACCCCATGGCGGGTTTTCTTTTTATCAGCCCACCCCGCTTGAACCACATGGCGACACGTCATTATCATTTGGTTTGCTTGATGCTTAATCAGTATCGCATGCTTGGCTTTCATGCCGTTGAGGAGTCACGATGCCACCTCTGTGTGGCACTGTGCACCTGGCTGCTGGCCAGGCATGTACTGAATGGCTTGCCGGTATCGTTTTTATGTGCCGGTTAACATCTCTGCCGCCGCAGCCAAACGCTAGCCGCTTTGCTGCACCGAATTGCTGGTCGTACCACCCAGTCACGGCCAGTACCCTCAACCCACCGGATAAATCATGCACTTCCCTTTTGATTTTCGTCTTGTCGTCATAGGTCTGCTAACTGCATTTTCGCTGTATACCCCAGCACTGGCAGCTCCCCAGCTGCTGAAGGAGGTGCCTGTGGCTACCTATAACCCGCGTTCTGAGCCGGCCGACACCGGCATGCTGGCCAGTGCAGCACAGCTGGCCGTTAAGCAGCAAGGCTGGGTGTGGGAAGGCAGTAGCGCTAAGCAGGTTTACAGCATTAGCAAGCAAAATGGCACTCGCATGTTGCAACTATCGTTGCTGGTAGATGGCAGTGGTTACCGCTTGCGGCATCAACAATCGCAGGGTTTTGACCAGAAGCAAGGGGAGGGGGAGCGCAAGACCGCTACGCAACTAGAAGACGAATGCCGTTTTAATCTGCTTTGTCTGGCCGAGGTGCCGGCCAAGCTCAAGCAGACAGAAGCAAGCAAGGTGGATCTGATTGATGAAGCCTACTACACCTGGGTGACACCATTAGCCAGGCAGCTGCAGCTGGCGGGCAATGCTGCACTGGCGCAAACCTGGGCCGACGTCTACGCGGCCAACCTGCTGCGTAGCGACGGCGAGCTGATTACCTTCCCGATACTGGACAAGGCTGCCCTGGTAGCGGCGCCGCGTCTGGGTTGGCAATTATTGTCCCCCGAGCAGCCGGATACCGTGCGCCTTATCCGCAGCGAAGGCGGGCGCAGTGCCACTGTGCAACTGGCGCAACGGGGGCAGGGCTTCCGCCTGTCGTATGTGGAATCGGCCGGGCTGGGCTGGTCGAAACGGGTGCGCCAGCTGGAAGAAACCACGATGCCAAGTCCTTGCTTCGGGCCCTGCCAACAGCGCTTGGCTGAAATACAAAAAACCTATCAGGAAGATGGCCGCCTGTACGAGCAGCGCATCGACGATACCTACTACCAGTGGGTGAACGCGCTACGCGACGCCATTGCCGCGGAGGCTGACCGGGTGCAGCCCTGAGCCGCCGTGGCTCAACCACGGGCGGCCACACGCGCTCGCTTGGCAGGCTGACGGAGTGCGCCGCCCTCTATCCGGCTATTGTCCTGGTTGGCCCCTACTGGCCTAGCCATCAACCGGTGCGTACGGGGTGTCCAGCAGCAGCTGGTAGAAGGACAAATCCAGCCAGCGGCCAAACTTGAAACCTACCTCCGGCAGCGTGGCTACATGCTTGAAGCCCAGCTGCTCGTGCAGAGCAATGCTGCCGCTGTTGCTGGCGTCGATGCCGCCGATCATGGCGTGCACATTGTTTTGCCGGGCGGCGGCAATCAGCGCCTGCATCACGGTGCGGCCCAGGCCTTGGCCGCGGTGATCCTTGTGTACATAAATGGAATGTTCCACCGAGTACTTGAACGCCGGCCAGGCGCGAAAGGTACCGTAGCTGCCAAACGCCAGCAGGGTGCCCTGGCTGTCTTCCACGCCAATCACCGGGAAGCCGCCTTTTTGCTTGGTATCAAACCAGCTCACCATGCTTTCGGGTGGGCGGGGGCTGTAGTCGTACAGCGCGGTAGAGTTCAGGATGGCTTCGTTGAAGATGTCCAGAATGGCGGCGGCGTGGCGCTCAACGCTGCAGTGCACCAGCTTGTTCTCACTCATGATGGTTTCCCTATGGCGGAAGGTTGCGCGCACAGCGCAACCAGATAGCGTGCCGGGTTGGCCGCGGGGTTGTGGAATACGGTTTGCTGGCCCAGCGTGATCGCCAGGCAGTCGCCAGCCTGTAGCTGCCAGCACTGGCCCTCTGCCGTAATGTGCATTTCGCCGGATAGCAGCCAGATCTGCTGGTAGGTAACGATGCTGCGCAGGGCGTTATCAAAGGTAACGCGTTGGCCGGGCAGGAACGTGACCTCGGCCAGCTCGATGGGCGTGGCAAAGCCGGCTGGGGACAGCTGGCGGCGCAGGTAGCCGCTGCCGGGGTCTTGCCACACCGGCTGGGTGTCATGGCGGGCTAGCGGCGAGCTGGCTTGCTCTGCGGTTTCTTCCGCAAACAAGGAAGCCAGGCTCACGCCCAGCGCATCGGCCAGCTTGTTCAGCACCGTGGCGGTGGCACTGGTTTCGGCGCGCTCGATCAGCGAAATCATCGAACGGCTCACGCCGCTGAGCTCGGCCAGCGTGTCCAGCGCGTAAGCGCGCTGCTTGCGGAGTGAGCGGATGCGTTGGGCTAGCAGGGTGTCCAGGTTCATTATTCCAATATAAAGGAATATAAATCCATTAAACAAGATATTTATCGCAGGCACGCTCGGGTGCGGGGTACCTGCTGGGCCTGGGGCACGGGGCGGGCCACAACAGGCCGTGGCTAGCCGAAAACAGTGGGGCACCCTGGCGCGAGGTGCCCCGCTGTGCGTTGGCGTACAGACCTGCCCGGGCCGCGTGTTGATGCTGTGCCATTGCGCGGTGCGCTTGCGCGCCCACGCCCGATGCCCGCCGGGTTTCTGTTGATTCCCGGTTAGCCAACCAGCACACAAGCACAGCAGGGAGCAAACCGATGCCTGATGGCCTGAGCGATAGGGAAGTGCAGCAACGTCTTGCCAAAGACGGCCCAAACGAATTGCCTGTATCGCGCCCGCGCAGCCGCTTGCGCCTGCTGCGTGCCATCGTGGCCGACCCCATGTTCCTGCTGCTGCTGGCCTGCGGTGGCATCTACCTGCTGCTGGGCGACAAGCGCGAAGCGCTGATGCTGTTGGGGTTTGTCTTGGTGGTGATGGCGATGACCTATTTTCAGCAGCAGCGCACCGAACGCTCGCTGGACGCGCTACGCGACCTGTCCAGCCCGCAAGCCTTGGTCATGCGCGGTGGCCGGCTGTCTCGCGTGCCTGCGCGGGAGCTGGTGTGCGGTGACACGGTGCTCCTGGCCGAAGGCGTGCGCGTTCCTGCGGATCTGGTCTTGACCGAGGCCACGAACCTGCAGGTGGATGAGTCACTGCTTACCGGCGAGTCCGTGCCGATAGACAAAGGCGCCCGTACCCAGGCCGCTGAGGGCGCTAGCGCCCCGGTCAGCGCCGAGGTCTTTGCCGGCACCCTGGTGACCCGGGGCAGCGCACGCGGCCAGGTGGTGGCGACCGGGCTGCAAAGCCAGCTGGGGCGCATTGGGGTATCGCTGCGCGGGCTAGGCGAAGAAGCCACACCCATACAGGCCGAAACGCGGCGCATTGTCCGGCGGGTGGCCGTATTGGGCCTGATGTTGGCCGCAGGCCTGACCGTTGCCTACGCTTTGCTGCTGGGCGACTGGCTGCATGGCGTGCTTGCCGGCTTGACCTTGGCGATGGCCATCTTGCCGGAAGAGCTCTCCGTTATCCTGACAGTGTTTATGGGCCTGGGCGCCTGGCGGCTGGCCCGTGAACAGGTCTTGACCAGAAACGTGCCGGCCATTGCGTTGCTGGGCGCAACCACGGTGTTATGCGTGGATAAAACCGGCACGCTGACCAGCAACAAGATGGCCGTGCGGCGTTTGTGGTCGGGCAGCGCCGAGTACGACACCTTGCCAGGCTTGCCGCTACCCGAGGCCTTGCATGCGGTGCTGGAATTTGCCGTTTTGGCCAGCCACCGGCTGGCGTTTGACCCGATGGATACCGCGATTGCCGACGCCGGGCAGCGCCTGTTGGCCAAAACAGCGCATCTGCACGCAGACTGGACCTTGATCGACGACTATGCCTTGTCGCCGGCCATGCTGGCCATGTCGCGGGTGTGGCAGTCGCCAGACAGCCACGAGCGCATTATTGCGGCCAAAGGCTCGCCAGAAGCCATCATCGACCTGTGTCACCTGGACCCCGCCACGCGCAGCCAGATCGCCAGACAGGTAGCGCTGTGGGCGGCAGACGGGTTGCGGGTGCTGGGTGTGGCCCAGGCAACATTTGCGGCAGAAACCTTGCCAGGCCAGCAGCATGACTTTGCCTTTGCGTTTTCCGGTTTGCTCGCCCTGGAAGACCCCTTACGGCCAGAGGTGCCCGCCGCGATTGCCGAGTGCCATGCGGCAGGGATCAAAGTGGTGATGATTACGGGCGACCACCCGGTAACCGCCCTGTCCATTGCCCGCCAGGCGGGGCTGCCAACCGACGGCGGCGTCATGACTGGCCAGACGTTGGCCGCATTGCCTACGGCAGCGCTGGCGCAGCAGATCAGCCGCATCACCGTGTTTTGCCGCATTTCGCCAGCGCAGAAACTGCATCTGGTGCAGGCGTTTCGATACAGCGGGGAGGTGGTAGCCATGACGGGGGATGGCGTGAATGATGCGCCAGCGTTAAAAGCCGCCCACATCGGTGTGGCCATGGGCGCCCATGGTACCGATGTCGCGCGGGAGGCGGCCGACGTGGTGCTGTTGAAAGACGACTTTGCCTCGCTGCTTACCGCCGTACGTTACGGGCGCAGGGTGTTTGCCAACTTGCGCAAAGCCGTCGTGTTTGTGGTGGCGGTGCACGTGCCCATTGTCGGCCTATCCATCGTGCCGGTATTACTGGGCTGGCCCATGCTGCTGATGCCGGTGCACGTACTGTTTTTACAGCTCATCATCGACCCGGCGTGCTCCATGGTGTTCGAGGCGCAGCCATCAGAAGCCGACGCCATGCAAAAACCGCCACGCAGCCCGGCGTCCCGCCTGTTTGACACGAAGGTGCTGGCGCTTGGCCTGTGGCAGGGCACAGGCCTGCTACTGGTACTGCTGGCGGTGTATGCGTACACAAAAAGCGAAACAGCGTCGGACGACATCGCCAGAGCGCTCACCTTTTTCGTGCTGATCCTGTCCAATTTGGGCTTGATACAGGCCAACCGCTCATGGGGGCGCGCCAGCAAGCAGGCTGCGGGTACCGCGTATCGCTATCTGGCCTGGATCAGCCTGGCTACCGGTCTTTTGCTGGCCGCCACCCTGTACATCCCTGCCATCCGCCAGCTATTCGGGTTTGTCGCCCCCTCTGCCAGGTGGCTGCTATTCGGTGTGGCGGTGGCGGTGGCGAATCTGCTGTGGTTCGAAACCGTCAAGCGGCTAGGCTTCATCCGGCGCAAGACCATGTCGTAAGGGATAAGGTTGGCCGTTCTGCGGTATGAGTGGGCGCACCAGGTATGGCATGCCGCCAACGGCCTGTATCGTGGTGGCCTGGTAGGGGGGCGTGCCGGTTATTGGCTGGCTGGCGTAACAAAGCAGAGCGTTTGTCACTGTTGTAGAACGGGCTGGGTCACTACAACCAGGCATGAAGGCGGGTGTTTGCTGGCCAAACAAAACAAAAAAGCCCTTGATTTCTCAAGGGCTTAGCTGTGTGTACTGGCGGAGAGGGAGGGATTCGAACCCTCGGTACGCTCGCACGTACGCCTGATTTCGAGTCAGGTACATTCGACCACTCTGCCACCTCTCCGACTCAGTAGGCTGCGGATTATAGGTAGCACCTTCGGGGCTGTCAACTGTTACCCATGCATTTTTTTGCCAAGCCTGCCGCCGCTGCCGTGGCTGCGGCATACTGCCTGTTCGATAGAGGCCGTACAGGCCCGCACAAGCAAAGGGACAGCAGCAGTGAAACTCTCCACACGGCTGGATGCCATCGCCCCGTTTCAGGTGATGGCCATCCTGGAAAAGGCCCGCGCCTTGCAGGCAGCAGGGCACGATGTGATTCACCTGGAAATCGGCGAGCCGGATTTTGCCACCCCGCAGGCGATAGTCGAGGTCGGGCGGGCAGCGCTGGCCGGTGGCCATACTTTCTATACCGCGGCGCAGGGTTTGCCGCAGCTGCGCGAGGCGATTGCCGGCCATTACGCCAGCCAGTTTGGTGTGGCGGTGGCGCCGCAGCGCATCATCGTGACACCGGGGGCGTCCGGCGCGCTGCAGATTGCGCTGTCGTTGCTGGTGGACGAGGGCGATGGCGTGCTGATGGCGGACCCGACTTACCCGTGCAACCGCCATTTTGTCAGCCTGCTGGGCGGGCAGCCGCAGGCGGTGCCGGTGGGGGCCGAGACGCGCTTCCAGCTGTTGGCCGCACAGGCTGATGCGCAGTGGCAGGCGAATACGGTGGCAGCGATGGTGGCCACACCGGCCAACCCCACGGGCACCATGCTGAGGCCTGACGAGTTGGCCGCACTGGCTGGGGTGTGCCGTGCACGCGGCGGTGCGTTGATCGTGGACGAGATTTATCAGGGCTTGTGCTATGGCACGGCGCCGTTTACGGCGCTGGGGCTGGCGGATGAGGCTTTCGTGATCAACAGCTTTTCCAAGTATTTCCAGATGACCGGCTGGCGCCTGGGCTGGCTGGTGGTGCCGGATGCTTATGTCGAGCCGGCGCTGCGCCTGGCGCAGAACCTGTTTTTGTGTGCGCCATCGGCAGCACAGTACGCGGCGTTGGCGGCGTTCCAGCCCGCAGTGCTGGCAGAGCTGGAAGCGCGCCGCGCCGAGTTTGGCCGCCGCCGCGACTACCTGCTGCAGGCGCTGCCGCAGCTGGGCTGGCGTATTCCGGCGCAGCCGGACGGGGCGTTTTATGTGTATGCCGACGTGTCGGCGGTAACCGACGACAGCTTTGCCTACTGCCAGCGTGTGCTGGACGAGGTGCAGGTGGCGATTACGCCGGGGGCGGATTTTGGCGCCCACCAGGCGGGGCGCTACGTACGCGTGGCGTACACCACCGGGGTGGCGCGCCTGGCCGAGGCGGTGGCGCGCATGGCGCAGGTGCGCGGCTAGCTTGGCCGCCTGCGCCACGCGCCTGCCATTGCGGTGCTAGCCGTGCGCTAGCAGACTAGCGCTGGCCACGCGCATTCACCTCTACGTGGTGCTTTTCTGCCTGGGCAAAGCGCAGTGGCCGCGCAGAGCGAAAGCCGAACAGGCTGGCCACGACCACCACGGGAAACTGTGCGATGCGGACGTTGTTCAGGTTTACGGCGTCGTTATACCGTTCGCAGCGGTCGGCAATGTTGTCTTCCAGCTGGCGCAGGTACGGTACCAGGTGGCTGAGCTGCGCGTCGGTCTGGTGGGCCGGGTGGGCTTCGGCCACGGCAAAGAGCTGGCTGGTCAGGCTGCGCAGCTGGCCTTCCAGTTCGCCGATGCGGCCAACGTTGGCCGCACGCACGGCCTCGGACAACATGGCGCGGGTTTCCATCAGCAGGCTCAGGGTGGCTGGCACACACAGGCTGTGCTGGCGGCACGTGTCTACCAGCTGGGCTAGTGCTTCGTGGCGCTGCGCCAGCAGGGTGTCGATATCGGCCCAGCTTTGACTGACCTCGTGCTTCAGTCGTACCAGGCCGTTGTAGAGCGTGACCCCGTAAAAGAATACGACGAGGCTGGCAGCAATCAACAGGATAAGCGGCATGGGCCGGACCTTTCTGTAAGCGGTAGCGGGGTATTGTAGCGCTGCTTGCCGGCTGTGTTGCGCGCGGTTCTTATCGGGGTTTATCGATAGCTAGCGGGCTGGTTTATGCTTTATGCCAAATAACCTTACCCAGTGTGCTGGGTAGCCCGGGAAAACAAGATGCAAACATTAAACATTATTGGTGCTGGCCGTTTGGGGCAGAGTATCGGCCGCCTGGCCGCGCAAGCAGGCTACCGCATTGGCAGTGTGTATTGCCGCAGCCAGGCGTCGGCGCAGGCGGCGTGTGATTTTATCGGGCAAGGCGTGCCGCTAGACAGCCTGCATGGCGTCCAGCCTGCGCTGTTAACCCTGCTGGCGGTGCCGGACGGGCAGATTGCATCGGTGGCGGCGATGCTGGCAGATACTGGCCGGGTGGCGGCCGGGCAGGTGGTGTTTCATGCCAGCGGCGCGTGCGAGGCGGCGCTGCTGGCACCGTTGGCGGCGCGGGGGGCGTACTGCGCCAGCCTGCACCCGGCGTTTTCGTTTGCCGAGCCGGCGCGCGCGGTGGCCAGCTTTGCCGGTACGCGCTGTGCGCTGGAAGGGGACGAGCGCACGTTTGCCAGCTTGCAAGACCTGGCGTTTGCCATTGGCGGCCAGCCGTTTTTACTGGCGCCTGGCGGCAAGCTGGCCTACCACGCGGCCTTGGCGGTGGCGTCAAACTACCTGGTGACGCTGCATGCGCTGGCACAGCAGCTGGCTAGCCGCGCGGGTATTGCCCCGCAGGATGCCCAGGTGCTGCTGGGCGACCTGATGCAGCAAACGCTGGCCAACAGCCTGGCGCTGGGGCCGGCTAATGCCTTGACTGGCCCGATTGCACGTGGCGATGCCGATACGGTAAGGCGCCATCGTTCTGTGATGAGTACGCAGCAGGATGCGCTGTATTGCGCGCTGGGTATGGCTACGCTAGGCCTGGCGGCAGGGCGGCTGGACGAGGCGCAGTATGCGGCGGTGGCCAGCGGGTTGCGCGAGAGCGGGCTTGGCGCTGGTTAAGTGATTGGCCAGGCTGTGTGCGTGGCGCGGTCTAGCCGGTTTCCAGCCGCTGGCGGCCGTTTTGCTTGGCGCGGTACAGCGCGGCGTCGGCGCGGTGGTAGGCGCATTGCACGCTGTCGTCTGGCAGTAGCTGGGTCAAGCCCCCGGAGCAGCTGTAGCTGAAGTGGCTGTGTTCGCCGATGGCTCGCGGTTGATGCAGGCCAACCAGCAAGTGCTGCAGCAATTGCCCCGCCTGGGGCAGGGCGGTGTCCGGCAGTACCAGCATGAATTCCTCCCCGCCCAGGCGGCCTACGCCATCGCTGCGCCGCAGCTGGCGTTGCAGGTAGCGGGCAAAGTCTACCAGTACCAGGTCACCAAAGGGGTGACCGTGGCTATCGTTGATCTGCTTGAAAAAATCGATGTCCAGTATGGCCACGCAGTGCGGGCCGGGGCGTGTCAGCTGCGCCGCCATCAGCGCCAGAATGTGGCGCCGGTTGCTGAGCCCGGTCAGCTCGTCGGTGCTGGCGGCGCGCAGCGCCAGGTCGCGTGCGGCACGCAAGCTGCGCTCCCCGGTGGCCAGGTTGCTGATGTCTACTGCGGTGCACAGCATCCAGCCGGCTTCATTGACGGTTTCTGTCATGAGCAGCCAGCGGCCATCGTGCAGGTCGCTTTCCATCATGCGATAGGGTTGCTTGCCTCGCCGCGACAGGGCGGAGCCTAGCCAAGTTTCAAAGTCGTTACTGCGGATCAGGGTGCCGGTATGCCGTGCGTGGTTGTCACGCATCAGCTGTACCCAGGTGGGCATGGCGGTGTCGGCCAGGTGGTAGGCCTGGCGGAAAGCCGGGTTGGCGTAGCGCAGCGTGTCGTTGGTGTCGAATAGCGCCACCAGCAGTTCGCTGCCTTGGTACAGGGTTTGTAACTGCTGGATGTGGTCGGCGTGCAGGGTATTAGGCATGGCAGGCTTCCGAGTGTCTGCTTTTATAGTAGTGCTTTAACAGTACACGGGAGCCTGCCTTGTCGGCCATTTAGCCTGCGTGAATCACAAAAATGGCCGGGCGTTTGTGGAAGTCTGGCGCTTCGCGTGGCCAGTCTTTTACCTGCCGGCTCACAATGGTTTGCGTGGGGGCGGTGAGGTCTGCCGCCACGCACAGGCGGGTGCTTGCGGCCAACGTTTCGCGCAGCTGTTGCAACAAGGCGTTGTTGCGGTACGGCGTTTCGATAAACAGCTGGGTTTCGTTGTTTTGCTTGGAACGCAGCTCCAGTGCCTTGATGGCTTTGGCGCGTTCGGCAGCGTCTACCGGCAGGTAGCCGTGAAAGGCAAAGCATTGGCCGTTGGCGCCACTGGCCATCATGGCCAGCAAGATGGACGATGGCCCGATCAGTGGCTCCACGCGGTAGCCCTTTTCGTGTGCCAGCGCTACCAGCTGGGCGCCGGGGTCGGCTACTGCCGGGCAGCCTGCTTCCGAGACCAGGCCCACGTCCAGCCCTGCGGCCAACGGTGCCAGCAGGGCGGCGACATCCGCTGCTTTGGTGTGCTCGTTCAGCGTGTGCATCACCAGCTCGCGTATCGGCGTGGTCACGCCTAGCTGTTTCAGGTGCTTGCGGGCGGTTTTTTCGGCTTCCACCACAAAATGGGTAAGGTGGGTCACGCGGGCGCGCTCGCCTTCCGGCAGCCAGGGGGTATCGCCGTCGCCCAGCGGGGTGGGGATAAGGTATAAAGTGCCGGCCATTACAGAATCTCCACGCCTTCGTTTTGCAACATGGTCACCAGCGCAAACAGCGGCACGCCAATCAGCGAGTTGGGGTCGTCGGCTTCTACCTTTTGCATCAGGGCGCCGCCTAGTGTTTCGCTTTTGGCGCTGCCGGCACAGTGCAGGGCGTCGGGCTCACGGGTAAGGTAATGACGGATTTGCTGCTCGGTGAGGGTGCGCAGCGTGACCTTTGTGATGCCGACGTCTTCTTGCAGTTGGCCGCTGCGGCTGTTGTACAGCGCCAGTGCAGAATGGAATACCACGGTGCGGCCGCTCATCCATTGCAGCATTTTCACGCCGTTTTCAAAGCTGCCGGGCTTGCCGATCTGCTGGCCATCCAGCAGGGCCACCTGGTCGCCGCCGATAATCAGCGCGTCCGGGTACTGGGCGGCCAGCGACATGGCCTTGGTGCGCGCCAGGCGTACGGCGGTCTCCAGGGCGCTTTCGCCGGGTAGCGGGGTTTCGTCGCAAATCGGTGCGGCAGTGATGAGCGGCAGGCCCAGGCGGGCGACAATGTCACGCCGGTAGGGCGAGGTAGAAGCAAGAACAATCTGCATGGTGTATCCGGTGGGCAAGCTGCTGCGGGCGTTTTGACAACGGCCACTAGCAGGGTATCGA
Source organism: Neisseriaceae bacterium (assembly GCA_027489245.1). Lineage (GTDB taxonomy): Bacteria > Pseudomonadota > Gammaproteobacteria > Burkholderiales > Chromobacteriaceae > Vogesella. The sequence goes on along the minus strand of JAIYAC010000026.1, from coordinate 72,098 downwards.
TAGGTTAAGTCCTGATTGTTTTGACAAAATGGCAGCGGCGATTATATCATCCAAGGTTTATGTCTAACCCGATTTTGATTGATCCGCTCGCGTTTGCCCGCGATGGTGGTTTGCTGGAAAGCGAAACGCCGGTTGCAGCAATGAATGTCCGCGTGCACGAGGTGCTGGCTTCTACCGCTGGCGCAGCTCGTTTCACCGTTAGTGGTTTCAGTGACCGCTTGCGGCGTCCGTCGTTGCGTTATCGTGTCGTAGCCAATGTCGAGGTCAATTGTCAGCGTTGTCTGGCGGCCATGCCGCTAGAGGTGGTAAGCGAAGGGGTCATCACGCTGTTTGTCAGCGAGGCGAAACTGGAAGCTGCCGTTAACGTGGACGATGAGCTGGACGCCATCCTGGCCGAAGAAACATTCGACGTGACTGCGCTGATCGAAGACGAAATCATTATGGGCTTGCCGCTGTCGCCAAAACACGACGACTGCGGTACGGAGCATCTGGAGCGCGCCAAGGCTGACAAGCCTAACCCCTTTGCGGTACTGGCGACGCTTAAGAAATCCGGGTCCTGAACTTTTACTTGAATTTCTTAGGAGTCGACCATGGCTGTTCAACAGAACAAAAAGTCCCCGTCCAAACGTGGCATGCACCGCGCACACGATTTTCTGACCGCTCCGTCGCTCGCTAAAGAGCCGACTACCGGCGAAACCCACCTGCGTCACCACATCAGCCCGAACGGTTTCTACCGTGGCCGTCAGGTTGTGAAGGCTAAAGGCGAGTAATCCGCGCCTTGACCACTCTTACCTTCATAACTACAGGTAGGTTTACTACCGTTTCACGTTGATGACTATCACCGTAGCGGTTGATGCAATGGGCGGTGACGTTGGCCTCAAAGTCACCGTCCCGGCATCTATCCGATTCCTCCAAGAAACCCCCGACATTCATCTGATCCTGGTAGGCGACAGTGCGGCAATCGATGCCGAGCTGCATGGCCTGGACGGTTCTTTGCGTGCGCGTGTGCGTGTTCAACATGCTACCGAAGTGGTAGGCATGGACGAATCGCCACAGCTGGCGCTGAAGAACAAGAAGGATTCGTCGATGAGGGTGGCGATTAACCTCGTCAAAGAAGGCCAGGCCCAGGCCGCCGTCTCTGCCGGTAACACCGGTGCACTGATGGCGACAGCCAAGTTTGTCCTGAAAACCATCCCCGGTATCGACCGCCCGGCCATTGCCAAAATGATGCCTGGTACCAAGGGCAGCACCTGTGTGCTGGACCTGGGTGCCAACGTTGAATGCTCGCCAGAACAGCTGGTGCAATTCGGCATCATGGGGTCGGAGCTGGCCGCCAGCCTGACGCACAAGCCCAACCCTACGGTAGGCCTGCTGAACATCGGCTCGGAAGATATCAAGGGTACAGATTCCATCAAGCGTGCAGCCGAGCTGCTGCGCGAATCCGGTCTCAATTTCCACGGTAACGTTGAAGGCAACGACATCTTCAAATCAACAGTAGATGTGGTAGTCTGCGACGGCTTTACCGGCAACATTGCGCTCAAGGCTTCCGAGGGGCTGGCGCACATGATTGCTACCTTCCTGCGCGAAGAATTCGCCAGCACGTGGTGGACCAAGCTGTGCGCCCTGGCAGCCATGCCGGTGCTCAAGCGGTTCAAGGCGCGTGTTGACCCCCGCTATTACAACGGCGCCAGTTTTCTGGGCCTGCGGGGGATCGTGGTAAAAAGCCACGGCGGTACCGACGCGCTGGGATTCCGTATTGCATTGGAGCAGGCTTGCGAGGAAGTTCGCGCCAATGTAATTGGTCACATCGCAGACCGGGTCGCTTCCCAACTACAAAATCTCAAGCGTTCCGAGTCTGAAGCTTAAAGTTAGCTCATGACCTATTCACGCATTCTTGGTACCGGCAGCTATCTGCCGGAAACTGTTATGACGAATGCGATGCTGGCTGAGCGCATCGAAACCAGTGACGAGTGGATTGTCTCTCGCACTGGCATTCGTGCGCGCCACATCGCGGCAGAAGACCAGAAAACCAGCGACCTGGCCTACCTGGCGGCACAGCGTGCCCTGGAAAGCGCCGGGCTGCAGCCCGCCGATCTGGACTTGATCATCGTCGCCACCACTACCCCGGATATGGTGTTCCCCAGCACGGCCAGCATTCTGCAGGAAAAACTGGGTATTCCTGGCGTGCCGGCATTCGACGTGCAGGCCGTGTGCGCCGGTTTTGTCTACGCCCTGGCTACCGCCAACGGTTACATCAAAAGCGGCATGGCCAAAAACGTGCTGGTAGTCGGCGCCGAAGTCATGAGCCGCCTGCTGGACTGGGATGACCGCCGTACCTGCGTGCTGTTTGGTGATGGTGCCGGTGCCGTGGTCGTGGGCCCGTCCGACGAGCCGGGCATCCTGCACGCCAAGTTGGCCGCAGACGGCCGCTATCGCGATATTCTGAAAACCGAAGCCCAGATCATTGGCGGCGAGGTAGAAGGCACGCCTTACCTGCATATGGATGGCCCGGCTGTATTCAAGTTTGCCGTAAAAGCGCTGTCCGACATCGCCGAAAAAACCCTGGCAGAAGCCGGTGTGCCGCAAGATAGCGTGGACTGGCTGGTACCGCACCAGGCCAATATCCGCATTATCGAAGCCACGGCCAAGCACCTGCAGCTGTCCATGGAAAAAGTGATTGTTACCCTGCCAGAGCAGGGCAACACCTCGGCCGCGTCCATCCCGCTGGCGTTTGACCACGCCGTGCGTCAAGGCAAGATCCAGCGTGGCCAGACCGTGCTGATGGAAGGCATTGGCGGTGGTTTCGCCTGGGGCGCGCTGCTGCTGCGCTTCTGATCTGCAGCAAGCCGGCCATGTAGCAATACGTAGCCGGCTTGTTTGATTTTTATCAATGAATGGCGGCAAATCGCGCTGATCTTCGTCGATCATACGAGCGTTTGAGTGTTTTCTTTGCATAAATCGCAGCGAGCAGTCATCATTCCCCCCGTTTCAAAAGGAGACCCAACATGGCGTTTGCCTTTCTCTTTCCCGGCCAGGGCTCGCAAAGCCTGAAAATGATGGACGGCTTTGCCGACCTGCCGGTAGTAAAACAGACTTTTGACGAAGCCTCTGCCGCCCTGGGTGAAGACCTGTGGGCCATGCTGCAGGCTGACAGTGCCGATGCGATCAACGCCACCGTCAACACCCAGCCGCTGATGCTGGCTGCCGGTGTGGCGACCTACCGCGCCTGGCTGGCGCAAGGTGGTGCGGTACCCGCTGCCATGGCAGGCCATAGCCTGGGTGAATACAGCGCCCTGGTGGCCGCCGGTAGCCTGGACTTTGCCGACGCCGTTCGCCTGGTGCGCCTGCGTGCGCAGGCCATGCAAGAAGCCGTACCGGCGGGCGAAGGCGCGATGGCTGCCATCCTTAACCTGTCCGACGACGACATCCGTGCTGCGTGTGAAGAAGCCGCGCAGGGCGAGGTGGTGGAGCCGGTGAACTTCAACTCGCCAGGCCAGGTGGTGATTGCCGGCAGCAAGGCCGCCGTAGAACGCGCCATGGAGCTGTGCAAAGCGCGCGGTGCCAAACGTGCGCTGCCGCTGCCAGTGTCGGTGCCATCGCACTGCACACTGATGAAGCCGGCTGCCGAGCGCCTGGCAGCTGCGCTGGCTGATGTAGAGATCAAGGCACCGCAAGTGCCGGTGCTGCACAATGCCGACGTGGCCAGCTACAGCGACGCCGGGCAGATTCGCGACGCGCTGACGCGCCAGCTGTACCGCCCGGTACGCTGGACCGAAACCATCCAGCAGCTGGCTGCCGGCGGTATCGTGCTGATGGCCGAGTGTGGCCCGGGCAAAGTGCTGGCAGGCCTGGCCAAGCGTATTGATGGCAATGTCAGCTGCCACGCACTGACCGACGCCGCCAAGCTGGAAGCCGCCCGCGCCGAGCTGGCGTAAAGATGAAAGGTTGGCCGCATGCGGCCAACTGCAGGAGAGATACATGAGCTTGCAAGGTAAAGTAGCGCTGGTGACCGGCGCATCCCGTGGCATTGGTGCCGCCATTGCCGACACGCTGGCGGCTGCCGGTGCCAAGGTTATCGGTACTGCCACCTCCGAGTCCGGCGCGGCCGCCATTGGCGAGCGCCTGGCACAGTGGGGCGGTGCCGGCATGGTACTGAACGTGGGTGAAGAAGGTGCCATCGACGCACTGATCGACACCATCGCCAAAGAGCACGGCGACGTGGCCATTCTGGTGAACAACGCCGGTATTACCCGCGACGGCCTGCTGATGCGCATGAAGGACGATGACTGGGATGCCATCATGGATACCAACCTGAAGTCGGTATTCAAGGCGTCCAAAGCTGTACTGCGCGCCATGATGAAGGCCCGCACCGGCCGCATCATCAACATCGCCTCCGTGGTGGGCGCGATGGGCAACGCCGGCCAGACCAACTACGCGGCAGCCAAGGCCGGCATCATGGGCTTTACCAAGTCCATGGCCCGCGAAGTCGGCAGCCGTGGCATTACCGTTAACTGCGTAGCGCCGGGTTTTATCGATACCGACATGACCCGCGCCCTGCCGGAAGCACAACGCGACGCCCTGGTAGGCCAGATTGCTCTGGGCCGCCTGGGCGACGCACAAGACATCGCCGATGCCGTACTGTTTTTGGCGTCGGATAAGGCAGCTTACATTACTGGCCAGACACTGCACGTGAATGGCGGTATGCTGATGCCGTGATTTTTCTGGCCGCAAGGCTGGAAAATGCGGGGGTAAAAACAACATTGCCCCCGCGTTTAACCGGATTAAAGGGCCTGCTGGCGTATAAAAACAGCAAGAACTGCTGTGCTAGGTAGGCTACTCTAATTTTTTTTTGTAGAATGTCGGGGTTTTGTTGTCCCGAACACAGAAAGGTAAAGGGTTTAAACAAATGGAAAACATCGAAGCGCGCGTTAAGAAGATCGTTGCCGAGCAACTGGGCGTGAACGAAGCCGAAGTAAAAATCGACTCCTCGTTCGTGGACGATCTGGGCGCTGACTCTCTGGACACCGTTGAGCTGGTAATGGCTCTGGAAGAAGAGTTCGAGTGCGAGATTCCGGATGAAGAAGCCGAGAAGATCACCACCGTTAAGCAGGCTGTTGACTACGTAACAGCTCACCTGAACAAGTAATCCTTTTTTATAAAAGGGTTGCCTGGACCTCTGCTGGTGGCTTTGGCTCGCCTGCAGAGGTCTTTTTGCTGTAGTGGCCCTGAAACGTGCGTTTGATTTACTGGGCGCGTAAACCGTTTCAGGACTATCGGGAGTACGCTCCCTTTTTTCACGGAGATACCCTGTGTCAAAACGCAGAGTAGTAGTGACCGGCCTCGGGCATATTTCCCCGGTTGGCAACGATGTGAGCAGTGGCTGGGCCAATCTCCTGGCCGGCAAGAGTGGTATCACCAACATCACCCGCTTTGATGCCAGCGATATCGCCTGCCAGGTAGCGGGTGAGGTTAAAGGCTTCGACATCAGCCAGTACATCTCGCCCAAGGATGCACGCCGCATGGACGTGTTCATTCATTACGGCATTGCCGCCGCGCTGCAAGCGGTAGCGGATTCGGGCCTGGACGATGTGGCTGACCTGGACAAGACCCGTGTGGGTGTGAATATCGGTTCCGGTATCGGCGGCCTGCCGCTGATCGAGGAAACCGGCGTGGCCCGCCACGAAGGCGGCATTCGCAAGATCGGCCCGTTCTTCATTCCGGGCTCGCTGATCAATATGGTAGCGGGCCATGTGTCCATCCTGAAAGGCTACCAGGGCCCGAGCTACGGCATCGTGTCTGCCTGCACCACCGGCGCGCATTGCATTGGTGATGCTGCCCGTGTGATCCAGTACGGCGACGCCGATGTGATGGTAGCCGGTGGCGCCGAAGGCACCATTTCCAGCCTGGCCGTTGGCGGTTTTGCTGCCATGAAGGCGCTGTCTACCCGTAACGACGACCCGGCTACCGCCTCCCGCCCGTGGGATAAAGGCCGCGACGGCTTCGTGATGGGCGAGGGCGCCGGTGTGCTGGTGCTGGAAGAGTACGAGCACGCGGTAAAACGCGGCGCCAAAATCTACGCCGAGCTGGTAGGTTTCGGCATGAGCTCCGACGCGCACCACATTACTGCCCCTAGCGCAGAAGGCCCGGCACGCGGCGTGCTGAACGCCCTGCGTGACGCCGGCCTGAACCCGGACCAGGTGCAGTACGTGAACGCCCACGGCACCTCCACCCCGCTGGGTGATGCCAACGAAACCAATGCGCTGAAGATCGCGTTTGGCGACCACGCCAAAAAGCTGGTGGTGAACTCCACCAAGTCCATGACCGGCCACTTGCTGGGCGGCGCGGGCGGTGTAGAAGCCATCTACTCGATTCTGGCCGTACACAACCAGGTTTCCCCGCCGACCATCAACCTGCACGAGCAGGACATCGAAGGCGGCTGCGATCTGGACTACTGCGCCAACACCGCACGCGACATGAAGATCGACGTGGCCATCTCCAACTCCTTCGGGTTTGGCGGTACCAACGGCACACTGGTGTTCAAACGCGTATAAAAGCCCACACGTCGCACCGGCGACGTTGACAGCCAAGACCGCTGCGATAAACTCGCGCGGTCTTTTTCTTTTGCGGCTGCCGTCATGGCGGTGCCCGACACCCATGCATTACGAACTGCTGAACCACACGCCAGACCTGCTGGCCCTGCACGCTGCCGACCGTGGCCGTTTTCCCTACCTGATGCAGTCTTCCGGCGACATCGGCTGGGACATTCTGATGGCGCTGCCGCAAGCACGCCGCGTCTATGGCGAAGGCGAGGGCGCGGCCTTTCTGGACGCGGTGCGCGCGCTGCCACGCGAACACAGCGTGGCCAACCAGCACGGCCTGCCGTTTAGCGGCGGCTGGTTTGTGTACATGGGTTACGACCTGCTGTCCGAGTTTGAACCCAGCGTGCCAGCCGCCATCAGCGACAGCTTCCCGCTGGCGGCGCTGTGCCGCGTACCGGCTGCCATTCAGCTGGACCGCGCCAGCGGCCGCTGCTGGCTGATGGCAGAAACCGCCGCCCAGCTGGCCGAGCTCAAGGCCGCGCTGCAAGGCGTGCCCGATTTTGCGGCCAACCCTGTCCAGCTGCAGGCGCTGGAAGAAGACCCGCCGCACTGGTATACCGACGCTGTGGTGCGGCTGAAGGATTACATCTACGAAGGCGATGTGTTCCAGGTGAACATCTCGCGTGGCTGGCGCGCCACCCTGCACGACAGCGTGCGTCCGGTAGACCTGTTTGCCGCGCTGCGTCGCGCCAACCCGGCACCGTTTTCGGCGTTGGCCGACCTGGGCGATGCCTACATCGTTAGCTCCTCGCCGGAGCGCCTGGTGCGCGTGCACGACGGCTGGGTGGATACCCGCCCGATTGCCGGCACCCACCCGCGCTCGCCCGACGCCGCCGAAGACGCCGCGCTGAAACAGCGCCTGATCAGCAGCATCAAGGAGCGCGCCGAGCACGTGATGTTGATCGACCTGGAACGCAATGACCTGGGCCGCATCTGCCAGCCCGGCACGGTCGAGGTGAACGAGCTGATGGCGGTGGCCAGCTACGCCTACGTGCACCATATCGAATCCAATGTGCGTGGCCGCATTCGCGACGGCGTGGATACCGTAGACGTATTCCGTGCGCTATTCCCTGGCGGCACCATCACCGGCTGCCCCAAAGTGCGCACCATGCAGATTATCCGCGAGCTGGAAAACAGCGCGCGCCGCGCCTACACCGGCAGCCTGGGCTACCTGAACCGCGACGGCACGCTGGACGTGAACATCCTGATCCGTACCTTCATGCAACAAGGGCAGCAGCTACGCTTCCGTGCCGGTGGCGGCATCGTGGCCGACTCCGACCCGCAGCGCGAGCTGCAGGAAACCCGCCACAAGGCACGCGGCCTGCTGCGCGCGCTGGGCGTAGAGCAAGCCTGAGCCACGCGTGAGCAGCTTGGCCGCACACACAGGAGACGCCATGTACCGCATTGCCCCCGCCGACCCGGCGCAGCCGCAGGCTATCGCCATGCAGGCCGCGCTGTCTGCCACGCTGGCGGCCATCACCGGCGATAGCGGCCAGGCCTCGTTTGACGCCGACGACGTGCGCGGCGACGGTGCCGTGTTCCTGCTGGCCTGTGATGCTGGCGGCCAGCCGCATGGCTGTGGCGCGCTGCGCCCCTTGCTGCAGGGTGTGGCCGAGCTCAAGCGCATGTACGCGGCGCCCGGCAGCCAGGGCCTGGGCGTGCAGCTACTGGCGGCGCTGGAGCAGCAGGCCGCAGGCTTTGGCTATCGCCAGCTGTGGCTGTCTACCCGCCGCATCAATACCCGTGCCGTGCAGTTTTACCTGCGCCACGGCTACCGCGAGATTCCCCCTTACGGCCATTATGTTGGCCGCAGCGCGTCCATTTGCCTGGGCAAGGAGCTGGCATGCTGATCAATGGTGTCGTCGCAGACAGCCTGCCGGCTAGCGACCGTGGCCTGGCCTACGGCGACGGCCTGTACCGCACGCTGGAAGTACTGGCTGGCCAGCCCCGCCTATGGCGCTGGCAGTGGCAAAGGTTGGCCGCAGACTGCGCCGCCTTGCGCCTGCCGTGCCCGGACGAGGCGCTGCTGCTGGCAGAAATCGCCACCGTCTGCGCCGGCTTGCCGCGCGCCGTGGCCAAGGTGGTGCTGACGCGTGGCAGCGGCCAACGTGGCTACGCCATACCGGCCACGGTGCAGCCTACCCGCATCGTCAGCGCTGCCGCGTGGGTGGGTTACCCGGCCGAGCGTGCCGCGCAGGGCATTGCGCTGCGCTGGTGCAGCACGCAGCTGGGCTTGCAGCCTTTGCTGGCGGGGATCAAACACCTGAATCGGCTGGAAAACGTGCTGGCGCGCAGCGAGTGGAGCGACCCGGCCATCGCCGAAGGTCTGATGCTGGACAGCGATGGCACCGTGGTGGAAGGCACCATGAGCAACCTGTTCTGGGTGCAAGCGGGGCAGCTGTTTACGCCGCGGCTGGACCGCTGCGGCGTATCCGGTGCCATGCGCGCCTGCATCATCGAGACCGCGCGCCAGCTGGGTATGACGGTAGCCGAGCAGCGCGTGTTGCCTGCCGAACTGTTGGCCGCGGATGAAGTGTTCGTCTGCAATAGCCTGGCCGGTATCTGGCCGGTGCGCCAGCTGGATGGGCGCACATGGCAGGCCTGGCCGCTGGCCGCCCGCCTGCAGCAGCACCTGCCCGCCGCCTGATCAGGCCAGCCGGAAGCGCGCCACCATCTGCTGCATGCTGTCGGCCAGCGCGCTCAGCTGGCTGGACGTGGTAGCCAGCTCCTCTACGGTTGCGCTGTTTTCCTCGGCCATCTGCGCCACCTGTTCCATGCTGCAGGCCAGTACCTGGCTGGCACCGCGCTGTTCGCCCAGCGCCGCACTGATGCCGCCCACTGCCTGGCTGGCCTGCGCGCTGAATTGCTGCGCCGCCTGTATGGTATGGCTGCTGCCCTGTGTGGCCTGGTCTGCTTGTGTCATTTGCTGTTCGCTTTGACCCATCTGGTGTTCTACATCGTGCACGCCCTGGCGGATGCGGCCAATCATGCCGGTGATGTCACCCGTGGCGGTGGCGGTGCGCTCGGCCAGCTTGCGTACCTCGTCGGCCACTACGGCAAAGCCGCGCCCGGCTTCACCCGCGCGTGCGGCCTCGATGCTGGCATTCAGCGCCAGCAGGTTGGTCTGGTCGGCTACCTCGCGGATCACGGTCACAATGCGGTCGATCTCTTGTACCTCGCGTGTGAGCTCACCCAGCGCCTGGCCGGTTTGCTGCACGCTGCGGCCAACCTGGCGCACCAGCTGCAGTGACGCCTGCACGGCCGCCACGCCTTGCCCGGCTTGCTGCCCGGCCTGCTGCGAGCGCTGGTTGGCTTCTTCGGCATTGTCCGATACGTGGTTGATGCTGACCGTCAGTTCTTCCAGCGTGGCACTGGCTTCCCCGGTGGCTTCGGCCTGGCGCTGTACGCTGATGGCCACTTGTTCCGACATGCTCGACAGCTCGTGCGAGGCATCGCTGACGGCAAACGACGATTGGCGGATGCTGGCTAGCGTATCGGCCAGCTGCTGGCGCATGCTGTCCGTGGCGTGTGCCAGCTGCAGTGTTTCGTCGCGTTTGGCGGCGGGTAAGGGGTGCGTGCGCGGGCGCAGGTCGCCCGCGGCAATGCGTTGCGTCTCGCGCACCAGGCTGCGCAGGTGGCCCGATAGCTTGCCGGCAAACAGCCAGGCAATGGCCGTGCCTAGCAGCAGGGAAGCCAGCCCCACGATCAGCTGCGTGGTTTCGGCCTGGTGGTAGCTGGTGATGGCTTCTTGTTCGGCGCGCTGCATGGTCTGACGTTGCAGGGCAATGAACTGCTTGAGTGCCGTGACGAGTGTGTCGGTTTGCGGGTCTAGCCGCTGTAGCAGCCATTGGCCGGCGCCAGCATCGTGGCTGGCCAGCAGCTGGTCGAATTGCAGCTGGCTGGCGTGCGTGGCTTGCAGCAAGCCTTGCAGCTGCTGTAGCTGCTGCTTGCCGGCATCCTTGTGTTCCAGCTGCTGCAGCTTGTCCAGCGCCGCCAGGCTTTGCTGGCGGTGCTGCTGCATTTGCTGCTGTAGTGCCGGGCTATCTTGCAGGTGGCGCCGGTGCGCCAGGAGCGCGTTGTCCATGCTGAGCTGCATCAGCTCGGCGGACAGCACCATTTCCGGGCTGAGATCCTCGACGATTTCTTCCAGGTCGTGCTCGATCACATTGAGCTTCTGCATGACCAGTGCGGCCATCATGGCCATCAGTAGCAAGATGATGCCAAAGGCCGCCAGCAGCTTTTGCCGGATGCTGAAGAGCTGATACATGTTTTTCTCCCCGAGTGTTTACAGTCAGGCTAGGGAGTGGCGGCGGCAATTTCAACTTGGCAATAAATTAAATTTTGCAGGTAAATTATTGATATTAAATGTCTAGTTTATTGTCATGCGGCAGGGCTGAGGCGCTATGCTATCGGTTGGCTCATTTCAGCAGGCAGCGGTACAAACCATTCTTCGTGTCTGCTGACACCCTGCCAGCACGGGTCGCCGGCCACCCCTTCGGCGAGCAGCTGCTGCAGCGCGGCGGCGTCGGTGACCGGCTCGTAGATTTCCATCCAGGTTTGTGCGTCATCGCGACGTTGCAATAGTCTGCCTGTTATCCGCAATTTTTCATGAACTTCTGCCATTAGCCTGGCCGAGGCTTGCTGAAATGGCAGGAAATTGCCATTGACGCGGTAATAGATATACAGCGAACAGTGCATGGTGGCTCCCTTGAGTACACACGAATGCGGTTATGATAACGGCTCTGAACAGACAGTGATGGGCGATAGCATGCAGGCGGGTGAGGGCGGATTGACCCTGGTAGTAATCGGCGTGGGCCTGATTGGCGGCTCGTTTGCGCTAGCCTTGCGCCGTGCCGGGCGGGTGGCAAAGGTAATCGGCGTAGGGCGCTCTGCGGCCAACCTGCAGCGTGCCATCGAGCTGGGCGTGATAGACGAGGCCAGCCACAGCGCGGCCGACGCGGTACGCCACGCCGACGTGGTGCTGGTGGCCACCCCGGTGGGGCAGATGGCGCGAGTGTTTGCCGACATCGCCCCACACCTGCCACCACACTGTGTGGTAACCGACGGCGGCAGCACCAAAAGCGACGTGGTGGCGCTGATGCGCCAGCACCTGCCAGCCCACCTGGCCAGCTGCGTACCGGCGCACCCGATTGCCGGCTCCGACTTGTCTGGCGCTGCCGCTGCCCAGTACGGCCTGTACGATAACCGCCGCATCGTTGTCACCCCGCTGCCGGAAACCCGCCCTGCCGCCGCCGCCCTGGTGCGCGCGCTGTGGCAAGCCTGCGGCGCCCGTGTGTACGAGATGAGCGCCGCCGAGCACGACGCGGTGTTTGCCACTGTGAGCCACCTGCCGCACCTGCTGGCCTTTGCCTACGTAGACACCATCGTGGCCAAAGCCGATGCGGCGCGCTGTTTCGATTTTGCCGCCACCGGCTTTCGCGACTTTACCCGCATTGCCGGCAGCCACCCTGAGATGTGGCGCGACATCGCGCTGGCCAACCGTGACGCACTGCTGGCCGAGCTGGATGCCTTCCAGGCAACCTTGGCCGCACTGCGCCAGGAGCTGCTGGCAGGCGACGCGGAGGCCATGACCACGCGTTTCGAGCGCGCCCGCGAAGCCCGCCAGCAATGGCAACAACACTTCAACCGGGGCAACGCATGACGATCTGGGTAGACGCCGACGCCTGTCCGGCGGTCATCAAGGATATCCTGTTTCGCGCGGCCGACCGCACCGCTACCGCTACCGTGCTGGTGGCCAACCAGCTGCTGCGCGTGCCGCCATCGCCACATATCCGTGCCGTGCAGGTGCCAGCCGGTTTCGACGTAGCCGATAACCACATCGCCCAGCAGGCGCAGCCGGGCGACATCGTCGTCACCGCTGATATTCCGCTGGCCGCGCAGGTGGTGGCCAAGGGCGCGCTGGCGCTGAACCCGCGCGGCGAGCTGTACAGCGACGCCACCATCCGCGAGGCGCTGGCGCTGCGTAATTTCATGACCGAGCTGCGCGATAGCGGCGTACAAACCGGCGGCCCGGCGGCGTTCAGCCAGCGCGACCGCCAGGCCTTTGGCGCCCAGCTGGACAAGCTGCTGCAAAGGTTGGCCGCAACACGCCGCTAAGCCGCCGTCTTCTGTTACGACTGCGTGCCGTCCAGGCGGCTGGCGGCGGCGCGGATCACGCCCAGTTTGTCGGCCGGCTGCCAGCCGGCCGGTTTCAGGATCTTGCCATCGGCGCGGCGCAGCACCTGGCCGCCCGCGCACTTGGCCAGGTTGGCCGCATGGATGGCGTCGAACATCGCCTGCAGCGGCAAGCCCTGCGACAGCAACAGCCCGCACAGCACATTCAGCACGTCCACGCCTTCTGCGGCCAACTCGGCCTGTAATTGCTGCTGCGTGGCGGCATCCGCTTGCGGCATGGCCTGATAGTCGGCCAGCGCGCTGCTGAACTCCTGCCACTCCTCCTGCAGCATGGTTTGCCACATGGCCAGCGCCTGCGGCTGGTACTGCGGCTGCGCCGGCACGGCCATGTCGAAGCGCTGCATGAAGTCACGGCGCTGCTCAAACGGGTTGCTCATCATCTTGTGCCTTGTTGTTTTTAGAGTGGCATATTTTGTGTTTTTGGCTATGTGCTGGCAAGCCACCATGCATAAAAAAACCGCTGCGTGGCGGCAGCGGTTTTGTCTTGGGCGGTGTGGTGCCTAGCCTGCGGCCAGCTTGCCCAGTACCTCGAAGTAGTCGGGGAAGGTCTTGGCTACGCAGTTCGGGTCGTTAATCACCACCGGCGTACCCAGCAGCGCCACCAGCGAGAAGCACATCGCCATGCGGTGGTCGTCGTAGGTGTCGATTTCGGCGTTGGCAATCAGCTGCGCCGGCGGGGTGATGCTGATGCTGTCCTGCGTTTCCACCACGCTGGCGCCGACCTTGCGCAGCTCGGTGGCCATGGCGGCCAGGCGGTCGGTTTCTTTCACGCGCCAGCTTTCCACATTGCGGATGGTAGTGGTGCCCTTGGCGGCCAGCGCGGCCACGGCGATGGTCATGGCGGCGTCGGGGATGTGGTTCAGGTCCACGTCGATAGCCTGCAGGCCGCCTGCAGGGGCGCGTGCTTCGATCCAGTTGTCGCCCAGGGTGATCTCGGCACCCATCAGCGCCAGCGCGTCGGCAAACTTCACGTCGCCCTGAATGCTGCTGCGGCCAACCCCTTCCACGCGTACCGGGCCGCCGGCCAGCGCACCGGCTGCCAGGAAGTAGGACGCGCTGGAGGCGTCGCCTTCCACGTGGATTTCGCCAGGGCTGATGTAACGTTGGCCGCGGGCGATGGTGAAACGCTGCCAGCCGTCACGCTGCACTTGTACGCCAAAGCGTGCCATCAGGTTCAGGGTGATTTCAATATACGGTTTGGAAATCAGCTCGCCCACCACTTCGATGGTCACATCCTCGCCGGTGAGCGGCAGCGCCATCAGCAGGGCAGTCAGAAACTGGCTGGACACATTGCCTTTTACCGGAATGACCTGGCCGGCGTTCAGGCTGGCCGGCTTGATCTGCAGCGGCGGGTAGCCGTCGTTGCCCAGGTAGTCGATGTCGGCACCGGCCACGCGCAGCGCGTCGACCAGGTCGCCGATGGGGCGTTCGTGCATGCGCGGCACGCCGTGCAGGTGGTAGCGGCCCTGCATCAGCGCCAGTGCGGCGGTCAGCGGGCGAAATGCGGTGCCGGCGTTACCCAGAAACAGGTCGGCGTCTTTGACACTGAAGGCACCCGCGGTGCCGTGCACCAGAAAGTCGCGGCTGTCGCCTTGCTGTTCTACGCGCACGCCCAGCGTGGCCAGCGCTTCCAGCATGCGGCGGATGTCGTCGGAGTCCAGCAGGTCGCGCACCAGCGTGCTGCCTTCGGCCAGTGCCGCCAGCAGCAGGGTGCGGTTGGAAATGCTCTTGGAACCGGGCAGTTTGATGGTGCCGGCCAGCGGGCCGATAGCTTGTAGGTGTAGTTGTTCCATGATGTTCTTGTCTGTTTTGCTGCAGGGCTGTGCCCCGCCGGGTGATCTCGGCAACGACTGTACCTGTATTGTGCGCCGCCACGCAAACGCTCTCTTTTTGTACTGCTTGCGCTACAATTGCCGGTTTTGATTCAAGGTCTTCGCCATGCCTACGCTCAAACCTGTCATTACCATCGACGGCCCTTCCGCTTCCGGCAAGGGCACGGTGGCTGCCCTGGTGGCACAGCAGCTTGGGCTGCATTATCTGGATTCCGGCGCGCTGTACCGCCTTACGGCGCTGTACGCGCTGCGCGAAGGCGTAAGCTGGGAAGACGAACAAAACGTGGCACGACTGGCCGCACAGCTGCCGGCGGCGTTTCACGACGGCAAAACCTGGCTGGGCGAGGCCGATGTCAGCGCGGCCATCCGTGCCGAAGATATCGGCATGGGCGCCTCGAAAGTGGCGGCGTTGCCGGCCGTGCGCGCTGCGCTGCTGACTCGCCAGCGCGATTTTCTGGTACCGCCCGGCCTGGTAGCCGACGGCCGCGATATGGGCTCGGTAGTGTTTCCGCGGGCGGAATTGAAGGTTTTTCTGACGGCATCGGCGCTGGTACGTGCCGAAAGGCGCTATAAGCAGTTGATCGCAAAAGGGGAATCTGCTAACCTCGTTCAGATTCAGCTGGACATTTCTGATCGTGACGCGCGCGACGCGGCACGGGCGGTTGCCCCGCTAAGACAAGAGCCGGATGCCCACTTGCTGGACACCTCGGACCTGACCATCGAACAAGCGGTGGCGCAGGTACTGTCGTGGTTCGACAAGGCCCGTGGCACCGGCCATTAATTTTTTGTAAGCCGCCGTCTGTCATACCTTGCGCTGACGGCGTATGAAAAACCTAACCCCGCGTGACGCAAGGCATGCCTGAGAGTTACATCTGATGACTACCCTCGTTATGGATAGCTTCGCCGCCCTGTTCGAAGAGAGCCTGGCTCTGCAAGAAATGCGTGCTGGTGAAGTAATCACCGCTGAAGTCGTTGGCATCGATTCCAACTTCGTGACTGTTAACGCCGGTCTGAAGTCCGAATCCCTGATCCCGGTTGAAGAGTTCAAGAACGACAACGGCCAAGTTGAAGTTGCTATCGGCGATTTCGTTACTGTTGCGATCGACTCCCTGGAAAACGGCTTTGGCGAAACCAAGCTCTCCCGTGAAAAAGCCAAACGTCTGGCTGCATGGGTTGACCTGGAAGAGGCTCTGGAAGCTGGCAAGATCCTGTCCGGCGTTATCAGCGGCAAAGTCAAAGGTGGCCTGACCGTTATGGTTAACGGCATCCGCGCCTTCCTGCCGGGTTCCCTGGTTGACGTACGTCCGGTGAAAGACACCACCCCGTACGAAGGCAAAGAAGTTGAGTTCAAGGTTATCAAACTGGACCGCAAGCGTAACAACGTTGTTGTTTCCCGTCGCGCTGTTCTGGAAGAAACCCTGGGCGAAGAGCGCAAAGCGCTGCTGGAAACCCTGCGTGAAGGTGCCATCATCAAAGGTATCGTCAAGAACATCACCGACTACGGTGCGTTCGTTGACCTGGGCGGTATCGATGGTCTGCTGCACATTACCGACCTGGCATGGCGCCGTGTTAAGCACCCGTCCGAAGTTCTGGCAGTTGGCGACGAAGTAGAAGCCAAAGTCCTGAAGTTCGATCAGGAGAAAAACCGCGTATCCCTGGGCCTGAAGCAACTGGGCGAAGATCCGTGGGTGGGCCTGTCCCGTCGTTACCCGTCCGGCACCCGTCTGTTCGGCAAGGTAACCAACCTGACCGACTACGGCGCGTTCGTGGAAATCGAACAAGGCATCGAAGGCCTGGTACACGTGTCCGAAATGGACTGGACCAACAAGAACGTACACCCGTCCAAGGTTGTTCAGGTTGGCGACGAAGTAGAAGTGATGATCCTGGAAATCGACGAAGACCGTCGTCGTATCAGCCTGGGCATGAAACAGTGCCAGGCTAACCCATGGAACGAGTTCGCTGACAACTTCAAGAAAGGCGACAAGCTGAAAGGCGCGATCAAGTCGATCACCGATTTCGGCGTGTTCGTTGGCCTGCCTGGCGGTATCGACGGCCTGGTACACCTGTCCGACCTGTCCTGGAACGAAACCGGCGAAGACGCTGTGCGCAAGTTCAAGAAGGGTGACGAGGTTGAAGCCATCGTTCTGTCCATCGACGTGGAAAAAGAGCGCATCTCCCTGGGCATCAAACAGCTGGAAGGCGATCCGTTCAACAACTACGTAGCCATGAACGACAAAGGCGCGCTGGTTAAAGGTACCGTGAAGACCGTTGACGCCAAAGGCGCCGCCGTGACTCTGGATACCGACGTTGAAGGCTACCTGCGTGCTTCCGAACTGTCCCGCGACCGCGTTGAAGACGCTCGCTCGGTTCTGAAAGAAGGCGACGAAGTTGAGGCTGTGATCATTGCTGTTGATCGCAAGTCCCGCGCTATCAGCCTGTCTATCAAAGCCAAGGACGCACAGGAAGAGAAAGCAGCCATGTCCGCTATCGGCGCTGGCGACTCCAACGTTTCCGCTGGTACCACCAGCCTGGGCGCGCTGCTGAAGGCTAAACTGTCCGGCGGCAACGAATAAGTGATGGACATGACCAAATCTGAGCTTATAGCGAGGCTTGCCGAGCGTTATCCTCAGTTGGTCGCCAAAGATGCTGAGCTGGCTGTTAAAACCATTCTGGATGCAATGGCCAGCAGCTTGGCAAAAGGGCAGCGGATCGAAATCCGCGGTTTCGGTAGCTTCGACCTGAACTACCGTCCGCCGCGGATGGGCCGCAATCCCAAGTCTGGCTCCAGCGTTGTCGTTCCTGAGAAATACGTGCCTCACTTCAAGGCAGGTAAAGAACTGAGAGAGCGGGTTGATCTGACCGGTTCGAACGACTAAGCAGTTTTTTGCCTGTCCCAAAGCGCCGCAGCTTGTCTGCGGCGCTTTTTTTATCTGCGCTTTACTTGGGAGGGGTGTCGCTTTCGTTTAAACTTGCAGCATTGCGACGATGCGAAAGCCCCTGATGCGTTATCTCTTCCGCTTGTTTGAGCTGCTCGTACTGGTATTGCTGATTGCCGTGACGGTGCAAAACAGCGCCGTGGTGGAATTCAAGCTGTTCTTTGGCCAGAGCTGGCAAGCCCCGCTCATTCTGCTGCTGCTGATTTTCTTTGTAGCCGGCGCCCTCATTGGCCTGGTGGCCACCTTTGCCTATTCCCTGCGCGTACGCCGCGAGCTGTCGCAGCTCAAGAAAGAGCTGCGCTCCCGTCAGGGCAGCAAGGTGGTGGTAGACCCCAGCGACGCCCTGGCCGACTAGGCCATCCTGTTTTTTGCTCCGAGGTTGAATTTTGGATATCGATTTGTGGTGGCTGTTACTGTTCCCGGCTTTTTTTGGCCTGGGGTGGTTGGCCGCACGCGTAGACATGCGTGCAGTGCTGAAGCAGGCGCGTGAAGTACCTGCCGGTTTTTATAAAGGCCTGGATGCGCTGGTAGATGACCAGACCGACGTAGCGGCCCGTTCGCTGTCCGAGGTGGCACGAGCCCACCCGCACGCGCTGGAAGTGCAGCTCAGCCTGGGCAAACTGTACCGCCGCCGTGGCGAAAATGACCGCGCCATCCGCCTGCACCAGCAGGTGCTGGAGCTGCCCGACCTGACGCGCGAGCAAAAGGCGCTGGTGCGCTTCGAGCTGTCGCAAGACTTTCACAAGGCAGGCCTGGTAGACCGTGCCGAAGAAATCCTGCTGAAGCTGCTGGATAGCCAGACCATGGGCCGCGCCGCGCGCGAGCAGCTGCTGTCCATCTACCAGCAAGACCGCGACTGGGCCAAGGCCATTGCCACCGCGCTGGAGCTGCGTAGCGATGCCCACAGCTTCCAGCACGAAGTGGCGCAGTTCTACTGCGAGCTGGCCCAGGGCGCGCTGTACCAGTCTGATTTCGACAAGGCACGCGAAGCGGTGAAAAATGCCTTTGCGGCCAACCGTAAATGCGTGCGTGCCAGTATTTTGCTGGGCGATATCGAAACCGCACAGGGCCAGCACGAGGCCGCTATTGCCGCGTGGCAAGCCATCGAAAAGCAAAACTACGAATACCTGGCCATGGTGGCCGAGCGCCTGTTTGACGCCTACGAGGCGCTGGGCAAGCCGCAGGAAGGCATAGCCCTGCTGCGCGGCTATCAGCGCACCTTCTCGCAGCTGGAACTCACCGACCTCTTGTACCAGAAGGTGGCCACCTACGAAGGCGAAGCCCGTGCGCTGGAAGCCGCCCGCGAAGCAGTGCATGCACGCCCCAGCCTGCTGGGCGTTTACCGCCTGGTGGAATCGCAGATGGACGAGCTCAGCACCGAAGGCCGCCTGGACGCCGAAGTGGCGCGTGCGCTGATCATGAAGCACGCACAGCGCCTGACCGTACACCGTTGCAAACGCTGCAACTTCCGCTCGCGGGCTTTCTTCTGGCATTGCCCCGCCTGCGGCGAGTGGGAAAGCTTTACGCCTAACCGCTCCGAAAACCACTGAACCGAATACGCGACAAGAAAGACAGGAAAACATGAACCCGTTAATGGCACATGGCTTTGCGGCCAACGTTAATTCGCCGGTACTGGTGGCGCTGGATTTTGCCACCGCAGACGCCGCACTGGCCTTTGCTTCCCGTCTGGACCCCTCGCAGTGCCGCCTCAAGGTAGGCAAAGAACTGTTTACCGCCGCCGGCCCGCAGCTGCTGGAGCAGTTGGCCGCACGCGGCTTCCAGGTGTTTCTGGACCTGAAATTCCACGACATTCCCAATACCGTAGCGCACGCCTGCAAAATGGCCGCCGAAGCCGGGGTGTGGATGGTGAACGTGCACGCCAGTGGCGGCCGCCGCATGATGGAAGCCTCGGCCGACGCGCTGGCACAGTACAGCCAGCGCCCGCTGCTGATTGCCGTGACCGTGCTTACCAGCATGGACGCTGCCGACCTGCTGGAAATCGGCATTACCGTGCCGCCGCAAGAGCACGTGCTGCGCCTGGCGCGCCTCACCCGCGATAGCGGTCTGGATGGTGTAGTGTGCTCGGCGCAGGAAGCCGGCGTACTGAAAGCCGAGCTGGGCCAGGACTTCAAGCTGGTGACGCCGGGCATCCGCCTGGCCGACAGCGCCGCTGACGACCAGCGCCGCGTGATGACGCCGGTCGCCGCGCTGCAAGCCGGTTCCGACTACCTGGTCATCGGCCGCCCCATTACCCGCGCCGACGACCCGCTGATGGTGCTGAACAAGATCAACGCCGATATCCAGGCCTACCAGGCCAGCCTGGCCTGAGCCGAGGTAGCCCATGACCCTGATGCAACAGCTGGGCCTGAGCCCGGAAGACCTGACCCGCCGCCTGGCCAATAGCCGTGTGCTGGTAGTAGGCGATGTGATGCTGGACCGCTACTGGTTTGGCGACGTATCGCGCATCTCGCCCGAAGCCCCGGTGCCGGTGGCCAAGATCGCCCGCATGGAAGAGCGTGCCGGTGGTGCGGCCAACGTGGCGCGCAATATCGCCAGCCTGGGCGGCAAGGCCACCATCCTGTCCGTGGTGGGCGACGACGAAGCCGCCACCGCGCTGACACGGCTGATGGAAAGCGACGGCATTACCCCGTCGTTCAAGCGCGACCCCGGTATTTCCACCACCATCAAATTGCGCGTGGTGGCGCGGCAGCAGCAGCTGATCCGCCTGGATTTCGAAGATGCGCCCAGCCACGAAATTCTGGCCGACAAGCTGGACGACTACGCCGCCATTGTGGCCGCGCACGACGTGGTGATCCTGTCCGACTACGGCAAAGGCGGCCTTACCCATGTAAGCCGCATGATCGAACTGGCGCGTGCCGCCGGCAAACCGGTGCTGATCGACCCCAAAGGCGACGATTACAGCAAGTACGCCGGCGCCACGCTGCTCACGCCTAACCGCAGCGAGTTCAAGCAGGTAGCCGGTAGCTGGCAGAACGACGAACAGCTAGCCGCCAAAGCGCAGGCGCTACGCGTCCAGCTGCAGCTGGACGCGCTGCTTGTGACACGCAGCGAAGAGGGCATGACGTTGTACCGTGAAGCGGGCGCCGTGCACGAGCCCACGCTGGCGCAAGAGGTATACGACGTCTCCGGCGCGGGGGACACCGTTATCGGTACCCTGGGCCTGATGTTGGCCGCAGAGCTGGCCATGCCGCTGGCCATGCGCCTGGCCAACGCCGCCGCCGGTATCGTGGTGGCCAAGCTGGGTACCGCCGTGTGCCACCAGCGCGAGTTGTTTGCCTTGTAACCACCCTGTTTAGCAAGGAGCGGATGATGATCTGGTACGAGCAAGTGCTGCAGTTCTGGTTCGGGGGCAGCAGCGACGACATGCTGGCCCTGCCGCGTGACGCCTGGTTCAAAAAAGACCCGGTATTCGACGGCATCATCCGCGAGCGTTTTGCGCCGCTGCTGGCCCAGTTGGCCGCAGGCACGCTGCAGCCCGACGCCAGCGACGCGCGCCAGGTGCTGGCCTGGCTGATCGTGGCCGACCAGTTCCCGCGCAACCTGTACCGTGGCCAGGCGCAGGCCTTTGCCACCGATGCGCTGGCGCTGGCCGCCAGCCACGCCGCGCTGGCGGCACGGCTGGACGTGCGGCTGCCGCCGGTGGCGCGCTGGTTTGTCTACCTTCCACTGGAGCACAGCGAACAGCTGGCCGACCAGGAAGCATCCGTGCGCTGCTTCGAGAGCCTGCCGCAGGGCAGCCCAGGGCGCGACAATGTAATCGATTTTGCCCGGCGACATCACCAGATCGTCGCCCGTTTCGGCCGTTTCCCGCACCGCAATGCGGCGCTGGAGCGGCCGTCTACCCAGGACGAGCTGACATTCCTGGCCCAGCCAGGCAGCGCCTTCTGAACGCATATAAGGAACAAGCATGACTATCGTGGTTACCGGCGCGGCCGGCTTTATCGGCTCCAATATCGTGAAGGCGCTGAACGCGCGTGGCGAAACCGACATCCTGGCGGTGGACAACCTCAGCAAGGGTGACAAGTTTGTGAACCTGGTGGGCTGCGAAATCAGCGATTACCTGGACAAGCAAGACTTCATCAGCCTGATCGGCAGCGGCGATTTCGACGGTGAAATCACCGCCATCCTGCATCAGGGCGCCTGCTCCGACACCATGAACCACGACGGCAAGTACATGATGGAGAACAACTACCAGTACACGCTGGAGCTGTTCGAATTCTGCCAGGCCGAAGAAATCCCTTTCCTGTACGCCAGCAGCGCCGCAACCTACGGCAAAGGCACCACCTTCAAGGAAGACCGCCAGTTCGAAGGCCCGCTGAACGTGTACGGCTATTCCAAGTTCCTGTTCGACCAGATCCTGCGCCGCCGCATGGCCGAAGGCCTGACCGCGCAAGTGGCCGGCTTCCGCTACTTCAATGTGTACGGCCCGCAAGAGCAGCACAAAGGCCGTATGGCCTCGGTGGCTTTCCACAACTTCAACCAGTACCGCGAAACCGGCAAGGTGAAGCTGTTTGGCGGCTACGACGGCTACGCCGACGGCACCCAGAGCCGCGACTTCGTGTCGGTAGAAGACGTGGTGAAGGTAAACCTGTACTTCCTGGACAACCCGGACAAGAGCGGCATCTTCAACCTGGGCTCCGGCCGCGCGCAGCCGTTCAACGATGTGGCCGTGGCCACCGTCAACGCCTGCCGCCGCCACGAAGGCAAGCCGGCGCTGACGTTGTCTGAGCTGGTAGCGCAGGGCATTCTGGAATACATCGACTTCCCGGACGCGCTGAAAGGCAAGTACCAGAGCTTCACCCAGGCCGATATCGGCAAGCTGCGCAGCGCCGGTTACAGCGACGCCATGCTCACCGTCGAGCAGGGTGTAGACCGCTACGTGGACTGGCTGATGAGCCGATGAGCCGACACGCCGCCCTGCCGGTACGCGTCGCTGCGCGTTTGCTGCTGCGCAATCCCGATGGTGCGGTGCTGCTGTTCCCCTACCGGCCGCCTGCAATGGGCGGCCGTATTGCTTACTGGTTCACCCCCGGTGGCGGTGTGCACGCAGGCGAAAGCCTGGCCGACGCCGCCTGCCGCGAATGCCGAGAGGAAACCGGCTACCCGCTGGCCGACCCTGGCGAGCCGCTGGCGCGGCGGCAGTTCGCCATGCGCTTGCCGGACGGGGGCGAGGTGTGGGCCGACGAGCATTACTTTCACGTACGGGTTGGCCGCATTGCCCTGCAGCAGCATGGCTGGAGTGCGCAGGAGCAAGCCAGCATGGGGCCGGGGCGCTGGTTTGACGCCGCCGCGCTGGCCGCAGCACCACAGCCCGTTTTCCCCGAGCACCTGCAGGCCATGCTGGCCGCCGCCGATGCGCGCGACGCCCTGGCCGCAGAGCATGGCGTGCGCGATGGCGACAGGTGTTTGCCCAAAAAATGAGCATTACTGTTGCCCGGCGGCGATAGCTGATAACATCAGGCTATTGAAATAGCCAGGATTGTAAAGCCATGAAATGCCCCTTCTGCGGCTGCGCCGATACCCAGGTGGTAGATTCCCGCGTCAGCGAAGACGGCAGCAGCATACGTCGCCGCCGCCGCTGCACCAGCTGCGACAAGCGCTTTACAACCTTTGAAACTGCCGAAGTCCGCATGCCGCAAGTGGTGAAAACCGGCGGCCATCGCACCGAGTTCGACGTGGAAAAGGTCCGCACCAGTTTCCTGCGCGCGCTGCACAAGCGCCCGGTGTCCACCCCGCTGGTAGACGACGCCATCAACCGCATCAGCCAGCGCCTGCTGCAGCTGGGCGAGCGCGAGGTGTCCAGCCGCTACATCGGCGAAATGGTGATGAACGAGCTGGCCAAGCTGGATAAAGTGGCCTACGTGCGCTTTGCCTCGGTGTACAAGAGCTTCCAGGATATTTCCGAGTTCACCGATGCCATCGAGGAAATACAGGGCAAAGGCTGAGGCCGGCCTTGGCAGCAGGGCGCGCCGTATTCGCCCTGTGCTCAAACAGACAACCCTGTCGTGCGCGACAGGGTTTTTCATGTGCTGCATTGATTGATAGGGGAGAAGGGCATGGGTATTCAGCTTCAGCCCGCTACCGAGCTCGCCGCCAACGCGTTGTTTGCGCTGGTAGACGCACACCGTGCCGCACTAGCCAGCTGGCTGCCGTGGGTGGCCACCACCCATAGCGCGGCAGACAGCCTGGCTTTTCTGCGCCATAGCGTCGCGGCGCGCCAGCAAGGCAGCCAGTACGACTGGCTGATTCTGGTGGATGGCCAGCTGGCTGGCGTGTGCGGGCTGCACACCGTGTCTGCGGCCAACCATCGTGCCTGCGTCGGCTACTGGCTGGCGCCGCCCTATGTTGGCCGCGGCGTGATGCAGGCGGCCCTGCAGCAGCTGTGCGGGCAGGCCTTTGGCCCGCTGGGCCTGCAGCGCCTGGTGATCGATCCGGCGCTAGGCAATGTGCGCAGCATCGCGGTGGCGCAGCGTGCAGGCTTTTGCTTCGAGGGCATACTGCGCCAGCATCTATGGCTACATGGCCAGCCACATGATGCCGCCTGCTACAGCCTGCTGGCCACGGAATGGGCAGTACGCCAGCATGGGCAGGCTTGACGCTGGCTTGCGGCCAACCTTAGTCTGTGGGCTTGCAGTGACATCAGAAAGCCTGACATGACTTCCCCCATTACCCTTCGCCCGCTTGAACCCGCCGATGCCGACGCGCTGTTTTCCCTGGTAGATAGCAGCCGCGACAGCCTGTCGCAGTGGCTGCCCTGGGTGGACACCACCCGCAGCAGCAGCGACTCGCTGGCTTTCATCCAGCACACACAAACCGAACGCGATGCCGGCCGCGTGTACACCTGGCTGATTCTGGCCGACGGCCAGCCCGCCGGCGTGTGTGACCTGCACGGCGTGAGCCTGCTGAACCTGCACGGCTCCATCGGCTATTGGCTGGCCGACGCCTACGTTGGCCGCGGCTACCTGCCGCAGGCGCTGGCGCAGGTGCTGCATACTGCCTTTGCCGAGCTGGGCTTGAACCGTGTGGATATCGTGAGCGCGGCGGCCAACCTGCGCAGCTGCGCGGTAGCCGAGCGTAGCGGCTTTACCCAGGAAGGCGTGCTGCGCGGCTATCTGCGTATCCGCGAGCGCTTCTGGGACGCACGTATCTACAGCCAGCTGGCTGCCGACTGGCGTAGCGCGCAAGGGCCGGCATGATGAGTGCGCCCCTTGGCCTGCAGCCGCAAGACTACCAATACATGCAGCAGGCGCTGCGCCTGGCGGCAGCGGCCACCCGCCGTGCCGCGCCCAACCCCGGTGTCGGCTGCGTACTGGTGCGCGATGGCCAGGTGATAGGCGAGGGCGCCACCCTGCGCGTGGGCGGCGACCACGCCGAAATCCAGGCCATCAAAGACTGCTACGCCCGCGGCCATAGCCCGGCCGGCGCCACCGCCTACGTCACGCTGGAGCCCTGCAGCCATTACGGCCGCACCCCGCCGTGCGCCGAGCGCCTGATCAAGGAAAACATCGGCCGCGTGGTGGCCGCCATGGTGGACCCGTACCACGAGGTAGCCGGGCGTGGCATTGCCATGCTCAACGCGGCCGGCATTCCTGCGGTGGCAGGCTGCCTGCAGGCCGAGGCACAGCACGTACACCGTGGCTTCCTGTCGCGTGTCACGCGCCAGCGGCCCTGGGTCACGCTGAAAGCCGCCGCCACGCTGGATGGTAAGACCGCCCTGCTGAACGGGCAAAGCCAGTGGATTACCGGCCCGGCTGCCCGCCTGGATGTACAGCAACTGCGTGCGGCCAACTGTGCCATTCTCACCGGCAGCGGTACCGTACTGGCCGACGACCCGCAGCTGACCGTGCGAGAGGTGGCCGTGCCGTGCCAGCCGCTGCGCGTGGTGGTAGACAGCCGCCTGGCCACACCGCCTGCGGCGCGCATTTACGATACTGCCGTGGCGCCCACCCTGCTGGTGACCACGGTAGCCGATAGCCAGCGGCACGAACCCTACCTGGCGCGTGGCGTGCAAATCCGCGTGTTGCCTGCGCCAGATCAGCACGTCGACCTGGCCGCGCTGTTACAAAGCCTGGCAGCCGATGGCGTCAACGAGCTGATGGTAGAAGCCGGTGCCGGCCTGAATGGCGCGCTGGCGCAAGCCGGGCTGGTAGACGATATCGTGCTGTACCTGGCGCCCTATCTGGCTGGCGATGCGGCACGCGGGCTGTTTGCCTGGCCCGCACTGCAGTCGCTGGACGACAAGCTGCCGCTGCACATCAGCGACACCCGCATGGTAGGCCATGACCTGCGCCTGACCCTGCAGCCCAACCATAACGTGAGCTAAGCCCCGCATGCTGCTGACCGAACAAACCCTGTACCGTCTGGCCCACGCCACTTTGCTGGCGCTGGGCTCTGCCAATGAAGAAGCCGATGTGGTGGCGCAGCACCTGGTGGCGGCCAACCTCAAGGGCCACCCCAGCCACGGGGTGGGCATGCTGCCTTTTTATGTGGACAGCGTACGCGCCGGCACCTTGCAGCCGGGCGAGCCGGCCTGGCTGCTGAACGACAGCGGGGCCATCCTGCAATTTGACGGCGAACGCGGCTACGGCCAGCGCGTGGTGCGCGAGGCGGTGGACGCCGCCATCGAGCGCGTAGCCCACACCGGCATCGTGCTGCTCACCGTGCGTAATAGCCACCACATGGGCCGTATCGGCAGCTATGGCGAGCAGGTGGCCGCGGCGGGTAAAGTCGGGCTGTTTTTTGTCAACGTGACGGATTTCCCCCAGCCGCTGGTGGCGCCGTTTGGTGGCTCCGCCGCACGTTTTGGCACCAACCCGCTGTGCGTGGCGTTTCCGGCGGGCGAGCGCGAGCCGGCTTTTATTCTGGACTTTGCCACCAGCATGGTGGCTTACGGCAAAACGCGGGTCGCCTACCTGGCAGGCAAAACTTTTGACGAAGAAGTCATGCTGGACGCGGCTGGGCTACCCACGGCCAACCCTGCAGCCATGCATGAACAGCCAACCGGGGCACTGCGCCCCATTGCGGCGCACAAAGGCGGTGGCCTGGTCGCGGCCATCGAGTTCCTGGCAGGTTTGCTGTCGGGCGGCGGGACGCTGCAGCCGGGCAATGCCCGCCTGGGTGGCATTGTGAATAACCTGACTGCGGTCATCATCGACCCGGAGGCGGTAGCCGACGTGAGCTGGCTGCGTGAGGAATACGACGCCATGGCGGCCTATATCCGCAGCTCGCCGCCGCCCGCCGGGCAGCCACCGCTGATGCAGGCCGGCGAGCCGGAGCGCCTGCGTGCCGCCGAGGCGGCGCTGCACGGGGTAGAGATGTCGGATAATGAATGGGCCGCCATCCTGGCTGCTGCGCGCAGCGCTGGTGTACCCGCCCCCGAGCTACTGTAAGGAAGCCAGACCATGCCTCAGGATAAAATGGACGACGCGCTGGACGCCTATCTGCGCCTGCTGGACAGCAAGGGCGCAGGGGGCGATGTGGTTGCCTACCGCCGTCGTATCCTGGCACGGCTGAACCAGATCCTGCGTAGCCAGCGCGGTGGGGCAGATATCTACCGCGCCGCGGTCGATGCCCTGCTGTCGCTGTGCCCGCCAGACGATCGCGCCGGCGCCATGACGGCGGCGCGCGAGTATTATTATTTCTGGCTGGATGATGTCAAAAAACTGGCGGCACTCAATGCACGCGACGGCTTTACCACCCACCACATCCGGCTGCCGGCACACGGCAGTTTTGAAAGCCTGCAGCAGCGCATGGTGAGCGACGGCTTTACCCGCTACCCGCCATCGCTGGACATCTATCTGGGCCAGCTGTACGAGCTGGGCTCGGATGAAAGCATGCTGGCCGAGCGTGGCGACCTGATCCGCCCGCTGCTCTACCTGCTGCATGGCCACCCGCATCACCCGGACAGCTTCCGTACCGCCATCGACGCGATGCTGCTGCACCTGGGCGATAGCCAGGCGCGGGACACCTTTCTGGCCATTGCGCGCGAGTTTTTCTACTACTGGATATCGTTCCCGGACGCCGACGTACGCGCCACACCGCGCCCTGGCGCAACACCCAGCTAAACAGGCCACCGTCCGAACAGACAATTGCCGCCCGGCGCCGCTGCAGGCATCATCGCAGCCTTGTTTACCCACGGTGCCTGCCATGACCCATTCCGCCTATCCGCAGCTGGAAACCGCCTTTACCCGCCTGTACCGCTATCAGCATCTGGCCGCCATGGCCGGCTGGGACCAGGCCGCCATGATGCCATCCAAAGGTAACGACGCCCGCGCCGCCGCCATGGCCGAGCTGCAAGTACTGATGCACCACACGCTGACCGACCCGTCCTTGACCCCGCTGTTTGATGCCGCCGCCGCCGAAGCCTTGGCCCCGGTGCAGCAAGCCAGCCTGCGCGAAATGCGCCGCGAATGGCAAAAAGCCAACCTGCTGCCCGCCAGCCTGGTCGAAGCCAAAAGCCTGGCCGGTAGCCGCTGCGAACACGCCTGGCGTAGCCAGCGCAAGGCCAACGACTGGCAGGGCTTTTTGCAGAACTTCCGCGAGGTGGTCAAGCTGTCGCGCGAGGAAGCACAATACCTGTCCGACGCCACCGGCGTATCGCGCTACGACGCGCTGATGAACCTGTACGAGCCCGGCATGAATAGCGCCGAAGTACAGCGCATTTTCGACGATGTGAAAAGCTGGCTGCCCGGCCTGATCCGCGACACCATGCACAAGCAGGCTGGCGAACAGGTGCTGCAAGCACAGGGGCCGTTTGCCATCGAGGCACAGCGCGCGCTGGGTGTCGAGGTGATGGGCCTGCTGGGCTTCGACTTTGACGCCGGCCGCCTGGACGTATCGGTACACCCCTTCTGCGGTGGCGTGGCCGAAGACGTGCGCATTACCACCCGCTACCGCGAAGATGATTTCGTGCAAAGCCTGATGGGCATCGTGCACGAAACCGGCCACGCCCGTTACGAGCAAGGCCTGCCACGCGAGCTGGCCCACCTGCCCGTGGGCCACGCCCGCTCCATGGGCATACACGAAAGCCAGAGCCTGTCGTTTGAAATGCAGCTGGGCCGCAACCCGGCCTTCCTGCAGCTGATCTCCCCGCTGGTAAAAAAACACCTGGGCGACCAGCCAGCGTTCGATGCGGCCAACCTGGGCCTGCTGTACAGCCGCGTGCGCCCGGGCTATATCCGCGTGGATGCCGACGAGTTGACCTACCCTGCGCACGTGATTCTGCGCTTCGAGATCGAGCGCGCACTGATCGAAGGCGAGATCGAGGCAGAAGATATTCCGGCGCTGTGGGACGAAAAGATGATGGCTTATCTGGGGGTAGATACCCGTGGCAATTACCAGAACGGTTGCCTGCAGGATATCCACTGGACCGACGGCAGCTTTGGTTATTTCCCCAGCTATACCCTGGGTGCCATGTACGCCGCGCAGTACTTTGCCACCTTGCGCCAGCAATACCCCGACCTGGACAGCCGGATTGCCGCAGGCGACCTGGCACCGGTATTCGACTGGCTGCAAGCCAATATCTGGCAGCAAGCCAGCCTGTGGAGCACCCCGGAGCTGGTGCGCCGCGCCACAGGTGAGAGCCTGAACCCTGCGCACTTCCGTGCGCATTTGCAGGCACGTTATCTGGGCTGAACCCGCCAGGTGGGCAAGGGCAGGGTGTGGCAGATTATGCTGACGTTGCCCAGCTAAATGGAATAATACCCCGTATAAATGGCTTCCAAGGAAGCTATGCGGGGTATTTTACATTTGCCGATTTATAAGTTCGCTATTTGATAAGAAGCATATATATCGAAATATAAGAAGATGTGATGCCACTATTTCACCCTTGCAGGTTTAGCAGTATAAATCTCGAGAAGGGGCGTAGCGACGCGCCCGGATATCATAAAAACATTATCAGGCGGGGCTGACCTTCGTGCACACCGCCGCCTGACAGGGGAAAAACATGTCGACGGGGCAGCAAGCTTTGGCACCATACGACATCGAAAAGGTGCTGTTTCATAGCCTGGATGTGATACCTATCCCGGCGCTGGTGTCCAGCTCGGATCCGGCCCTGGAGGGCAAGCGCAACCATCTGTTCATCAACAAGGCTTTCCTGCAGCAGATCGGTTACACCGCCGAGGAAATGCCCGATATGCTCAGCTGGTTCCAGCTGGCGTATCCCGACCCCATTTATCGACAACAAATTACCCGCGAATGGCAGCAGGCCGTGGAAGATAGCCTGACACGGGGTGAAAACGTAGCCGAGACCAGCGCCATGGTGCGTTGCAAGAACGGCGAGCGGCGCTGGTTCATTGTTGCCGCCCAGATCAAGGCCGAGGTGTTGCCATCGTGGCATATCGTGACCTTTCGCGACGTACACGACCTGCACTGCATGGTGGAAGAAAACCGCCGCCTGTCCATTACCGACCCGCTGACCCAGCTAGCCAACCGCCGTGAAGCCCAGATGCAGCTGGAGCTGGCGCGTAATGCCTTTTTGCACCGCGACCAGCCTTTTACCGTATTGCTGTGCGATATAGACCACTTCAAGGCATTGAACGACCGCTTCGGCCACAGCTGTGGTGACGAGGCGCTGTGCCTGCTGGCCGCTACCCTGCAAGCCTGCGCGCGCCAGGGGGACTGTGTGGCCCGCTGGGGCGGTGAAGAGTTCCTGTTGCTGCTCCCTGCTACCGCTTTGAGCGGTGCCATTACCATGGCACAGCGCATCCGCACGCTGGTCTCGCAGATAGTGTTGCCATGGGAAAACGCGCCCTTGCTGAGTGTCAGCATCGGCTGTGCCACCATGGTGCCGGAGCTCACGCTAGACAGCCTGATCCAGCAAGCCGATATGGCGCTGTACCGGGCCAAGGCGGCCGGGCGCAACTGTGTGATGGCTTGATGGCGATCGCCTGTTTGCGGTGCAGGGTTGATTAAAGCCGCATGCCGGCAAACCGCCGGACCCGGCTGGGAGGCACCGACCTAGCCTGGTATGCATAAAAAAAGCCTGCTTGCGTTGCAAGCAGGCTTTTTCGTGTGCGCGTATCGTCAGTCTGGCCGCTTCAGCAGCCATATCCCTACTAGGCCGATGCTCAACTCCAGTACCAGGTAAACGATCAGCAGTGTATCGGGCATGCCATCCAACAGCAGGCTGGCCACCCGGCCCATCGCCAGCCCCAGCATGAACACCACCAGGCTCAGCAGCGCCGCCTGGCGTAAAGGTGCGCGCAAGGCGCCCACTACCCAGAAAACTACCAGCGCCAGGTACAGGCCCGTGATGGCGCGAAAAATGTGAAAACCGTTGACGCTATCTATCTTCAGGCCAAACAGCTCGCTCAGGCTTTGTTGCGGCGCCAGGCCGTAGGACAGTGCGATGGGCACCAGGCCGATGGCGGTGCTAAGCAGAAATAGCTGACGCAGATTCATGGATTACCCCTCTGTGTATTGTTCTTTTGCATGGATTGCCAGCAGGTACGGCGCCATGCCATACCGTGGCAAGCCAGTATCGGCAGCGTATAAACACAGGGTCAATGCGGGGTTTTATTGCTATGGTAGCCAGGCGCCCCTGGCGTGTGGCTTGCCGTACACAGTGCGGTGCGCGCTGGCGCGGCCGGTATCAGCTGTGGCGGCACTGTGCGGCCAACTCGCCCACGGTACGCAGCGCACTGGTAAAGCGGTCATCCAGCGGCTGGCAGCAGGAGATGCGCAGTGCGTTGCGGTAGCGGCCGCTTGGCGAGTACAGCGGGCCGGGCGAGATGCTGATGCGCTCGTGAATGGCCAGGTCAAACAGACGCACGGTGTCGTAGCCTTCCGGCAGCTCTACCCAGATCAGAAAGCCGCCGCTGGGGTGGGTGGCGCGGGTGCCGGGCGGAAAATGCTCGGCAATCATGGCGCGCACTTTGTCCACGTGCAGGGTGTAGCGGCGCTTCAGCGCCCGCAGGTGATGGTCGTAGCCGCCTGATTCCAGAAACGCGCCCAGCGTTTCGCACAGCACCAGCGGCTCGGCAATCGAGCTGGCGAACTTCAGCTTCTTGATCTCTGCACCAAAGCGCCCACCCTCCAGCCAGCCCACGCGAAAGTCCGGTGCCAGGGTTTTGGTATAGCTGGCACACACGATCACCCAGCCGCCCGGGTCGTACGCTTTTACCGCCGGCTGCAGCGCGTCGCCAAACTGGAGCTCGGCGTACAGCGCGTCTTCGATCAGCGGTACCTGGTGGCGGTTGACCAGTGCGGCCAACCTTTTCTTGTTGTCGGTAGACATGCTGCAGCCTAGCGGGTTGTGCACATTGGGCATGGCCACGACCGCTTGGACCCGTTTTTCTGTCAGTAGCATGTCCAGCGCGTCCAGCGACAGGCCGTGCTGCGGGTCGGTGGGGATTTCCACGGCCTTCAGCCCCAGGCTGGCAAACAGCGGCAGCAGGTTGAAATAGGTAGGCGACTCGATACCCACGGTGTCGCCGTGGCGGCACACCGCGCGCAGCGCCAGCTGCAGGGCTTCCATGGCGCCGTGGGTGAGAATGATGTTATCGGCCTGCAGCGCCATGCCCAGCTCCAGCCCGCGCCGAGCAATCTGGGTGCGTAGCCGCTCGGAGCCCGGCGGCAGGGCGTAGTTGCTGACCAGCCCCGGATTTTTGCGCAGCACCTGGCCCATCAGCCGTGCCAGCTTGCCGGCGGGATAGAAGTCGCCGCCGCGCGGGCAGGCCAGCGCCATGTCGATATAGCCTGGCGTCTGCTGCGCCTGCAGCGCGGCGCCAATCAGGTCCAGCACCGCGCCGTCGGTACCCTGCGCCGGGCCAGCCTCGCGCAGCGCGCCGCGTGCGGGGGACGCCAGCCGTGCTTTCACGTAATAACCGGACTGCGGCCGTGCCTCTACCAGGCCACGGTCTTCCAGCACGCGGTAGGCCGCTACCACGGTATTGAGCGACAGCTGGCGGCTGTGTGCTGTTTTGCGCACCGACGGCAGACGCGAGCCGGGGGGCAGGGTGCCGCGGTTGATGGCGCTGGACAGGTCGTCGGCCAGTTGCTGGTACAGGGTGCTGGTTTCCATGGCGGGCTCGCGGGTGTGACAGTAGGGTAGAGAAAGCAGGGTGACAGTGCTATGCCGCAGCAAACTGTCACCATGACAATAATAAATTCTTGGCTCTGTCACCGGCAAGCGGCTTTGTCTACGATAGCCCTGTACCCACCACAGGAGGCTGCCATGCTGACCTTGCCACTACTGAGCTATGTCTCGCTGATGTCCATCACGCCGGGGCCCAATAACCTGATGTTGGCCGCATCGGGCGTCAATTTCGGTTTTCGTCGCAGCCTGCCGCACCTGCTGGGTATCAGCATTGGCCATGGCGTGCAGGTGCTGGTGGTGGCCTTGTTGCTGGGCTGGGTGATGGCGCTGTTGAACCAGTGGCGTTTGCTGCTTAGCCTGATGGGCTGTGGCTATCTGTTCTGGCTGTCGTGGCAGGTGTGGCTGGCCGGCGCGCCCGAGGCCAGGCAGGCCGTTACGCCAATGCGCTTTATCGGTGCGGCGGCGTTCCAGTGGGTGAACCCCAAAGCCTGGGTGATGGTGGTGAATACCAGCCTGCTGTTTCTGCCCGCTGCGGCGGGCTGGCAGCACGCGCTGGCGCTGGCCGGGCTGTGTGCGCTGATCAACTTTCCCTGCATCTGCCTGTGGGCGGCGCTGGGGGAGGGGCTGCGCCGCTACCTGAGCCAGCCGCGGGCGCGCAGGCTGTTTAATGGCGTGATGGCCGGGCTGATGGCGGCGACGGCAGCCTGGTTATTATGGGACGAACTGACATTAGCGCAGGTATGGTAAATGACACAAAAAATACTGGGTTTGCTCGGCGGCATGAGCTGGGAATCCACCGTGCACTATTACACCCACATCAACCGCTACGTGCGTGCTGCCCGGGGCGGCCTGCACTCGGCGCCCTTGCTGCTGCATAGTGTGGAGTTCGACACGATTGCCACACTGCAGCGGCAGGGCGACTGGGCGGCGGCGGCGCAGCTGCTGGGCCAGGCGGGCAAAGGGTTGGCCGCAGCCGGTGCCGGTGCGCTGGTGATCTGTACCAATACCATGCACAAGGTGGCGGAGGAGGTGGCGGCCCTGGCCGGTATCCCGCTGCTGCACATTACCGACCCCACCATTGCCGCGCTGCAGGCGGCAGGCATCGCACGGGTGGGCCTGCTCGGTACCCGCTTCACCATGGAAGACGACTTTTACCGCGCCCGCCTGCAGGCGGCAGGCTTGCAGGTGTACGTGCCCGCTGTGGAAGACCGTGCGGAGGTACATCGCGTGATTTTTGACGAGCTATGCCAGGGGCAGGTAGTGGCGGCCTCGCGGCAGCGCTATCTGGCCATTATCGAAGCGTTACGGGCCGATGGCGCGCAAGCGGTGATTCTGGGCTGTACCGAAATCGCCATGCTGATTGGCCCGGCCGATACCAGCCTGCCGCTATTCGATACCGCACAGTTACACGCCGAAGCCGCTGCGGCCTGGCTCATGCAAGCCTGAGCAGGATAACACTCGTATTTTCTAGCCATTTACGCATAATGTAAGCAGTCATCATGCAATGTTTCGTTATCGAAAGGCTGGAGTGCGATGCGTGTTTCTTCTTGTCTGGCCGCTGGCATGCTGTTCGGCAGTATGGCCTGGGCACAGGCCGCGCCGGTGCTGACGGTGTGCGCCGAGCCATGGCCCCCGTTTATCGATAGCAGTAGTGGCAAACCTGCCGAGGGCCTGGTCGCCGATGTGCTGGGCAGGGTGGCTACCGTACAGCAAGTGCGGCTGAAATATGTGTTCAAGGCCGCCGCCGCGTGCCTGCGTCTGGCCAGGCAGGGCCAGGTGGATGTACTGGCGTTTGCCAGCGCAGCCGACAGCCCGCCCGGCTGGGTGCAAACGCGCCAGCCGCTGGTGTTCTGGGTCCTCAGTGCCTGGGTCCCGGCCCATAGCTCGCTGCAAAGCTTTGATAGCCTGGCGCTGTTTCGCGGCCAACGTGTGGGCTGGGTGGCGGCCTACGACTACCCGGCGGTACTGAAAGCCCACACCGACTGGCGTCGGGTCGACGTGCTGGACACGCCGCGCGGCATCCAGATGCTGGCGGGTGGCCGTGTCGACGTGGTGTTTGATGACGCCTTGGCGACAGAAGGGCTTGCCGAGCACATCCGGCAAAAGGTGAAGCGCCTGAGCCCCTTATTAGCCAGTGTCGGCCAGCCGCTTAGCCTGCGCCCGGGGCTGGAGTCGCTGCGCGACGGGGTAGATAGCGAGGCCGCCTTGCTGCGCAAGCATGGCCAGCTGGACCTGTTTTACCAGCAGCACTTTGGCAGCAGCCTGGCGCAGGTGCTGCAAACGCTACCGTAAGGATGGTGTAGCCGGCTGCGCTTAAACAACCCCCCCGCCTGCGTTGCAAACGGGGGGTATGGGTAACAACAACGCCGCGCAGCCATGCTGCAGTGGTTTGTCGCCAGACTTACAGCCGGTAGTTTTTGACCTCCTGGTCCAGCTGGCTAGCCAGCGTGTTCAGGTGTTCGGCCAGGTCGGTCACGCTGTGGGCGGCGCTGGCGTTTTCTTCCGACATTTGCGCCACGGTTTCTACCTGCTGGGCAATGCTGTTGGCCGCGGCACCTTGCTCGCGGATGGCACTGGCGATCTCTCCTACCACCCCTTTGTTATCGTCGGCAGCCTGGGCGATTTCCTGCATGGTCAGGCGGGCGCGCTCGGTTTCCTGTACCCCGCTTTCCACACTGCTGACCGCACGATTCACCCCGGCTGCGGCATCGTCGGATTTGCCTTGCATGGTGTTGATCATCTGGGCGATTTCGGTGGTGGAGCTGGCGGTGCGCTCGGCCAGCTTGCGTACCTCGTCGGCCACCACGGCGAAGCCACGGCCCATCTCGCCAGCCCGCGCGGCCTCGATGGCGGCGTTCAGTGCCAGCAGGTTGGTCTGGTCGGCCACGTCGCGTATCACGTTGATGACGCTATGGATGGCATTGGTCTGCTGATTCAGCGCCTGCATATGGGTAGACACGTCGCGTACCGAGCCGGCCATGCTCAGGATGGTGCCGTTGCTGCTTTCTATCACCTGTTCGCCGTGGCGTGCCTTGTGGCCGGTGTCCTGCGCCAGGGTGTTGGCCTCCTGCGTGCGGTCGGCTACATGGTTGATGCTGACAGTAATCTGCTCCAGCGCTGCCGCCATGGACGACGCCGACTGGCTTTGCGCGGCTGAGCCGGCAGCCACTTGCCCGGCGGCACTGGCCAGGTTGGCCGCAGCCGAGGCGACGTCGGTAGACGACGCCGCCACGCGCTGCATGCTGGTGTGCAGGCGGCTGGCCAACTGGTTGAAGTGGCGTAGCAGGCCGCCCATTTCATCGTCGTGGCGAATCTGGCAGCGGCGCGACAGGTCCAGGTGCTCGGTCATGTCGGCAATATCGCTGGCGGCATCGTGGATGCTGCCCACAATCTGGCGGTAGGTACGCACGGCAATGATGATCAGCGCCAGCAAGGCGATCCCGGCGGTAATCGACAGCCACAGCAGGGCGCGATGCTCTGCTTCTTTTAGCGCCTGATGGGCTTCGCGGCCCACTTGCTTGTTGTACTCGATGGCTTTCAGCGCGGTATCACGCACCTGCAGGAAATCGCTACGGGTACTGTTCAGTATGTTTTCTGCATTGGCCGTGTCATGCGCCTTGAATGCGGCCAACACCTGGTCGTAGGTCTGATTGGTACGGGCTACCCCGCTACGGAATGCCTCCAGCAGCTGTTTATCCGTGCTGTCACTGGCCAAGGCTTCGTAGCTTTGCAGGTTGCGCTCTACCTGCTGGCGGTAGTCCTGGTAGGCCACCAGAATGGCATCCTGGGTAGCGGCTTCTTCTGTGGCCACCAGGCTGAGCAAGGCGGCGCGTTGTTGCACAAAGTTCAAGCTGGCGGTACCCAGCAGCTCGATACCGGGCACGACATCTTCAGCGATGACGGCCGACTTTTCTTTGATACTGGCCAGCTGTACAAAGGCAATCAGCAAAATCGTGGCAAATGCCGCAACAGCAACCAGCGTTTGTAATTGCAAGCGGGTGGCGATCTTCATGTAACACCTCTAACCGGTTAGGTAAGTTGATTTTGCTTTGCGCTGCGTTGTGATGCGGCAGGTGCGACAGGCCTGTCACGCGGGCAGGCTTACGGCAGGCGTGTGCTGTGTGGCGGCTGAAAACGACACAGGGAAGCGCCAGCATGGCGGATCGCACCATGCAGTCATTTTAGTGTGTAATTTATAGATATCTGCCGACCTTATAGCAAGATGACATGTTGCGATGCATCAAGTTCACCCTGTTTTGTGCTTTATTGCCCGGATAACCACAAGCCACTGCGCCGGCTAAGACGGCGCAGTGGCTTGTATGGGCTCCCAGGGGCTGGGGGCAGGTGAAATGGCCCGCCCCGGCACGGCCTTGCAGGCCGCCGGGCTAGCGCTGGCTGTGTCTAGCCCAGCTCTTTCATCAGCTCTTTCACGCGCACGATGCGCATGGCGACATCCGGTATCGGGCTTTCCACGCGCAGCTTGTCCTGGCCGGCCAGCTTGTAGTTACGCTTGCTCTGGATCAGCTGGATGATCTTCATCGGGTCGATGGGCGGGTTCGGCACAAACGTCAGCTGGATAGCCACCTCGCTGGCGTCCAGTTTCTGGATACCCATCTCGCGTGCGGCCAACCTGAGCCGGTGGCTTTCGATCAGCGTTTTCACGTTTTGCGGCGGCAGGCCGAAACGGTCGATCAGCTCCTCGTGGATGGTGTCGATCTCGTCCTCGCTGTCGCAGGTGGCCAGCCGTTTGTAGATCACCAGCCGCTCGTGCACGCCGGGGCAGTAGTCGTCCGGCAGCAGCGCCGGGCTGTGCAGGTTGATTTCGGTCGTCACGCCCAGTGGTGCGTCCAGGTCCGGCTCGCGGCCCTTTTTGAGGTCGCGCACCGCCTGCTTCAGCATTTCGGTAAACAGGCTGAAGCCCACCTCTTGCATCTCGCCCGATTGCCCCTCGCCCAGTACCTCGCCTGCACCGCGGATTTCCAGGTCGTGCATGGCCAGGTAGAAGCCCGAACCCAGCTCTTCGGACGCCTGGATCGCCTCCAGCCGCTTTTGCGCGTCCCGCGTCATGCCTTCGCCGCTAAGCAGGTAGGCGTAGGCCTGGTGATGGCTGCGGCCAACCCGGCCGCGCAGCTGGTGCAGCTGGGCCAGGCCGAACTTGTCGGCACGGTTGATCAGGATGGTGTTGGCGTTGGGGATGTCGATGCCGGTTTCGATAATGGTGGAGCACAGCAGCACGTTGTAGCGCACCTGCAGGAAGTCGCGCATCACTTGTTCCAGCTCGCGCTCGCGCAGCTGGCCGTGCGCCACCGCGATGCGCGCCTCTGGCACCAGTTCGGCCAGCTTTTCGCGCATGTTTTCGATGGTGTCTACTTCGTTATGCAGGAAGAACACCTGGCCGCCGCGTTTGAACTCGCGCAGCATGGCCTCGCGGATAATGCCGTTGTTGATGGGGCTGACGAAGGTTTTTACCGCCAGCCGGCGCGACGGCGCGGTGGTGATGGCCGAGAATTCGCGCAGGCCTTCCAGCGCCATGGACAGCGTGCGCGGAATCGGCGTGGCGGTGAGGGTGAGCACGTCCACATTGGCGCGCAGGCGCTTGAGCTGCTCTTTCTGGCGCACGCCAAAGCGGTGCTCTTCGTCGATGATCACCAGCCCCAGGTTCTTGAAGCTGACATCCGGCTGCACCAGCTTGTGGGTGCCGATGACGATATCGATGCTGCCTGCGGCCAACCCTTCCATCGCCTGCTTTACTTCCTTGGCGCTCTTGAAGCGTGACAGCTCGGCAATGCGTACCGGCCAGTCGGCAAAGCGGTCGCTGAAGTTCTGGAAATGTTGCTCGGCCAGCAGGGTGGTGGGCACCAGCACGGCCACCTGCTTGCCGCCCATCACCGCCACAAAGGCGGCGCGCAGCGCGACTTCGGTTTTGCCAAAGCCCACGTCGCCGCACACCAGGCGGTCCATCGGGCGGCCGCTGGTCATGTCGTGGATCACCGCTTCGATGGCGGTGGCCTGGTCGGGGGTTTCTTCAAAGCCGAAACCGGCGGCAAAGGCGTCGTAATCGTGGTGGTTCAGCGTAAAGCTGTGGCCTTCGCGCGCGGCGCGCTGGGCGTACAGGTTCAGCAGCTCGGCGGCGGTGTCGCGGGCTTTTTCGGCGGCGCGTTTTTTGGCTTTGTCCCAGGCCGGGCTGCCCAGGCGGTGCAGCTGCACATTGTCGCTGGCGTGGCCGGCGTAGCGGCTGATCAGCTGCAGCTGCGCCACCGGCACGTACAGCGTGGCGCCTTCGGCGTACTCCAGCTGCATCATTTCGGTTTCGCCTTCGCCCAGGTCGATGGACACCAGGCCCATATAGCGGCCGATGCCGTGCGATTCGTGCACCACCGGGTCGCCTACTTTGACCTCGGCCAGGTCGCGCAGCATGGCGTCGTTGTTGGCCGCCGTTTTGCGGCGCTTGCCCTGGCTGCGGGCAATGTGCTGGTACAGCTCGGCCT
Source organism: Neisseriaceae bacterium (assembly GCA_027489245.1). GTDB lineage: Bacteria > Pseudomonadota > Gammaproteobacteria > Burkholderiales > Chromobacteriaceae > Vogesella. Next base: position 32,990 of record JAIYAC010000026.1, on the reverse strand, counting down.
CGGTCACGATGGCGATACCGGCATGGTGCAGCTCGAAACCGTTAAACAGCGGGGCGTGGATCAGGCCCAGCGGCGCGCGGCTATCGACAAACGCCTGCCAGCTGTCTACCGGCTGCGCCTTGATGCCGTGTTCCTGCAAAAAGTGCTGCAGGGTTTCGCGCCGGCCGAGGCTTTCGGCGGCAATCAGCACGCGGCCGCTGTAGCGGCGGGTGAAGTCGGCCAGCTTGGTGAGCGGGTTGTCGGCGCGGCGGTCTACCGCCAGCTCGGGCAGCGGCAGGTAGCCACAGTCGCCGGTGCCGGACATGTCCAGCCGGGCGTAGGGCTTGATGGCACCCATCAGCTCGTCCGGGCGCAGGAACAGCTCGGCCGGGGGCAGCACCGGGCGCTCCGGGTTGCCGCCGGCCATATTGTGGCGGCTTTGCGCATCGCGCCAGAAGTCTTCGGCGGCGGCCATCACATTGCCGTGCAGGATCAGCTGTGCGCTGTCGCCCAGGTAGTCGAACAGGGTGGCGGTGTGCTCGAAGAACAGTGGCAGGTAGTACTCGATACCGGCCGGCCACAAGTTATTGGACACATCTTTGTAGATGCGGCTTTTGGACGGGTCGCCGTCGATTTTTTCGCGGTAGTGCTGACGAAAGGCGGTGACGGCGGCGTCGTCGGTGGGGTACTCGCGCGCCGGCAGCAGGCGGATTTCCGGTACCGGGTACAGGGTGCGCTGGGTGTCGGGGTCGAAGGTTTTCAGGCTATCGATTTCGTCATCGAACAGGTCGATGCGGTAGGGCAGGGCGCTGCCCATAGGGAACAGGTCCACCAGCCCGCCGCGAATCGAAAACTCGCCCGGTGCCACCACTTGCGATACGTGCTGGTAGCCGGCGGTGACCATATCGGCGCGCAGGCGGTCTACGTCCAGGCGCTGTTTGAGCTTGAGCCAGAAGGTGCGGCCCAGCAGAAAGCTCATTGGCGATAGCCGTGTGATGGCGGTGGTGAGCGGCGCGATCACCACATCGCACTCGCCATTGCGGATTTGCCACAGCGTGGCCAGGCGCTCGGAGACCAGGTCGCTGTGTGGCGAAAAATGGTCGTAGGGCAGGGTTTCCCAGTCGGGCAGCAGGGCAATGCGCCACGCGGGGCGGAAGAAGGGCAGCTCTGCCTTTAGCCGCTGGGCATCTTGCGCGCTGGCAGTCAGGATCAGGATAGGTTGGCCGCTATCCGGCAGCGCGGCGATCAGGGCGCTATCGGCGCTGCCGGCTGGCAGGGCCAGCAGGGTCTTCTGCCCGTTTGCGGGCCACGGTGGCAAAGTGCTGGTCATATCGCTACACATTCTCAAAGAGGCAGGTATTATAGAGCCACACTGGGCCTACAGCTGCGCCAGACAGCGACCTTCATCATGAATCCAGTGTCCCACCCGTAAGTTCACCACAGAATGAATACAGCCTGCTTGTACGGGGGCGGGGCGGCGTTACGATAAAACAGGCAGGGGAGAGGTGGAAAAAAACACCATAGGTGCGCTGGTCGCACTGATTTTGTTTGCAACAGGCATGCTGTTCTGGCCACAACAGTGGCAAGGGGCGTTACCGATGGCCACCTTTGTGGCCCATGCCATGATGGCCTGGCGCTTTGCGGCCGGGCGTTTTGGCGTGGTGTGGTGGTGGGGTGGCCCGGTGGCACTGCTGGCGCTGCTGACCATGCCCTTGGCGGAAGCCGTGTTGTGGACCCTGTCGTTTGCCAGCATGCTGCTGGCCCTGTCCCGCGTGCTGCCTGCTGCCGATTACAGGCTGGCTTCCCTACCTTCCCTTTTGCGTTTGCAGCTGCGTTGTGCCTTGCCCGCTGCGGCGCTGGTGGCCACACTGGCCGGGGTCATGCCGGCAGCCAGCTGGCCGGTACTGGCGCAGCATTTTCTGCTGGCATGGCTAACGCTGGTGCTGGTGCTGCCGCTGGCCTATGCCAGCTTCCCCAGTGATGCCATGCGCCGTGACACCCTGTGGCTGATGCTGGCTACCGTGCTGGCGGGCAGCGTCTTGTGGGCACTGCAGCGCCAGGCTTGTTTTACGTCTTGTCTGCTGGTGTTCTTGCCGCTGCTGTTTCTGGCGGCGCTGCGGGGCGGGCTGACCGGGGTGGCCGGGGCTGGGGTGGCGCTGCTGTTTACCCTGTCTTTGCCTGGCTTGCTATGGGGCCAGCCATGGCCGCTAAGCCTGAATCCGGCTGGCTGGCTACTGGTGGCGATTCTGGTTCTGTTGGCAGGGATGGTGGCGGTATTTGGCGATGGCTACCGCCGCCGCGAGCGTTTGCTGCAGGATGTGCAGGCGCGCTTTGAGTCGCTGCTGAACCAGAGCACCAGCCTGATGACGCTGAAAGATCTGGATGGCCGCTATCTGGTGGTGAATCTGAATTTTGCCCGGCTGTTTGGCTTGTCGCCGCTGTACTTCAAGGGGCGTGCGGCGCGCGATGTGTTTGCCGCCGAAGAAGCCAAGCTGATTACCGAGCACGACCTGCAGGTGCTGCGTAGCCTGGAGCCGCGCCAGTTCGAAGAAAACATCACGGTAGACGGCCAGAGCCTGCGCATGTTGTCCAGCGTGTTTCCACTATTTGATAGTGAAGGCCTGCCCTCCGGCGTGGGCAGTATTTCAGTAGACATTACCCAGCGTGCTGCCGAAGAGCGTTTGCGCCAGGAGGCGGTAGAAAAGTACCGTGCCGTGGTAGAGCAATCCATGGTGGGCATTTACATCACGCAGGAAGAAGAGCTGATGTATGTGAACCCCAAGCTGGCCGACCTGGTGCAATATAGTGCCGACGAGCTGGTGGGCAGCCATATCGGCATGGTGCTGTCGCCCGCGGAGGCACAGCGTATCAGTGCACAAATCCGCCGCCGCATGGCCGACCGTATCCAGAACATGCATTACACCACGCGGCTGCTGCGCAAGGATGGCGAGGAGGTGGATGTGGAAGTGCACAGCCGCCTGTTCGACTACCAGGGTCGCAAGGCGATCATCGGCGTGGTGATGGATATTTCCGACCGCGTGGCGGCCAGCGCCGAGCTGCGTCTGGCGGCGACGGTATTCGACAACGCCACCGAGGGCATTCTGGTGACCGATGCCGAAGGCCGCATCGTCATGGTTAACCAGGCGTTCACCCGTATTACCGGCTTTGGTTCGGACGAAGCCATTGGCCGGGTATCGCGCATGCTGCGTACGGCCAACCGCGAGCGCAACCGCTCGCTGGTCGAGTCGCTGGAGCGCGATGGGCACTGGAAAGGCGAAATGTTCGACCGCCATAAAAGCGGCGACCCCTACGTGGCCGAGCTGTCCATCAGCGCCGTACGGGCAACCCATGGCGGGCTGACACACTATGTGGGCGTGTTTTCCGACATTACAGGGCGCAAGCAGGCCGAAGACCGCCTGCAGTTTCTGGCCAGCCACGACCCGCTTACCCGCCTGCCCAACCGTAGCGCGCTGATCGAGGCCATCGACAATACCATTATCGAGTCTGCCGAAGCCGTGCCGGCGCTGGCGCTGATGTTTATCGATCTGGACCGCTTCAAGCTGATCAATGACTCGTTCGGCCACCAGGCCGGCGATGAGGTCCTGCACGAAATTGCCGCCCGGCTGACCCAGTCGGCGCAGCGTTTTGGCCTGGTAGCCCGGCTGGGCGGCGATGAGTTTACGCTGCTGGTGAGCGACTTCGACAGCCACGAAGCGCTGGGCCGCATGGCCGAAGAAGTGTTGGCCGCCTTGGCCCGCCCGATGCGGGTAGAGCAGCACGAAGTTTTTGTCAGCGGCAGTATCGGCATTAGCGTGTACCCCAACGACGGCATAGACGCCGCCACACTGCTGAAAAATGCCGACGCCGCCATGTACCGCGCCAAAGAAGCCGGTAAGAACACCTATCAGTTCTTTGATGCCGACATGAACACGCAAACCTTCGAGCGCCTGCTGATGGAAAGCGGTTTGCGCCAGGCGCTGGAACGGCGCGAGTTCGAGCTGCACTACCAGCCGCAGGTTTCCTGCGACGGTGTGGCACTGGAAGGCGTGGAAGCCCTGATACGCTGGCGTCACCCGCAGCTGGGGCTGGTGCCGCCGGGGCGCTTCATTCCGCTGGCAGAAGAAACCGGCCTGATCAAGCCGATCGGTGCCTGGGTGCTGCGCGAAGCCTGCCATCAAATGATTGCGTGGGATAAAGCCGGCATGCGTGTACCGCGGCTGGCAGTCAATTTGTCCGCTCGCCAGTTCGAACAGCAAACCCTGCTGAACGAAGTGAACGACGTGCTGGCCACCACCGGCCTGCAGCCGGCGCGGCTGGAGCTGGAAATCACCGAGTCCATGCTGATGCAAAACCCGCAGGAAGCCATCTCCCTGCTGGGCGAGCTCAAAGCGCTGGGGGTGAAACTGTCCATCGACGACTTCGGTACCGGCTATTCCTCGCTGTCCACACTCAAGCGCTTTCCGCTGGATTACCTGAAGGTAGACCGCTCGTTTATCGAGGGCCTGCCGGACGACGGCGACAGCGCCGCCATTACCGAGGCCATTATCGCCATGGCGCGCAAGCTGCACTTCACCGTGATTGCCGAGGGGGTAGAGACCGCCGCCCAGGGCGCGTTCCTGCGCCAGGCGGGCTGCGCCATCTTGCAGGGCTATTTCTTCAGCAGGCCGCTGCCGGCTAGCGAGCTGGTGCAGTGGTTGGCCGCACGACAGCAGCAGGTGCCCCTGCTGATGGACGGCGACGACGAGCTGTAAGCTGCAAAAGCACAAAGCGCCGCGCATTAAGCGGTACAATGCGCGGTTCTATTGATAAGGTGATGCCTCATGAGCAACAAGAAACTCATTCACGGCTTTCATGCCGTTAATGCCCGCCTGTGGCAAAACCCGAAATCCGTGCTGGAAATCTTTCTGGCGGGCGGCCGTCAGGACGCCCGTGCCCAAGCCGTGCTGGACAAAGCGGCCAGCGAGAGCGTGAAAGCCCACATTGTGGACAAGGCCCGCCTGGACAGCCTGACCGGCAATGCCCGCCATCAGGGCGTGGTGGCCATGATCGACGCCAACCAGAATTTCGTCACCCTGGACGACGTACTGGAAAACCTGTCCGAGCCGCCACTGCTGCTGATTCTGGACGGCGTCACCGACCCGCATAACCTGGGTGCCTGCCTGCGCGTGGCCGACGCCATGGGCGCGCACGCTGTCATCGCCCCGAAAGACCGCACCGCCACGCTGAATGCCACCGTGTCCAAGGTAGCCTGCGGTGCTGCCGAGGTGATGCCCTACATCACGGTAACCAATCTGGCGCGCACCTTGCGCGACCTGAAAGACGCCGGGGTGTGGATTGCCGGTACCACCATGGAAGCCGATACCGACCTGTATCACTTTGACGCCAGCGGCCCGTTGGCCTGGGTGATGGGGGCGGAAGGCGAGGGCATGCGCCGCCTGACGCGTGAGCACTGCGACGTGCTGGTGTCCATCCCCATGTTCGGCACCGTAGAGAGCCTGAACGTGTCGGTATCGTCCGGCATGGTACTGAGCGAAAGCCGCCGTCAGCGCGTGCTCAAGCAGGGCTAAGCCGCCAAGGTTGGCCGCGGCCAACGTGGTTTTGCGCAGCAGGGGCTGGCCGGGCAGGCCAGCCCCTGCTGTTTTTTGTGGCCGGTTTTTATTGCCATGCCCCCGGTGGCTGCCCCTGCGCCACCGCTCGTGCTAGCCTTGTTTTTGAAAGTAGAAATGAATTTACTTTCAATAAAAAACGAGGAATAAGGGCGATGAAGAAACTAGCACTACTGTTAATAATGGCGCTGCCTGCCAGTGCGATGGCCGCCACCACCGTGGCCACTCCCCATGCCTTAATGACCTGCATGCCGGATCAGCGGCAGGATGGTGTGGTCAGTGAGGAATTCAACAAACTGTTTCCAGAGCTGATTAATCAGGCCATTGCCAAAGTAAAAAGCGGCGCCGTCACCGAAGCGTATTTCCTGGATGAGAACTACCGCAATGGCGCTGCCTTTCTGGTGAAGGGCAAGACGGGTACCGAAGCACGTGCCAACGCCGAACAGTTCAGGCAAGAAACCGAAAAGCTGCTGACCAAGTTCAAGCTGCCTTTCAAAGGGCGCTGCATGGTAGGGGCCCGAATGGTGTTGCCCAAGTAAACGACACCGCGTGTTGCCACCGCGAAACCGCCACCTGATGTGGCGGTTTTTTATTGCCACGCTACAGGAACACCCTGGTGATTGCCTTGTCTGTATACCCTTGTGGGGTATATAGTCATCTGCAACTGACACAGGGAGGCGTTATGCAACGTCGTCATTTTCTGAAAGCCGCCGGCCTGCTGGCCGTGGCGCTACCTGCGCTGCGCCAGGCGCAAGCACAAACCGCCATGGACCACGCGGCCATGGGTCACGATATGGGCCACGCCATGCCCGCGCCCGCGCCCGCCGCCCAGGGCCTGAGCCTGCCGCGTGGCGAGCACCTGCCCGCCCTGCAGCCGCTGGTCAACCAGGCGGCAGAGCCCGGCTGTTTTGCCGCCAGCCTGCGCGCCGCACCGGTGCAGGTAGCCCTGTGGGGCGATGCCCGGCAAACCACCTTCTGGGCTTTTAACGATAGCGTGCCCGGCCCGCTGATCGAGCTATGGGAAGGCGACGAAGTCGATATCGGTTTTGATAACGCGCTGCCGCAGCCTTCTACCATTCACTGGCACGGTATGCCGGTGCCACCGGCAGAGGACGGCAACCCGCAAGACCCGGTGCTGCCAGGCAAGGGGCGCCGCTACCGTTACACGCTGCCGCAAGGCTGCGCCGGCACCTACTGGTACCACCCGCACCCGCACGGCCATACTGCCGAGCAGGCGTTTCGCGGTTTGGCCGGCCCGATTATCGTGCGTAGCAAAACCGACCCGCTGCGCCACCTGCCAGAGCGCCACCTGTTGCTGTCCGACCTGAAGCTGGCCACCGATGGCCAGATTGCGGCCAACGATATGGCCGACCTGCACGATGGCCGCGAAGGCCAGTTCGTGTTGATCAACGGCGCGTGGCAGCCAGTGATCACGCTGGGCGAAGGCGAGCGCCAGCGCTGGCGCATCTGGAACGCCAGCAGCAGCCGCATCATCAAACTGGCACTGCCGGCACACGAGGTACAGCTGGTGGGCACCGACGGCGGCCTGATCGGCGCGCCGCTGCCGGTAGACAGCGTGCTGCTGTCGCCAGGCGAGCGCTGCGAGCTGGTGGTTACCGGCCGCTTCAAGCCCGGCCAGCCGGCGGGCCTGATCAGCCAGCCCTACGAGCGTGGCAAGCGCATGCACCCGGAGCAGGAAAAAGACGACACGCTGGCCAGCATTGTGGCCCATGGCATGCGGCCAACCCTGGCGCTGCCCGCCAGCCTGCGGCCTATTGCACCGCTGGGCGCACCGGGTTTTCGCCGCAAGATCGTGCTATCCGAAAACATGGCCGACCCGAAAGCGCCGTTCCTGATTAACGGCCAAAGCTACGACATGAACCGCATCGACGGCACCGGGCAGGTTGGCCGCATCGAGGAATGGGAAGTGATTGCCGATGCGCACATGGACCACCCGTTCCACTTGCACGGCACGCAGTTCCAGGTACTGGCGCGCACGGTAGATGGCCTCTGGGAGGACGAGCCCTTCCTGGCCTGGCGCGATACCGTCAACGTGCCGGCTGGCGGCATGGTACGCCTGCGCTTCGTGCAGACGCTGCCCGGCCTGCGCATGTTCCACTGCCACATCCTGGAGCACGAAGACCAGGGCATGATGGCGCAAATCGACTTTTTGCCGGGCTAAACCATGACTGAACCACAACACGACTGCTGCAGCAGCCCGAAAAGCGTGGTGCAGCCCGACAAGGCCGCGCTGATGAAGCGCCTGGCGCGGCTGGAGGGCCAGGTGCGCGGCATCGCCGGCATGATAGAAGGCGACCGCTACTGCGTGGATGTGCTCACCCAGATCGCCGCTGCGCGTTCGGCGCTGGACGCCGTGGCGCAGCAGCTGCTGGAAAACCACCTCAAGGGCTGCGTGGCCCGTGCGGTAAACGAAGGCAATAGCGACGAGGCCATCGCCGAGGTGATGGCCCTGCTCAAGAAAATGCGTTGAACAGGAGAACAAGCATGAACCAGCAAATCATCAAGGTAGACGGCATGACCTGCGGCGGCTGCGCCGCCGGCGTCAGCCGCGCGCTGCAGGCGGTAGCCGGCGTGGCCGAGGTGCAGGTAGACCTGGCCAGCAAGGCCGTGACCATCCGTTTTGACGGTGACGCGCAGCCCGCTGCCTGGCAACAGGCAGTAGAAAACGCCGGTTTTGATGTAATCGGCTGACACGCTGGCCGCTGCGGGCAGCAAATACCTGAATATCCACGCGTTTGGCTTGCTAGCGCAGGCCAAACTCCGTACAATCTTCAGCTTTTAACCCTTGCCCTTCGCTATCGCGCATGACGAAGGGCTTTATAGCCACAAGGAGTTCACATGCGGCATTACGAAATCGTGTTCATCGTCCATCCGGATCAGAGCGAACAGGTTGGTGCTATGGTTGAGCGTTACAAGGGCATGGTCCTGAACGCTGATGGCAAGATCCACCGTCTGGAAGACTGGGGCCGTCGTCAACTGGCTTACCCGATCCAGAAAGTTCACAAAGCTCACTACGTTCTGATGAACGTTGAGTGCGCTCCGGAAACGCTGGCCGAGATCGAGCACGCCTTCAAATTCAACGACGCCGTTCTGCGTCACCTGACCATCAAGATGACTCGTGCTATCACCGAAGCATCCCCGATGATGAAGGACGAAAAGGCCAAGAGCCTGCTGGAAGGCCAGCAAGCTGCAGCCGAGGCTGAAGTAGCTGCCTAATTGGGCAACACTGCATCCTTGCAGAACCGACTTGAACTGACCGTTACGGTCGAACGCGAAGACCCTTTGCGACACACCCCAGCCGGCATGCCGGTACTGGAAATGTGGCTAAGGCACCACTCCCGGCAAACCATTGCCACCCTGGAGCGCGACGTGTCCTGCGAAATACAGGCCGTAGCCATGGGGGCGCTAGCCAAACAGCTGGCAGGGAAGATGGCAGGAAACACCGTGCACTGCACAGGCTTTCTGAATCAGCGCAGTCTCCGTAATCCGCGGTTGGTTCTACACATCGAATTTGTTGAATTTGTTAAAGGTTAATCACATGGCTCGTCAACTCTTCAAGCGCAAGAAGTTCTGCCGCTTTACCGCGGAAGGCATCAAGGAAATCGACTACAAATCCGTTGATCTGCTGAAGGACTTCATTGCCGAAAACGGCAAAATCATCCCGGCCCGTATCACCGGCACCAAAGCAGGCTATCAGCGTCAGCTGTCCGAAGCCATCAAGCGCGCGCGCTTCCTGGCCTTCCTGCCGTACACCGACCAGCATTAATTCCGGGATAAGGATACGACAAGATGCAAATCATTCTGCTCGAACAAGTTGCTAACCTGGGTGTACTGGGTGACGTGGTAAACGTGAAGAACGGCTACGCCCGTAACTTCCTGATCCCGCAAGGCAAAGCAAAACGCGCAACCGCCGCTAACCTGCAAGAATTCGAAGCTCGCCGTGCCGAGCTGGAAGCCAAACAGGCTGAAATTCTGGCAGACGCGAAAGCTCGCGCTGAAAAACTGGTAGACGCTTCCTTCACCATCGCTCAAAAAGCGGGTGTTGACGGCCGTCTGTTCGGTTCCGTAACCAACGTTGACATCGCCGAAGCCATCACCGCTACTGGCGTTGCAGTTAAGCGTTTCGAAGTTCGTCTGCCGAACGGCCAGCTGAAGGCTATCGGTGAGTACGACGTTGAAATCGCTCTGCACCACGACGTGGTTGCTGCAGTGAAGATCGTTGTTGTTGCTGCTGTTTAATCCAGCGTAACGGCATCATCAAAAAAGCCGCCTTCGGGCGGCTTTTTGTTTTTCTGCGCCGCCATGTCGCGCCTGCCAAAGCTAGTGTCCTGTTTCTGAACGATTTTTCTGTTGCCCTGGCCGATAATGTCTAGACATTATTGGAGAAAAATCATGGAAACCCTGATTGTGCTGTGCGCGGTCTACTTTCTGCTGATGCCCATCGTGGGTGGTGCTCTGGCCTTTCTGGCCGGTGCCGTGCGTACCCGCCTGACGGCACAGCCCAAAGCCCTGTCCGGCTGGCACCCGCTGAACCCGTACTACAAGCTGTCGCCCTACCATTTCGGCAAGCGCTAAGCGCGCCGGGTGGTCAAAAAATAGCCCCGCATTGCGGGGCTTTGTCGTTTAGTGTTTCTCTGGCTGGCGTGAAATCATGCATTAGGCAATGTTATAATGCTATTTCGATAAAAAGGAGACGGTATGAAACAATGGCTATGTGCATTTATATCAACACTGTTGCTGGCAGGCTGCGCGGGGTTGAAGGGGCCAGTGCCACAAAGTGAAATTGCGACAAGCAAGCACTTGGGGGTTGTATCGTTAATGAGTAACCAGTTTCATGGCGTCTCCATCGGAACCACGGTTTTCCAGAACAGCGCTTTTGAGGCGGATGTCAGTCACTGGCAGATAAACGACTTTGCCGAGCAGGAAGTTCTACGCGCTTTGTCAACAAGCTATCCATTCGAGGTCTCGATCATGTCGTGGGCCCGTGTAGAAGAGGCCGTGCTTGAACAAGAGGATTTCTGGCGTGCTGCTGCCAATCAGCACTATGACCGATTGCTAGTTTTGCGGCCGGTGAGTCGTCCGGATATGCCGCAGTTTAAAAAAGGCTATGGCTTTTCCGAACGAAGCCTACTCGGCATTGAGTCGCGCTGCATTTATGCTTTTTACACGGTTTCGGTCTACGATGTGGCAACCCGCAATCAACTCGGCTGGGAATTAGGTGGAGAACTGCCATGTAAGGGGCGTGCAGATATGGACTTGCCCTTCAAGCCTAGTTTTGCTGACTACACCCCACAGCAGCAGTCCGATATGCAGCAGCGCTTACGAAGACAGCTGTCAGATTCGATCCGTTATGCAATCCGTCTTGTTCTGCCAGTCACCTCGCCGATCAATTAGAGGTCGGCGCGTTTACTCAGTCTTGCGATGGCGAGACTGAGTATCTCCATCTGCTTATTTCAGCCACAAACTCATCTGCAGGCAATTGCGGTACTGCCCGGCCTGGAAGGCGTAGCCTGCCAGCACGGCTTCCTGCTGGAAGCCCAGTTTGCGGTAGAGCGCAATGGCCGGCGTGTTGCCGGCAAATACCGTCAGCTCCATGCGGCGGTAGGGCTGGTAATCGCGCACCTGCTGCACCATGGCGGATAGCAGCGCGCTGCCCACGCCCCGGCCTTGCCATGCTGGCGCTACCGTAATGCCTACGCCAACGATGTGTGCCAGCCGCGGGTTGTCGTGCGGCGCCCAGCTGCCGCAGTGGCCGATGAGGGCACCGCCCGCGTCGCAGGCTACCAGTATTGTGCCGCCGTGCTTGGCCAGCCGTTTTTGCCAGTTGGCCGTGGTGGGGTAGGGCAGCTGCAGCGTGTTGCCGTAGGTGCTGTCGTAGGCCATCAGCGCAGCCATGCCGGCGGCGTCGCCCGGCTCGGCGTGGCGCAAGCTGAAGGGGCTGCCGGCGGGCACGCGCTCGACAGTCTGGTCGCTGGATGCACCCACCCCGTCGCCCAGTTCGCCCTCGCGAAAGCGCAGCCGCGCCATCAGCACAGCATCTTCGTACACCCCCTCGCGCAGGTTGAAGCCACGGCTGACGCCTTCGTGGCGGAAGCCAAAGCGCTCGTACAGCGCGATGGCGCCGTGGTTGTCGTGCACGGCGTCCAGCTCGATGCGCTTCAGGTCCAGCCAGTTGTCGGCGTAGTCCAGCACCGCGCGTAGCAGGGCGCTGCCCACGCCCTTGCCCTGCCAGTCGTCACGCACGAACAAAAAGAACAGCGCGCTATGGCGGCGGCGCAGGCTATGGCCTGGCAGATGCAGGCCGCCACAGCCCACCAGCTCGCCGCTTTCGGTACAGGCTACCAGCGCGTGGCTGGTTTCCGGGTAGTGATCGAGAAAGGCTTGGGTGGCCGCCAGCGACTGGAACGGCTGCTGCAGGGTGTTGCGTACGACGCCGGGCGATTGGCGCAGGCGGAACAGCGCAGCCGCATCGGTGGGCTGCAGACGACGAATGGTATAAGCCATGGGGGCTCCGGAGTTGATGGGCTGCGGCGGCGGCTGGCCGTGCCCGAAGCTTTACCTTGCCATTGCAGCCCGCCAAATGGCAACTGCCCGTGCGGGCAAGCCGGCACGGGCAGCAAGGTTGGCCGCAGGCGCGTGGCTGCTTAGCGTTTGGCCTGGGTGGCACGGTCTACCAGTACCATCAGGTGCTGGTAGGGGATGCCGCCGTGTTCGGACAGGCCGATCTCGCAGGTGGCGCTGGTGGAAAAGCCGCTGCCGCAGTCGCGTACCTGCTGGCGCAGGCCGGTCAGTGCGCTTTCGTTCAGCTCCGGGTGGCTAAAGCCTTTGTCGCCGGCAAAGCCGCAGCAGGTAATGCCTTTGGGTTCCAGCACCTGCGTGGCGCAGCGGCTTGCCAGCGCGTTCAGCATGCCGGCCTGGCCTTTTTTGCGCATGCTGCACACCACGTGCAGCGCGACCTGCTCGTCTTGCGGGGTAAAGGCCAGGTGCTCGGCGGCGACTTCGTGCACAAAGCTGGTCACGTCCATGACCTGCAGGCGCGGGTCGCGGATGCCATCCAGCAGCGCAGCGGTACACACGCCGTTGTCGATGATCACCGGCAGGCGGCCGTTGTCGCTGGCGGCCAGCAGCGCCGCTTCCAGCTCGCTCACCTTTTTGTCGGCAGCGTCCTGCGCGCCTTTGGACTTGAACGGCGTGCCGCAGCACAGGTTGGCCAGTCCGTCCGGGTAAACAATACCGTAACCGGCTTTGCCCAGTACCGACGCCACCACTTCGTTCAGCGGGCGCTGGTCCGGCATATGGCGCGACGGCACAAAGGTGCGGGTGAGGCAGGACGGCAGGTACACCACCTGGCGCGGGCTGTGTGCGTTGACGCCCAGTGTTTTCATCTGGCCGGCAGCGCGCGGGAAGTAGCGGTTCCAGCGCGGAATATGGCGGCCACCCACTTTGCGCAGCGCGCGCATTACACCGCCGGTGGCGCTATCGCCCGCGACGGCGTGCACCACGTCCAGCGCTTTCAGGCCCAGCTTGGCGCCGGTAGTGGCGCTGGCAAAGTTGTCGGCCAGCGTATTGGCCACCGCCCAGCCTACATCGCTCAGGCTGGCCTGGCGGATCAGGCTGGTGAGGCTGCCGGTGTTGATGCCCACCGGGCAGGCGGTTTCGCACAGGCCACAGGTGGTACAGGTCTCGTCGCCAGCGTACTGGTAGGCGCTGCGGATCTCGGCCAGGCGTTCGCTGTCGCCGGTTTTTTCCAGCAGCGCCATTTCACGGTTGGCCACAATGCGCTGGCGCGGGGTCAGGGTAATGGCGCGGCTGGGGCACATCACTTCGCAGAAGCCGCACTCGATGCACTTGTCGATCAGCGGGTTGGCCGCAGGGATCGGCTTCAGGTCGCGCACGTGCAGCAGCTTGTCGTGGGTGATGATCACGTCCGGGTTCAGGATGCCCTGCGGGTCGAACAGCGCCTTGATTTCCTGCATCAGGCGGTAGGCGGCCGGGCCCCATTCCATTTCCACGAACGGCGCCATATTGCGGCCGGTGCCGTGCTCGGCCTTCAGCGCGCCTTCGTACTCCACCGCTACCAGCTGGCACACCGCCTCGATAAATGCCTCGTAGCGGGCGATTTCGGCCGGGCCGCTAAAGTTGGGGGTAAACACAAAGTGCAGGTTGCCTTCCAGCGCGTGGCCGAAAATGATGGCCTCGTCGTAGTGGAACTGGCGGAACAGCGCCTGCAGCTTCAGCGTGCCTTCGGCCAGGTGCTCGATGGGGAAGGCCACGTCTTCGATAATGACCGTGGTCTCGGCGGCGCGCATGGCCCCCACGCTGGGGAACATGCCTTTGCGGATGTTCCAGTACTGCGTGTACTCGGCCACGTCGCTGGTAAAGCGGATGCCGGTTTCGGTGGTGATGTGCGCAATAAAGCCGCTGATGGCCGCCACGTTGGCCGCAATGGCCTCCGGGGTGGCGGCGCGGGTTTCGATCAGGATGGCAGCGGCGTCCGGCCCCAGCGTCTTGATGAAATCCGGCACGCCGGCCTTGTTTTCTACCGATGTCAGGCTGGCGCGGTCCAGCAGCTCGGCGGACGACACCACATCCTTGTGCTGTGCCAGGATCTGGATCGCGTCACAGGCGGCTTTGATGTCGGGGTAGAACACCAGGGCCGAGGCCTTGTGCGGGTGCTCTACCACGGTGTGGTACGTTACCTCGGACACAAAGGCCAGCGTGCCTTCGCTGCCCACAATCAGGTGTGCCAGCATGTCCACCGGGTCGGCAAAATCCAGCAGCGCGTTCAGGCTGTAGCCGGTGGTGTTCTTCATCTTGTACTTGCGGCGGATACGCGCAGCCAGCGTGTCGTCGGCCAGAATGCGTTGGCGTAGCGCATCCAGCTGCGCCAGCAGGCTGGCGTGGCTCACGCGGAAGGCGGCCACGCTGGCGGCGTCGCCGGTGTCCAGCACGGTGCCGTCGGCCAGCACCATGCGCAGCGATTTCAGCGTCTGGTAGGTGTTTTCTGCGGTACCACAGCACATGCCGCTGGAGTTGTTGTTGACGATGCCGCCGATCATGGCCGAGTTGATGGTGGCCGGGTCGGGGCCGATCTTGCGACCAAACGGCAGCAGCGCGGCGTTGGCTTCGGCACCGATCACGCCGGGCTGCAGGCGGATGGCCAGACCGTTATCCAGTACCTGCAGGTTTTTCCAGCCGTGGCTGGCCACAATCAGGATGGAATCGCTCACCGCCTGGCCCGACAGTGAGGTACCGGCGGCGCGGAAGGTCACCGGCAGCTGCAGGCTGGCTGCCTCGCGCAGAATGGTGCGGACCTCGGCTTCGTTTTCGCTCTTGATCACCACCTTGGGCGTCAGCCGGTAACAGGAGGCATCCGTGCCGTAAGCCAGGGTGGACAGCGGGTCGGTAAACACGCGGCGCGCAGGCAGGGTTTCCAGAATGCGTTGATGGAATTCGCGGTAAGCACCTTGCAGCATGTCACTCTCCGGCGGCGTAGGCCTGTTGGTTTTGTGGATGGGTGATGTTGCCATACTTTATTACCTTGCCCATCAGGGGTTTGCCCTTGATTATGCGCTGCGGTTAAGCTGCAACGTCATCCGGAGGAAGAGCGATGCTTATCGAAAAAGACGATGCCACGCTATTGGTGGTGGATATACAGGAAAAGCTGGTGCCCGCCGTACTGGACGCCGACGGCATGGTAGCGCGCTGCCATTGGCTGGTTGCGGCGGCGGTGGATCTGGGGCTGCCGGTGGTGTTTTCCGAACAGTACCCGCAGGGCTTGGGCGGCACTTTGCCACTTCTGCTAGAGGCCGCACCGCAGGCTGACGTGGTGGAAAAGCTGCATTTCTCCTGCGTGGCCGGCCAGTGTTTACCTGATGGCCTGATGTCGCGCCACCAGGTCATCGTTTGCGGCATGGAAGCGCACGTTTGCGTGCTGCAAACGGTGATGGAGCTGTTGCAGGCAGGCAAGCAGGTGTTTGTGGTAGCGGATGCGGTGTCCAGCCGCGGCGAGCTTAACCGCGAGTACGGCCTGCAGCGCATGCGGGATGCCGGGGCGGTGCTGGTAACGCGTGAGATGGTGCTGTTCGAGTGCTTGCGGGTGTCGGGGTCGGCGCTGTTCAAGCAGATGAGCAAACGCTACCTGGTGGGCGATCAGCCCTGAAATGGGGCATGGCTGCTGTGGTGTGGGGCGCCAGAAAAGCAAAAGGTTGGCCGCATGGCTGCGGCCAACCCCTGGCTTGTTGAGATGACGGCTTAGCCGTTCTGGTTCTCCCTCTATCAAACCTGGCGCCCCGCAGTGTGCGTGGCGCAATATCCTGAAAAGAAGCCCCGAATTGGCGCTTTGCACCAATTCGGGAAGCTTTTGCACCAAATCCGTGCAAAATATTTCCCTCTCCATGCCGGATTTATTCAAACCCAGCCCAAAATGCGGGAAACAACACCTGTCGCTCCAAAGAGCAGGGTTTATTAAGCAAGCAGTGTGCCAGCCTGCTTGGCATCGATGAGTTTGCGTAGGAAATGGCCGCTCATTGCTGGGGCTTGCGTGAGGCTGAGGCAGCCTGGGCCGGTGCGCTGAGAGAGATGGCGACCGCAGGGGGAACGAGGGGCTGACAAGCCCGCGGCCGACATGCAGAGGGCAAGCGATGGCCGCTTGGCCATGCGTGCGGTGGTGTGGTGTGCTGCGGCCAACAGTGCAGCCCCGCATGGCCAGCCACCGCGGCTGGCCTGGCTGGCGCTACAGGCTTTTAAAGCGTACGCGGTAGCTGTGGTCGGTGTATTTCAGGTCTAGCAGCCAGTCGCCGCTGCCGCTGATGCATACCGGTAGGGTGACGTTAGCCTTCCACTGCGTCTGGCCATCGACAAAGCGGTAACGGTTAAAGCCCATGTCCATTTTTTCCATGGAAAACTCCGCCGCCGGCGCGGCCCCGGCCGTCTTGCTGAGGGTGATCAGGAAAGGCTTGCTATGGCGTGGTGCGCGGTCAAAACGCAGCACGCTGCCATCGGGCAGGGTGCAGCCTTGCTGCAGGTTGCTGCAGCTCACGTCCTGGCGCTGCAGCTCGCTGCCTTTGTTTTGCAGGTACCAGTAAATCAGCCCGGCCTTCAGCAGGGCAAAGCAGATCAGGGCAATGCCGACAAATAGCCATTGCTGGCGGCTGAGTTTCTTCATTGCCAGGCCCCCCGCATTTGCGCCACGCCGTGGGCGCCGGCTTGTCTGGCCTGCTCAAGGTTGGCCGCATAGAGCCCACCCAGGGCAAAGACTGGCAGCGGTGCCGCCGGCGCCAGGCAGCTCGCCAGGCCATCCCAGCCCAGCGGGGGCTGGCCGGGGTGGCTGGCGGTGGCTTGTACGTGGCCCAGCAGGGCGTAGTCCAGCCCCAGTGCGGCGGCGTGGGCCAGCTCGGCGCGGCTGTGGCACGAGGCGCCCACCCAGGCAAAGTGCGGGCGTGCTTCGCAGGCGGCCAGCCGTGCACTATTCAGGTGCACGCCATCCACCGGCCAGCCTTTCAGCCACGCCGGGTCGGCGTTCACGATAAGCTTGCCGCCGCGCGGGTGAATGATCTCGCTGAGTTCACCTACCAGTGCGGCCAACTGTTCGCGGCTTTTTTGCGGCTCGCGCACGATCACCCACGGGGCGTCCTGGCGCTGTGCCAGCTTGTGCAGCAGGGTGTCGCGCCCGGTTTCGCTGATGCAGGTGAGGTTCAGCACGTCCGGCAGCTGCAGCGAGCGCAAGATGGGGTCGTTCGCCGGCAGCATGGGTTTTACCGACAGGTGGCCAGGCTCCTGCCAGGCAAAGGCCTGGCCTTCGTGTGGTTGCGGCTCGCCCTGCCACGCCCAGATACGGTAGAACAGCAGTTCTACCGACGCGTGTTCATAGTGGTGTGCGCGGCGCAGCCAGGGGGTAGCGTGGGTGACGGTGATGCCCATTTCTTCCTGGAACTCGCGCACCAGGGCGTCGAATGGCGCTTCGCCGGCTTCTACCTTGCCGCCGGGGAACTCCCAGTAGCCCGGGTAGGGTTTGCCGGCGGGGCGGCTGCCCAGCATGAACTGGCCGTCCGGGCGCATCAGCGCGCCGGCGACCACGGGGATAGTGTGCTTGTGTTCAGTCATGGTGCCCAGGGTTGGCCGCCAGGCGGCCGGTGTCGGGTTTAGTGGCCCAGCTCGGCCACGCGTTCGGCGGGGTGCCGCCCGGCCCAGTCGCAGGCAAACTGCCAAGCTACGCGGCCGGAGCGGCTGCCGCGCAGCTGGCTCCATTGCAGCGCGGCGCGTTCGGCTTCGGCGTCTAGCGGCAGGCTGAAGTGTGCCAGCCAGCCACGCACGGCGGCCAGGTAGGCGTGCTGGTCAAACGGGTAGAACGATAGCCACAGGCCAAAGCGGTCGGATAGCGACACTTTTTCTTCGGTGGTTTCGCCGGGGTGGATTTCGCCATCTTTCACCCAGCCTTCGCGGTTTTCGCTGGCACGCTCGGGCATCAGGTGGCGGCGGTTGGAGGTGGCGTATACCAGTAGGTTGGCCGCACGCTGCGCCAGGCCGCCATCCAGCGCCGATTTCAACGCCTTGTAGCTGTCTTCGCCTTCTTCAAACGACAGGTCGTCACAAAACAGGATGAAGTGTTCTGGCCGCGCCGCCACCAGCGCCACGATCTGGCCTAGGTCGGGCAGGTGGGTCTTGTCTACTTCGATCACCCGCAAGCCCTGCGCGGCATACTGCGCCAGCAGGGCCTTGATCAGCGACGATTTGCCAGTGCCGCGTGCGCCGGTAAGCAGTACGTTGTTGGCCGGGCGGCCGGCCAGAAACTGCTCGGTATTGCGCACGATTTGCGCTTTCTGGCGCTCGATATCGGTCAGGTCGGCCAGGCGCACGGTATGCGGGTCGTGGATGGCTTCCAGCCACCCGCTTAGCCCGGCGCGGCACCAGCGAAACGCGGGGGCAGACCAGTCCGGCTGGGGGATGGCCGGGGGGAGCAGCGGTTCCAGGCGGGCCATCAGGGCTTCGGCACGGGTAAGAAAAGCGTCCAGTTTGTCCATTGCAGCTCCGGTTCAGGCGGCCAGCGGTTTTTCCAGGATTTCCAGGTCCAGCGAGCTATCCAGCGGCAGGCCGACGCCGGCATCCAGCGGGTAGGGCTGGCGCTGGCCGGTGGGCTGGTAGCCACGGCGCAGGTAGTAATCGCGCAGCGCGGGCCGGCCAGCCAGTACGCTCATGCGCGCGCGTGGCAGGCGGTATTGCTGTATCAGCACGGCTTCGGCGTGAGCCAGCATGGTTTTGCCGATGCCGCCAGCCTGGCAGGCCGGGTCTACCGCCAGCATGCCGATGTAGCCGTAGCCGTCTGCCGGCTCGATGTGCACGCAAGCCACCAGCTGTTGCTGCTGCCAGCCCAGCAAGATCTGGCCGGGTGCAGCCAGTACGGCGGCCAGCTGCGCCGGGTTGGTGCGTTCACCGCTGACCAGCGCCGACTCGTGCGTCCAGCCGGCCTGGCCGGTGCCGGGGCGGTAGGCCAGGTTGACCAGGCGGCATAGCGCGGGCAGGTCGGCAGCGGTAGCGGTGGTGAGGTGCAGCATGGCTTAGTCGCGCAGCGTGATGGTGGGCCAGCCGTGCGTCTGGGCGTGTGCCAGCAGGGTGTCGTCGGCATCTACTGCTACCGGGTGAGTGACGATGGACATCAGCGGCAGGTCGTTGCGCGAATCGCTATAGAAATAGCTCTTGTCGTAGCTTTGCAGCGTTTCGCCGCGTGCGGCCAACCATTCGTTCAGGCGGGTGATCTTGCCTGCCTGGAAGCTGGGCGTACCGGTGGGCTTGCCGGTGTAGTTGCCGGCTGCGTCTTCTTCCAGCTCTACCGCAATCAGGTGCGCCACGCCCAGCTCGCGGGCGATGGGGGCGGTGATGAAGCGGTTGGTGGCGGTGATGATCATCACCACGTCGCCGGCGGCCTGGTGGGCAGCCACCAGCTCGCGCGCCTTGGGCGGGATGATGGGCAGGATGTGTTCCTGCATGTACTGCGCGTGCAGGGTGTCGAGTTCGCTGCGGCTGAAGCGGGTGAGCGGGGCCAGCTGAAAGTCCAGAAACTCGTAGATGTCCAGCGTGCCGGCTTTGTACTGTTCGTAGAAGTAATCGTTCTGGCGGGCGTGGTGGTCAGGGTCCAGAATGCCGCGTTTGATCAGGAACTTGGGCCACTCGGTGTCGGAATCACCGGCAATCAGGGTGTTGTCTAGGTCAAACAGGGCAAGATTCATGTCAGGTTCCGGGGTTGGCGGTTTGCAATACGTTTTTCACCAGCGGCACGGTAATGGGCCGGCGCATGGCCAGCGAGTAGCGATCCAGTGTGTCCAGCATGGTAATCAGGCTGGACAGGTCGCGCCGCCAGTGGGTGAGCAGGTAGCGGAAGACGTCGTCGCCAATGGCCAGTTGGCGGCTGGCGGCGTGGTGGCGCAGGGCAGCCAGCTTGTCGTCGTCCGACAGGGCTTTTACCTCGAACACCAGGCCCCAGCCCAGGCGGGTGCGCAGGTCGTCGCGCACCGGGGCTTGCATTGGTGGCTGTCGGCCGGCCATCAGCAGGCGGCCTTCGCCGCTTTCCTTCAACGAGTTGTAGATGGAAAACAGCATGATCTGGTCGTCCGGCGGCAGGTCGTCCACGTGGTCGACGGCGATGAAGCTGGCCTCGCGCGCGAAGTCGGGTAGCTGCTCGTGCTGGGCGTCCAGGTAGATGGAGGCGCGGCCCATGCGCTCGGCGTGGGCGATCCACGCCTGCAGCAGATGGGTCTTGCCGCACCCAGGCTCGCCCCACAGGTACACGAAGCGCTCGCCTTCTTCGTGGGTGAGCGCAGCGATGATTTCGCGGTTGCGCTGCGCCAGGAAGTTATCGAAGGCGGGGAGCGGGGTGGGGCTGAGGTCTAGAACAAGCTGATCCAACATGGGGGCGGTCAAAAAGAGTCAGGGGTCGATTTTACGCTGATAAAAGCCACTATTGAAATAATGTCTGACCAGATGGCGCATCAGAATCACGCTAATGGCAGATAGCGGCAGGGCCAACAGGATGCCGACAAAGCCCATCAGCTCGCCAAACGCCATCAGCGCAAAGATCACGGTCATGGGTGACAGGCCGATGCGCTCGCCCACCAGATAAGGGGTCACCAGAAAGCTTTCCAGCATTTGCCCTACCATGAACACGCCCCACACCATCAGGATGCCGCTGGCACTGTCGTACTGCAGTACGGCCGCCAGCGTGGCCAGCAGCAGGCCCAGAAAGGCACCCAGATAAGGAATGAAAACCAGCAGGCCGGCAATAATGCCGATGGCCACGCCCGAGTCCAGCCCCACCAGCCACAGCCCGCCACCGTAAATGGCGGCCATGATCAGCATGACCGAGAGTTGGCCGCGCAGAAACTGCCCCAGCATGCTGTCTACTTCGCGTGCGAGGCGGCCCACTTCTGCCTCCCAGCGCCGCGGTATCAGGCTGGCAATGCGCACCACCATATCGTCCCAGCCGTGCAGGAAGTAATACAAAAGGATGGGTAGCAGGCTGAGGTTAGCCAGGCTGGACAGCAGCAGCGCGCCGCCATGGGTAAGCTGTGGTGCCACGCGGGTAATGGTCTGGCGCACATTGCCGGCATTCTGGCTCAGTACATTGCGCCAGCTGTCGCTGTCTATGCTCAGGCTGGTGCCCAGCCAGCCATTGATACGCGGCAAGACCTGGTGTTGCACAAAATCCACCAGTACCGGTAGCCGCGCTGCCAGCGCCTGTGCCTGCGATACCAGCATGGGCACCACAATCAGGATCAGCCCCAGTATGGCAATAAACCCGCCTGCCATCACCAGCAGCAGCGAGCTGGTGCGCGACAGGCCTTTCTCCTGCAGCCGGTCTACTGCCGGGTCCAGGATATAGGCCAGGATAGCCGCGGTGACAAAAGGCGCCAGTACGCCAGCCAGCCTGCCAGCCAGCCATAGCAAGGCTGCCAGTGCGATAGCGATAATCAACCACGGAAGATAAACAGAGCGGGAGCGTTCCATTGTCTTTTCAGTTAAAATACAGCCGCTTTGGGCCAAGAGCCCAGGGCGCTCAAAGCAGCAAAACGATCACGTTAGCAGAAAGCGAGTTTACCTTGAACACCACGTCCCTCAGTTACCGTGATGCCGGCGTCGATATCGATGCAGGCGACGCGCTCGTCGAAAACATCAAGCCGTTTGCCAAACGCACCATGCGTCCGGAAGTCCTCGGTGGCCTCGGCGGTTTCGGCGCACTGGTGGAAATTTCCAAAAAATACCAAGAGCCGGTACTGGTTTCCGGTACTGACGGCGTCGGTACCAAGTTGAAGCTCGCCTTTGACTGGAACAAGCATGATACCGTCGGCATCGACCTGGTGGCCATGAGTGTCAACGACATTCTGGTACAAGGCGCCGAACCTCTGTTCTTCCTGGATTACTTTGCCTGCGGCAAGCTGGACGTACCGCAAGCTACCGACGTAATCAAGGGCATCGCCGAAGGCTGCGAGCAAGCAGGCTGCGCACTGATCGGTGGTGAAACCGCCGAAATGCCGGGCATGTACCCGGTAGGCGAATACGACCTGGCCGGCTTTGCCGTTGGCGTGGTTGAAAAGAGCAAGGTGATCACCGGCCGCGACATCAAGCCGGGCGATGTGGTACTGGGCCTGAAATCCAACGGTGTGCATTCCAACGGCTACAGCCTGGTGCGCAAGATCATCGAGCGCGCCCAGCCAGACCTGGACGCCGCCTTTGACGGCGACAAAACCCTGCGTGAGGCCGTTATTGCCCCGACCCGCATCTACGTGAAGCCCCTCTTGGCGCTGATGGAGAAGCTGACGGTGAAAGGCATGGCGCATATCACCGGTGGCGGCATTACCGAAAACACCCCGCGTGTACTGCCAGCCAACACCGTAGCCCAGATCGATGCTACCAGCTGGACCATGCCCAAGCTGTTCCAGTGGCTGCAAGCCGAAGGCAATGTGGACGCGCAGGAAATGTACCGCACCTTCAACTGTGGTATCGGTATGGTGGTGATCGTGGACGCGGCGGATGCCGACGCGGCAGCGGCCTTCCTGACCGAGCAGGGCGAAACCGTATCGCGCATTGGCGTGATTCGCGCCCGTCACGGCGACGAGCACCAGACCCAGGTAGGCTAAACCCTGTCTGGCTAAGGCAAAGCGCCGCCGGCAGTGCTGGCGGCGTTTCTGTTTGCGGCCAACCTTTTCTGCTACTGCATAACCGTTTCTGACTGCTGACATGAAAAACATCGTCATCCTGATTTCCGGCCGTGGCTCCAATATGCAAGCCATCGTCGACGCCCAGATCGCCGGCGCCCGCATTGCTGCCGTCATCGCCAACCGCCCCGACGCCGCCGGCCTGGCCTGGGCTGCCGAGCGTGGCATTGCTACCGTCGGCCTGGACCACAAGCAGTTTGCCAGCCGCGAAGCGTTTGACGAACGCCTGGCCAGCGAGATCGACGCCTTCGCGCCTGATCTGGTGGTGTTGGCAGGCTTCATGCGCATCCTGACGCCCGCGTTTACCGCCCGCTACGAAGGCCGCATGCTGAACATTCACCCCTCGCTGCTGCCGTCTTTCCCCGGCCTGCACACCCACCAGCGTGCTATCGACATGGGCTGCAAGGTAGCCGGCTGCACCGTGCATTTCGTCACGGCCGAGCTGGACCACGGCCCGATCGTGGCCCAAGGCGTGGTGCCGGTGTTGGATGACGATACCGAGGCCGCGCTGGCTAACCGTGTGCTGGCGCTGGAGCACCAGCTGTACCCGCAGGCCGTGCGCCAGTTTGTCGCCGGCCAGCTGCAGGTGCGTGGCAGCCGTGTCACGGGCGTAGCCGCTAGCCAAGCCCAGGCAGCACTGATGGTACCGGCACCGCATTGAGGCGCTGGCGCAAACCGGCTGCCAGCCTGATGGCGGTGGCCTTTATCCTGTCCCTGCTGGCGCACCTGTTGGCGCTGGGCAGCGGGCTGGTGTCGTTTGACAGTATCGACATGCCGGAAGACCCGGCGCTGCGCAAGCTCAGCGCCACGCTGCAAGACATGCAGCTGGATATACCCAAGCCGCCCGCTTTGAGCGCACCGCGCATCCCCGGCACACTGGGTGTACCGCGTGGCGAGGCGTCGCAGCCGGTGGCCGACAAGCCCAAGCCGAAGCGCAAGAAAACACCGGCCAAAACCAGGCCAGTGCCAGCCGCCAGTGCCGTGGCAGCTGTGCCGCCAGCGCCAGATCACAAAGTGGCACAGGCAGAGGCCAGCGCCCCCTTGGCTGACGCGGCCAAGCCTGCCAGGCAGGCCAGTGCACCGCAGGCAGAGGTGGCCAGCAACGCCGCTGACAATGCCGATACTGACAGCGAAAAGGTCGTCAAGCCGGACGAGCGCATTACCCGCTTCCCCGCTGCTGCGCGTATGCAGTACGGGCTGTATGTATCTGGCGTTTTGCTGGGCAGTGGCGAGATGCGCTGGCAACGCGATGGCAGCAGCTATAGTTTGATCACCGATGTCACACCGGTGGTGGGCCCCAAGCTGCGCTACGAAACTGTCGGCAGCGTCACGCCGCAGGGCTTGCGCCCGGATAGCTTCAAGGCCACGCGTAATGGCGAGCCGCGCGAGTACGCCCGTTTTGACTGGGCGGCCGCCACGCTGGCCTATGGCGATAAGGAACACAAGACCGAGCCCTTGCAGCCGGGGGCGCAAGACTGGCTCAGCCTGGGGGTGCAGCTGGCGCTGCGCGGCAAGAAGATGGGCGAGGCGCCGGTGCAGATCACCAACGGCAAAAAAGTGTACCGCATGGCGCTGCGGCCAGAAGGCGAAACCGATTTCGACACCGGTGCGGGGGTGATTCGCGCCGTGGTCATCCGTGTGCGCGAAGAGGGCGAGCTCACCGAGTTCTGGCTAGCGCCCGACTTTGCCAATATTCCGCTGCGTATCCTGCGCGTAGACAAAGACAAGCGCTTCGAGCTGCGTGCGAATCTGATTGAACTAGATGGCGACACTGTGTGGAAACAGCCGCCACGACAACCGAGACAAGACAATGAAAGTAAACGTTAGCCAATTCAACCACCTGGAACAGGTGCTATTCGCCATGCTGCGCTTTGACCGCCCGGCCGACGCCGTGCTCACCGCGCATTTCCGCCAGCACAGCAAGCTGGGCGGCACAGACCGCCACCTGATTGCCGAAA
Organism: Neisseriaceae bacterium; assembly: GCA_027489245.1. Taxonomy (GTDB): domain Bacteria; phylum Pseudomonadota; class Gammaproteobacteria; order Burkholderiales; family Chromobacteriaceae; genus Vogesella. The sequence goes on along the minus strand of JAIYAC010000026.1, from coordinate 8,219 downwards.
CCGCCTTTGCCTGCCTGCGCCACCTGGAAACCCTGCGCCCGCTGTGTGGCAAGCAGGTGAACTCGCGCCGCCTGGCGCTGGCCACCCTGGTGCGTATCGGCGGGACCAACCTGCGCGAGCTGGATGGCGTGATGAAAGAAACCGAGCGCGAATGGCTGGCGTCGGTCAAAGGCGCCGAGCTGCCGGACGACCTGAGCGCCCGCTCCGGCCTGCCAGGCTGGGTCATCGGCCTGCTGGGCGAGCAGGAAGAAGGCGATGTGATTGCACTGGGCAAGGGCCTGGCGTCCTATGCGCCGCTGGACCTGCGCGTGAACACCCTGAAAATGAAGCGTGACGACGCGCTGATCCAGCTGCAGGATTCCGGCATTGCCTGCGAGCCTACCCCGTATTCGCCTATCGGTATCCGCCTGAAAGGCAAGCCGGCGCTGGCCCGTCACCCGCTGTTTGTCGGTGGTGCCATCGAAGTGCAAGACGAAGGCAGCCAGCTGCTGGGCCTGCTGACCGGCGCACGCCGTGGCGAAATGGTGGTGGATTTCTGCGCCGGTGCCGGTGGCAAAACCCTGCTGTTGGGCGCGCAAATGGCCTCTACCGGCCGCCTGTACGCATTTGATATCTCCGAAAAACGCCTGGCTAACCTGAAGCCGCGCCTGGCGCGCTCCGGCCTGTCCAACGTGAACAGCACCCTGATCGCGCACGAGAACGACACCAAGGTAAAACGCCTGGCCGGCAAAGCCGACCGCGTGCTGGTGGATGCACCGTGCTCCGGCCTGGGTACCCTGCGCCGTAACCCGGACCTGAAATACCGCCAGAGCGTGGAAAGCGTGGCCGAGCTGAACGCCAAGCAAACCGCCATCCTGGCCTCGGCCTCGCGCCTGGTGCGCGCTGGTGGCCGCCTGGTGTACGCCACGTGCAGCCTGCTGCCGGCAGAAAACCAGGACATCGTGAATGCGTTCCTGGAAAGCCACCCGGATTTCGAGCTGCTGCCAGCCAATGCCTTGCTGGCCGAGATGAAAATTGCGCTGGATACCGGTGATTATCTGAGCCTGCGCCCGCACCTGCATAACAGCGACGGCTTTTTTGCCGCCGTGTTGCAGCGCAAGGCTTGAGTCGCAGCGCCAGCGGCCCTAGAATAGTCGATTGAATTTGTCGGGTAATCGCCCGGCCATTAATGCAAAAGGAAGATCATGTCGATTCAGGACACCATCCGCCAGACCGTTACCGAAAACCCGGTCGTGCTGTACATGAAAGGCTCCGCCACCTTCCCGCAGTGCGGTTTTTCCAGCCGTGCCGTACAAATCATCAAGGCCTGTGGCGTTGAGAAGTTTGTGACCGTCGATGTGCTGGCCGACCCGGAAGTACGCCAGGGCATCAAGGACTACGCCAACTGGCCGACCATCCCGCAGCTGTACGTGAACGGCGAGTTCGTTGGCGGCTCGGACATCATGTACGAGATGTACCAGGCCGGCGAGCTGCAGGAACTGCTGAAAGACATCGCAGCATCCTGATCGCCCTGCAGCCCGCCGTGTGCGGCTGTATCGGTATGCAAACCCTGTCGCTCGCCGCGGCAGGGTTTGTTTTTTGCAGGTATGGCCAGCAGGTGGCACCCGCCATGTCGTTTGATCTGGCACAGTTGGCCGCACAAAACAGGGAAAACCCTGCATGCAGGGCATGGCTGCAAACAGCTGTTTGCTTGTACAATATCGCCCCATACCAATTTAGCGAACCGGCTGCCGCCTGGCGGCCGGTTTTCCGTATCAAGAAAAGCGGTTTGCACGGGCACCAGCCTGGCGCAGCCGCTTTTTGCCAAGGTTTGGGAAAAGCATGAACATCACCGTAGTCAATCACCCGCTGGTACAACACAAACTCGGCCTGCTGCGCGAGGGCGATATCAGCACCATGAAATTCCGCCTGCTGACCCAAGAGCTGGCGCGCCTGCTGGCTTATGAAGCCACCCGTGATTTCGAGCTGGAAACCGTCACCATCGATGGCTGGTGCGGCCCCATTGACGTGCAGCAGATCAAGGGCAAGAAAGTGACCGTGGTGCCTATCCTGCGCGCTGGTATCGGTATGCTGGACGGCGTGCTTGATCTGGTACCGTCGGCCAAGATCAGCGTGGTAGGCCTGGCGCGTAACGAAGAAACCCTGGAGCCGGTGTCGTACTTCGAAAAGTTTGTCGGTAACCTGGACGAGCGCATCGCCATGATTATCGACCCGATGCTGGCGACCGGCGGCTCGCTGATTGCCACGATCGACTTGCTCAAGCGCAATGGCTGCAAGCACATTAAAGCCGTGGTCATGGTCGCAGCACCGGAAGGCGTGAAAGCGGTAAACGACGCCCACCCGGATGTGCAGATCGTGGCCGCCTCGCTGGATAGCCACCTGAACGAGCACGGTTACATCATCCCGGGTCTGGGTGATGCCGGCGACAAGATATTTGGTACCAAACACGCCTGATACCTGGCAGACAGCCGCTTGCAAAAGCGGCTTTTTTGCAGCCGCGGCCAACCTGGGGGGCAGCATGACAAACCACATCAGCCTGTCGCAGGCAGCACAGATCGAGCAGGACTTTCTGCGGCGCTTTCCCGGTGGCTTGCAAGACCCGGCTTGGCTGGCGCTGGGCAAAAAGCACCGCAGTACGCTGCAGGCCATGGCGCTGTTTGATACGGCACTGTCGCAGCCGGTGTTGGCCGCAGCCATCGCGCAGCGCCGCTATGGCGAGGTGATCGAGGCCTGCAGGCAGTTTGTCGGGCGCTGTACCACGGTAAGCACCTTCGAGAAGATTGCCTTTCGCAATTATCTGGCGTTTACCGATGTACACGAGCCGTTTGTGCGCTGCCTGTACGCGGTGCTAGGGCGCTGCGATGCGGCCAACTTTGACGATTTTGTCGACGTGCTGCTGCTGTGCCGCCACGACAAAAACGCCAACGCTGCCAAGTGGCCACTGGTCACGGCTTTTCTGGCGTACAGTGACCCGCAGCAGCACGTTTGCGTCAAGCCGACGACGGTCAAGAAGCTGGCCGCCCGGCTAGGCGTGGATCTGGCCTACCAGGCGCAGCCGGCGTACCACACGTACCAGCAGGTACAGGCCATGGTGGCGCAGTTTCGCCAGCACAGTACGCAGCTGCTAACGGATAACAACATGACGTACTGCACGGTGTAATGCCACCGCGCAAGCACAAAGCATTCAACAACAAGAAGGTAAAACCTATGTTCCAACAAGTGAAAGTGGCCCTGTCCGGCGCCCAGATCCTGTTCGTCGCCTTTGGCGCGCTGGTACTGGTGCCGCTGCTGACCGGCCTGAACCCCGCCATGGCACTGCTCGGCGCCGGCCTGGGCACCCTGCTGTTCCAGCTGTGCACCGGCCGCCAGGTGCCCATCTTCCTGGGATCGTCTTTTGCCTTTATCGGCCCCATCATTTATTCGATGCAAACCTGGGGGCAGGGCGCCACCATGTTTGGCCTGTTCTTTGCCGGCTTCATGTACTTTGTGTTTGCTGCCATCGTGAAATGGCGTGGCATGGCGCTGGTGAACAAGCTGTTGCCACCGGTGGTGATCGGCCCGGTAATCATGATCATCGGTCTGTCGGTCGCCAATGCGGCGTCCAATATGGCCATGGGCCGTGCGGGTGGCCAGCAGGTGATGCCGTATGAAACCTCGTTGCTGTTGGCCGCCATTTCGCTGGCGACCACCATTGCGGTATCGATCTACGCCCGTGGCATGTTCAAGCTGGTACCGATTCTGGCGGGTGTGACCGTAGGCTATATCGCTGCATCCTTCATGGGTGTCGTGGATTTTGCCAAGGTGGCCAACGCGCCGTGGTTTGCGGCGCCGGTATTCCACAGCCCGGAAGTGAACTGGGCAGCGGCGCTGTTCATGCTGCCAGTGGCTATTGCCCCGGCGATTGAACACATCGGTGGCGTGATGGCCATTGGTGGTGTGACCGGCAAGGACTACACCAAGACCCCGGGCCTGCACCGCACCCTGGCTGGCGATGGCCTGGGCGTGTGTGTGGCTGGCCTGATCGGCGGCCCGCCGGTGACCACCTACGCCGAGGTAACCGGCGCGGTGATGATTACCCGCAACTTCAACCCGGTCGTGATGACCTGGGCAGCCATTTTTGCCATTGCCATGGCGTTCTTTGGCAAGTTCAACGCGCTGCTGCAGTCCATTCCTATGCCGGTGATGGGCGGCATCATGGTGCTGCTGTTCGGTACCATTGCCTCCATCGGCCTGAAAACGCTGATTGAAGCCAAGGTAGACCTGATGGAGCCACGCAATCTGGTGATCATCTCGGTGGTGCTGACGGCCGGTATCGGTGGCCTGGAGCTGAAGTTCGGTTCGTTCGGCCTGGTTGGCGTGGGCCTGTGCTCGGTGCTGGCGCTGATTCTGAACCTGATACTGCCAGGCAAGTCGGCTAGCCACGATGGCATAGTCGAAGGGCAGGACATCTAGCCCGCACGTTGGCCGCAAGCTGCGGCTAACCTGTCTGGCTAGTAAAACACCCCGCTGCGGCGGGGTGTTTTGCGTTGGGGGCCAGGGTATCAGGCCAGCACCAGCTGCACGCTCAGCGCGTCGTTGGGGCCAATGGCCAGCAGGCGGTCGATATTGGGGTGCTTGCCGGGGAAGGCCAGCGCGTCGGCGGTGTGCTCGGCGTACAGCGCCAGGCCTTGCTGCGCAGCGGCGTGGTTGATACAGCCGTGCTGCAGCCACAGGGCGTGGTACAGGCGTACCGAGCCGCTGGAGCCGGGTTTGGCTTCTATCAGCGCCACTTGCTCGCCGGCAGCGTTATGCAGGCTCAGTGCGGTGATATGGTCGATGGCGGGCAGGGTGGGCAGAATGTCGGCAAAGGCGGGCATGAAAAAACTCCGGTAGTGAATAAGCGGAGTTTGGTGCATGGTGCTGAAATTTCCAGTTAATGTTATCGAAATTTTTCAGCGTGTTGCGGGGCCGCCCGCATCAACACCCGCACCGCCCCTGCGCCCCGGCAGCGTAACGCAGGATGGGGGCTTAGTGCGCCAACAGTCCGTATTCCAGCAGCAGGCTGGCAAATATCACCGCGCCGACACGGTTATTGTCCAGAAAAGCTTTGAAACACAGGCCGCGGTCGCGGGTGCGAATCTCCAGATACTGCTTGCCTATCAGCACGGCCGAGATCGCCAGGCCGCTAAAGTAGGGCCAGCCCAGCCCCAGCTGCCAGCCCAGGCCCAGCATCAGCGCCATGAACACGCCGTGGCACAGCATGATGGCGGCCACGTCGTAGTCGCCAAAGGTAATGGCCGAGGTCTTGATGCCGATTTTCAGGTCGTCCGGTTTGTCGGCCATGGCGTAGGCGGTGTCGTAGGCGACTGTCCAGAACAGGTTGGCCGCCAGCAGCCACCACGCGGTGCTGTCGACGCGGCCGGTTTGTGCGGCGTAGGCCATGGGGATGCCAAACGAAAATGCCAGCCCCAGATAAGCCTGCGGCAGCGGAAAAAAGCGCTTGGTAAACGGGTAGGTGGCCGCCAGCAGCACCGCCGGGATGCTCATCAGCAGCGTCAGGCTGTTCATCGGCAGCACCAGCAGCAGGCTGAGCAGCGCCAGGCCTGCGGCCAACCATAGCGCCTCTTTTTCGGTGACGGCCCCGCGGGCAAACGGGCGCTGGGCGGTGCGCGCGACGTGGGCGTCAAAATGGCGGTCGGCGTAATCGTTAATCACACAGCCGGCCGAGCGCATCAGAAAAGTACCCAGTACAAAAACCAGCAGCACCAGCCAGTCTGGCCGGCCTTTGGACGCCAGCCACAGGCCCCATAGCGTGGGCCACAGTAATAGCAGGGTGCCGATGGGCCGGTCTACGCGCATCAGTTGGCCATAGACGGTGGCGCGCTCGCGCAGCAGGGCAGTGTTCATCGCAGGTAATTCTCCAGGGCCGGTAAAAACACCTCGCTCACCAGCAGCGGGGAGTTGGCCAGGGTAAAGCGGCAGCGTCGGGCACCCAGCTGAGTAGCGTGTTGCGTATCGTAAGCGCTGGCCAGGGTGTGCAGCGGGTGCGGGGCGGCGGTTTGCAGGAACTGCAGCGCTTCGCGCCCCAGGCCGGGCAGGCCGCCAAACAGCGTGAGGCCCAGCGAGCGGCTGCCGCGTTCCAGTATCGGGCGCCAAGCCTGGCTGTCTTGTAGGGTAATGCTGCGGGCGACGACTACGGCTTCGCCATTCAGCATCAATCGAACGTGTCTGGCATAAACCGGCTGCTTTGCGCTAATCTGCAGCAGTTCCGCCTCGTCGGCGTAGATAGCTGTCTGGCCCTGTGCCAGCACATCTACCGCAAAAGGGTGGCCGGTTGCCATCAGGTGTTCGGTCAGCGAGCCACGCGTCGCCATGCACGCTGCCAGTAAAGGGCTGCATGCTGGCAGCGTAGCCGACCAGCGTTGTTTTTCATCCATGGGCGGCATTATGCCAAAACGTGCTTTGTGCTGTCCTGCCCTTGCGGCCAACCTTGTATTCTTATTGTCATGATCGAAACCTTTATCTGGCTGCTGGCGTATCAGTTTATGGGCGAAGTCATCGCCCGTAGCCTGGGGTGGCCAGTGCCTGGCGCCGTGCTGGGCATGCTGCTGCTGTTTATTACACTGTGCGCGCGCCGCGGTGTGCCGCGTGCGCTGCGCGACAATATCCCGCGACTGATGACGCATATGTCGCTGCTGTTCATCCCCGCGGGGGTGGGCATCCTGGCGTTCTGGCCCATGCTGTCGGCGCACCCGCTGAGCCTGCCCATCCTGCTGGTGGTGGCTACACTGTCTACCTTCATCATCACCGCGCTGGTGTTGCAGCTGGGGCTGTGGTGGCAAAAGCGCAGGAGGCCGGCATGAGCGTACTGGCCTGGGTGCAAAACGCCCCGCTCACCGGCCTGCTGCTAACGTTGGCCGCCTATCGCACCGCGCTCACCCTCAGCCGCCGCTATCACGGCCACCCGCTGGCCAATACGGTGCTGATGGGGGCAGTCATGGTGATTGCGGTATTACTGTTGCTGGGCATGGATTTCCAGCAGTACATGAAAGGCGCCGGCTTTATCCAGTTTCTACTGGGGCCGGTGACTGTGGCGCTGGCGATCCCGCTGTACAACAACCTGGGCCGGCTGCGTAAAAGTGGCTTGCCCATCCTGCTGGCCATTGTTATCGGTAGCGCTGCCGGGGTCGTCACGGCGGTTTGCGCAGGCCTGCTGTTTGATATGCCCCGTACCATGGTGCTATCGCTGGCGCCGCGTTCTGCTACCACACCGATTGCCATGGGCGTGGCCGAGGTGTTGGGGGGGATCCCCGCACTGGCGGCTACCTTTGTTATCGTTACCGGCATCATCGGTGCCATCTGTGCCAAGCCGCTGATACAGCTGATGCGCATCCACGACGATGTGGTGCTCGGCGTCGCCACCGGCGTGGCTGCACACGGCATCGGCACTGCGCGTGTTTTCCAGCTATCGGAAACTGCCGGTGCCTTTGCCGGTCTGGCCATGGGGCTGACCGGCTTGTTTACAGCCATTCTTGCCCCCATTCTGGTGCATTACCTGATGCTGTAATGGCGCATCGCTACACTGCAACACCATAAACACAACAACATTCACCGAGGAACACCCATGGACCTGATTCTATGGCGACACGCCGAAGCCGAAGACGGCAATGACGACCTGGCCCGCGCGCTGACCCGCCGCGGCCAACAGCAAGCCCGTCGCATGGCCGACTGGCTGCACAAACAGCTACCCGACAATTACCGTTTGCTGGCATCGGAAGCCGTGCGCTCCCAGCAAACCGCAGCCTTTCTGGCAAAAAGCTACGAGATCCTGCCGGCATTGAACCCGGATGCTTCTGTAGAAGAAGTCCTGGCTGCCGTAGGCTGGCCGGAATGCGGCAAAACCATCGTCCTGGTAGGGCACCAGCCTTACATCGGCCGCCTGGCAGCCACATTGCTTAGCGAACAGCCGCTGCTATGGAGCGTGAAGAAGGGCTCCGTCTGGTGGCTGAACCATCGCGAACGCCACGGCATCGAGCAAATCCGCCTCAAAGCCATGATGACACCCGCCATGCTCGAATCACTTTAAGTCAGGCAAACCCACACCTCACCAAGTTGGCCGCTTGCGGCCAACTTTTTCGTTTTTAGGTGCCGTTGCAAATCAACACCTTAAGCAAATGCTTGCAGTTTATTGCGGTGTAGGTGTTGACGGGTTTGGGTGGGGTGGGTATAGTTCGCCTCCT